>JAICWO010000009.1 GCA_025934775.1 Gemmatimonadaceae bacterium | reverse complement strand
GACCATCATGTGCACGAGCTGCTCGAACGTGACCGTCGGCGTCCACCCCAGCTGCCGCGCCGCCTTCCCCGGGTCCGCCACCAGGAGATCGACTTCCGCCGGCCGGAAATACTTCGGATCCTGCCGCACGTAGTCCCGGTAATCGAGCCCCACGTGCGCGAACGCCGCGTCACAGAGCTCGCGTACCGACCACGTGTGCCCCGTCCCGATCACGTAGTCGTCCGGCTCGTCCCGCTGCAGCATGCGCCACATCGCGTCCACGTAGTCGCCGGCGAACCCCCAGTCGCGCCGCGCCTCCAGGTTCCCGAGCCGCACCTCGTGCGCCCGCCCCAGCTTGATCCGCGCCACCGCGTCCGTGACTTTCCGCGTCACGAACTCGAGCCCCCGCCGCGGGCTCTCGTGGTTGAACAGGATCCCGCTCACCGCGTAGAGCCCGAAGCTCTCGCGATAGTTCACCGTGATCCAGTGCCCGTACACCTTCGCCACCCCGTACGGGCTCCGCGGATAAAACGGCGTCGTCTCGCGCTGCGGGCTCTCGTGCACCTTCCCGAACATCTCGCTCGAGGACGCCTGATAGAACCGCGCCTGGGGCGCCGCCTTCTTCATCGCCTCCAGCATCCGCGTGACCCCGAGCGCCGTGAACTCCCCCGTGAGCACCGGCTGCGCCCACGATGTCTGCACGAAGCTCTGCGCCGCCAGATTGTAGATCTCCGTCGGCTGACAGTCCGCCACCACGTCCGTGAGCGACGTCTGATCGAGCAGGTCGGCCGAGACCAGCTCCACGCGATCGATCAGGTGCGCGATGCGCTCGTACGGCGTCGTCGAGCTGCGCCGCACCACGCCCACGACCCGATACCCCTTCGCCAGCAGAAATTCGGCGAGATACGAGCCGTCCTGGCCCGTGATCCCCGTGATCAGCGCGGTTTTACCTGATTGCAACGGAACCCCATGGACGCACTGGTCCAGAAAGTTGAATTGATGTCCGGGCCGCGCGCATGGAATCGCTCGACGGAGAGCTTCGCACACGTCGCACGTGAGAATATCTTTCAAGAATACCTTCGAGGATCGAGCGGGATCAAGCCTCCGGCCAATCGAATCCTCGAGTCAGTCGAGCGCAGCGAGCGCCAATACTGTCCGACTGAATTTCTCCTCGTCCTCATCGAACGTCTATGAAGCTCCTCCACGTGGTCGGAGCGCGTCCGAATTTTCCCAAGCTGGCACCGGTGCATCGTGCCGGCGTAGCGGCGGGAGCGCAGCAAGTCATCGTCCACACCGGGCAGCACTACGACGACGCGCTGTCGGGCAGCTTTTTTCGCGACCTCGATGTGCCGACTCCAGACGTCGATCTCGGAGTCGGATCGGCGTCGCACGCGATCCAGACGGCCCGCATCATGGAGGCGATCGAGCCGGTCTTCTTGCACGAGCGACCCGATTGGGTCGTGGTGTATGGCGATGTGAATTCGACTGTGGCGGCGGCGCTGGTCTCTTCGAAGCTCGGCATTCGGACGGCGCACGTCGAGGCCGGACTCCGCAGCGACGATCTGAGCATGCCGGAGGAGATCAATCGGATCGTCACGGACCGGCTGGCGAATCTCCTGCTCACGCCGTCGCGCGATGCGGACGCGCGTCTGCGCGCCGAAGGCGAGCCGCAGAGTCAGATCGTCTTCGTCGGCAACGTCATGGTCGACAGTCTCCTGCACTCGATCGCGCTGGCCCGCCAGCGCGGCTTCCGCCGCTCACTCGGACTGTCTGCCGCTCCGATCGCCGTCACGTTGCATCGGCCGTCGAACGTCGACGATCCGGAAAGACTGCGTCGGATCGTCGACGTGCTGCGAGAGATCGCCCGCGACCGGCCGGTAGTGTTTCCGGCCCACCCTCGGACGAAGCAAAAGCTCACGGAGATGCGCCTGGCCTGCGACCCTGTCCGTGTGCTCGATCCAGTGGGCTATCTGGAAATGCTGGATCTCATGGACGGTGCCGCGGCGGTCATCACCGACTCCGGCGGTGTGCAGGAGGAAACGACCGCGCTGGGGATTCCCTGCTTTACGGTGCGCACCAGCACCGAGCGGCCGATCACCGTGACCGAAGGCACGAACCGCCTCGTGCCGGAGCCGGAGGACTTGCGACAGGCCATCGCCGAGCTCCGCGGGTCTCGGACGGATCGGCGCCCCGAGGGCTGGGACGGACACGCGGGGGTCCGCATTCTCGAAGCATTGTCGGCCCATGATTGATCGTCTTTACTCGGCCGGTCGCGGTCACGCGTCATACCAGCCTGTCGCGACGCTCAATGAGCGTTGCATCTTGGGGAGTAGTCGATTCAAAGCTCGGACTCACTGAAACCGATGAATTCTCTGCTCGTTCCGGACTATGAGGCCGCGCCTCCGCCGGCTGTGCTCGTGCTCTTGTCGCGGAAGTGGCGCGCAATCGCGATGTGCGCTGTCGGCGGCGCCGTCATCGCCGTCCTCGCGGCGTTCCTGGTGCCAAGCCGCTACACGGCGAACGCGACCTTCGTCCCGGACATGAGGGACGCGAGCCGGTCGGGGGACCTGGGATCGCTGGCGATGCAGCTCGGCGTCGTCACGTCGTCGGGGCCCACGCCGCAGTTTTACGTGAACCTCAGCACGAGCCGCTCGATGATGGAGAGCTTGCTCGGACAGCAGAACAGCTCGACGCACGCCCCGCTCGTCGACTATTTCGTGCACACGAGCCATCCCACACCGCTCCAGCTCGAGCATGCGGTGCAACAGCTCCGAGCCGCCATTTCCGTCGGCGCGGATCCGAAAACTGGAATCGTGTCGCTCAGCGCGACCGCGAAGGACCCGCGCGTTGCCGCGGACATCGCGAACGCTCTGGTGGCGGAGCTGCAGCGATTCAACGTCGAGCGCCGAAAGAGCCAGGCGAGCGCGCGCCGGCGTTTCGTGGAGGTGCAGTGGCGCGACTCGCAGGATTCGCTCGATGCCGCCGAGCACGCGGCCGAGAGTTTCTTGCAGGCGAACCGATCGTACCAGAGCTCGCCCGAGTTGACGTTCGCGTACGCACGCCTGCAGCGGCAGGTGTCGATGTTCCAGGAGCTCGCGACCGGCTTGCGGCGGGATCTCGATCAGGCGCGAATCGACGAGGTCAACGACACGCCGGTGATCACGGTCATCGATTCCGCCAGCGCGCCCGTGTCGCGAAGCTTTCCGTCCAAGCGCTCCTTCGCGCTCGCCGGGCTCTTCCTCGGCGCGCTGCTGGCGTTCGGCTTCTTTTATTGGGGTTTACGAACCGCCCGCCCGGCGTAGTACATGGTGAGCAGCAGCGGAACGGCGACGCCCGCGAAGAACACCGTGGGCCCGAACGAGTCGCCGCGGATCCACGGAAAGAGCGTTCCGATCACGAGCGCGTGAAGCGAGAGGCGTCCCACGGCCGTATCTTGCTCCACGGCCCGGGCATAGGACTTCCGCAGGAGCCAGCCGGCCAGCAACGCCCCGATGCACACGCCGAGAATCCCGAAGTTCATGTAGAACTCGCCCAGCATCGACGTCGGAAAACTGGTGCCTGCGGCCAACTGATCGGGAAAGAAGTACTGACTGAAGATCTGCGTCCCGACCGGCGGCTTGCCCGGAAAGAGCGCGCGCGGAATCGGCATCAGCGCCAACGCCAAATAGTGACGGCCGTTCAGCCAGGGCATGCGGCTCGGAATTCCGCCGACGATCAACATCATCGTCTGAAGCTGCAGGAATGCCCCCGAGCTGAATCGATCCCAGAGGATCGGCGCCAGCACGCTGAAATTCTGCGAGAGATCGATCGACGTGATCGCTTTCGCGACCAGGTATTCGCGAAAGTACAGCTCGTAAAAGAGCCCGGTGGATACGAGAAGCACCGCCGCGATCACCGCGCCGGCGACCGACACGTTCTTGCGCAGATAATGACGGAGCACCAGCATCGCCACGATGAACCCGAGCAGGTTCGTGCGGCTTCCGCCGATCACGTTCAGCCCAGACGCGAAGGCGACGAAAACCCAGAAGCTGGGCGTCGTTTTCTTCCCGGAGCGCAGTTGCTGCTCGTACCAGAGCAAGCTGACGCCCAACAAACTGAGCGCGGGCATCCCCAGGTAGTTGAGCCCAGCGAACAACCGCACCCGATCGTTGAGGCCGGAGATCAGCGCGCGAAAGCCGCCGATCTTGAGCATGAGGGCCATCGCTCCCGCGATCGCCAGTACGGTGAGAAACCGCCGCGCCACTCGAAACCGCTCCTCGTCGAGCAGCGGAGGCGCCGCGACTGAATCTCGAATGCGCGGCCGCGGCGCGAAAAACCCGAGCTGGACGAAGATGGCGGCGAGCGCGCTCAGGAACAGCGATCGGGCAACGAGACTCTCGCGATGCCCATATGCGGCATCCTGGAACACGCCCCACACGGTGTCGTGGCCCGAGAGCAGGCTGAAACCTGGCACCACGTACGCGAAGAACCACATCGCCGCGAACACGACCAGTGGATGGAACAGATCGAGCCGACGCCCACGACGCTTGAGGATGACTACGGGAGCGATGCAACTGAGCGTCACCGCGCACATCGCGACCCACGGCCACATTCCAACGTCGTCGACCGAGAGCGCGTTCCAGAGCTCCGAGCCGGCGAACGTCGCGGCGGCCGCGACGACGGCGAGCGCGCACACCACGGCCCATTCGCGAGCGGGCCGGCGAACGTCAGCGCGACTCATGCCTGCGACGCAAGGGCCACGCGACGAGCGCAGATGCGCCAGCGCATCGAACGAAGCTGGTGAGTAGGGCCGCCGTGGCGACGCCCCAGATTTGGTATCGCGGGATGAGAACCGCGTTGAGCGCAACGTTGGTCAAGACACCCACCGCCGTGTTGCCGAGGCTGGCCCCGGCTCGATCCATTCCCATGAGGTACGCCGAGAGCATCGAGCCCATGGAATTGAACAGCAGTGTCGGCGCGAGAACAGGCAGCAGGGATCCCGCGACCGCGTACGATGTGCCGACGAGGTGCACCAGGAGCGGGCGTCCAAAGAGCGCGATGCCAGCGCCGACGACGGCGGCGAAGATCGCCACCGGAACGAGAACACTGAACAGATAACGAATCGCGACACTCGGCGTCCCGTACCGCTCTGCAACCCGCGGGAGTGCCGCCTGCGAAGCCGCGGCCGGCACGAGCCCGCCCACGGTAACGAGGATCGTCGCGATGCCGTACTGGCCGACGGCGGCGGAGTCTCTCATGTAATACGAGAGATAGAGCGTGTCCGCCGTCGTCGCGATCTTGTCCAACACCAGTCCCATCGCGGACATCAGTCCGAACGTGAGGATCGGACCGGAGATCAGGAATTTGGCCGGCCGGCGGGCCGATGGCGCCGCGAGCAGGATGACGGCGATCGCGAGCACCGCCTCCGCGGCGATCCGCGTGATCGTCCATCCTCGAAGCCCGAACATCTCGGTGCCGGTCACGACCAGGGCGACCGCACCGAGCGACCAGAGCAGATTGATGCGCGCGACCGTGCGCACCCGCTTCACGCCCATGAAGTAGTTGATGAGCGTGCGGTCCACGATCGCGAGAGCGACGACGGAGGCAAGCACCCATCGAAGCGATCCCAGATAGGAATACCGCGTATGCGGCACGCCGACCGCGATCAGCGTTGCGACGATCGCACCCGAGACGAGTGCCGTCGCGGCGAATCGCACGAGCAGTTGACCGCGACGATGTTCGTCCGGCTCGATGGCCGGATACCGCATGATCGCGGTCGGAAGTCCCAGGTTGCCGATCGTGGCGAGGAGCACGATCGCCGCTTCGACGACGCGCACCGATCCAAAGCGGTTGGGGCCAAGCACTCGCGCCACGAGAAACTGCGTCAGGAGCGTTCCTCCCTGCACCGCCGCGATCGACGCGGAATAGTGCAGGATGTCGCCCTGCCAGGCGCGCCGCGAAGCGCCGGCGAGATAACCTCCCGCGCGCGCGGCGGCGCCGCGAAGTCTCCCCGATCCTTCGCCCTCCCCGGGCCCGGGGACGTACGGCGGCTGACCCGGTGTTAGCTTGTCGCTGACCCGGCGCCGCAGCGTATCCGCGAGGCGTGAAGCTGGGGTTGATCGAGGCTTTTCCTGGGGAGTTTCCACGAAGAATGCGTCGGCTTAAGGCCTGCTTTTTCGCACGGGTGCGCGATCCCGAGCTGCTCGAGATAATCGACTTCTATCGTAACGACATCACGTGTCTCGAAGAACTCGGCTTCGACGTCATCAGAGCGACGAAACGCGCCGAGATTCCTTGGGACGCGGACCTGTATTGGACATGGTGGTGGGGCTCCGGTGTCTTCACGCTGCCCGTGTCACTGCTGCGCGGACGTCCGAACGTCTTCACCGGAACATTGCAGCTCGATCCCCAGCTCGGTTGGTGGAAGAATTATCCGTGGTACAAGCGCGCGCTGGTGCGGCTCTGCGTGGCTGGCGCTGACCAGAACGTCGCGATCTGCAACGCGGAGCTTCGCTGGCTCGAGCAGCTCCGGGCAAAGCATTGTCACGTCGTGTACCAGGGGATCGACACTCGAACCTACTCGCCTTTGGCCTCCGTCGCCAAAGAAGACCGGGTCGTCGTCGTCAGCCAACTCACCGCCGACAACGTCGATCGAAAGCGATTGAAAACCCTCATTCGCGCCTGGCCGTCGGTCGCGGCCAAACACCGGCACGCCGTTCTCGAGGTCGTCGGCCCGCACGGAAACGGGTATCCCGAACTGCTCGCGCTCGCGCGCTCGCTCGGCGTGCACGACTCGGTCGAGTTCCCGGGACGAGTCACGCGCGACGAGAAGATCAACGCGTTCCGGCGGGCCCGCGTCTATGCGCAACCATCCATCTATGAAGGATTCGGGCTCGCGATCGCGGAAGCGATGGCGTGCGGCCTGCCCGTGGTCACGAGCCCGCGCGGCGCCATTCCGGAAGTCGTCGGCGACACCGCGCTCCTCGCCGAGCCGGACGATCACGACGCGTTCGCGGCCGCGATCAATCGTCTGCTCGACGATCGCGGCGAAGCGTCGAAGCTTGGCCGGCGTGCACGCGAGAGAGTTCTGTCCATGTTCAGCTACGAAGCGCATCGCGCCGGCATGGCCGACGTCATTCGCCAAGCGATGCCGGGTTGGACCGCGCCCGAGCGCTATGCGGACGCTTCTGACGCGCACATCGCGTGAGCACGCGTCCGCGTCTCGATTCCCGACAGCCAGATTTCGAGCGTCAATAGCGACCAGATTCGCAGATCATTCCGTCCCTGGAGCGGGTTGTTCACGATCGCGCGCACGCGCGCCGGATCGAACAGGCCGCGTTCGCGTACGCGCCGGTCGGACAGCACATCGTTCAGCAGCGGAGCGAGGTCCCGCTTCAGCCACGTGCGAATCGGCGCGCCAAACCCGACCTTCTTGCGGCTCCAGAGCACGTCGCTCGGCAGCATCCCGTCAAAGGCTTTCCGCAGAATCCACTTTCCGGTCATGCGCCGGATCTTCAAGGACGACGACAGCGACGCCGCGTACTTGACGAGCTCGTGATCCAGGAAGGGCAATCGCACCTCGACCGCCGACGCCATACTCATCTTGTCCATGTACAGCATGTTCAGACTCGGCATGAACGTTTTCATGTCGGTGTAGAGCATGCGAAGCAGCGGGTCCGCGCCGGTCGAGCGAGCCATGACCCGCGCGTGGGTCGCGGTGACGTCCGAGACTGCGACTCGCGCGCGCAGGTCGGGATGCAGGAGCTCGGACAACTCGGACGAGGTGTGGTACCGCGCGTAGCCGATGAAGCGCTCCTCGAACGGCGCGTCGACGTTCGACAGAAACGTGCGCGCATCCTTGGCCAGACCCAGGATCTTGCGGTGTTGCGACTTCTCTAATGCCGGCACGAGCCGTCGCTGAATCGCACCGCGCAGGAGCGCCGGCGTGCGACGGTACAGCTCCGTCATCTGAAGCGCCTTGTGCTGGCGATACCCGGCGAAGACCTCGTCGCCGCCCATGCCGGAGAGCAGCACCGTGCGTTCTTTCTTGGCCGCCTGACAGAGGAGGAACGCGGTAATCGCGGCCGGGTCGGCGACCGGCTCGTCGAGATGCTCGATGACCGTCGGCAGGAGCGTGCTGATTTCCGATCCCAGCTCGATGTGCTCCCACTTCGCGCCGACGTGTTTCGCGACGCGCTGCGCGAGCGGCACTTCGCTCTCGACTGATTCCCACTCGAAATCGGTATTCCGAAAGCCGATCGTATACGTCTGGACCGGCTCAGTGGACACCGCCGCCATGGCGGCCACCATCGTCGACGAATCGATGCCGCCGCTCAAGAAGGCGCCGACCGGGCGATCGCTGACCAATCGGCGTTCCACGGATTTGAACAGGCGTGTTCTCACCTCCGTCGCGGCTTCGCGCGCCGACACCGGCCGTTCGACGTGCAACGGCAGATCCCAGTACTGCGCGATCTCGAGCGATCCGTTCTTGTAGGTCGCGAAGTGCCCGGGCGGCAGCTTGTGCACGCCGGCGAACAGCGAGTCCGGCTCCGGTACCCAGAGGAAGGTGAGATATCGCAGCAGTGCGGTGTGGTCGACCTCGACCGTGAACGACGGATGATGCGCGAATGATTTGAGCTCGGAGCCGAACAACAGGGTGCTTCCCTGTTGGAAGAGATAGAGCGGCTTCTCGCCGAATCGATCCCTGGCCAGAAAGAGCGAGCGCTCCTCCGCGTCCCAGATCGCGAACGCCCACATGCCATTGAGGCGCGAGAGCATTGCCCGGCCCTCGTTCCGAAACAGGGCGAGCAGGACCTCGGTATCGGAACCAGATCGCGGCTGGAAGCCGTCGCGGATCAGCTCGGCTCTGAGTTCCTTGAAATTATAGATCTCACCATTGAACACGATGGTGTATCGCGCGTCCGGCGTCGACATCGGCTGGTGGCCATCCGGAGAGAGGTCCTGAATGGCCAACCGGGTGTTACCCAAGCCCACGTTCGCGGGCCCTTCGACGTACGCGACGCCAGCATCATCCGGCCCCCGATGTCGAATGGCGTCCGTCATCGCCTCGATGATTCGGCGGTCGCCCCGCCCGACGAATCCTGCGATACCGCACATTACAGGATCTCGCTAGGCGCGGAGTGGGCGCATCGGCGCGTGCGACGCGCGCGCGGATCGGTTGGATGTGTCACTATGACGAGAATAATGTACGTGTGCACCGGCCGACGGTACCGGCGGCGCATTGGAGCGATGCGTCGGGCTTACCGCTCAAGGGCGCGCGACACGCTGTGATTACGCCGGCGGTGTCGGCGATGAATAGCTGAATACCGCGCTCAGCGTCGCCGCGAGGATGTCGACGTCGCGCCGAATGGACCACTCGCGGACGTAGCTGAGTTCCATCTCACAGCGTTCCGGATAGCCGACCGAGTGCCGGCCTCCCACCGCCCATGCGCCGGTAATGCCTGGCCGCACCGACAGCAGCAGCTCTCGCGACGACTCGTACGCCGCGAGCTCCTCCTCGACGATCGGTCGCGGGCCAACGAGCGACATGTCGCCGACGAGCACGTTCCACAGCTGCGGCAGCTCATCGAGGCTCGTTCGCCGGAGGAACCGGCCAAGTCGCGTCACGCGCGGATCGCGATCCTCGGGAATCTTGAAATGATTCCGACGGTACTCGTCCAGCAGTTCAGGATTGGTCCGGAGCTGCGCTTCCGCATCCGCGCGCATGGTGCGCAGCTTGAGACAATTGAAGCGCCGGCCGCGAAGGCCGACTCGGTCGTGCCGGAAAATCGGCGCGCCGGGCGATTCGATGCAGATGAGCGCCGAGAGGATGGCGAGCACCGGGCTCGCGAGGATGAGACCGACCAACGCACCGGTGAAGTCCAGTACGCGCTTCGCCGTCGCTTGCCACGATTTGCGTGGATGGCGCGCGAGCTCGACGAGCGGACTATCTCCACTCCAGACGACGACCGGGTCGTGCTCCGTGAGCACCTCGGTCGGCATCACCGCCAGCAACGCGCAATTTCGAAGGAGCGCGAGATCGGCCACGCGGCGCATCGTCACGGCGCCCACGGGACCCGCGACCAGGATCGTGTCCGTCCCGTTTTCCGCGACGGTCCGCGCCAGCTCCAGCAACGACCCCGGTCGGTCTTCGGCGTCCACGTCGATCGCGACGATCGACTGCACGGCGAATTGCCCGGATAACACGGCCGGGTGCTGAAGCGCGCGAGGCACATCGCCCGGCGCGCCAATCACGACGACCTGGCGCTTTCCACGCTCGTTCGTGGACTGCGGTCGCCCGGTGGCTGTAGTCGGTGGCGTCCACGGCGATGCGGCCAACTTCACTGGTGTCCGTCGTTCAGGCATCAGTTGCGGTAGTTACTGTATGGGGCGAATGGCCCGGAATGTATCGTCGTTCGCCGTCGTGCGATACCACGCAGGCCGCGCACTGCTCCGCAAAGATTAGACCCACATCGGCGAACCACGCAGTGTCGCCTCCGTCGCGCGTGGTGAGAGATGCACCGAACCCGGCTTTGCCGATAGGACCACCACCACAACCTACCGGATTCTCCAGAATTCTGATTGCGCAGCTCCGACATGCTCCAGAGACCGCGCCACTCAGTTAAAGTCGCCGTCCGCAAAGAGCGCCGAGAGCTGCGCCTCCCACGGCGGAAGCCGAAGCCCGAAGGTCGTTCGAGCCCGCTCGCTCGAAAGCACCGAGTACGCCGGCCGCTCCGCCGCGGCGCTGAACTCGCGCGACGTGATCGGATCGAGCGACGTATAGCAATGCTCATGTCGAGCAGGATCACGGGCGAGGATCGCCCGCGCGAACTCGAGCCACGTCGTGGACTCCGCGCTCGTGAGATGGTACACGCCGGCATGGCTGCGCAGGAGCTCGGACCACCGCTGGTCGCGGCTCCTCGCGAGCAGCTCGGCCGTCGCGATCGCGACTGAGCGACTCCACGTCGGGGTGCCCGATTGATCCATGACCACCCGGATCGGCCGAGCATCGCGCGCGAGCCGGCGTATCGTCCGAACGAAGTTGCCGCGGCGTGCGCCGAAGACCCAACTCGTTCTGAGCACGAGCCACGTGCCACCGGCCGCCTCGATCGCGCGCTCACCAGCCAGCTTGGAAGCGCCGTACACGTTCAGCGGCGACGGCGAGTCCGACTCGATGTACGGTGTGCGCTTCCTCCCGTCGAACACGTAGTCCGTCGAGTAGTGAAGCAGCGCCGCATCCGCGCGCCTCGCTTCTTCCGCGAGCACGCCGGGCGCCTCGGCGTTGATCGTGTAGCAGAGATCCGGTTCCGTCTCCGCGCGGTCCACGGCCGTGTAGGCGGCGGCGTTGACGATCAGACTCGGGCGGCGCTCGCGCAGATACGCGCGCATCTGCGCCGGCCGCGTGAGATCGAGCTCGGCTCGGCGCGGCGCGAGCACCTCGCCGAGTGGGCTCAGCGCGCGAACGAGCTCGAAGCCGATTTGGCCTGTCCCGCCGGTGATGATGATGAGCGGACGTTCGCGCGAGATCACGACGCGTTCGCCGGCGTGTCTCCTGCGCCGGGCGGAAGCCCGTTCACGTCGCCGGTGTCGCGCAGGATCGGCGCGGTTCGATCGCGCTCCGACATGCCCACCGGATCGAACGGCCATTCGATGCCGATGTCCGGATCATTCCACCGCAGCACGCGCTCGCAGTCCGGACGATAGTACTCCGTGCATTTGTAGGCGAAGAGCGCCGCGTCGGACATCACGAGGAAGCCGTGGGCGAAGCCCGGCGGAACATAGAGCTGCCGCTTGTTCTCGCTCGACAGGCGAGCCCCGTACCAGCGGCCGAGCGTGGTCGAGCGTGCGCGTAAGTCCACCGCGACGTCGAACACCTCGCCGTCGAGAACGGTCACCAGCTTGCCCTGCTGATGAGGATTCTGATAATGAAGTCCTCTCAAGACACCGCGGCTGGATCGCGACAGGTTGTCCTGGACGAACGGGCCGGGAATCCCCGCCCGGCCATATCGCTCGGCGTTGAAGAATTCCAGGAAATATCCGCGCGCGTCGCCGAACACCTCCGGCTCGATCAGCAGCAGACCCGGTAGTGTGGTCTCGGTCACCTTCACGATGCGCGCGGCCCCCGGGCGACCGCGGCGAGGTACGCGCCGTAGGCACTCCGCCCCAACGCGTCGGCGAGTCGCGAGAGCTGCGCGTCATCGATGTAGCCCAGCCGCCACGCGATCTCCTCGGGCGCGGCGATCTTGAGGCCTTGCCGCTTCTCGATCGTTTGAACGAACGCGGCGGCCTCCTGCAGTGACTCGTGCGTCCCGGTGTCGAGCCACGCCGTTCCCCGGCCCATCAGCTCGACGCGGAGTGAGCCGGCGCGGAGGTAGTGCAGGTTGACGTCCGTGATCTCGTATTCACCACGCGCGGATGGTTGCAGCGATCGGGCGATCTCCGGGGCCTGCCCATCGTAGAAGTACAAGCCGGTCACCGCGTACGAGGATTTCGGGGCCGCGGGCTTCTCTTCGATGCTCACCACCTTCCCCGCGGCGTCGATCTCTGCGACGCCATACCGGCCAGGATCGCTGACGTGATAGCCGAAGATCGTCGCCCCCATTCGCTGGGCGGCGACCCGCCGCAATTGCGTGCCCAACCCCGCGCCATAAAAAATGTTGTCGCCGAGAACCAACGCAGAGGGCCGGCCGGCGAGAAATTCACTGCCGATCACGAGCGCCTGCGCGATGCCGCGCGGCTCCGGCTGCGCCGCGTACGAGAAGCACAGTCCCCACTGCTCGCCGTCGCCAAGCACGGCGCGAAATCTGGGGAGATCGGACGGCGTCGAGATCACGAGGATGTCGCGCATCCCCGCCAGCATCAACGTCGAGAGCGGGTAATAGATCATCGGCTTGTCGTACACCGGCAGCAGCTGCTTGCTCATCGCGACGGTCAGTGGATGCAGCCGCGTGCCCGCCCCGCCGGCGAGGATGACGCCCTTTCGATCGATCACGCGACCACTCCGAGACCGAGGCGCTCGCCGCGATACGCGCCGGTCTGAACGCGCTCCACCCAATGCTGGTTCTCTAAATACCAGCGCACGGTCTTCTCGAGGCCGGAGTCGAACGACTCGCGCGGCGACCACCCGAGATCGTGCTCGATCGTGCTCGCATCCATCGCGTAGCGCAGGTCGTGGCCGGGACGGTCGGGCACGTGGGTGATGAGAGTGGCGAAGCGCCGGCCGGGATGCATGGCCTCGAGCAGGGCGCAGAGGGAGCGCACGACGTCGAGGTTCCGGCGCTCGCTGTCGCCGCCGATGTTGTAGCGCGTTCCCGGCGCCCCTCGCTCGGCGACCAGCCGCAGCGCCCGGGCATGGTCGTCGACGTACAGCCAATCGCGCACATTCTCGCCCCGGCCGTACACCGGAATCGGCCGCCCGGCCAACGCGTGCTGAATCGCGAGGGGAATCAGCTTTTCAGGAAACTGATACGGGCCATAGTTGTTGGAGCAGTTGGTGATGATCGCGGGCAACCCGTACGTGTGACCCCACGCGCGCACGAGATGGTCCGACGCGGCCTTGCTCGCCGAGTACGGCGAATTCGGCGCGTACGGCGTGGACTCGGTGAACCGCCCCTCGGTTCCGAGCGAGCCGAAGACTTCGTCGGTCGAGACATGGACGAACCGAAACCGGCGGAGATTCGAGTTCTCTAACGACCGCCAATAGCGCAGACTCTCCTCGAGCAGCACGAACGTGCCATGCACGTTCGTCTGAACGAACGGCGCCGGCCCGTCGATCGATCGGTCGACGTGCGACTCGGCCGCGAGGTGGATCACGACGTCGGGCCGGTGGCGCTCGAAGCAGGCGCGCACCCGCGGCGCGTCACAGATGTCGGCGCGTTCGAACACGTATCGCGGATGACCCTCGGCGTCCGGCAGGGACTCGAGGTTGCCGGCGTACGTGAGCTTGTCGACGTTGACGACGCGGTGATCCGAGTCGGCCAGGAGCATGCGGATGAGCGCCGATCCGATGAATCCCGCACCGCCAGTGATCAACCAGGTTGCCATGCCACTCCTTGCGTGATCCCGTGCTCGGAAATGTACGATCCGTCGGCTGAGCGAACACGGCTTTGCGATTCGGTTCCGATCGGACCCGCACGCGGGCCGCTGCCGAACGTCGAGTTGCGAAGCTAGCGTCGGCAAATTCCTTCCGCCAACTTACGAGCGATGAGACTTTCGCCCGCACTTCCGGTCGTCCTCGCCGCTGTGACCCTCCTCGCAGGCTGCGACAACTGGCTTTCGCGCCCGTCGCTGTACAATACCGTTCGCGTGGTGGTCACACAGCGCAACGGTGATCCCATCGACAGCGTACCCCTCGTGCTCTACACGGGACAGCGTCCAATGGGCTACGGGATCACCGGGGCGAGCGGCACCTACGAATTCAACCGCGTGCCGCAGGGATTCTATGGCGTGCGCGCCACGCCGCCCGCGGGATACGACCTCGTCGAGCACCTGGTCGGCGGCACGCCGACGGACTTTCAGGACCACCTGATCGTCGCGAAGGACACCCTGTCGCCGGTCCATTTCACTTTGCTCAAGATTGGCCCAGGCACGGTGGTCGCCCGCGTTGCCGATGCCGGTGGCGCGCCGCTCAGCGGGGTGAGGGCGGTGCTTTACAGCCCGACCCGCCAAATCGACAGCGCGCTGACCGACGCGTCCGGGATCGCTACGTTCAAGGCCGTGCCGTTCGGCGCGTACGGCGTTTCGATCACCAGGCCCGTGCTCTACCAGAGCTATGCCCGGCCGCAGGACTCGCTGTACGCGTTCCACGATGGCCTGGTCGTAGACGATGGATCGCGGGACTCCGTGAGCTTCCCGCTGCAGCGATGCAGCGCGCGGATCCGCTTTCACGTGACCGACCAGAACGGCAATCCTGTGTACCTCGCGATGGCCGCGATCTACACGTCGACCGCGGTCGTCGAATACGACAACACGGATCCGAGCGGCGCCGGCGTGTCGTCGCCGCTTCCGTGCGCCACCGGCTTCGGCGTCCAGATCTATCCAGCCGGCGGATACAGCATCGCGCACGGCCGCGGCATCGACGTCTTCGACGGGATCTTTCTGTCCAATGGTCAGACGTTGGATCTGAATTTCAAGATGACGAAGTCCCCGTGAGCTCCTCGAGCGCGCGCACCACGTCCGCGACGGCGATCCCCGCCATGCAGTCCGGCCGCTGATTCGCATACTCGAATCCAAGATCCAGAAAGCCGCATCCTGAGAGCGGCGTCGAGACGGAGCGCGCCGCGGGGCCGATCGGCCCCCAGCGCTTCGCCGGCGTGGGGCCATCGAGGCAGATCGTCCGTGCGCCGATGAGCGCCCCGAGATGCATGACGCCGGTGTTCACGCTCACCACCCCGGCGCTTTCCGCGAGCACGTTGCTCAACTCGGCGATCGTGTACGCGCCCGCCGCATTCGTCGCCGGAATCCCGAGCTCGGCGAACGCCGAGACCAGCGCGGCCGTGCGCTCCACGTCGCCGCGGCCGCCGGTGACCACGATCCGATCGCGCCCGCGGCCGCTCAAGGCGGCCCCGAGCTCGAGCCAGCGTTCATCGGGCCATTCCTTGAACGCGGCCATGTAGCCACCCGACCACGGGTGAAACACGAAATACGGAGCCTGCGGCAGTCGCGCCGGAGCAAGCACACACGGCGCGCGAAGCCGCGGCGGCGGAAAGTCCGTCGCGCCAACGGCCCGTGCGAGATTTCGAAAGTTCTCGAGCTGATGCAGCTCCGATGAGTGCTCGACTACGCGATCGAACCCATAGTGCCGGGCCTGCCCCTTCGCGCGAAAGCCGACCCGGTAGCGCGCGCCGGAAAGCGCGGCCACCAGTGCGTCGACTCGCGGCCATGGGCCGCATTCGAGCAGGACATCCAACCGCATCGAGCGGAGCGTCCTGATCGCGGCAAGCGGCCGGGCCGCCGAGATCGTCGCGTGCTCGTCGATCGCGTGCTCGAAGAATGGCGCGACTCCGGCGTTGTCGCACCCCGTGATCAGCGCGATGGAGGCGCTCGGAAAGCGCGCGCGCAACGCCTCGAAGATTCCCGTCAGGAGAAGCGTGTCGCCAATCGCGGCCGACTTGTACACGCCCACACGCCGCACGGTGGATGGATCGGGCATGCCGCGTTTCGGGAGGAGCCGGCAGGCCGCAACGAGTGGCACGCCGACGGCGCGATCGAGAAACCGCAGCAGTGTGGAAGTGCGGCGCGCCGTCATGAGCGTCAGGCTCTGAGCAGGATGCCAATGGTGCGCAGCAAGCCTTCTTCCGGCAGCACCCGATAGCGGAGCGTGTCCAGCTTGCGGCCGATGAATGGCCGGCGCGGCAGCGTGGAAATGCCCGACACGAGTGCGCGATCGCTCGCCGACAACCGGTCGCCATAGCGGTCGAGCAGCGCTTGCGCCTGACCGGCCAGCCGCTCGAGATCGCGACGAAATTCCGGTGTACCCCGGAACGCGTTCGCGACCGTCGACAGCAGCGCACCGAGCTCGACTCGCGGATCGCGCGCGCCGACGCTATTCCCGCCGTGCTGCCGGTAGAGCACCGTGGGCTCGCGCACCGTCACGATCCGTCCAGTGACGAGCGCCACGAGTCCGTACCACCAGTCCTGATACAGCGCCGCCGCCGGTGTGGCGCCAATCGCCTCGCGAAGCGCGGCGTTCATCATCAGCGTCGGCGCGGCCACCAGATTGCGCACGATCTGCCGGCGCAACGTCGCGGGCTCCGGCGCGAGCGCAGAGTGCGCCCAGTAGGAGTGATGCACCACATCGAGCCGCTCGTCCACCACCGTGAGGTCGGTGTGCACCAGAATGGGAGTCGCCGAACCCCAGCCGGATTCCGCGCGCCGCATCGCGTCCAAGGTGCGTTCGATCTTGTGCGGCAGCCACACATCGTCCACGTCGGCGGTCATGATCACGTGGGCGTCGCGGGGTGCACGCTCGAGCAGCCAGCCATACGCGCCCGCGATTCCGAGGCGCGGACCACCGACGTGAAGAATGCGCACGCGGCTGTCCGCGGCCGCACGCGCCACTACGATCTCCATCGACCGGTCCGAGGAGCCATCATCGCGGACCCACAGACGCCAATCGGCGTGCGTCTGCGTCGAGAGGCTGTCGAGGAACTGGTCCAGATACCGCTCGCCGTTCAGCACGGAGCAGATGATATCGACGATCTCGGTCATCGCTTCGCGTACGCCGCGATGAGTACGCCGAAGACCACGACCTCGGCGGCGACGGCGGCGATCGCCATGCCGGCCGCGCCCATACGCGGCACGAGTACGATCGCGAGCCCCACGTTGGCGAGGCCCGCGGCGACCACGGCAGCGAGCAATCCGCGTTCGTGACCGAACGGAATTGCCCAGAAGATGCCGAGCACCCCGTTGATCGCGGCGAGGAGCGGGAGAACCGCCATCAGTCGAAGCAGCGGGATCGCGGCGTTGTACTGCGCACCCAGGAGGACGTGCACGAGGATCGGCGCGCACGCCGCCGCCACGATCGCCATGATGCCGCCGATCGCGCCCATGACCAGGAAGCTCCGGTGCACCATCCGATCCGCCGCGGCGGTGTCGCTTCCTTGCAGAAAGCTCACGCGCGGCAAGACCGCGGCGTTGATCGGCTGCAGCAAGTTGATCGCCGCCCGGATCAGTCGCTCGGCCCCGCCAAAGAATCCCACCGCTCCCGGCGCGATGGTGCCGAGGATGAGTGCGTTCGCCTGGATGTACACGCCCGACGATGCCCGGCAGGCGAACACCGTGAACGTCTCGCGAAGCATCCGCCACCCCTCGGTGATCGAGGGGAAGCTGAGCCCGACGTCGGCCGACAGGCGGACGGTGAGCCAGACCGTCGAGCCGCCCGCGAAGATCGCCTGGAGCGCGAGCACGATCCAGCCATCCGTCGGCCGGCGCACGAACCAGAAGACGCCCAAGGCGGCGAGCACGCGCGAGACGCCGTCGATCGCCACCGCGCCGCGCACGCGCTCCACGCCTTGGAAGTACCAGAGCGGGCTCAGTCCTCGAAACACGGCGTACGCGAGCGCAGACACGACGAGCGGCGGCGACACGCGAAGCGTCGGGATGAGCCAGGCGGCGACGAACGCGACCGGCACGACGGTGACGATGAGGAGCGCCTTCGCGCTCTGTACGGCCTGCACCACGCCGGCGAGCGACTCCGGCCGCAGCCGGGAGCGCGCCACCTCGCGAGATCCTGAAAGATCAAACGCAAATTCAAGAATCATCCACACCCAATTCGCGAGCGCCTGGGCCATGAGCACCGGACCCCAGCCCGCGGGCCCGAGCACGCGCGCGATGTACGGCACCACGATCAGCGGCGCGATGAGTCCCAGCCCCTGCCCCGCCGTCAACACCGCGGCGTTGTGCACGAGCGTGCGGCGGCTCAGCAGATGTTCGCTGGGCGAGCCGGCCAATGGCGATACCGCGAGCTCAGCGTCTTCCATCGGCGCCGCCGGCGAACGGTTCCAGGATCGCGCACATCACCGTGCGCCGCGGCCCCGCAACGCGACGTTTGCCGCGCAGGCGCTGCACGAGGCGATTCGTCCTGATCCACGGGATGGCGGTCCCCAGGCGGCCGCGCTGCCGCGCCGCCCGCGCCCCCTCGGTTGGCGCGAGTGCCGCCGTCAGGTTCGAGGAGCGCGTCGGTGCATCGGACGGCAGCGGTGGAAGATAGAGCGGCTGCACGCGCTGATACGGCGTGAAATCGATGAAACGCACGGTCGCACGACAGCGCGCCGCGAGGGCGGCGATGCCCGCTTCGGAGAACCACCAGAAATGCACCGGCGGCAGCTCCGTCTCCCACAACACCGATCCGTCGTACAGACTGCGATTCGGCGTCGTCAGCACCAAGCGGCCGCCAGGACGAAGCAGCGATAACGCGCGTTGAACGAACGGCACGGGATCGATGAGGTGCTCGATCAATTCGCAGGCAATGACCACGTCGTACGTTGCCGCATGGCGCTCGGCGTATTCGGCCAGATCGGCGCGCTCGAAGTGATCTCCGAATCGGGCGCGCGCGGCGGCGACGGCCGCCGCGGAGATGTCGATCCCGGTAACGGAATGTCCACGGCGCGCCAACGCGCAGGTCATGTAGCCGAGGCCGGAGCCGATCTCCAGGATTCGACGGTCGTCGCGCATCGAGTCGCCGAGTGACTGCTCGATGGCCCAATAGACGTCTTCGGACGCGGACAGCGCTGCGAGCGGATCATTGGCGCGCTCGACGAGTCGCGCGTACTGGTGATATCGGTGATAACCCGGGATCTCGTCGGCGAGCGCGTAAATGCGATCGTACACCTCCGGCCGATCGGCGCGCGGCTCGGTGAACGCCGTGAGACAGCCCGAGCACGAGTAGATCGCGTGGCGCTCCGACTCGAGGTAGCCGGGATGCGAGGGGTCCCGGAGGACCGCCGGCGCCGCGCAGATCGGGCACGGGATGCTCGTCATCCGGACGTCCTCGATCGCAGCGCCGCGGGAGCAGATGACCCGAGCGTGAGCACCGCCCGCGTGTCGGTTTGCTCATGCGCCCGGATCAGCACGCTCGCCCACGCCAGCGCGAGCACGAACCAGTACACCGGCTCCGTCGTGGTCTGATAAAAGAAGTTGAAACACACCGACGCGGCGACGAATGGCCGCCAGAAGCCGCCAGCCGCCATCGGAGCCGCAAGGAGCACGAGCGTGAGCAGAAGGGCGAAGATGCCGGCTTCGGCGAACATGGTCACGTACAGCGAATGGTAGTTGCCGTACTTGTTCGCCGGAAACACATCCTGAAGCTCCAAATATGAGTTTCCGTATCCATGTCCGATGAGGGCGCGCGGCACGGACGACATGGACGCGGTGAGCCCGCGCTCGACCAGCGCGAGGTGGCCCTGTGCCGATCCTTCGCTGACGCTCAGTCGCGCCGCGGCGGGCGACGTGAAGAACGCATCGATGCGGTCGACGACCGCCGGTCGCGCGATGACAGCGCCGCACGCCAGCGCCGCGACCATCGCCACTGACGCCGCGAACCACGGCGCGACGCGAATTCTGCCGTCGATCACCGCCAGCGCGAGGAGCCCGATGGCGCCGAGCGTTCCCGAGCGAGAGAATGTGGCGATGAAGAGCAGGGCCGTCAGCGCGAGCGCCCAACGACGCAGCACGCGCCCGCGTTCGCCGGCGAGAATCACGACGGCGTAAAACAGCAGCACGAGCGCGGCGCGGTTCGCGTCGGATACGGCGCCGCCGAGGCGCGGGATCGGGCCGGCGGTCTGGAGCTCCCCGATTTTGACGAGGGCCGGGCCAAACCGCGCCGTCTCCGCGATCCGTCCCAGGTACGCGAGGGGCTCAGCAATGTCGAAGACGACGAACAGCGCGAGGGCGGCGATCGCTCCGCGCGCCATCAGCCGGAGCAGATTCGTGCGATCACTCGCGAGAATCGCGATCGTGAGCGTGCCCGCGATGTCGCCGGCCAACAGCATCGTCCGAGAGAACGAAACCGTCGGGATCGGCGCCGCGAACGCCGAGAGCAGCGCGATGCTGACGAGGGCGCCGGCGATGGCCATGTACGCGATGGTGCCGCGCGAGATCTCGATGCGCGAGCCGGCCGTGTGGCGCCGCACGAGCTCGGACAGCGCGACAATCGGCGTCAGCGCCAGAAACGGCGTGAGGATGAACGGCCCGTGGCCGCCCGCGAAATCGATGCGATCAGCACCGATCAGGGCGATCCAGAGGCAGAAGAGGAGATCACTCACGAGCGGACGGCTGGCGCATCAGGAATGAGGATACCCACCGGGGACCGAGCGTACCAGCGGTATGAGTCGCGAATGAACGTGCGCGAGCGCATCTGCCGGGCAGCGCCGCGACGGGTTAGCATTTGCCTCATGCGATGGATGCCGGCGCAACCCCGAGTCTTCTGCTGGGCCGTGCTCTGGAGCCTCTCCGCCACAGTCGTGACGGCCCGGTCCAGCGCGGCGCAGATGCCGAAATCGGCAATCGATGCTCCGATCAAGCTCGGCCCCGGCGACGTCGTTCGCGTTTCCGTGTGGCCGGACACCGAATTGAGCGGTGAATTTCACGTCGACGAGCGCGGCCGGCTGACGCTTCCCATGCTCGGGACGGCCCAGGTCGCGGGTCGCGAGTGGGACGCCCTCAGAGACTCGCTGCTCACGGACTACCAGGCGCAATTGCGCAACGCCACCATTACCCTGACGCCGCTACGCCGCGTCGAGGTGCTGGGCGAGGTCACGCGGCCCGGCCAATATCTCGCCGATCCTACGCTGAGCCTCGCCGGTGTCGTCGCGCTCGCGGGCGGTGCGACGCCCAACGGCGACCTTCACCGAATACGTGTCGTTCGAGACGGCAAAACGATCATCGAGTCGGCTTCCGTCGAGAGTCTTCTGTTGCGAGCGGGCGTTCAGTCCAACGACCAGGTGTTCGTCGACCGCCGATCGTGGCTCGAGCGAAACGGCTCGCTGGTTGCGTCGACTATCATCTCGACGGCGGGGATCATCGTCGCGCTGATCCGGCGCTGAGTCCTCAGGGCCAACCGTGGGCTGACACTGCGACCGTCAGGTTCAAGACGTCGTGGTGGGCGACGAGATTCCGGTTGAGATCGACCGCCGGGATGAGGACGACTCCGTAGTCCTGCTTCCCGCGAAAGCGCATGGCCTCGAGCCGCACGCCGTAGATCACGTCCGGGTGCACGCTGGTGGTCGTGTCCGTGGGCAGCCAGTCCATGCGGAGCTGGCGCTCGAGCGAGATCGACCGTCGCCCTGCCGGTGTGAAATCGTCGATGCCGACCCGCCACGCCGCTCCGCCGTACGCTTCCGGCGACCCGAGAATCAATCCGTCTTCCGTGTGTCCCTGAACGACGGGCGTGTGGAGGTACAGCGGAAACGGGTGAGTGAAGCCGCGCTGACCGCGCGAGATGTGCGAGGTTTCCGCGTTCACGACCTCGCCACGTAACATGCGGATGTGCGTGCTGTCGGCGGTAAGCGCACGCTGAAAACCGAGCGTGTACGCCGCGTAATCGTCCGGCGCTTCGATGACGGATCCCGCGCCCGCGTGGAATTTGCCGGGATAGTCTTCCTTGTAATACTCGCCGTAGAACTCGCTCTTGGCGGAAGGAAGCGCCCACCGCGCGAACAATGAAGCGACCTGATTCTCGTCCGCGACGTTAATACCGCCGGGTTTGACGCCGGGATTCGAGACGGTCACGATCCCGGAGAATGGTCGCGCGAGCGCGGCCAGCGACGGCATTCCCGTCCACGGGCGGTGGAAGAACCGGCCGCCACCGATCTCCAAACCCGGAATGCCGCGCGGCGTGAGCGAGCCAACCAGCCCCGAGCCGAGCCGGCGACCGTTTCCGGTGTCCTGCGGCGACAAGCTCGACTGCCCGAGCTCGCCGTACTCCAGCCGTCCCTGTACGTGAGCGAACCAGATATTGAGCGGCCGGCTCGAGCCAAAGAACACGTTCGGAAAGCCGCCGGCGTTCGGGCCGAGCACCAACGGGTACTCGCGAGAGGGACCCCAATGTTGGGGTGCCGTGCTGAAGCCGGTGGAAAAGCCGAATGCGTCGAGCGTCAGGTACGACGTGCCCGCAACGACGCGCGAGTAGGTGCCGGTGCCAAAGCGCTGCGGAGCGTCGATCGTCTCGGGAAAACGGGGATCGCGAAGCGATGCCGTGCCCGTGAGGCCGTTCGGCGCCACTTCGAACGATGCGTTCTGCGCCACGAACGCGAGCGGCGCCAACTGCGCGTGGAGAATCCCCCAATCCGCGGCGACGCCGGCCTGGATCTCACCGGTCAGGCCGCGGCCGTCCCACGTCGGGCCATTTCCCACCTGGAACGGATATGCGGAATTACCGACAACCTGCGCGGACGGCCTCAGCACGTGCAAGTGTGAGGGCGAGACGCGCTGCGCGAAGCGCGATTGCCACGGATGCGCCGCGCGCGGCGTGAGCAGCGAGTCCGTCGTTGGCGCGAACGGCTGAATCGTCCACCCGGTGAGCGGAACCAGCCCAGCCACTTGGAGCGCACGCACGTATCGCTCGCCCTCGCCACCGACTTCGAGGTGACCGCCCAGGTCGAGGCCGGAGGCTTGCGCGCGCGCGAAGCCCGGCAGGAGACACACAGCCAACGCGCTGATGAACCAGAGTTGCTTTCGCCGCATTCTCAAGCTTACTATCGCCGACACGATGACTGCCACTCTCCGCGTGCGATGGTCCTCTGCCTGGGGACTGTTCAGAGGCTTGGCCCTACCCCTGCTCGTGACTGGCGGCGCCCGTGTCGCCCGCGCGCAGCACGTGGCCGCCGTGCCCGTCATGCAGATTGGCGGAGATTCCGACGAGCGGATCCGTCTCACCCAACTCCTCGGCCGCTCCAGCGGTGATGGATACCTGATCCGGTCGACGTCGCGCCTCACGCGGTTCGACACCTCGAGCGTGTGGCGCATCGGGCCAATCCTGCCGACCGCCCGCGTGGTTCGCAACTCAGGAATTCCGTACTCGTTGAACGAAGGGCCGCTGTGGGCCGGTCGCGGCTGGAACGGCGAAGTGACGGCCGGCGCCTACCTCGCGGCGCCGCACGTGCGCGTGATCGTGGCACCGACGCTCGTCGAATCGCAGAATGAAGACTTCCAGGTCATCCCGTACCCGCAGACTGGCGCGTCGCCGCGAAGCGTGTGGGCGAATCCATTCCACCCGCTCCCGGAGTCGATCGATCTGCCGCTCCGGTTCGGCGACCGGCGGATCGAACGCCTCGATCCCGGCCAGAGCAGCATCACCGTCGATGCGGGCGCGGTGGCGTTCGGCGCCGGCTCGGAGAATCTCTGGTGGGGACCGGGCCTTCGAAACGCGATCGTGTTGAGCGACAACGCGCCGGGCTTTCCGCACCTGTTCGTCCAGTCCCGCGCGCCGATCCGCACCGCCGCCGGCACCTTCGACGCGCAGTTCGTCCTCGGAGAGCTCTCGGAATCTGATTTCTTTGATTCTGATTCTACAAACAACAAACGCTCATTGGCCGGCGTCGTCGCCACCTGGCGGACGCCGTTCGATACGACGTTCACGCTCGGCGTCGCCCGGCTCGTCATGGGGGCGCACGCGAGCGGGTTCCCGCTCGGCCGCGCGTTCGACGTCTTCCGCACGGTCGGCCACCTGAACGTCGATTCGAACACGGCGGTGCCGGCGGACGCGCGCGACCAGATCTTCTCGCTCTTCGGCCGCTGGCTCTTGCCCGCCGCCGGGTTCGAGGCCTATGCCGAATGGGCGCGCTTCGAGGAACCGCTCTCCTTCCGCGACCTGCTCGAGTATCCGCAGCACTCGCAGGGCTACACGGTCGGCTTCCAGTGGGCGCACCCGCTCGCCGCCGGCCGGGCGTTCCGCTTGCAAGCCGAGGGAACGTATGTCGAGCCCGACCCGTCGCTGCGGACGCGTCCGGTCGCCATCACCTACACCAGTCGCGGTGTGCCGCAGGGCTTCACCAATCGCGGCGAGACGCTCGGCGCCTCGATCGGACCAGGCGCATCGAGCCAGTGGCTCGCGGGCGAGGTGTTCTCACGCCGCTGGCGCATCGGCCCGTACCTGAGCCGCGTTCGTTGGGACAACGGCGTGCTCTACGAGCCCATCGTTCCCGAGTACAAGCGTCCCGACGTGACAATTCTCGCCGGCCTCCGCGCCGGTGCGTCGTGGCACGGCGTCGATGTGCTCGTCGATTTCGCGCACGCCGCGCGCTTCGATTATCTCTTTCAAGATTACGTACTCGGTGTGCGCGACGAGTTCGCCGGCATCGATTTGATCAACAACACCCTGGCCGTGACGCTGTCGACGGCGCTGATTCCCTAGATGACGGTCACCGAGCCCAACGGACCACCGCCGTACCCACCCGTGCCCGAACCGCGGTTCGCGTTCGGCGGGATGGCGTACGCGCCCCCGGTCGCAACCGAGCGATCGCTGCGCGAGCTGGTCTGCCGCGTCGCGCGCCGGCGCGCGCTCCTCGGCGGCATCCTCATCGTCGTGACGGCGCTCGTCGCGGTGTACGTCTTCACGGTCACGCCGCGATACGAGAGCGTGGCGCGGCTTCGCATCGACAGCAAATCGGCTGATGCGACCGGACTCGCGGACCAGGTGGGCGGCGTTCCGGGCGCGAGCCTGCTCGGGCTCGGACGCGACGAGCTCGAGACCGAGATCGGCGTGCTGCGGAGCGATCGCGTGATGGATGCGACGATCGACTCCCTCACGCTTGGCGTCGTGGTGAAGCGTCCCGCGGGGAGCCGGTCGCGGATCCTCACCGCACGCGTGCTCGATCCCGCCGTGGACGCCGATGGATCGCTGACGCTGTCCCGGCAGACGGCCGGCAATTACAGTATTGAAAAGAGCGGCTTGGACGACGTCCCCAACCTTCCGTCCACGATCGCGGCGGGCCAGTCGATCCGCGTCGGCGGCGTCGAGATCACGCTCGCGCAGACGCTGCGCGGCGCGGGTCCGGCGTCGATCGTCATCCAGATTCTTCCCCGCTACAAGGTGCACCAGCTGCTCGACAAGCGGCTGTCGATCTCGCAGCAGGAAGGCGGCTCGCGGCTGGTCGAGGTGTCGTACGAGGATCCGGACCGCGTGCTCGCGGCGCAGGTCGTCGCGCACGTGATCGGCGAGTACGTGCACTATACGAACCACACCGAGATCACGTCGGACACGATCACCGTGTCCGAGCTGCACGACGAGGTCGACTCGACCGCGCGGCAGCTCGCGATCGCCGAGCAGGCGCTGCGGAGCTTCGAGGAATCGCGGCGGCTGATCGCGCCGGAGGAACAAGCCACCGAGCAGGTGAAGCGCATCAGCGCCATCAGCGCGCGCGTCGATCAGGTGAGCGTCGAGCGCAACGCGCTCGCGCGAACGCTGGCGATCATCGACCGGAACGCCAAGGGCGGCACCGATCCCGCCGCCTATCGCCAACTCGCCACGTTCCCGTCGCTGATCACGAACCGCGCCATTCAAGATCTCTTACAAACGCTGGTCGATCTGGAGAACAAGCGCGCCGAGCTCGGGGTTCGGCGCACGGCGGCGAGCCCGGAGTACAAGGAGCTCGATGACCGGATTACCGCGATCGAGCGGCAGCTCTACCAGGTCGGGCCGCAGTACTTGCAGAGCCTCGACCAGGAGCTGGCGACGACGGCGCAGACGGTGGCCGCGCTCACGGACACGCTGCAGGCGATGCCGGCCGCCGCGATGCAGTACGGCCGCCTGCTGCGCGATCGGACGCTGCTCGAGACGACCTATCTCGCGCTGCAGAAGCAGCTCAAGCAGGCGGAGCTCAAGAACGTGCTGCGCCAGGACCGCGTACACGTCGTCGATGCGCCCCGCGTCGCGAACGCCAAGGACCCGGTCTTCCCGAAAAAGGCAGTGATGCTGCTGCTCGGCGTCGCGCTCGGCGCGTCGCTCGCGATCACGATCGCGCTGCTGCTCGAGCTCTGGCGCGAGCCCGACGTGCCGCCGATTCCGGCATTGTGACCGAGCGGATTCTCGTCGTGCATGTCGCCGCGATCGGCGACACCGCGGTCGCGTCGACGCTGCTCGAGCGCTTGCGAGCCGAGCACGCGGGCGCGGAGATCACGTGGGTGTGCGGGTCGGAAGCGGCGCCCGTCGTCGCGCTGTACGACGGCATCGCTCGCATCGTCCCGGTCGATCGCGCGCGACTGTTTCGCGGGGGCGCCGCGCGACGTGGGCGTGTCATCGTTGAACTCTGGTCGCGTCTCGCTGGCCGGCGGTACGACCTCATTCTCATCGTGCACCCAGACCGGCGCTATCGCGTGTTGGTCTGGCCGCTCAGGGGACGCAAGCTGCAGCTCTCGCGCGCGGAGCACGGGCGGATGATTCCGGTGCCGGCCCGGTTCCTCGGCGACGAATACGCACGCCTCGCGGGCGGTACGCGGCACGAGGGTCCGATCGAGCGGCGGTACGCGATGTCGGATCTGCGATCGCGCTTTCCCATCTCCGCGGCGCGCTCCGGAGCGCGCGTGCTGCTCGTTCCGGGCGGCGCAAAGAATGTTTTGCGCGACGATGCGCTGCGGCGCTGGCCGCTGGCGCACTATGCCGAGGTCGCGAGCGCGCTGATCGACGAGGGCTGTGAGGTGGTGCTGATTGGCGGAGCGACGGATGCCTGGGTGCGGCCCGCGTTCGAGGGACTGCGCGTGCGCGATGAGATCGGCGCGCTGTCGCTGCCCGAGACGCTCGCGCTGATGGCGGCGAGCGACGTCGTCGTCTCGCACGACACCGGGCCAATGCACCTCGCCCGCCTCGTTCGCACGCCGGTGATCGCGATCTTCGGGCCCACGATCCCCGCGCAGGTGCTGTCGATCGACGAGACCGTGACGGTGCTGTGGGGGGGCGAGCAGCTCGCCTGCCGACCGTGCTTCGATGGGCGCGAGTTCGCGCGATGTGCGGAAAATCTCTGTATGAAAACTGTGATGCCCGTCGAGGTGGTCGCCGCGGCGCGGCGCGTCTTGCACGGACGCGCGGCTACGCCGGCCTCTTCTTCGCCACCACGAAGAAATTCGTACAGACCATCGGCGCGATCGTCGTGATGATCGAGTCGATCGCGTCATAGAACGCGGCAAAGGTGCGACTGTGACGCAGAATCGCGGGCAGCCGATGCAGCCCGGCGCGCGGGAGCGCGTTGTACCGGCCGATCGACGTGATCTCGAATCCGCTCTCGGCCCAGAGCGCGCGGATCTCCGCCGCGTCGAACTTTCGCCGATGAAAGTGCCGCTTCGGCGCGATGCGGTGGCCGACCTTCTCGATCCATCCCGAGCGATTGGGCAGGTGGAAGGTGAGCAGCGTTCCGCCCGGCTCGAGCACGCGCGCGAGCTCGGTCAACGATGCGCGTTCGTCGCCGCCGGTTTCCCAGACGTGCTCCAATACGCCGACGCCCACCGCCGCCTCGAAGGCCGCGTCGCCGAACGGCAGCCGCCGCGGCTCCCGCTCGTTGCCGGGGATGAAGGTGAACTCGGGCGCGCCGACCATGCAGCGCGGCATCGCCTCGAACGAATAGCCGGTGACGCGTGCCCCAAGCGATTGGAGAAAGAAACTGAAATGGCCGTTGCCGCACCCCCAGTCGAGAACGCGCTGCCCTTTCGCGATGTACCGGGCGGCGATCGCGTATGCGTGCCGGTACTGGCCTTGCGTGGCAATGTTCTCGAATTGAAGGACGCTATCGCGCACGCCGGCCGCGTTCGCGGCCGCGTTCAATCGAATCACGCGTTCGAGTGCTGTCATCACGCTCCGGTCGGCATTGGCATCACCAGCGGACAAGTTATTCGCCGTCCTCGCCGCCGCCCAGCGGGCCGGACGCCTAGCCCACGGACATGCCGCCACTCGTAACGTACGGCAGTTTTCGGGAGTTTCCGGGGTGGGAGCAAGCGCCGTGCTATCTCACGTCGCTGATCCAACGGTTTGGCGCGAGGCGGGTGTTGGAGATCGGTTCCGGGGCCAACCCCACGCTCGACGTGCCGACGCTCGCGGCGCTCGGGATCCGGTATATCACGTCGGACGTGAATGCGCGCGAGCTCGCGAAAGCGCCGCGCGCCTTCGAGGCCCGCGTGCTGAACGCCGAACGCGGTCCCATTCCGTCCGACCTGATCCGATCGCAGGATCTGGTCTTCAGTCGAATGGTGAACGAACACATTTGCGAAGGACGCGCGTATCATGCGAACGTGCGCGAGTTGCTTGCGCCGGGCGGCGTCGCGGTGCATTGCTTCGCGTCGTTGTTCGCGCTCCCCTTTCTCGTGAACGTCGTCACACCGTCGTGGCTCAGCCTGCGGCTCGTGCGAATGTCCGGTCCGAGAGATGAATACCAACACGCGAAGTTCCCGGCGTATTACAGTTGGAGCCGCGGGCCTTCGCGCCGAATGATTCGGCGGTTCACGAGCCTCGGCTATCGCGTGCTCGAGTATCACGGCTACTTCGGCCACAACTACTATGGTCCACGCCTGCCCGTGCTCGATCGGCTGGAGCGCGTGAAAACCCGGCTCCTCGTGGCGCGTCCAATTCCGGCGCTGTGCGCGTACGGCGTGGTGGTCCTCCAACGCGCCGACGCGTGACCGGCTCGACCGCGAAGCGGGTGGTTGCCGTGGTCTTGAACTGGTGCAACGAGCCGGACACCGCGACGTGTCTGGAGTCGCTCGCTGCATCCCGGTACGACGCGCTGACGGTGCTGCTCGTCGACAATGGCTCGCCCGACAGCTCGGGCGACCGGCTGCACGCGCGCTTTCCCGGCGTTGCCTATCTGCAAACGGGCACGAACTTCGGCTATGCGGGCGGGAACAACCGCGGCTTCACGTGGGCGCTCGAGCATGGAGCGGACTACGTCCTGGTGCTGAACGATGATACGGTGATCGATCCCGACTGCGTGCCAGCACTCGTGCGTGCGGCCGAGGAAACGGGTGCCGCGATCGTTGCTCCGCAGATTCGGTACTACGACCAGCCGGAGCTGATCTGGTACGGCGGCGGCCGGCACTCGGTGGGACGCGGCATGGGGGTGCACCGGTACGAGAACGCGCGTGCCGACGTGCCGCAGCACCGAGAGCGGATCACGTTCGCGTGCGGCTGCTGTTTTCTCTTCCGCGCCGAAGTGCTGCGCGCGGTCGGCGGATTCGACGAGTCGTTCTTCGCCTACGTCGAGGACACGGAGCTGTCGCTGCGGCTCGCGCGGCGCGGCTACACCATCTGGTACGAGCCCGCGGCCACCGTGCTGCACCGGATCACGCGCGGAGCGCAGGAGACGCCGTTTCAGATCCGGCAGCGCGATACCAACCGCCGCCGGATGGTGCGGCTCCACTACGGCGCCGTCGACCGCGCGAGGTTCGCGTTCTGGTATTATCCAACGCGAATGATTCATCTGCTGAACTACGTCGCGCGCCGCGACTGGGCGCGCGCGCGCGCCATTCTCGACGGCACCTTCGGGCGACTCGACCGCGCCGCCGAGTGACGGCGCGCGCACCGCGCTAGCGCTGCGCTATCGCCGCCCTATCGCCGCACGATTGCCGCGATCGCGACGAGCGAGCCCAGAATCGACGTCGTCGTCGCCGCCAACTGTCCCCAGTCGCGCCGGGCGTTCGGATCCTTGGCCGGCACGAAGACCGTGCTCCCCGGCTGCGGCACCGGCCGGCTCGTCCAGAACAGGTGCGTGCGGTGGCGCGTTTGCAGATGCCCGTTCGGCTGCATCACGTACGCGCGGCCAAAGTCGCCCTGGATGTTCGGCCCGCCCGCCGAGCGCACGTAGTAGTCGATGTCGGCGCCAGGCAGATAGGCGACCGCCGACGGCGCGTTCACCGAGCCGCGGATCAGGACTACTGGCGAGTACGGCGGAATGAAGATCGAGTCGCCGTCGACGAGCGAAAGATTGTCGACGCTCCTGGCGTTGTCCTCGACGGCCGGCAGATCGACCGCGATGCGCCCGACGTTGTCGTGGCGCCGGACCAGGACCATGCCCTCGGGATACGCGCTGCTCGTGAGGCCGCCGGCGCGCTGGAGCACATCCGAGAGTCGCTCGCTCTTGGTCGTCAGAGCGTATGTCCCGGGATACATCACTTCGCCGCTCAGGGTTACCGAGCGCTGCAGCACCCAGTCCGGCTGCTGCTTGATGAGAATTGCGTCATACGGCTGAAGCGGCACTTCCGGTGCTTTGGCGGTCGGTGCTTGCACGCCCGGCGGCCCGATGTACCGCCCGTCGGGGCCGCGCGTGAACAGATACGTCGAGTCGAGCGGTACGGTTCGCGTCACCGCGACCTGACCGGCCGCGCGATTCTCCGGCAGCCGCGCGATCTCCGCGTTCGTGAGGAGCGCCCCTTCCTCGAGACCGTTCGCGAGCAAGACGGCGTCGCGCAACGTCATCCCTTCGCGGTAGGGGATACGGCCCGGCCTCCGCACCGATCCGGCAATCGTGACGTATCGGGTCGGTCGGAGCTGCGTGGTCGAGAAAACGGTGATCTCGTCACCGTCCTTGAGCGGAATGTCGTCCACGGCGCGTCCCGTGGTGTCGTACACCGCCGTCCGCAACATTTCGCGCGTCGAGTCCGCACGGAGGCGTGTGACGATGACCTGTCCGAGGTAGCTATCGGGCTTGAGCCCGCCGACCTGACGGAGTGCGTCGTGAAGCCGCATACCCGGCGTCAGCGCCACGGCGCCAGGCGTCCAGACGTTTCCCTTGACGTCGACGCGGTTGGCGACGCGGCGAGCAATCTCGTGCACGAGCAGCACATCGCCGGCGCGGACCGGTGCGGTGCTGAACAGGTCGGATGGCACGTCCACCACGCGCCGGTCGCTGCCGGCGGCGGTCCGCTCCGACGGCGGCACGATCCGGTCGATCTGTATGCTGCGGCGATCGGCCGATTCGGTGAAGCCGCCCGCCATCGCGACGAGGTCCGCCACCGTTTGGTTCGGCTTCACCTCGTACGTCGCCGGGCGCAGCACGTAACCCGCGACGCGCACCTGCGGCCCGCGAGGCGGCACGAACACGATGTCGCCGTTTTCCAGCCGGATGTCGTTGGTGGCGTCGCCATGCAGCGCGTAGTCGTACACGTCGAGCGTGGCCACGGTCTGCCCGTTGCGCCTGACCTGCACGTCGCGCATCGAGCCGTTGCCGGTCGGACCACCCGCCTGATACAGCGCGGTCATCACGGTGCCGGCGCGCGAGACGCTGTAGCTGCCCGGATGCTGCACATCGCCATTGATGAAAATCTGGTTCGTACCGATCTGACTGACGTCGATGTAGAAGTGCGTCGTCGCACCAGCGCCGCGCCGGACGCCCGAGTACACGCGGCCGAGCCGGCTGTACAGCGCATCCTCCAGCTGGGAGCGCGTCAAGCCGGCGACGTTCACGGCCCCCACGTCCGGAATGACGACGAATCCTTCCTTCGTGACGGATAGCTTATAAGATTTTTCTACATCGCCGGTCAAAATCAGCACGAGTTGGTCGCCGGCGCCGAATCGGTAATTCGCGTCGGTGGCCGCGCTGCTGTTCGGGTTGAACAGCGACGACTCGCGCTCGAAGAGGTCGAGGCCGAAGACCTTGAACCCGCTGTCCGACACTTCGCGCTGCAGCTTTCTGGAATCCAGCAACGAGCGAATGGCCGCGCGCGTGGAGTCGTCGCGGAGGGCGCGCTGGAGCGTGTCCATGAACGCGGAGTCCGTTCGGGCCGTGACGGCGCGATGCCGCCGGGCCGCGATGCTCAACGAGTCGACCGACGAGGAGTCAGCCAGGCCCAGGGCCCGGACCGCGGCAAACACATCCGTTCCCGGCACGGCGGTGCTGTCGCCGGAACCGCCGGGCAGATACTGATCGAGTAGCGACTCCGGGTATCCCTGCGCTTTCAGGCGCTCCCGGATCTGATCCGGGGTCAGGCCGCTCGACTGGACCATTTGCTGCAGTCGAGCGACCATCGCTGGATTCTGTAATAATTCTTGCGCTTCCGCCGGGCTCGGCAGGGTTTGAGCGAGGCCCACATGTGCGGACGCGATGAGGAGCGCAATTCCGAGAAACGGACGCAACAGCTTTGCGGACATGCAAATACGCGAAGGTGGTGTGCAACGATGCCGGTGCGGGCGACCGGCAGGAGATCGGGCAGTGGAATAATGCAGTCTGGGCGCCTCTAGGGGAATCGCCCATCTTCGCGCCCTGCCCACTTCCATTACCGAAGTGGTTCAGGCGAAATTGACGGTCCTGCAAGTCCCTCCCGCTCGAGCGACGCTGACGAGCGAAGTCTGTTACCAGTCTCCTCATGCACCAAGTTCGAAACCGGTTCCTCTTCATCGCCGACACCGTCTTTCTGGCGGTCCTGCCGTTCCTGTTGTATGCGCTGCGCTTCGAACGCCTGACGTTCGCGACGGCCGACATCGAGATCGCGACGCTCTTCGCGATCCTCTCGGTCCCGACGCGGCTCGCCACGTACGTGGGCTTCGGCATCTACAGGCGGCTGTGGCGCTACGCCTCGATCGCCGAGCTCGAGCTTATCGTCGTGGCCACGATCGTGTCGTCGGCATTGGTGTTGATCGAGGGGCTATGGCTTCTGCCGCTGCTCGGCGCGCCCGCACGCGCGCCGCTCTCTCTCTGGTTCAACACCTCGGTGCTGAGCGGAGCGGGGCTCGCCGGATCTCGCCTGTACATTCGGATCGGCGGCTGGAAGAGAATGCGGCGCCCGGTCCGCGGCAACGAGCGGCGGGTGCTCATCGCCGGCGCCGGAGCCGCTGGCCAGATGATCGTGAAGGAGCTGCTGAACAATCCGGACCTGGGCATGTTCGCCATCGGCTTCGCCGACGACGACAAGACCATGCATGGCATGCACGTCGGCAAGCTACCCATTCTTGGCGGTCTCGCGGACATCCCGTCCATCATTCGCCGCCAGCAGATCGATGAGATCGTGATCGCCATGCCCACGGCGCCCGGCACCGTCGTCCGCCAAGTCGTGCGGGCGGCGCTCGATGCCGGCGTCATGACCCGCACCGTGCCCGGCGTGTTCGAGATCCTCTCCGGCCGCGTGAAGGTCAGCGCGCTCCGCGACGTCGAGATCGAGGACTTGCTTCGGCGCGAGCCGATCAAGACGGACCTCGAGCAGGTGTCGGCGCTCGCCTCCAATCGCACGGTCCTCGTCACCGGCGCCGGAGGCTCGATCGGATCGGAGCTGTGCCGCCAGCTCGCCCAGCTCGGGCCGCGCAAGCTCGTCATTCTGGGACATGGCGAAAATCCCATTTTCGACATGTTGAATGAGATCCATTCCAATTTCCCGCAGCTCACGATCGTGCCGGTGATCGCCGACATTCGCGATCGCGGACGCGTGCGGCAGATCTTCGAGCAGCACCGTCCGTTCGCCGTGTTCCACGCCGCCGCGCACAAGCACGTGCCGCTCATGGAGGAGAACGTCGTCGAGGCGATCACCAACAACATCTGCGGGACTCGAAACCTCGTCGACGCCGCGCTCGATCAGGGCACGATGCACTTCGTGCTCATCTCGACGGACAAGGCGGTCCGTCCCACGAACGTCATGGGCGCCACGAAGCGCGTCGCGGAACACATCGTTCAGGGCGCGGCGATCCGGAACAAGAAAAATTTTGTCGCCGTGCGCTTTGGGAACGTGCTGGGCAGCCGCGGAAGCGTCGTTCCCACGTTCGTGAAGCAGATCAAGGCTGGCGGCCCGGTCACGATCACGCACCCCGACATGCGCCGCTACTTCATGACCATCCCGGAGGCGGTCCAGCTCGTGCTGCAGGCGGGCGCGCTCGGCAAGGGCGGCGAGCTCTTCATGCTCGACATGGGCGAGCCAGTGAAGATCATCGATCTGGCGCGTGACCTCATTCGCTTGTCCGGACTCGACGAAGGCATCGACATCGAGATCCGCGTGACCGGAATTCGGCCGGGCGAGAAGCTTTACGAGGAGATGTTCTTCAGCGACGAGCTCGCCGCGCCGACCACCCATCCCAAGGTGCTGCGCGCACGCAAGGAATCAGTCGAGCCGTACGACGATGGGTTGATCAACGACATCGTACTGGCCGCCCAGTCGTGCGCCGGCGAGGAGACGCTGCGTGAGATGCTGAAGGCCATCGTCCCGGATTTTTCGGGCGCGCTCGCGCCGCCAGCAGAGCCGACCCCAGGGTTCGGGGTCCAGATGGTCGACGCGCGCGATGGCGTGCTGCCGTTGCGTCGGCGCAGCAGCGAGAGCTAGCCGGCGCGCGGCGCCACGCCCAACCGCTCGCCGTGAAAGCGAAGAGGGCTCCGGAATTCCGGAGCCCTCTTCGCTTTGTCACGTTCTTGCGTCGGTCGAGCGCTAACTTCGCACCACGGGCGCCGGGCGTTCGCCCGAGCTTCTGACACCGAGTCGAACGCCGTCCGGAACCGCAATCACGCCATGCGACGGTGTGTGGGTTCGGAACCAGCGCTGTACCGCCGGCGCCAGTCGTGCGGCTATACGCTCGGCCCCGAAATACTGCCGCCCATTCAGCGAGTCACACCAGAAGCGCAGAATGATCTCGCGCACGTGGCCGTCGGGCATCTCCCACGCAATGGGACAGTCCACGCGGAACGGCCGCTGGTCGAGCGGAGCGATTTGCCTCTGGCGTGGCATGCTGACCTGACCGCCGTCCGTTTCGATCGAGACCTGAACGAAGCCGAGCTCGAGAGCGGCCTGCTCGAGAATCTGATTCAGATCCTGGAGCGAGTGCGCGCCGCCGAGCGACTGCGCCACGTCGTTGGCGACGATCTTGTTCTGCACGTGCCGTCGCGCATTTCGCGCGACGCTCGCGATCGACGCTCCGAACTCGAGAAACTCCACGTAGCCCAGCCATCGCGCGCCGTACACGCCGGCGGCGGCGAACACGATCGCACCGATCACGACGAGGAGCGCCGTGACTTGCGGTGGCGCAACCGCGATGCAGAGACCGAGTACCGCGACCGCGGAAAAGGAGAGCCCGAGCAGCTCCACGGTCCGCTTGCTCGACAGACCGAGCGCGAGAAACTGGTGGTGAATGTGCCGGCCATCGGCACGCGAAAACTTGTGCCCGCGAAGCCAGCGACGTACGATCGCGACGCCCGTGTCGAGCACCGGGTAGGCGACGGCAAGCAGCGCGATCGCCACGTACGTCGCGCCGTGTTCGTCGGTGGCGCCGACCGCCACTCGAATTCCGATGAAGAAGCCCAGCATCGTCGATCCGGAATCGCCGAGGAATATGCGGGCGGGCGGGCGATTGAATCGCAAAAACGCGAGTACGGCGCCAAAGAGCGCCGCGGTGATCGCGAGCGGCTTCACCGGCGGGAACATCACCTCCGCCAACATGGTCGTCCCGAGCGCGATCAGCGCACAGGTCGCGGCGAGTCCATCTACGCCGTCGATCAGGTTGAAGGCATTCGTGAGCCCGACAACCCAGAGCACCGTGATCGGAATCGCGAGGAAGCCGAGGTGGACGACGTCGGTGCCGCCGAACCGGATCGCCTCGATGCGAAATCCGTAGGCGATCGGGAAGAGTGCCGCAATGAAGTGGATGGTGAGCTTGATGCCCGGCTTCAGGCCGCGGAGATCATCGAGCAACCCGGCGACGAAGACGATGGCCGCCCCGATGAGAACACCAGGCCACTGTGGCGCGAGCGGATAGTGCGCTTGCGCCGCGCCGGGGTCCTGGAGCAGCACCAGAATGCTCGTCGCGAGGGCCGCGACGAAGATCGCGATGCCGCCCAAGCGCGGCGTCGGCGAGCTGTGATGGTGCCGGATCTCGTCCGGTATGTCGAGCAGAGCGCGGTCGCGAGCAACGCGGATCACCAGTGGGTGAAGCGCGTAGCAGATTGCGAAGCCGATGGCGAATGCCGCGAATTCTGGAATCGGCACGAATGACCGGACGAGGCTCACGAACGTACGGAGCTTGCCACATTCGCGGCGTCTGGCACGATTGTCAAGTCATCGTTGTGAGACGGCCGCGCGGCGGAGCGCCGCGTCGGCCATACATGTGGCGCTAACTGTGCGAGTAGTCGTAGTACTCGTTGTAGTAGTATTGGTAATACGACGAGTACTTCGCGACTTCCGCGTCTGGATCGTTGAGCACCGTGCCAACGACGCGCGCGCCGATCGCCAGAAGTTGCTGCGCGCAGTCCTGCAGCGCGGCGCGCTGCGTGCTCCCGGCTCGAACCACGAGAATCACCCCGTCGGCGAGCCGCCCGAGCACCGCGGCATCCGACGCAACGAGCAGCGGCGGCGTGTCGAGCACGATCATGTCGGCATCGACCGCCGCCAACAACGCCTTGAATTGTTCGCTCCCCAGCAATTCGACCGGGTTCGGTGGAACCGGTCCGCACGTGAGAACGCGAAGGCCCGGGACACGCGTCTCGTGCAGGGCGGATTCCACGGGGACCTGGCCGAGCAGCACGTTGGTCAGCCCAGGGTCCTGCGCGACCTCGAACAGCTTGTGAACTCGCGGCTTGCGCAGATCGCACTCGACGAGGATCACCTGTTTGCCTTGCTGCGCGAACGCGACCGCGAGGTTTGCGGCAGTCGTGCTTTTGCCTTCCTTCGGGCCGGAACTCGTCACGACGAGCGTTCGCAGCGACTGAATCGCCGACGAGAACAGCAGGTTCGTCCGCAGCGTTCGGTACGCTTCGGCGCCGCCCGACCGCGAGTCGCTCAGGATCACGAGCTGTGAGAGATCACTCACTTTCCCGTTCGTGAGGCGCTTGTCCGCCGCGACCGTGTCATCGCGGCCCATCGCAAAGCGACGGAGGGCCGGGACCGCGCCGGGCGCGCCCTGCTGGATGCGCGGAATGATCGCCAGATTTGGCAGCGCGACCGCGCGCTCGACGTCATCGCGCTTCCGAATCACCGCGCTGTAGTTCTCGAGGATGTAGGCGGCAACGCCGCCCAGTGCGAGACCGAGGAAAATCGCGAACGCCACACGCGGGCCTCGCGCGGCCCCGACCGCCGTGGAGCCCTGGGCGGTGTCGATGATCTGCACCTGGCCCGCGACTGCCGCTTCCTCGATTTCCGCGGCCTGCAACTGGTCCCTGAGCTGCTGCGATTGACGCTGGTACGTCTCGACCTGCGCCCCCAGATCGGCCTCTCTCGCTTCAGCATCCGGAAGCCGCGCGAGCTCCTGCGTCGTGTTGGTCTTCATCTGATCGAGCGCGTCCAGGCGCGCGTCGGTCGATGACATCTGGCCGCGAACGGCCGTGAGCATGTTGGCTTGCGCCGCAATGATCAACGCGTCGAGCCGCTTGACGTCCGGATTCGTCGCCGCGGCGGCAAACGCGCCGGTGGTCAGCGAATCGCGGGTCGAGCGAAGCTTCAGCCACTGTCCGAAGAGCTCGGAGACCACGGGATTGGACGCAATCCCAGGCGACGCCATCAGTGCGTCGAGCCGTTCGTCGTGGGATGAGCCGGGCGGCACACTGTCGAGCGCGGCGAGGAGCTGCGCATACATGCCGCGGTCCGCCTGCAGTTCCTGACGACGAACGTCCAACGACGAGAGATCCGACTGCTGCGACTTGAACTTGTCCTGCGAGCTGTAGACGTGTTCGCGCGAACGGAATCCGTTGAGCTGGAGCTGCGCCTCCGACAGCATCGCATCCGCTTTGCGCAATTGATCGGCGATGAAGTCGCGCCGGCGCGCCGATGTCTCGCGGGCATTCTGCGCATCCTGCGCCTGAAACACTGTGATCGCCGCATTCACCACGCGGCGCGCGCGAACGGGATCGAAATCCTGATACGTCACATCGACGACGTCCGTGCGCTCGCGCGGCCGTCCGCGCAAGCCGCCCAAGACTTCGCCCATCGCGCTCGACAGTGGCCGCACGATCAGCTTCGCGTCGTCGACCTTCGGGCGCGACAGGACGATGAACCGCACGCCCGGCAGCGCGAGCGGCTGGCCGTAGTTGGCGGTCGCGCGGTCGCGCCCCATCGTGGCAATGGCGTCGCGCGTCCGGAAGTGCACGAAGATCGTGTCGAATACGGCGCCTTGCGCGACGGTGATGCTATCGAGGTACGCCCATCCGAAGTCGCGCGTGAGGCTGTGCAATTGCAGCCCTTGCTGGATGGCGATCTTCTCGGCGATCTCGCCGCTCTGCAGCACCTGCACCTGCGACAAGATCGGGTCGACCAACGCGCCGCCGATCCTGTCGTTCGACGGCGGCGTCAGACCGCCGGCGAGCGAACGCGACTTGTCGGCCAACCGGATCACCGCGGCGGCCCGGTACACAGGGCGATCGTGACGCAGAATCCACGTGACGATTCCGAGGCTGCCGCCGAGACATACGCCGACGAGGAGCAGATGTCGCCGGATCAGCGCCAGAAAATCGAGCGCGATTTGAAGAATGGATTCCGACTGTTCGACGATCTGCGGCTCGGAGGCCGCGCTCATCGGAGGAGCCTCGCTGGGTTCGGCCCAACGCTGCGGAACGAAGCGCTCAGACATCTTCACAACCTTTGTTGATCATCGACGAATCGCGAAATTCGCGATCGACACGAACGCGGCGACGAGGGAAGCGATCGGCGTGAGATCGTCCCGCCAGAAGCTGCGGCCGCGAGGAATGAGGAGCTCGTCCCCGGAGTGGACTTCCTGGCGACCCACCGGCGTCTCGAGCTGCGAGAAGTCGATCGCGGTGCTCGCCGAATCACGCACGAGTGTTACGTGGTGCAGGTCGGCCTCGTTGGTCGGGCCGCCGGCGAGCGCGATTGCCTGGGCCAGCGTCGTGCCCGGCGGTACAGTGAGTGTGTTCGGCTGCCGCACCTCACCGAGGACGTAGACTCTCACCAACGGAACGAAGGTGAACGCCGGCTCGGCATCGTACTGCTTGAGCAGCGTTTGCAGCTCGTTCTCCGCGGTGGCGAGCGGCACACCCGCGACATGCAGCGATTTGTACAGCGGATGCGAGATGTTGCCCGCCGCGTCGATCGGAAATTCGCCGCTGAAATCCGGATGCCGCCACACCGTGATCCGGACCATGTCGCCCGGGCGCAACACGACGGGATCAGTCGGCACCTGGGCGCTCGACACCGTCGACCGCATGCCAACAACTGCGAGCAAGAGCAGAAGCGTTCGAATCAAGAAAAGAATCCTCATATCGCTGCGGCGGCGTTCGTGCGGCTGATGCCGAACGTCCGGCGGTCGTCAGGTTCCAGTGTCAGGCCGGGAATGTAGCATTTCGCCAAGGTGCTGCCCAGTACCGAAAATCACGGTGCGCTCGCTTGTTGTCGCACCATGTTCAACGCGCCGCTGCGCGGCGACGTGGTCTCCATCAGCGCGGCCCACTGCGCGATCGAAGAGCGTTTGTTAAAAGTCTGCTCGGCGGCGAGGCGCGCGTTTCGCCCCAGGCGATCGATCAGCGACGGATCCCGTTTCGCGGCGATCAACCACTCCGTCAGCGCGCGGCCGCTCTCGGGCGGAAGCACCACGCCGCTCTCGGTGTCGCGAACGACGCGCGCGACGTCGCTCCCCGCTGGGCCGAGCAGCACGATCGGCCGCCCGCTGGCGAGAATGCCGTACGTCTTGCTCGGCACCAGCAGGCCTTCCACGGCGGGATTTTCCGTAACGAGCGAAACCGTTGCCGCCGAGAGCACCTCGCCGAGACGCGCGCGGTCGACGTATGGAAAGAAGCGCACGTTCTGCAGACCGTCGCGCGCGACGGCGCGCTTCAACTCCGCCGTCCGCGGTCCGCCGCCGACGAAGACGAACACAACGTTGTCGTCGTCGCGCAGGGCGCGGGCGGCGTCGAGCACGGCGTCAAAGGTGTGAGCCCGGCCCGCGTTCCCCGAGTACAACACGACAAACTTGCCGCGAAGGCCGTGCTCCGCGAGGAACGCATTCTCGTCCGCGCTCATCGGCACGACGGCATCCGCATCGGCCCAATTGTGGACGTAGGTGGTGCGCTCCGGCGGCGCTCCCGCGGCGATGAGCGCGTCGACCATCGTCGGCCCCAGTGCGACCACGAGATCGCAACGCCGATGCACGAAGCTCGCGAATGCGCGCAAGCCGCGGTACAGCGGCGTTTCGTCGGAGAGCAGTTGCAAGCGGGCGAGGAGGTCGGGGAAGAGATCCTGCACCCAATACACGGAACGGGCGCGACGCACCTTGCCCATCAGCCAGGCGAGCGCGGCCAGCATCGGTGGATCGCTCATCGCCACGATGACCGAGGGACGTTTCCCCGCGGCAAGCATCGCCGCGGCCCCTCCCAAATATGTCGCGTAGTCCACGAATCGGCCGAGCAGGGCACCGCGGCCGAAGCGCGTGCAGGGTGTGCGCACGATCTGCACGCCGTTCCGCCGCTCGCGCCACGGGAGCGCGGCGCTGCCGCGCGACGCATCGTAGCTCGTGTTGCTCGTGATCACCGTGACGTCCCAATTCAGCGCCGCGAGCCCTTCAGCCAGATCGGTGAGCATCTGACCCGTTGCCGCGATGTCCGGCCAGTAGAAGCGATTCAGGAACACCACCGACCGCGCTCGCGTTCGCGACGCGCGATCACCCATCAGCGATCGCCTCGGCCGCGACCGGATGCCGCTGCACGATCGTGTTGCCGATCACGATCGCGTCCATGCGCGTTCGGAAGAAGCAGTCGAGCGCCTGTTCCGGCGTGTCGACGATCGGCTCGTTCTCATTGAAGCTCGTGTTGAGCACGACGGGGACACCGGTGAGCTGCGCGAACGCTCGAATCAATCGATAGTAGCGCGGATTGGTGCGCTCGCTCACGGTCTGAAGCCGTCCGCTTCCATCCACGTGCGTGATGGCGGGAAGCTCCGCTCGTCGCGCGGAACGCACCGGGTACACCTGCTGCATGAACGGGTCGGGCGCCGCGTCCTCGAAATAATCGTCCAGCGCTTCCTCGAGGATGGACGGCGCGAACGGCCGAAACTTCTCGCGGAACTTGATCTTCGTGTTGATCAGATCGCGCATCTCCACGCGCCGCGGATCGGCGAGAATGCTGCGATTGCCGAGCGCGCGGGCCGCCCATTCCATTCGTCCTTGGTACCACCCGACGACGTTCCCGTCGGCGATGAGCTCCGCGGTCGCGCGACACACGGCATCCTCGCCCGCGTAATCGGTCGCCTGATAATGCCACTCCGGATCCTGGCGCGCGCCAATCGCCGCCGCCACGTCGACGCCCTCGTAGGCGGTGCCCCAGTAGGCGTGCTCCATGACGAACGATCGCGGTTGCCCCAACACTTGGTGCCAGAGGTAGTACGCCGCGCCGAGCGCGGTGCCGTTGTCGCCGGCGGCCGGCTGAATATAGAGATCCGTAAAGGGTGTGTTCGCGCGAATCTTCCCATTCGCGACGCTGTTCATCGCGCACCCGCCGGCGAGACAGAGCCGCGGGTTGCCGGTGCGCTCGTACAGGCCATTCAAGATATGGAATGCCGATTCTTCGTACACCGCTTGCAGCGACCGCGCGATGTCCTCGTGCCGCTTCGTCAACGGATCGCTCGGCTGGCGCGCCGGGCCCAGGAGCGTCTCGAGCGCAGGCGAATAGACTCGTCCGAGCGTCGGATAGCCTTCGTCCCACTCCATCTCGACGCCGCCGTTCCAGTGGCGGAAGTACTCGAGCTCGAGCTCGAACATGCCGTCGCCGGTGAGCCGCACGAGTCGCGAGAGCTCCGCGACGTGCGCCGGCTCGCCGTACGGCGCCAGCCCCATGACCTTGAACTCGTCGCCGTAGCCCGTGAAGCCGAGGTATTGCGTGACCGCGGTGTACAGCATGCCGAGCGAGTGCGGGAAATAGACTTTGTCCAGCACCTCCAACCGATTGCCGCGACCGGCCGCGAACGAGGTGCTCACGAAGTCGCCGAAGCCATCGATGGCGCACACCGACGCATCGTCGAATGGCGACACGAAGAACGCGCTCGCCAAGTGCGCCGGGTGATGCTCCACGAAATGGATGCTCGGGCCCGCGGCGGGCGAGACGCCCAGCGCGGCGGCGAGCGGCGTGTGCAGGTCGCGAACTTTCCGCGCGTTCTTCACTCGATCGAGGATCGCGGAGAGGTCCGGTCGTTTCGTGAGCGCGTACATGCCCTTCTTGAGCAAATTCGCCTTCGGGTCGCGGCTGATCGCGACATGCGCGACGTCGGCGCCGCGAATCCCCGCGATCTCGAGACACCGCTGGATCGAGAGCGAAGGAAAGCCCGCCCAGTGCTTGATCCGGCGGAAGCGTTCTTCCTCGACCGCGGCGACGAGCGCGCCGTCCTTCAACAGCGCAGCCGAAACGTCGCCGTGGTAGGCATTGATGCCGAGGACATACGTGCTGCTCATGCGAAAGCCGTGGCCAAATGTTCGTGAAGGTCCGTGGATACGGATTCGTACATCGCGCGGAGGGCGCCGCCGACGGCGACGGGCGAGAAGGCCTCCGCGACGACGCGCGGCGCCCGCGCGCCGCACGCTCGGCGCCATCCGACGTTCGACGCCAGCGACAGGAGCGCGTCGGCGAGCGCCTGACGAGTCGCGGGAACCACGACCCCGAGCCCGTGCGCTTCGATCACGTCGGCCAACTGCACGTGGCGCGAGACGACGACCGGCAGACCGGCGGCCAGCGCTTCGAGCGCCGCTATGCCAAAATTCTCATGCTTACTTGGTAATACAAAGACGTCGGCGTCCGCGTAGAGCGCCTGCTTGCCGGCGGGTCCGGCGTACCCCACGAAGTCGACCGCGGCGCCGACGCCGAGACGGCCGGCGCGTTCGACGAGCGATCGGCGATATCGGTCGGGGCCTTCGCCGGCAATCACGAGTCGCGCCGAATCGAGCTTGGCCCGAACCACGGTCCAGGCGTCGAGCAGCAGCTCGATGTTCTTCACCGGATCGAGACGCGACACGATGAGCGCCGTGAACGCGCGCGGCTCCGCGGGCACGGCGCGCGCCGGCGGCGTGCTCAGCTCGAACGCCGGAGGCGGAATCACGTACGCGCGCTCATCCACCGCGATGCCGAGCCATGACGCTTCGTCGCGCTCGGTGGCCGTGGTGAAGTGCACGGCGGCCGCGGCGCGCAGGTTGGGCGCATCGATCGCGGCGTGATACGCGCGCTTGAGGGCGCGGCGGCGATGCTGAAACGTGTACCGCGACATCGTCCCGAACGGCCGGATGACGACAGGCGCCCCGACGAGTCGGCATGCGCGTGCCGCCAACGAGCTGACCGGATTCAGCAATCCGTGCACGTGCACCACGTCGTAGTCGCCCGCATGGAGGCGCACGAACCGCACGAGCGCCGGCGACCAGACGAACGCGCCGGCGCCTTGGCTGGGGAAGAGTCGAACCGCCGCATCCGGCGCGCTCTGCTCGAGGGACGCGACATCATCCGCTGACGCGTCGGGCGCGACGATCGTACACTCGCACACGTGGAGTTGCGCCGCGCGAACGTACGCCGCGAGCGAGTGCGTCGGTCCACCGTACGCGCGCGCGATCGACGGCGCGACGTGCAGGATGCGCAACCGTCGCACTCAGCGGCCGTACACGGGACGGACGGCGGCCCGTCGCCGGTACGCCGCGGCGCGGTCGGTGCGCCGGAGCAGCAGCCGATCCACGATGAGCGACGTCGCGCCGAGCACGACCGACAGCGCGACCGCCTGTCCCAGCATGTACGCCCACGACGATTCCAGCGATTGTAGCGACAGCAACGCGATCACCGCGGCCGTGCTCACCGCAATCTCAACGTGGATCAGCTTTCGATAGAGCCAGACCACCGTCCCGGCGACGAGCGCCGCATACAGCAAAATCGGCACATACATCCATGGAATGCCAAAGTCGACGTACGACTCCGCCGTGTAGCCGAGGGCGTAGCTCGTACCGGACTCGCTGCCAGCCACGTACACGCCAGCATACAGGCGAACCTTCTCGCTGTCATTCCTCATGCCCGATTTCTCGGGGAAGAAGATTCGGGGCATCAATACGCGAAGCACCGCGTCCTCGAGCAGCGCACCGTTGGAGTGCGGTACGATCGACGGGACGCGCGCGAGCGTCAGACCGGGAAAGTAGATCTGCCAGACGCGATCCACGAATCGGTCAGTCGTGGGCAGCCACTCCTCGGGGCTGTCGATCCACTCGGCCGCACGCCGCGTGATGAAGTCGAGCTCTTCGGTCCGTGACGACAGGCGATTTTCGCGAAGCGCGAGTCGATAGTCGAACTTCACGGCGGTCCACATCAGGCTCATGACGCACGCGACGCACGCCACGAGGCCGAACGCGATGGTCATCCGCTGGCGTCCCGCTCGTGAGCGGCGGGCACGCGCTTCGAGCAGCGCCAGTCCAGCCATCGCCAGCGGCTGCCGGAAATCGGCGAAGTAGCTGGTCGACGTCAGGATGATCTCGGTCGCCAGCAGCATGGCGAACGGAATCCATCGCGGCCGCGGAATGACGAACGAGCGCAGGAGCACGTACACGACCGCCATTCGCAAGAACGACAGCGCGATGATCAACTGGGTCAGCCGCGGGAACTGCCATGCGACGACGCCAAGAAACGTGCAGACCACCGCGGCGATCGCATACGCCACGATCAACGTTCTCGACGTGACGTCCATCTCTCTCTCGCGCGACGTTCGCTTGACGCCCACCACTCGCGTCCCGAGCGCCATGCCCACAGCGAGGACGACGAGGCCCACGAGCTCCACGATGACGATGGGACGATAATCGAGCGAACGAAGCGTCGGCGACGTGCGGCCGGTCAGTCCGTAGTAAAAGATGCCGAAACACGCTTGCGCCCACTGATACGTGAACGCCAGCGGCAGCACGAGCAAGCTCTCATAGCGGCCGAGCAGCGTCCACCCGAGCCAGAGCACCGCGAGGGCGGCGGCCGGCAGCCAGTCCGCGAACCACAGTCCGGCGGCGATCGAAACAGCCGCCCACGCGATCGCGATTCGGGGATCGCTTCGCGCCACGCGGCGCACCTGGCGCGGGGGCGTCGTCGTGCGAATCGTTGGCGTGAGTGTGGCCTGCGCGGTCATGAGAACAATGCCTGGCGAATCAATGGTGAAACCCTGTCACGAACCGACAGGCGGCTTGCAAGCCTTCGGTCGCCTGCGCAAACGAGTATTGCCGTATGAGGTCCGAGCACGTCCGTCGCGTGATGGTGCCGTTGCGCAGCGAGCTCCGAATCCGAGCAAGCGCGCTCGCGAGCGACGTCGCGTCGCCACAAGGATACCGCTCGCCCGTGACTCCCGGTATCACGAGATCCGGCGCGCAGCCGGCACGATCGCTGACGGCGCAGGGGAGCCCCGCGGCCAGCGCCTCGTTCACGACCAAGCCCCACGTTTCCCGGTGATCGCTCGGCAGCACCAAACAGTCGGCGACAGCGTAGAACCGGGCGAGCGACGCTTGATTCACGAACCCTTGCCACGTGACCCGCGCGCCGAGCTCATGCGCCGCGGTTCGCGCGGAGGCGTCTTCAGCCCCAGCGCCCACGACAAGGAGATGGTAGTCCGAGCCCGCCTGCGCCACCGCGAGAACGGCGTCACGCACGCGCTTCTTCGGTTCCAGCTTGCCGACGAACAGCACCACGAACTCGTCATCACGCACACCGAGAGCGCGCCGCTCACGCGCGCGGACGTCCCGCTCCTGCCATGGCGCGGCGCCGGCGGCGAAGAAGTCGTTGTCCACGCAGTGCGGCGACTCGAAGATGCGCTCGCGTTCGACGCCCAACGCGCCCAGATACTCCACGGCACGCGACCCGACGCCGAGATACGCGGAGTACTGGCCGAGCATCCATCGCGTGCGCGCCGACCAAGCGGCGCGCTTCCAACCAGTCGGCCGTCCCAGCAAGCTCGAGTCGCCGCGATAGATCGTCGGAATGCCGGCGCGGCGACATGCGCGAAGAACGCGCAAGTAGGTTATCGAATGCCACCCAGGCACGAGGACGACGTCTGGTTCGCGGTCGAGGACCGCTCGCGCGAGCTCCGGAACATTCAGACCAAAAAAGGAATCGGAGTGGACCGAGTCGGCCGGCGCCGCGTCGCGGATCACGGTACTCTGGTATCCGGCGCGAAGCGGGGTGTCCCAGCGGAACTCCCGCCCGAACCCGACCGCCTGCTGCGTGGGTGTCGGCTCGGTCGCGTATACGACCTCGAGCGAAAGCGACGGACACTCGGCCGTGATGAACGCGAACCACGGCGAGTAATACTGGATCGGGTGCGTCATCGCGACGACCAGCGAGATCGACTCGCGCTCGATGGCGCGCATGCGCCGCCGCATCGTCCTTCGTCCCGCGCGCTGACTCACGGCGCCCACGCCAACGTCCTCAATCGCGGCGAGCCGTGCTCGGACTTTCCCGAGTGATGCGGGATGCTATTCCGGCGCCGGGCGGAAGCGAGACGCCCGGGCCGCGGTTCGCCAGGCGACGCCGGCGGCGGCGCACGAATTTACGCAGTGTCAGGACGCAGATGAACAGATACGGGATCAGCGCCGCGCGCGCATAGCCGCGGTACAGCGACAACAGCTCGACGCGCGCGGAGAACCGCTCCACCCCATCCATCCCGAGCGCGAGCAGCGCCCGGTGCATCGCCGGCATGATCACCGGAATCTTATTCCAATTCGTGTATCGGAATCCGTCGTACTTGTAGCGACGGTCGTAGCCGGGAGGGACTTGGTGCGCGTACGCGGCCCAGTTGGCCGACAGCTCGGCGGCGCTCGCGAGATGCCCGTCTGGCGCGGAGAAGTGCAGATCGTACGTGGGGTCGAGGACGGCCCAGCGGCCGTCCACCTGCGCTTCGACGAAGATGTGGCAGCCCCAGTGCGCATCGCATCGCATCTGGCCGACGCGGACCGGCCGATCGATCTCCTGCATCAGTCGCGCGAGCACGATCGCGTACGACCCGCACGCGTTGCTGCCGAGGAGATACGCGTCCGCCGATTCGAGAAACTCTTCTTTGAGGACCCGATGCTCGGCCGGCAGCGGCGCGAGCAGATCGCTTCGCGCACGGACGAGCGTACTGGTGGCGTGGAGTAACTCGAGCACGCTGTCGCGCTGCGCCTTCGCGCCCTTGGTCGCATGTACCGCGATCCGGGCGAACACGTGGTGTTCGAAATTGTCATTCAAATACAGAAATCCCAGTCCCACGAGAAACGCCGCGTGCAGCGCCGCGAGCAATGACATCTCGTGCAAGCGCGTGAACCGCGCGAGACGCGACACGAGGCTACGCATGGGCCAGCAGCCCCTCGACACCGCTCGGGCGTGCCCGGCATGCCGTATCGAGCACCGCCGCCAGGCGACCCGCCAGAGCACTCGCCGAATAGGCCTCGAATCCGCCCCGCACCTCGGGCAGCGACGCTGTCCCGCCGCCGATCGTGCAGTCGAGCGCGCGCGAGATCGCGGCCACACGCGACTCCGCGCGCGCGGTGTCGTCGTACGTCACGAGTCGAATACCGGGACTCGGCTCGGACAACAGCATCGAGGACACACTGCTCGCGGCGTGATACACGGCGAGAATCGGGCGTCGGGCGAGCAGCCCCGGATACAGCTTGCTCGCCGTGTAGTGGGACTCGCTGCTCCCCATCATCAGAATCGCGCTCGCCTGCGTCTGGATCGTCAGCGCATCCAGGTAGTCCACGCGCGCGGCGTGCTCGCGCACGCAATCCATACCCAGCGCCTCGGCGATCGGGAGGACGCGCGCCGGGGCGTCGGGGTTCGTTTGATTGCTCGTGCCGAAAAAGTGCATTCGCAACCTCGCATACGCCAAAGGCGATCGCGCGCGCAATTCACACGCGGCACTCAACACCGCGCGAAGCGTCTCGAAGCCCATCGGGAGGAGCGTTCCTACATAACAGAGATGGAACGCGCCGTCGTTCGGGTCGAAGAACCGGTTCGCGCGCGGATGCGCCAGGAGATAGTCGTAATCCGCGGCTTCGCCGCCGAGGGGAATGGTGTGGCGCGGCACCCGCGCGAGCGCCGGCGTGCGCGCGACGATCTCCTCGTGTGTTCCATCTGACACAGCCGTGATTGCATCGGCGCGCGCCACCGTTCGCGGCTCGAGCTTCGCTGCCACCCAACGCGTGACGCGGCTCTTGACGTCGGGCGCACCGTCCGGGCCGCCGCCCACGGCGAGCCCCCACGCGCCCACCCACGGATCTTGATAGTCCAGCACGAACGGCACCCCGAACCGGGCTTTGAGGCGCGGACCGAGGATCGCCGGATAACTGGGATAGATCGTGATGTACAAGGCGTCGAACCGTTCCTGCTGCAGCAGCGTCGCACACGTGTGGTAGAGGCCCCGGAGCGCGCGAATTCCGAGATCTCCAATGCCCAATTTGCGAGTCCAGCGGGGCGACCACGCGCGCGCGCGGATCACGCGCAACGATGGCGGCACCAGCGCGGCGAGGCCCGGATCGAGACGGCCCTCGTAGTCGCGCGGATCGACGGAGACCACGGTCGGCTCCCACCCGTACGCAGGCAAGTGCGGGGCAAGCAGGCGAACTCGATGCGTGCCCGCGCTCGTGTCCGGCGGAAAGTGCGGGCTCACGATCAGCACCCGCCGCACCGCTTTCACGCCGCCGGCGCGGAGCGGGTGTCGTCGCGCACGTGCAACGCTCGTTCGACGGCGCGCAACAGAGCGCCGCGTTCTTCGTCGTGCTCCCAATGCCAGCGACGGCGCGCCGCGCTCCACGCCGCCGCTCTCGCCGCGCGTAGCGCATCAGGATTCGAGGCCCAGAACGCGAGCCGCTCAGCGAGCGCACGGACATCTCCTTGTGCGAAAGTGAACGCCGCCGGACCGAGGTCGTGAGCCAGCCGACGTTGACCGGTGGTGTCGGTGAAGATCACCGCGAGACCCGCGAGCAGGTAAGTGAACGCTTTGTTCGTCAGGCAGAGATCGCGATTGAGCGGCGTCCGCAGCTCGAGAGCAAGCCCAATGTCATGCGCTCTCGCAACGTCGATCATCGCGTCGGGCGATGTTGGCTCCTGATGCACGAGTGTCGCACGCGGCGCAACAGCGGACGCGAGCTCGCGAAGCGTCCGCAGGTACGCTGACGCGACGCCGCCGCGAAGCGTCAACGTAGCCGTCACGCCGGCGAGCCCCACGGCGCGAATAGCATCCTCTAAACCCCGCCCCGGGCCGATGGTTTGGCTGAACCAGTACAGTCGAAGGCCAGTCGCGCTGTCCACATCGAACGTCGGTGCTTGGGAAGGCAGCGGGAACGTGTTGTTGATCGGGATGGGCTGAACCCCATAGGTGCTTTCGTATGCGTCTGCGATCGCGGCGCTACCGGCCGTCAGAAACGCTGCGCCGGGGAGAACCACGCGCTCGATGCGCGCCGCGAGCGCGTTTCGCAGGCGTCCGTCCGGCGTTGCCTCTGACTCGGCCGAGTGAAAGTCTTCGAGATCCAGCGCGTACGGCACGCCGAGTCGCCGAGCAGCGGCGGCAGCGGCAGCCAACCCACGCCCGGTGCCTCCGTACACGAGGTCGACCGGTTCGGCGGCGGTCGCGCGAACCAGCGTCGGGAACGGACGGCACTGCGCGGGCGCGATGAGGCTCATCGGCAATCGATTCGGACCGAAGGCTCGCGACGCCGCGGACGCCGCCCGCATTCGCGCTCCCGCCGCGGCCCAGCGCAGACGATCCGATTCACGCGCTTGATCGACGACGTGCCACCGCCATGAATCCGCGCGGTCGCGCGCGATCTCCTGATCCGTGCGCGTCGCCCATGGCGCGGTACTGGTGCTGACGACGCGCACGGCGTAGCCTGCACCGGCAAGACTGTCGGCGGCCTTGAGCATGCGCGGGCAGGTCGACAAATGCGCATCGATGACGATGCAGATGCGATTCGTCACCGCGCCGGCTCGTTAGAAGTTTTTAAAGTAATCGTACCGCGGTTCCCAGTCCGCGACTTTCCGAAAATACCGATCGGCGGCGTTCCGTCCGGTGAGCCGTCGGCGGATTCGACCGAGCGGATTCGTGCTGGCGAAGTCCTTTGGCAAGCCGACGCTGATCTCCTCGTACTTGCGGTGCGTGAGCACGAACTTGATGACTTTGTGCACCGCGTGCCAATCACAGTCGTTGAACGTGACTACCCCGCCGACCGGAAGCATGCGATCGATATACCAGAAATCGAGAAGCGCGTAATCGAACGTGTGCCAACCGTCGATGTAGGCGAAATCGATCGTGGTCCCGCGGTCGACCAGCCACGGAAGCGCGCTGGAGCTCACCTTCTCGATGTGTTCGTGAATATCCGCCAAGCCGGCCCGATCGACATTGAGCGTGCCGATCGATCGCCAGTAGCTGCTCTGGTGTGGATCAATCGATGTCAACCGGCCACTGCCCGCCAGCCGGAGAGCGCTGAGAATCGCGAGCGTGGAGATCCCGTGCGCCATGCCCACTTCGAGAACGTTCGCGGGCCGCTCGCGACGAATAAAGGCGAACAGCGCCTCCGCGTAGGCCAGCGGAATATTCGACGACAGCGGGATGCGCGCGCCCGCCGCGTCGGTGACGAGGTGGGTTGCGAGCGCGTCCCGCAGGACATCATTGCTGCGCAGAAGTTCTGACTGGATCATGATCACATCGTCATTGGCAGGTTGCCGAAGCACGTGACGTCATTCAAGCGCACGCTGTAGACTGCGCTGATCATCCGAGGCGCGCCGCGCGCGCCGACTGAACAGCGTGCTCGATCCGGGCAACGTGCGCATCGTACGTGTGCTCGAGCGCGAACGCCCTGCGGCGTTCCTGACGCTCCGGCGCATTGTACCGCGGCAGATCGGACAGGACCGTCTCGAGTATTTCTGGAAGATGCCGGTCGTCGCCATCCACGGGCATCTCGAGCAGGTCCGGATGCCGGTCGTAGGCCGAGAAGCGGCTGGCGACCACGACTTTCCCCGTGCTCAGATACTCGAGAATCTTGTGAGAATTCGAACGGTCGGATTCGGTCGGGTGGAGCGCGTAGCTGATGACGAAGACATCAATGTCCTGAACGGCGCGCGCCAGCTCGGCCGTGGGGACCGCGCCATGCAGCCGAACGTTCGGTGCCGCTTGGAGAAACGCGACGAACTCCGACGTCTCTGGCGACGGCCACCCCGCACCGTCGCTCGGGATGTACGGACCCCAAAACTCAAATGTCACGTCGGGGTTGCCGGTGACGAGCTGGCGCCAGAGGGGACGGTTGAGCGGCGCGCGCAACAGATTCCCGAAATACCCGACCCGCGGGCGGCCGACGCGGGCGATCTCCACCTCACCGCGTGGCCGGTCGTCGTACGCGGCGACGAAGTCGTGCGCGAGTCCGTGCCCCAGGCAGACGACTGGCGCATCGAACATCCGGAAGGGGCGCAGAATTTCTTCCGACACGCCGAGGACGACGTCAGCGGTTCGAGCGGGGCGAATCTGATGCGGCTCCTGAATCGGATCGACCGGATGGTAGAGGGCAACGGGAGCGCCGAACGCTCGCAGATCCGAGAACAGATTGAAGTCGAAGCACCACACGACGTCGATCGATCCGCCGATCGCTCGACGAATGGCTCCGATCCGCCAGCGCATGACGGCGTCGAAGACCGGTCGCGCATGAAACCGGAGCGCGAACGGAACCCCGGGGTGGTACCGCACGATCGTCACGTTCGCGGCATCGACGGCGGGCCGGAGCTCGATGCCGCCCGCCCTGCGCTCGCGCGGCGGCTCGAGGAAGTAGACCCGGTTGCCGCGCCGCCCCAACTCGGCCGCGTAATGGTGCTTGGAGACCGCGATATGATCCCAGGGCTGCGGTGAGATCAGTAGTATAGTTTTATTACGGAACTGAAACGGCACATCGGCCGCCGGCACGGTCATCGGCCGCTACGCGCCCGCCATGCGGCGCTGGACGTAACCCAGCATCCCGCGCGCGGGCATGAGAAACGGGTACCGGTCGTAGATCGGCCGCTCGTACGCGAAATCCCGATGCGGCCGGGGCGGCGTGGCCATCAACCGCTGGAACTCCTCCGGCGACAGCTCGAGCTTCTTCAACACGAACTCCAGGTCGCGCTCGAGGAGATCCGGCGGATAGAGCGGCTCCGCGAGCTGCGCGAGCGCCTCCGCCTTCGAGAGCTGCCCCGCGAAGATCAGGTTCGAGAGGTGCGCCTTGCGCTTGTCGATCCCGAACTTCGCCGGCAGGATGTAGCCTTGATAGAATCTTGTAAAGATAGATTCATAATGCTTTCCGCCGTAATCGCGCCACCCCAGCTCGTCCTGGATCAGCCGCTTCACCGCCGCCTTCTCGTACGGGACGAGGTCGAGAACGGAATGCGACCGGACGCGGCGCATCACCTGGTAGTACTTCTTGACCCGCCAATCCATGAACGGGTACGTGCGGAGCGGCACCGTGCCGAACGCGGCGTGAATCGCGCGGATGTTCACGTGGTCCGTCTTCGCGTAGATCCAGTGCGGCGGCAGCACTTGCTCGGTCACGACGTTCGTGCCGCTCAGAATGTGCTTGATGCCGCGTCGGCCCGCGATGCGGTACATCGTCGCGAAGATCGCGTGGTCGGTCACGACCTCGATGTCGACCACCGACGCCCGGAGATAGGCGCGCTGGAGGTCCGCGAACTCGGCCCAGTCGATCACGTAGGTGTAGAGATCGATCCCCAGCCGATTGACGACGTTCTCGATGTTGCTGACCGCGAGCTCGGAGTTCCACCCGTTGTCGAAGTGCACCGCGAGCGGGCGAAGGCCGAGTTGCTTCGCGAGGTACGCCACGTACGTGCTGTCGACGCCGCCGCTCAGGCCCATGATGCAGTCGTACGCTTTGCCCCGGCCGTCGGCGCGAACACGATCCGCCAACTGCGCCAGCGCGCGCTCGCCCTGTTGCCCGGTGCGAACGTTTGCCTGAAATTCGCGCACGTACTCGTGGTAATAGTGGCAGCGGCCCTCATCGTCGAACCGCATGTTCGGATCGTCGTCGGTATCGAGCACGGAGCACGAGCATTGACGGTATCGCGATCTCTGCTCCGGCGGACCGAGGCGCTTGACGGCGGCGGCGGGGAAGGACGAGATCATCTGGCTCGCTCCGACGTGCGGCCGAATATGAAGAACGACGCGTCGGACTGTTGCGTTCCGGTGCCCGGATACGGATTGGGCACCTGCTCTACGAGCTCGAACTCACCGCGATCGTCGATCCAGCGACTGAACGCCCGATGCCGCACGTGCGTCGCCTCGCGCCGGTCTTCGTTGGTCGCGTACACCACCACGAAGCGGCGTGCGGCGGCGCACAGATGCGTCATGTAGAGCTCGAACAAATCGTCCGTCACGATGTGGTAGATGACGTCGAGCGAGAGCGCCGCGTCCGCGCGGAAAATGCCGCTCGAGTCGTCGTACGCCTCCGGATCATAGATGAAAAAGCTCTTACAGCGGTCGCCGCGAAAGCGATCGATGCACCGGCGAATGGCGGACGCCGAGACATCCAGCCCGACGTAGCGCGGATAGTGAATGAGCGAGAGTTGGTTCCCGTCGCCGCATCCGAGCTCGATCGCCGAGGCGATCTGCCGATCGACGATGAACTGGTTGAGCACACGTGCCTTGAATTCGGCAAGCTGGCCGTAGGAGCCGTCGCCTGACGTTCCGCCCGCGGCGTAGCGCTCCTCCCAATATTGCCGATCATCGAACTTTGGAGCGCCGCGCAACGAGCGCACCGCGCCGCGCAGAATCGCCGGCACGCGCGAGGTGCTCATTGACCGACCGCGCGGCGCAGGTATCGGACCTCTTGATCGACGACGTGATCGATCGCGGCCTTTTGCCGAATCGACGATGCCGCCGCGTTCGACATCGCCACGAAGCGCTCGGGCTCGCGCTGAAGCGTCAGCATCGCCGCCGCCAGCTCCGCGGCACTTCGCGTCAGAAAACCCGAATGGCCGTGGGTGATGAACTCCGGGACGGCGGTGCTGGCGGACGTCACGGGGACGAGGCCGGAGGACATCGCTTCGCACATCGAAACGCCCTGCGCGTCCTGCCTCGTTGGCGAGAGAAGAACACCGTGCGTCGCGTGCAATGCGCGAATGTCCGCCTGCCGGAGAAATCCTTCGCGCAGCGTGACGTTCGGAAAGCGCCGGAGGCGGTCCGTGAGCTTGGCGAACAACTTCCCCCGACCGCACACCGTGAACGTCATCCGGGCGAACTCCGGCTCGGTGCTGAGCCGCTCGATCGCGGCGATCGCGAGATCGTTGGCGTACTTTCGTGAATCGAACGAGCGGATGAGCAGCACGTGGCGGCGGAGCTCGGGCGCCTTGTCCACGTACGGGAAACGCGTCGTGTCGATCGGATTCGGAATGATGGCGTACTCGCACAGGCGCGTGGCCGTGTCCGTCTCCGCGATACGCCGCATCCAGTCGGAGACGAACACGAACCGAACGCGCCTGGGATGCGCCGTCGCGTAGCGAAACAGCTTTCGCATCCGCACCATCTGAATGGTGTTATAAAATACGTATTGAGCAAACTGTCGAGTCGGCGAGGCGTCGAACAGCCGCCGCACCCACCACAGCGCCTCGAAGCCATGCACCCACACGACGACGGGCTGGGCGGATGCCAGCACGAGCTTGCGAAGCATCCACCCCTGGAAGAAATGGATGACGACGACATCGGGCGCGAACGCGGCGATTTGCGCGCGCAGCGAATCGATGTCGGGCGCCCAGTCGACCGCGATGCCGTCGAAGACGTAGCTCGGCGCATCGCGGAAGAAGGCGATCACCTTCACGTCGTGTCCCAGCGCGACGTAGCGAGCGACGCGGACGTGCACGAAGACATCGCCGTACAGATTGTCGTCGCTCGGGTAATTGTTATCGAGGACCAAGATGCGCATGGCGCCGGTCACGTCTCGCCGCCGGCCACCGTCGCCGACGCGGGGATACCGAGAAATTCGTGCGTGATCGCCTCGATGCGTTCTGCGGCACGGCCGTCGCCGTACGGGTTGCGCGCTTCCGCCATCCTCGCGTACGCGGCACGATCGGTCCACAGCTCGTCCACGTGCGCGACGACCGTCTCCGTCGCCGTGCCAAGCAGGCGCGCGTTCCCGGCCGCGATCCCTTCCGGGCGCTCGGTGGTGTCGCGCAGCACGAGCACTGGTTTACCGAGGGAGGGCGCCTCCTCCTGAATTCCCCCGGAATCCGTGAGGATCAGGTACGCACGCTCCATCAGCCGGCAGAATGTCTGGTAATTCAGCGGATCGACGAGATGGACGTTTGGACGCGCGCTGAGCAGCGGCAGGACGGCGCGGCGTACGTTCGGGTTGAAGTGCAATGAGAACACGATGCGCACGTCGGCGTGGCGCTCGGCGATTTGGGCGAGCGCCGCGCAGATATTGGCGAGCCCTCGTTCATGATTTTCTCGACGGTGCGCGGTGACGAGCAGGAGACGGTTCCCGGCGAGTGCCGCGTCGTCCACGGTGTGCCCGTCCAGCGTGCGGAAAGCGAGTGGGCGACCGCGCTCCCGCTGCAGCGTATAGAACAGCGCGTCGATCGCGGTGTTGCCCGTCACCCGCACGGAGTGTTCGGGGATGGACTCCGACAGCAGATTGCTTCGCGCCGACTCGGTGGGCGCGAAGTGTAGATCGGCGACCGGCGCGATGAACCGACGGTTGATCTCCTCGGGATACGGCGAGTGCTTGTTCCCCGTGCGCAGCCCGGCTTCGACGTGCGCCACGGGCACGCGCCGGTAGTAGGACGCGAGCGCCGCCGCGAAGGCGGTGGAGGTGTCGCCCTGCACGAATGTCAGCGCCGGAGCGACGCGCGCGAGCAGCTCGTCGAGTGCGACGAGCGCGCGCGCGGTGAGCTCGGCCAGCGACTGGTCGCGGGTCATCAGCGCCAGATCGTGGTCGGGCGACAAATCGAAGTGCGCGAGCGCCTGATCCAGCAACTCGCGATGCTGCCCGGTGGCACACACCTGCACGTCGAGTACGCCGGTCGCACGGAGGCGTTGAATCACCGGCGCGAGCTTGATCACTTCGGGCCGCGTACCGACGACCACGAGGACTCGGGGTCGACTCACGAACGCGCTCCCACTCGCACGGCATCGGCACCGCGGCGCCAGAGCCACGCCGCGAGATCGCCGGCGCCGAGGCCGGTGTCGTCGAGGAACTGTGGCGCGTGGCGAATTCCGTGCGGAGCGAGGAGCGATAGCCAGAAGGCGCGCGCGCGCGCGTCCGTGAGGCGCCGGCGCGCCGCGATGCGCTCTGCGGGGTCGAGCGGACAGTCGGGGTGCGCGAGCGCCTCGAGCTCTACCTCATGATGCATCGCGAGCTTCCGGCCTGGCGGGTCGTAGCGTTGCTCCTGCGCGGCGTGTTGCCGGTCCCACACGAGGTCCGTCGGCATCGTCGCGAGCGGATACTGGCGAGCCAGCGTGAGCCAGAGCTCGTGATCGCCGACCTGTCGCCTGCCGGAAAATCCACCGACCGCCTCGAATGCGGATCGACGAATGATGGCCGAGCCGGGTGCCCGACCGAATAAGTCCTGACCGAAGAAATGCTCGCGATACGACTCGGTCGGCGTGAGTCGCCGCGGGTTGGGACCGGCGGGGTGGGGCAGCTCGGACAAGCCAAAGCCGGCATCGGGATGCGCATCCATACACGCCGCCATCACCGCGATGGCGTGCGGATAGAGAACGTCATCCGAATCCACGTACTTGAGGTAGACGCCGCGCGCGTAGCTCGCGGCACGGTTGCGGTTCGGATAATCACCGAGGTTGACGTCGTTGACATACACGCGGGCGCGACGGTCGATCGCCGCATAGCGCTCCGCCACCGCGCGCGTCCCATCGCTCGAGCCGTCGTCCACCACGATGAGCTCGAGCTCGTCGTACGAGGATCGCAGCACGCTCTCGATCGCCTCGGCGATGTAGCGCTCGCGGTTGTACGCGGTCATGAGAATACTGACAAGAGCTCGGCCGGAACTCATGGATCGCCCGCGTGGTTTCTACGACTTTGCGTCGAGCGCGACCACGCCGGGCGGCGCCTTTTGCGGGATCGGCGGGGTGCCACAATACCGCTGGTGCATGCCGTCGAGCGTGTCGCGGCCCCGCGCGGCCGCTCGGCGAAATGTCCGGGTCGCGCGCCAGCGTGCGCCATGAAGCCGCGCGTTGTAGACGACCCACGTCCAACGCTCGCTCCACCGCAGATCCGGCACCCTGAACAAGAGTCGCAGCGCGTCGTACGTCACCGGACGCACCAACCGCGGCGCATCATACAAATATCCAAATTCCCGATATCGAAAGTACATCGTCGTGACGGCGAGCCGGAACGCGTACTCGGCGGTTTCGCGATGATAGTGATGCACGCGCGCGCCCGGCTCGTACACGAGCGCATGGCCGGCACGCAGCGCATCCTTCGCCCATCTGCCGTCTTCGCCGTACGTCGTGCGGCGGAATGGAATGTCGAGCAGCACGGCGCGCCGATACAGCGCGCAGACGTTGTCCCAGCCACAGGCGCGACGTTTCGCATCGGGCGCTTGGCGGTCGAATTCATCCGCCGACTCGAACTCGAAGCGCGCCGCGTTTGGCTCGTCGATCGGCCGGAACCACTGGAGCGGATTCTTGTCGCGATGGTGCGGGACCACTTGAGTGCCGCACACGCCGGCGACTCGGTCATCGCTGAACCCGGCGAGCAATCGCTCGACGCAGAACCGATCCGCCGGATGCGCATCTCCCACCGTCAGGAGGACGAGGTCGCCGCGCGCGGCTCGCACCCCGACGTTGCGCGTCTCTCCGTGATTGAACTCGGCTGGCTCGATCGGAATCACGCGCACCTCGGGAAAGCGCGCGAGAATCTCGAGTGTGCCATCCGTGGATCCGGAATCCAACACGATGATCTCGTGGATCGCGACCGTCTGCTCGAGAAGGCCGCGAATGCACGCTTCGATCTGACCGGCCTCGTTGCGCACCGGTATGACGACCGAGATCAGCGGCGCCGGCCCCACGGCGCCATTCGACGAAACCGCCATCGTCTTCGAGATTCGCGATCTCTTATAGATGAAACCGACGCAGCGCGGAGTCCAGCTCCGCGGCGGTGCCGATGTCCATGTAGCGACCGTCCGGAAATGCGCATCCTTCGATGTGCAGTCCCTGGCCGAGGGCATGATTGAACACGTCGCCAAGCACGGCCTCGCGGTCGGCGGTCGGTCGGTCGGCAAGATACTCGCGCATGATGCGGGTGAACGCGGGCGACCAGCAGGCGCACCCCCACATCCACTCCAACGCGGATTCCTGCGGCTTGTCGATCGTGTTCGTGACGCGACCCGCCGCGTCCAGCTCGACCATCCCGAACTTCGACGGATTGTCCGTCTGGAAGAGCCCGAGCGTCACGTCCGCACCGGCGCGACGGTGACGCTCGAGGAGCCTCGTGAACAAGTCGTGCGGCTCCATGATCGTGTCGGGCATTCCGAACACGACGGTCGCCTGCTCCGTCCACGGCGCAGCGATGGTCAGCGCGCCCGGCATTCCGGTGAGTCGCTCCTGAAACAGATACGCGACGTCGACGCCGAACCGACTGCCGTCGCCGTAATACGTCATGATGTCGGCCTTGCCATCGCCGAGAATCAAGTACAGTTGGCGCGCTCCGGCGCGGATCATGTTCTCGACGAGATACTGACTGACGACCTTGGGACGTCGCTCCATTTTCCCGCCGACCATGTAGTCCTGGTAGCCGATCGGAAAGAGCTCTTTCGGACACGGAAACGGTGCGAGCCGGGAGCCGCGTCCGGCAGCGGGAACCAGACCGACGAGCAGCTCCGAATCAGACATGCGCCGATGGAGCCATGGCCCATTCCGGTGTTACGCGAGCCGGCGTCGTAGAGTGAGCAAGCCGCCCGAGCGAGGACGGCGCCTGAAACGCGTCGGCGACTCGGGACGCGTAGCGCTTGAGCGGAGAGATGCGAACGAGCCGCGTTCGATGAAGCCGCACGTAGCGACGCAAGCCCTGCAACTCCTCGGGCGCGAAGATGGCCTCGCGGCCAGCCCAGGCGACGAGGTCGCGAGCGAGGTCGAAGTGCCGGGCTCGCGCGACCCCTGTGATGATCTCCGCCGTCATGAAGCGAAGCTGCGGCAGGCGATCGGCCTGACCATTGTCGCGCAGCAACCGCGCCGCAAGCCGCACGACTTCAGCGCGACTCACGAATTTCTCGCGCGCGAAAAAATCGCCTCGACTGAGGCTCGCCGGCGATCGGCGAATGTGCAGATCGGGAGGCAGATCGAACCGTGTGACGTAGCGGTAGCGCTGAATGTAGAATCGGAAGAACAGCTCGATGTCCTGCCAGAGCGCGAGCCGTTCGTTCCAGCCGCCCACACTCAGCATCGCGTCGCGCCGGAAGAGAGGGCCAGTCCCCTGGCAGACCGCGTCCTGATGAAACTGTCGAGTCAACTCGTCCTCGGCCGTCTGGACGTTCCACCACAGATCCAGATCGCCCGGCACGTCGTGAAAGAGGAGCGCGGGGAAAATGATGAAATCCGCATCAGGATTCTCTGTCGCCGCGGTAAGCCGCTGCGCGACACAGAAAGGCGCGACGATGTCGTCCGTGTCGAGGAACACGAGATAGTCGCCACGCGCATTGTCGACGGCGACATTCCGGCACGTGCAGGCGCCCTTGGGGCCGCGCGTCCGAGCGATCGGACGAATGCGCGCATCGCGCGCCGCGTACGAGTCGATCACGGCAGCCGAGTGGTCTGTCGAGCCATCGTCGACGATCACCGCTTCCCAGCGCGGGTCCGTCTGCGCCAGGAGCGAGTCGAGCGTCTCGGCGACCAGATCGGCGCGGTTGAACGACGGGATGCAGAAGGTGACTTGGCGGCTTCGAACATCTCTCGTCATAGAAAGACTAAGCTCGCGCTCAGAACACGAGTCCATCGTGAGACCGACCAGCGGCATGCTCGCGGTACCACGGCTGGTCCGCGACGAGGCGGTTGGCGGAGTTGATGGCATCCGCAATCGCCTCGTTCTCCGGGACGTAGGTCGTGGTGAGATAATCGGGGACGTAGTCGCATTCCGCGCCGCCGGGGTGCAGCGCCTTGGCAACCAACGAATCCGTCACTAGCTGGATCGAGTTGTTGCACTCGACATACGCTCGTCCGGCTTCAGCAAGCCGAATCCGGAGACCGCGATCGGTAAGTAGCTCTCGCAACCGCGTCGCGATGTTGTGCTGATCGATCGCGATGACAGGGGGACGAAAGCACGGCGGCGAGTCGCTCAAGTACCGCGTCGCGACGGCGCAGCCGCTGGCCATGGCCTCAAAGCCAAGCCACCCCGGACCATGCCCGACGAGTTCATCGACGACAACATCCGCGTCAGCGAGCTGATCGAGAAGCGTGCTGTGCGCGACGTTGCGGACGGACACGAATTCGAAGTCTACGCCGTCCGCGCGCAACGCATCGAGCGCCCGCTCGATGACATCCGTTCCCTTCACGTGGGGAATACTCGGCGCGTGCAGTACTCGCGGCCGCTCGCGTCCCGGGACCGAGTACCGCATCGTCGAGAGTTCTAACGGCACCTGCAAGTGGTAGTAGGGCCGCAACGCGAGTCCCATCTGATCGGGCACTGAAAACAGGGCGTCTGCATAGAGCTCGTGACGCCGCAAGGTCGCCAGCTTTTCAGCGAGCGGCACCCGAAAATATTCCGCCGGGAACGTCCATGCGCCGACGTCGTACTGACGAAAGAACATGTTGTATTCGCGTACGTCCGAGCCCATGAACAACGATGCGATCCGCGTACCCTGGCGCCGCAATGCGGCGAACAAAGGCGCCTCGCGCGGCAAGCCCGCCCACACTTGAACGAGGAGATCGACGCCGCGAAGAAGGCTGCGCTCGATGCGGCGCTCGATGGCCTGGTATCCGCGCGGCGTAATTTCCCACAGCGCTTTCGCGCCGAGATCCGCGAGCCGAGCAGGGCGGATGCCGCGCGCGAGAGACTGTGCCAGCAGGTCGTACGGATCGTAGTCGAATTGCCCGGGGAAAAACTTGTGCGGGAGCGCGATCGTGAGTACATCGTGTCCGCGCCGCCGAAATTCCGCCGCGAGATTGCCAATGAGGCCGCAAGTCTCGTGGCCGCGGAGCGCGATCTTCATCTGTCAGATTGCGTCTCCCCGACCAGCAACCCGAGCGCTTTCTGCACGGCTTTCAACTCTCCGATCGGGCGTGCCGGAACTCCAGCCCACGTTTCGCCGGGCGGCACGTCCTTAGTCACCACGGAGCCGATTCCGATGCTCGCCGCGTCGCCAACGCGCACGCGCTCACGGATGAGCGAGCCGACGCCGACGAAGCAATAGCTCCCGACAACGGCTCCTCCCGTGAGTGTCGTGTTTGCGGTAATCATGGCTCGCTCGCCGATTCGCGTGTTGTGGCCGATATGACAATAATGATCGATCTTCGTTCCGCGCCCGACTCGGGTAACGGATAGAGTCGCCCGATCGACGTTCGTATAGGGAAAGATCTCGACGTCGTCTTCGATCACGACTTTTCCGATGTGGAGCATGTTCTCGAGGCTTCCGTGCTCGTCACGGATGTGCCCAAAGCCTTCGCCGCCGATGTTGCAATATTCGCCTATGAGAACGTTGGCTCCGAGTTCCGCGCCATCGTGGACAGTCGCGTGCGCTTTAATGGTGCTTCCATTGCCGATCGTGCATGCACCGACCGTCGCATACGCCCCAACGACGACGTCGATTCCAAGTCGAGCGCGCGAGTCCACGATTGCGGTGGGGTGAATCCGCGGCTCCGGTCGTGCCGGTGGAACGCACAAGCGCTTGACCAGCCGCGTGAAGGCCAGGTCGGGTCGGTCGACGTGAATGAGGCATTTGTTGCGAAGGACGTCATCACTCGCATCGAGGTGGGCGCAGACGACGAATGCCGCGGGGCTGTTGGCGAGCAGCGCGTTGGTGTCAGGGTGGTCGGCGCGAATCCACGCCATACTCGACGTGGCAGACTCGGTGATTGGCGCGAATGACGAAAATGTCAACGCGATGTTCCCGCTCACCTCGAAGGGACGATCGATGTGTGCGCGAACATCCTCCAGTGTGTACTTCATGCAGCCACCTTCATTCGTAGAAGTGGCGATGGTAATACGTATCCGGATGCACCAGCGTGTGCAGCACCGCGTGGCCATCGAGCGCGTGCTCCGCCGGTGAGCGGCGGTCGCCCTCGATCAATCGGCCCTTATCATAGCACTTCCAACGGGTCCACTCCGAGTCGGACACGTACAAGGATTCTTGAAAGACATTGAACTCGGGCTCATGATCGTACGCCTCGTACACGAGGCCAAAATCACTGGGCCGGCGTTCCTTCCAAAAGTCCAAATTGTTCACGCCGGTCAAGCCGCCGTGGCTCGCCACTCCGATGACGCGTTGCCCCAGCATCGCTTCCATCACCGCCAAGTCACGCCGCAGGCTAACAGCGGGATCTTCTCCCCACACGGCGGCTTCGTCCATGACTTCCGAGTGATAGCCGATCTCGTGCCCGCTCCGCTGGATGGCCTGAAGGATGCGAAAGTTCTCAAAATCGAATGCGTTGTATTCGGGGGCGTGCAGGCGAACAAAGAATGTTGCCTTGACTCCGAGCTCGTCGAACAGACCGCGAATGCTGTCGGCCTTCTTCAGCGAAAAGTCGACATCCACCCGATTCACCCACGTCCGTACGGGAAGAGCATTCTTCCGCTCTGCGTACGCGCGGCACGTCAGTGGCTCGTACCCCGCCTCGAGGATTCCTTGTAGCTGTTCGCGCAGGTAGGCATACGTGAAACGAATCATGGCTTTGCGATCTGTACACGAGTCGCTGGATCCGGCAACGCAGTCTGCGTCACGCCACTGGAGGTGCGGTCTCGACGAAGTTGCAAGGACGCGAAGAAGTCCTCAGTCGCCTTCGGATCGTCTTTGAGCACGCAAAACTTCTCATAGAAGCTCCGCGTGACGTACCCGGACTTGTAGAGCAGGAGGAACACGGGCCGCAGTTGCTCGAACGTCCGCTTGTACGTTGGGTGGAGCGTGTAGTGCGAAGGTGGCGCGCTCATGATTGCGTCCCAGTCGGCGTCGCTGAATCCGACGCGGCGCTTGATCTCGTCGAGAATCCCTTCGTCGAACGGCTTCGGCTGCGCGATCCGGTCGAGCGCCTCGTCGCGGGTGAGCTGGCCAGAGCGCACGAGTGCCGAGAGCTCCGAGTAGCGGAGGTCGATGCCGAATTTGCGGGGCAGGTAATAGTTGTTGACGAAGTAGGCCGTGCGGTTCTCCATGTGATGGCCGCCGTACCACTGCCAGCCATACGTGTTCGCAAGGAAGCGCTTGGTCTCCTCCTTGTTGTAGTCGAGCAGGTAGAGCGGCCTGACCTTCTTGATGTGATCGATCGCCATCCACTTGAGCCAGCGGTGCAGCCAGAGGACCGGAAGTGTTTCGATCTTCCCGTCGCCGTATCGCTTGTGGATCCGCTGGATGTATCGCGCATCCATATAAAACCATCCGGGCGGGCTGATGCCTTCCGTGCGAAACGAGTGGCCTTCCCAGATGTAGCGGATGCGGTGCTTCGCCGCGGCCAGGTAGTGGACCGTCGCGAGCGCGATGTCCGCCGGCGTATCAGTCTCCGGGACGGAGGCGAGGAGAAACGAGCGGAAAACGCGCTGGTACTCGGCGTTATCGACAACGTGCGTATACAGATCGATGTCCAGCGCTTCCAACATGCGCTGAATGTTCTCGACGGCGACCCGCGAGTTGTACGTGTTATCGAAATGCGCCGCGAGCACGCGCAGGCCAAACGCCTTCTTGGCCAGATGCAGCATGTACGACGAATCACACCCGCCGCTCACGCCGATCACGACGTCGTAGCGCTTGCCCCGTCCCGCGCGCTTGATATCGTCGACCATGGCTTCGAGGCGCCGCCGTCCTTCCACGCCGGTCGGATATGCCGCCTCGAGCTGGTCGTGCTGCCGACAATAATTGCACACGCCCTCCGCGTCGAACGAAATGCGCGGAATGGTCGCGTCGTAAATGCATCGCGCGCAACGCTGCACTTCCATGACGCTCGGAGTCACGCCGGCTCCCCAACCGCTTCGTCGAGGATGAGATCTCGCCGCGGAAAGTTGATCAACACACCCATGCCTTTCTTCTGATAAACCGCCATGCTGCCGATCGCGGCGGCGTTCGCTGGCGTTTGCTCGAGCACGGCGCGAATGTCCGTTATGCTTCCGGCGCCGCCGCAGGCGATCAGCGGCACCGAGACCGCGCGGCCGATCTCGGTGATTGTCGGAAGGTCGTAGCCGCTCCACGTGCCATCGCGTTCCACGCTGTAGAGCAACAGTTCACCGACGCCGAGCTCCTCCGCGAGGAAGCGGCAATGGTCTACCAGACCCCGCTTTGTCTTCGCGCCGGCCGTGGAATGCACCTGAAAACCGCCGAGCAAACGCTTCTTGTAGTCGACCGAAGCAACGACGCTCGTGCCACCATACTGCCGCGTTGCCTCGCGCACGATTTCAGGAGCCGTCAGACAGAGCGTGTTCACGATCACCTTCTCGACGCCGAGCTTGTACAGGCGTCCGAAGTCGTCGACCGTCCGCACGCCTCCGCCGTACGAGAATGGCATGAAGCACTCCGACGCGCATTCGCGGATCATGTCGAAGTTCGGCGGCCGCCGCTCGGGCGTCGCGCGAATATCGAGCATCACGAGCTCGTCGACTTCCTTCTCATTATAGATCTTGATGGCGTTGATCGGATCGCCGATGTACCGCGGGTCCTTGAAGCGAACCGTCTTCACCAGCGCTCGGCCGTCGAACAGCAACGCCGGCATGATTCGTTTGAGCGCCATCGTCAGAGAGAGACGAAGCCCTCGAAGAGCGTGCGCCCGAACCGGTGGCTCTTCTCCGGATGAAACTGCACGCCGTAGACGTTGTCCCGGTTCACCGCGCAGGCGAACGCGCCGCCGTACTCCGACGTCGCCAGCACATCCTCCTCATGCGCACATGCGACGTGATACGCGTGCACGAAGTAGAAACGGCTCCGCGGCGCCGCGGGAATGAGCGGGTTCGCGCGCGTCGGTATCGCGTAGTTCCATCCCATATGCGGCACCTTGAGTGGCGACTCCGAGGCGAACTCGAATCGCTTGGCCTGGGCGTCGATCCATCCGAGTCCAGCACCCTCCCCTTCGTCGCTCGCGCTGGCGAGCAACTGCATGCCGAGGCAGATCCCCAGGACGGGCACTTTGCGCCCGAGCGCACACTCGTTGAGCACCCCAATGAGCCCGAAGTCGCGCAGGTTGCGCATGCCTCGCTCGAACGCGCCGACGCCCGGCAGAATGATCTTGTCCGCCCGGCGTATCGCCTCGGGCTCACGCGTGAGGATTGCATCTGAAACCCCGACGCGCTTCAGCATGTTCGCGACCGACGCGACGTTGCCCATGTCGTAGTCGACGATGGCGATCATGCTGCACTCGGCGCGAAGCGCGTGCGGAAGTTCGTGATGAAACGCGCCGCCGGACCCCGTTCTCCGTCTCGCTCCACCTCGCGCAACACGAGCGCGCGATCGTCACCGGCGACGACCACGACCCCGCCGTCGGGCAGCACGCGCGCGACCTGCCCCGGCGCGCCGTGGTACGGCGCATCGAACGCATCGGCGCGCCAGATGATCAGTTTCGATCCATCGACAAACGTGAAGGCGCCCGGATACGGCGAGGAGAGCGCGCGCACAAAGTCGCGCACTTTCGCCGCGGGCCGCGTCCAGTCGATCGCACCGTCGTCGGGCACGCGCTGGGCACAGTAGGTAGCGCCTGTCATCGCCTGCGGCCGCGGAGTTGCCGTGCCGGCGATCAGCTGCTCGTAGACGTCCCCGAGCCGGGTGATCGCCAACGGCTCGATGCGCGACAACACATCACCGACGTAGTCATCCGGTCCGACCGAGACGGACTCCTGCGCCCACAGCATACCATCATCCATCCCGGCCGTGAGCGAGAAGACGGAGAAACCTGTCTCGATCTCGCCATTGAGCAGGGCCCACACCAGCGGTGAGAAGCCGCGGTAGCGCGGCAGCAGCGAGTTGTGGACGCCAATGAATCCGCGCGACACCGACGCGAGCAGCTCGGCGCTGAGGAGCCAGTACCACCCCACGACGAAGCAGCACTCCGGAGCCAGCGCGCGCAGCGCGGATTCGGCCGCGCGCGGTCCTGCCGCAACGTGCACCGGCACGCCCGTGCGGGCGCCGAACGCGACGAACGCATCGTAGCACGAGCGCACGTCCGTGCGGTCGTCGAACGTGACCGCGCCGGCGAACGCCGCCGGTGCGATCTCGTGCAGCCGCTCGAGCGCACCGAGGCCGAGCGCCTTGCTACCGAGAAACGCGACGCGCACCGAATCGAGCGTTCAGACGACTACTCGCATCTGCGTTTCCATCCAGACCGCCGACCGGCGTATCCCTTCTTCCAAATCGATGTTCGCTTTGAACCCGAGCAGCTGCTCCGCCTTTTTCACGGAGGGAATCCGCAGCGCCACGTCGGCCGAGAGCGGAGGGTCGAACACGATATCCGATTTGGAATCGAGCACGCGACACACGGTCTGTGCCAGGCCGAGCACCGTGATCACCGCGCGCGCATTCCCGATGTTGAACGTATGCCCGATCGCCTGCGGGGCGTCCAAGCACCGCATCAAGCCATCGATGAAATCCTCGACGTAGCACCAGGCGCGAATCTGACTCCCGTCGCCATCGATATGGATTGTCTCATTACAAAGCGCGCGCTTGATGAAAACCTGAATCGCCCCTTCGCCCGTCTGCCCGGGACCGTACACATTGAAGGGCCGCACGCTCACCACCGGCATCCCATGCTTCCGGTGATACGCGTGCGCCAAATGCTCGCCCGCGAGCTTGCTCACCGCGTATGTCCACCGCCCTTCACCGGCGCTGCCGGCGACCGTCTGATCGGCTTCCGTGGAATGCATCGCGACGCTGCCGAACACCTCCGACGTCGAGAAATCCACGACTCGATCCTTCACGCCACGGCGATGCGCCGCGTCGAGCACGTTCGCCGTGCCGATCATGTTCACCCGCATGGTGTGCACGGGATCCTTGATCACCGTATCGATGCCAGCGATCGCCGCCGCGTGGACGACGATATCGGCACCTTCCATCGCGCGGTACACCGCGTCGGCATCGAGCACGTCGGCGCGAACGACGCACACGTGCGGGTGCTCGGCCAGCCCGCTCCCGGTGAGCGTGTCTCGCCAGAAGTTGTCGTAGACGACGATCTGATTGTCTTCCACGAGGTTGCGAATGAGCGCATTCGCGATGAACCCCGCGCCCCCCGTGATGAAGATGCGCTTGCCCTGAATCATGAGAGGAGTCGTTTGACGTGGTCCGAGATGTATGCGATGTCGTCGAGAGAAAGATTCTCGGACATCGGTAGCGCCAGGCCCTGGCGCCAGGCCCGGAACGCGTGCGGGAATTGGCGAGCGCTGTCGAACCCGTACCGCCCGCGATAGTAGCGTTGCGCCGGGATGCACTGCGCACCAAGGCTCGTCTGTATGCCGACGGCTTGGAGCGCACGGGCGAGCGACGCGCGATCGACACGGTCGTCGAGCAGCACGTGAAAGGTCTGCCAGGCATGTCGCCGGCCGCTTGGCACGATCGGGAGCTGCACCATCGGCAAGTCGAGCTGCGCGCAATAGCCTGCCGCGAGCTCCGCGCGGTAGTCGAGATTCCGGGGAAGCCGCGTGAGCTGCGATGAGACGAGCGCCGCCTGAAACTCGGTGAGCCGGTAGTTGTACCCGGCGTCGACGAACTCTTTAGCGCCGTCGATTTCCGCGATCCCATGATTGCGAAGGCGTGCGATGCGCTCGGCCAACGCCGCATCGCTCGTCACCACGAGTCCGCCCTCGCCCGATGTCACCGCCTTTCGCGGATGCAGCGAGAAGCAGCCGAACCGCCCGAAGGTCCCGGCCGCGCGCGCACCGTACGTCGCCCCGAGCGCGCACGCGGCGTCCTCCACGACCGGAATGCCGTGCCCGTCGGCAATCGCCAGGATGCGGTCGATGGCGCACGCCAGTCCAAATTCGTGAACTGGCATAATGATTTTGGTATTGGCCGTGATCGCGGCCTCGAGCAGCGCCGGATCCAGATTGTTCGTCGCCGGGTCGACGTCGACGAACACCGGCCGCGCGCCCACGAGCTCCACCACGTTCGCGGTCGCGACGAACGAGAACGCCGGCACGATCACCTCGTCGCCTGGACCAATTCCCAGCGCGACGAGCGCGAGGTGCAGGGCCGCCGTACCGCTCGAGACGGCCATCACGTGCACGCCGCCGCCGAGGACCGCTCCGACCGCCCGCTCCAGTTCGGCGACATGCGCGCCCTGCACGAGCATTCCCGTGCGCAGCACGGCGGCCGCGCGCGCGATGTCTTCTTCCCGAATATCCGGACGCGAGAGCGGCAGCGTGCGTAGCCCGGACTCCGATCGACTCATCATCGGTGCCGCCCGCACGGCCTCTGTCGAAGTCTTGTTCACGCTCTCACCACGTCCCATTGCGCGTCGACCCGAACGAGCCCGGCCGTCCACGGATGCGTCCAGCTCAACTCCGGCTGGCGCGCGACCGGCAGCACGCGCAGCTCGAGCGCGTGCTCGACGTAGTCGATCGTGCGCCCGTCAGAATAGTGCAGCCCGACCGTGATCGAATAACTCCCTGGCTGCATCGGGTTCTCGAGCTGGGCGACGATCTCGTAGACACCCGGCCGAAGCGCGACGGGGGCCGCGTCGCGCTCTCCCAACATCGCGTGTGTGATCTCGAGGCCCTCGCTGGTCACGCGCGCGTCGAGCAACGGACGGCGAATCTCGCGCTCGACGACGAGCCGGAGCTCGAGATGAATCGGGTCGCGGTAGTGCACCTCGTGCGTCGGCGCTCGCGCGGCATCGACGATGAGCGCGTGCGTATAACGCGCCTCTCCGGTCGAAGTTTGGTGCGCCGACTCGGGGATGCTTCCATCCGTTCCGATCTTCGCGCCCGTGGACAGATAGGCATCGATTGTCGACGAGGTGTCGCCTTCATGCGCCAGCCGACCCTGGGCCAGGTAGATGCCGCGCGTACAGAGGGCTTTCACCGCCGCCATGTTGTGGCTGACGAACAGCACCGTGCGGCCCGCGCGTGCCACGTTGCGCATCGCCCCCAAGCACTTTTCTTGAAACTCATAATCCCCGACCGCGAGCACTTCGTCGATCACGAGGATGTCCGGCTCGAGGTGCGCCGCCACGGAGAACGCCAGCCGCACGTACATCCCCGACGAATACCATTTCACCGGCGTGTCGATGAATTTCTCGACGCCGCTGAAGGCGACGATTTCATCGAACTTGCCGTCCACCTCGGCCTTCGTCATTCCGAGTATGGTTCCGTTGAGATAGACGTTGTCACGCCCCGTGAGCTCCGGATGAAATCCCGTCCCCACCTCGAGCAGGCTCGCGACGCGTCCGCGCATGATCGCACGCCCGTGCGACGGCTCGACGATTCGCGAGAGCACCTTGAGAAGAGTGCTCTTCCCCGCGCCGTTGCGACCAATGATGCCGAGCACTTCGCCGCGCGCCAGGTCGAATGAGATGTCGCGCAATGCCCAGAGGACATTGTCTTGCTCGACACTGTCGTCGAACCGGCCGAGGTCGCGCAGCCGCGCGTAGTTCTCGAACGGCGCACGCATCCAGCGCTTGGCCGCGCCGAACAACGTGTCGGGCGCCTGCTCCCGGACACCGATGCGATATCGCTTGCTCAGCCGCTCGACCGTGACTGCCGGGGTCATGCGCGTGACATGTTCAGGCGACGTCCGCGAAGAGGCGCTCGCGGCGGCGGAAGTACAGCATACCGGTGAGCAGCACCAGCAGCGCGCCGATCCACCCCGGCACGATCAGGTCCCACGGCATCGGACCGGTGCCAAGCAACGACGCCCGAAAGCCTTCGATCACTCCGGCCATCGGCACGAAGAAGCCGTAAATCGGCCGCACGATGCCAGCGGTCGCGGGCAGCTTGCGGTTGATCAGCGACGCCGGCCATACCACGGGCGTCGCGTACATCATGAGCTGCGAGATGAACGCGATCGCGTGCTTCACGTCGCGATACTGAATCGCGAGTGCCGAGAGCCAGAGCCCCGCGCCGAGCGCGGTCACCACCATGAGCAGCAGCAGCACCGGCGACCACACGAGCGACGCGCGCGGAGCAACGTGATACCACGCCATCAATCCGACGAGGAAGAGCGCCGCGACGAAATAATCGACCAGGCCGGCGAGCACGGGCGTGAGCGGGATGATGACGCGCGGAAAATACACCTTGGTCAACATCTGCGTATTCGTGACCAGGCTGTTCGCCGAGGCGGTCAGCGCCGTGGAGTAATACGTCCACGGCAGCAGGCCGACGAAACTGAACAGCGCGTACGGCACCCCGTCGCTCGGCACCTTCGCCAGAGAGCCGAACACGACGGTGAACACCACCATCGAAAAGAGCGGACGGATGACCGCCCACGCGAAGCCCATCACCGTTTGCGAATACAAGGTCTTGACGTCGCGCCAGACCAGGAAACGCAACAGATCCTTGTAGTGGACGAGCTCCGTCCAATCGAACAGCGCCCAGCCGCGCGACGGCTCGATGATGACGGCCGATTCGTCCGACGCCGGCGTCGCGGCCGCGGCGGTTGGCCGCAGCTCGACGAGCGTCGGAACGGCGGGCGGCGATTCTACCGGCATGCGGCAAGCTTCACGGACGGCGCGCCTCGACGTACAACGTCTCGCCCTCGCGCTCGCGCAGATCGAGCATGTCCGGATCGGCGATCGACGTGACCCCGGGAGGAACCGCCGCGGCCTCGGCGAACCCCGCCTCGGTGAGCAAGCGAACCATCGATCTCGCGTCGTACATCCATTTATGCCCCGGATCGCCGAACAGCGCCAGCGCGATGCGCTCGCGTACGGTCCGCGCACGCCGCTTGCCGAGCATGGAGTCGTGCAGCAAGCGATCGGCGTCGCCGGTGCGCGCGTACTCGTCGATCATGTGCTGGATGTTCGGAACCGCGATGCGGAGCACGCCGCCCGGACACAGCGCCCGATGCGCTTCCGCGAGAAAGCGCCGAGCGTCGTCGCGATCCAGGTGCTCGAACATGTGACAGGTATAGACGACGTCTGCCGTTCCCGTCGCTACCGGCAGCCGGCGCGCCGCGTTCGCGCGCTCGATGCCCGAGCGGCGGCAGAACTGCACGTACTCGTACTGCATGCGGTCGAGCAGTCCCGCGCGGTGCAACGCGGCCGCAAGCACGGGATGCCGGCTCAGGACGAGGCTGAAGGACGAGTCGAAATTCCGCCAGCCGGGCGTAGGCGAGCGGCCGCACCCGACGTTGAGTCGTTGACGGCGCGATGTCGTCGAGGCGGGTTGTCTTAGAAGCTCTTGCTGCACGCGGCAGGGACGTGGCTCACATCAGGCCAATTGCGCGGTCTTCGCGTCGTGCGCGGCGAACGGTTGTCTCGACGCACCGGCGAAGAAGCCCTTGATCGCGTTCACCACGGTCTCGATATCGCCATCGCGCAGATGCTCTCCCAACGGGAGGCTCAGCACGTGCTCGTCCGCCGCGCTCGCGAACATCGCCTCGTGCTGCTGCCCCAGATGCGCGTACGCCGGCAGCTTGGGCAGCGCGATCGGGTAGTGCACGCCGGTTTGGATCTCCGCGTCGCCGAGCGCGCGCGCAAGCGCGTCCCGATAGGATGTTCTAATTACATAAAGATGAAAAGCGTGCCGGCAGCCGGGTCGCACGCGCGGCACCGCAATGTCGCCGACGCCATCGAGCAGGCGCGTGTACAACGCGGCTTGGTGGTTCCGCGTGTCGACCCATTCCTGGAGATGCGGGAGCTTCACGCTCAACACCGCCGCCTGAAGTCCATCGAGCCGGCTGTTCCGTCCTTCGAACAGATGGTTGTACTTCTCCACGCGCCCGTGATTCGCGAGCATGCGGCACTGCTTCGCGAGCGCGGCGTCGTTCGTCGTGATCGCGCCCGCGTCGCCGTAGGCGCCGAGGTTCTTGCCCGGATAGAAGCTGAACGCGGCGGCGTGGCCCAGCGTGCCGACGTGGCGCCCCTCGTAGGTCGCGCCGTGTGCTTGCGCGCAATCCTCGATCACCGCGAGCCCATGCCGGTCGGCGAGCGCCATGAGCTCGCGCATCGGCGCGGCTTGTCCGTAGAGGTGCACCGCGATGATGGCCTTGGTGCGCGGCGTGATGCGCCGCTCGACGTCGTCAACGCTGATCGCGTACGTCTCCGGATCGGCATCGGCGAAGACGACTTTGAGTCCGGCGCGCGTCACGGGCTCGCTCGAGCCGACGAACGAATTGGCCGGCACGATCACCTCGCTCCCCGGCGGCAGCGCGAGCGCCTCGAGGATGATCTCGATCGCGTCCGTGCCGTTCGCGACCCCCACGCAGTGCTCGGCGGCAGTGTACGCCGCGAACTCCTGCTCGAACGTCTTCACCCTGCTCCCGCCGATGAACGCCGCGTCGCGCAGGACGCCGTGGATCGCCGCGTCCATCGCGGGGCGCAGGGCCTCGTACTGCGCGGCGAGATCGAGGAATTTGATCATGAGGTGGTGATTGGTGAGAGGCTGCCGCGGTTCGACCTGAACCGGAGCCGCGACGACCATCGTTGCGCCGGACGCTCGATCAGCGCGTACAGCAGCCATGCGGCTGCCAGTGAGACCGCCGTGGCAACCAAACTCAACGCCAAGTGCGCGACGGAAGAATGTACGAACCGCGCCCCGAGATTCACGACGCGGCCGCCGATCGGGACGTGAACCAGGTAGAGCGAATATGAGATCACTCCGATGCCGCTGAGAATCGGCACTCGCACATTGATGAACGCGATCGTGAGCGCGGTCGCGAGTCCCAGGCCGGCGACGACCCGCCCCAGCACCAGACTGAGCGCAACGGTGATCGCGAGCGATATGGCCACGTAAGCAACGACACCGAGCTGCCCGACGCGAAACTTGAAGGCCGCCATGCCGAGCAAGAACAGATGCACGTACACGAAGATGTACTGCGTTTCCGGCGTCAGCCACGCGCTGGCGGCGAGGATCGCAAACGCCGGCACCCAGACGCGAAGCTTGTCGCTCGCGACGAGCGGAAAGACCAACGCGGCGAGCAGGTAGAACTGCAGCTCGATCGCGAGCGTCCAATACACCAGATTGAGCCACGGATATCCAAAGAACACATTCAGATATCCGAAGTGAAGCAGCAGTTGCGGCATCGAGACGTGGAACGGCGCGCCGCGGTACAGTGGTGAGAGCGTCGACAACCAGTCCAGCAGCAACACCAGTGCGAGCGACGCGATGTACGGCGGATCGAGCCGGATCAGTCGCTTGAGCACGAACCGGCCGAAGTCGCTCAGACGATATCCCGCGCGAAACATCGAGTAGGGGATGATGAAGCCAGAGATGACGAAGAACATCTCGACCCCCATCCACCCCTTCGAGCCCGACGATCTCAGAAACCCGGGCTGCGCGCCATTCGTCATGTGAAACCAGCACACCGCGAGCGATGCGATGCCCCGGAGCGCGTCGAGCATCGGGAGACGGGACGACCCAGCGCGCTTCTCGTCGCGGGCCGGCGCCGAGACGAGCGGTTTCGCGCTCAGCGCGTCGGGGAGCAGCGCCGTTGCGGTCACTTCGCTCGCAGCTTGCGCGCCGGGTTGCCGGCGTAAAACCCCGGCTCGACGATGTCCTTGGTGACGACCGCCCCGGCGCCGATCACGACGTCGTCGCACACCGCGACTGGCAGCAACGTCGCGTTCGTGCCAATCGATACCCGGTTCCCGATGCGTGTCGAGCGCCACTGCGTCTTGTCGCCGCGCGCCGGCCCGCCCCGTGAAAATGGATCGTTCACGAACTTCACGCCGTGCGAGATGAAACAGTCTTCGCCGATCGTCACCAGCTCGCACACGAACGCGTGCGACTGCACGCGCGTTCCGCGACCGACCACGACACCGCGTTGAATCTCGACGAATGGCCCGATGAACACGTCATCGCCAATCGTGCAGCCATACAGGTTCACCGGCGTGACGACCTTCACGCGCTCGCCGAAGCTCACGTCCGTGATGCCCACCGCGCCCACGGTCGGTGTGCCCATCAACGGACTCCCAGGCGGGCGTGCTTCGGACGAAAGTGCAGCGACACCTCGCGGCCGGTTTCGACCGACTCGTAGATGGCGTTGATCAACTCGAGGCTCTTGCGTCCCGTCAGTCCGTCGACGAGTTGCTGGCGGTCGTTCAGGACGCAATCCACGACGTGCTCGTAGTACGCTTGATGTCCGAACCCGTACACGTTGGGCGGGTTCACCGAAAATTTTTCCATGACGGTCGCATCGTCGCTCTGGGCGTCGGCGAAGTTCCACACCTTGAGCTGATTCACCGCGAAGCCGCCAATCTCCACCGTGCCGCCTTCGCCGAGAATCGACAGCGAGCCCTCGAGATCTTTGGGCCGCGTCGCGGTCGTGGCTTCGATCAGCCCCAACGCGCCATTGCGGAAACGCAGCACGACCGCCGCCGTGTCCTCCGCCTCGATCCGCGCGAGCGCGCGCGTCGTCATCGCGAACACGCTGTCGACATCGCCCATCATCCACTCGAGCAGATCGACGTGATGGCTCGCCTGGTTGGTGAGCACGCCGCCGTCCATCGCCCAGGTGCCGCGCCACGCATCCTGATCGTAGTACGACTGCGGACGGCACCAGCGCACGCGCACCGTCCCGAGCACCAGCTTCCCGAACCGGCCGCTCTCGAGCGCCTGCCGCGTCTTGACGACGGGGACGTTGAAGCGATTCTGCTTCACCACGAACAACTTGATTCGCGCTTCATCGCAGGCACGGATCATTTCGTCCGCGTCCGGCAGCGTGAGCGCCATGGGCTTCTCGACGACGATGTGCTTGCCGTGCGGCGCGAGCGCGATCACGTGCTCCGCATGATTGCCGCTTTCGGTGAGCACGGAAACGACGTCGACGTCCACGGACTGCATCATCTGCTGCATGTCCGTGAACCAGGGCACCGAGAACTCTTCGCCGACCTTGCGCGCTTTCGCTTCGACGATGTCGCAGACGGCGGCCAGCTTGGCGTCACGGATGATCCCGCGGCCGAGCAGCTCGGAATGTCGTTTGGAGATGCGCCCGCAGCCGACGAGCGCGATCCGGAGTGGCGGATCTTTACGAGTCACGATCGCGGGCAAAGCTACCGCTCATCGGAGCACCGGCGCCGATTGATTCACTTCGCGAAAATAAGTTGAGACTCGTCACGAACGGATGGACGACGCCGACGTCCATCGCGTCGTCGCAGGGTAGGCAACATACAGATGCGCCCACGTCATGTAAATGACCTGGGCGCCCATTCATGCCGCGAGACGGGTTCGTTCGCCCAGCGATTAGCCGCTCACGCGACTCAGCACCGCCGCGACCCGCTCGTTGAATCGGCTGGTCGAAAAATGCTCCAGTCCAGGTGGAATCCGCCGCTCTCGATCGCCAATGGCGGTGAGAATGGCCGCTCGCAGCTCCGCTGGATCGTCGGGATTCACGACCTGGCCGAGCGCGCCGTGCAGCACCGCTTCGCGGCTCGCGTCCAACGCGCTCGCGATTACCGGGACCCCGCACGCGAGCGCCTCGAGATACACGATTCCGAACCCTTCACCTCGCCCCGGCATGACGAAAGCGTCGGCCAATCGGAAATGGTCCGCCTTTTCGTTCTCGGGCACGTAGCCGGCGAAGACCACACGCTCCGCCAGTCCGAGGTGCTTGGCTTTGTCAACGAGGCGCTGCCGATCGTCGCCGTCACCGACGATCAAGTACGCGAGATCGGGTTTGTCGGCGACGAGCGACGGGAGTACATCGAGGACCTCGTCGATGCCTTTGTATCTGTCTTCCACGGTCAATCGCGCGGTCGTGAGAAGCACGGTGCGGCCCGCGAGATCGTAGCGATGCAAGAGATCGGCGCGCTTTGCGCCGATTCCGTACTGCGCGAGGTCCACGCTCGGCGGAAGAATCGACACGAGCGCGAATTGAGTCTTCGACCACTCGAGCAAGCGGTTGCGTGTGAGTTCGCTGATCGAGATCACGAGCTTGGCGCGTCTCAATGCGGCTCTGTACGCGAACCCTCGGTCCTTCCAGACCTCCACGCCGTAAGAGAGAGCGATGAGCGAGGCGCCCGTCGCCGACGCCAGCAGCGACGCGAGCGGAAGGAGGTTGATGTGGCCACACAGCACGACATCCGGCCGCATCTTCCACGCCGTACGGCCCGCCGCGAGCGAGAAGCCGATCTTCCCCCGGCGGGCGGGCGTGATGTACTCCACGTTCGCGGGCAAGACTTCGCTGCTGTCGTATGGCCCACGCGGTACGACAGTGACTTTCGAGACGCGCGGATCCGCGGCGACAGCGGTGAGCAGGTCGCGGTTGAACTTCGCGATCCCGCCGCGCGCGCCGAATGCGTCGGTCACCAGCGCGAGCACGTTCATGCGCGCGCCGTCAGCGCGTACACCTCGCGCGCCCAGCCTCGCAACCCGCGCGGCGCCGGCTCGCCATCCTGATACAGCCAGCTCCGCACCGGGATCGAGAAGCCCGTCTTCCTTCGTCGCGTGAGCTCGTCGGGCAATCCCGCGGCCGCCGCCATCGCACGTTTGTCGATCGACGGCTCCGCCGCCAACAGCGGTGCAATCTCACGCCACAACGTCCAGTCGACGAGTGGCGTACGCACCTCCACCGAGTGGCTCATGCTCGTCCAGTCGGTGTCGCGGAGCAGCTGATTCCGCATGTACCACGTGCTCTCGAGCGCCGACACCTTGAGGCGATCGGAGCCGAGCGCGTTCAACGTCGCGCGAAGCCGCTCGACCGTATCCAGCTCCGCCAACCCGGCGAGCGCGATCTCCGGCTCGAGCTCCGCGGCGACCTCCCACGGCAGGAACATCGCGCGGCGAAGCAAATAGGCGCCGGCGAGCTCGTTTCCATATTCGAGAACACTCGCGTACTTCGGCGATGCGATGCGGCGCATCAGCGGTGCGCTCATCGCCCGCAGTGCGGTCGCGACGCGCGGAGAAACCGGGACGCGGCGGACAGAGGCTACGAGACGCGGGAGCTCGTGGAAGCTGGGATAGCCCCCGAACAACTCGTCGCCGCCGACGCCGGAGAGCACGACCTTCAGGCCGGCCGCCGCGGCCGCCCGCGACACGAAGTAGGTATTCACTCCGTCGGTGGTCGGCTGATCCATCCGCTCGAACAGCCGTTCGCGTTCGCGGATGAAGTCGTCGCGCGTGATCCAGACCGTCGTGTGATCGGTCCCGAGTCGTCGCGCCGTTTGCTCGGCCCACACCGTCTCGTCGTGGCGGGTTCCGCGGAACTGCTCGAAGCCGAGCGTGACGGTTCGGATTCGGCCGCCAATTTCCGATGCGAGCGTCGCAATCGTGGTGGAGTCGAGGCCGGCGGAGAGAAAGACGCCGACTTCAACGTCGGACACCATGTGCGCGGACACCGTGTCGAGCAGTGATGCGCGCAGCCGCTCGCCGATTTCGGCTGAGGGCCGCCGCGTCAACGGACGAGAGCCTTCCGCGTCGTGCAAGAGGTCTGGAATACTCGCGTATCTCGTCGGGGTGTGAGCGCCGTCATACCCGACCCACATCGTACTTCCGGCGGGCAGCGAGCGAATGCCGCGCCACATCGTGTATGGCTCCGGCACGTGGCCCCACAGGAAAAATCCGGCGTGGCCCGCTGGATCGCGCTGCGCTTCGACGCCGAGCGCGAGCAGCGCCCGCACCTCCGAGGCGAACCGGAAGCTGCGGCCATCGTCGGCGTAATACAGCGGCTTGATGCCGAAATGATCGCGCGCGAGCAGAAGGCCATGGCGCCGGGGATCCCAGATCGCGAATGAGAACATTCCGCGAAGGTCGCGCACCATGCCGGCGCCCGCCTCGGCATACAGCTTCAGCAGGACTTCCGTGTCGCTGGCCGTGCGAAATCGATGACCGCGCGCGGCTAACCGCGAGCGCAGCTCGCGGTAATTGTAGATCTCGCCGTTGAACACGATCGTGCAGCGCGATTCCGCGTCGTGCATCGGTTGCGCGGCGCTCTCCGAGAGATCGATGATCGCGAGACGTTGGTGGGCCAGCGCAATGCAGCCGTCTTCGGACGCCCAGTGTCCGTGCGCATCGGGGCCGCGGCACCGCATGCGGTCGCAGGCTGGCGCCAACGAGCTCGCATTCGCTCGTGGGGCGGCCGGGCCGTACGCGTGGGTTCCGACAATCCCGCACATCGCCGCGTCCTCTCAGTCCGACCCGGGCGCCACGGCGACGGCGCTCTTGGCGTTCGCGCCGAACAATCCGAGATCGCTGAAGTCCGATACGCGCGGAACGAAGTCCTTCATGCTCACGTTCGGCAGCAATCGCTCGGCGCGCACGCACAGCGCGCCGAGCGATACGGCCGTGCTGACCAGCGAGGCGACCGCCGCCCCGGTGCCGCCAAAGAACGGCAGGAGAATGAGCAGGCAGGGAACGCGCACGATCACGCCGGCCGTCTCGGGAGCGAGCGGGAGCGAAGGATGCCCGAGCCCGCGGCCCATGTCGCGAATGATGAGTTTAGCGTTTGCGAATAATCCCGAGACGCATAAGAGGACGGCGGGAGCGAAGGCCGGAGAGTACCGCCGGCCAAAAACGAGCGGAAGCCCGATTCCCGCCGCGGCCATTGCCACGATCGCCACGGCGATGAGGCATGCGAACGAGCGGCGCATGTTCCGGAGAACCGCGCTCACGGCGACGGGATCGTTTCCATCGAGCTGCGCCGAGTCCGACTGCACCACCGAGCCGAGCGCGGTGCCAATGACCGAAACGAGGGACGACCACGTCGTGGCGACCACGTATTCACCAATGACCTCGGGCGCGACGAGCACCGACATCAGCAGCTGATCGAGGCGGAAATTCGCCTGCGCGGGAAGCGACGTCGCGACGATTTTCACGCCGTACGATCCGATGTCGCGCCGCCGCGGTGTGGCGCCGCCCTCGCTGATCCGCTCGGGCCGGCGGCGCGATGCCAGATGAGCCGCGACGGCCGTGCCGAGCGCCAACCCCGCCACCGCTCCAACGACGTAGCTGTTCACCGTGAGCCGATGAGTCGCCGCGAGCGCAAGTACGGCCAGCAGCGGCCCGACGCTGGCAAGTGCGCGCACTGCCCAATACCCACCAATGCGTCCGCGGGACAGCAGTGCGCCGGCGTACACGCCGAACACCAACGTCAACGGAATCGTGACGCAGTACAGGTCGGCCGCCGCAAAGATCCCGGCGTAGTGTCGCCGAAGGGCCAACCAGTTGATGAGCACTGCGACCGGAAGCAGTGCGAGCCCATTGAGTCGCGCGAGCCGTATGCACCTGGCGTACCCACGCGCTCCGAACCGCGCGCTGAAGTACATCGACGTTTGCGTATTCACGATCGCGCCGACCGACGTGACCACGCTCGGCCAGAGCAGCGCGACCGTGAGAAGGCCGCGCCCCGTCGGTCCGAGTACCCGGGCGAGCACGATGCCGGTCGCGAAGGTGAAGATGCGAACGGCGGCGTTGCCCCCGATCGCTTGCATCCAGCGCTGAGCTTTTCGTGCAATGGCTCGAGCAGCCATCATTGGGGGCCTGGCGAACGATTCATTGTCCCTATTCGACCGGGCTCACGGCGTCTAGGTTCGAGATCGACATGCCGCTCCGCTCGATTGTATTCTGGTATAACGCCCCCACGATCCATCAGTTCGGGTTGATCCGCGCGCTGGCTGAGGATCCCGCGTCGCGTGTGACCATGGCGGCGTTCCACAATTTGCTGCCTGATCGCCGCGAGATGGGGTGGAGCGAACCGGATTTTGGTCGCGCCACGCGAACGATCGTGCGAACGGACGCGGAACGCGATCGGCTGATTGCCGCGCACGCCGAGCCGGACGCATTGCACGTCTTCTCGGGAATCCGCGGATTCGCCGGCGTGTACGGCGCCTTTCGCCGTGCGGCGCTCACCCGTGCGCGACTGGGAGTGATGGCCATTCGCCCGGACGCGCGGCGCGGAAGCGGCCTGCCTCGATATCTCGCGCACGCGCTGCAGGCGATCCGCTTTCGGAGGCGAATCGACATCGTGTTCGCATCGGGGCGAATTGGAGTCGACTGGTACCAGCGCGTCGGGTTTCACGCGTCGCGAGTGTTCGAGTTTGGCAACTTCGGCGATATGCCCGATGCCTCGCCGTCGGGGAACGAACCCGGGGGCCCGTATCGACTGCTGTACGTCGGGGCGCTCGTAGAGCGGAAGGGCGTGGACGTCCTGCTGCGGGCCTTGGCAACAGTGCCCTCCTCGAGTTGGCAGCTCGAGGTCATGGGCGACGGTCCGTCCAAAGAAGCACTGATCGAGCTCGCTGGTCGACTTGGCATTCAGCGCTCAATCCAGTGGACCGGCTTTCAGGAACGCGCGAGAGTATACGATGCGCTCGCGCGTGCGGACACCGCGCTGCTGCCCTCCCGGCACGATGGCTGGGGTTCGGTCATCAACGAAGCACTCATGTCCGGAACTCGCGTGGTGTGCTCCGATGCCTGCGGCGCCGCGGTGCTCGTGGAGGCGAGCGGCCACGGCCAGATCGTGCCGGCCGGACGAGCCGACGCGCTTCGCGATGCGATTCGTGCGAGCATCGAGCGTGGGCGTCAGTCCGCGGAAGATCGCGCCGCTATTCGACGATGGGCCGCGCGGGTGACGCCCCAGCGCGGAGCGGAGTATTTCCGATCGATCGTGCTCCACGTCGCGCGCCAAGCGGCGCGGCCGGTGCCACCGTGGCGTGCGGAAGGCTAGACCCCTCCAGCTTCCAGATCGTCCAGCCGTCAGTTGTGGAAAGCCGCTCGGCGGGGACGGTTTGGTGCCATGAGTCGCGCGTCACGAGGTACTCCGCGCCGTACCGCCGTGCGACGGCAAGCAGCTCATCCGGAGTGCGGCCTGCCCACCAGGCTCGGAGCTGATCCTCGGTCGGCGCCGCGGTGAGCCGGCGGCCCAGAATGGCATCGAGTCGCGCGCCCCATTCGGCGATCGCGTCGTCGGCGTAGGGCACGTTCTTCCAATCGAACACGGCGCTCCGGCCTGACGCCATCGGCAGAAAGTCGAATGACGCGAGAGGCGGAAAGAGCACCAGTGCGCCCGGGCTGCTCGCCGCCTCGAGCGCGGCTCCCAGCCGGCGCATCTCGGGCGTCAGAGCGTCTGAGCCGTCAATGCTCGGCGAGACAGCGCGCGCGATGTGCCACCTGCCCGGCGCCGCGGGCGCGTCGTTAGCGATCGCGATGCTCAACGTGAGCAGCACCGTGAGCGCCGCCGCGGGTGGCACGACAAACAGCGGGTTCGCTCGGATGTGGAGTCGCGATGCTGCGACGGTGAGTGCCACCATGCCGGCGAGCGCCACGCCGAGAAGGAGGACCGGCGGCACGGGAAGCCGAGCGGGCATCGGGATGCTCACGCAGACCACTGCGGCGCATGTGAGCTGTAGCGCGGTGGTCCAGGCCGAGCGGTTCGATCGGAGCGCCCATTCGGCCGCCCCGATCGCGAGCAGCGCAACACCGTCAGCTCGACAGATCGGGGCCACGAGCAGCAACACCGCCGTGGCATACCGACGATCTCGCATCATCTGTAGCATGAGCGCGGCCGCCAGCAGCAGGATCGCGAGGTGCGCGAACGGCATGGCACGCTGGGCTTGGAGCTTCGCGATTGCCGCAATGCGCCAGTGCTCCACCCCGATGTCGTTGAGAACGAGCAGCGCGGCCGCGATCACAACGGCGCTCGACGCGGCGGCTTTCAACCGGTGTGTCGCGCCGGATTCCCACAATGCGCGGCCAAGCCCGACTGTCGCGAACGCGAGGGCCGCTTGATTGATCCAGTGCAGGCTGCCCGCGCTGCTTGGAAGCCAGTGATGCGGCGCCCGAACGTATCCAAAAATTCTGATGAGCTCCGCACCCGCGACATGCGAGGGAGTCAAGATCATCGGCACGACGACGGCGCCGACACAGGCTGCGCACGCGAGAAGCCCGATAGCCAACCCAACGAGCATCGTTCGATTGTTCCGAATGTCTCGGATTGCGAGCGGCGCCAGCAGCAACGCGCCCATGATGCCAACGAGCACCTGCAACAGCGCGGCGAACCCGAGAAGCACGTACGCGCCGCGCCAGCGTCCGCGCAGCCCAGCATACCAACCCCAGAGCGCGAATGACATCGCGAACGTTCCGGGCACCGCGTTCGTCGAATCGACGATCGGGAGATTCCACAGATGGTGATTCGCGGCGCAGAGCCAGAGCACGAGCGCCGCTGATACGGCGAGCGCCGGCCACGACAACTCCCGCTCGTCGGCAATCCACGCTACGATCGCCACGACGGCGCCACACACGGCGATGAGTGTCGCCAACTGCACCGCGAAGTACGCGTGCGCGAACGTGAATCCGGCACGCACCAATCCGGAGATCAACAGCTCGTACGCCACGCGCGGGCTCGGACCGAGGAACGACTGCACGGCGAAGTCGCGCGCGAAGAGTCCTGGATGCAGCCGAGCGAGAATCGGCAGCACTTCTTGTGAGTGATTGGCCATCGGCCAGCGGTACGGCCCGATCCACAGCGTCGCGAACGCCAGCCCAATCGCGAGCGGCCAACGCACCACGAGCCGGGTGCGCCGTTCGGTGTCCACTGTCGACTCGACTGCAACGCGAGGGCCGCTGAATTCGCGAGCTCGCGTTCGCCGAGCCTCAGCGAGCATGAACTTGGGGCGATGGCGCGGGCGGCCACACGCGGAACGAGACCGCGCGCGCGCCTTGAAAGGATTCGTACGTGAGGCGAATTCCGTCTCGCAAGCCGGTGCGGGGCTTCCACCCCAAGCGCGTGAGACGCGCGCAATCCAACAGCTTCCTCGGCGTCCCGTCCGGCTTCGACGTGTCGTGGACGATCTCGCCGTCATAGCCGACCACGTCTCGCACGATCGCCGCCAGCTCCCTGATGCTGACGTCTTCGCCGCACCCGATGTTGACGATCTGCATCGGGTCGTCGTGGCGCTCCATGACGAGAACCGTGGCGTCGGCCATGTCGTCCACGTACAGGAACTCGCGGCGCACGCTGCCGGTGCCCCACACGGTGACGGTGGGCGCTTCCGCCAGCTTCGCTTCGTGGAACTTCCGAATCAGCGCCGGGAGCACATGACTATTCTCTAAATCGTAGTTGTCGCCCGGCCCGTACAGATTGGTCGGCATCACCGACACGAAGTTCGACCCGTGCTGCCGGTGGTACGCCTGACACATCTCGATGCCGGCGATCTTCGCCACGGCGTACGGCTGGTTGGTCGGTTCGAGATAGCCGGACAGGAGGTACTCCTCCTTCATCGGCTGCGGGGCGTGCTTGGGGTAGATGCACGAGCTGCCGAGGAACAGGAGCTTCGCCACGCCGCAGCGGTGCGCCGCCTCGATCACATTGCACTGGATCGCGAGATTGCTGCGGATGAAGTCGGCGGGATACGTGTTGTTCGCCAGGATCCCGCCGACCCTCGCCGCGCCGAGGAACACGAACTCCGGCCGCTCGGATTCAAAGAACGCAAATACCGAGCGCTGATCCTCGAGATCGAGCTCGTCGTGCGAGCGAACGATGATGGTCCGGTAGCCGCCCTCGGCGAGCCGCCGCACGAGCGCGGACCCCACGAGGCCGCGGTGACCGGCGACGTAGATCCGGCTATCGTGGCGCATCATGCCCTCGTGCGAACGCGGCGTCGACGGACTCATCGGATTTCCGGCATGGGAGCGTCGCGCGCTGGGCACGCTGGTTATTGAATTGAAGGATGCTTATGCGGACCGCACGCGGAAGCCGGCGGCGGCGAGCTTGACGAGCGCTCGGACGCGCTCGCGCTCGCGCTTCGCGTACAGCGGGTCCACCGCGGGGGCGCGCTCCAGGTGCACGACGCCCCGGCTGTCCATGCGTGATTGCACGTCGACGATGGTCTCCCCCGGCACCCGGGACGGCCGGTCGCCGCACATCACGATGTACTGCACGCCGTATGTGCTCCGAACGGAGGACGGGATCGCGTCAGAGGCGTAGCCCACGAACAGGTATCGCGGAAACAGCGGCCGCATACCCGAGCGGGTCGCGACCCATGGAAGCACCGTGGCAAACCCCTGCCGCTTCAGGTTCCCTTGCGCCCACGCCTCAGCATCCCGCTTGGTGTACACCAACACCCATGTTGTCGCGCGTGCGCAAGACTCCTCGTCCGCCATCGATGACATCCCCGACCTGTGGCAAAGCTACCGCGCGATTCGCGCCGAAAGGCTGGGGCAAATCGGAGCCGTTGCTTCGGTGTGAATGGCGACTTTCAGCGGCGCGCTCCAACGGCACGGCGCACCGAAAACGGTGCGCCGCTCGCCCTGCCCCAAGAACAGCTAAACTATTTCTGGGGCACGCTTCTGCAAGGCTCTCTTTCCGCGTGTAAACGCCCGCGCCACACCGGATTTCGGGCGGCTCGCTAATTTGTCGTGTGAATGATCGATATTCACACGCACCTCCTGCCCGGCGTGGACGACGGCTCTCCGTCGCGCGAAAAGTCGCTGCCGGTGCTGCACGAATTCAGGCAGGCCGGTGTGCGCACGGTCGTCTGCACACCCCACCTGAACGCCTCCCGGGCAGGCGCCGCGCCGTTCGAGCATCACGCCGCGCTGCTCCAGGATCTCCGCGCCGACGCGCCCGCGGGGCTCACGCTCGAGCAAGGCTGGGAGATCATGCTCGACATGCCCGGCGCCGATCTCTCCGATCCGCGCCTCGGGCTCGCGGGCTCGCGCGCCCTGCTCGTCGAGTTCCAGCATTCGAATCTCCCGCCGAACGCCAGCGCCGAGCTGTTCAGAATTCGGATGAGCGGGCGGGTGCCCGTCGTCGCGCACCCCGAACGCTACGTCGGGTGCACGGTCGAGAACGTCCGCGACTGGAAGCGCTCGGGCGCCGTGATACAGATGGACGTCACCGCCATACTCGGCGGTCGCCGGATCAGCGAGCTGACGCGACGACTGCTCGCTGAAGGCCTGTGCGACATCTTCGCGAGCGATACACACGTGGACAAGCGTTCGCTCGGTCCCGTGCGGCAGTGGCTCCGTGATGTCGGCTCGGAGACGCACGCGAAGCTCCTCACCCACACGAATGCGGCGCGCGTCCTGGCCAACGACGAGCCCATTGAGGTTCCACCGCTGGTGACGAATCGCGGAATCATTGCCCGCCTACGCGAGCTGCTTTTCCGCTCGAAATAGCTGAATCGCCAGAGCCACCGCGCCCCCGACGAGCGCTCCGGCGATCATGTCGACGCCATAGTGGAAACCGCCGTACACGGCGCCAAGGCCGACGAGCACACTGACGACGACGCACGCCACGCCAACCCTCCGCTGCCATTTGAGCGCCAGTAACGTCTGCGCCACCGACACCGCCATGTGCGATGACGGAAATGCGGCACCCCGCGACGACCCCGCCGCCAGTATCGCCACCGCCAGTCGCCGCATCGGACCGTCCGGCGCCGCAGTCGAGGGTCCCCACAGATACCGCGGGCCCTCAACGGGGAACACAATGAAACACACCCAGCACGCGATCCACGTCGCCGTGAGCACGAAGATCGTCTCCGAAAAGCCCCGCCGCTCGCCTCGCACGTACAACAACAAAGGCGGCACGAAGATCATCGGATAGAAGAGCATGTACCCCGCGTGCAGCGGCTCACTGAGCCACGCGAAGGGAAGCGCACTCGCGAATGCCTTCGCGGGCTCCGTCCCGAACACCCAGAGATCCAGATGCTGGATCGTGGCGTCGTGGTACGACGTCCCAACCACGGCGATGAGCCGCGGAATCTCGCCGTAGAGCGCGACGGCAATGATCAAGGGCGCCACGTCGCCAACGACGCGCCCGAGGCGCCTCTCAGACGTCGCCGCCCATGCAACAACACCGAGCAAAAGGAGATGCAGCGCTGCGATGGCAAAGTCGTGCGCGAGCACGAGCGCGAGGCCGGACAACGCGACATACACGCCGATCCAACGGAGCGCGCGACGACGCGCAACAGTATCGACGGGCTCGGCAGTGGTCGCCTCTCGCGCGCCTGCCGCCCGGATTACATTCGCCACCGTGTCCATCGGTATCGTTCCGGTCTCATCGTGGCGCAACCTGCGCCGTCTCGTCGAGCTGTGGGGGCAGGTCTCCAATCCTCGGGATCACCCGCGGGGGATTCCGGCCGCTCAACATCGCGACTCGCCACGCAGCCGAAATTTTCAGTTCCTCTACCGAATGTACGCACATGCGTTGAATGCCTGCGTGCAACGCCAGTCGCGGCGGCGCATTCGAGGATAGTCTTGCGCGACAACATTGCACGGCGAAGCGTATGCTCGCTGCGAACGGCCGTGCTCCGACTTCTCCTGCCCGTCTCAATCCAGGGTGGCCGGTGCCGCGTGGCGAGGCGGGAGCCGGCCTCATTGTCTCCAGAGACCACTTAAGAATGAATCAAGTCGGCTCGACCCCAGCACGCGTCGTTTCCTGTTGCGGCAACATGGTTCTGCCGCACGGGCTCGAGTTTGCCGCCTTTCAAATGCTTGAAAATCTCCGTGAGCATGGCGCCACGATTCATTGCATCGTCAACGACTGGGAAAACCACCGCATCGTCGAGCTCGCGCAGCAAATCGGCGCATCGTGGTCCGAAGGACCCTACGCCGCACGTATCAACAAACGATCTCTCCGGCCGAACGAGTTCCTTCGAACGTACCGAACCGTGGCGGCCACGAGTAACGATCTCGTGCAGCGCGCAACTGAGATCGCTGCGACCCACGTGCATATCCCAGACTTCGCGATCGTGCTGCGAACGTTCCCCGCGTTGATGCGGCTGCGCGCACGCGGCGTAAAGGTGGTGTTTCAAGTCGCAAATGCTCCTGCTACCGAGCGCTTCTATCCCCGCCTGTGGCGTCATGGAGTTGCGCCGTTCGTCGACGTGTTCGTGCCAAACTCTCAGTTCACGAAGACGGAGCTGGGTCGAATCGGCGTTCCGGCGGCCAAAATTGCGGAGCCGATCCACCCGGTAGGCCGGCACGCCCTTCCGCGTGCATCCGCCGACGGCAAGCGCGATTTTAGCCGGATCGTCTTCGTCGGCCAGACAATACCGCAAAAAGGCCTTCACGTACTGCTCGAGGCGATGAGTATTCTGGTCGCGCGGGGATATTCGCCGATATTGGACGTGGTAGGCCAGATGGACGGCTGGGAACACCCGAATTTCCGTGGCTATCGCCAAAGCTTGGTTGACCGCGCGAACGCGTCAGATCTCGCCAATCGAGTCCACTTTCACGGATATCTAAGCGACGTCCCGAGTGTGCTTGATCGGGCGGGCATTCACTGTTGCCCGTCGCTTCCAGAACTCCGTGAAGGGTTCGGGCTGGTCAACATTGAGGCGAAGCGGGCGGGGCTGCCGAGCGTCGTATTCCCGAGCGGTGCGCTGCCGGAGTTGGTGGCCCACCGCGTGGACGGCTGGATCTGTACTCACGCAACGGCGGAGTCCCTCGCCGAGGGTCTCCAGTATTTCCTCGAGGATTCCGGGCGGACTGAGCGTGCGGGCTCGTGCGCCAGGAACTCCGCCGAAGCATTCTCGTCCGCGCGCGCTAACAAGGCCTGGCGAATCGTATTTGGTATGTGAGCGTCGCATTCACCAACTCGTGATCGCTCGACTTCGGGAGACCTCCTCTCGCGCATTCTCCGCTTGGATTACATTCGCCGACGTGTCCATCGACATCGTTACCGTCTCGTCTGCGCGCGATTTGCGCCGGTTCGTGGACCTGCCCTGGCAGATCTACAATCGCGCGGATCACCCGCAATGGGTGCCGCCCCTGCGCATCGCCGTGCGCGACGCGCTCGATTCCAAGAATAATCCGTTCTACCGCGAGGCTACCCGGGAATTGTTCCTGGCGTTGCGGAACGGCAAGCCGGTCGGGCGCATCGCCGCGATCGAGAACCGCGCGCACAACGACTTCCACGGCGACCGTGTCGGCTTCTTCGGCTTCTTCGAGTGCAAGGAGGATCAGGAAGCCGCGAACGCGCTCTTCGCGGCCGCGGAGTCATGGCTTCGCGAGCGTCGGCTCGATACGATCCGCGGGCCCGTGAACCCGTCGACCAATCACGAATGTGGTCTGCTCGTGGACGGCTTCGAGCAGCACCCCATGATCATGACGACGTGGAATCCGCGCTATTACTCAACGCTCGTGGACGGTGCGGGCTTCGCGAAGGCGAAGGATCTCATCGCCTATCATATTTCGATCGAGACGGAGCAGCCGTTCGTTCTTCCGGAGCGATACCAGCGTCATGCGGAACGAGCCATGCAGGGCAACCGGCTCACCTTTCGTGACATCGATATTCGCGACTTCGATCGAGAGGTGGAACGCTGCTGGGAGATCTACAACGAGGCGTGGGAGAAGAACTGGGGCTTCTTTCCGATGTCGCATGACAGCTTCGTGCACGAGGCGAAGGTCCTGAAGCACATCGTGTGGAAGAATCTCGCCTTCATTGCCGAGGTGAACGGCGATCCGGCCGGCTTTCTGATCGTGCTGCCCGATTATCACCGTGCCTTCAAAGCGATCGGCAACGGGCGGCTGCTGCCGACGGGCATCTTCAAGATCCTCGCGGCCAAACGGCGTCTCACATCCGTGCGAATCATGATCCTTGGCGTGAAAGCACGGTACCGCACGCGCAGCATCTTTCCGCTCTTCGCGAACGAGATCGACCGGCGCGGTCGAGCCAGAGGAGCCACCACGGGCGAGGCGTCCTGGATCCTCGAGGACAACGAGAAGCTCAACCGGCCGCTCGCCGCATTGGGCTTGAAGGAGTATCGCCGCTGGCGGATCTACGATCGGGCCATCACGCCGGCAAGCGTATGAGCATCTTCGACAAGTGTGAAGGCTATACGGCCGTTCGCGAGCACGAAGCCCTGGGACTCTATCCGTATTTCCATCCGATCGAGGAGGCGACGGCGACCGAAGCGCGCATTCGCGGCGATTGGAAGATCATGGTGGGGTCGAACAACTATCTCGGGCTCACGCACCATCCCAAAGTGCTCGAGGCGGCGCGCGTCGCCCTCGCGAAATTCGGCAGCGGCTCGACCGGCAGCCGCTTTCTCAATGGCACGCTCGATCTGCACTACGAGCTCGAGGCGCGGCTCGCGAAGCTGTTCAACAAGGAAGCGGCGCTCGTCTTCACCACCGGCTATCAGGCGAGCATCGGCGCCATCGCGCCGCTCGTCGGGCGCGGCGATCATCTCTTTCTGGATCGGCTCAATCACGCGTCGCTCGTCGACGGTGCGCGCCTGTCGAACGGCGAGATGCACCGGTACCCGCACGGCGATTTCACGGCGCTCGACAAACAGCTCGCGAAATTGCCGCCGGACGCCAACAAGCTCGTGGTGAGCGATGGCGTGTTCTCGATGGAAGGCAGCATCGTCGACCTGCCGGAGCTCGTGCGCGTATCCAAGCAGCACGGCGCGCAGATCTTGCTCGACGAAGCGCATGCCCTCGGCGTGCTCGGACCCGATGGCGCCGGCACGGCGAGTCACTTTGGCCTGGGCGAGCAGGTCGATCTCATTCTCGCGACATTCTCGAAATCGCTCGCATCGCTGGGCGGAGTCGTCGCGGGATCAGACGCGGTGATCCACTGGCTCCGGCATCACGCCCGCGCGCTGATCTTCACCGCGAGCATGCCGCCGTCATCCGTGGCGGGCGCGCTCGCGGCGCTTGACGTCATGGAGCAGGAGCCCGAGCGGCGCGAACGGGTGTGGCGGAACACGCAGCGTGTGGCCGACGGTCTGCGCCAGATGGGCTTCGACATCGGCGCGAGCCAGACACCGGTAATTCCGGTGTTGATCGGCGATGTTGAGAAAGTGCTCATCGCGTGGCGCACGCTCTTCGACGATGGAACTTTCAGCCACCCCATCGTTCCGCCGGCGGTGCCTCCGAACGCGTGCCGCATTCGCGTCTCGATGTCGGCCGAACACACGGACGAACAGATCGAGCGCGTGCTCGCCGCGTTCGCCCATGTCGCGAAAGCGGTGGCTGATTTCAGCGTTGCGCAGCCATCAGCCCCGGATCGCGCGGCGAGCGCCGAGCGCGTAGCCAACGCCGATTGACGGGGCCATGAAACACAGGTGCTGGACGATCGCGAGCGCCAGCGCCTGTTCGGGCGAAAGACCCAGATAGCGATAGACGAAGAACGCGGCGGCTTCGTACGCGCCAAGGTTTCCTGGTGACACGGGGATCATCGTCGCGAGCAGCACGGCCGCCAGCACGAGCAGCACCGCCGGGAGCGCGAAGCCCAGCCCGAACGCATGCTGCACCGCGACGATCCCGAGCGCCTCCATCACCTTGGACATCGCGACGAGCACCAGCGCGACGATGCCGTGTCGAACATCGCGCAGCGCGGCGAGATCGCGTCCCCAGCGCTCGCTCGAGTTGGCGACGAACAGCAGGAGCACGAGCAGCAGGCCGACGACGATCGTCACGCCGATGAACGCGCGATGCATCCAGCCCGGCAGCGGTGAAAAGAGTCCAACCGCGAGGCAGACCGCGACCTTCACGATCCCTTCGCCAAGCTGGTCGAGCGCGAGCACCGAGAGCGCCGATTGCGCCGAGAGACCGGCGCGCTTGATCAACAGCGCGACGCCGGTGGCGTGGCCCGCGAGAAATGGCACCGTGTTCATCACCGCCGAGGCGATCGCGGCGATCTCGAACATCCGGCGGTATGGCACGCGCGCGGCGCGCGGCGCGAGCACGCTCCAGAATCCGCCCCAGGCCACCAGAATACCGGCGTTGAGAACGACGGCCAGCACGAGCCACCCGATACGCACGTGCGCGATCGTCGACAGCGCGGCGCGCCAATCGACCGACCGAACGGCCACGACGATGCCGATGGTGACGACCAGGAGACCCACGGTCCACGCGAGGCGCGCGCGCGCCGCCGGGGTCACGCCGCGAGCTCTCGCATTCTGACGAACCGTGCGCCGCCGCGCTGGTAGCCGGCGAGTACGTCCCGCACGCACGCGAGCGCCGGAGCGCCGGTCCTGAACCGGCAATCCCAGCGCAGCTGCTCACGCGTGAGATCGACGAACTCCCAAGGATGCGTGAACAACACGACGGGGCTCGACAGCGCGCCGAGGTAGAGCCAGCGCAGTGCGCGCGGGAAGCGCAGCACCGACGACGTGACCGACGCCGGCACGCGCGTGATGTCGAACGTCTTCCTCGTTCTGTAATACTCGATCTTATATTTGGCTTGCGACGAGTCGAGCATGAGTCCCGCGTCGCGCAGCAGCGCGACGTAGGCGGGCGGGAATTTGAGGTACGGCGCGCGGAACGACGTCACGAGGTCGAACGCGCGGAGGATCTCCGTCGACTGCGTGATCTCGTCGCGCGCTGCCGCGGGCGACAGCTCCGTGAAGGCGGTGTGGCTCATGCCGTGGCAGGCGAGCTCGTGCCCTTCGCGCACCACGCGCGCGACGGCGTCCGGAAAGCGCGTCGCGACTTCGCCCGTCGTGAAGAACGTCGCCGGCACGCCGAGCTCCGCGAGCAGATCGAGCAGCGCCGGGAGTCCATGCTCCACGCCGCGAAACCCGGAGAGGAACGGCGGGCAGTCCGGCTCGAGGTCGACCGTGAACGCGACGGTCGTCACGACGCAGGCTGGCTCACGGCCGAAACTCAGCGCCCAACTGCACGATGCCATTCGTTTTCGTCATTCCGCCGACGAAGGCGAAGTTATGCGTGCGCTCCGCCCCCGCCGCCGCCCGCACGTCGATCCGCCGATCGCGTGCCGACCGCCAGACGAGCAGCGCGCGCGCGCGCTTCTCGGCGGGGTTTCTCTGCGTCAGCTCGAAATGAAAGTCGGTCTGATTCACGCCGTTCGCCACGGCCGTGTAGACGTTTCCGCTCCGCACCTCGAGCGCGCCCTCGACCGAGAACGTCCCCAGCCGCGCCGCATCGAGATCGACGGTGGCGTACCCGGCCGTCGCACGTGGCCCGAGCTGGTCGCCCAGGATCAGGCTGTCTTCGGTGATGCCGCTCGCGAACTGTCCATGCGTGTAGTAGCGGATGCCCGTCTGTCGATACTCGGCCCGCGCGCGCAGACGGCCACATTCCATGATGCATGAGAAGTCGATGCCCGCAACACCGCCGCCGTCGTCGAACAGGCTGCTCTTCACCCGCCGCTGATCCCAGTCGTCGAGCAATCCTTCGGCGTAGAGCTCGAACCCGCCAAAGCTCGGCGCATGCAGTCGGAAATTGCCGCCGAACATCTTGTTCGAGAACTGAAAGTCCGAATGCCTGCGGAACACATCGGGCAGGATGAGCACGTCGAGTGCGCGATCGCCGAACGACGCGCCCGGTGCGCCGCGGCCGCCCATCTCGTCGATCACTTCCATGCCGAACTCGAAGTGCGACACCGGACGGCCGCTAAAGCTCCAGCCCGCCAATTGCGAATACGGAAAGTGCTGGTGCTTGCCGAGATCGGCCACGAACACCGTCCCGTGTACCGGACCCAGGAAATTGAGCGGAAACGGGAGCCGCGCGGGCATGTCGTTCGAGAGCCGCACCATGTCGAGCGCCGGCGCATTCGTCGACAGCGCGACGCCGCCGTTCTCGGCCTCCCCAAAGACCGCGTACCCGCGGCCGGCATCCAGGTGCATGTTGCCGAACAGGACGTCCACTTCACCGGACTGAATACGCAACCGTTCGGTTGCATTTCCACCGCGTGGCGCCGCCGCGTAGAAGAGCGGATTGAGCGACAGGGCGAAGTGCCTGCCGAGCTCCACCCGATGCATCGTCTCGATCGTCGCGGACGTGCCGTCGGTGATCGGACGGCCGTCGCGGTTCGCCGCGAGTGGATTGATGCGCGCATCGATGCCGCCGGTCGGCTGCGGCGGCACGGCGCGATCCGGGCTGCTCAGCTCGGTCGCCTCGGCGCGAACGTCGTCGATCGCGCGGTTCTCCGGTCGATCGTAGATCGCCAGGTCCGCCGCGATCGTCGACGCGGCCCAGCCGCTCGGCGAGATCCGATCGAGATTGCGCTGCGCCTCGCGCAGCACGCGGAGGACTTCACGCCGCGAGTACGGTCGGGGCGACACGACGATGGTGTCGATCAACCCCGCGGCGGAAAGCCGAGCGATGTCGTCGTACACGCGCTCGTCGGGCGGCACGAAGCTGGTGGCCTGAGCTGATGCGAGCTGCGCGGTAGCAGCCAGCGCGATGAGAACGCGTCGAAGCATCCGCGAAGCTTCGCCGGGCAAGATGATCTGCGGAAGTGGTGCGCGGTGTGCAACCGGTGCTCGGACTATCGATCTCGCGACTCGACCATGACCGAGCACAACGCATATCCTGGCGGTGACACCGCCTCCGTGTGGTACGGGACGTTCGAAGTGCCAACGTTTCCGTCGCTCGCCGGAGATGCGCGTACGGACGTCTGCGTCGTCGGCGCCGGCATCGCCGGTCTCACGACGGCGTACACGCTCGCCAAGGCCGGCAAGAAAGTCATCGTCATCGACGACGGCCCGATTGGCGGTGGCGAGTCGGGGCGCACCACGGCGCACCTCACGAATGCGATGGACGACCGCATTTATGTCCTCGAGCACGTGCACGGCGGCGAGGGCGCGCGGTTGATCGTCGAGAGTCACGGCGCAGCCGTCGATCGCATCGAGCAGATCGTGCGCGACGAGGGCATCGACTGCGACTTCCGCCGCGTCGATGGCTATCTGTTCCTCGGCGGCGCCGAAACGGAGGACGTGCTCGACGAGGAGCTCGCGGCCGCGCAGCGCGCCGGACTCGCGGGAGTGCAGAAGCTTCCGCGCATTCCGGGTGTGCCCTGGAGCTCGGGGCCCTGTCTCCGATTTCCGAACCAGGGCCAGTTCCACATCCTCGAATATCTGTCCGGCGTCGCGTCGGCCATCGTGCGCGCCGGCGGCCGCATCTACTGCGACACGCACGTCGAGAGCGTCGAGGGCGGCTCGCCGTGCACGGTGAAAACGGACACCGGCCACACCATCACGGCCGACGCGGTGTGCGTGTGCACGAACGGCTCGATCACGGACATGTTCCGCACGCACATGAAGCAGGCGCCCTATCGCACGTACGTGATCGCGGCCGTGATTCCGCGCGGATCGGTGATGCTGGCGCTGTACTGGGATACGTCCGACCCATATCACTACATCCGCGTGCAGCCGCTCGAGAACCCTGCGGGGAGCGCCGACGACACGCCGTATGACGCGCTGATCGTCGGGGGAGAGGACCACAAGACGGCGCACGCGGACGACGGTCAGGAGCGCTGGCGCCGGCTGGAGCGCTGGACGCGCGAGCGCTGGCCCGAAGCGCGCGAGATCGTCTATCGCTGGTCCGGCCAGGTGCTCGAGCCGAACGACTACATCGCCTTCATCGGCCGCAATCCGGATGGCGCCGAGCACGTGTACATGGCGTCCGGCGACTCCGGACAGGGGATGACGCACGGCACGATTGCCGGAATGCTATTGAGCGATCTCATACTCGGCCGGCCCAATCCGTGGGCATCGCTGTACGATCCGAACCGGGTCTCGCTGCGCGCGAAGCCGATCGAGGAGTTCACCAAGGAGAACGCGGACGTCGCGGTGCGCTACGTGAAGGACCGCCTCACCGGGAGCGAGGTGCCCAGTGAGGACGCCATTCGGCGCGGCGAAGGGAGCATCATGCGCGACGGCACGCAGAAGATCGCCGTCTATCGCGACGACGCCGGCGAGCTCCACCGTTGCTCGGCGCTCTGCACGCACCTCAAGTGCGTCGTCGCGTGGAACTCGACGGAAAAGACGTGGGATTGTCCGTGCCACGGATCGCGCTTCGATCCGTACGGGCAAGTCATCAACGGACCGGCGGTCGAGCCGCTCGCGCCCATCGACGCTAGCGCGCGTGCCGATACATCAGGTCCACGAGCTCGTCGTACATCGCGTCCGCGCGCGCATCGCCAGCCTTGATCGCCTCGGCGGCGCAGTGGCGCAGGTGATTGCGCATCAGCTCGCGCCCAACCGAGCGCAGGGCTTCATGGACGGACGCGATCTGCGTCATCACGTCGGCGCAATACCGGTCCTGCTCGACCATGGCCTGAATTCCGCGCACCTGCCCTTCGATGCGGCGCAGGCGCTTCAGATTGCGCTCCTTGATCTCCGGATCGACGCCGACGGCCTTGCGGCCGGCGGCCTCCTGCACGCCGCAGGCACAGTTCGTAGTTTTCAAATTCCAGTCTCCTCATAGCGCCGCGGTGTCCAGGTCCGCAGGCGCAAACTGTTCGTGACCACGCTCACCGAGCTCAGCGCCATCGCCGCGCTCGCGATCACCGGATTGAGCAGCAGTCCGAACGCCGGATAGAGCACGCCCGCCGCGAGCGGAATGCCGACCACGTTGTAGACGAACGCCCAGAAGAGATTCTCGCGCATCGTGCGCATGGTGCGCCGCGAGAGCTCGATCGCGCTCGCGACACCGCTCACGTCGGGGCGCATCAGCGTGATGTCGCTCGCGTCGATCGCGACGTCGGTGCCGCCGCCGATCGCAATCCCGATATCCGCCTGCGCGAGCGCGGGCGCGTCGTTGATGCCGTCGCCCACCATGGCCACCACGTGCCCGCCCTGCTGCCGGCGCACAATCTCGGCGGTTTTACCCTCGGGAAGCACGCCGGCGACGACGTCGGTCACACCGGCTTCGCGCGCGATCGCCGCCGCCGTGGATGGCGTGTCTCCGGTCAGCATCACGACCGCGAGTCCGGCATCGCGCATGCGCCGAATCGCGCCCGCGGAGCTCTGGCGCATCGGATCCGCGATCGCGATCGCGCCAACGACGGTCTCGTCTCGCATCACGAGCACCGGCGTCTTGCCGCCCTGTGCGATGTCGTCGGCCAGGGCCTGTGCCGCCTGGCTGGAGTGCTGCGGGACGAGCCCCGCGAGGTACGCCGCGTTGCCCACCGACACGCGGCCGCCCTCGACCAGCGCGCTCGCGCCGCGGCCGGGTGACGTCGTGAAGGCCGTCGATTCCGGAATCGCGATCCCGCGCTCCCGCGTGTAGCGCACGACCGCCTGCGCGAGGGGGTGCTCGGACCAGCGCTCCACCGCCGCCGCGAGGGAAATGAGCGTTTGCTCATCGACCCCTTCGCTCGCGCGCAGGCCCACGACGACGGGGCGACCCTCGGTGATCGTCCCCGTCTTGTCGAGGACGACGGTGTCGATCTTCCCGGCGCGCTCCAATGCTTCGCCGCCCTTGATCAGCAGCCCCAACTCGGCGGCCTTCCCCGTCGCGACCATCACGGCCGTCGGGACGGCAAGCCCCATCGCGCACGGGCAGGCGATGATCAAGACGGAGACGCTCGCCGTCACCGCTTGCAGCAGCACACCCGTGCCGCCGGCGGCGATCCAGACGATGAACGTCAGCACGGCGATCGACATGACCACGGGCACGAACACCGCGCTCACCCGGTCGGCGAGATTCTGGATGGGTGCTCTCGTCGCTTGGGCGTCGCGCATCAACTTCACGATGCGCGCGAGCGCGCTCTGCTCGCCGAGTGTCGTCGCCTGCGCGCCGAACGCGCCGGCGCGATTGATCGTGCCGCCGAATACCCGGTCGCCAATGTGCTTGTTCACCGGCATCGACTCGCCGGTGAGCATCGATTCATCCACAGCCGTCTCGCCGTCGACGATCTCCGCGTCCACCGGGATCCGCTCGCCCGGCCGCACGATGACGAGGTCGCCGTGGCGCACCGCGCTCACCGGCACGTCGACCTCCGTCGCGTCGCGGACGATGCGCGCCGTCGCCGGCTGCAAATCGATCAGCCGCCGCAGCGCCTGGGATGTCTGGCGCTTGGCGCGCGCCTCGAGCGCGCGCCCGGCGAGGATGAATGCGATGATGAGTATGACAGCTTCATAATAGACTTGCGGCGCCACCCCGTGGGCGACGAACAGCCCGGGCGCGACCGTCGCCACGATCGAGAAGACGAGCGCCGCGCCCGTGCCGACGCTGATCAGCGTGTTCATGTCCGCCGATCCGTGCCGGATCGCCCGCCATGCGCGAACGTAGAAGTCGCGGCCGGCCCAGAGCACGACGACGACGGTTGCGGCGAGCATGAGCCACCACGATGCCGGCGCCCGGCCGGCTCGGACCGATTCCATTGGAAGGAGCATCGGGCCCACCATCGCCGCGAGTCCGAGCACGAACGCTACGATCGCCTTGTTCCGGAGCTCGACGAACTCGCGCGTACGCGCTTCGTCTTGCGCCGCCTGCTCATCAGCAGCGGTGCGATCGGGTGCCGGCAGCTCCGCACCATAGCCCGTCTCGCGAATCGCGTCGACGAGCTGCTCCGGCGACGTGATCGCGGGATCGTAGCTCACGGTGGCGCTGTTGGTCATGAGATTGACCGATGCGACGGCCACGCCCGGCGTCTTCGTCAACGTCCGCTGCACTCGCGCCTGGCAGGCGGCGCAGGTCATCCCCGACACGGGAACAGTGATGCTTCGGTCCGCGCTCATGCCGGAAATCTATATACCCCCTCCCCCTATCTGGAAGGTCGCGCGGCCGCGCTACCGCGACAACGCGTGCAGTGCTCGCCGAATCCAGCCCGGCTGCGACGTTGGCGCGAGCAGGGCGGCGGCCATGTCGGCACCGCTCTTCCACCGCCGCTCGCGGGCCTTCGCGAGGCAGCGCTCGATCACCCCGCACACCTCGGGTGGAAGGAACGGCAGCATCGTCGCGAGCGGCACGTGCGCTTCTGCACAATGCTTGGCGGCGAGCGACTCGAATGTCGGCGCGTCGAAGGGCAGCTCGCCGCTCAACATGTAGTAGCCGAGCACGCCGAGTGAGTACACGTCGCTTCGTCCGTCGATGTCGAGCTCGCCGGCGGCTTGCTCCGGCGACATGTAGTGCGGCGTCCCGAACGCACGCGCCGACTCGGCGTGCACGGGATCGAGCGAACGCTGAAGCGCTACGCCGAAGTCCGTGATCATGGCGCGACCGGTGCCGCGCTCGATCAGAATGTTCTCAGCCTTGAGATCGCGATGCACCACGGCTTGGCGGTGCGCCGAATCGAGCGCCAGCGCGAGCTCGCGGAGGATGCGGCGCGATTCCGCGACGCTCAGGTGATGCTCGCGCCGCAACCGATCGGCCAGCGATTCACCATGCACGTACTTCATGATGATGTACACGAAGTCGTCCACTTCACCAAAGCCGTGCACCGGCACGATACTCGGGTGGCTCAGTCGCGCGGTCATGCGTGCTTCGCGCCGGAAGCGTTCGCGGTGATCCTCGAAACGCGCGAATTCGCGGCGTAGGACTTTGATCGCGACCAGCCGATGGAGCGCGACGTCGCGGGCAAGGAACACGACACCCATGCCGCCGCGACCGATCTCGCGGACGACCTGGAATTGCTTGTCGAGATGAAGCGCGAGCTGCTCGCGTTCCCACTCGCGCGACAAGTCGACGAGCTGCCCGGAGACCGGGAGCTCGAGCGTGTCAGCGTAGGGATCAACGAGAAAAGGGAGTGCAGCCATGAGACCAGAACCAGAAGAAGCAAACGCGAATGACCCGCACTTTCTTCGACAGCGAGTCGTTCCAAATGGTTTGCCGTTCGAGGAAGACGCGTGCCGACGGTGGTCCCTACGGATCTCGTTGCGCAGAAGTTACTTGTCGCTTCGCACGAACCGTCCGAGCACGTCGTGAGTGTTCGGTTGTGGGACGCGCTGGTCGCAATCGGGCAGCGCGATCTTTCCCATTGACATTCTATGGGACGAGCTCTACTCTCCCAGAGATGCTCTATGGGAAGACCTCATGCCGCCTGATACTTCGATCGATCTCCTGCAGGGCACGCTCGACCTGCTCATTCTGAAGACGTTGAGCTGGGGGCCGACGCACGGCTACGGCGTCGCGCGCTGGATTCAGCAGATCACCGGCGACGTGCTGCGCATCGAGGAAGGCTCCCTCTACCCCGCGCTCCATCGCCTCGACAAGCGCGGCTGGATCGACTCCGAGTGGGGGCTCTCCGAGAACAATCGCCGGGCGAAGTACTACCGGCTCACGACCCGCGGGCGCCAACAACTACGAACGGAGACGTCGACGTGGGGCGTGTTCGTCGATGCGGTGAGCAAGGTGCTCACGTCGACGGAGCAGCCGTCGTGGTCGAACCGCTGAGCGGCCACCGCGTTCCGGCCTGGCGGCGCTATCTGCGATTCTGGGGCGCCGACAGCGGCCGCGATCTCGACGACGAGCTGCGCTTTCACCTCGCGGCGCGCTACGACGAGTATGTCGCCTCGGGCATGTCGGCCGCCGACGCGCGCATCGAGACGGAGCGGCGGTTCGGCGACCTCACGCGCGTTCGCGAGCAGTGCGACGCGATCGACTCACAGTGGAATCGGGAGCGTTCGATGATGGACATCGTACAGCGCATCGGGGCGGACCTTCGCTACGCATCGCGACAACTGCGCCGCAACGCGTCGCTCACCATCGCCGCGGTCGCATGCCTCGCGCTCGGCATTGGCGCCAACACCGCCATTTTCAGCGTCGTCAACGCGGTGCTCTATCGCCCCCTGCCGTACGCGGATCCGAGCCGCCTCGTGCTCGTCGGCGAGGGATTGCCGCGCTTCGGGACGGACAACTTCGGCGTGATCTCGCGTCCAGAGTTCTCTGATTATCAACGTCTCGATGGCCGAATCTTCGCGAGCTCGGCGATCTACGAGCCCGCGGAGCTCGCGATCTCCGGAGGAGCGGACTACCCGGAGCGCGTCGGGACGGTGCACATGTCGTGGAACCTGCTCGCCGTGCTCGGTGTGCCGCCGGCCCGAGGGCGCAACTTTGTCGCGACGGATGGCGACACCGCGACCGAGTCGACCGTCATCGTGAGCGACGCGCTGTGGCATCGGCGGTTCGGCGCGAACCCCAGCATCATCGGCCAGCGCATCGACGTCGACGGGTGGCCGGCGACGATTGTCGGCGTGATGCCGGCGTCACTCCAATTTCCTCTTCCGGGGATCGGCGGTCAGCCGGCCGACGTGTTCGTGCCGTTCAAGTTCCGGCCGAGCATGGAATTCATGCGCGGGAACTCGTACGAGACGTATTTCGTCGGGCGGCTCGCGAGCGGCGTTTCGCTCGCCGCCGCGAAGCGCGCCGCGTCGGACCTCGCCGCGAGCTTGCCAACGATCCACCCCGACAAGTACAGCCACGAGTGGAAGACCGTCGCAGACGTATTTCCCCTCCGCGACCACGCCGTGCAGGACGTGCGCAAGCCGCTGCTGATCCTCCTCGCGGCGGTGGGGCTCGTGCTGCTGATCGCGTGCATCAACGTCTCGAGCCTGATGCTCGCCCGCGCCGCGGCCCGCGAGCGCGAGATCTCCGTTCGCCAGGCACTCGGCGCATCCTTCGGCCGTCTCGTCCAGCAGTTTCTCGCTGAGAGCGCGGTGCTCGTCGCGATCGGAACCGGAAGCGGTGTGCTCATCGCCGTGTGGCTGGCGCGACTGCTCGCCGAGCACGCGCCGGCCGACGTGCTGCATGCGTATTCGGTGTCGGTCGACGCTCGCGTCCTCGCGGTGACGGGAGCGGTTGCGATCGTCACGACCGTCATCTTTTCACTCGTGCCGGCGTTCGGGGCGCGTCAGAACTCGCTCACACCGTCGCTGCATGCCTCGACGCGCGGAAGCACGGCCGGACTCGCGCGGCAGCGGGCGCGCCGCACGCTCGTCGTGACGCAGATCGCGCTGGCGCTCCTGCTCTCGACGGCGGCTGGACTGATGCTCCGGAGCTTCGCGCGAGCGCGCGAGGTGAATCCGGGGTTCGAACCGCGGAACGCGATCGCGTTCCGCACCGGCCTCCCGACCGCGCGATACACCAGCTCGGAGAGTGTGGTGCAGGTCGAGCAGCGGCTGCTCGGCGCGCTGCGCCGGATTCCCGGCGTGCGATACGCGTCGGCGACGAGCGAGCTGCCCCTCGCCGCTGCCGGAGGCAGCGCTCAGCGATTCGCGATCAGCTTCGAGGGAAAGACGCTTCCCAGCATTCCGATCGCAATCGGCGAGATCGTGTACGACGGCTACTTCGATGCGATGGGGATCCGGCTGCGCGATGGGCGCGGATTCACGCCAAGCGACGTTCCCGGCGGACTGCCGGTCGCGATCGTGAATGAGACGATGGCGAAGCGCTACTTCGGCAGCGAGAGCGCGATCGGACACCGGATCAAGAACGGGAGCCCGGAGTCGCCATCGAAGTGGCTGACGATCGTCGGCGTCGCGTCGGACGTGAACCAGGTTGCGGTCGACAAGGCGCCCGAGCCGGAGTTCTACACGCCCGCGACGCAGGCCGCGACCAACGGCGTCGGTTTTCTCCGCGGACCGGGCTTCATCGTGCGCACCGCCGGCGATCCGGCGCCGATCATGGCCGCTGTGCGTCGGGCGGTGCGCGATGTCGATCCCGACCTCCCGATGGTCGGTCTCAAGCGCATGACGGATGTTGTCGATGCGTCGATGGCAAGCCGGTATTTCAATACCGTGCTCCTCGCCGGATTCGCGCTGCTCGCGCTCACCTTGGCGTCGATCGGGATCTACGGTTTGATCGCGTACTCGGTGGTGCAGCGCACGCGCGAGATCGGCGTGCGCCTCGCGATCGGCGCGATGCCGCACGAGATCGTGCGGCTCGTCCTCGCACAGGGCACGCGGCTCGCGGGCGTGGGCGTGGTGATCGGGCTCGCCGCGGCGTTCGGTGTCACGCGGCTCATGCAATCGCTGCTCTTCGACGTGAGCCCGCTCGACGCGGCGGCGTTCGTCGGGTCCGCGGCGCTGCTGCTCATCGTCGCCGCGCTCGCGAGCTATCTCCCCGCGCGGCGCGCCGCGCGGATCGATCCGCAGGTCGCGATCCGGGCCGAGTAGACGGCGCACCTGTCATCCCGAGCGACCGAGCGCAGCGAGGGAGTCGAGGGATCTGGGCTCGTGGCGCGCGATGCCCGCTTGGTGCTCGGGCCCGTCTCGCGGGGTGGGCGCGTACGCGCGAATCGGCTTGGAATCGGGGGAAGTACAATTCAACGAACTAGAACGAAATCAACGGACACGGACGCGCAGCTCAATCCGCCACGAGCCCGCGACATTCTTTCTTCCGAACGTCCTCCGCAGCTTCCTCCTGGCGAGCAGTCGTCGGTGTTTTTCGTTCGATTCGTGCCGTCTTTCGCTCAATTGTAGTTCCCCCCATCCGTGCCGATTCGCGCGAATTCAGGCCGCGCAGCGCGGCCAACCACTCGACTCGCCGTCGGCTCACTCGGAGTGACACCGCGACATCGCTGCGCATCTCGGCGCGACCCGCTATTAATGCTCTCATGCCAATGCAGCTTCGCGCCGTTCGTCAACTTGGAATCGCGATCGTGTGCTCCGCCGCGCTGTGGCCTGGTGCCGCGCACGCGCAGACGCCGCCAAAGCCTGCGCACAAGAAAGCCGTGCGCCATCCACGGAAGCCCGCTGGTGATTCCGCGCTGAAGAAGGCGAGCACGCCGAAGTGGCCGGTCGACGTACCGCCGTTGATGCCGGGCTCCATTCTGCCGGAGAAGCGCATTCTCGCGTTCTATGGCAATCCGCTATCCAAGGGCATGGGGATTCTCGGCGCGCTTCCGCCGGAGAAGATGCTCGCGAGGCTCGACACCGAAGTCGCGAAGTGGAACGCCGCCGATCCGTCGCACCCGGTGCAGCCCGCGCTGCAGCTCATTGCCGTTGTCGCGTCGAGGACGCCGGGAACGGCGGGCAAGTTTCGGACGCGCATGGACAGCGCGCTGATCGAGAAGGTGTACGGCTGGGCGCAGCAAAAGCACGCGCTTCTATTTCTCGACATTCAAGTCGGACAGGGCACGCTGCAGGAGGAGCTCCCGCGGCTGGCGAAGTTCCTCGAGCGTCCCGACGTGGAGCTCGCGATCGACCCCGAGTTCTCGATGAAGCACGGCGCCATTCCGGCGCAGAAGATCGGCACGTTCGACGCGGCCGACGTGAACTACGCCTCGTCGCTCCTTCAGGATCTCGTCACGCGTGAGCGCATTCCGCCCAAGATCCTCGTCGTGCACCGCTGGACCCACGACATGCTCACGAATTACAAGAAGATCGCGCTCGATCCACGCGTGCAGATCGTGGTCGACATGGACGGGTGGGGCTCACCCGAGCGCAAGATCGACACGTATAAGGCGTGGGTGTATCGGTATCCGGTCGAATATACCGGATTCAAGATTTTCTATCATAACGATACGAAACACGGGTGGAGGCTCATGTCCCCCGCCGACGTGCTCGCCCTCACGCCGCAGCCGCTGTACATCCAGTATCAGTGAGCGGCGCGCACCGTCGGCTCGTGCCGCACGGGGAAGTTGACCGAGCTCGCGATGTAGCATTCGTCGTGCGCCTGGTCGTGTAGCGCCCGCAGATCGCGAGATAGCTCAGCAAGTGGCCGGTAGACAGCGCGATGACGAGCATGTCTTCTGGATTGTGGAGCGATCCGTCGCCGCGGAACATCGGATCCGAGGAGCCGCGCACGCGCGCCGGTCCACTCGAGGGACGCCGTGTAGCGATGCGCGTGCGGCTTAGGTTGCCCGAAGCTGGTCATGCACTATCCCGAGCGAACCGAATCGGCAGTCGCAACTTCTCCGTCGAGAGTCGCGTAAGGCAGGCCATGTCCGCGGAGCGCCCAGCATACCGATCTGACATTCAAGGGCTGCGTGGTGTCGCCATCCTTCTCGTGGTGGCGTATCACGCCGGCGTCGCGTCGCTCGCCGGTGGCTATGTCGGCGTCGACGTGTTTTTCGTGATCTCCGGTTACCTGATCACGGGACTGCTCGCGCGCGAGCTCGAGGCCACCGGCGACATCGATCTGATCGAGTTTTACGCCCGCCGCGCTCGCCGGCTGCTACCCGCGTTCATCGTCGTGCTGCTCACCACCTTGCTCGCGGTGCTCTGGCTCTACGCACCAATCGACCAGCCGCTGATCGCCGACAACGCACGCGCCGTCGCGTTGCACGCCGGCAACGTCGTGTTCGCGCGCGATGCAATCAATTACCACGCATCGGATCGAAATCCGCTGCTGCACACGTGGTCGCTCGCGGTCGAAGAGCAGTTCTACGTCGTCTGGCCGCTCATGTTCGTGTTTCTCGCGCGGGTGAAGCCGGGAGCGCGGTCGATCCGGCGGGTGCTGGTCGCCGCCATACTCGTCGCGGCCGCGATCTCGCTGCTCGCGGCGGTGATCGTCACGCGTATCGCGCAGCCGTGGGCGTTCTTCGGCATGCCGACGCGCATCTGGGAGTTCGCCGTCGGCGGATTGATTGCGCTCACGCTCCAGCAGCAATCGCGCATTCGCGGCACCGGCCTCCTGCAAGCCGCGGGACTTGCCGCGATCGTCGTCTCGACGCTCGTGTACCACGACGTCACGCCGTATCCGGGACTTCCCGCACTCGTGCCCGTGCTCGGCGCGGGCGCGCTGCTCGTCGGCGGCGTGCAGGCGCCAGCGAGTCTCGTTGCGCGAACGCTCGACGCGCGGCCGTTGCAGTGGCTTGGACGGGTATCATACTCCTGGTATCTCTGGCATTGGCCGCTCGTCGGCATCGGCGTCGCGATGAACTGGCAGATCGGCGTCGGCGGCAAGCTTCTCTGGTCGCTCGCGGCGCTCGGACTCGCCGAGCTCACGTATCGCTTCATCGAGGAGCCCGCGCGGCGGGGAACGCTGCTCCGCGATCGCCCGCACCTCTTCAACGCAACCGCGCTCGGTGTCACGCTCGGCGCGGCGCTCCTCGCGCACGTCGCGTTCTCCGCGGCGAAATCGAATGCGACCGCACCCGCGCAGCGCCAGTTCGTCGCGGCGCGCAATGACGGCATGCCGCATGACTGCTGGGGATCGCTGCTCGAGAACGCGACCGCGCCGTGCGAATTCGGCGACCTCGGCGCGCGTACGACGGTCGTGCTGATGGGCGACTCGCATGCCGAACACTGGTTGCCGGCGCTCGATGCGATCGGGCGCGCGCGCGGCTGGAAAGTGGTCGCGCTCGTGAAGCCCGGCTGCCCGGTGGCCGATGTGCCGGAGCTCGCGAGCGGCCGCCTCAAGCGCACGTACGATGAATGCACCAATTGGCGTCGCTCGCGCCTCCGACGCATCATCACGATGCATCCGTCGGCGGTCGTGCTGTCGAGCTACAACCACTACGTCGCCCACGACAAGAGCGACGGTCCCACGCACGTCTCGCCGGAATCGTGGGGCAATGGTCTGCGCCGCACGTATGCCGCGCTCTCGTCGGCGGGCATTCGCACCATCGCCATGCGTGACGTGCCCCAAGCGGGCTTCGACGTGCCGTCGTGTCTCTCGCGCCACGCGACTGGCACGCCGTGGCCCGGACCGGCGTGCGTTTACACTCGCGCGGACGGACTCGTGCCCGAAGCGATTATGGCACAGAACGACGCCGCGCGCGGACTTCGCCGGATCGCGATCGTCGACATGAACGATCGCGTGTGCCCGCGCTCGCCCTGCTCGGCCGTGCAGAACGGCGCCGTCGTGTTTCGCGACGACGACCATCTCACCGCGACGTTCAGCCGCGCGCAGGCGACCGTGCTCGGCGACCGGATCGAGGCGGCGCTGCGTTCGATGCGCTGACGCGCGCGAGCACTCGCGGGGCGCGAAACCCGGGCCGCCGTTGACACGTACGGTGCGGCAGTCCTATATACCGGTCGTCTATAAACAGACTGTTTATACTCGACCCGCATCCGACGTCCATGCCGCCTCGCGCCGATTCACACGACTTCCTGCCGCTCAAACCGGACGCCTTCTACGTCCTGCTCGTGCTCCTGCACGGCGAGCGGCACGGCTACGCGATCATGCGTGAAGCCGCCGAGCATTCCGGCGGCAGGGTCGAGCTCCAGGCGGGCGCGCTGTACCGGCTGCTCGCGCGGATGCTCGATGACGCGCTCGTCGTCGAGTCGCAACGCCGTCCCGCGCCCGACGCCGACGACGAGCGGCGCCGCTACTATCGCATCACCGCGCTCGGCAAGCGCGTGATCGCCGCCGACGCCGAGCGCATGGCCGCGCTCGCGGAAGCAGCGCGCCGGGCGTTGCGCGGACACGCGGCGCTGGCCTGATGCCCGATTTCCGCCTGCCGCCGCTCAACGTCGCCGAACGGCTCTATCGCGCGCTGCTCATGCTGTATCCGCCGCGGTTCCGCCGCGCGTTCGCGCTCGATCTCGTGGAAGCGTTTCGCGATCAACGACGCGACGCCCGCGCCATCGGCATGCCCGCCGGCGCGTTCTGGATGACGGTGTTGCGCGATCTGCTCACGCAGACGTGCGCCGAATGGATGACGACCGTCTGGCGCATCGTGTGCCGGACGCACGATTCAGATCGAGAGGAATCTCCGATGTCCGCCGTGCCTCATGCGCTCCGCTTTGCCGAGCTGCGATTCGCCGCGCGCCGACTGCTGCGCGTTCCGAGCTTCACGATCGCCACCATCGTCGTCCTCGCCCTCGGCATTGGCGCGACGACGGCGGTGTTCAGCATCGTCAACGGCGTATTGCTGCGGCCATTGCCGTATCCGCAATCCGACCGCCTCGTGGCGCTCAAGCACACGCTCGAGGTCTCGGGTGTGAAGGACGCCGATCAATCGGACGCCAGCTTGCTCCTCTATCAGGAGCACGCCCGCGCGTTCGACGGCATCGCCGGCGCGCGCTTCACGGACGTGAATCTTGGCCCCACGTCCACGAGCGATCGCGCCGAACGCGTATCGACCGCGCAGACAACGGCGAATCTGTTCGACGTGCTCCGGGTGCAGCCGATGCTCGGGCGTCCCTTCCGAGCCGGCGAGGATCGCGTCGGCGCGGCACCCGTCGCAATTCTCTCATATGAGCTCTGGCAGCAGCGGTTTCACGGAGATCGCGCGGTGATCGGCCGGCGCATGGTCGCCGACGGTGTTTCGCGCGAGATCGTCGGCGTGATGCCGCGCGGCTTCGGCTACCCCTCGCCCACGGTGCAGCTCTGGATTCCGATCGCCTTGGATCCGCCGCACGCGCAGGCGGGAAGCTTCAACTACCTCGGCGTGGGGCGGCTGCGGGCGGGCGTGACGCTCGCGGCGGCGCAGAGCGACCTCGCGAGCGTGCTTCCGCGTTTGCTCGACGAATTTCCGAGCGGCATACCGCCGGCCATGTGGAAGCAGGCGCACGTCGAGCCGAGAGTGCTCACGCTGCGCGATTGGCTCGTCGGCGACGTGGCGCGCATGCTCTGGATTTTGCTCGCCAGCGTGTCGCTCGTGCTCATCATTGCCTGCGCCAACGTAGCCAATCTCTTCCTGGTGCGCGGCGAGAGCCGGCAGCTCGAGCTGGCGGTGCGCGGCGCGCTCGGCTCCGGGTTGGCCGGCATTCTCGCGCAAGCGCTGAGCGAAGCGGCACTCCTGGCGGTCGCCGGAGGCGCGATCGGCGTGATGCTGGCTGCGTTGGGCGTGAAGCTCGCCAGCAGCGTGGGCGGCTCGCTTGGTCTTCCGCGGTTGGACGAGGTCGGCATCGACGCGCGCGTGCTGCTCTTTGCGCTCGGCGCGAGCGTGTTCTGCGCGTTTTTCGTGAGCATCGTGCCTGTCTTCCGCGCGCGGCGGGTGCCGATCGCGATGGTGCTGCGCGGTGGCGGCCGCGGCACGACGAACGGTCCGCATCAGCGCGCCCGCAGTGCGCTCGTGATCGCACAGACGGCGCTCGCACTCGTGCTGGTCGCCGCGTCCGGCTTGCTCGCGCGCAGTTTCATGCGGCTCGAGCACGTGAAGCCCGGCTTCGATGCGGACGGCGTGGTGATCGCGCGCCTGATGCTGCCAAACGCGAGCTATCCGAACGGCGTCTCTCGGATTCAGTTCTACGACGCGCTCCTGACCAAGGTGAGAGCCATCCCCGGAGTGACGAGCGCCAGCCTCGGCGATTGGGTGCCGCTGAGCGATGATCACAATGACACCGTCATAGAGATCGAGGATCACCCGCTGCCGCCAAACGCGGTTCCAGACGATCACTTCGTCGCCGCCGTGGATGGCGAGTACTTTCACACTCTGCACATGCCGCTCTTGAGCGGGCGGTCCTTCGGCCCGCAGGATCCACGGCGCGCATCGCTCGAGGCGGTGGTCAGTCGAGCCTTCGCGAAGCGGTACTGGAAGGATCAGAGTCCGCTCGGCAAACGCATCCGGCCCTTCCACGACCGGTGGTACACGATCGTCGGCGAGGTCGGCGACGCACATTACGATGCGTTGGACAAGCCGGCCAACGACATCGCGTACTTCCCGATGGTCACACCGGATTCGGGCTCGTCGGTCTCTGTGCCCGGCTATCTCACCGTGTTCGCGCGTACGTCGCTCCCTGCCAACACCGTGACGGCCGCGATTCGCGACATCGTCCACTCGCTCGATCCGTCGATCCCCACGTATGGGGAAAAGTCGATGAGCGATCTCGTACACGCCGCGTCGGCGCGTGCGCGGGAGATGCTGCTGCTCCTCGCGATCGCCAGCGCGCTCGCCCTGGTGCTCGGCGCCGTCGGGATCTACGGCGTGATGGCCTATGGCGTCAGTCTGCGTCAGCGCGAGATCGGCGTCCGGATCGCGCTCGGCGCCCAGCCGTCGCAGGTCCGGCGGATGATCTCGCGCAACGGCGTCGGCCTCGCGGCGATCGGCGTCGCGATTGGAGTCGCCGTCGCGATCGCCGTCATGCGATTCATGCAGTCGCTGCTCTATGACGTGAGCCCCACGGACCCGACGATTCTGGTGGGCACGTGCGCAGTGCTGCTCCTCGTGGCGCTCGGCGCGAGCTGGATTCCCGCCCGTCGCGCCGCGGCTGTAGATCCGTCAGAGGCGCTTCGCGGCGGGTGAGCCGGCATCGAGAGTCGGGCCCGGTTCGACCACTGGGCCCGATGGTTGCGCATGTGCCCGCCCAATCACTCGGCGGACGCAACCGGAGGCGCCCATGCTACTCATCATCATCATCATCATCCTGCTCGTGCTCTGGACCCCAGGCTACTACGGCTACGGCCGGCGGCGGTGGGGCTGGGGCTACGGCGGCGATCTGCTCACCTTGATCCTGGTGCTGATCCTGTTGTGGGCGATCTTCGGCGGCGGGCGGTACTGACCTGCTCGGCCGATCATGAGCGAAGAGTAATGATCGTTCTATGATGTAACCACTTCGCTCCCGGGTCGCCGATACCAGTACGCGATCCCGAGCAGAAACGCGCTCGTGACCAGGTACGCGACGATGCGTGCGCCGAAGTCGAAGTACGTGCTGGCGCCGTAGACCGCCGTCACCGCGGCCGTGACGCCGAGCGCGAGCCCGGCTTGGCGCGTGCGCGGCTTTCGGCGCACGCGCCCGGCGGCGACGCACGTCACGGCCGTCGCCGCGAAATACGCTACGAGGAGAAGCGTGGACGTGCTCGGGCTGAACGCCATCGCCAGCTCGATCAGCGCCCACACGAACACCCAGACCCAGGGCGCGCGCGTGACGGCGACCACGAGTCCTCGCGCGAAGCCCGCATATCTCCACTCGTCGCGCGTGCCCATCGCCGTGCGGGTCGCGACGCGCAGCTCGCGCCAGAAGCGCCGAACCGCCACGAGGCCGAGAGTCATGACGAGCGCCGCGGCCGAGGCGTTCGTCGCGAATGGCGTGAACACGTAAGCGGGACGCTGGAGCAATGCGTCGACGCACGCGAGCGCCGCGATGATCGTGATTCCGACGCCCATCGCGAGCCAACTGAGCGACGGCTTCGCGCGATGCATGGCGAAGGTCGCGAGCGCGACGACGATCGCCGCCGAGATGCGCGCCAAGGGGCTTTCGAGGTGAAGCTCACCGATCGTGCCGATCGCGAACAGGACCGCGGCAAACGCGGATGCATCGCGCGCCGAGCTCACGGGCCGCCGTGACGCGAACAGCGCGAGCACGACCGCAAACGCGGCCGTGAGCGGCGCGACGTGCGCGAGTATCGTCGCTGCGCCGAGCGCGCGCAGCGCGAAGAACACGGGCAGCAGCGCCGCGTCGAACCAATCGAGGATTGGAGCAGAGCCGGCGTGTTCGGCGAAGATGCTGCTCTGCGGCGTCGTGGCCGCGATGTCGATGAGCAGCATCCACGCGCCGAATCCCGCCAGCATCGCGAGGAGGAGCGACCAGCGTTCCCAAACCGCCGCGGGCTGCGCGAAGCCATTCATCGCGCTCGCGATGAGCGCGATGACAGCCATCCACCGAAGCGCGCCGCGCGAATGTGACGCCGGCGCGCTCGGGAGCACTCCCGCCGCGGCGACGATGAAGGGCACCGCATACGCCGCAATGAACGCCGGCGTACTGCCCGCGCGTGCATCGAATGCGCCGGTGAGGACGAGGATCGCCGAAGCGGCATAGAACACGCGCCAGGCGATCACCCAGCTTCGTCCGCGCACCGCGTAGCATGATGCGAGCAGCAGCGTGGTCGCATACGCCGCGAGCAGATAGACGCCGCCGCTCTCGTCGCTCGTGACGAACGGCGCAGCCGCGGCGCCGCCGAACCCGACACACCAGAGGGGCTCGTCGTTCTCGCGATGCGCGAAGATCGCGAGCGCCCACGAGAGTGCGGCCGACGCGGCGAACGCGACCCAGGCCGGTACGAGTTGGAACGCGGCGCCAGCGGCGTACGCGCACACGAGCACCATCACCAGTGCGAGCCCGAGCATGCTCGACCCGAACGAGCGCTCACGAGGACGAAGGTGCAGTCCCCACGCGGCGATTCCCGCGGCGGCGATCAGCCCGACCGCGATGCGCGCCGCCGGCCCGAGCACGATGTAGCCATGGCTGATCGCCCAGCTCAGGAACGTGCCGACCGCGGCGACCGCCGCGAGCACGGCGAGAATGAGCATGCCGTACCGGCCGAGAAGCCGCTCGACATCTTGCCCGGTGAGCGCTGCGCGTGCGGTGGCGGCGGATCGCGCAGGCTCTTCGCGGAGCACTGGCGCGGCGGAGCTGGTCGGCGGCTCCGCGCCGCGAAGCTCCGCGCGAAGGAGCGTCAGTTCGTCCGAGAGCGCAGCAATCTGGCGCTCGAGCTTGGCTAACCTGGCCTCGATTGACGGATCACTCATGCTGATGCGTCAACCTACGAGCGCGCGCTCAAGGGAGGCAATATGAAAAGAGCCGCCCAAGCGCTGGCGGCCCCGCGCGCGGGTGCGCGCGAAACGATTCGAGATCGATGGAAATGGCTAGGGGCAGAATCGAACTGCCGACACGCGGATTTTCAGTCCGCTGCTCTACCAACTGAGCTACCTAGCCTCAAGTCTTTCAATTTATTCGAGTTACTCAGCGACTGTCAATCGGCATCACGTTCGCAAGCGCGCTCGCGCCACGCAAACGCACCCGTTCCTTTTCACAATCGATACATCCGCGCAACACGCCTCGCGTGACGAGTAGCGTTCCTTCGGATGTTGGATACACGAATACCGAATTTCCGCTCTGGCGCGCACCAGAAAAATCTCGCGATTCGCGCGCGTTTTACGTACATTACGCGCGCTCATCCGACCTGTTTTTCGGTGTTCGGCCGCACCTGACGCTCGAGCTCAGATTTGCGTCGCCACACCGTGCGGTCTTAGTCGAAGTCCACTCGCAGTTTCATCAGGACGACCACGCGCTCCACTCCCAACGCGCGTGGATCATGGGCGGTGCCGGGCCTCGGCATCACACTCTCGAGAGGGAAATCCCACCGTATGAAGATTCCACGTTTGACATTGTGCGGCGCCGTCGCCATGGCAGCGCTCGCGCTCACGAGTCTGCGCGTCGCCGCGCAGACGACCACCGGTAGCATCGGCGGCCGCGTCGTCGGCAGCACGGGCCAGGGCATCGGCGACGTGCAGGTGCAAGTCGTGAACGGCGAGACGGGCCACACCCTCGGCGGCACCACCCGCGCCGACGGCAGCTATCTCGTTCAGGGCCTCGAGGTCGGCGATCAGTACCGCGTCTCCATCCGCCGCATCGGCTACGCCCCGCAAACGCAGCAGCCGGTGCGCGTCACGCTCGGCCAGACCACGCCGGTGAACTTCACGCTCGCCGAGCAGGCGACGCAGCTCTCCGCGGTGAACGTGACCGCGGCAGCGCAGGAGGCGATCATCTCTCCCACACAGCGCGGCACGCAGACGACGATCACCGACACGCTCCTCGCCAAGCTCCCGACGCTCAACCGCAACTTCACCGACTTCGTGGTGCTCACGCCGCAGGTGTCGACGAGCGGCCCGGGACTGTCGGGCGGCGGTGTCAACAATCGGTATAACAACATTGAAATCGACGGCGCGACCGAGAAGGACCTGTTCGGTCTCGGTTCGACCGGCCAGCCTGGCGGCCAGGCCGGCGGCAAGTCGATCGGCATCGAGTCAGTGAAGGAGTATCAGGTGAGCCTCGCGCCGTACGATGTGCGCGTCGGCAACTTCGCCGGTATTTCGATGAACGCCGTCACCAAGAGCGGCACGAACGACATGCACGGCTCGGCGTACACCTACTGGCGCAATCGCTCCATGGAGCGCGACCAGCCGTACCTCACGGCGTTCAAGCAGCTCCAGTACGGCGCCTCGGTCGGCGGCGCGATCGTTCCGAACAAGGTCTTCTTCTTCATCAACCCCGAGTGGCAAAGCCAGGCGCGGCCGGCGTCGGGAATCGCCGTCGGCGACGCGAACGTCAAGGTGACGCAGTCCGTCCTCGATCAGTTCACCAGCGCGCTGACCTCGCGCGGCATGACAGACATCGGCGGCGGCAATCGCGTTCCCGTCAACAATCCGTTGACGAACGTGTTCGCGCGTCTCGACTTCGTGCTTCCGTTCAACTCGACGCTCGTGCTGCGCGACAACTACGCACACGCGACGCAGGACGTGTTCTCGCGCGGCGCAGCCGGCAGCGCCACACCGGCCTTCCCGCTCACGAGCTGGCTCTATCAGTTCAACTCGCAGAAGAACGCGCCGGTCGCGCAGCTCCGCACCAACTTTACGAACGGTTCGTACAACGAGTTGATCGCGGCGTACACGCGGATTCGCGACAGCCGCGCCACGCCCGGCACGCTCCAGCCGGCCGTTTCGGTCTTCGTGAACGGTACCGCGCAGTTCGAGGCCGGCACAGAGAACTCCTCGCAGGCGAACCAGCTCGATCAGGACATCACGGAGCTGACCGACAACTACTCGCTGCCGATCGGCTCGTCGAACCGCTTCACCGTCGGCGGCCAGGCGCAGTGGTACAAGGTCCGCAATCTCTTCGGCCAGAACCTTGTCGGCTTGTGGACGTTTGGCTCGATGGACTCTCTCGTCGCGGGTACGCCGCGCTCCTATCAGGTCGGCGTTCCGGTGTGTCCGGATGGGACGATCGGCGGCTCGGGCTGCGACGGCGCCGTGCGCTTCCGCGCCGGCCAGTTCGCCGCGTACGCGGAGGACGAGTGGGCCGCCACGCCGAACCTCAACATGACCTTCGGCATCCGTCTCGATGATCCGGTCTTCTTCACGAAGCCGCCTGAGAACAAAACGGTCGAACAGCAGTTCGGCATCAACACCTCTCAAATCCCGAGCGGCAACAAGCAGATCTCGCCGCGCTTCGGGTTCAACTGGAACGCGACGGGTGACAACCGCAATCAGGTGCGCGGCGGCGTCGGCGTGTTCCAGAGCGCTCCGGCGTACGTCTGGATGTCGAACTCGTTCCAGAATTCAGGCGGCGTCTCCGGTTTCGCGAACTTGAATTGCAGCAATCCGGCCGCGGCGCCGGCCTTCACGTCAGCGGCTGTGGCAAGTGCACCGCGCGCGTGCCGCACGAGCGTCACGGCCGCCGCGGGTTCGGAAGTCGATTACGCGAGCAACGATCTCAAGTTCCCGCAGGAAATCCGCGGCAACCTCGCGTACGACCGCGACCTGGGCCATGGCTACGTCGCGACGTTCGAGGGGATGTACACGAAAGCGATGAACTCTCTCTTCTATTACAATCTCGCGCTGCAGGACAACCCCATCGGCACGGGAATCGACGGCCGGTCGCTCTACGGCACCAGCACGTTCAGCCCGAGCCTCAAGGTCCCCGGCCGTAACACGGTTTACAAAGTCATCAACAAGTCGCAGGACTACTCGTACAGTCTCACGGGGCAGCTCCAGAAGCGCTTCACGACGAACCTCGGCGGCTCGATCGCGTACACCTACACCCAGGCGTACTCGATCCAGGACCTCACCTCGAGCACCGCGGGCTCGCAGTATCGCTTCGGCCGCGTGTACTCGGGCAGCCAGCTCGAGACGCCGCTCGCGCACTCGTCGTTCGAGACGCCGAACCGCATTGTCGGCGACGTGAGCTACACGCTTCCGACCAAGACGTCGCTGTCGGTGATCTACCAGGGCCAGAGCGGTGTTCACTTCGCGTACGTCTCCGCCACCGATCTGAACGGCGACAATCAGTCGCTCAACGACCCGATCTACATTCCGACGGGTCCGAACGATCCGAAGTCGCCGGTGTTCATCACGTCCGGTGCGGTGACCGCGACGCCGGCGCAGCAGGCCGCGGCGTTCGACAAGTTCATCAGCTCGAACGAGTGCCTGAACAGCCAGCGCGGCCACATCATGAAGCGCGATAGCTGCGACTCGCCGTGGACGAACGAGTTCGACGTCTCCGCGGAGCAGCCGATCACGACGATTCGCGGCCAGAACGTCAGCCTGCGACTCGACGTCTTCAACTTCGGCAACCTGCTCAACAAGAACTGGGGCCGTCAGATCAGCAGCGGCAACTTCAACCCGGTGACGCTCTACTCGGGCAGCGGCTTGTCGCTCCCAGGTGGCGCGTCGGGCAGCGCCAATCTCACGAACGGTGTGCCGAAGGTGACCTTCGATCCGGCCTTCAACCCGTTCACGTACAACAACGTCTTCTCGAACTACTCGATGCAGCTGTCGTTCCGCTACTCGTTCTAGTTCGATCGCGGTACGCCACACAACAAAGCGGGCCCGGAGATCTCTCCGGGCCCGCTTTGTTTCCGGTGCGCTCGGCCGAGGGGCTCGCTCAGCGCTCGAGCTTGAACCCCGGCACGACATCCGGCCGCTGCGGCGCGTTCGCGACGATCCAACCGGTCGCGTACATCCAATCCGCCATCTTCTGCAGCTTCGGGATTTCGATTCGCTGCGGCTCGTCGCGCGGCGTATGATAATCCGGATGTAACAGAGTACTAAACATCACGGCCGGGATCCCGGCGCGCGCATAGGGCAGGTGATCGCTCCGGAAGTACCATCCCTCCGGATGCGTTGGGCGATCCCAGATCGTATCGAGCTTGAAGTGCGTGAGCTCGGCGTTCGCGCGTAGCGCCGCCGCCGCGAGCGCGTTGGAGTTCTTGTGCGGCGGCTGCACGCCGAGGATCGCGGCGCTGTCGGGATCGTTCCGGCCAATCATGTCGCCATTCAGCACCGCGATGATTTGCGAATGGGGCACGGTCGGGTGATTCACGTACCAGCGGGAGCCGAGCAAGCCGCGCTCCTCGGCGCCGTGCCAGATGAAGAGCACCGGGCGAGCCGCCGGGTGCTTCACGTACGCCCGGGCGATCGCGAGCATCGCCACGCTCACCGAAGCGTTGTCGTCGGCGCCATTCCAGATGGAATCGCCCTTCACGGGATAGCGCACGCCGTCGTGATCCTGATGCCCGCTGTAGACGACGTACTCGTTCGCGAGCTTGGGGTCCGTGCCGCGCACGAGGCCGATCACGTTGCCCGATGGATAGGTGAAATTCTCGTCGAACGTGAGCGCCGTGAGTCGCGCGCCGGGCGCGCGGACCGCGTCGAGCATGTCGTGGCGAACCCAGAACGCGGGCACATTGCCGAGGTTCGGGCCGCCGCGACCGCCCGCGCCTCCACGACCGCCGGCGGGGCGAGCGTACGAGCCGGCCGGTGCGCCGGCGGAGTCGATCGCGTATCGCCCGCGCGACGAGACGATCGCCGTCGCCTCGAACGCGGTATCGAGCGACGGCGATGCATCCGACACGAGGATCGCGGCCGCGGCACCGGCGCGCGCAAGCATGAGAGAACGCTGACGAACGTACTGCGACGTTGTCGACTGAAAATTGCCGCGGATCGTGAAGCGGTCCTGCGGCTGTGTCGGGATCGCGTTGATCTCCATCGCGACCGCCTTGCCGCGCACGTCCGCGCGCGCGAGCTCCGCGCTGTCGCGAACGAACACGATCGGCAGATCGATGCTTTCGTCGCCGGCGCTGATCACGACCGCGTCCTTCCAGACGCGGAGCGCATGTCCGCCGATCGACAGCTTGCTCGCGGCGCTCAACCGTGTGCGGTCCATCGGCCACCACTGAAAGAACGTGCCGTCGTCGCCCGCCGGCTCGAGGCCGATCTTCTGCGCCTGCTCCGCAACCCAGGCGGTGGCCCGCATCTCGTCGAGCGTACCGGCTTCGCGCCCGCGCATCGCATCACTGGCCATGGCGAACATGTCGCGCCGAAGGTCGGGTTGCGTGATGGCGTCGAGGGCGGGAGCGATCGATGCCGCCGACGGAGTGGGGCGGCTGGAGGAAGACGCCGTGCTGCAGGCGCCGATGCACAGCGTCATCCCGAGCGCAGCAAGAAGTCTGCTGTCGCGCTTCGAGCGCAACTCGCAACGCACCACCCGCAACTCACCACTCGAAGCGGTCGCGACCGGTGCAACGATGCTCCGTCGCGCAGCCTCACGCGTGCGCTCACCCATTCTTCACCCCCACTCTCGCTCGTATCACCGACTTGATCCCTCCGCGAATGTTGAAGTCACCGACAATCTCCATCCATTTGGGCTTCGCGGCGCCCGACAGGTCGTCGAGAATCCGATTCACGGCTCGCTCGTAGAAGATGCCGTCGTCGCGAAAGCTCCAGAGATACAGCTTGAGGCTCTTGAGCTCGAGGCACACGTCACCCGGAACGTAGGTGATGTAGATGGTTCCGAAGTCAGGCGCGCCGCCCTTCAGCGCGGCAAGCTCGTTCGCGTCACTCTCGATGCCGCCTAGGGGACAGAGCGACGTGAACTCCGGGCATTCCATGGCGATCTCGTAGTCACGGCCCGCGTACGGATTTGGAAACGTCTCGAGAAGTTCTGGCTTTGGCATCGGACAAGAATGCACGATGCTCTTGCCACGATCAATCGCGGCCTCGACCAGCCACTGGGAGCCATCCAGTCGCAGCACACATGAGCCCGCGGAACTGGCCTAGCGCGTGCGTGTACCATCTCGCATATTCGAGAGGTGCCAGCGCAATGCGCTGGTCATCGCCGCCGCGAGAACGGCGTGGCGGCACCGCCCCCCGGCATAGCCCGGGGGGCTCTTTTTTTTGCGGCGGAGAGTGGAGAGTGGAGATGAGAGACGGCTGAAAGCGCGCGCGTTCAGCCGTCTCTCATCTCTAACCTCCACCTCCAGCCTCTGCCGCTCTCAGTCGTTTCTCAACTTCTTCGACATCTCCTCGAGGATCTTCCGCTCGTCACTCGTGAGACTGTCGAGACCCTGCTCGGAGATTTTGTCGAGCACGCGGTTGAGCTCCTCGGCCTTGGCCTCGCGCCGGCTGGATCGTTGCGCGAGCGAGCTCACGCGCTTGGCGACGATCGCCTTGCTCTTCGCCACGATGTCATCGACTTCGTCGCCGCGTTCGCGCCGCGGCATGCTGCGCGGAATCGCGCGCGGCGGTTCGTCCGCGTCGGGCAGATTCGCCACGCGCTGCCTCACCTGATCGATGCCCGGCGAGGCCGACATGCGAACGAGCATGTACGCGGCGAGCACGCCGCCCACGTGCGCGAAGTACGCGATGTTGGTGCCGTCCGTCGTCGCCATGATGCCCATCACGAGATTGAAGACGAAGAGACCCACCGCGAGCGTGCGCACGCGCATCGGCAGCACGAACATCAGATAGATCTCTTCGTCGGGCCACTGCATCGCGTACGCGGTCATGACGCCGAACACGGCGGCCGACGCGCCGATCAAGATCCCCGCGCGAATGAACAACAGCTCGAACAGCACGCCGCCCAAGCCGCACGCGAGATAGAACCAACTGAACTTCTTCGCGCCCCACATCTGCTCGAGCCGCGGACCGAAGAGCGAGAGCACGTACATGTTCGCGAGCAGGTGCCAGAGCCCGACGTGCGCGAACATGTATGTCACGACCGTCCACGGCTTCACCGGCAGCGCGTGATAGTCGAACGCGAGGGCACTCGAGAACTGCTCGTAGACCACGAACTGCACGAACATCACCGCGACGTTCATCGCGATGAGGACCTGCACGGCGGTGGTCAGTCTCGGTGTGTCGTGCTCGTATGTTGCCGGTTGCGACATGACTGCTATGAGGAGGACGGCTTGATTTGCTCAGTAGAAATTATTCCTAGTAACACGACTGCGGCACGGCTGTTCCCGTCACCCTGGCGACCTCAACGCATTCCCGTGGGGGCGGGAAGTCTGATCACGAGCCGAATGTCCCCGTGCAGCGCGCCCGCGCGCTCGAAGAGCGTGATCCACCGGCGATCGCGGTCGAGTGGCGTCCCGGCGCTCGGATGCACCACGATCTGTGTCCGATCGCTCGCGCCATGCGCGCGCTCGATCGTGCGGAGGAGCTGCGCGTCCGTCGTGCGCTCGTCCACGTTGATCGCCAGCGCGTGCTGCAATTCCGCGTCCGACGAGACTTTGAGCGTCTGGCACGCGCGTTCCGCGTGCGACTCGAGCATTGGACCGTCGAGTGTCACCTGGACGAGCGTCAGCACACCGTTCAACATCCCAATCTCGTTCGGTCGCTGTCCGTCGCAGTCGAGCATCGCCGGCAACGAGTCGCCAATCTTGTCGAAGGCCGCACAGAGGTATTCGACATTGGCGAGTGGGTCGCGCCCGGAGATCGAGATCGAGTGGAACGAGGAGCGCGCCGTGCTCCGCTTGATCTCGTTCGCGAGCGCGTCGGCCGTGTACATCGTGGCCGTTTCGGCCTCGGCGGCAAAGCGCACGAAGAGCTGACGCCGCCCCGCCCAAACACCCTGCGCCTGCAGCCCCGCGGGAATTCCCGCGAGCGCCGCCGTCGGTCCCCCTCCCCCAGCGTGCAGCATCACAATCCTCCGCGCGTCTCGACGGCCAGCCGAACGATCCGGTCGCACAGCTCCGAAAACTCGATCCCCGCTGCCGCCGCCGCCTGTGGTACGAGACTCGTCTGCGTCATCCCGGGAAGCGTGTTCGCCTCGAGACAGTAGAACGTTCCGTCGGCCGCCATGCGGAAATCGATTCGCGCGCACCCTCCCAGTTTCAGCGCGCGAAACGCTTTGCGCGCCTCGTGCTGCACGCGCGCCGTTTCATCGGCCGAGAGCTCGGCGGGAAAGACTTCGGTCGCCATTCCCGCCGTGTACTTGCACTCGTAGTCATAAATCTCGTGCTTCGGAAGGATTTCGCCAACCGGCAGCGCCTCGCCTCCCAACATCCCTACGGTCAGCTCGCGCCCAGCGATGTAGCGCTCGATCATCACCTCGTCGTCGAACTGAAACGCTTCATCGACCGCCGCCCGCAACCGTGCCGGCTCGCGCACGATCGACAACCCCACGGTCGACCCCTGCTTCGATGGCTTCACGATCACCGGAAATCCAAGCCGCACACCGACTTCGTTCTCGCTGGCCGGCGCCATGAGCCACTCCGCGGTTGAGACGCCGTTCTGCATGAACAACTGCTTGGAGACGTCCTTGTCCATCGCGAGCGCGCTGCCCAAATGCCCGCTGCCCGTGTACGGCACGCCCGAGAGATCGAGCAACGCCTGGATCGTCCCGTCCTCGCCATACCCGCCGTGCAGGCCGAGGAACACCACGTCGGTGTCGCTGCCGCGCGGAAGATTGGTCGCCAGGCGGGGAAGCGCCTCGCGCGCCATCTGACGCAGCTTCTCTTCCGACGGCGGCGCCGTCTGCACCACGACTCCGCTCGAGAGGCGGCGCAGGTCATCGTCGCTCATTGCGCCGCGCGCGGGATCGACGTACGTCAACGAGTGCCCCACCTGCTCGAGCGCGCGGCCGCACCGAATCCCCGTCGCCAGCGACACGTCCCGCTCCGACGAGGTGCCACCCATCAAGACCGTGATGCGCATGAGGTCCTACCTCGCCATCAAGTAGTTCAGCATGTCGGAGCGGGTGACGATGCCTTGCACCGAGCCGTTGCCGCGCACGAGCACCGCGGGGTTCGACTTGGAGAGCAGCTTGGCCACGCTGTCCACCGGCTGCCCTACGTCGACGACGGGGAACGGTCCGTCCATCACCTGCCCAACGATCGCATCGAGCACCTTGGTATCCTCGAGGCTCTTCGCGGAGAGCGACCAGTCGCTCACCGAGCCGACGCAGTTGGAGCCGTCCATCACCGGAAGCTGCGACACGTCGTGCTGCGACATGAGCCTGAGCGCCTGTCGCACGGTTGCTCCCGGCGCGACGCTCACGATCTCGGGCGTATCGCCGTCGTGGCGCGACTTGTTCTCGAGCACCAGCTCGAGCGTCGTGCGGTCGGAGTCGAGCAACTGGTTCTCGCGCATCCACTCGTCGTTGTAAAGCTTGGACAGATACCGCTCGCCGGTGTCCGGAAGCGCGGCGACGACGAGCGCGTTCGGATCGTCGGCGCGGCGCGCGACGTGGAGCGCGACGTGCGTGATCAAGCCGCTCGAGCCGCCGACGAACAGGCCCTCTTCACGCGTGAGTCGCCGCGCCATCGCGAACGCTTCCTTGTCACTCACCGTCATGAAGTCGTCGATGAGTCCCATGTCGAGCGTGCCCGGCACCTTGTCCTGCCCGATGCCTTCGATCTTGTACGGCACGCCCTCCGGCTTGCTCTCGCCCTTGCTGCGCCACATCTCGGCGAGAATCGATCCCACCGGGTCGCCGGCGATTATCTGAATTTTAGGATTCTTCTCCTTTAAATAGCGCCCCACGCCGGTGATCGTGCCGCCGGTGCCGGCGGCATAGATGAAGTGCGTGACCTTCCCCTCCGTCTGCTCCCAGATCTCGGGGCCGGTGCTCTCGTAGTGCGCCTGGGGATTCGCGTCGTTGTAGAACTGATTGGCGAGAATCGCGTTCGGCGTCTCGTGCGCAATGCGCTTCGCCATCATCACGTAGTTGTCCGGATGGTCCGGCGGCACCGCTGTGGGCGTGACGATGACCTCGGCGCCGAATGCCTTGAGCAGCCGCACCTTCTCCTGCGACATCTTGTCCGGCATGGTGAAGATGCACTTGTAGCCCTTGAGCGCCGCCGCGATCGCGAGGCCAACGCCGGTGTTGCCGCTCGTCCCTTCGACGACCGTGCCGCCCGGCTTGAGATGCCCCTCGCGCTCCGCCCGCTCGATGATCGGGCCGCCGATGCGATCCTTGATCGAGCCGCCGGGATTGAAGAATTCGGCTTTCGCGAAGACCGGCGTGCGAATGCCGCGCGTCACTTTGTTGAGACGGATCATCGGCGTCCACCCGATGGTCTCGAGGACGGTGGCGTAGGGGCGGCGGTTGCGTGTCATACGATAATCATCATTGGTGTTCTGGTATCAATTGCGAGAGGCTGGAGATTGGAGACTTGGGGTTGGCTGAACCGCTCCTGCCAGCCTCCAACCTCCGCTTCATCTCAACACCGTATCCCCCGGAAGCGGTTTGGCCTCGGGGTGCCGGAAGTAGACGGGAAACAACACGGCGACCGGAATCGGCTCCCCGTGCAGCTTCGCGGGGACGAAGCGCAACGACTCCGATCCGCGCACTGCCGCGCTGTCGAACGCGGCGAACGGGCTCGGCTCGTCGATCCGCGTCGACTCGGGCACCACGTGCCCGTCCCGATCGATGAACAGGCGGAGCATCACGTTGCCCTGGGCGCGCCTTGCGTACAGCGCAGCCGGGTAGCGGAACGGCAGATCCGACGTCACCAGCGCGGGAGGCTCGTCGGGCTTGGGCCCGGCGTCGCGCGGCCGCGCGTTCGGCTTCGCCTCGTCGCGTCCGCACCCGGCGATCGCGAGCACCATCAGCGCCGTGGGCGGGACCGAGCGAAGCATGGCGTAATGTAAGACTGCCGCCCGTGCGCCGCGATGGACGCGCGGCGCTACCGGCTGCGTCTCGCTTCGTCGGAGAGCATCGCGAGCATCGCCAGCGCCTGGATCGGCGTCATCTCGTTGGGCTCGATCGACGCGAGCCGCTCGACGAGCGGGTGCGTGACCGCGAAAAATCCCAGTTGCTCCTCGTCGTTCTGCCGCGAGGCAGAGGTCGATTCTGCGGGAAGAGTACGGCCGCGCCCGGCATGCGTCGCGAGCTGCTCCCCCTCGAGAATCATCAGGATCTCTCGCGCGCGGGCGATCACCGCGTTCGGTAGTCCCGCGAGTCGGCCGACCTCGATGCCATACGACCGATCGGCGCCCCCGGGCTGCAGCCGGTGCAGAAAGAGGATCTGATCGCCGGCCTCGCGCACCGCGACGTTATAGTTCCGAAGTGCTACTAATTCGTCGGCGAGCTGCGTGAGCTCGTGATAGTGCGTCGCGAACACCGTCTTGCAGCCGACCTGCTCGTGCAGGTGCTCGCTCACCGCCCACGCGATCGAGACGCCGTCGTACGTCGCCGTGCCCCGCCCGATCTCGTCGAGCAGCACGAGACTGTTCGCGCTCGCGGTGTGCAGGATCGCGCTCGTCTCCGACATCTCCACCATGAACGTCGATTGCCCGCGCACGAGATTGTCGCTCGCCCCCACCCGCGTGAAGATGCGATCGATCACGCCAACGCGCGCCGAGCTCGCCGGCACGAAGCTTCCCATCTGCGCCATCAAGGCGATCAATCCGATCTGACGCAGCACCGTCGACTTGCCGGCCATGTTCGGACCGGTGAGGATGATCATCCGCGCGTCGCGCGCGAGCGTGAGATCGTTCGGGATGAACTTGTCGCGCGGCATCATCCGCTCGACGACCGGATGGCGCCCGGCGACGATTTCGAGGTCGTACGTGTCGGCGATCGTGGGGCGCACGTACCCCTCGCGCGCAGCGACGTCCGCAAGTGTGCTCAGCACATCCAGCTCGGCGATCGCGCGCGCGATGCGCTGAAGCCGAGCGATCTCCGCTCCGGCGCGCGCGCGAAGCGCGTCGAACAGCTCGCGCTCGCAGGTCTCGATCCGCTCCGCCGCCGTGAGCACACGCTCCTCGTGCTCCTTGAGCGCCGGCGTGACGAAGCGCTCGCCGGTCGTCACGGTCTGCCGCCGCTGATAGTCCGTCGGCACGAGATGCAGATTCGACTTCGTGACCTCGATGTAGTACCCAAAGACTTTGTTGAAGCCGACCTTGAGCGACGTGATACCCGTGCGCGCACGTTCCTCGGATTGAATGCGCGCGATCGCATCCTTCCCGCCGTCGCGCAGCTCTCGAAGGGCGTCGAGATCGGCGTTCACGCCGGACGCGATCGTCGGCTCGTCGCCGATCGCGAGCGGCGGACGATCCACGAGCGTGGCGCAAATCGAGGCAGACAGCTCGGCGGCACCGTCCCACCCGGCGTGGATCTCGCCGAGTCGCCCTGCGCTCGCCACGCGTTCGAGCGCCGCCGCCACGAACGGCAGGGCGCGCAACGAGTCGCCGAGGGCACGGAGCTCGCGCGGCGCGCTTCTGCCGGACGCCGCTTTGGCCGCGAGACGTTCCACGTCGCGCACGCTCTCGAGCGCGTCGCGCATCGCTTCACGGGTGACGACGTCGGTCGCGAGACGCGCGACCGCGTCGAGCCGGGCGTCGATCGCCGCGCGATCGGTGAGGGGCGCGAGGATCCACTGTCTGAGCAGCCGGGCGCCCATGGGCGTACTCGTTCGATCGAGCACCGAGAGCAGCGTTCCTTCCGAGCCGCCGCCGCGCAGCGACTCGACGAGCTCGAGATTGCGCCGCGTCATTTCATCGAGCGGCATGACGCCGCCGGGACGCTCGATGATCGGACGCGCGAGCTGTGGCAGTCCGCTTGGCTGCAGCTCGCGAAGATAGCGGAGCAGCGCACCCGCGGCGGAGACTGCCGGCCCGTCCGCGGCGTCGATGCCGAGCCCGTCGAGCGAGAGCACGCCGTACTGCCGCGCGAGATCGTCGCGCGCGAGCGGCTCGTCGAACTCCCAGCTTTCGCGTTCGGTGATGAGGGCTTCGTTGCGCGACGCGGGAAGCGCGATGTTCGATCCGGTCGCGACGAGAATCTCCCGGGGCGCGAGCCGCGCGAAAATCGGATCGACTTCCGTGGGCGACGTGAGAATCAGCCGCACCTCGCCCGTCGACACGTCGGCCGCCGAGATGCCGATCATTGCGTCGCGCGCGGTCATGGCGCAGATGAAGTTGTTGCGCGCGCCATCGAGCAAGTCGTCGGAGAACGCGACGCCGGGCGTGACCGTTTCGATCACTTCGCGCCGCACGACACCCTTCGCGAGCTTCGGGTCCTCGACCTGCTCGCAGATCGCGACGCGGAACCCCTGCTGCACGAGCCGGCGGACGTAATCGCCGGCGGCTTTCACGGGCACGCCGGCCAGCGGCACCTCGGACGCGGCGCCGTTGTTGCGCGCGGTGAGCGTCAGGCCGAGGACGCGGGACGCTGTTTCGGCATCCTCATAAAACATCTCATAAAACTCGCCCATGCGAAAGAACAGGATCGCGTTCTGATGGCGACCCTTGATCTCCCGGTACTGCTGCATGAGCTGCGTCTGCGTCATCGTGCTCACGTGTCGTCGGCGCCGATCTCGGTAACAAAGGCGTCGATCTTCCTCGCCCGGAGCTGCTTGGCCGCCGCGGCCGCCGCGGCGCGCGTCTCGTACCGTCCGACACGCACGCGGTAGATTCGGGTCCCCGAGACCACGCGCGCGTCGATCTTGCGCGCCGCGAGCTTCTTGACGAGCCGATCGGCCTCGGCGCGCGATTTGTACGCGGCGATCTGCAGGGTGTACTTCCCGCGCTGCGCCCTGGCGATGGAATCCTGCCGCGCGGAATCGCGCGCTGCCGTCGCGCGGTCGCGCGGCAGCGGCAGATTTCCGCCAGGACTCGCGTCGCGCGCCACGCACCGCGGCGTGTAGTACGCGAGCTGGTTATGCTGCTCGACCTCGTCAGAGGGCACCTCGCCGAGCGCGCGCGTGAGGGCGGCGCATCCGCGCGGCAGATCGTTCAGCTCGAACAGCGTGCGCACCAGGAGCAAGTTCGCGCGTGCGCGGTCGGGACTGTTGGGGTTCTCGAGCAGGAAGCGCTCGAGGTGCGTCGCGGCCGACGCGCGGTCTCCGCGCGCTACCTCGAGCTGGGCAAGCGCGAGCAGCGCATCGCCGCTGCGCGGCGAGAGCGGATACTCGACGACGAGGCGCCGATAATCGTCCTCGGCGTCGGTGCTCGAGGCGGCCAACGACGCACGCCAGTACAGCGCTTCGGCGTATGAGGGCGTGTGTTCCGGCGTCGCCGCGAGCACCGAATCGACGAGCAAGCGTCCCGCGGCGCCGTTTCCGCTCAACACGAGCTGCCGCGCCCGCGCGAACACCGCCGAGTCGGGCGTCGCGCGGCGCTGTGCATGGAGCGGTGCGGATAGGAAACACAGCGCGAGCAGCGCGACCGCTGTCATCCCGAGCGAGACCGCACGCCTCCCGGCGGACAGGCGATGCTTCGACCCGGTGCGAGCACTAGAAATGACAAAATTCATATATAAATTCTCGTAACGCTTACGCCGCGCGTCGCCGCGACGGGGCGCCGCACATGGTGAGCACCAGGGTCGAGAGCAGTTGCTCGTCCGACGACAGCCGCGTGCCCTTGAGCGCCGCGTCGGCCTCGAGTAACGCCTCGAGCGCTTCGTCGATATTGCGCGCCGTCCACTGCTCCGAGGCACGCACGCACGCCGCGACGAACTCGCCCCAGGCTCGGCCGGTCATCACGGATCCGGATTCCTTGAGCAGACTGAAAAGATCGCCCGTCAGCCGCGACGGAGGCGTTCCGCGCTCGCGGGCCGCCTGCGCCCAGCCCGTGGCGAGTGTCTGCGCCGCCAGCGCCATCACGATCTGCACCGACGACGTTTTGGGCTGCTGGAGCACACCGGGCAGCAGCGCGACCGCGGCGGCCGCGTCACGTCGCGCCACGGCGTCGAGGAAATCGCCCATCGTCTCGCCGGGACGGATGCCGACCACGGCCGACACCGCGCCTTCGTTGATCGCACCGCCATTCGTGAAGCTGGCGACTTTGTCGAGCTCGATCCGGAGCTGCGCCAGATCCGTCCCGACTGCCTCCTGAAGCAGCGTGACGGCGCCTCCGGTGATCGTCGTGTGCAGGTCGTGCTCGACGTAGTACACGATCCACCGCGGAATCCGCTCGCCGCTCAGCGGCTCGTACTCGATCGGGATCGTGGCGGCGAGGAGTGCCTTGTCCGGCTTTGCGCCAGCTGGTGCGATGAGCAACAGCAGCAGGTCCGGCGCGGGGTTCTGGAGATACTTGTCGAGCATCGCGCGTGCATCTTTCTTGAGCGCGCCAACGTCTCGGATCACGACCACGCGCCGTTCGGCCATCATCGGCGGCGTGCTCACGATCGATCCGAGCGTCTCGGCGTCGAGATCGGGAGCGGCACCGCGCAGCACCTCGAAGTTGAAGTCGCGCGTTGCCGGCTCGACGGCCGCATCGATCACGCGCCGCAGCTCCTCGTCCTTCAGGTAGTCGTCGTCGCCGTAGAGATAGTACGCGGGCGCGAAGCTCCGCTCCTTGATGGCGGCGCGCAGCACTTTGGTGTCGGCGGCGGGCGGCATGCGCTCAATATACGAGCGCGCCGCGGGGTGGAACAAAAAATCGGCTAGTCGCCGATTACCGTTCCGTGTTATCGCGTCTGCTCGGTGTCGTGGAACTCGAGGCTCGCAAAACGCACGGGTGCCTGCCCCACCATGAGCACCGCCGGCCATACGGTCATGCCGGTCGACATGGATGCGACGTACGCCGCGTTGGCCATCGGCGCGGACGCGGTGTCCGCCGCCTGCGCGACCATCGGCGCGACCTGCGCAATTGGATCGGGCGCGAAATAATGCGTCGTCTCGAGCGAGAGATACGCGACCGCCGCCAAGCCAGCGGCAATCGCCGCGAACGTGCCCAGCGATGCAAGGTGTGCACGCGGCGCGATGACGTCGGCGCGCGCCGCCGGTCCCATGGCGCCTAGACGCGCGTTGAGCCGCGCCATGAAATCTGCCGATGGCTCGATCGCGGGGAGGTTCCGCACCAACAACAGGCTTCGCCGAACCGCCGTGTCCTGACGCGAGCACTTCGAGCACACGGTCAGATGCCGCAGCATCCGCTCCATGTCGACGGCGGGGAGCAGGTCGTCGACGAACCCAACGTGTTTGTTTCGAAACTCGCGACAATCCATCAGAGACTCTCGATCTTCGCTACTCGGTTCGACCTTGCGTACCCGTCGACGCAGGACCAGTTCCAGACTACACCACCGAACCCGCTCTGGCGAGTGCGGCGGCCGGAAACCGCGGAGCGCGGACTGAAGGCCGTCATCACAAAAAAGGAGATCCCGGCTCGACGCAAGCCAGGACCTCCCATTTTCGTCTCACTACTGACGACTCCGCACGTCCGTCGCGGTCACGTCCGCTCCGCGGCCCTCAGTCGATCTTCGGCTCGATGATCGACGCGAATGCGTTGCGGGCGCGATTCAGCCGCGACTTCACGGTGCCCAGGTTGCAGTCCGTGATCTCCGCGATCTCCTCGTACGACTTTCCTTCGAGCTCCCGCAGCACGAACACTTGCCGGTGATGCTCGGGGAGCTTGGCGACCGTCTCTTCGACCAGCTCGCGAAGATGCCGCTTCCGGAACATGTCGTCCGGACGCGCGGTGCTGTCTTCGAACTGCAGAGGACGGTCCTCTTCGTCCCAGTTACCGCGGATGGTCTGGAAGAGCACGAGCGGGTTCCGCGAGCGATTGCGGAGCTCGTTCTTGGCGAGATTGGACGCGATCGTGTAAACCCACGTCGAGAACTTCTTCGTTCGATCGAAGCGATGAATGTGGCGATACACCCGAATGAAGACCTCCTGCACGAGATCTTCCGCCTTCTCGCGATCGCCGATCGTGCGATAGATGAAGTTCAACAGCCGCGTCTGATATCGCTCGACCAATTCCTGAAAGGCGCGCTCTTCGCCGCCCAGGAACGCCGCAACCACTTCCGCGTCGTCCTGCGCGCGCAGCCTTTCTCTCGTCGCCTGTCCAGGCAACGGCGCCCGTTTGATTGCGACTTCAGCCATGTTCGCCCGTGCCCCCTCGGCACTGCAGAAGGAAACGACCCGAGAGACTAGACCCGTCTCTCAGTGCTCCGATTCTCAGATTCTTCGGTACGGCGAAAAAGCAGACCGTATGCCTATTAGACGAATACGGCGGTTCGCTGTTAACCCATTGGTAGAAAACGTCTTATCGTGCTCAGCGGCGATTCGGTCGAACCGTGCGTCGTCCACGAATCTGGACAAACTAGGGCGCGCAGGGGTCTCCGAATGTCTCCGTTTTGACACACGGCGCGAGCCGAGCGTTTCCTGCGCCAGTCAGCGGTTCGCGCGGAATCCGGCGGCGAAGAGCAGTCCGAGCGCGGTCTTCGCGTCTGAAATCTCCCCCTTTTCGATCAACCGCAGAGCGTGGGAGAGGCTTACGGCCTCGACTGTCATGAACTCATCCGCCTCGTGCTGCGTCTCGCCACGCGTGAGGCCGATGGCCATGAATAGATGAATTCGCTCGTCGCTGAACCCCGGCGTCGTGAGAATCGTCGTGAGGAATTCGATCCGTTCGGCCGTACAGCCCGTTTCTTCGCGAAGCTCGCGCATGGCACAGTCCGGCGGCGCTTCGCCCGAGTCGAGCCGGCCGGCAGGAATCTCATACAAGTACTGACCGGCGGCGTAGCGATACTGCTTCAACAGCAGGATCTGCGGATCCTCGCCGTGCGGATCGCTCACGAACGGAACGACCGCGCTCGCGCCGGGATGGTGCACCATGTCCATCTCGCCGATGGAGCCGTCCGGAAAGCGCACCGTATCTGTGTCGAGCGTGATGATACGCCCGGTGTGCACGCGGCGGTGGCTGATTTGACCAGGCTCGACGCCGTGACTCTGATCAGCGCTCATGCGATCGGCTTCCCCAGCGTGTCGTACGTCATCACCGGCCCAAAGCCGAGCGCGTCCAGCGGCATTCGAATCGCGTCGGGCGCGCCGACGACGACCATTTGCAGCATGTCCGGATGCAGATACGTCTGCGCGGCTGAGAGAATCTGATCGACGGTGATCGTGCGGACGCGCTGCCGATAACTGTCGTAATAGTCCTTTGGCAGCCCGTGCGTCACGAGAACCGCGAGCGCGGCGGCGATTGACGCTGTCGTTTCGAAGCGAATCGGGAAAACGCCATCCAGGTAGCTGGTCGCCAGCGACAGCTCGTCGGGCCCGATCGGCTCGGCGCGAATCCGGTCGATCTCGGTCAATATTTCGCGCGCCGCGGCGTCGGTGACATCGGAGCGCACCGCGGTCGAGACGGTAAACGGCCCCGCCTGCCGCCGCCACTCGAACGACGAGAACGCACCGTACGTGTAGGCGTGGGCCTCGCGAAGATTGAGATTGATTCGAGAATTGAAAAGTCCGCCGAGGATCGCATTCATCACATTCACCGGAAAGAAGTCCGGGTGATTGCGCGGAATGCCGACGTGCCCGATGCGAATCTCCGACTGCGGCGCGTCGCTCTTCGCGATGATGTGCACCGCCCGGTCCCGGCTGCGCGGCAGGTCGTCGCCGACCACACGCGGGGGCGCGCCGCCGCTCCACGAGCCTAGCGTTTCGCGGACGAGCCCTTCGGCGCGATCGGCAGTGATGTCGCCGGTGACGATCACCGTCGTGCCGCCGGGCAGATATCGCGTTTCGTAGAATGCGAGAATCTGCTCGCGATCGACCGCCTCGACGGCGTCGCTCTCGCCGCCTTCGGGCTTGGCAAATCGCGAATCCGGCGTGTACACGAATCGTGAGAACAGCTCGTCGGCGAGACCGCGCGGCTCGGCGCGAAGCTGCAGCAGCTCGGCCATTCGCTCCGCCTTGAGTCGCTCCACTTCGCGCTGTCGGAATGCCGGCGTGCGCAGCATCTCGCCAAGAATCCCCATGGCCTGCGGAAGGCGCTCCGACATCGCGGTGAGCGTGACGGCCGCCGCATCCCAATCCGCCGCGGCGTCGACGGAGGCGCCGAGTCGCTCGAAGCGTTCCGTGAGCTCCGCGCCATCGCTGGTTTGCGTGCCCTCGAGCAGCAGCTTCGCCGTGAGTTGCGCCGTACCCTCGCGTCCTGCCGTGTCGCACACCGCGCCGGCGTCGATGAGCACCGCGACCGTAACGAGCGGCAGCTTGTGCACCGGCGCGACGATCAGCTCGATGCCGTTCTCGAGCCGGCGCCGCTCGAAGCGGGGGAAGTGATACGCGCGCGGCGCCCCAGGAATCGGGCGCGTGCTCGGGACCGAAGCGGCGGTCATCGTGCCGCCTCCGCCGCGCCGGCTCCCGCGAGCTCGCCCGGGGCATCGTCGCGCGGCACGAAGAGCAGGCTCGCGCGATTATCCTCGCCGAGGCGTTCGTGGATGAAGCGATTCACGCCATCCGTGGTCACGGCGCGATACCGATCGACTTCATCGTTGATGAATTCAGAGTTTCGAAAGTACGTCGCATAGAGCGAGAGACGATCGGCGCGCTCGCTCGCCTGCTGCATCGAGCTCACGAACATCGTCTGGATCAGGGCGACCGCGCGATCGACCTCGGCATTGTCGACGCCGTCGCGCACGAGCGCGTCGATCTCGAACGCGACTTCCTGCTCGAGTTGCTCCGCCGGGACGCCGGGGCGCGCTGTCGCATCCACCACGAGCAGGTCGCTCCCCTTCGCCAGATCATAGGTGAACGCCGAGACGTCGGCCGCGATCTGCCGCTCGCGCACGAGGCGCCGGCGAAGGCGGCTGCCGGCGCGCAGTCCGAGAATCGCGCCGCACACGCTCGCCGGGAAATACTCGTCGGTGCCGAACGCGGGCGAGCGGAAGGCGAGAAAGAGTCGGGGAAGCATCACGTCGTCCGGCACCACTTCGCGCTTCCATTGGCCGAACGTCGGCGGCAGCGACATGTCGGGCAGCGGCGGCTTTCCGCGCCCACGCGGGACGGCGCCGAAGTGGCGCTCGATGAGCTGCCTCGCTTCGGTGGGATCGATGTCGCCGGCCAGCGTGAGCACGGCGTTGTCGGGCGTGTAGTACGTGCTGAAGAACTGCGCGACGTCCCCGAGGGTGGCCGCGGTCAGATCTTCCATCGATCCCATGAGCGAATGATGAAACGGGTGGCTCGGCGGAAAACAGAGAGCCGTCTGTCGTTCCATCCACGTGCCGTACGGCTGGTTGTCCATCGACCAGCGTCGCTCGTTCTTCACGACGTCGCGCTGCGTGTCGAGCTTCTGCTGCGTCATCGCGGGCAGCAGCTTGCCCATGCGATTCGCTTCGAGCCAGAGCGCCAGCTCGAGCTGATTCGAGGGAAGTGTCTCGTAATAATTCGTGCGCTCGAGCCAGGTCGATCCGTTCAGCGTGCCGCCGGCGCGCTGCACGAGCTCGAAATGCTCGTTGGCCGCGACGTCGGCCGAGCCCTGAAACAACATGTGCTCGAACAGGTGCGCGAACCCCGTTCGCCCCGGCGGCTCATTCGCGGATCCCACATGGTACCAGAGGTTCACCGCGACGATTGGTGCGGTGTGATCCTCCGACAGCGTCACGAAGAGTCCGTTCGCCAGCTCGAATGATTCGATTGGGATTCGCATTGATCGTAAATTGCACCGTCAGTTCGGGCTGAGGAACCCTGATGGCTGTGCGCCGCATGAGCATCACGTGAATCGATCGTTTGTCGTGACCGCTTCATGTTTCCGCGCATCTTGCAATCCCCATTCTCGTCAGGTCGCGGCTACGACCGATCGAGCAAAAACGTCACCGGCACTTTGATCGACTCGGCGAGCGTGTACTTCCACGATTGTCGCCAACTCTTCGAGATCGGGCTCGTGAGCGTGGGGGACGTGCTCGGCAGCAGCCCTACGCGTCGCGCGATGATCGAGAGCCGGAACATGTGAAACGGATCGCTCACGAGGATCACTTGCCGCGTGGGCTCGGCTTGCATCAGGGCCGCGACGTTCTCGAGTGACTCCGTCGTGGAGCGGCCGGAGTTCTCGATGAGAATCGCTCTCGCCGGGACGCCGCGGGCGATCGCGTACCGCTGCGCGACGGCCGCTTCGCTCGTCGTGTCGCGCTGCCCGGTGCCGCCCGTGAAGATGAGCGTCGGCGCAAAGCGGCGGCGCCAGAGATCGATCGCGTGATCGAGCCGCGCGCGGAGCACCGGCGACGGTTTGCCGCCGTACTGCGCCGCGCCGAGGACGACGATCGCCGACGCCGTGTGCGCCGTGTCCCGGTGCTCCCAGACGATCACGCCCACCAGCGACGCGAGCCACGCGCCAACAGCGAACGCCCCGAGCAGCCAACCGAGCCGCCACCAATTCGTTTCTCGGCGAGGAAGCACGTGGCCTAAATGGCTCGAGCCAGACCGATGTGCGTGCGAGCGGAAACTCGCGCTCGGTATTCAATCATGAGCGCGAAAATAGTACTTTGCGCGCCATGGAGACCACCCCCGCATTTCCTACACTTCGCATCGTGTCGCACCCACTGGTGCAGCACAAGCTGGGCATTCTTCGCGATCGCGAGACACCGACCAAGATCTTCAAAGAGCTGGTCGACGAGATCGCGATGCTCATGGCGTATGAAGCGACGAGCGATCTCGCGCTCGAAGATGCGGTGGTCGAGACGCCGCTCGAGCGCATGGTCGGGCGGCGCGTGAGTGGGAAGAAGCTCACGCTCGTGCCGATCCTGCGTGCTGGACTGGGAATGGTGGAAGGGATTTATCGCCTCGTGCCAGGTGCGCGCGTCGGACACATTGGCTTGTATCGCGATCACGACACGCTTCAGCCGGTCGACTACTACTTCAAGGTGCCGAGCGATGCGGCCGAGCGCGATTTCTTTCTTCTCGATCCGATGCTGGCGACGGGCGGCAGCGCCGCGGCCGCGGTATCATCGCTGAAGCGCGCCGGCGCGACACGGATACGGTTCATGTGCCTGGTCGCGGCACCTGAGGGTGTGCGGCGCCTCGCGGAAGCGCATCCCGACGTCGTCGTGTATTGCGCCGCGCTCGACCGAGGGTTGAACGAGCACGGATATATCCTGCCGGGTTTGGGTGATGCGGGAGATCGGTTGTTTGGCACGAGATAGTGGCGCTGAGAGCTGACGGCGGGAGCTCACAGCTGAAGTTCGCAGCTCGGCTATTCGCTATCAGCGACTGCTATCAGAGGGATTTGGAAGTGTGAGATGGGATCGGTGGTCGGCTTGCGGCGGCGTTTACGCCACGCGCGGCACGACGGCGTCTCGGCACGCGCGGATTGACGTCGCAACACCAGCGAAGCGGAGTGGGAGCGGTCCCACGCTACCCATTCAACGCTTCGTTCCGCATTCCTCGGATAGCCGTCGCTGATAGCGAACAGCCGAGCCGGGAGCTGGCAGCTCGCTGTCAGCTCCCCAGTCGGCCGTCACCCGAACCACTCTCGCGGACAATCCCGCTGCTGTCGCGCCGCGTCCATCACCCACTGTTGCGTCTGTGCGTCGGCGATCTCGGTCGGCACCCGGTTGAACCATGCCGCGGCGATTTTCGCGTCGCCGACGCGACGCCACAGTTCGCCGACGAGATAGGTGAGCACCGCGCGCTCGTCACGCGCCACACCGTCAAAGCTCTCGAGCGATTCCTCGAACTTCCATGCCGCCTTGCGGCGGTAAAACCGCTCCGCTTCGACATCGCCCTCGTCGACGCAGCACCACGCGGCGCGCAGCAGCAAGTCGGCGACGTGGCGCGGTTCCATGCCTTGCCATTCGGCAACTTTCGCGGCCGCTTCGTACTTCTCCGAACCCGTCAGCGTGCCGGTGCTGATCGCCGGAGCGAGCTCGTTCCACACGCGCTCCTTCAGAACCGGCGAGACTTCAGCCTCTTCGGTGAAATCGCGGTCCGAGCCCGAGTAGCCGCATCGGTTGCACGTGTGAATCAGGTACGGCAGCGGCTGCGTGCCCGCAGCGCGCTCGTGAAAGTCCGTGCGCTTGCCGCCGAATGAATTCGTTGAAACCACCGTTTGTGAGCGAAATCGCGTCTCACAGATGGGGCATTGGAGTTCGATTTGCTGTAGCGTGGTCATCGGTCCCTCTCCCGCCGTTCGTCATCCCATTCCCGAACGGGAGGAAAGGAAAAATCCATGCCATGTGCCACCACGCGCGGCTCTTGTTCGCGTTTCTCGGCACTTGTATCATTCCGCGTCCGCGAACAAAACGCGCCGCCTTCCTCGCGACACGGTCGATGCTGATCAATCTGCTGCCAGATTTTTTTGCCGTTCTCGATAGCACCGATCGACTCGCCGCCTACCAGCGCTACTTCGCCGCCCACCGACAGATTCTCGAGCCGTACTGGCAGAACTATGTGATCGACCCCGACAGTCCGCACTTCGTGGACATCGCGCGATCCAGTGTCGTTGCCGACCGGTCCGATTTGCGCACCATGCTCGAGCGCACGGACGTCGTGTCGCTCGCGCGAAACACCGAACAGCAGTGCCGCGAGCTGCTCGCCGTCGATTGCGATGTCGACGTCGTGCTCATGATCGGCGTCGGCGCGGCGAATGCGGGCGAGTTGGCGGTGAACGGTCGCGGAGTCGCGTTCGTCTGTCTCGAGCATTTCACCGGCACCGCGAACCCGCAGACCGATGGACTCGGACTGGACCCGGAGCTCATTCCACTCTGGCTCGCGCACGAGATCGCGCACGTCGTGCGCTATACGTCGCCAACGAGCCGCAGCGAGATGCGCGAGATCGTGAGCGAGTCGGGCGGCTACTACTCGTACTGGGATACCGGTCGCCGCGCGACGCTTCGCGAGCTGCTGCTCAACGAAGGTCTCGCCGTCCATACGTCGCGCGCGATCAGCCCGGGGCATGCGTTGTGGGAGTACTTCGGCTTCGAGCGCAGACAATATGCGGACGTGCGGCAGCTCGAGAGCGTGCTGTCGCGCGCCATCGTCGGCGATCTCGATCACGCCGGGCTCGGACTTCGGCTCAAGTATCTCTCTGGCGGCGTGAGCGACGCGGCACGCACGGTGGATCGCTACGTGATGCCGGAGCGCGCGGGGTACTATCTGGGCGCCCGCATGTGCGAGGCGGCGATCGACGCGCACGGCCTCGCGTGGGCGGTCCGCGCCAGCGCGGCGGAGATCACCGCGGCCGCGCAACAGTCGTCTTCGGCGATGACCGCCTGATCGCCGGCGCAGGCGTTCATTTGCCTACGCAGAACCGCCTGAACACCTCGTCGAGAACATCCTCGACATCGACCGCGCCGATCAGATCTTCGAGTGCGGTCACCGCGGTCCGGATGTGAACCGCGGCGACGGCGGCCGGTAACTGGCGACTCGCCCACAGCTCGCGAAAGTGCAGCACTTCCTCGAGCGCCCGTCCAATTGCGTACCGGTGGCGCTCGTGCGTGAGAATCGGAGCATCCATCTCCGCCGGAGCATCGCGAAGCACGAATGCGGCGACCGTCGCGACCAGTGCGTCGAGCCCTTCGCCCGTCTCAGCGCTGACCGCCATGACGGCAGCGGCGGCTAATTTTATACGTTCTGTTACTAAATCCGGTGCTTCCCCGAGGAGATCGCTCTTCGTCCAGACGAGCACCAGCGGAGCCTTCGTCGTTGGAGCGAGAGCCGCGCTGATTTCCCGCAGCGAGGCTTCGCTGTCGCCGCACGCCAACACGACGGCCGCTCTCGCTGCGTACGACGCGCTGACCTCGACACCCAGCCGCTCGACAGGATCGATTGCGTCGCGAATGCCGGCCGTGTCCACCAATCGGAGCGGAATCGTGGGCGTATCGAGCACCGCTTCGATCGCGTCGCGCGTGGTGCCCGGGATGTCGGTCACGATCGCGCGGGCTTCGCCAAGCAGCGCGTTGAACAGCGAGGACTTGCCGACGTTCGGCGCGCCAGCGAGCACGACGAGCGCGCCTTCGCGCACCAGCTCGCCCGATCGAGCCGTCGCGAGCAACGATTCGAGTGCACGCACGAGCTCGTCGGTCGCGGCGGTGATTCGCGCGGGTGCGATCGGGCCGTCATCCTCCTCGGGAAAGTCGATGTCGTACGCGATGAGCGCCTCGAGACCGATTGCCTGGTCGCGCAGCGCGAGCACGCGCCGACTGAGTCCGCCATCGAGCTGACGGAGCGCGACTCGCTGCGCGGCGCGTGAGCTCGCGTTCACGAGATCGCCCGTCGCTTCCGCCTGCAGGATGTCGAGCTTTCCGTTGAGAATGGCGCGCCGCGTGAATTCTCCCGGGCGCGCCAGGCGTGCGCCTCGAGCGACGAGCGCGGCAACGATCGTGGCCGGCACCACCGCGCCGCCGTGCGTCAACAGCTCCACGGCGTCCTCGCCCGTGAATGACGCCGGCCCGTCGTACCGGAGCACGAGCGCTTGATCGAGCACGGCGCCGCTCTCGTCGCGCACGTGAGCCAGCGTGGCGACGCGCGCCTCGGCGGGCCAATGCGCGACCGCGTCGCGCGCGATCGTGTGCGCGTCACGGCCAGAGAGCCGGATGATCGACAGAGCGCCGCGTCCCAGAGCCGTCGCGTGCGCGACGATCGTATCAGAGAATTCGAATGGGCGTGCGGCGCTTGCCTCGGTCATGGCGGCTGGGTTGCCGGTTCCAGGTGCAGCGTCTCGCCGGGCTCGATGATGGCGACGCCGGCGCTCAAGTGGTGCGATGCGAGCCGCTCGCGAAGACGGCGAATGGCATCGTGCGCCGTCGCCGTCACGTGTCGGAACGTCCCCCAATGATACGGCACGAGCACCCGCGCCCGCAGCCGCTCGAAGAGGGCGAGCGCATCGTCGTGGGTGAGATGTCCTTTTCGAAATCCGGGCTTCCACCACGGCGCATACCCGATCGGAAGCAGCGCGAGATCGAGCTCGCGTCCGTGCGTCCAGAGCTGCCGCTCGACCAGGCCGTGCGTGTCGGGCGTCAGCGCGGTGTCGCCGGCGAAGAACGCCGTCTCACCCGCGTCGAGCAGATACATGTTGGCATCGCTTCGCCAACGATCAAACCCGTAGCGATTGCCTTTGTGCGTGGCGGCCGCGGCGTGCACCTCGACATCGCGGATCCTTGTCACGCCTCCCGCCGGCAGATCGTTCGCCGCCGCGAATCCGAGGCGTCGCAACCATCGCGCGATCACCGGCGGCGCGAACAGCGGCACGTCGCTCGGCAGCCGCTCGAGCGATTCGAACGAGAGGTGGTCGGCGTGCGCGTGCGTGAGGAGAATGGCGTCGAGCTTCGGAAGCTCCTCGAGCGCAATGCCGGGCGGTGAGACGCGCGGCAGCACACGGCCGAGCTTGGGATCGAAGTTCGGATCGGTCAGGATCGTGGCCTGACCGATCTCGATGAGCAGCGTGGCGTGCCCGATGTACGTGACGTTCATGCCAGGCTGAGACGCGAGATGCGGACCGGCCGCGGCGCCCGGCGTCTGGGATTTTGCGCGCTACCTTTTCTTCGCCGCCGCCGGAGGCGGCCCCGCCTTGGCGCGCTCTTTAGCGATCGTCCACTGCTGCGGGAGCGCGGCGAGGTTCTGGACCGCGTAGTACAGGTTCAACCCCGACGAGAGATTCATGAACATCACGGTGAAAACCGCCGGCATCATGTAGCTCATCATCTTCGTCTGCGGGTTCGGCGGCGCCGCGCGCATGCCAATCCACGACAGCAGGAACATCGACACGCCCATCACGATCGGGATGATGTAGTACGGATCGCGCAGCGCGAGGTCCGGCAGCCAGAGGAACGGCACGCCGCGGAACTCGATGGTCGTGCGGAAGACGAAATACATCGCGTACAGAATGGGCATCGGCAGCAGCATCGGGAGGCAGCCGAGCATCGGGCTCAACGGACTCATGCCGTGGGCCTGGTAGACCTTCATCATCGCTTCGCGCTGCTTCTCCGGCTCGTTCTTGTATTTCTTTTGCAGCTCGCTCAGCTCGGGCTGAATCCGCTGCATCTGGATGCTGGTCCGCGTGCCCTTGGTATACAGTGGCCAGAGCACGAACCGAATGACCACGCCGAAGATCACCAGCACCCAACCGTAGTTCACGTGGAACGTGGCCTTCATCCAGAGCAGCACCCGGATGATGATCGTGGTGAACGGCTGGATGATCGAGTGCATGAAGCTCGCGTACGGATTCACGTTCTCGAGATCGCGACCCATGGCATGCAGCACCGGCCATGACTGCGGTCCGATGTACAGCGTGAACGCGAACTGCCCATTGGTGAGCGGCGCCATCGTCGTGCCGTAGGCGTCACGCGTCGTACGACTCGCGCGCGTGCCGCCGCGCATCCAGATGTCGCGGAACGCGCCGCCTTTGGTCATCGTCGGCGGATTGATCAACGCCACGAGCCAGTACTTGGATCGCGCGGCGACCCACTCCATGGAGCCGGTATCCGCGCGCACCTGTGCCGTGTCCAGCTTCGAGAACGGGATCGACGTCACGTCGCGCAGCGGCTGCTTGTACCCGTACGCGAAGCTGCGGATATCGTCGAGCGTGTCGGCTTCGACGGAGTGAAAGTCGCGCGGCAGATCGATGAGGAGCGCGGAGCCGGCCGGTGCGTTGGCGATTGCTCCGCTCACGCGCATCGAGTATCCGTTCGCCTCGGGCTGATAGGCGATCGTCATCGCAGGCGATGCCATGGTGAACGTCGTCGTCGCGCCGGTTTGCTGAATCGCCGCGGCAACCGTGTCGAGCGCGATCGTGTCGCGGCCGAGCGCCAACCGATAGTGCAGCAGCGGGCCGCGCACCTGTTGGACGACGACGGTGTCCTTGCGGTGGCCTGGACGCAGGTCGATGAAGCTGTCGATCTTGGCGCGGAGGGGAACGGCGCCTGGACTGACGAGCGTGTACCGCGCGCGTGGCGTGGTGATGATCGCCGAATCTGCAACGCGCGCCGGTGCGACGGCGTTCGTCGTCGGCATGATCGGCGCGCCCACGGTGGGTGCGGTCGCGGCTGTTTGCGGCTGCTGCGAGACGGGAGCCGCGGGTGTGTTCTGCGCTTGCGCCGTTGGCGCGGCCGCGGCGGCGCTGTCGGCGCGAACGTGCTGCGGTCGCCGTGTGGACGGGAAGAGCAGCGGCGTGACGACGATGACGATCGCCATCAGCACGAGCGCGAGGATGGTGCGTCTATCCATGCAAGACTGAAAAATCGCTAGGGAACGGGATCGTAGCCGCCGGGCCGAAATGGATGGCAGCGAAGGATGCGGCGAATGGCGAGCCAACTGCCGCGCAGCGCACCGTGCTTCTCCAGCGCTTCAATCGCATACGCGGAACAGCTTGGATAATAGCGGCACGAGGCGGGAAGGAGTGGACCGAGGCTCACCTGGTAAGCGCGCACGAAGAGCACGAGCACCGTACGCATCTCAGGAGGCGGTGGTGCCAGCGGTGATGCGTCCGCGCACGGTGAGGACATCCTGGCGCAGCGCGTCCACGTCGGCGGTGTAGGCTTCGCGCCGCGCGCGGAACGCGATGTCGCTGGCGGCGGCGAGCTCGCGGAGCGCCGGCAGGAGCTCGATGCGCACCAGTTCGCGCAGGCGGCGCTTGAGCCGGTTGCGATCGACCGCTGAGTGTTGATGCAGAGGAACCACGATGCCAACGCGCGGAGTGCCAAGAGGGGAAGCGAGGACCCGGACATCGAGATGCACGGTCCGGATTCGCTTCCCCTCTCGAATGACGGTCTGTAACTCGAGGCTCCGCGTCAGCCGGTTGCGACGCGGAAATCCAAAGCCGTCGTTACGCGCCTGCGTATTTGCTCGGGAGCTTAACGGTGAGGCGCTTGCGCCCCTTCTTGCGGCGGCGGCTGAGAACTTCACGTCCCCACTTGGTCTCCATGCGCGCGCGGAACCCGTGCGTCTTGACGCGGCGCTTGTTGCGAGGACGATACGTCGGCTTACCCATGGACCACTCCAAAAACGGTACGAACGAAGCTGCGGTACAGTCGGGTAAAGCTATTAGATGCCTAGGGATAGATCAAGGCACGCGATGCGATGCATTCAGCTATCCGGCGATCGCGCGGTTTGCCCGCGCATTGCCTTTTCCACAATCGGCCTCTAGCTTCGCTCCCCCGCCTCAGTTTTCCACGTTTCCGTCATGACCCTGACAGCTCACGAAGCTTGGAGTCGATTGCTCGATCGCGCTCGTCACGAGCTGCCCGAGCAGACCTTCAAGACGTGGCTGGAACCGACCGAGGCGCTGTCGCTCGACGGAAGCACCATCTACGTCGGTGCGCCGGACCAGTTCGCGGCGGACTGGAACGAGTCCAAGCACGCGGATCTGTTATCGAGCCTTGCTCCCATCGCGCTTGGTCACCCGCTCGCCGTGGTGTTCAAGGTGACCGAGGAGCGCCGCAGCCGGCCGCAGATGGATTTTTTCGTCGCGCCGCCAGTGCAGCACAGAGTAGCTGTTTCTCAGCAGAATGGCGCCAGCACATCGCCACCATTAAGTGAGCGATACACGTTCGACTATTTTGTCATTGGTAAGTCGAATGAGCTCGCGGCCGCGGCGGCCCACGCCGTCGCTCAAGCGCCGGGCAAAGTCTACAACCCGCTGTTCATCTACGGCGACACCGGACTCGGCAAAACGCATCTGATGCAGGCGGTCGCGCACGAGATCCTCCAGCGCAAGCCGGAAACCCGAATCACGTTCATCGGCACGGAACAGTTCACGAACGAGCTCGTCGCCGCGATTCAGAACAGAACGACGCCGGATTTCCGCCGCCGCTTTCGAGAGACCGATCTTCTCCTCGTCGACGACGTGCATTTCCTCAAGGGCAAAGAGGCGATGCAGGAGGAATTCTTTCACACGTTCAACGCGCTGTACGAGGCGGGCCGCCAGATCGTTCTCACGAGCGACCGGCCGCCCTCCGAGATCCCGGGGCTCGAGGCGCGCCTCGTGTCCCGCTTCCAGTGGGGCATGGTCGCCGATATCGAGATGCCGGACCTGGAGCACCGCATCGCGATCCTGCGGCAGAAGGCGCTGCTCGATCACCTGGAGCTCACGATTCCGGAAGAGGTCGTACGCTTCATCGCCGAGAACGTTCGTTCGAGTGTCCGTGAGCTCGAGGGATCGATCATCAAGCTGCTCGCGTACGCGTCGCTCAAGCACCGCGAGATCACCGTCGAGGTCGCGCGTGAAGCGCTGCGCGACAAGATCAAACCCAACGACGGCTCGCCTGCTGGCGGTCCCGCGCTCAACACCTTCGTGATCCAGCAGTCGGTCGCCAAAGAGTGGGGTGTCACCACCGAGGGCCTGCGCTCCAAGACACGCACGAAGAATCTCACGGTTCCTCGGCAGGTCGCGATGTACCTGATGCGCGAGCTCCTCGGCATGCAGCTCGTCGAGATCGGAAGCGCATTCGGCGGCCGTGATCACTCGACCGTGATTCACAGTCTCGATCGGGTCGCGGCGATGATGAAGGAGGATCCGGGCTTCGCCCAGCGCATCGGGAAGATCCAGGTGGCATTGGAAAGCCTGCGGAATTGAACATGGTATGCGCTTTTTTCCACAGGCTCTCGGCAGCTTCTCACCAGGATTTCACGAGCTTTTGCAAATTGATGTCGCGATCGCATGGACAACTGAAAGGCCCCACAGGAATTCCACAGCAGGTGGTATAGTGGAACTGCTTGATTCGATGTAAGTTCCAGCGGTTTTCCACCCCTCCACAGCCTCTACTACGGCTACTAGTTAATTGCTTTAAAAAGAGCTCTAGTACAGCCGAGCGGTTTTGAACAACACAGGAGCCGTGATGCGGTTTACGATCTCCCGGGAAAAGTTGCAGGAAGGTCTTGCCGCGGTGACCGCGAGCATTCCGGCGAAAACCACGCTGCCGGTGCTGGCGAATATTCTCGTCGAAGCGACGGAGAAGGGCATTCGGCTTTCGGGCACCGATCTGGACATTGCCGTGACGACGGAAGTCGCGGCCGACGTGGAGACCACCGGCGCGATCACGATTCCCGCCAAGAAGTTGAGCGAGATCGCGCGCGAGCTCCCGCCCGCGCCCGTTCGCATTGCCGCCGTGGGTGAACAGCGCATCACGCTCGATTGCGGCCGATCGCACTTCAAGATTCTTGGATTGCCGCGCGACGAGTTTCCCGCGTTCCCGAACGTGAAGTTCAACGAGAGCTGGCGGATTCGGTCGGGCGATTTGATCAAGCTCATCTCGCACACCTCGTTCGCCGTATCGACCGAGGAGAGCCGGCCCATCCTCAACGGCGTGCTCTGGGAGCTTCGTCCGGAGATGATGCGAATGGTGGCGACGAATGGGCACCGTCTCGCGAAGATGGAGATGCCGATCAAGTCCACCGGAGCGCCGGCGAGCGACATGATCGTGCCGCCGAAAGCGCTCGAGCAAATTCGTCGTCTCTTTCCCGAGGACGAGGAGCTCGAGATCGCGAAGGGCGAGAACCACCTTGGTTTCCGCTCGCCGTTCACGGCGGTGTTCACGCGATTGATCGAAGGCCCGTATCCGCCGTACGAGCAGGTGATTCCGAAGGACAACAACCGCGTCGCGATCGCGGATCGCACCGCGCTGACGAGCGCCCTGCGGCGCATGACGATCATCGCGTCGGATCAGACGCACCGCATTCGGATGTCATTCAACGCCGGGATGCTCAAGTTCAGCGTGCAGACGCCCGATCTCGGCGAGGCGAACGACGAGCTCGCGGTGCGCTACACCGGTGATCCCCTCGACATCGGCTTCAACGCGAACTACCTCTTGGAAGTCTTGCGATACATTCCGACGGACGAGGTGCGACTCACGTTCAAGGCGCCGGAACGCGCGGCGACTCTCGAGCCTGAGGGCTGGGCGGATCCGGCATCGTATCTCTGTCTCGTCATGCCGCTGCGCTTACTCGACTGAGCGCCGCATCCTCCCTTGCGGGGAGGTGGAGGGCGGACGGCGTGTTCAGTTTCATCACACTGCTGCAGGGACTCGGGCTCGCGTACGCGGCGGGCCTGAACCTGTACGCCGCCGTCGCGGTGACCGGTCTGGCCGTGCGCTTCGGTTGGATCACGCAGGTGCCATCCACGATCGATGCATTCGGCAATCCGTGGGTGATCGGCATCGCGACCGCCCTGTACGTCATCGAGTTCGCGGCGACGTTGGTGCCGGGTGTCTCATCGGCCTGGGAAACGATCCACAGCCTGATCCGCCCGCCCGCGGCCGCGGTGCTCGCCGCGACGACGGCCTGGCACGCCGATCCGGTGATCGTGCTCATCGCGGCCCTGTTGGGCGGCGGCATCGCCATCACAACGCACACCACGAAGCTGGGACTTCGCTACGCGATCGACGCGTCGCCCGAGCCGGTCACGAACGGCGTGGCGAACATCACGGAGCTCGCGCTGGTCGCGGCAGTCGCGATCGCCGTGTGGCATCATCCGATCATCACGCTCGCGCTGGCGATGCTGGTGCTGATCGGGCTCGTGATGATGGTGCGTCTCATCTGGCGAGCGCTGCGCCAGGTCTTCTCTGGGCGCTGGATGCCGTCGCACGGGCTGATGCAGCCGCCGCGCGTCATGGAGCGCCGGGGCGGCGTGCACCTGGACGATGAGTAAAGTGTGAACGGCGCGCTCTCATCGAGCGCGCCGTTCGGTCGCCAACCTGTAAGCCGGGTTCTGTAGGACGGCGAACCGTCCCGGGGTCATTCCTCTCGGAGCGCGGTCGCCCGCGCCCTCCAGCAGCCTACCCGCAGCGTCTTGATCGAGGTGGGCACCTCTCGCTGCCTATTTGGCCTTGCTCCCGCTGGGGTTTACCATGCCGCGACTGTTGCCAATCGCGCGGTGAGCTCTTACCTCGCCTTTTCACCCTTGCCCGCACTCGCGCAAGCGAGCCGTTGGCGGTGTGTTTTCTGTGGCACTCTCCGTCATCGAACGGCGTGAGCCGCCGACGCCCAGGCATTACCTGGCAGCGCGCCCAATGGAGCCCGGACTTTCCTCGAATCGCGTGAAGCGAATCGCGACCACCCGGTTGACGACCAGAGTGAAATCTAATCGACGCGGATGACGACCGCATGACGTGATGCGCGCGAACGATGACGCCTGCATGACGCCGGATCGATACGTTGCGCCCGCTTCGAGTCGACGACGGCTCGCGCGAGCGCACCATCATGCCGGGCGAGGCAGAATCATGCATCCGCAGGCCACCGCACCACGCAGGCCGGTTCCGATCATCACGATGCTCACCCCGACCGAGCGCATTCGCGTCGATGCCGCGGGGGAAGGATCGTATCAGGCGGTACACCGCGACACCGTCGCCGAGCTCGTACAAGATCTCAAATTGAAACGCGCGAATGCCGTGCTGGTGTCCGTCGCGCGGTGCGACCAACAGTCGCAGGCCGGCGTCGCCGCGCTCGTGCGCGAGTTTCCGCGCGTCACCACCTTCGCGCTGCTCACGCAGGTCGACCGCGCCACGCCGCACGCGATGCTCGCGCTCGGCTCGACCGGGCTCAAGGAGCTGGTCGACGTCCGCGAGGCCGATGGCTGGCGCGAGCTCCGGTCGCGGCTCCTCTCCGCGCGGGGCGAGGACATCCAGCGCGAAGCGCTCGGGCAGCTCGCCACGGACCTGGCGGGCGTGCCGCCGGACTGCTGGCGATTCTTCGAGTCGTTGTTCGTCGCGCCGCCGGGCGTGTGTACGGTGCGCATGCTCGCGCGGCGGCTGGAGGTTCTGCCCAGCACCCTCATGAGCCGCTTCTTTCGCGCGCGGCTGCCGGCGCCGAAACAGTATCTCGCGATGGCCCGCCTCGTGCGCGCCGCGCGGTTATTCGAGAACTCGGGCTATTCGGTCGCCAACGTCGCCAACCACCTCGACTACTCGTCGCCGCAGAGCTTCGGCCGCCATGTGAGAATGCTCATGCGCATGACCGCCGTGCAGTTCCGCGACCGATACGACGGCGAGGGCATGCTGCAACACTTCCGCATCACCCTGGTGCTCCCGCACCTGCGCCTGTTGCGCGAGCTGCGGCCCCTCTCGCCGTCGTGGGGCGCGCGGCTCGCGCGCGCCGGACTCCGGGACGCGCCGGCTATCCTGGAATAAGCGGAAGAATCTCCGACGCGCGCGCGAGCGACACGGTCGTCAAGCCGTCGCTCTCCAGCGACTCGCGCCCACCCTCCTCGCGGTCCACGAGCGCGAGCACGCCCAGCACGGTGCCGCCGGCCGCGCGCACCGCCTCCACCGCCTTGCGTGCGGATCCGCCCGTTGTGATCGTATCCTCGATCACGACCACCCGGTCGCCGGATCGGAAGGGGCCCTCGATCAGCTTTCCGGTGCCATGGGCCTTCGCTTCCTTGCGCACGGTGAACGCACGCAGCGGCCGATCGCTCTCCGCGCTCGCGACGCTGATCGCGCAGGCGATGGGATCGGCGCCGAGTGTGAGCCCGCCGACGGCGTCCGCTTCCCAACCGGCGTCGCGAATCGCGTCGAGGCCGAGCGGTCCGATGATCGCGAGTCCATCCGGGCTCATAGTCGTGACCCGCGCGTCGATGTATAGCGAGGACTGTCGTCCCGATGCTAACGTGAAGGTGCCGCGTTTCGCGGATCGCGTGGCGAGCATCGAGAGCAGTTGATCGCGCCGGGGCATGGCAGTGGCGGTGAGGTTCGATGGAACGACTTCAACGAACGGTCGCGAATAGAATATGGTGGGTCCGATGCTAGCGCGGATCTCCGGTCGCGGATTTTCGCTCATGCTCGGCTTGGCGCTGCTGCTCATGCTCGGCGGCGCGTTCGCGAGCGATCGGGCGATCACCGACGCGGCCGCGGCGGAGGCGCGCGCCGAGGCCGTGATTCGCGCCTCGGCCCGGAGCCCCGAGCCAACGGGTGCCGTTCAGGCGACGCAGCCGCTGCCGCCGATCGGGCGCGAGGTTGCGATCCTGCGCACGCTCGTATGGGTGCTGAGCCTCGGCGCCGCCGGACTGCTCGCGTACGCGCTCGTGCGCGAGCGGCGCGAAGCCATTCGCGTCTCGGAGCGCTCGACCGAGCTCGAACGGCTATACAGTGAAGTCGCGCGCGCGAATACGGCGAAGAGCGAGTTCCTCGCGAACATCTCGCACGAGCTTCGCACGCCGCTGAACGCGATCGTCGGCTTCGTCGAGCTGCTCAAGGACGGCGTGTACGGCGATCTCACGCCGCGCCAGGTACCGCCCGTGGACCGCATCGCCGCGTCGGCGACGCACCTGCGGCACCTGGTCGATCAGGTGCTCGATATCGCGAAGATCGCCGCGGGCCGCCTCGAGGTGCATCCCGAGACGATCGTGCTGCGGGCATTCGTTCTGAACGTCGCGAGCGAGCTCGAGTCGCTCGTCAACGAGCGCGGGCTCAGCTTCTCGATCGCGGTGGGGGCGTCGCTGCCGCGGGTGCGCACGGATCCCACGCACCTGCGCCAGATTCTCGTGAATCTGATCGGCAACGCGGTGAAGTACACGCCCACGGGCGGCGTCGCGGTGCGCGCGCGCCTCGTTGGCGCGGTTCAGCCGGCCGCCGCGGGCCGCCGCGATACGCCGGAGGATCCGGTGTTGGCCGCGCAGTCGCCCGACGTCCGCCGCGTGTGGGTCGCCCTGCAGGTGATCGACACGGGCCTCGGCATCGCGCCGAAAGATCAGGAAAGAATCTTTGAAGAATTCGAACAAGTGAACGCCGGGCCGCGCGGGGAGTCGATGCAGCGCGGTACCGGCCTCGGGCTCGCCATCTCGCGCCGGCTCGCGCAGCTCCTTGGCGGCGATCTCCGCGTGGAGAGTCAGCTCGGCAAGGGCTCGACGTTCTCGTTGTGGCTGCCCGTGCATCCGACGGATCTCGCTCCAGAGCATCACGCGCCGGAGGGCGCCGAGGAAGCGATCGTCTGATCGCGGGCGCGGTCAGCTCTTTCGCGATCGTCCGAAGAGCGATGCGATGCGTGCACCGAGTCCGTGCTTTCCGTCGTCGTCGGGCTGCGCGGCCGCCTCACGCAGCGCCAAGGCGAACACGACGACGTCCGAATACCGCTTGCCCGGCTCCTTGCTCAGGCCTCGCATGATCACGGATTCGACGACCGCCGGAAAACGCAGTCCAGCCTTTGCCTGATTCAGCGCGATCGGCGGCTGGGACAGGAGCTGCGAGAACATCTCGCGCGGCGTCTTCGCGGGAAACGGAAGACAGCCGGTGAGGAGAAAATACGCGATGGTCGCGAGTGAATACTGATCGGCGAGCGGACCCACGAGCTCACCAGAGAGCGCTTCCGGCGCGACGTACATCAACGTGCCGACGAAGAAGCCGGCGCGCGTGAGGCGCTGTTCCGGCGAGATGTCGGTGTCCGTGGCGATGCCGAAATCGAGCAGCTTCACCTGACGCGACGCCGGATCGTACATGACGTTGTCCGGCTTCAGGTCTCGATGCACGATGCCGACGGTGTGCGCGGCATGCACGGCGTCGGCAATCTGTGTCACGATCGCGACCACCTCGTCGAGCGGGAGCGGCCCCTGTCGCTTCGCGTATTTCTCGAGGATCTCGCCCTTCGCCCACTCGATCGCGAGAAAGTGCATGCCCGGCGAGGATTCGCCGATCTCGATCGTGCGCACGACATTGGGATGCACGACACGCTCGCCGTAACGCGCCTCGCGGAGGAAACGCGCGACGGCGGTCTTGTCCTGGCGAAGCTTATCGCGCAGAACCTTGACGGCTACGGTTCCGTGATCCGGATGGCTCGCGCGATAGACGGCGGACGTGCCGCCCTCTCCGACCTCGCCTTCGAGCGTGTACCCGGCAATGATTTGTCCAACGAGATTTTCGCGTGGTGGCACGCGGCGAACCTAACTGCCGCCTCTCGCCGGAGCAAGCGAGCGCGGCGCGCTGTGTGTCGGAACGAGATTCACAGAATCCAAACACGTCGACACGCGCCGAGCGCGCCCCGTCTAACAGGCAAGCGATTCGGAGCCATACGACCGCGCGACGTCGCTCCGCGGTCGCTTGACAAATGCGCAAAGTGTTCCTATATAGGGCCCCGCAAGCCGCCGGCTTGCCCAGCACCGCAGTGCAGGATCGATTCACCCCGTAGGAGGCAGCTCGCATGGCTAGAGGGAAGGTGAAGTGGTTCAATGACGCCAAGGGTTATGGCTTCATTGAACAGGACAGCGGGGAAGACGTGTTCGTGCACTTCTCCGCAATCAGTATGGAAGGATTCAAGACACTCGCCGAAGGTCAGGAAGTCGAGTTCGAAATCCGGACTGGCGAGAAGGGGCTTCACGCCGCGAACGTCGTCCGGGTCTGAGCGAGCCGCCTCTACGAACGCAAGACCCTGCACCCGCCCGCCCGCAATGGCGGGCGGTGCTGTTTTCCGGAACTCCGTCGCGGGTGATGGTTAATCTTCAGGTGCGCGCTCGTCATTCGTCCTTCGCACCTTCTGCACCGCATGCCGCCGACGCCCGTTGCCCCGCCGCCGTCCCCGCGCCTCTTTCTCGTTGATGGATACGCGCTGATCTATCGCGCGTTCTTCGCGCTGATCTCGCGCCCGCTCACGACGAGTCGCGGCGAGAACACCTCGGCCGCGTGGGGTATCGTCAACTTTCTCCAGCGGCTCCTGCAAACGCACAAGCCTGACTACCTGGGATGGGTGCACGACTCCGGACTGTCCTTCCGGCACGAGCGCTATCCCGCCTACAAGGCGACGCGCGAGAAGCTGACCGAGGAGCTCCAGTCGGACTTCGATCGCGGCATGGAGCGCATCTGCGATATTCTCGATGCGTACCATATTCCAATTCTGGCATTAGAAGGTTATGAAGCCGACGACGTCATCGGCACGCTCGCGCGGCAGGGGGTCGAAGCCGGCGTGAACGTCGTCGTCGTCTCGGGCGACAAGGATTTTCAGCAGCTCGTGCGCCCGGGACTCTGGCTGCTGAATCCCGGACGCGGCGGACCGGCGAGCGTGGAAGAGCAGTGGGTCGGCGTCGAGAACGGCAGCGAACGGCTGGGCGTCCCGCCCGCGCTCGTGACCGATTACCTCGCGCTCCTCGGCGACACCTCCGACAACGTGCCGGGCGTGAAAGGCATCGGCGAGAAAACGGCGCAGGAGCTCGTGAACTCCTTTGGCAGCGTCGAGACCATTCTCGAGCACGCGGCGGAGCTCACGAAGAAGCGGCCGCGCGAAGCGTTGCTCGAGCAGGGCGACATGGCGCGCCTGTCGAAAGAGCTGGTCACGATTCGCCAGGACCTGCCGATCGCGATCGACATCGATGCAATGCGATTGAGTGAGCCGGACTACTCCCGTCTGCGCACGCTGTATGTGGAGCTCGAGTTCCATGGACTCGCCAAGCAGGCGGCCGCCGCGGCGCCGCCGCCGGTGGAAGAGGCAAGCACCGCCGCGCCGGCCCGTCCTGAGACCCACTACGAGACAGTGGACACCCTCCCCGCGCTCGAAAAGGCGATCGCGCGCGCACGCCGGGCGCCGTACATCGCGGTAGATACAGAAACCGTGATCGATCCCACCGCGCCGCAGGACATCGATCCGATGCGCTGCGCGCTCGTCGGCGTCACGATCGCGGTCGCGCCGGGCGAAGCCTATTACTTCCCGCTCGCGCACCGCGAACCCGCGGAAGCGCAAGGCGAGCTCGGACTGGGTGACATGCCCGCCGAACCAGCGCCGAAAAAGAGCAGAGCGAAAAAGGCCGCCGAGCCCGCGAGCATTGCCGCGCGCGCGCTCGCGCAGGGCAGTCATCCGGTGCACAACCTGCCGCCGATCGACAGCGTCGAGACTGCGCCGCTCAAGGCGCTGCTCGAGGATCCCGACGTGAAGAAGACCGCGCAGAACGCGAAGTACGACATGCTCGCCCTCCGCGGCGCCGGTGTGACGCTGCGCGGGTTGGACTTCGACACCATGATCGCGAGCTACGTGCTCGACCCCGGTCGCCGCACCCACGGCCTCGATCTCCTCGCGCTCGAGTTTCTGAATCACAAGATGACGAGCTTCGAGGAGCTCTGCGGGAAAGGCCGCGATGCGGTCCCGTTCGATCAGGTGCCGATCGAGTGCGCACGCGACTATTCGTGCGAGGACGCGGACATGACCTGGCAGCTGCGCCAAGTCTTCGAGCCACAGCTCGAGGCGCTCCAGCTCGCGCGGCTGTTCCGCGAGGTCGAGATGCCGCTCGTCGCCGTGCTCGCGGAGATGGAGTGGGCCGGCGTGATGATCGACGTCGAGTGGTTCGCGTCGCTCAAAGAACGGTTCGAGCGCGAGCGCAAGCGCGTCGAGCAGGAGATCTACGCCGTGGCGGGGCAGGAGTTCAACATCAACTCCAACCCGCAGCTTCGTGAAATCCTCTTTGACAAACTGCAGTTACCGGTGCTGAAGCGCACCGCGACCGGCGCCTCGACCGACGCCACCGTGCTGCAGCAGCTCGCCGATCAGGGGCATCAGCTTCCGGTGCTGCTCATGGAGTATCGCGAGCTGTCGAAGCTCGAGAGCACCTACATCGACGCGCTCCCTCGATACGTGCATCCACGCACGGAGCGCGTGCACACGTCGTTCAGCCAGACGGTGGCCGCGACCGGACGCCTGTCGTCCAACGAGCCGAATCTTCAGAACATTCCCATTCGCCGCGAGCTCGGACGCGACATTCGCCGCGGCTTCGTTCCCCGCCGCGGCTGGAGCTTTCTCGCCGCGGACTACTCACAGATCGAGCTGCGGCTGCTCGCCCACCTGTCCGGCGACCCCGCGTTCGTGCAGGCGTTCCAGTCCGGCGGCGACATTCATCGCCAGACCGCGGCGCTGATCTTCGACGTGCCGCTCGAACAGGTCACCAAAGACATGCGCGCGCGCGCGAAGACGATCAACTTCGCCACGATCTACGGCCAGGGTCCGCACGCGCTGTCACAGCAGCTCAAGATCACGCACGCCGAGGCGAAAGAGTTCATCGAGCGGTACTTCGAGCGCTTTCGGCAGGTTCGCGAGTATCTCGATTCGATGGTCGCGTTCGCGCGCGAGCACGGCTACGTGCAGACGATCTTCAATCGGCGGCGCTACATCCCGGAGCTGCGCGAAAAGAACTTCAACATCCGCGCGTTCGGAGAACGCGTCGCCTCCAACGCACCCATCCAGGGCTCCGCGGCGGATCTGATCAAGGTCGCGATGATCAACATTCAGGAGGCGCTGTCCAGCCGTGGGCTGAACGCGAGGATGCTGCTGCAAGTGCACGACGAGCTGGTGTTCGAGGTGCCTGGTCCGGAGCTCGCGGACGTTCAAACGCTCGTGAAGCACGAGATGGAGCACGCCGCAACGCTGTCCGTGCCGTTGCTCGTCGAGATCGGAATTGGCGAGAACTGGCTCGCGACGAAGCTCGAGTGATCGTGCCTTCGGTCATCCTGCCCGGTGTGCAGCTTGCGATTCTTATCGCAATTCGAGGATGCGAACGCCCGGAACAGACGTGCGAGGTCGCCGGGTCGCACTGCTGAAGTCATTATAGCATAAGCATTTATGTTTGTAGTCCTGAGTCCGGCATCGGCTTTGCCCTCACGCTACACGTCGACCGGCCTTCCCACGGCCTCGCTGACCGAATCCAATCCCACGTTCGCGTTCTCCCGCCGGTCAAATGCACATGCGCCATCGCCGAGGGTTCACCCTGATCGAGCTGCTGATCGTCGTCGTGATCATCGGCATTCTGGCCGCGATCGCGATTCCGAAGTTCGCGGCGACCAAGGGGAAGGCGCACTTTGCCGCGATGAAGAGCGATCTCCACAACCTCACGACGGCGGAAGAGGCGTACTTCTACGATCACGCGAAGTACAGCGCCGTGCTCGATTCGCTGGCGTTCCAGTCGTCGCACGGAGACGTGGTGACGGTGACGCAAGCCGATGCCACAGGGTGGTCGGCCACATCGCAGAATCCGCAGTCGTATCCGCATTTCTGCGCGCTCTTCGTGGGCGACGCCGCCGCGGTGGTGCCGGCAACCCAGGCGGGAGTCGTGGCCTGCCAGTGACTCGCGCGCCGGTATGACGCGAGCACGACCGTTATTCAAAGAATTCAAAAAACGCCGCGACGGGATGGTGCACGCCATGAACGGCGGCCTCTGGCTGCATCGCCACGTCTGGCAAGGGCGGCGCATGGCACACCTGGTCTCGACCGACCGCGAGCTGTTGCTCGAGTACGGCCGGTCGGCGGGGCTTCCGCTCGAGCGCTTGCAGTACAAACCGCTCAAGGACCCTCGCACCGGAGAACGCCGCGAAGCGTGGCACTGGGACCTTGGCGGCCCGGCGCTCCCGTCACCCTCAGGCGAGCGCTACTGACCCGGTGGTTCCGAGCGGTCCGCAAGCGCGCGGTCGAGCCGCACGACCTCGGCGCGAAGCGCATCGATCGCCGCGAGCCAGCGCGTCTGTAGGGCGGGATCTCGGCGAAAGACGAAGTACGCATGCGCGCGCCGGCGAACACGACGGATGCGATCAGCCAGAACGAAGTTGACATCGCCCGCGATCGGAAGGCTCACGAGATACGCGAGGGCCATCCAGCCGCCCCAGAGCGCGAAGACGACCGCCGATTGCGCGAAGTACGTGAGGAGCACGAACGCAGATCCCGCAACGAGCGTCCGCATCGCGGGGTCCGCCGCGCTGTCGATGGAGTGCATCGCCACGGCGCGCGCCGCGTGAATCGGCAACCAGTGATTGATCCAGCCCCAGAGCGCGATGGGGCCGCCGATGAGTAACAGCCAGCCCTCGCGAAGCGAGAACTTGATGCCCGGAAGAATGTCGCGCGAGATAGCGACGTCCTCGACGAGAATGCCGCGGGACCGGATGTCGCGGCCGAGCGCATCGAGGCGCTCCTCGAGCGACGTCGCGCGCGCACGAAGCGCGGAGTCTCCGCCGAGGGCGTCCTCCATGCGTTTGATCCGTCGCGCGATCGCGGCTTCGATGCCGAGACTGCGTCCAGCCGCGGTGATGCGCGGCGCTTCGTCAAAGATCGATGCGATGAGCGACGCGAGCCGCACGGCGCGCGCGGCGTCGTCGGTGCTCGAGTAGTTCGGCGTGACGGCTCGAAGCCGCGCTTCGATCTCCGATGTCAGCGCCTGCGCGGCCGCGATGCCAGGCGGCGGTTGCCAGTCGGCTAACGCGATTGGCTCGCCGATGCGCACGAGCACGCGCGTACGCGGCGCTTCCTTGCGCTCGAAGGTGAGCCCGATCGGAACGATCGTCAGCTCGGGAACGTCGCCCGCTTTCTTGGAGTGAAGCGCCATGCGCGCTGCGCCGGTCTTGAGCGGCGCGAGCCACGGTTCATCGTGCGTGATTCCCTCGGGAAACACGAGCACCGCGCCGCCGCCGCGGAGCGCCTCGTGCACGGCTTCAAAGGTCCCCCGATTCCGCGCCGGGTTTGGTGTGTCGCTCAAATCGCTCTCGTCAGACGCTCGCCGGAGTGGAACCACGCTGACCCAGCGCAGGAACGCCGCCCCGATCGGATTCGCGAACAACGTCGATTTCGCGGTGATCATCACGCGACGCGGCACGATGCAGCCGACGAGCAGCGCGTCGACGAGTGCATTCGGATGGTTGACGGCGAGCAGTAACGGTCTGCGCGACGGCAGATGCTCCAGGCCTTCGACGTCGATGTCTCGGTAGTACCAGCGGAGCGCCAACCGGGCGAGCACGCGGAGCAACGCGTACATCTCAAGCCCGCGCGGCTGACTTGTCCGGAACGCCGCGGAAGAGGATGAGTGCGATCACGAACATCACCGCGACCGAGCTCACGGCGGCCCGATAGGCGATCGCGGTTCCCAGGCGCGGCTCGAGCGTGTCGACGGTGAGCCCCCAGATGAGCGGCCCAACGATCGCCGCCGCCCGCGCCGAGAGCAGCATCAAGCTGAAGTACCGGCCGGCCTCTTCGTCGGGCACGAGACTGAGCAGTACTGGCCGCTCCGCGGTTGGAACACCGCCGAAGTTGAGACCGATCATCAGACCTACGATCCAGAATCCGCCCTTCGACGGCACGGCGATCATCGCGACGAGCAGCACGATCCACAACAGGAGCGTGAGCGCGAGGCTTCGCTTCGCTCCGATGCGGTCGACCAGCACGCCAAAGATGTAGCTGCCGAAGATCGCCGGAATCGTCAGCACCAGGAACAGCGTGATCTCGGCGCCCTTGTCGAACCCGACGGCCTTGACCGCGTACAGCGTCATGAAGCCGATGATCGTGCCGATCGCGTCCTGATAGACGAACGACGTGATGATGAATCGCAGTGTGCCCGGGTGCCGCTTGGCGTCGCGGATCGTGGCCGCCACTTCGCGGAACGCCTTGCGCCAGTCGACGCGCGCGCCTCGCGGCGCCACGTTGTGATCGCGGCACACGAAGAACAACGGGAGTGAGAACAGGAGGAAGAACACACCGGTCGGCAAGAACGTGGACACGCGGCCGCCGTGGGACGTGAACGGGAACACTTCGCGGAGCACGTGCATCGTGCCGGCCCCCAATGCGCCGATCAGCGGAAGCTTTCCGTTGTAGAACGGCACCACGAGCAGCACACCCGCGATCGACCCCACGTACCCGAGCGCGGTGCCAAAGCCCGACAGCCGACCCTGCTCCTCGAGCGGCACGAGCTCGGGCATCATCGCATTGTAGAACGGCATCGCGGCCTGGTACGTGAAGTTCGCGATCGCGAAGGCCGCAAGCACCCAGAAGAGCTGACCGGCGTGCGCGTGCCATCCGGCGGGCATCGTCGCGCCGCCGATGACTTCACTCCCCACGAGCGGCAGACGTTGGCCGGCGACGCCGATCGCCGCGGTCGCAATGCACGATACCACCGTGAACCCAACGACCCATGGTTTTCGCCGCCGCCGGACGTCGGAGAGTGCTCCCAGCACCGGGATCGTGACGACCACCAACAGCGACGCAATCGCGCTCGCCACCGCGTAGGTGGTGTTCGATGCCCCGAGATCCTCGACGAGCCACACCGAGAAATACAGCGTGGCCACGTTCATTGAGAAAATGGTATTCGAAAAATCGTATAGCGCCCAGCTCAGGCGCTCGATGAGCGGGGCACGAACGACGGCGCGGATCTCGCCGTTGGGCAGCTCGCGGGGCGTGGCGTGTTGCGGATGTGCCATGCAGAGGTCTCCAGAACGTTCCGGCGCCGCGGCGTTGACTGGGGCATCAGCTAGTCCAAATTACGATGAATGATGCTCTTCCGCCGGTTGCATCCGATCCTGTGCGCCATGCTCCTCGCGGCCGCGTGCGAGCGCGCCAAGACGCCGGGCACCGCCGAATCGACATCGGCCGTGACAGCAGTCGCGAAGCCGGAAAGCAGCACGACGATCCCGCAAGCCAGTAGCTGGAACGCCAGCGCAGGCAGACTGCTTCTCGTCGCTGGGAGCTCGCCGACAGACGCGCTGGTCTATTTCCCGGACAGCGCGACCGCGTCGAGCGAGATCGCGGCGCTCCCGCACCCGGCATCCGTCAGCTTGTTCAGTCGCAGCGGCACAGTGCAGGCCGCCGACTTGCCAAACGTGATCGACACCACCGGCTGTTACACCGCCACGCTCAGTGCGGCGCCACCGCCCCATGCATGGAACGTGGGCTTCCTCGGCGGCGTGGTCGCACCGGTGCGCCTCGACTCCACCGAGTCGCTCACCCGTGCCGATTCCGCCGCGATCGTCATTCAAGTGGCGCGCCTCGCGTCCGCGCTCCCGAACGACCCCGCTGGACGGTTCGCCGGGTTGCCGTTCGTCGTGTCCGCGTTGTGGCGGTTCGATACACCTGACGGAAGTCAGGTACTGATCGCCAACACCACGCGCCAGATCAATCAAGAGGCCACGCCGCTCCAGGAGCGCACGCTCCTCATTGCCGAGAGAAAGCCTGGTGGGAGTGATTCATCGTTCGCGACGACGTACTCCGAGCGCTCCTACGGCGATGAGGAGACGATCGAAAGTCACGATCTCGTCGCTGTCGTCCTTCTCGGTGAGAACCGCACGCCGACACTCGTGGTGTCGCGCGATTTTGGCGACAGCGCATCGTACGGGATCGTGGAGCGCGGAGCCGATGGTATGTGGCACGCGCGTTGGACGAGCGCGCGACGCCACTGCTGACGCTCAGCCTTCATCGACGCGCGCGAGCCAAGCAGGCGCGCGCACGCGCCCAGCGACGCCCGCTAACGCTACGAGCGTGAGCAAATACGGAAATGCCAGGAAGAGTTGATACGGTAGGTTGAGCCCGAGCGCCTGCAGAACGTATTGCAGCGCGCTCGCCGCGCCGAAGACCAGTGCGGCAATGCCAACGCCGAGAGGGTGCCAGCGGCCGAGCACCACGATCGCGATCGCGATAAAGCCCCGACCCGCGGACATCCCCTCCGCGAACGTGCCGGCTTGCGCAAGCACGAGAGTGCCGCCCGCGAGTCCGCCGGCCGCGCCGCCAAACAGTAGCGACCACAGACGAACGCGGTTCGTGCGAACACCAGCCGCTTCCGCCGCGCTCGGCGATTCGCCCACCGCACGCGTCGCAAGTCCAGCGTGGGTGTGATACATCCACCACCACAGGCATGGCGTCATCAAGTAGAAGACATACGTGACGATCGGCTGATCGAACAGTCCCGCGCCAACCACCGGAATTCTTGAAAGGATTGGTATCGCGAGGGCTCGGCTCGTCGGGATCGTTAGCGCGGCACCGGACGCGCCGTACATCGCGCGATACAACGTGCCGGCCAGACCGAGGCCAAGGAGTGTCACCGCCGTTCCAGTGATGATCTGATCGGCGCGCAGCCAGACCGCGAAGATCGCGAACGCGAACGCGACTCCGACCCCGCACAGAGTGGCCGCGGCGTATCCTCCGGCGATTCCCGCGTGCGTCGCGCCGACGAGCGCACCGAACGATCCGGCGATGATCACGCCTTCCAGTCCGATGTTGATGATGCCCGCTCGCTCGACCACGAGCTCACCGAGGGCCGCGAGGCCGAGCGGCGTGGCTGTTCGCACCGTCGCTTCGACAAAGGCCGACCATCCGCCGCTCATGCCACGGCGCTCCTCGTCCGCATGGCGCGCGCACGGTCGGCGGCGACGAGCGCCAGGATGATTCCGGCTTCGATCACCGATACGACCACGGACGGAACGTTCGCGTCGCGCTGCATGGCTCCGGCGCCCGCCTCGAGCGCGCCGAAGAGAATCCCCGTCGCGATCACGGCCGCCGGATCGAGCCGGGCGAGCAGCGCGACGGCGATTGCCGTGTAGCCGTATCCTGGCGAGATGTTCTCGTAAAGCGCGTACGTCACCCCGCAGACCTCGATCGCGCCGGCGAGTCCGGAGAGCGCGCCGCTGAGGAGGAACACGCGCGTCGTCACGCGATCCACGTCGATCTTCCCTGCCGATCGAGCAGCGCTCGGATTCGCGCCAACGACGCGCAGGCGAAACCCGGCCGCCGTGTACCGAACCGCCCACCACGCCACCGCGCACGCGAGCAGCGCGAGCACGAATCCCAAATGCAGCCGCGTCGTCGGGCCGAACCGCGGAAGTTGCGCTGCCGCGACGATGGATTCGGTCTGCGGATACACGTGTGTCGGCTCCTGGAGCGGCCCACGCACGAGGTACGACACCAGAAACGCGGCGACGAAATTCAGCATGATCGTGCTGATGACCTCGAGCACGTGGAACCGGGACCGCAACACCGCCGCGATCCACGCCCACACCGCACCAGCGATCGCGCCTACGACCAACGCGAGAAGGATCAGGATGAGTGAGGGTGTCTTCGGCAGAGTCAACGCGATCGCGGCCGCCGCGGCCGCACCGACGAGAAACTGCCCCTCCGCCCCGATATTGAACACGCCCGCGCGGAACGCGAGCGCCACGGCCAATCCCGTGAGAATGAGTGGCGTGGCGCGAACGAGTGTCGCCGATCCGATCGCGTACCACGAGCCGACCGACCCGTTGACGAGCGCCTCGGCGGCGCGACCAACATCATAGCCGCCAATGGCGAGCAACACGCCCGTCGCAACGACGAGCGCCGCGATGAGCGTCGGCGCCAGGAGGCGCCCCATCCGGAGTTCGCTCACCGCGGGCATGCGCTCACGCCGTCACGAGGCTCCGCTTGAACGCGAGCAGTCGTCGGATCGCCGCGATTCCGAACACCGGTCCGAGCGCGAGCACCGGGAACACCCACTTCCAGCCGACCATCGCCACCAGAGGCGGGACGAGCTGGATCGACACCATCGTCAGCAAGAATCCGAGCGACGTCTGGAGTGTGAGCGCCGTACCCACCGCGTGTGGCGGAACGGCTTCGGTGACGAGCGTGCTGAATTGCGCCGAGTCGGCGATGACGAAGAATCCCCACGCCCACGCGAGCGGTCCAAGGATCCAGAGCGACTTGCCGAACGCGAAGGGAATGAGCAGGGCGCACGTCCCGCTCAACGCCATCGCGAGCATCACGAGCCGCTCGCGTCCGCGCCGATCCGCGGCGAGCCCGCCCCATACGCAGCCGATTCCACCAATCGCGATCGTGCCGAACGCGATGAGCGACACGCCGCTGTCGGTGCTCACGGTGCGTGGTGCACCGTTCGCGGCGACGCTCGCGCCGATGAACACCGGGATCCAGGTCCAGAACGAATACAGCTCGAACATGTGGCCCAGATATCCGCCCGTCGCCAGCCGCCAGGCGCGCCGCTCGAATACCGCGCTGACGAGCCCCCACGAGAATGGCCGCGGCGGAAAAGGGTACGGTCCATCCACGTACATGGATGCGACCAGCAGCGCGGCGACGAAGGCGCACGCCGACGCCGTGAGCACGACGGTCGAGGCGCCCGCATTCGGAATCGCGTGGACCAGGTACGGCGTCGCCTTGCCAACCGTCAGGGCGCCCACGACGGTGCCGATCGCCAAACCTCGGCGCGCGCGAAACCACGTCGACGCCATTTTCATCGCCGGCGGATACACGCCTGCTAATGAGAATCCGGTAATGAAGCGCAGCGCGAGCGCCGTGCCGTAGCTCGGGCTCCTCACGAGCGCAGCGTTGGCGAGTGCGCCAAGCACGGCCGCCATGGCGAAATAGGATTTGGACGGCAGCACGTCGGCGAGATTCAACAGCGCCGCCGCGGCCGTGCCGCACACGAACCCGAGCTGCACGATCGTGGTGAGCCAGGCGGTCTCGCCGGGCGTCAACGACCACCGCGCGGCAAATTGCGGCGCCACGGCGCTCGCCGCGAACCACAGCGACATACCCAGCAGCTCGGCCGCCGACAGAATCGCGAGAACCCGCCAGCGCGCCGGATGCGAATCCAGCACGCGATCCTCCAGTGCCGCCGACGTCATGCCACCCCCAGCATCGCTCGACCCACCACCTCGCGGTCGAGCGGGCACTCGCGCACGACGCCGGCGTGCACCACCAGGACGCGCGTCGCCAGCGAGAGCACTTCGTCCAAGTCGCTCGAGTACACAACGACGGCCGCGCCGCTCACCGACGCCGCACGCAGCCTGCCGTGCACCGCGTCCGTGGCCCGGATGTCCAGCCCGCGAGTCGGGTTCTCCGCGACGACCAGTGGCGGCGACCCATCGAGCTCGCGTGCCAACACGAGCTTCTGTTGGTTGCCGCCTGAGAGCTCGCTCGCCCTGCTGCGGTGCGTCCCGCCACGAACGTCGAATTCACGAATCATCACGTCGGTCCGCTCACTGATCGAACCCCAGTTCATGACGCCGCTCCGTTGTCCCGCGCCGTTGAGCGCCACGTTGTCGGTCAATTCGAACTCGAGCACCAGCGCGTCGCGATGACGATCCTCCGGAATGAAGCCGATGCGATTGGGAATGCGAAGCCGGCCGGTGCTCGGCGCTAGGCGGCCAGCGAGTGCACGCAGCAGCTCGTGCTGTCCGGCGCCTTCCACGGCCGCGATTCCGAGGATTTCCCCGCTCTCAATCTCGAATGACGCTCCCCGAATCGTCACGATATCGCGATCATCGCGCAGCTCGATTTCCTCGGCGGCTACGACGCACGCGTCACCGCGCGGTGCGTGGCGATGATGCGCACTGGTCTCGCCGCGTTCCATCGCTTCTCCGAGCAATGCGTCCGCGACCGAGCTCTCGTCCAGCGTCGACGCACTCGCCGAGAGTACACGCTCACCGCGACGCAAGATCGTCACGTCGTCAGCGACAGAGAGCGCCTCGCGCAGTTTGTGTGTAATCAGCACCACCGAGTTCCCTCGGCTCGCGAAATCACTGAGCCAGCGCAGAAGCTCCTTCGCCTCCGCGGGCGCAAGCACCGCGGTTGGTTCATCCAGAATGAGCAACCGCGCCTCGCGCGCGAGCGCTTTCACGATCTCGAGACGTTGCTGCGCCCCGACTGGCAGGTCGCCCGCTCGCGCGTCTGGATCGAGCACCAGTCCAGTCTGCGCGCCGATCCGCGCCACCAGCGCGCGCGCGGCATTCGCGTGAAAAGACCCGTGCCCGCCCAGCGCGACATTTTCCGCGACGGTCATCGCCGGCACGTTCGTGAAATGCTGGTGCACCATGCCCAAGCCGGATTCGATCGCGTCCGCGGCAGACCGAATCGCGTGCGTTCGCCCGGGAACGAGAGCGCGTCCCGAGTCGGGCGCGATCAGCCCGAACGCAATGCGCATCAACGTGGTCTTACCGGCGCCGTTCTCGCCGAGCAACGCGTGCACCGTTCCGCGACGCACATGCAATGACACGTCGTTGAGCGCCACGACCGCACCGAACCGCTTGGTGATGCTCTCGAGCGCGAGCGCGTCGTCGTCGCGCGTCGTTGTCACAGGCCGGTTGGCGCGTCGATGAATGTGGTCGTCACGTTGAAGCGTGCGGCGAGCACGTCGCCGAGCGCGCGCACGCCGAGTGTCTCGGTCGCGTAATGGCCGGCGTACAACACGACGATGCCCAACTCGCGTGCTTCGACCGCCGTGTGGTGCGGCCCTTCGCCGACGATGAGCGTATCGAGGCCACGCTGCACGGCTTCGCGGAGCGTCGAGGAATCCGCTCCGGCGCCAGTGCAGATTCCCCACGCGCGCGTCGTGCGATCGTTCTCGAACGGCGTCGTGACGAGCACGCCGCCGAACTCGCGCGCGAGCTCGCCGGCCGACTGGACGAGTCGTGCCGTAGGCACCTCGCTCGTTCCGCTCAATCCGACGTCGATATTCTGATATCGCGCGAAGCCGCCCGATGGTGTGAGTCCGAGCCGCTGCGCCAGCAGTCGGTTGTTGCCGAGCTGCGGGTGAATGTCGAGTGGAAGATGCGCGGAGTACACCGCGACGTCGTTTGTGATCAACGCGCGCAATCGCTCGTGGCGATGCCCGGTGATCGGCTGTGCGCTGCCCCAGAACATTCCGTGGTGCACGAGCAGCATGCGTGCGCCCGACTCGACCGTGCCCGCGACGGTCGCGCTCGAGAAGTCGACCGCGGTCGCGACATGTTCTATGTCGCCCACATTCGCGAGTTGCACGCCGTTCACGGCGCTCGGATAGTCCGGGACGTTCGCGATGTCGAGCGTACGGTCCAAATAGTCTGCGAGTTGCGCGAGCGACGCCATCTCAGGATTTTGCGTGCGCGCTACTGTCGCTCGCCGCCGGAAGTTGGAACTTGCCCGCGACCATCTCCGCCTGGAGCGAATCGATGCGCGATCGCATCGTGTTCGGAATCTTCGATGCGAGCGTCGGGTTGAGCACCAGCGTGACGACGCGCGTGCCCGATCCCAACACGACGAGCCCCGGTTTGAACGTTCCGTCTTTGACTTCTTTTGCCACGGTGAGGAACGCCAGCGGCAGATCGATCACCACGCTCCCGAGCGTGACATCCGGCGCGACGCCGTTCTGGTTGGAGTTGGAGCCGATCACGTAGGTGCCGGCGTGTTCCCGCGCGGCTTGAAACACACCCAGCCCGGCGGCATCAGCATTCTGAAATATGACGTCGACACCTTGGGCGATCTGCGCGAGAGCCTGTTCTTTCCCCGCGCTCACGTCGTCCCAATTCCCGATGTACGATGTGACGATCTTGATCGCGGGATTCACGGCGCGTGCTCCCTGGGCGTACGCGCGAAAGCTCTCGGCTACGGGCGGTATTTCCTGCCCCGCGATCGCACCGATCTTCCCGGTCTTTGAAACGGACGCCGCAAGCATACCTGCGAAGTACGACGGCTCCGCGAAGCCAAACGAGAGACCCGCGAGGTTGGGACCCGTCGTCGCGCCTGACGTCGTCACATAGGTCGTCTTCGGAAATTCCGGCGCGACGCGCTTTGCCGCATCCTGGAACTCCGACCCGTGACCAATGACGAGCGTGTATCCTTGCGCGCCGTATTGCCGGAAGTTTTCCTCGAAATCCGCCGGTGTCTTGGTCTGAATGTGGCTGACCTGCGCGCCGAGGCTGTCGCGGATCCGCAGCAAGCCCTGATAGGCGCCGGCGTTCCATGACTGATCGGAGATGGGTCCGGGCGTGAGCAGTGCGACCTTGAAGCTCGACCCTGCATGAGTTGAGTCTATGGCCTGCGACGCGCGGTCGTGGCCGCAAGCGAGGAGCGCTAGGGCAGCAACGATGTTGAGAGCTGTGGAGAACGGACGAGCGCGGCTCATGAGATTTTCCTTAAACGTTGCACATCAAATAGTTGCATCATGTGCATAAATCGGATGAACGGGGTTGCTGCTCGGTGCCGGCAGAGCCGATTACTCAAGTGGTGGCTGGCGGCATAATGGCGCGAAACTGATCAGAGAATGATCAGAAATCTTTCCTGCCTTCACGCAGGACCAGCTCTAGAACGCGATCCAAGTCCTCAGTCGAATAAAACGAGATTTCGATTTTCCCCTTTTCGGCCGCCGAGAGCTGAACGCGAACGTCGGTCTGGAGGTAGCGGCGCAGGTCATCCTCGATACGGCGAACCGCCGGATCGGATGCGCCACTGGGAAGCGTGGGTCTGGACGACGGTGACCGCGACGACGACTCAGAGGAGCGCTCAACGGCACCGCTCAGCTCGCGCACGAGCTGCTCCAGCTCTCGAACGGACAATCCGCGTGCGATCGCATCGTTCGCAACCGCGATCGGCGAGGTGTCGCCCGTCAAAGCGAGCAGCGCTCGCGCGTGACCCGGCGAGAAGACACCGTCTTCAACCAGGCGCTGCACCGACTCTGGCAGCGTGAGGATGCGAAGCAGATTGGTCACTGTCGTGCGGTCCTTTCCGACGGCATCCGCGACTTGCTGCTGCGTGAGCTGGAAATCGTCGATGAGCCGCCGGTAGCCGCGTGCTTCTTCGATGGCGTTCAGGTTCGCGCGCTGGAGGTTCTCGACGAGCGCGAGGACGAGCATGGTTCGGTCATCGTACTCGCGGACGATTGCCGATATCTCAGTCCAGCCGAGGTTGCTTGCGGCGCGGAACCGACGCTCGCCGGCGATGAGCTCGTACGCATCGCCGTTGCGGCGAACGCTGATCGGCTGCAAGAGCCCGCTCGCCTTGAGCGATGCCTCGAGCTCTCCGAGCTCCGCCGGGTCGAATTCTCGTCGCGGCTGGAAGGGATTCGGTCTGATGCGGGAGAGCGGAATTCGCTGAAGGTCGCTGGCTGGCGCGCTCGTTGGCGCAGCGGACCCGGGAATGAGCGCTTCGAGCCCGCGTCCGAGCCGCCGGGGTTTGTCAGCACTCATTTGCGCCTCGCGAGCAGCTCTTTGGCCACGGCTACGTACGCTTGCGCGCCGACGGACGCGACATCGTATAGGATGATCGGCTTCCCGAAGCTGGGGGCTTCGGCTAAACGTACGTTTCTCGGGATGACGGCGTCGAACACCTGATTGCCGAAGTACTCTCGAGCTTCGGCGGCAACCTGTCGAGACAGGTTGAGCCGCGCGTCGTACATGGTGAGCAACACGCCATCGATCGCCAGCTCTGGATTCACACTGCGCTGGATCAGGTGCACCGTGTTGAGCAACTGGGAGAGGCCTTCCAATGCGTAATACTCGCATTGGAGCGGGATCAGTAGCGCGTCAGCGGCGGCAAGCATGTTCAGGGTGATCAGCCCGAGCGACGGCGGACAATCGATCAGCACGAAGTCATAGCGATTCTTGACTGCCGTTACCGCATGCCGCATCGCGCGTTCGCGGTCACGCCGCTCCACGAGCTCGATTTCCGCCCCGGCGAGGTCTGGGGTGGCGGGCACGACGTCCAGCGCCTTGAAATGGACGTGATGTATTGTGGAGTCGGCTAGACTGCGCTCGCCGATCAGCACGTCGTAGACGGTTCCGCTGATCTGGTCTTTCTGAACGCCGATTCCGCTGGTCGCGTTGCCCTGCGGATCGCCGTCGATCAGGAGAGTGCGTTGTTCGGCAGCGGCGAGACTCGCGGCGAGGTTCACGGCCGTGGTGGTCTTGCCGACGCCGCCCTTCTGGTTCGCAATCGCGATAACGCGTGCCACGATGGTGAGGCTGGAGGTCGACTGACTCCGTCGCGCGGAGAGACATCTCCCGGCGGACTATGCCAGTCGCGCCAATCTATTCCCGCCAGGGGCGGTATACAACGATTCTGCCGCGATGCGACGGGTATCCCATGATGTGCCACGTGGCACACGCGCATCTCGCCGAAACTCGAATGTGCCACGTGGCACGTCGCAGCCGCTCGACGTGCGACGTTCGACGGACCCCTGAAGGCTTGGACTTACTTCGAAACGAACGCCCAGCGCGCGCTCACCGTCGCGTCTACCGTCTGTTCACCCGGTTCGATTGGTGTCGGCCGCGCCGCGGCCATGACGCGAGCTGCCGGCGCATCCAGTGGCTGAACCGGTAGAGAGCCAGTCGAAAGCTCCAGGAGCGGTCCCAAGGAACCTCCCGCTGCGCGGGCGAGCACCTCCGCGTCCGCGCGAGCGTTCGCGACGGCGTCCGCCAGCGCTGCCTTGCGCGCCGAATCCGCCACGCTCGAGTAGAACTGCAGACTCGAGATCTCGTTCGCACCCTTAGCGAGCGCGCCGTCAATCGCCTTCGAAACGTCCTCGATTCGACGCGCATCGACGCGCACCGTGTTTGTCACGGTGTAGCCGGTCACCCGTGGCGATTGGCCCGGGGCGCTCGGGTACGTCATCTCAGGGGACACATTGTAGTTCGCGGTAGAGAGTTGATTCGCCGCGAAGCCCAGCGACTTGAGCGTGTCGAGCACTGCGCGTTGCTTGCGCGCGTTCTCCGCCGCCGCCACTGCCGCGGTGACTGCCCGACTCTGCACGCCGATGAAGATCGTGGCGCGATCCGGCGTGACCCGCGCCTCACCACGGCCTGTGGTCGCGATCTGCGGGCCGGGACGCATCGACGTCGCTATCTGGGCGTTGGCCGTCGTCGCGATTCCGAACGCAATGGCGATGACTGCAAGCACCGATCGAAAGTTCAGCATCATGAATCTCCGTACGAAAAAGCGCAGACACGTGACCGCAAAGGTCGTGCGCGGAATAAGTAGCATGTTGCTACTTATTGCCTACCACACGCACGGAGAGAAGTTCCGTGCACGTTCGCTATGATGCGGCGTCCGCCAGACGCCGGCGGCGCTTCTCGATCTCTATTACGAGATTTTGAAGATCCGTCGGGCTCACGCCGGGAATGCGCGCGGCCTGCGCGAGCGTCGACGGCCGAATGTGCGCGAGCTTCTGCCGCGCCTCGAACGACAGCGACTGCATCTCGCCGTACGGCGTGTCGGTGCCCAGCGCGAACTGCCCCATCCGCCGCAGCTTCGCCGCCTGATCCCGCTCGCGCGCGAAATAGCCCTCGTACTTGAGCTCGAGCTCCGTCGTGATGATCGCATCCGGTGCGAGCTCGTGCTCCACGCCCGCGGCCACCAACAATTCCGCGAGTGAGACGCTCTGCCGGCGCGCGACCTCGGCGACCTTCACGGAATGCGGCAACGGCGCGCTGCCCGCCGCATCGAGCAGCAGCTCGGCTTGCGACGGGAGGATGCTCGTCGTCTCGGCGAGTCTCCGCGCTTCATCCTCGTGCGCAAAGCGCCGATCGATCGTCGCACGCTCCGCGCTGTCATAGATCCCGAGCTCCGCTCCGATGGGCGCGAGCCGCCGCAGCGCGTTGTCTTGTCGCACCGTGAGGCGAAACTCCGACCGCGACGTGAATAGTCGATACGGCTCGTCGACGCCTCGCGTGACGAGATCGTCGACGAGCACGCCGATGTACGACGTCTCGCGGCCGAGGACGAGCGGCGACTCCTCGCGAGTGAACCGGCCGGCATTGATTCCGGCGACGATGCCCTGCCCCGCGGCTTCCTCGTACCCGGTCGTGCCGTTGATTTGCCCGGCGAAGTACAAACCGGCGAGCGCCTTCAGGCCGAGCGTCGCGTCGAGCTGCGTGGGCGGGTAGTAGTCGTACTCGATCGCGTAGCCGGCGCGCGTCATGCGCGCATTCTCGAGGCCAGGGATCGATCGCAGGATCTCGATCTGCACGGCCGAAGGGAGCGACGTCGAAAGCCCGTTGACGTAGAGCTCCGACGTATCGTGCCCCTCGGGCTCGAGGAAAAGCTGATGCCGTTCCGCCGCTGGGAACTTCACGATCTTGTCTTCGACCGAAGGGCAATACCGCGGGCCGCGCGAAGAAATCGCGCCGCCGTACATCGCGGACTTCCCAATGTTCTCCTGAATGATTCGCTTGCCCGGCTCGCCGAGGAACGCGATCCAACACGGCATCTGCTCCGGATGCCGAGTGTCGGAAGACGTTCGGCGCGGCGCGCTCCAGAAGTGGGACCACGAGTAGTCGAACTGTTCGATCTCGCTGTCCTGCCTTTGGAGTTGTCTAAAATCGACGGAACGTCCGTCGATGCGCGGCGGAGTGCCGGTCTTGAATCGCTCAACGACGAGCCCCAGCCGGTCGAGCTGCTCGGCGAGATGCGTCGCCGCCGACTCACCGGCGCGGCCGCCGCCGATCTTCGTCTCCGTGCCGATGTGTATGCGGCCGCGGAGGAACGTGCCTGTCGTGATGACCACAGCGCGCGCTTCGAAGCGGCGACCCTCGAGCGTTTCGACGCCGGAGACGCGCCCGTTCGCTTCGTCGAGGATCAGGCGAGCCACGGTGCCTTGGATGGTCTGGATGTTCTCATGCTCCTCGAGCAGCGTCCGGACGGCGCGCCGGTACAACCCACGATCGCACTGGGCACGCGGCGCCCAGACCGCCGGCCCCTTGCTCCGATTCAACATGCGGAACTGGAGCGACGCGAGATCCGTCGCGCGGCCCATGATTCCGCCAAGCGCGTCGACCTCGCGCACGACGGTTCCCTTCGCGATGCCGCCGATCGCCGGATTGCACGACATTTGACCGATGGTCTCGAGCGCGCTCGTCACGATGGCAACGCGCGCTCCAGTCCGCGCTGCACCGGTGGCCGCCTCCGCGCCGGCGTGACCGGCGCCGACGACGATCACGTCAAACGTTGCTTCGGTGAACAGCGGGTCGGCGGGAGCGCTCATGCGAGGAAAGCTACGGGCGTACTTCGATTGGAGGGAGCGCTCTCGAGACGGTGGTATATTCAGCCGCCACCATCAGAAGCACGGAGGGTCGAAGCATGGCACTCGAGATCGCGAACGGCGCGCCGACGCTATTCATTCGTCGAGAGGCGTACGAGCGCAGCGGCCTCACGCGCGAGCAGGTCGATGAACGGCTCGGCCTCACGGCTGACGAATTTCGCGTCGAACGAGATCTGATCGCGGTTGGTCCGATCTACGGCGAGGGCGACGGGCTGGGCGACCTCATTGGCGAGTTGGAGTCGAGAGGACTCGTCTACTTCGACGACTTCTTCGAGCTCACCGGCAATTGGCCGGAGTGGCTAAGGCTGCACGCCGCCAGCGCGCGGTGACTGTCGCTCGGCCGAAGACGGGAGCGGTTGGGTCGGCGAGAGAGGCCCGTTTCGCAGGAGACCGTGCCACCCGCATTCGAAGCACCAGCTCGTGCGCATGCGGGGCAGCAGAAAATTCCAGCCGCGCGATTCGATGCGGAGTGTGACCGCGTCACAGTTTGGACACCGGTCTCCTTCGGGAATCAGCAGAAGGAAAAAGATCGTCGCGAAGACCGCTCGGAGAACGAAGAATCCTCCGATGATCAGAATACAAAGGACTGCGTCCCACATCGCGTCCGCCTCCGCAGCTTACAGCCGCTTCTCGACTTCCTTCCAATCCTCGACGAAAGCGAGATCATCCTCGATTCGTTCGATGACCACGTCCGTGCCAGGCGCAAGCGCGCTCTGATCGACGCCGCGCGCGCGGAGGACCCGATGCTCATTGCCGATCTCGAAGGACACCTCTCCTTCAACGCCGTCGGCGATGGGTTTGGTCACGCAAGCCAAATGGCCCTGGAGCACGTACCGTTCATCGTCGACGTCGTGCTCGGGGGTTACAGCCCACCATTTCCTCACGAGCCGTGCCGCGACGACGGCTGCGACGATCGCCACGGCAATGGAAATAGCAAACCGAGATGCCGCCGAGCTCGTCTGCTGGCCCGTGAGGATGTATCCCACCGCGCCGAAGATCACCAGGAACGGTACAGCAACCGCCGGAGAGAGCCGGAATGAACGCTCGCTGGCCGGGTTCTCTTCGCGCGGTCGCTCGACGCCGTAGATCATCACCAGAACGCCGAGCAACAGTCCGGCGATGAAGGTCATGAGGTAAACGGCGGTCACGCGCCACCCTCGTGAGCGACGATGCTCATCCTCTCGTGCTGATGGAATGGACCGCGCTTGGTGTGTCGGAACTGTGCTGCCGCCATATGGTGTCCTGGGTCCTGAAATAGTGTGCTGGCCGCGGCTCGCAATTTAACGCTCTCGCGAGAAGGCCTCGTCTGCCATTGGTCAGCATGGGCCGACTACAGCGTGCGCTGCAAGTATTCGCATGCCCGCCACTCCGCGTAATAGAACGGCCGCCACGGAATGCGGCCGCTGACAAACCCAACGTGCCCGCCCCGCTTGGTGAATTCGACCGAGAGACTCGGATTACTGGCCGCGATCGTCCGCACCTCGTCGAGTACGTCGCTCGGCAGAAACGGATCGTCGATCGCGCTGAGCAAAAATGTCGGCACTCGAATCGCGCTCAGAAAGCGCAGAGAGCTCGAGCGAACGTAATAGTCGTGCGCGTCGGCGAATCCGTGCACCGGCGCGGTCACCGCGTCGTCGAACTCGTAGATCGAGTGCGCGCGCTCGAGCGCCGCGGGGTCGAACAGCTCCGGATAGCGCTGCAGCTTCGCGAGCGCCTTCTCGCGAAGCGAACGGAGGAAATGGCGATCGTAGATGCGCGAGAATCCGGTCGAGATATGTCTTGCGCCGCGTTCAAGATCGAACGGGACGGAGATCGCAGCCGCGGCACGGATCTGCGGTGGCGCGCCGGCTCCACGTTCGCCGAGGAACTTGAGCATAACGTTGCCGCCGAGCGAAACACCGGCGAGCACGATGGGCCGCTCGGGCGACTCCGCGATCACGCGATCGAGTGCGAACGCCAGATCGGTCGTCTCGCCGGAGTGATAGAAGCGCGGCGCGCGATTCGGCTCGTCGCCGCAGCCGCGGAAGATCATGAGGTCCGCCGCCCAGCCGCGTCGCTGCGCCTCTGCGAAGAAACCGGCGACGTAGTGCGAGCGAATCGTCCCCTCGAGGCCGTGCAAGAAAAACAGGCGCGGCGCGTCGTGCGTCGCATTCGGCGCGTCGAGCCGATGCACGTCGAGAAAATCACCATCCGGAGTTTCCCAACGCTCCACGCGCGTCGCGAGCGGCGGCCTGGGGCGCAAGAACTTGCCCCAAAGCGTTTGCGCGTGGCCTCCCGGTACCCACCACGCGGGGCGATAGGTATACTCGCTGCGTGACATCAGCGATCGAAGTTCAGGTATTCGGCGTGAAAAAGAGCGCCGACACGCGGAAGGCGCTTCGCTTTTTCTCGGAGCGTCGCGTCAAGACGCATTTCGTCGACCTGAATGAGCGTGCGGCATCGCCGGGCGAGCTGAAGCGGTTCGTGCAGAAATTCGGTCTCGATAAACTGATCGATCGCGAGTCCGGGCGATATGACGAGCTCGGACTGCGCGCTGCGCGGCTGTCGGATGAGGGCTGGTTCAACAAGCTGTGCGACGAGCCGCAGTTGCTTCGCATGCCTCTCGTGCGCAACGGGAACGCGCTCACGGTGGGACTCGCCGAGCAGGACTGGAAGTCCTGGATTGGCAAATGACGCAGCTCGCGGTCTCGAGTGCCTCGGTCGAATTCGGCGCGACGCTACTGTTTCGCGACATCACGTTCACAGTAGGGGCTGGTGAGCGCTGGGGCATCGTGGGCCGGAATGGCACCGGAAAGACGACTCTGTTCCGACTGCTGACCGGCGAGATGGCGCCGACGGAAGGACAGATCGCGAGGCAGCCCGGTATTCGGGTGTCGCTCCTCGAGCAGCACCGCGACTTCGGCGACGTGACCATGGTTTGGGAAGCGGCGGCGGGCCAGTTCGCGGAACTTCTGGCGCTCGAACGTTCACTCGTGGACCAGGCCGCGCGCCTGGAACACGACTCGAGCGAGTCGGCGCTCGCCCGCTACGGTCGCGATCTGGAGCGATTTGAGCGCGAGGGAGGCTACGAGATCGCGCCTCGCGTAGATGCCGTCCTTCACGGCCTGGGCTTCGACCCGCAGGCTGCGCGCAAGTCGCCGATCGCGCATCTCAGCGGTGGCGAACGCGGCCGGCTCGGTCTCGCGCGGCAGCTCGTCAGCCCCGCTGATGTGTTGTTGCTCGACGAGCCGACAAATCATTTGGACCTCGAGACCACGCGCTGGCTCGAGGAATACCTCGCGTCGTCGCCGGCGACCGTACTCGTGATCAGCCATGATCGCGCGTTCCTCGCGGCGGTCGTCGATCACGTGCTGCATTTCGAGGGCGACACCGCGATGCCGTATGCCGGCGGCTACGAGCCGTTCGTCGAGCAGCGGGCGCTTCGCCGCCTCACGCAGCAGCGGCAGTTCGATCAACAGCAGCGCAAGATCGCGAACGAGCAGGACTATATCACGCGCAACATCGCCGGTCAGAACAGCAAGCAGGCGAAGGGTCGTCGCAAGCGGCTCGATCGGCTGCCGCGACTGAGTGCCCCGGCCACTGATGATGCCACGATGTCGGTGCGGTTCGAGCCCGGTGAGCGTGGCGGTGATCGTGTCCTGATCGCGGAGCACGCGACGGTCGCGGTCGAGAACCGTGTGCTCGTGCAGGACGCGACTGCCACGATCATGCGCGGCGATACCGTCGGCCTGATCGGGCCGAATGGCGCCGGCAAGTCGACGTTCATTCGCGCACTGCTCGGCGAGCACGCGATTGCCTCGGGCACGCTTCGCGTCGGCGGCGGGATCACGGTCGGGTACTATCGGCAGGATCTCGCGCAGGTACCGCTCGATCAAACGCTGTTTGATGTGATCAACGACCTGCGGCCGACGTGGGATCGCCGTCTCGTGCAGGGTCACCTGGGGCGCTTTGGGTTCTCGGGCGACGAAGTGCAGCGTCGCGCGGATACCCTCTCCGGCGGCGAACGGGCACGGGTGGCGCTGGCGATGCTGATGCTCAGCGGCGCCAACCTCCTGATACTCGACGAACCGACGAATCACCTGGACGTCGAATCGATCGAGGCGCTCGAGGACGCGATCGAGCGATACGAGGGCACGGTGCTGCTCGTGAGCCACGACCGTGAGCTGCTCCGTGCGTTGACGAGCCGCGTGTGGGTGCTCCACGACCACCACATCATCGATTTCGACGGAAACTTTGCGGAGTGGGAAGCGGTGTCCGCGGAGCGCGAGCACGCCGCCGCAATACGTTCAGCGGAAGAGGAGTCGCTCCGGCGCGTGGCGGAGAAGAGAAAAACCGCTCGACGGGACGATTCCAATCGAGAGGCACGAACCGCCCTCCGCGCGCTACAGCGAAACGTCGAGGAGATCGAGGCCACGATTCAGTCGATCGAAGCCCGTATTGACGAGATCACGCGAGTTCTGGAAGACCCACATCTCTACATGGATGCTGACGGCGTGACGCGTGCCTCTGATCTCGGAGCGGAGCTGGAACGCCGAAAGAGCGAGCTGGAACGCGCGCTCGACGCATGGGGTACGGCGAGCGAACGGCTGGACGCACTCAGCGCACCCGCGTCGTAGCACGGCCGCGTCGGACCACGCGCACATGTTGACACTCCTGCTCATTGCACAACTCGCGACAGCAACGAGCGCGGAGTCCGTGTACGCCACCCCGGCGCTTCGCGACTTCGTCGCGGCCGCCGCGGCCGCGAACCGCGAGCCGCCGCCAGCACTTCGGGGCTATGACGGCCGCGTCGAAACGGAGATGTCGCTGATGGTTCGAGACACGCTCGGGCGCGAGCATGCCGCCGAAATCGAGCAGCTCGCCGCGAACGCACAATGGACACGCGGCGGCGTGTACGACCTGCACGTCGTGGGCTACCGATCACAGAGCATCGGCGTTCCGTATTCGATTCTCAGCATCGTGCACGCGTGGACGGTGCCAACGCTCTACGGTGATCGCCTGACGCTCGGCGCGTACTTCTCCGATCGGCGGCGAATCAACAATACGCTGACGGCGGTGCACCCGTTCGCATCGGACCGTGACCGATTCTACCGCTACTCGGGCGGGGACACGATCGCCACGCTGCACGAGGGTGCACGATCAATTCCGATCGTGCGTGTGCGCGTTCATCCGTACTTTCGCGGCGCGACACGGCTCGGCGCCTTCGATGGCGAGATCGACCTGGATGCGACGCGCCATCAGATCATCCGCATGCGCGGTCAGTTCGTGATCCTTGGCGGCCGACCGAGCGTGAGCGAAAGAGTGCTGCGCACGTCCGGTGTGGTGGCCGTCGCGTACGTGGAATTCGTAAATGCTGAAGTCGGCGGAGCGTATTGGCTGCCGGCGTTCCAACGAAGCGAGTTTCAAGCGGCCTTTCCGATCATGTCGCAGAACCGCCCGATTCTCCGGCTCGTGTCGACGTTCTCGGATCTTTCGGTCACCGATACCGGCGCGACGAACTCCGATTCGACGATGTGGCGGCGCATCACCGTGAGCTGGGCTCCATCGGATAGCATCTCGGCGTTCCATGACTGGGACCGCGAAATCGGCCAGCAAACCGAATCGGTTCACGCGGACGATTTCGCGGACATGGCGCCCGACGTCTGGCGGACGGATGGGCCGCCGCGCGTCAATCTGTTCCCGGCGACGACCAGCCGCATTCTCAGGTTCAACCGTGTTGAGGGCCTCTTCACCGGTGTCGCGCCGTCGCTGGATTTTCGCAGCTTGGCGCCGGGACTCAGCATCGGCGGATTTCTCGGCTGGGCGTGGACCGAATCGACGCCGCGCGGCGGCGGCTTCGTCACGTATCAGCCCGCCGATTGGATCATCACGGCGCGCGGCGAACGCGCGCTGGCGAACACCAACGACTTCACGCTTCCGCTCGAGGATGACCCGGGCATCGTCGCGCTCCTGGGCTCCGTCGACAACTTCGACTACGTGGATCGCCGCTCGGCGATGCTCTCCGCCACGCGTATCCTCGGGTCGGTGAACACAGGACTCGTCACGACGCAGGTCGGCTTCGGAAGCGATCGCGCCGAGCGCGCACGCCTCACACGCGGCATCGTCCCTGGCGCCACTCCGTTTCGCCTGAACCGTGGCGCCTTCGATGGCCACTATGCGCTCGGCGCCGCGGACTTCGAGTTTCATCCGAATGTCTCGGGCGATTTCGTCGAGCCGGGATACGGTGCTCACCTGCACTATGAAATTGGCCGCGGCGATCTCGATTGGCAGCGGATGCAACTCTCGCTCGCGGCGCGGCGCTACGTGGGTCCGGTGTCGTTCGCGATGCACGCGGACGGCGGCTTGTTGCTCGGGGCACATCCTCCGCCACAGCAGCTCTTCGAGATCGGCGGCAACGAAGCGTTGCCGGGATACGACTACAAGCAGTTCGCCGGCGATCGCGCGGCGCTCTTCCGCGGCTTCGCGAGCTACCGATTTCCGCTGTGGAAAACGCCGAATCACGTCTGGCGCAACTATTACATCCCGGGATTCAGTCCGGGAATCGCGACGAGCGTGCAGGGTGGATGGACTGAGCTCTCGTCGCCGGGCGCGATCGCCGCTGTTCGCGCGCTCGGAGCGCCCGGCGACACGATGCCCGTGTCCACGGCGACGAACGGCGTCCGCACGACAGTCGGCGCCGGCATCACGCTCTTTTCCGACATCCTTCACCTCGGAGTCGCCCGGCCGATCGATCATCCGGCGCGCTGGCGGCTCGTGTTCGGCTTCGGCGCGTCCTTTTAGTGTTCTCTAAAATTCGCCAATGAACCCGATTTCGGGATCCAGGTGAACGCCGCACTCGCGCTCGACGGTGGCCTGCGCGATGTCGATCAGTTCCCGGACGTCTTTCGCCGTCGCGCCGCCCAAGTTGACGATGATGTTTGCGTGCAGGTGTGAGATCTGCGCGCCGCCGTGACGAAAGCCCTTGAGTCCACACTGATCGACGAGCCGCCCGGCGCCGACACCCTCGATCTTCTTGAAGATCGAGCCCGCGCTCGGATGCCAGTCGAGCCACGGATGCTTCGCGCCGCGCCAACTGAGATTTTCCTGCAGGATGCGGTGCAGCACCGCGGGATCCTGTCGCTGGAGCTTGAACGTGGCGGCGAGCACCACGTCACGACGGTGGTGAAAGACGGAATCGTCATAGCCAAACCGCACGTACGCCGCATCCACCGTTTTCCGTTCGTTCTCCTGCGAGACGATCTCGCACGACTCGAACACTTCGGCGATGAACATCGTGCGCTCGCGCTCGGGCGCCGGCGAAAGGAAATGCAGATTCTGCCAGATCGCGCCGCCGACGGTGCTCGGAATTCCAACGTAGTGCTCCAATCCCGACCAGCCGCGAGCCACCGATTCTTGGATCAGAGCCTTGATCGTCGCGCCGCTCTCCGAGCGCACCGAGCACGACTCCCCCGCTTCACGGAACTCGTGGTGTGCGGCGACGTTCCGGATCACGAGACCACGGAACCCGCGATCGCCAATGAGTACATTGGCGCCAAGTCCCAGGACGAAGTAGGGTACACCGGTCTGTCGTGCCGCGAGCACGGCATTCGCAAGAGCGTCGGCCGAGGTCGACTCGAACAGCAGGTCGGCGGGGCCGCCGATGCGGAAGGTGGTGTATGGAGCGAGCGGCTCGTTCCGGTGCAGATGTGCCGGATCGAGCGCGGTCGCGAGTCGTGAGATAGCTCGAGAATCGGAACTCGTCATGTCAATGGTGAAAGAAATATCGGACCGTCCAACGCCGCCACGGCGGCGCAGCCCATTTCGCACGATTCGCGCGCGCGCCGCCGCGCTGCTCGTCCTCGCCGCCGCGCTGCCAGCACAGCGCGCGGAGTTGGAGCAGCACATCAAACGCCTCACGCTGCCCAACGGGCTCGATGTCATGGTCGTCGAGAACCACGCCGTTCCGCTCGTGACCATCGAGGCTGACGTGAAGAATGGCTCGTTCACGCAGAGCCCCGAGTTCTCCGGACTCTCGCATCTGTACGAGCACATGTTCTTCAAGGCCAACCAAGCGTACCCCAACCCGGACGACTTCGTGGCCCGCGCCTCAGAGCTGGGCGCGGAATTCAACGGAACGACCACCGAAGAACGCGTCAATTACTATCTCACGGTCCCGGCGGACAGCATCGCCGGCGCGATGACGTTTCTCGCCGATGCGCTGATCCGGCCATTGTTTCGGCAAGACGAGCTCGAGCGCGAGCGGCAGGTTGTGATCGGCGAGTATGATCGGAACGAATCGAACCCCTTCTTTACGTTCACCACGGCCATGGGGAAAGCGCTGTGGACGACGGCCTGGAGTCGCAAGAACCCGCTCGGCGAACGAAGCGTCATCGAGAGCACCACGCCGGCGAAGATGCACGCGATCCAACAGCGCTATTACGTCCCCAACAACACGGCCATCATCGTCACGGGGGACGTCACGCCGGACAAGGCCTTCGCGCTCGCTCGTGGGACGTTCAGCGCATGGCAGAAAGCTCCTGACCCCTTCGTGGTCGACCCCGTCCCGCCGATTCCGCCGCTGACACACGACACCGCAGTCGTCGTCGAGCAGCCAATCGGCGGCACGGTTGTGCTCATGCTCCAGTGGCAGGGGCCGAGTGCCGGCCAGGACCCCGCGTCCACGTACGCCGCCGACGTCTTTTCGGATGTGCTCAACCAGCCCGGGTCCCGCTTTCAGCGGAAGCTCGTCGACAGCGGCCTCTTTCAATCGATCAGCGTCAATTACTACACGCAGAATCACGTCGGTCCGATCACCATCGAAGGCGAGACGACACCGGAAAAATTGCAGCGGGCAATCGCGGCATTGAACGCGGAGCTCGCCAGCGTGACCAGTGCTGGATACTTCAGCGCCGAGGAGCTCCGAGGCACAAAGCAGAATCGAATCGTCGGCACCGAATTGAGTCTCGAGCGGGCATCCGGCTTCGCGCACCAACTCGGCTTTTGGTGGGCGGTGACTGGACTCGACTATTTCTATGGCTACGTCGATACGATGGCGAAGCAGACGCCGTCAGACCTGATCCACTACGCGACGACGTACATCATCGGAAAGCCGCACGTGCTTGGCGTGCTGCTTTCCCCCGACGCGGAGCGCCTCCTCAAGCTCACGCCCGCCATGCTCATCGAGCTCGACATGCCGGGAACTCGCCCATGATCGCGCGCTTCCTGGCGATCGCTGCGCTCTGCGCCGCGCCGACGCTCCTCGCCGCGCAGGCGGATACGGAGACAACGAGCTTTAATGACAACGGTCTCATGGTCATTCTGAGACGTAATACTTCGAATGAAGTCGTCTCGGCGAATCTCTTTCTCCTCGGCGGGACCCAGCAGCTCTCGCCTGCCACGCAGGGAATCGAGTCCTTCTTGCTCGAAGCGTCAGAGCGTGGCACGCGGCAGTTTCCCGGAGCCGCGGTTCGTCGAATCACCGCGGCGCTCGGCAGCACGTTCACGATCGATCCGTCCGCTGACTGGACCGCGTTCGGATTCACCTGCATCCGGACGAGGTTCGATTCGACGTGGGCGATCTTCGCCGATCGCATCACCGCCCCGACTCTCGATTCCAACGAGGTCGAGCTCGTGCGCGCGCGCCTGATTACCGCAGCGCGCGGCGAGTTGAGCGATCCCGATCCGCTCGTGAATCACCTCGCCGACAGCTTGGCGTACGTCGGCCATCCGTACAGCTTCGATCCGACCGGAACGGAGAGCACACTTCGATCGATCAGCGTCAGCGCGTTGCGACGATACGAATCGACGCAGATGGTGACGTCGCGGATGCTCCTTGTCGTCGTCGGCAACATTGATCGGCAACACCTCGAGCCGCTCGTGCAGCGCACCCTCGCCCAATTGCCGCACGGCAGTTACACGTGGCGCGCGCCCGGCGGGCCGGCGCAGACAGGGCGGGCGCTCGTCCTCCGTCAGGCACAGCTTCCGACGAACTACATCCTCGGCTACTATGTCGGTCCGCGCGCCGGGACGCCCGACTACCGGGCGCTGCGGATTGCGACTGCGGTATTGTCCGGTCGCTTCTTCACCGAGATCCGATCGCGTCGAAATCTGTCGTACGAAGTCGATGCGCCGTTCGTCGAGCGCGCCATCGCGAATGGCGGTGTCTATGTCACGGCAGTGGATCCGAACACGACGCTCAGTCTCATGCGAACCGAGATCAACCGCCTGCAGCGCGAGCTCATCGATCCGACGGGGCTCGAGCGCCTGGTTCAGCAATTCATCACCGACTATTTCCTGAAGAACGAGACCGACCACGACCAGGCGGCTTTCCTCGCGCGCGCGCAGATCTATGATGGCGACTATCGCGCGGCATCCCGATTCGTGGACGATCTGCGCCGGGTCACGCCCGACGACGTCCGCCGCGTGGCCGTGACGTACATGCACGATTTCCGCTTTGTGTACCTCGGGAATCCTGCCGCACTCGACCAGTCGCTCCTGGCACAGTTCTGACCATCAGGAAAGTCAGTGCATCAGTATGCGGTGTGCGCTCGTACACCGATTCACGAACGGAGGAGTCTTCACGCGCATGGCGGGAGCGAAACGCGTGTCACCAGGGCCGAGCATGCGCCGATACGCTGTTGCCCTTGTCGTTTCCGCCCTTGTGCTCGATGCATGCGGAGGCGGCGAACGTAAGTCGTCGGATACGACGACCACTCCACACGCTCCGACCGCGACCGCGACTGGAATCGTGTCCAAGATTCCCGCGACCGGGCAAACAGTGGAGATCAAGCTGCTGGGCGACGATGGACAGAATTATCGCTTCGAGCCAACCGCAGTGACCATCAAGCCCGGCGACGCCGTGAAGTTCGTCATGGTGAGCGGCGGTCCGCACAACATTTCATTCGACCCGGCAACGGTTCCACCCGAATCGAAGGCGCAGCTCGACGCCAACATGGATCAGAAGATCTCGGAGCTCTCGAGTCCGCTGCTCATGAACCCGGGCGAGACGTATACCATCTCATTCGGCGGTATCAAACCCGGCGTGTATGAGTTCCACTGCACACCGCATCTCGCGATGGGCATGAAAGGCACGATCACGGTCCAATAGCGCCGAGAGTATCTTCGCATGCCGCAGATGACGGGCGAGTTCCCGAAGCCAATTCCGCGTCCCGCGTGGCTCACCGCCCGAGCACGGAATGCAGTGCGCCGTCCTCTCTTCGTCGGTGCGGCGACCACCGCAACATTGATCGCGGCAGCGGTCGCGCTCATTGTTGCCCCTCATCAAATTCGTCGCGCCGCGCCGGCGCCGGTCATTCCAGCGGCCGTTCGGCCAGATACAACTCCCTTAACCGCGGCGTTCGTACAAGCGCGCACCCGGCTCGCTGCGGCGGAGTCGTCGCTGGCCGTCGCGCGCAGCACCGCGGCAACCGCACCTGCGCCGAAAGTCGACACGCTCGGCCCGATCGTTACGGCACGGCGCGACTCGCTCGTCAACGCGGTCAACGATCTCGACGCGCTCCTCGCGCGAGTGGAGACTGCGCCGGTGAGCGCAAGCTATCGCGCGCTCGGCGAGTCGCCGCAGCTCGCGGGGAATGCACGCGCCAAAGGGCTGCTCGATTCTCTGTCCGCGGTAGAGCGCGACCGCGATGCGCTGGGCGCCACCGGCGCGGCCGATCCCGTGTACGTGGCGCTCTCCGGTCGCGCCGACGACATCGGACGTTCGATCCAGGTCGTCGGTCAGGCGCAGCGCGATTCGCTGCGCGCGCAGATCGCGCGGCTGACCGCCCCCACGCCGCGGCAAGTCGTGGCAGCCAATCCAGCAGCCGACACCGCGTCGTGGATCGCGGAACGCGATTCCGCGCAGTCCTTGGAAACGCAAGCGGCGGCGGCGCTGAGCGACGCGCGCAACAAAGCGAAGGACTACGACCACGAGGTCGAACAAGCGAAGGAAGAAGCGCGGCTCGACGCGCCGCCGATCGCGATGCTCGGTGCGGCTCTCGTGTTCGGAATCGTTCTCGGATTCGCGTGGGCACTGGCAGACGAGATACGGCGTCCACGCGTGAGCGATGAACACGAGCTCGAGCTGCTCACCGGAGTTCGCGTGCTCGCCACGGTGCAGCCTCGCCCCCGCGCGCCCGATCGCGTTCGCCGCAGCGCGGATCGTGAGGCACCTCCGTACTTCGATCCAGGCGCCGACGGATACCAATTGTCGTACTTGCACGTGGCACGCACGGGCGCGAGCCGGCTGGTACTCACGATCACCGGCGACGACACGCGCCTCGCCGCGGTCGTCGCGATGAACATCGCCGCGATCGCCGCGGACGAAGCACGGAGCACCATTCTCATCGATACGGACGCGCACACCGCGCCCGTCGCCGCGGCCCTCCGCACACACGCCGAGCCTGGATTCGCGGATCTCATGAGTCGGGAGCTCGAGTGGTCGGAAGTCGCCACCGAAGCTCGCATCGGTCGAGATCGGACGATCGACGTCGTGCCGAGTGGTATATCGCAAGCGCCGCGAATCGCCGAAGCGACCGACTTGCTACGCAAGGACGGCGCACGGCTCGCACGGCACTACGACGCGATGATCGTGGTGGCGACCATTGCGCAAACGGCGGCCGGTTTGCCCGGCGCGCTGCCTATCGCCGACACGATCTTGTGCGCACGTATCGGGCATACGCGCGTACGCGATCTCCAAGCCGCCATCGAAGCTGTCCGGGCGGCGGGTGGCAACCCCGCCGGTATTGTGCTGTGGAACGCGGCGGCGCCGGTACTGCCTTCGTCGGAGCGGCTCGCCCGCGCACAGCGACCTGTGCGTACCGCGGAGATGCGCGCACTCACGACGCCCTGACGCCGCGCGGCTTCGCGCCACTTCCTGCGGCAGCCGTACGCGGCTAGCATCACACGCGTGCTCGCCGAATCCCTTCTTCACGCGGAGCAGTTGCACCTGCTTCGAATGCTCACGTGGGCGGGACTCTCGATCGTGGCGGGGACGGTGCTCGCGGTGCTACTCGCTGTCCGCCGAGCTCGCTCGCCCCTGCTCGCGCATTTCGCGGCGCAACTGGCCGGCTGGGGCGTGGTGATCGGCGCGATCGCCGAAATCGAATGGCGCGGGCTCTCGCTTCTCGATCTCACCGCCGCGACGCGGCTCGATCGGATGACGTGGTTGAACATCGGATTCGACGCCGGGTACGTCGCGATTGGCGCGACGCTCGCGCTCACGGCGTGGGTGCTTGCCAAGCGCCTGAGCGCGGTCGGCGCCGGAGTAGGCATCATGGTGCAGGGCATGGCTCTACTCGTGTTGCACCTGCAGCTCGCCGCCGCCATTTCGAGATGACACATGGCTGAAGTCGTTCTGGACGTGCGCCACCAGCCCAAAGACCGCGCGTACGCACAGTTGCATACGCAAATCCTCCTCGTGCTCGCCGGCATCGACGACGACGTCGCCGCGATGTCGACGATGAGCTCGATCCTGCACTACGGCTTCCGGCATCTGTGGACCGGATTCTATCGCGTCGTTGGGCCACAGCTCCTTCGTGTCGGGCCGTATCAAGGAACCGTCGGCTGTCTCGAGATCACAATCGGAAAGGGCGTCTGTGGAACGGCGGCAGCCGAGCGTCGAACGGTCATCGTGCCCGACGTCGAGCGCTTTCCTGGACACATTGCCTGTGACGCCCGGTCGAAATCGGAAATCGTGGTCCCCGTGTTCGACCGCTCAGGTGATCTGATCGCCGTCCTCGACATCGACTCCGAGCGCCGCGCGACCTTCGACGAACAGGACGCCGCTGGTCTCGAACGCATCATGCGATGGTTCTTGGGCGAAGGTCGTGGTTGACGCGCTTCGCTGCGGCCTATAGGCTGAAGTTCTCCCCATGACGACCACCGGATACTCCGACCGGATCAATCACGCGCTCGCGTTCGCCGCGAAGCACCACGATCAGCAGGTGCGGAAAGGCACGCGGCTACCGTACGTCACGCATCCCGCCAACGTCGCGATCATTCTCACGCGCTACCAGCGCGATGATCAGACTGTGGTCGCCGGAATTCTGCACGACGTGATCGAGGATTGCGTGCGCGAAGCGTACACCCGCGACATGCTCGAGCGGCGCATCGGCGACAAATTCGGGAGCGAGGTCCTCGAGACGGTACTCGCGGTCACACACCGTCGCGTCGACGATGACGGCGTCGAGCTCTCACACGAGGAGCGCCGGGACGATTACCTCGAGCGCTTGGTGGCGGCGAGCGAGCCGGCGCGCTGGGTCTGTGCGGCCGACAAGCTGCACAACGCGAGCGCGATTCTCTCCGACCTGCGCCGCACCATCGACCCCGATACGGTGTGGAATCGGTTCAACGGCGGAAAACGGGCGACGGTTCGCTGGTACCGCCGCGTCTATGATCGGTTGAACGAGATCGGCTTCAACGGAGAGATCATGCGCGAGCTGAGCGACGTGGTCGCCGACCTCGAGATCACAGCCGGCGATCCGGCGCACGCGTCGAGCTGAGCTCGACGCGCCGGTTCACACGCCCGCCGTCTCCCGCGCGCGGAGTGTGTAATGCGACGCCACGTACTCCTCGAGTATTCCCAAAAAATCGTGGACGATGGTGTCGCCGCGCAGCGTGGTGAAGAGCTTCCCATCCACGTATACCGGCGCTTTCGGCTCCTCGAACGTGCCAGGCAATGAGATGCCAATGTTCGCGTGCTTGGACTCACCCGGGCCGTTCACCACACACCCCATCACCGCGACCTTCAACTCTTCCACACCGGGACGCTCATCGCGCCATACCGGCATCTGCTCGCGAATGTACGTCTGAATGTCTTCCGCCATGTGCTGGAAGAACGTCGACGTGGTACGGCCGCAGCCCGGACATGCCGTCACCTGCGGGGCGAAGCTCCGAAGTCCGAGCGACTGGAGGATCTGTTGCGCGACCAGGACTTCTTCTGTTCGATCGCCGTTCGGCTTGGGCGTGAGCGATACGCGGATCGTGTCGCCGATCCCTTCCGCGAGCAAAATCGAAAGCCCGGCGGTGCTCGCGACAATACCCTTCATGCCCATTCCCGCTTCGGTGAGTCCGAGATGCAGCGGATAATCGCAACGCGCCGCGAGGAGGCGGTAGACGTCCACGAGATCCTGCACGCCGGAGACTTTTGCCGAGATGATGATGCGGTCGTGCCCCAGCCCCACCTCCTCGGCCAGCTCGGCTGAGCGAAGAGCGCTCGCGAGCATCGCCTCGATGTAGACGTCTTTCGCGTCGCGCGGCGTCGGCGACGCGGCGTTCGCGTCCATCATTTGCGTGAGGAGATCCTGGTCGAGTGATCCCCAGTTCACGCCAATCCGGACCGGCTTGCCGTTGTCGCCCGCGATCTGGACGATCGTTCGAAAATTCTCATCGCGCCGCTTGCCGCCGACATTGCCGGGATTGATACGGTACTTGGCGAGCGTGCGCGCGCATTCCGGGTACTTGGCGAGCAGCAGGTGCCCGTTGTAATGGAAGTCTCCAACGATCGGGACGGTCACACCGGCATCGGCCGTGCGGCGCGCGATCTCCGGCACGGCGGCCGCCGCTTCCTCGTTGTTCACGGTCACGCGAACCAATTGCGAGCCCGCGCGAGCGAGCGCGAGCACCTGTTCGGCCGTCGCGCGGGGATCCGCGGTGTCGGTGTTCGTCATGGATTGCACGGCCACCGGGGCCGACGAACCGACCGGCACGTCTCCGACGAGCGTCGTCACGGTCTTGCGACGGATTTCAAATGCCACGTCTCGGTCCTCGATGATTCAGGCTAGCCGAAAGATAGCCCGCGAGCGCTGCCACCCATGACGCCGGCTGCTCCACGCTTGACGAGGTTCTCAGGCGTTACTACTTTCGCCGTCGCCCGACCGACGGCTGCGTCCGGTGGGGCATCATCGCCCGCGCAACATGGTGTTGTAGCGGATTTGGTTCTTTCAGGAGTGGGACATGCGCACGACCGGAAAGGTGAAGTGGTTCAACGACGCCAAGGGCTTCGGGTTCATCACGCCGGATGGCGGAGACAAGGACTGCTTCGTCCACTACAGCTCCATCCAGGGCTCTGGCTTCAAGACGCTCGCTGAAGGCGACGCCGTCGAGTTCGATCTCGTGCAGGGCCAGAAGGGTCCGGCCGCCGAGAACGTAAGCAAGGCCGCCGCTCGCTAAGCTGGAGCGCAAACGCACAGACGCACGACAACGCATTGAAACTGAACGGGGCGCCTCTCACGAGGCGCCCCGTTCAGTTTCGTACACCACTTCCTTCCAGCCTACTGCGGTCAACGCACCGGTGGGCGGCCTCGCCGCGCCGGCGCCGAAGACTCGACCGCGTCCGCGATCCGCTCGTCGACGTGCCGCGCGAAGTCGTGTCGTTCGAGTCGAATCTCGAGCCCATCGCCGAGTGACACATGTCGAACGTCGGTCGCGAGCAGTTGTGTCGCAATGGCGACGGCACGGTCCAGCGGAAGGCTCAGTTGCTGGGCGAGCCGGCGGACGAGCGCCACATGGTAGATCGCGTGGACCGAGAGGCGCCTGGCGACCCCCTGCGTTCCGTGTTCGACGCCGGGAATGCGGTGCTTGGACAGGAGATTGTCAGTCCATTTCGCGTCAGCATCAGACGCATGTCTGGCTATATCAACATGATAGTGCCTTGACATAATTATCCTCGGTAAAAAGGATATTTATCGACGGTGTATCGATCCGGAAATATCCTTTTGAGCGAGGATAATAAACTATCAGCCTGACCGCTGCTAGGCCAACCTGCTCCTCGTCGTACGGGTCTTCGGAAACATCCCCGCCTGAGGCTGGCACAATTCTGGAAGGCCACCACGCGAACAGAACTTTCGGAGATTCCATGATTCGATCCGCTCGCCTTCTCCCGGCAATGGCTGGCCTCTTCCTGGCCGCCCCCCTTGCCGCGTCTCTCGCCCAAACCGGAGCCCACTTCGTGATCGCGGCCGGCGCGACGATCCCCACCGGCACCTTCGGCGACAATCACGACGTCGGTTACCATGGGACTGTCGGCATCGAACTGAGACCGCCCCTCTCGCCGCTCGGCTTTCGGGTCGAGGGCATGTACAACGAATTCAATCAGAGCAACGGAAACGACAAGGCGCACGCGGCCGGCGTGATCGCGAACGCGATCTACAGCCTCTCGCAGATCTCGCTCGCGCCAGGGAGCTCGCTGTACGCGATCGGCGGCATCGGTTACTACAGCACGAAGGATCCAGTCTTCTTCGACACGTCGAGCCAATCGAATGTCGGCTGGAACATCGGCGGCGGATTCCGATTCCCGCTCACCGGCTTCTCCGCGTACGTGGAAGCACGGTACCACCACGTCAGCAACGCCGACTTCAGCTTCGTCCCAATTACGTTCGGCCTGATGTTCTAGTTCGACAATTCACATATTAATAACACCGGAACGGGGGCGCCTCTCTCGGAAGCGCCCCCGTCCTCGGACCCGGCCGCCGGCCGCGCCGGCCGTCAGAGCGCGCGTTGCGCCGCTTCGATTTGCGCGTGCACGGCGCGCGGCCCGGTGCCCCCCTCGAGATCGCGCGCTTCCACCGACTGGCGCGCCGACAGGGCGTCGAACACATCCTGCCCGAAGAGCGGATGCGCCTCGGCGAACGCGGAAAGCGGCAGCGTGTGCAGCTCGAGCTGGGTCTCCTCGCATTTGCGCACGAGTCGACCGACGGCACCATGCGCCTCGCGGAATGTCGCGCCCTTGCGCACGAGATAATCGGCGAGATCCGTCGCCATCATCGTGCTGGAGAGCGCGGCGCGCATACGCTCCGGCTTGAACGTGCATTCCGCGAGCGCGCCGGCGAGCGCGGGAAGCACGAGCTGCAGCGTGTCCACCGCGTCGAACAGCACCCGCTTGTCGTCCTGCAGGTCCTTGTTGTAGCTCGTCGGTAGACCTTTGAGCGTCGCGACGAGCGTCGTGAGATCGCCGAGGAGGCGGGCCGCCGAGCCGCGTGCGAGCTCCAGCACGTCGGGATTCCGCTTCTGCGGCATCATGCTCGATCCCGACGTGAACGCATCGCCGAATTGCACGAAGCCAAATTCGCTCGAGCCGTAGATGATGAGATCTTCGGCGAACCTCGATAGATGCGTTGCGATCATCGTCGCCGTGAACAGGAGCTCGGCGACGAAATCGCGATCGCTCACCGCGTCGATCGAATTCTGGCTCAAGGCCGCGAACCCGAGGCTGCCCTGGAGCAGCACACGCGAGATCGGGTACGCGCACCCGGCGACCGCACCCGAGCCGAGTGGCAGAACGCCGGCCGCGGCTCTGGCGCTGCGCAGGCGCGCGCGATCGCGCTCCAGCGGCCAGAAGTGCGACAGCAGCCAATGCGCCGCCGACACGGGAATTGCGCGCTGCATGTGGGTGTACGACGGCATGAGCACGCTCTCGAGCGCACGCGCGTGGTCGACCATCACCTGCTGAAAGCCGCGAACGGCGTCATCCAGACGCGCCGCGGCTTCCATCGACCACATGCGCGTCGCCGTCGCGACTTGATCGTTTCGGCTTCGCCCAGTGTGCAGCTTCGATGCAACATCGCCGATCTCATCGTGCAGCAGCCGGTCGATCACCGTGTGCACGTCTTCGTCGCTCGGCGACGGTTGTTCGCCGGCGGCGAGCCGCGCGCCCACCGAGTCGAGGCCGTCTTCGATGTCACTGCATTCGTCGAGCGTCAGCACGCCGGCCTTGTACAACGCCATCGCCCAGGCCTTGGAGAGCTGCACGTCGAACGGCCAGAGTCGGAAGTCGATGCCAATCGAGCTGTTGAGCGCCTCGAAGGCCGGGGCGGGCCCGGTCGCGAACCGCCCGCCCCACAGCTTGTGCGACTTCTCCGTCGCGGACGTGACCGCCACCGTCGTCACGCGATCTGAAGCGCCGGCTGGGCGGCGGCTTCCGCGGGAGCAACGACGGGCGCCGGCGTAAGACCCATCTCCTGATCCTTGAGCGCACGAACCCGCGACGGCAGCGCGAACAACCGAATGAAGCCGGCGGCGTCACTCTGCTCGTACACATCGTCTTCCCCGAACGTGACGAAGCGCTCGTCGTAGAGCGCGTGCTCGCTCTGCCGGCCGACCACGGCTGTCGAACCCTTGTACAGGCGAAGCGTCACGGTGCCCGAGACACGCTGCTGCGTGATACCAACGAACGCGTCGTACGCCTCGCGCTCGGTCGTCCACCAACGTCCTTCGTAGACGAGATCCGCGTAGCGCGGCGCAATCATGTCTTTCGCCGCGAGTGTGCGGCGGTCGAGGACGAGCTGCTCCAGCTCCGAGTGCGCGGTGTAGAGCAGCGAGCCGCCCGGTGTCTCGTACACGCCGCGCGACTTCATGCCGACCAATCGATCCTCGACGAGATCCACGACGCCGCAGCCGTGCTTGCCGCCGATCTGGTTGAGGGTCGTCAGCAGATCGAGCGCGCCCAGGCGCTCTCCGTTGACCGACACCGGCGTACCCTGCTCAAAGCCAACGACGACCGCCTCTGGAGCGTCGGGCGCCTTCGTGACCGGATTGGTGAGCATGTAGAGATCGTCGGGCGGAGCGGCGTTCGGATCCTCGAGGATCCCGCCCTCGTGCGAGAGGTGCCAGATGTTGGCGTCGCGCGAATAGATCTTCTGCCGCGTTGCCGCGACGGGAACGCCGTGCGACTCGGCATACGCGATCGCGTCCTCGCGGCTGCGGATGTCCCACTCGCGCCACGGCGCGATGACCGGGAGATCCGGCGCGAACGCGGCGTAGGTGAGCTCGAAACGCACCTGATCGTTGCCCTTGCCGGTGCACCCGTGCGCGAGCGCGTCCGCGCCGACCTGGCGCGCGACCTCGACCTGGCGGCGCGCGATGAGCGGGCGCGCCATCGAGGTGCCGAGCAGGTACTTGCGGTTGTAGATCGCGCCAGCCCGGAGCGTCGGATAGATGAACGACTCGATGAACTCCTGCCGCAGATCCTCGACGTAGCACTCGTCGGCGCCGGAGGCGAGCGCTTTGGCGCGCACGCCCGCGAGCTCTTCACTGCCCTGGCCGATGTCGGCGGCGACGCAAATGACTCGCGCGCCTCCGTAGTTCTCCTTGAGCCAAGGAACGATGATGGAGGTGTCGAGTCCGCCAGAGTAGGCGAGGACGATCGTGCGGGGCATTGGCACTCCTAGATTCACGTAGTTATGCAGTGTGTCTGCATATTTAATCATACGCTTCGCGCGCGTCAATAGTTGCAACGCTGACTGTCGTCCGCCGGATATCAGCCGCGTTTCGCGAGCTGCAGCAAGCGGCGTGTGAGCGTCGTTCGCGCATCGACCGAGCGACAGACGATCAAGATCGTATTCTCGCCGGCAAGGGTCCCCATCACCTCGGGCCACGCCTCGGAATCGATCGCTTCCGCGATCGGCTGCGCGCCGCTCGGCAGCGTGTGGAGCACGATGAGTTCCGAGACGCCGTCGATCCGAGAGAACAGCTGCGGTAACAGAATGTCAATAGAAGGCTTGGCCTCGTCCGACACCATCTCCGGCAGGAGATATCGAGCGCCGGAATCTGTCGGAGCGCGGACGATGCCGAGCTCGCGCAGATCGCGCGACAGCGTCGCCTGCGTGACCCGAAGGCCCCGCTCGACGAGAAGCCGCTTGAGCTCCTCCTGGTTAGCGATCTGATGCGCCCCGATAAGCTGCAAGATCGTATTCTGTCGCTGCTGCTTATTGGTCATTCCCGGGTGCGTGAGATGGCTGGGTGATGTCGAGCGCGCGCACGCGTGGAGGCGCGGCGGCATTGACACGATGCATGTGCATTATTATGCATTCGTCGTGAATAAAATACCAGTCGGCGTGCTCGGGGCCAGCGGATATGCGGGCCGCGAGCTCTGTGCACTCATTCTACGGCATCCCGACCTCATGCTGGCGTTCGCTACCGCGAACGAGCAGCGAGGTGCAACCGTGCGCGTCGCCGGCCGCGACGTGACCTTTGCCGGGCCCGATGATGTGCGGCTGAACGACGCTGAGCTCATCTTCAGCGCGCTGCCGCATGGAGCCTCCAAGGAATGGGTGACGCGCTCGCGTGAAGTGGGTGCGCGGGCCGTCGATCTGTCGTCCGACCTGCGCCCCGGCCACGGATGCGAAGGAATCGCATATGGCCTCACGGAGATCAACCGCGAAGCCGTCACCGGCGCGTCGCTGGTCGCGAATCCCGGCTGCTATCCGACGTCGATCCTCGTCGCGCTCGCGCCGCTCATCCAGCGCGGGCTCATCGTTGACGGGGCCGCGATCATCGCCAACTCCGCGAGCGGTGTAACCGGCGCGGGCAACTCGCCAAAGCGCGAGTACCTATTCGCCGAAGTGTCCGAGGATTTCCGCGCGTACGGCGTCGGCAACACGCACCGACACTTGAAGGAGATGACTGCAACTTTGCAGTCGTGGGGTGCCAACGCCGATCTCGTCTTTACGCCGCATTTGCTGCCGGTCGCCCGCGGAATCCTGTCGACGATCACCGTTCCGTTGAAGGAGCCGATCGGCGATCCGCTCACTCCGTGGCGCGACGCATACGCCACGGAGCCCTTTATAGAGATCTCTGAGAGGACGCCGACGCTGCACGACGTGGCGTACCGAAACGTCGTGCGCATTTCAGCCGCGCCGATTGCCGGCACGCGCGCGCCGATGCTGCTCGTGACATCTGCGATCGACAATCTCGTGAAAGGCGCCGCGGGCCAGGCGCTGCAGAACGCCAACCTGATGCTCGGTCTCGAGGAGACCGCGGGATTGCCGGCGTGACCTGGGTCATCAAGATCGGGGGTCGCCCACAGAGCGATCCCTCGCTCGCGAAGATCCTCGCCTCGGGATGGGGGACCGCGCGTCGCAACGGCGGCCTCGTGCTCGTGCACGGCGGCGGCGACGAAGTGAGTGCGCTCCAGGCGGCGTTCGGCGGCAGTACGAGTTTCGTCAATGGACGCCGCGTCACCACCGAGAAAGACATCGAGCTCGTTCGTATGGGTCTTTCGGGCAGCGCGAACAAGCGTCTCGTCTCGAGCTTGGTCGGCGAAGGCGTGGATGCGGTCGGCCTGTCGGGTGAGGACGCGGCCCTCATTGCGGCCGCGCCATTGGACGCGGCCACCCTCGGCTTCGTCGGCACGCCGCAGCACGTGAACGTCGCGTTTCTGCGACATCTCTTGTCGGGCGGCTTTCTGCCCGTGGTGTCGCCGGTGAGCCGTGACGGGAGCGGCACCATGGGCAGCGCGTTGAACGTGAACGGCGACGATGCCGCGGCGGCGATCGCCGTCGCCTTGGGCGCTGCCGATCTGCTGCTGGTTGCCGACGTACCGGGTGTGATGCGGAATGGCGCCGTCATTCTTGAGGTCACCACGGCCGACGCACGCGCGCTCATGGCCGATGGCACGGCGGTGGGCGGAATGCAAGCCAAGCTGCAGGCCGCGCTCGCGGCGCTCGCCGGCGGCGTGGCGCGGGTGCGGATCTCTGACATTGCCGCGATCGCCGATCCGGCGCGCGGCACCATCCTTCGCTCTGTTGGAGAACTCTCATGACGATTTCAATCGAGCCGTCGCTCGGCGACAGCGCATCGAGCACCGGCGCACGGCCGGCCGGTGCGACCGCAAACCATTCCGACAGCGATGCCCTGCTCGGCAATTACAAGCGCGCGCCGGGGCGATTCGCCAGGGGAGAAGGGGTGTACCTGATCGATGAGAAGGGTCAGCGATACCTCGACTTCGTGAGCGGCATCGCGGTGAACGCGCTCGGCTACTCCGACGCGGGGCTGCAACGCGCACTGCACGCCGCGGCCGACGGCCTCGTTCACGTCTCGAATCTCTATGCGACGAGCCCGGGTGAGCAGCTCGCCGCGACGCTGGTCGAGAAGTCGTTCGCCGACAAGATCTTCTTCTGCAACTCCGGCGGCGAGGCGAACGAGGGCGCGTTCAAGTTCGCGCGGCGGTGGGCGCGTGCGCAGGGCGATGCGAAGCACGAGATCTTCGCGCTTCGTGGTGCGTTTCACGGCCGGCTGTTCGGAACGCTGGCGGCGACGGACCGTCCGTCGTACCGCATGCCGTTCCGCCCGCTCGCGCCGGGCATCGGCATCGTCGAGCGCGACATCGAGGATCTGTCGGTCGCGCTGAACGAGGAGACCGCCGCGGCGGTCATTCTCGAGCCCGTGCAAGGCGAGGGTGGTGTTCGCGTGCTCGACGCCGGATTCGTACGCGAAGTGCGGGCGCTCACCAAGGAGCGGAACGTCGCGCTCATCTTCGACGAGATTCAGTGTGGTCTTGGGCGCACCGGAACCCTGTTCGCCTACGAGCAGTTCGACGTGACGCCGGACATTCTGACGCTCGCCAAACCGATCGCCGGCGGGCTTCCGATGGGCGCGGTGCTGATGACGGAGGCGATCGCGTCGACGATCAAGCCCGGCGACCACGGGACGACGTTCGGCGGCGGACCGTTCCTCGCCTCCGTCGCGAACTACGTGCTGTCGCGCGTCTCCGACCCGGCGCTGCTCGAGAGCGTGCGCGAGAATGGCGCCTGGTTCGGACGCCAGCTTCAGGAGATCGCGCGGCGCACCGGCCGGATTCGCGCCGTTCGCGGCATCGGCTACATGTGGGGCATCGACGTGATGGGGACCGCGTCGCACGTTGTGAACGAGGCGATGTCGGCGGGACTCCTGACGTGCACGGCCGGCGAGTACACGGTTCGCCTGTTGCCGCCGCTGGTTGCCACGCGCGATGAGCTCGTGCTCGGCCTCGGGATTCTCGAAGAGATTCTCTGATGACCGTCGATGTCGTCATCCGCCGCGCGCGTCCCGAGGACGCGGCGGCGATCGCGAGCTTGATCGCGGTGTTCGCCGACGAGGCGCTCATGCTTCGGCGCACGCCCGAGATGGTGGAGCTCGCGATCGACGACTACGTGGTGGCTGTGAAGGCGAGCGGCGACATCGTCGCCTGCGGCGCACTGAAGGAGTACTCGCCGTCAGTCGCGGAAGTCGCGGCGATCGCCGTGTCCCGCGAGGTGCACGGATGCGGCGTCGGCAAGGCGATCGTCGCGGCGGTGGAAGCGCTCGCGCGCAAGCGGGACATCTACGACGTGTTCGCGCTGACTCTGCAGCCGGCGTTCTTCGCGGCGATCGGCTACCAGCGCGTCGATCGCGCGCGTTATCCCGAGAAGATTCGGCGCGACTGTCTCTCCTGCGCGCGCCGGTTCGCGTGCAACGAGATCTGCTTCGCGAAAAATCTGCGGGCCGAGGCGCTCGCCGCGGCGTGAGTCTGTTGCGAGGCCGCGCGCGCGCCAAAATCAGCTATTGACGAACACCAGAGCCCGTCGTACTGTATCGCAACAATGATACAGTACACCAGCTCGCATGTTCGACCGAATCGACCCGCGTAGCCCGACGCCGCTCTACGCGCAAATCTCTACCCGCCTTCGCGTTGCGATCGCGGCCGGCGAGTTGTGCCCGGGCGACGCGCTCCCGTCCGTCCGACAGCTGGCCGCGCAGCTCCGCATCAACCCGGCGACGGTGGTGCAAGCGTACCGGGACCTCGAGGGCGAGGGGCTGGTCGCGACGCGGCATGGCGCCGGGACGTTCGTGCTCGACGTGACCGCGCAACGGCGCGACGTGGAGCGGACGAACGAAGCGCGCCGACTCGTGCGCGAGCTGCTCGCGGAAGCGGGGCGGCTCGGCATCTCGGCGCCGGACCTTCGCGCGGCCATCGATCAGGAGCTCAACGGAGGGGAGGACTAGCGTGTCGCTCGCCATCGAGACTCGGGACCTGCGCTACCGGCCCGGCAACGGTTTCCAGATATCTAATTTAAGTATGCACGTTCCCCGCGGCGCGCTGTACGGCTTCCTCGGGCCCAACGGCGCGGGTAAAACGACGACGATCCGCCTTCTGCTCGGCTTGCTGCCCGCGCAGGCCGGCCGTATCACCGTGCTCGGGCAAACGATGCCGGCGGAGCACGTCGCCGTCATGTCGCGCACTGGCTACGTGCCAGAGCGGCCCCACGTCTATCCCACGCTCACGGTGGACGAGGCGCTGCGACTCCATGCGGCGTATCACGACCGATGGGACGGCGCTTGGGCGGCGGAGCTGCTTCGCCAATTCGGGCTCGTTGGCGACCGGAAGGTCGGCGCGCTCTCGAAGGGCGAGACGGGAAAGCTGATGATGCTACTCGCGCTCGCGCAACAACCCGAGCTGCTCGTGCTCGACGAGCCGACCGACGGCCTCGATCCGGTGGTTCGTCGGGACGTTCTCGAAGCGCTGCTCGAGTACGTGTCGACACATCAGGCCACTGTGCTGATCTCGAGCCACCTCGTTCACGAGCTGGAGCGCATCTGCGACTGGATCGCGGTGATGGACCGCGGCGCCATGATCGCGGAGCTGCCGATGCAGGAATTCAAGGCTGGTATCAAGCGGCTCTCGGTCTACAACGCGCCCGATCAACTCACCGACGTGCCGTTCACCGTGCTGCGCCGCACGTCGTTCAATGGCAGCGGAGAACAATGGCTGGTGCGCGGCTGGACGGATGACATGCGCGACTTCTTCCCCGCTGCGGGAAGCACGCTGCGCGAGGTCATCGATCTCGATCTCGAGGATGGTTTCGTGGAGCTGTTGCGCTCCTTCCGGGAGGTGAAATGAGCCAGCGACCGAGTCAATGGCGTGTGTTGCTCGAGACGCAGTGGACCTGGACGCGCGGAATACTGCTCCTCGGATCGATTGTCGCGTTCACGGTGCCGCTCGTCTCGCTCGAGACGGCGGCGGGGGCCGCGGACGCGGCGAGCGCCAAGGAAGTCGCATTCATCGGGACGATGCAGGCGTGGAGCATCGGCTACGCGCTCACGGCGGCGGGAATAGGATTGCTCATCGCGATCGCCGCGTGGTCGTACGACCACCGGTTACGCCACGTGTACGCGCTTTCGCTGCCGATCGCGCGTTGGCGATACGTGCTACAGCGATACACGGCTGGGCTTGCGCTGCTCGCGCTGCCGACGCTCGCGCTCCTGGCTGGCGCGGAGCTGGCCGCCCACAGCGCCGCGGTGCCCGCGACGCTACACGCCTACCCTCTCGCGCTGACGCTACGCTTCGCGTTCGCGACGCTGGTCGCGTACTCGATTTTTTTCGGGATCTCGTCGGCAACGGCGCGCACGGCCGGCTACGTCCTTGGCGTGATCGCACTCATCATCATCGCGCAAGTCGTACTGTCGTCCGCGGGCAGCGGGGTGAACGTGATCGGCCGCGTGTCGGATATCGTCTTCGCCACCCCGGGCGTGCTCGCGGTCTTCAGCGGCCGCTGGACGCTGATCGATGTTTGACGCCGGCGTTGCGCGCGCCGCACTCGCCGCGCTCGCGCTGTCACTCGGCGCGCTGCGCACCGGAATGGCGCAGAATGCCGCCGAGTATCACCGCAGGCTCGACTCACTCGGCGGGGAGTGGCACGCGGCGATCGGGACGGTGGTCAAAGCCGATAGCGCGCAGATCCATGCGTTGCCCGGCGACACGATTCACGCGGGCCAACTCCTGGCGATCAGCGACAGCGCGCATGTCTCGCTCGCCCGCTCGACGCTCGCGCGCTTGGCACCCGAAGTCGATAGCGCGTACGGCGCATCGGCGCGCGCGTTGACGAGGCGTCCCTTTGTCATTCGCACGAACGAGCGCGATACCGCCGTCGTCGTCACGGGCGTGGCCGACTCCATGGGCGTCGTTCACTTCATGTCGAGCGATTTTCCCAATGAGAAGGCGCTGACGAACTCTTGGCACAACAAGCTCGACGCGGTGATGACGGCCCTGTCGTCCGCCGCACTGCAGAAATGGCTCCGCGCCACGATTCCGACGGGTACGCCGAGCGCGAGCGACTGGAACAGCGACCGCATTCAACTGGTGCTCGCTGATTCTCGTGTGTCGCAGACATGTGTGCGTGGCGACTTGACCGGATGTCTCGAGGCGTTTTCACTCCTTCCGGTCGCTGATCCCGCATTCGAGTTGTATGATGATGCCGGTCAACGCGGAATCATCAATGCGCACGGCTACCTGCTCCGTCAGAGCGATCCGACCGCGTACGACGCTTGCATGACCCACGGCGTGCGCGCTGCTTGCGACAAGCTGCTGCGCAGCATGCCGGTCGACGCGATTCCGCAACCGCTTCCCGCAAGCCTGCGACAGAGCCTCGTGCGCTATGCGCTCTCCATCGGCGGCGCGGGCGCGTTCGATCGGCTCGTTGGCACGCAAGGCACGCCACGCCAACAACTCGAAGCCGCCGCACGAATGCCGGCGGACTCGCTCGTCTCGAAATGGCGAGCGATGGCCCTTCGAACCAGGAACGCAAGCAGTACGATCGACGTCGAAACGGCGCTCGCGTCCATCGCGTGGGCCGGGTTGTTCGCTGGCTTATCGCTCAGGAGCTCACGATGGCGCTAAAGCTCTGGCGGTGGCTCGGGATGACAGTGTTCGCGTGCGCGATCGTGTGGGTTGGAATCGTTCGCGGTCACGCGATGCCGTCCGTCACGGCGAGCTCACCGCTCGATCTCCACATCCCACCCGCGCGGCGGCACCTCAACGAAGTGGCGGGTCGGATGTCGCGGACGAACGACCAAGTGCGTCAGCTCGAAATTCGCGATTCTCTCATCGCGCGGTACGGCGCGCACGCGCCGCCTGGGCTTACGATCGAGATCGACAGCTCCGTGCCGCCCGGAGTGACCACCGCGATGGCGCGACTCGCGCGCGGCAAATGGTCGCGTCTCGGGGTCCATTCGAGCATTCCGGTGATCGTGGCGATCGTACTCGACTCGGCGACGACCGCGCATGGATATCCCCGTCGGTACGCCAGCCCGTTCTTGAATCCGATCAGCGTTTTTCTACCGCGTGCGGCCGATTCACCATGCCTTTCGATTCTTCGAATCAATGAATCGTTCAGCAAGATGCCCGTGCAGGTGCGCGGCACCGTTGCGCAGAATCTCAAAGCGCCGGAAACGATCGACGCGGTACTCGGAGCTTGCGCCTACATCGCGCGCTTCGGCCCGCCGGGAGAGCACATCAAAGAATGGCTTCAGGGCGGCGGCTGGTCGTTCGCACACATCGCCGGCTGGGATTCGCCGTCCCCGGCATGGACGCCGCGTGCGGACGCCCGCGCGTATTGGTTTCGCGATCAGCTCGCGACGATCGGCGATCCCAACTGGCAAACGCGCGCACTAATCGCGCTATCAGGCTTGGCGTGCATCGCCGGCGAACGGGGCCGGTGTGCCGAAGCCGCCGGCACCCACATCCACTCCGCACGTGCAGATACCGCGTGGGCGAACAACGTTGTGAGCACACAAGGCGCGAGTGCGTACTTCCTCCTCTTCGCGACCAAACCGTCACCGCTCGGTGCGGACGAAGGGTGGCTCGTATCGGATATGGTTCGCACGCTCGGCGATAGCGCGTTCCGGCGGTTCTGGAGCTCCGACAAGCCGGTGGCGCAGGCGTTCAGCGAAGCCTCGGGCCGCACTCTCGACGATTGGGTGCGCGACTGGGCGCGGCGGACGTACGGTCGCATACCGACGGGGCCGAGCTTGCCGGCGACTGCGCTCGCCGCGGGGACCGCGGCGCTCCTCGCCGGACTGGGACTCGCGGTTCTGCTCGAGCGACGGCGGCGCGTGGCCTGATCGCCGTCGCGACGGATAGATTCTCGTCATGCGTCGTCCGGACCGCCGAGTCGGATTGAAAGGACTGAAGCAAGCGTTCGACGAGCTCCGTTTCGGCCCGCAGCGGACGCTGAATCTCCGTGAATCGCTCCCGACGGCGAACGAGGCCAGCACGCGCGCGGAGGCGTGGCTCAGGCAGCAGCAAGTCGAGCGCGCCGACGAAGTGTTGATCATCACGGGACGCGGAAATCAGAGCGAAGGCGGCGTCTCGGTCGTGCGCGAGGCCGTGATGCGACTTCTCTATGCGCTGCGGCGTCGTGGAGTCGTCGCTTCTCACGAAGAGCACACGCCAGGCTCCTTCGTCGTGACGCTCGCGCCGGTGTCGGCGCTTTGGGATTCTCCCAAACGCAACGGCGGCCGCGGCGTGGCGCCGCCGCCCCGTACGCCTCCGTCGCTCGACGAGCTCGATGCCGACTCGCGCGCGATGCTGCGCAACCTGGCCGAGCGCTCGCTCGAGGGGCTCGGCCTCAAGGACACCGAGACTTTTCTCGCGGGTGAGATGCTGCGGCAGTTCGGCGCGATCGCCGCGACGGTCGGTGACGTTCCCGGCCGGGAGGAGCGACTCAAGCAGGCGATTCGCACCGCGCTCGATCAGTACGAGTGAGCAGCGCCTGGGATTACGCCGTATGTTCCACGCACAACTCCACCACAGGGATCCACGTGCAGACACGCATTGCGCTCGCCATGCTGCTCGTCGTCGGCGGGTCGGCTACCGGTCAACAATCCACGCCGGGCTATTCCCCGGCGGATGCAGCGCACGAGCGACAGATCGAGACGGACGCGATCAAGCGGCCCACCCCGTCGTCGGCTTCAGAGTATTCTAAAGATCTCTCCAAGGAGACGCACGTCGCCGGGACACCCGCGCAGGCGCGCACGCGTGACTACGTCCTGTCGTTGATGAAGGAGTGGGGGCTCGAGACGGAATCGCGCACCTACGACGTGTTCATGCCGCACCCGACCTCGGTGCACGTCGCGCGCGTTTCACCAAATCCCAAGATGTTCTCGCTTGCCGAGCCTCCCGTGCCGGGCGACCCAACCTCGAAGCTCGCCCAGTATCCCACTGTGAACGGCTACAGCGGTCAAGGCGACGCAACGGGTGACGTGGTGTACGTGAATTACGGGCTCATCGAGGATTACGCGCAGCTCGACTCCATGGGCATTTCGGTGAAGGGCAAGATCGCGATTGCCCGCTACGGGCGATCATACCGCGGAATCAAGGCGCGCGAGGCCGAGAAGCACGGTGCGATCGCGCTGCTCATCTACAGCGACCCGCAGGACGACGGCTATGTCGCCGGCGACGTGTACCCCAAGGGTCCGATGCGCAACGCGAATGGCGTGCAGCGGGGAAGCATTCTCAATCCGGACGGCGATCCGTCCACGCCCGGTTATGCCAGCCTGCCCGGCGTGCCAAGAGTGCCGCAGGACAAGATGGAGATCTCGCACATTCCGGTCGTGCCGATCGGCTACGACAACGCGCGTGAGTTGCTCGAATATCTCGGCGGGCGGAGTGCGCCGCGCGGGTGGCAGGGCGGCTTGTCCTTTCACTATCACGTCGGCCCTGGTCCGGTCCGCGCGCGGGTCGCCGTCGCCGATGATCGCGCCACCAAGCCATTCAAGCAGATCTATGACACGTTCGGCATGGTCCGCGGGAGCGAATTTCCCGATGAGCTCGTGATCATCGGTGGGCACCGGGATGCGTGGGGCCCTGGTACCGCGGACAACGTGAGCGGCACGGTGAGCGTGCTCGAAGCCGCGCACGCGGTCGCCGAACAGCTCAAAGCGGGCGTGCGACCCAAGCGCACGATCATCTTCGCGACCTGGGACGCGGAGGAGTGGGGCCTCCTCGGCTCGACGGAGTTCGCCGAGCAGGACACGCTGCGACTCATGCGCGACGCGGTCGCCTACTTCAATCAGGACGTCGCGGCGCAGGGCTCACGCTTTGGCGGAGGCGGCTCGCCGTCGCTTCGGCCCATGCTGCGCGACATCGCGCGCGAGGTGCCCGACCCGAACGATAGCGGAAGCGTGTACGCGATGTGGCGCCGCGCGAGCGCGATCCCGGACAGCGCGGAGCCGCCGATGGGTGATCCCGGCGGCGGCTCTGATTTCGCAGGGTTTTATAATCATCTTGGAATTCCAATTGTGGAATGGGGCTTCAGTGGTCCGAGCGGCGTGTACCACTCGCAATACGACGACTACCACTGGATGTCCGCGTTCGGCGACCCGGGGTTCAAGTATCACGCGGCGGCCGGGCGCATCGCCGCGGCGATGGTGCTCCGGATCGCGAACGCCGACGTGCTGCCGTACGACTACGTGGAATTCGCGCGCACGATGCGGCGCTATCTCGACCCGATCGACCGCAGCATTGCGGAGAAGCACTGGAGTGCGCCGACAACCGCCCTGCGTCTGGCGATCGATCGTCTCGAGCGCGAGGCCGAGCAGTTCAACGGCGCGCGCGACGCCGCGCTGAATTCGCCGGTCCCGCCGTCAACGCTGCAGCGCGTGAACGGCGCGCTGATGCAGGTCGAGCGCGCGCTCACGCGACCGCAGGGCCTGCGCACCCGGCCGTGGTTCCGCAACCTGATCTACGTGGCTGACGAGAACAACGGCTACGCGAACATGGCGCTGCCGTCGATCAACGAAGCGATCCGTGCGGGCGACGAAGAATTGACGAAAAGCGAGATCGCCGATCTCGCGTCGCGCTTCGAGCACGCCGCTCAGGCCGTCTCGGAGGCCCGCGCCGCCTTCGGCAGGTAAGCGATCACCGGCTCGCGGCGGCGTCGGCCGATCGCGACAACAACCGGCCGACGACGACGCTCACGACCGTGCTCACGGCGATCGCGATCGCCGCCGTCGCGACGAGAATGAGAATCACCTGGCGCAGCGTGAGCGAGGCATCGAGCGCCGATCGCTCGGGAGCGGCATTGGGCGTTAGATCATGATGCGCCAGCTGCTGCGGCGCCGACGCCGCAGCGACGCGCGGCGGCGCGGGCGGGTCATCGGAAACTGCTAGGGCGGGCATGCCCTTTGGCGAAGACCGCCGACGAGAGACATACGTGCGCGGCAGTGTCTTGCTTTCGCTCGGCCGTGCCGGCGCGGCACTCGCGGCAATGGGACGTACTCCAATCGATGACGTCGTTCGCGTGATCCGCGGCTCCGGAATGGAGCTCACGCCGCGCACGGGACTGATCCGATGTCCGCGCGACGAATCGTTCGCGAACAGTTGCACGGCTGGCGGACCGGATTCGGCGGCGAAATCCGGGGGGACCGCCACGACATCGATGGGAGTTCGAGGCGCGGCGGGGAGCGGCAACTCGAGGTCGATCGGAGCCGCCTCTTCGACAATCGGCGTCGTTGCGCGCGGCGGCTCCATCGCCAGCACCGCGGCGCGCGCCTCGGCAGGCGTGGCACTCACGCGCGCGCCGCTGCACACGCAACCCAATCGGAGCGATGCGTCGATCAGGGCGTTCTTGCCGTTCAGCAGGTGCTGCGCGATTTCGGCGACGAAGTCCTCACCCTCGATCTCGACGAGCGTTCGAGAGCCGAGCTCACTCCACAGCGTCTCGGCGTTCGGCACTCCCCCGGGCTGCGAACGATAGCGACGACGATCGGGTGGAATCACCGACTCGAAGACCCGCGGCTGCTCGTCGATGGCGATGTTTCGTTCCGCCAGCAGCGAGATGAAGGAGTCAGGGCTCATTCGAATGTCGATCGAGTCGTCGAGCGCACCCGGGCATGCGCCCACGTAGGTGACGCGCGTGACGTGCGGTTGCGACAACGCGCGCACGTAGCGCGCGATCGCGACGGGCGGAGAGACGAGCGTCACCATCACAGGGCGCAAATCAGCGCCGGTGCTCAACAGGCGATGCGCGACAATCGGACAGCTGCATTGAATGGCTGGTCCCGCGCCCGCCTCGGCCAAATGGCGAATCACCGTCGCGGCGATGAGCTCGTCGCCCCAGCTCGCCGGAATGACGTTCGCGTATCCGGCGCGCATGCAGGCGTGCGCGAGCTGCACCGGCGTAGCCGGCGTTGCAGCGAGCATTGCATCGGTCCCGAGAATCACGACGGGAACCGATTGCGGCAGAGTCTGCTGGATTGATATCGAAGCTGCCACAGCGAGTGTCATGAACGCGTGCGCCTTCGACGAATCACCGGAAGCGCGCGACGGTTGTCACGGCTCAGGGCGCCGGCGAGACGAAACAACAGAGGCACAAATTTGCAAACTGTCAAGTGCGGCCCGGACATTGCAACCCCGGCCGCTGGTTGCCGGATGTGAGGATGGTTGTGGGGGAGACGGTGTCCGGAGTCGCGCGTCTGACAGAGTCCGAACGGGAAGCACTGGCGACCTACGCCGCACGGGCGTCGTGGCCCGCGGGATTCGCGATCTATCAGCGCGGCGCCGCCGCCGATGGCATCTTCGTCGTGATTCGCGGTCGTATTGTGCTGCGAAGTCGCGTGAGAGCCGGCCGCGGATTCGTTCCCTGGATCTCGACGCTTGGCGAAACGTTTGGGTCGGAAGGGCTCGCGCAGAACGCGCGGTACGCCACCGACGCGCGCGCTGACGAAGAGAGCGAAACCCTTTTCCTCAGCTCGGGGCGATTCCGCTCCTTCGTCCGCGAGCAGCCGCAGCACGCCCTCGCGCTCATGAATCAGCTCATGCTCGAGCGTACTGCTCTGCTCGACAAACTTCGTGAGCTCACGACGCTCAGCGTCGAGCAGCGGCTCATCGCGACCCTCGTTCGCATGGCGAGCAACAATACGTTCACGCGCGAAGATGGTCGTGTCGTCCTGTGCACGAACCGGTATCGTCTGCTGTGCGAGCTCGTTGGTGCGACGCGAGAGTCCGTATCGCTCGTGCTTGGCCGGCTCACCGGTGAAGGTCTCGTCGAGCGCAAGGGCACGACCCTGATCATCGCGCCTCCAGCGGAACTGGCCGAGCGACTCGAGAGCGCCGCGGCGGATAACGAAATCGCATTCCCCACCGTCGCCGACGGATCCGAGCAAGCGTTGCAGTAGTCCGCTGCGCGCTGAATACGCGTCCGTCCGAGCATTCGGACGGGCGCGTATATTGTTTTCAAATCTCCACAAGTCGTGAATGCTCATCGTCCTCGCGGCCGCGGTCGTCATCGTGCTCGTACTTCGCCGGCGTCGCGCGAGCGCCATGCGTGCGGTCACGCAGCGGCACCGAAGACTGGGACCCGGGGGCATCGTCGTCGGCGGTGAGCCGTTCACACTTCACCGCCCCAGCGCGCCAGCCATTCTCCTGCTCCATGGCGGCGGCGATACGCCGCAGAGCATGCGCTACCTCGGTGACGAGCTCTACGCACGCGGGTACCACGTGGAAGCGCCTCTGCTCCCCGGGCACGGACGCTCGCTGCGCGAGTTTGCGCGTGTCACGGCTGACGAGCTCACCGCGTGCGCTCGGAATTCATACGAATCACTTCGCCGGTCACACGGAACCGCGGCCGTCATGGGCTTGTCCATGGGCGGCGCGCTCGCCGTGCAAATCGCCGCCGAGCACCCGGAGCTGCCGGCGCTCGTCCTGCTGGCGCCTTATCTCGCGATGCCGACTCGCGTCGAGCGAGCAGTGCGTTGGGCATGGTTCTGGGGTCCTCTCCTCACCGCGGTTCGTTCGGGAGATGGCGCGTCGATCTTGGATCCCGCCGAGCGAGAGCTCGGACTCGCGTACGGCGTGTTCACGCCGGCCGCACTTCGGGCGCTTCGCGACACGATGGTGCGTGCGAACGCCGTGCTCGATCGAGTGCGCGCACCAACGCTCGTGATTCAATCGCGCGGAGACAATCGCATCACCAGCGCCGACACCGAGCGTGCGTTCGCTCGCCTGGGCGCGCCGGTGAAGCGATTGGATTGGACGACAGGAGCGGGCCACGTTATTACGGTCGACTACGGCCGTGACGCGGTCATTCGCGACAGTGCTGACTGGATCGAGCGCTGGATCAGCCGTTCAGGATCCGACGCGGTCGACTAGCGATTCGCTCAACTCCTTGAGCGCGCCGACGCCTTCGGCAACCGCGTGGGTCGCCTGCTCGGCGACTTCCTTCGCCACGCGAGTCACGCGTGCGATCGGCGACGATCGCTTGGCCCCGGTCCGTTTTGCGGCTCCGCTCTTTGCCGCGGGACGCTTCGTGGCGGGGCGCTTCGCCGCCGAGCGTTTCGTCGTCGAACGTTTTGCCGTTGGCCGTTTTGACTTGGCCTTGGAAGCTTTCCGGGCGCCGGCGGTCTTCGATGCACCGCGTGACGCCGATGCGGTCTTCTTCGCCTGACTGCGCTTCCCGGCTCGTGTCGCCGGCTTCTTCTTCTTGGCCGCCATGTGACCCTCTCCGCAGGTTGACGTGAGCACCGCGCACGCGAGCACAGCAAGAACTGGACACAAGCAGAACCATACCGCATTTATCCAGCATGCCTCCACTCATGATCCCACGACTCGCGCCGGGCGAGCGCGTGACCGGCGAGCTCCTCGTGTTCGATCGCGCCGAGCGAAGGACGAAGGACGGTTCGCCGTTCGTCGTTCTCACGCTTGGCAACTCCAGCGGCAAGATCGAGACGGCGCCGATCTGGTCGGACAAGCTGGAATGGGCCGACGGAGCACGGTCCGGCAAAGTGGTGCAGGCGATCGGCAACGTCACGGTCTACGCCAAGAGCGGTCCCGCCAAGAAGCAGCTCGAGCTCACGGGACCGGTGAGCATTCTCCCCGACGAGATGTTCCGTCCCGAGGAGTTCTTGCCGGCGATCGAGGGAGACTACGACAAGCTGTGGGCGTGGATCGATCGTGTGCGCGCGGACGTGGAATCCGCGACGCTGCGCCGCGTGCTCGATCTCTTCTTCGGAGACGACGACTTTCGCGTCCGTTTCGAGCGCACGCCTGCGTCAACGGCGGGCCATCACGCGAAGCTCGGTGGCTTGTTGCTCCACGTCTTCGAGGTGACGAACATCGCGAAGCAGAGTGCCCGCACGATGCAGGCGAACGTCGACCTCGTGGTCACCGGCGCGCTGCTGCACGACGTCGGCAAAGTCGAAGCGTACGAAATCGGTCCGGGCGGGTTCACCTACACGCCATGCGGACTACTCGTCGGCCACGTGGTACTAGGAACTCTAATGCTCGAACGTCGCCTGGCCGCGACCGGGCAGCCGATCTGCACCAACGCACAGCTCACCGAGCTGCATCACATGATTCTCTCGCACCACGGCTCGCTCGAGTTCGGCAGTCCCGTGCAGCCGATGACCACCGAAGCGGAGATCGTGCACTGGGCCGACGAAGCATCGGCGAAGGCGACGGACATGATCGAGTTGCTCGCCGACGAGGAGCTGTTCGCCGGCGGCCGTGAGTATTCCGACCGCCCGAATTGGCGACTGGGACGCCGCATCTGGCGGCGTCCGCACTCGTGGGAATGACCGCTCACGGCCACGCGCGCTTCTTGGAGTACGGCTTCCCGAACACATCCATCAGCGCCGGTGTCGCGTCGGTGGCGTGCACGATCGCATCCAGGCGGCCGCCGAGTGGAATGACTTTAGAGAAGTCTCTATAGCGTCCGTAACCGTGGCAGAAGCATAACGGACCGGCTCGCGTGAGATCGCCCAGCCAGATGTCAGGCAGTCCGATCCAGGTGAGGGCGTAGAAGACGTTCAGCTTGCGGTTCCAGGGCAGATCGCTCTCGACCACGCCGTGCGGCAGCGAGCCGTGTTTGCCCCATTGCACGTCGATCGCGACCTGACCGCGACCGTGCCAATCCGTGTGGAGCAGCGTACCGTGCCAGTACGTCCACACGTCCGTTGGCGCGCGCGTGGAGTCGTATCCGACCCACACGACCTCCTCGTCGGTCGGCACCGTGAACGGAATCCAGCTCCCGTCGACATCGTCCTTCCAGAGGAGATGGTACGCGATCACGGGGCGCGTGGGATTCACCACCGCCACCACGCGCTCGAGTGGGAACCATTCGTCTTTCTGAACGTACAAGAGTGGCGCGAGAGTCTGCGCGAGCTGCGCCACGCTGTCGGTCGGCTGCACTGCTCCCGGAACAACGGCGGGCACCGGCGGAATGTGGGCGCGGGGTCCGCACGCCGCGCACATGATCGAAGCGAGCACAGCCGTACTATGGCGTCTCCGTGACAAATCAGTACCCTGGCCAGTCTTAGAGAACTAGAAGGTTATTCGTTTCAGGCGTACCGGCGCCGTCGCATCCGGGGCTGTCAGCTGTTGAAGGAGGGCAAATGCGCAAGCCACGCCCGGTCACGTACAATCCCGCGCAGGCACTGCATCTCATTTCGAACGACAGAAGCGGTTCACCGCTCGCCTGTCCCTCGTGCTCTGGCCCGATCGAACGAACACCGGCTGAAATTCCGCCGCCGCCGCGCTCGCACGTAACGCTGCGCTGCTGCCAGTGCGGCCGGATCGCCCGGTACATCGCTGGCGCCGCGTAGCTCCCTTCAGCGCCGCGCTCTGCCTCCATCGAACGCGCGTCGCATTGTCTCCGACGTGCACAAAACTTGCCTCGACCGCCCCGTAAGCGGCCTCGCCGATTTTTTTTGCGGCGAGACTTGCGAGGCGAGGATACGATCACGTCCCGAGGTCTGGTGAATACGGCCTCGAGCGCGGGATCAGGGTCACAGCTTCTTGCAAGAGGTACGTTCAATGGCTCGTCTCAGCGGCACCGTGAAGTGGTTCAATGACGCCAAGGGCTATGGCTTCATCTCCCGCGAGGGAGGACCGGACGTCTTCGTTCACTTCAGCGCCATCCAGGGGAACGGCTTCAAGTCCTTGGCCGAGGGCGATCGCGTCGAATTCGAGATCGTGCAAGGCCAAAAGGGACCACAAGCCGCCGATGTGACAAAACTGTCGTGATCCCGCGCGGACGGTAGCAAAAACGCCTCGGCACATCGTCGAGGCGTTTTTGTGTGAGGCGACGCGAGTCACTGATTCTGCCGAGCTTGACATGCAACGTCCGCGACGCACTATTGCAGTAGCACGGTGTTCAGGGAACAGCGCGTATCAGTCGCGGCCTGCTCCCTGCGTCACAGCTCGAGGCGCCGCGATGACGCGCCGCGATGGCCGATGACCGATCGCGTTCTCGAAAGGACGCTCCCAGCAGGAGATGGCGGATGGTGATGGAGCCAGAGCACGCTGCCGATGTCGCGCCCGTATACCGGCGCGAGCTGCCGGGCGGCGGGTACGTGGCCATCGACGTGAGACTCGAGCGCGAGGTACCGCGCGTGCGTGTCTCAGTCGAGCGGCGGGCACGACATGAGCGGCGGGACGGGCACGCACCCGTGGTGATCGCCGAAGCCGACGGCGACGAAAAGTCGCCCAGCTTCGGAGAGTTGTACCGCATGGCCGCGGACAACGCGGCGATCGCGCGCGCGATCCTGTCGATCGAAGGTCCGCAGCGAGCGGACTGAGGAATCAGCCGAGCAGGTCGAATCGAATGCCGCGCCGCTGACGCCGGCGCCGCGGCGGCGCGAAGCGAAAGAGTTGCGCGGGACGTCCGCGACCTTCGCTCCGCCATTCGTCCGTCGCCTCGACGAGCGCCGATGCGTGCAGCGATCGGCGAAAGCTCGCTTTGTGCAACCGACGACCGAGCAGCAGCTCGTAGATCGCCTGGAGCTCGCTGAGCGTGAACGCCGCCGGCAGCAAACGAAATGCGATGGGTTGCTGATCGACGCGCGCGCGCATCGCGGCCACCGCCGCATCGACCGACTCGCGCTGGCGCTGTGAGAGCGGCGGCAGCTCTGACATCGCGAACCATGACGCGCCGCGCTTGGTCGACGCGGTTCCTTCGGGCACGAGGCCAAAATACGCGATCGTGACCCGCGGTCCTTCGTTGTGACGACGGCCGCCGCCGATCGCGCCCGACTGTTCCAACATCGACGGCGCGCTACCGAACGCATCGCGAGCGATACGCTCGGCCGCATCGTCGAGCGACTCGTCGGCTCGGGGCGCGTCGGACGGGAGCGCCCAGCGATCGCGTCCCGCGCCGCGCGTCCGGCTTGGCGCCGCGGGCGTGAGAAGTACCGCGAGCTCCGAGCCGCGCGCGGTGAAGAGGACGACGTCGAGGCTGACGGTCACGCCGCGTGCGGCGGCACGTGCGGAAGACGGGCGATCGGGCATCGCACGCGAATTAGTATCAAAATGATAATAAGTCAAGGCCGCCACGCTGGGCGGCCCCGCTACCGCGACGGCGTTGGGCTGCGGGCTGCGTTGAATCGATCCTCGCCAGCCCCAAAGCGCAACAGTGGCGGAATGCTGATCGGGAGCCGCCCGGTGATCGGTGCGGCGCCGATCACCGCGAGGCCCGCGGCCGTCTGCGAGACCGGGAACGGGCCCCACGCGACGAGATAGCTCGAAACCGCGGGGACTTGCTGGAGAAGATACGGATTCCCGAATGCCACGAGCAGCGTGCGCGGATGCCGCGCGACCAAGTCGCGCATGAATTTGGCGATCGGCTCCGGCGCGCTCGGGTTCGAAACGTTGGTACCCGTCGTGAGATACGAGCTCACGATGGCGACGTCCGACGAATCGGCCAGCGCGAGCAGGCGCTCGAAATTCGGCGACGGGTCTTCAGGGTGAATCAACTCGGTGTGGAGAGTCTTGGCGGCGCGGCGAAGCTCGGCGTTGAAGGTCGCGCCGGCCGGCAAATCGGTGCGTGTCGCGATCGTGATCGACAGCACGCGCGGTGCTGACGACTCGCCCGGCTGCACGAGCGGCACGAGATGGAGCGAATCCTTGGCGAGCGTGATCGACTTCTCCGCCGCGGTCGCGGCTACCGCAAGATGCGCCGTGTCGCCGACGATCGCGCGAAGAGTGTCCAAGCTGACGACACGCCGCCGATTCAAGCCCAGGCGCGCCTTCATCTCGAGCACACGCCGCGCCGACGAATCGACGCGCCCCTGCGTGAAACGGCCGTCGCGAACCCCGTCGACGACGGCATCGATCGCACCCGGTACGTCGCTCGGCATGAGCAGGATGTCGGCGCCGGCGGCGATCGCCAACTGGCAGGCCTCCCCGATGCTGAGTGCGTTCTTGATCGTTCCGTAATCCCCCTGCACGTCCTTGCTCGCCGCGGCACCCGGGCGAGAGACGCGTGACAGTACTCCGCTCATGTCCATCGCGTCCGTGACGAGAAGCCCCTTGAAGCCGAGCTGTTTGCGCAGCAGCCCGGTCATGATCGCGGGATTGAGCGTCGCCGGCACGGGCGTGGAGTCGAGTGCGGGGACGAGGCCATGAAAGGTCATGATCCCTTGCACGCCGGCCGCGATCGCGCGCCGGAACGGCACGAGCTCCACCGTGTCGAGCTCCGCACGGCTCGAGTGTACCGTGCTGATCGTCAGATGAGAATTCTCATCCGTGTCGCCATGACCGGGAAAATGCTTTCCCGTAGCGAACATGCCGTGCGACTGCAGACCGTGAATGAACGCGGCGCCCATGTCGGCGACGAGATGCGGATTCTCGCCGAACGATCGGACGCCGATGACCGGGTTGGCCGGGTTGTTATTGACGTCCAATACCGGCGCGAACGCCATGTGCACGCCGATCGCGCGGCCTTCCAGCGCGGTGATCTCGCCCTCGCGATAGGCGAGCGCGGTGTCCCGCGTCGCGCCAATGCCCATCTGTGGCGGGAACATCGTTCCGCCGCCGAGATAGATGTCGTTGGGCAGGAAGTAGCCGCCGCGCTGGCGGAAGGCGACTCCCGTCTCGTAGTCCGCGCCGACGATGAGCGGCAGCGCGCTGAGTCGCTGCATGTCGTTGAGCTTTGCCGCCGTCTCGATCGGCGAGCCAATGGACATGATGAATCCGCCGACGTGCTGCTGCGCGATGAGGTCGCGGACGCGAATCCATCCGGCGCTCGTCGCGGGCGTGTAGTCGCCATACAGCTGCGGCCACACCAGCTGCGCGGCCTTGTCGCGCGGGGTCATGGTCGCGAGCACGGAATCGGCCCAATCGCGCGCGTTGCTGGCGGCGGGAGCCGTGCCGCGGGGCAGTGACGCGCAACCGGCGAGCGCTGCACCTGAGCACAGCGCCACGACGGCGAGACGGCTCACCATTGAATCGTTCCCTTCTTCGTGGTGTCCACGTCCTCCTGCTGACCGGACTTGAAGAGGAACGCCTCCATATTGCCCTTGAGAAAACTGCGGGCCTGCGGGTCCATCACGTTCAGGCCGTAGTGATTGATCAACATCGTCTGCTGCCTGAGCCACTGGGCCCAGCAATCCTGGCAGATGTTCTCGACGATGCGTTGACCGAGTGCGCCCGGGAATGGCGGACGGTCGAAGGCGGCCTTTGTCTGGCCACAGCGGGAGCAAGTGATCTCGGACATGATGTTCCTCGTGGATTCGAAATTTAGTGACGAGGACCGAGCGCCGCGCGCGGTGAGCTCATGGTGTCGTCTCGAACGAGCTCACGTCGGCGCAACACACCAGCAACGCACCAGCGGCGCACCGATACGAAAACGGGGCAGCGCTCTCGCGCTGCCCCGTTGTGTTGCCTGTGGACGAGCCGCTCAGTGCCCGCGCGCGTAATCGACTTTCGCCAACCGAAAGAACTGCAACATCCGGATGTAGACCCAGCCGATATCGAACTCGAACCACCGCGCGGCGAATCGCGCGGACTTCGGATCGGCGTGATGGTTGTTGTGGAGCTCTTCGCCCCCAAGCCAGATCGCGATCGGCGAAATATTCCGGCTCTCGTCCTTCACCTGGAAATTGCGGTATCCGAGTGCGTGGCCCACCCCATTCACGATACCGGCGGCCCAGAACGGAATCCACATCATCTGCACGCCCCAGACGACAGGGCCGATGAAGAAACCAAAGATGTAGATGTCGATCCCGAGCATGAGCAAGATGCCCAGCCAATTGAGGCGGCTCAGGAGATGGCGCTCGATCCAGTCGTTCGGCGTACCTTTGCCGTACTTGTCGAGCATGCCCGGCTGCCGGACGGCCCGGCGATAGTAGAATGCGCCCTTGAAGACAATGTTGCGCAGGCCTTCGAGCAGAGGGCTGTGCGGATCCCCTTCACGATCGGCGAATGCGTGATGCTTGCGATGACAGGCGACCCATTCCTTCGTGACGATCGCGGTGGTCAGCCAGAGCCAAAGCCGCATCGGGAGCGCAGCGAGATAGTGCAGCCGCACGCCGCGGTGGGTCTGCGCCCGGTGCAAGAACAACGTGACGCAGACGTTCGTGAAATGTCCGGCGACCACGATGAACAGGACAGGGATCCACCATCGCGCTACCCCGACTCCAAAACCTGGCATTGCCTGACTCCACATTAATAGACGATACAGCTCCCGAAGCTGCGGAATCTAACCGTGCCGCAGGGTCGCTGCTATCGGACGATCGCCGGCCGCTCGCGACACGGACCGGCCGCGGCAATCACGATCTCGCGGCTTGCAGCGCCGCCACGAGTCGCATAAGTCTGATTTCGACATGACCAACAGATCACGATCCAACGCTACAGCCGCGCCTGGTGTGGACACGACCAAACTCCGCGCGACACCCGAGGCCACGGCGAGGTATGCGCAACGGTTCGGCTCGCCGTTCGAGGAGCTCTACCGCACGACGCCATTCGATCTTCGCGTATCCTCGATTGGCATCGGGACCTACCTGGGCGACTCCACCGACGAGGACGATGACCTGTACGAGTCGGCCATCACCCATGCCATCGAGCACGGGATCAATCTCGTCGACACCGCGATCAACTATCGGTGTCAGCGTTCGGAACGGACGGCCGGATCGGCGATCCAGCGCGTAATCGCAGGCGGCGCGGTTTCGCGCGATCAGCTCGTCGTGTGCTCGAAGGGCGGATACATCCCGCTCGACGTGACGCCGCCGGCCAGCCGGGAGGCGTACCGGGACTACGTCCAGCGAGAGTTCATCGATCCCGAGATCCTGCGGCCGGACGAGATCGTGGCTGGCGGGCACAGTCTCGCGCCGAGATTCCTCCGGTACTGTATCGCGAAGAGCCGTCAGAACCTCGGCCTGCGCACCATCGACGTGTATTATCTCCACAATCCGGAGCAGCAGGCCGCGACGCTCGACCATGAGGATCTGAAGGACCGCCTTCGCGGCGCGATGGCGGCGCTCGAGGAATCAGCCTCGCGCGATGAGATCGGCGTGTACGGCTGCGCCACCTGGGACGCGTTCCGCGTCGCGCCAGACGCGCGCGATTACCTGTCGATCGAGGAGCTGGTGACGCTCGCGCACGACGTTGGCGGCCGCGATCACCGGTTCCGGGTGGTACAGATGCCAATCAACCTGGCGATGCCTGAGGCGGTCCGCGTTCCCACACAGAGCATGGGCGGCAAGATGGTGACGGCTGTGGAAGCGGCCGAAGCGTTGGGCTTGATGGTGGTTGCGAGCGCGTCGCTCATGCAGGGTCGACTCGCGTCGGGTCTACCGACCGCGGTGGTCGAGGCGTTTCCTGGGCTCCAGAGCGACTCGCAGCGGGCGCTCGCGTTCGCGCGCGGCGTGCCGGGCGTGACGAGCGCGCTGGTGGGTATGAAGCGGCGTGAGCACGTAAGCGAAAACCTGGGATTGTGACTTGGTCCCAGGCGCGGTCTTCATTTGTTTACAGCTTGATGACGCGGTGGGCGGGCCGCTCGTCCTTGCATAGCGGTCGTGCCGCGGAGGACTCGTGGTGCCAAGCGACAGCCAGCTAACCAACTGGTATATATAAAGTTTGCGGTGTATGTCACGACGTGCGTTACGGCACGCAGTGCGTGCGTAACGGGCGAATAATGCGCATTCTCTACGATGCGCGCGAAGGAGCTAATGAAACAGAGCGCGACGGCGGTGACGTCGTCGCCTCCGCGGGTGAACCAGATTTCGAGAGTATTGCAATGAGTTCGACTCAACTTCGGATGCGACGCCGCTCCGGATTCACGCTGATCGAGACCGTGGTGACCGTGGGACTCCTCGCGGTGCTCGCGGCATTCGTGGTGCCCACCGTCATCCAGAAGGCTGGCGCGGGTGACCCGGTGAAGGTCCAGAATGACCTGAACACCGTAGGCACCGCGATTGAGAGCTTCGTGGGCGATACGAAGGCGGGCATCCCACACCAGCTCTCGAGCCTGATCGCACGACCCACGGCGAACGTGGACGCGCTGATCGACAGCACGTTGATCAACGTGAACCAGGCAGCGGTGTGGAACGGACCGTACATGGGAGCGACGATCACGAGCAATCCGCACGACAGTCTCGCGACCGGGTTCACGTCGTTCATCATGAATTTCCTGGATCGGTACGATGTCGATCACAACACGCCGGAGCACAATTCATCGGGCGTGGTGAACGCGACGTTCTCGAAAACCGCGCAGCTTTTCGTGTCGGTCCAGGTGCATGGCCTGACGTATACGCAGGCGACGCAGCTCAACACGAACTTCGACGGATCGAGCGATCTGAATCAGGCCGACAGCTCGAACACGACGGGACGGTTTCGATGGACGAAACCGGTGAGCGGCACCGTAACGGCCTACTACATGGCCGTCCCTGTCACGCACTAGTGAGCGAGCGGCCGGATGAGATCAGCTCCGATGCCCCCGAGGCGATCACCGATGCAGCGTCGCGGCTTCACGCTCGTGGAGACCGTGGTCACCGTTGGTATTCTGGCGGTGATGGCGGCATTCGTGGTGCCGTCGGTGCTCAAGAAGGCCGATGCCGCGGACCCGGTGAAGGTCGCGAACGATCTGAATTCGATTTCGACCGCCGCGCAGCAGTTTGCCTCAGACGTCAAAGGCGCGCTTCCGGGTGATATCGAAGACCTGACGGAGCCGCTGCTCACGAACAGCTCGTGCAATACATTCAATCCGTGTGATTCCACAATCACACACACGGACATCTACACCCCGCAGCAGGTGCGACTCTGGAAGGGACCGTATCTGGCGGCGTCGATCAGCGCGGACCCGGGCGCAACGATTCGTAGCGGGTATGTCGCCGACATCGAGAATACGCTCGTCCGGTACGACGCGATCAGCGGGATTCCGGAGCTCTGTGCCGGCGTGGGGACGCAGATGGTACCGTGCGCGGGTTTCATCGCGACGAACCCGCTGTTCATAGCCGTTCGGGTAGACAGCCTGAATCTTCAGCAGGCGCTCATCGTGAATGGCATCATCGATGGACCGAACGAGGCGCAACCAGGGCTTCAGGGGCGGTTCCGATTTCCCACGCCAACGAGCCCAACTGCTTTGGCGACACCAGCTTACTTCCTCGCAGCGCCAGTTCCGTGACGGCGACGACAGCATCAGTCGCGCTCCAGAGCCGGGCGGCCGATACTTCAACGGCCGCCCCTTTTCCGTCGCAGTCGCATTGGGGTGAAACAAATTTTGGCTTGCGTACGATCTTGTTAACCGCGACTGTATCATGCTCACAGGGAAAGGCTAACCCCAGGTAGCGGCACGGCCGCCCTGCGATTTCGCATTCCTCGCTGTAATCCACATCACGGCACCACTGCGCAGGGCGCGGCATCATTCCCTGCTGCCTCGCGAATCAGTGGCTGCGCTGTTCCAAATACCTTACCAGGTAGAGACTTCGACGATGATCTCTCTCCGTTCGTTCTCATCTTCATTCACAACCCTTGCCGTCGCCGCCATCGCCCTCATCGGGTGCGGCCGCGACATCGACGCTCCGGTGGCACCGAATGGTGTGACGCCGGGAAGTGCGAACCTCGACGGCAGACCGGGCGACGTCGGCAACTCGGCGAAACAAGGCTCGATCGCGACCCGCGTCCTCGTCGACGCGAGCGGTAACGCGACGCTCGAGATCCGGACCGGCACCTACGACGACGCGACGAACTCGCCCGCGACTCCGCCGGCGAGCGCCGGATATTTCCAGAAAATCCAATACAAGATTCTCGATGCGAACAGCAAGCAGGTCGCCGTCGAGAACGTGAATTTCAAAACCGACGGCGTGAACGTCTACACCACGCCGGTCGACCTGTGCTCGACCGGCAAGGGTGACGCGGGCGACACCGACGGCGACAAGGACGATCAGGCGTGCACGACGAAGTGGGGCGCCGGATGGACGGTGCTGGTCCAGGCCAATCTGAATGGCGTCGGTGGCGACGGCAGCAAGACGGATGTCGTGCGGGATCAGCAGCCGGGAGTGTCGCTGCCGGACGTGGACATTCAGTCGCAGCAGGTCTGGAAAGGACTCGGCGGCAACCGGACTGCCACGCTGTCGGTCGTCTCGGGCGCGGCGACCATGTTCTCGGTAGACTTTCCTAATACCAAAAGCATCAACGGCCAGCCGCCGGTCGTCGGCGCGAACATGATGTGCGCGGTCTTCGTCGACGGCGCGCAGCAGACGCCCGGCAACGCCAACGCGTTCGCGTACTCGGGCCCGCAGAACATCGCGATCGCGCCGGGGCAGACCGTGCCGTGCGTCTTCACCCTCACGCTCGGCTTCGGATCGCACACGGTTCACGTGACCGCGATGCCGCTCTATCCGGGCGATTACGATCCGGCCAACAATACCACCGCGGATTTCACGATCCTGTCGGCGCCGGCGACCGGAGACCCGGACGTCTCGGCGGGGCTCACGCAGGCGGATACCGGCAGCGGCGCGCCGCACAATCTGACTCTCCTCTCGCTTCGCGCGCAGGAGCCGATCACGCTGTATCAGTACACGACGCTGCTCGGGGGCCAGGCGCCCACGGGTCCGGTGACGTGCACGCTCACGATCGTGAACACGGGGACCAGCGCGACCCAGACGATCAGCGGCACGGCGACGGTGTCGCCGGGCGCTCCGTCCGACGCGTGCAAGATTCCATACACCTTCGCGGCAGCCGGCACGTACAGCATCACGCCGGTGATTTCCCTCCCGGCCGGCGGCACGGACGCGAACGCGGCGAACAACACCGGCAGCACGATCACGATCACGGTTGCACCGCCGATTCCCGAAGCGACGGTGACGGCGGATGCGATCAGCTTCACCGATGCCGCGGAGTCGATCACCAATCAGCAGATCGGCCTCGTGTCGGCCGCTGACACCGTGCACTCCGGCGATGTGGCGACCTATGCGGCCAGACTCACCGTGAGCTCGCTGCTCAATACGTCTTCAGTGAACACGATCTCGTGCAAAGTGTTCATCGATGGCGTCGACAAGACGAGCACCGCGTCGTGGGTGAGCGGTCCGACGCTGTCGAACGTGGCGGCGGGCAGTGCGATGTGCAGCATCAACCAGGCGTTCGTCGAGACCGACAACGCGCTGCATCCGCATACCGTCGCTTTCTCGATCAGCACCGGCATCAAGAACGACGCACCGGTCGCGAACACGTCGATCAGCGGCACGATCAACGACATCCGCCGAGCCGACGTGCAGGGCAGCTCGCTCCTGGTGCTGGTCAACGGTCAGCCCGCCAGCCTCGATACGGTGGCCACGATCAAGCAGGGCGCCACGGTCACGGTTCAGGCGCCGTTCACGAACGGCAACACGACCATCGGCACCAGCCTGACATGCGGCAGTCTCCTCGTGAATCACAGTGCCATCACGAGCCTCACGGCACCCGCGGTGGACACCGCGGCGGATGCCTTCACGCAGACACAGACGACTGGAACGGTGAGCATCGGCGCCGGCGGGACGAGCGTCTGCTCCTACACGGTGGTGCTGCCGAGCAATCTTGCAGTCGGTGCGATTCCGCTCGCGGTGATCGGAACGCCGACGGCCTCGAGCCCGGGCGACCCGATCGTATCGAATAACGTGGCCGCCGGCGTGCTCACGGTGAAATCGAATGGTGCGTTCACGGACGTCAAAGCGACGGACGCCGTGATCACGCAGGAATGGCTCACGACAAGCGGCTCACTCTCATCGTCGCCATTCAGCGAACTGACGGGACAGGGCGCCGAAGTCGACCAGCTCGCGCTGCTCGTGGTCCCGAACAACGCCGATCTCGGCTCGTTCACACTGACCGGCACCGTGATGAGCAACGGCACGACCTACGGCACGGGGACGTACTCGACGGAGGTCTTCGAGAGCGACAACGGAAAGACGTGCTACCGCTCCGCGCAGACGGGCCTCGTGCCAAGCGCCGCGCTCGATCCGAACTTGCGGTACTCGGTGGCGATCTGCTCCGCCCCCGCAACGAGCCAGCCGGGCTTCCAGGTGATCACCGTGGACTACACGCAGTCCCTGGCGGGGTCGATCTTCAACGCGAGCTACCCGCTGTTCAGCGGCACAGCGCAGTTCAAGATCGTGCTCAACTACCACTTGGCTCTCGGTAACGTGACCGACGGAGTGAGTGCCCTCGTGACGGTGCCGATCCCGCTTCCGCATTTTGCGGGCGGCCAGTGGAGCAACGACACGCAGGTGAGCCTGCCTCAGGTCCAGAGCCCCGCGCCGTAACAGCGGCGGCGTGGAAACGGGCCATCTCACCAAATCGTCTTCGTGAGATGGCGCGTTTCCAGTATCCGAGCAGAGCAGACTTCCATGTTCACCTCCAGACGCCGATCCGGATTCACCCTCGCTGAAGTTGCTGTCGCGGCGGTGTTGATCGCGGTGTTGGCGGCGGTCACGACGCCGGTGCTCAACGACTTTCTGCAGAAGCAGAAGGCGCAGACCACCGCCGACAAACTCTCCGCGATTGCGACGGGGATCGCGGCGTTCAAGGCCGCAGTGCATACGACAACGGCGGCGACGAGTATGGTGTATCCGCTTCGCATCTCCTACCTGGCGAACGCGATCGTCTCGACGAATTCCACGAGCTGCAAGGGTACGTTCGGAGCGACGGCCGTGACGAGCTGGAACAGCAACGGCCCGTTCGTGAGCTTCTATATCCCGGCGGACAGCTTCAGCACGCCGATTGGAATGGTGCAAGACACGATGGTGCGCAGCCCGACCGGCACTGGCGTAGGCACGCTCTCGATCGTGCTGCTGAGCGTCGACTCCTTGGACGCGGTGGATCTCGATCTCGTCGTGGACGGCGGCGACGGCCTCACGAAGGGCACGGTGCAAGGATCCTGGGTCGTGTCGGGCAGCACGCACAAGGCGAACATCACCTACCTCGTGCCACACGCGAGCAACTGCTGATGCTTCGCTCGCGCAGTGCGTTCACGCTCGCCGAAGTGCTCGTCTCGGTCGCGCTGATCTCGATTCTCGCATCGGTGACGATTCCCACGATCCGCGGGCGCATGCGCGACGGCTACAACGATGCCGTCGTGCAAGAGTTCGACGACCTGAGCTCGGCGATCATCGCGTATCAGCAGAATGTCGGGAAATATCCAGCGTCGCTCGACTATCTCACCGCACTTCCGTCCGGCGCCACGGACTACTGCGGGAACGCGCTGACCAACGCGCAGGTCGCCAACTGGCACGGGCCGTACATCGCGCGAACGATTTCGGGCTCGAACTACGTCATCGGCGAGGATGACACGGTCGAAGACATCATCGCGACGGGCAGCATCGCGACGACGAGCGGCGGATCGACCAAAGCCCTCGAGCTGCTGCTCGACGGCGCGGATCAGACGACCGCGAACGACGTCGATCTCAAAATCGATGGGACGTCCGACGCGTCGAACGGCACGTTGACGTGGCAAACACGCGGAGCGGGCACGCGCATCTTCTTCAAGATTCCAATTCGCAACGGCGCCTGCTAGCGGCGCATCCGGGCATCCACTTCGCCGACCGCGATCGTCGAATCCGTCGCTCGCCCCCCAATCCAAAGTCGCACACGCGTGCCGTGTACCTCGCCCAAATACCGGAGCGAGGTCTTCCAGCGCACCGCGCCGTCCACCGCGAACGTCACGGCGCCTTCGCCTCCGACCGCGATCCGTAGCGTGTGGCTCGAACCGGGGCTTGGCTGGTCTGTCGTGCTCTGCGCGCCGACGGCGTAGGTGAGCGCGCCAGATTGACCATCCCAGCCGATGCCGAGGAGCGGCGAAAAGCGCGGCGCGACGTGATCGACGGCGGCATTGCTCTGCGCGGGAACGAGCGCGAACGCGAATGTCGCGGACGAGGGCCGGCCTCCGAACGGCGCGGCAACCCGGGTCGATACCGAGAGCCCTGGGGCGAGCTCGAACGTCGCGCGGGAGAGAATGCCGCTGTCCCACTCGAGATCACCATTCGGGTAGAGAGCGCTGGCGCCGAGCGCGGCGGATCGCGCAATGAAGGGAAGCGGCGCGCCAAGTGAGAGCCACGTGGCCGCGTTCAGCCCGCGATTGAAATCGTCGCGCAACTCGAGCGGCTGCGTGGGACTCACCGAAACGTCGAGCGTGTCCGCCCGCCATCCGGCGATGGTCGATACGAGATTCGCGTCGCCCAGGCGCGACGCGACCAACGTGCGCACCACCGATGTGTCCGACTGGGTGCTGTCGGTCGGCAAGAGCGGTCCACGCGGATCGAGCCGCCATGCGGCGCCGACGTCCCGCACCGGAGCGCCGTACTGGTCGATTGCGATCAATGAGTATTGTGTGATGTCGCCAATCGTCGCGTTGGCCGGCCCGACGATGCGAACGCGATCGACGTACGGCGGCCGCGTCCCGCGCCAATCCAGAATCGAGAATTGCCGCCCGCGCGGGGTGATGCGCGTCGCCGAGCCGCCGAGCGGTCTCGAGACATAGATCGCCGCGTCGCCGTCGCGTGTCGACTCGAAGGCGAGATACCGACCGTTCGGCGAGAAGTGCGCGCGATCGTCGCCATCGCGATCGGTGACGGGCCAAACACGCGCATTCTCGAAGTCGTACGCGAAGATCCGCCGCGCGCCGGTGCGCATGCTCGTGAACGCCAGCAGCGTCCCATCGGGCGACCATGCCGGATGAAAATCGTCGGCGCGGTTCGACGAGACATCGCGCATGTTGGAGCCATCAGGCGCGCTGACGTAAATCTCCTGCTGTCGTCCGGCCGCGAGCCGCGCCACCCACGCCACCAGCGTCCCCGCGGGCGACCAGCGCGCGTCGACGATCGAGCGGGTCGCGGCGGTGTCGATCGGCACGACGTGCTTTCCGTCGATGCTGCACGCGAACAAGTCCGAGTCGAACCCACCGTCGGGCGGCGGCAGCATGCGTGCGCGCGACACCAGCAGAAACCGGCTGTCGGGCGACCAGTCGAGCACAGTGTTGTCGCGGCCGCCGACGGCGATCGGAATCGTGTCGCGGGCGTTCGTGCTCACGACGTATACGTCGGTCCCGTGTTCCGTGACGCGTTCGACGCTGACGTACCGGCCGTCAGGCGACATGCGCGGATTCGTCCACGGCGAGCGGAGCGAGCGCACCCACGCCGGCGCCGGGCCGGCGCTCGCAATGCGCTGCAGATCGAGCGGATCGGTGCCGAGGGAGCCGTGCGCAATCCGGAGCGAGTCGTCATCGCCGGTTCCGCGCTCCACGAGTACGAGTGAATCGATCGGCTCGGCGCTCGGGCGCCTCGCGAGGAGCTCGCGACGCGTCGTGAGTCCGAGCACGGTGATCAGCAGCGAGAGCGCGATCGACGTCATCCACTGACGGGCCGTCGCGTGCGACAAGCCCACGCGTTGGGGCGCGTGCGGCGCTGGACCGGGCGCCGATGCCGGCGGTGATTCGATGCCAGTGTCGTCCACATCGTGCGCTCGCGTCGAATCATCGCTCTCGCTCGCGGAGGCCGGCGCATATGCTTCCGCGGCAGCGGCGAGGCGCAGTTGCGGCTGCCCGAATGCGGTGATGAGCGATTCGAGTTGGCTCCGCGACTCCTCGTCCGGTGCGAACGTGAGCGCCGCGTTCAACAGCCGCATCGCCTCGGGCAGCGCGCCCATGCTCGCGGCGTCGAACGCGCCGCGCCTCGCATGTTCGAACGCCTGCACTGTCCGACCGGCGAGTGCATAGAGATTCGCGAGCTCCGCGTGCGTTGCGTCGCCCTGGTGCGACAACGCTTCCGCGGCCCAGTCGGCAAGCATCGCGCGGCCCGCGATTCCGCTCGCGTCGTGAATGAATGACGCCGTCACGTCGTGCGCGATGGTGCAGCCTGCTTCCGATTCGGTCAGCAATCCCGCTGCGATCAACGCGGCGACGGCATCGGCTGCGGCAGGTTGCGGCAAATGCGCTGCCGCGGCCAGCAGGGTCGTGGACGCGTGGCGCTCGAAGATGGATGCGGCGAAGAAGACACGTCGCTGCGATGGCGAGGCGGCCTGCAAGCGCGCCCACAGTACTTCCTTGATCGGAATCGGAGCCGTCGTCGCGGCTTCGCCCGAGAGCACCCGCCGCGTGAGGTCGTGAACAGCCCACGGCCTTCCACCCGCGGTGTGCACGATCCGGTCAATGACACGCTCGGGCAGGCGGTCGCCGCGCATCACAATTGCGCGAACGAGCTGCTCGCTCTCTGCCGTGGTGAGTGGCGTGAGCCGCAAATACCGCTCGTCCTCGCTCGCGGACTCCGCAAGCCGACGCACGCGTTCAGCTGTCTGCGCGCCGAGATCCTGGGGACGATACGCGACGACGAGCAGGACGGGCGACGTGCGCAGCCGGCCGGCGAGGTAGGCCACCAACTCGAGCGTCGATGCCGATGCATGCTGCACGTCGTCGAGCGCGATGCACACCGGGCGCTCGTACGCCGCGCCGTCGATCAGCGCCGCGACGCCCTCGAAGAATCGGAGCCTGCCGGCGTCGTCCTCGACCCAGGGCACATCGGGTAGCTCGAACGAGTCGCGCAACTCGGGGAGGAGCCGCGCGGCTTCAGCGAGCAGGTGCTTGCTCGTGCCCGCAACGCCCGGCGCACGAACCAACGGGCGAAGCGCTTCGGCGAGCGAGGCGAATGGAATCGTGGATACGAGCGAGTGCTCGCGCCCGTGCAGCAGATGCACGCCGCCGAGGCGCCGCGCCCGTGATGAGAATTCTTGAATGAGCCTGGTCTTGCCGATGCCGGCCTCGCCTTCGACCACGACGAGCGCACCGTGCTCGGCGCTCAGGTCGTTGAGTGCCGCGAGCAGACGCGAGAGCTCCGCCTCCCGGCCGACGAACGGCGCCGGGCGCATCGCCGCAGGATCGCCCGACGTGGGCGTTCGCCGCGATTCCGCCCGCTGGAGCCGCGTGAACAGCGCGCGAATCTCAGGAGAAGCGTCGAGCTCGAGCTCCTCCTGGAGGTGGTCAATGAACCGTCCCAGCGCGCGTGCGGCCTCTTCGCTGCGTCCGGCGGACACGAGCACGGTCGCCTCGAGTATCGCAGCATGCTCATCGAACGGCGCGACGGCCGACAATCGTTCACATAGCTTGACGGCCTCGCCGAATTGGCCGGCCTCGAGCGTTTCGTTGGCGGCGTTTCGGAGCGCCGTCTCCAGCCGGGATCGCAGCTTGATGCGTTCAGCATCCGCCCAACGGTCGAACGCCGGCTCGCGGACCTCGAACCCTTCGAGGAAGTCGCCGTCGTACGCGGCGACCGCAGCGAGCCATCGTTGCTCGTCGCATGCCCGTACGAACGCGTCGCGATCACAACGGAGCAGCGTGCGATTGCCAATCGACACGACGTCCCGGTCCTGCGGCAGAATCTCGTCGCCCAACGATGAGCGGAGCCGATGAAGCGATTGGCGGAAGGCGTTCCTGGCCTTGTCCTCCTCGATCTCACCCCAGAGCAGGCTGATCAGCTCGTCCCGTCGAGCGGTCCCGCGAACGGCGAGAAACGCCAGCATCGCCAGCGACTTACCCGGCCCGAGGCCTGGGACGCTTGCCGCGCCCTGCGCGGACAGCGACGGCGTGCCGAGCAGTTTGAGTGTGAAAACCTGGCTCTCAGACGAATCGTTCATCTGTCATATAGCGGCTTCGCAGCCGTTACTCGGCGAATGGGCCGAGAGTGGCTTGAAGCGTCTAAGCTCAATAATGACAGATAATTCGGGTTGCCGTAACACGTGCGAGCGACCGCCTAACGGGGGAGTAACGCTTGCGGCCGATATTCGTTCGCGTAATCCGTGTGGAAGCCCCCGTTTTTGTGATTCGATCGTCGGGAGCAAATCGGTAAAGGGTTGTCTGGTTTGGCGATAGCGAAGCCGTGACCCTCTCCTGACGTGAATAACGACTCGTAACCTGTAGCAAACAACATCGTCTTGAGTAGCGCGCGACACGCCGCAAACTCAATCTGCGAGAACCGACATGAGAAGTACCACAATCAGCCGACGGGGCTTCACGCTCCCGGAGATCCTGGTTTCGATCACGCTGCTGGCGGTGCTCGCGGCGGTGGTAGTGCCGGCGATCGCGAGTCAGGTAGAAAAGAGCGACCCGACGCGTATTGGGAACGACCTGTTGGCGATTCGCGGCGCGAGCGAGCAGTTCCTTTCCGACGTCCGGAAGTACCCGACGAGCCTCGGACAACTGACAAACGTCATCAAGACTTCTGAAACCCCGTTGATCGGGGTTTATGGAAAGGCGGACTCGGTTCGCTGGCGCGGTCCGTATCTCACGAAAGACTCTGTGGCGACCGATTCGACCGGTTACAGCCTGGCGTTCAAGCAGCCGTTCGATACGTCGACGATGCCGATCAGTGGCGTCTCCGCTGGCGCTGGTATCACCTACCTGCTGATTTCTGTCCCCGGCGTCGACTCGCTTTCCGCGACGAAAATCGACGGGATGTTCGACGACGGCGTCCTCACGACGGGCTCTTTCCGCTGGAAGAAGAAAGGCGCGACCGGCACTGACACGCTCAAGTATTTGGCAATCCCCATCCAGTAGACCACTGGTCGATTTCACATAGATCCCATTCACCCCCGCCGACGAGAGCTCGGCATTCATTTAGGAGAAGACAATGAAGAAGAAAGTTCGCGGTTTTACGCTTCCCGAAGTCCTGGTGACGGTGACGGTCGTCGCGGTGCTCGCCGCGGTTGTGGTGCCGGCGGTGACGCAGTTCGTGACGAAGGGCAACGCGCCGGCCTCGAAGCAGGATATCCAGGCGCTTCAGAACGGCATTTCCGGTTTCACGGCTGACGTGCGCGCGTTCCCCGGCGCCCTGAATCAGCTCTCGACGGCGATCAGCGCGAGCGACAGCGCCGCCGGCACGACCATCGGACCGGCGTTCTCGACGGGGCAGGTCGCGAGCTGGAAGGGCCCGTACTTCTCCACGCCCGTTACCGTTGGCGGCACGTTCACCAGCGGCGGCCTTCAGTTCTCGATCAGCGACACGATCAAGCAGCTGAACAACTGGCTGCAGGACTCGATCACGACGACCACGCCGAACAGCTGCCCGGGGCTTCTGCAGCTCGATACGCTGCTGGACAACGCGGACGGTGCATCGAGCGGCTCGGTGGTGTGGACCGGCACCTGCGCGCAGAACACGGCGACCGGCACGCGCGACGGCATGGCGCTTCGCCTCACGCCGATCAGCAAGTAATCCAAGTCGTCAGAAGTTCGTAATACCAGAGAGGGCGCGCGAGCAAGTTGCTCG
>JAICWO010000028.1 GCA_025934775.1 Gemmatimonadaceae bacterium | reverse complement strand
GGGCAAAGTGCAAGTCGGCCTCTTCAACGTCATGCAGGAAGGCGACGTGCAGATCAAAGGCTACCCGATCCGCCTGCCGCTCGACGTCCAGCTCGCGTTCACCGCGAATCCCGAGGACTACACGGCGCGCGGCAAGATCATCACGCCGCTCAAGGATCGCATCGGCAGCGAGATCGTGACGCACTATCCCACGAGCGTGGAGCTGGGGATGGACATCACGCGACAGGAAGCCTGGACGACGCGCGACAATCGCCCGGTGCGCATTCCGGATTTCATCGCCGAGGTGATCGAGCGCGTCGCGTTCGAGGCGCGCGGCGACCGTCGCATCGACAAGCGATCGGGCGTCTCGCAGCGCATGCCGATCACCGTGACGGAGAACGTCGTCTCCAATGCGGAGCGGCGGGCGATCGTCACCGGCGACGCGGAAGTGGTGCCGCGCATCTCGGACATCTACGCGGCGCTCCCCGCGATCACGGGCAAGATCGAGCTCGAATACGAGGGAGAGCTGGTCGGCGGACCGGCGATCGCGCGCGAGCTGATTCGGCGCGCGTCGGACGGCACGTTCCAGGATCGCGCGGGCGGCGTGAACGTGGACGACATGATCATGTGGTTCGACGAGGGCGGCGCGCTGCAGGTGGCTGACGATGCGCGGAGCGAAGTCGCGCTCTCGGGCTTCGAGATCGTGCCGGGGCTGATCCCGCTCGTGCACCGCGTCGGCCTCGCGCCCGAGGACGATGCCGCGATCACCGTCTCGGCCTGTGAGCTCGTGCTCGAGGCGCTCGTCGCGCGCAAGAAGATCTCGCGCTCCGACGCGGGACAGTATGGCCGGGCGACGCCGGAGCCGCGTCGCCGTCCGAACCAGGATCTCTTTGGCGGCGGGCTGGCGTGACGCCGCGACTCGCGGTGCGCCAAGCCACGCTCGACGACGTCACGATCGTGGTCGAGCTTCGGCTGGCGCTCCTCCGCGAGTACGATGAGCATCCGCTCTACGGCGCGCTGCGCGCCGACGCCGAGGAGCGCGCGTACGAGCTGTACGCGATGCAGCTCACGTCGACGCGCGAGGCGATCTACCTCGCGGAGCGCGACGGACGGGGCGTCGGTATCATGCGGGTCGTCGACACGCCGAGCTCGCCGCTGCTGCATCCGGAGCGCTATTGCTACATCTCGTCCGTGTACGTGCGGCCCGAGGAGCGGCGCCGCGGCGTGCTGCACGCGATGATGGCGGAAGCGGAACGCTGGTGCACCGCGCGGGGGTTGTCGGAGATGCGCTTGCACAACGCGTCGAGCTCGATGATGGCGCAGGGCGCGTGGTCCGCGCTTGGCTTCGAGGTTGTGGAACAGGTACGGCGCCGCCCCGTCGCGGCGAAGCGCGGCCCAGGCACGACGCAGGCGCGCACCGTGGCCGAGGCGCGCTGATGCCGGTCATCACGATCTCGCGCATGTACGGCTCCGGGGGATCGGAGGTGGCCGAGCGCGTCGCGAAGACGCTCGGCTGGCAGCTGTTCGACAACGAGTTGATCGACGCCGTCGCCGCGCGCTCGGGACTCACGCGCACGGAAGTCACCGAGCAGGAGGAGCGCGTGCCGTCGATGGTCGAACGCCTCGCGGCGGCGTTGTCGCTCGGCTCGCCCGAGATCCTCCCGCCCGCCGCGCCGATCGAGACGACCGAGGAGCGGATCGTTCAGATCACGAACCTGGTGATCGAGGAAGCGGTACAGACCGGACCGGCGGTGTTCGTCGGACGCGGCGCGCAATCGCTGCTCGCGGAGCGGACGGACGCGCTGCACGTCTTCTGCTTCGCGTCGAAATCGGCGCTCCGCGATTACGCGATGCGGAAGTTCGCGATGGGCGAGGCCGAGGCGGAACGGACGGTGGCCGAGCAGAACAAGCAGCGCGAGCACTACGTGAAGCGGCACTGGAACCGCGACTGGCGCTCATTCGAGAACTATCATTTGTGCGTCAATACGGGCTGGCTGGGCTTCGAGGGCGCGGCCCAGCTCGTGATCGCGGCGGCGCGGCGGCATTTCTCGCTCGAGCCGGCGTGAGTCTCAGCCGCGATCGCGCTCCTTGAGATCGGAGAGCCGGCGGCGGGTCTCGTCGGCGACGAACATGTCGTCGGCGATGCCGGCGATCTCTTCGGCCTGTTTCCATTCCCGCTCGAGCAGCTCCAATTCGCCCTCGAGCGCACGCCGCTCGGCGTGTTCGTGCGTCGCCATCTCGAGCGCGAGCCGGACTTCGTGCGGCAGATTCGCCAGCGCGTTGCCGGCCGTTTCGTCCTCGTCCGGATTGCGCACCCACGGCGCGCCGGAATAGTCGGCGTACTGATCGAAAAGACGCGCGGGATTCGGCACCTCGCTGACCAGAGCGACGGCCGACGCGACGGCCTTGCGATCGGCGCCGCTCGCGTTGAGCGCCGGGAGCAGTTTGGATGCCGCGGCCAACGCGCCGTCGCCGATCACGATGTCGCACGCCGCGGCGCGCTGAATGGCGCGAAATCCTCCAGTCCACCAGAACAGCATGCCCTGATCGACGCGGAGCGCGTACGGCACGCGCAGGTACCATCCGAGGTCGGCGGACTTCGCGAGACGCACGCGCTCGAGGTGCCGCAGACGAAGCGCGACCGGGTTCGCGTGGCCGGGGAGCGACAATCTCGTGCGCACACGCATGAGATTTAGCATGTTATAACCCTGATGTCCTAACTGCCACGTCGTGAACGACCCCCCAGCGACGAGGCCCGTGAGCGGACCCGCTACGAACACGCCGGCCGCGGCGATCGCCAATCCGCCCGTCCACAAGAGGTAGCGCCTGCGCCGGCGCCAGAACTGATCGCCGTAGCGCCACGCCGCCATCTCGGGGCGCTGCGGCGATCCAATACGCACCAGCTCGAGACCGTCCGCGACGCGTGCGAGGCCGATGTTGTCCGTGGACACGCGGAGCTTCGTCCCGCGGAACAGGCGCTCGCATTCCTCGATCGCCTCCCAGCGCTCCTCGAGCGGCGTGAGATTCCACCGCTCGCACCGCGCGCACACGACCCACAAGCGGCCGCGCGCCGCATCGAACGCGAGGCGGCGGCCAATGGGAAATTGCTCGATGCCTTCGTTGGTGCCGAGGCTCGCGTGACAGAAGATGCAGGTAGAGTACACGCGTCAGCCAACTCGACTACAGGGTGCGCAGTTCCGGTCGCCGCACCAGCGCGGCATATGCAAAGACGAGCATGATCGCCGCCGCGCCACCGATCGCCCACGGCGCTCCGACGACGCCGGCGACCGTGCCGGCGGCGAACGAGCCGAGCACCTGGGAGAGGCCGACGACGACGAACGAGTACGCCGCCATCATGCGGCCGCGCAGCTCGTTCGGGACGAGGTGCTGGAGCGTCGCGTTGGCGACCGCGCCGTTGACGATCATCGCGCAACCGATGAAGAGCAAGAACGGATATGCCAGAATCGGCATTCGAATAAACGCAAACGCGATCAGCAGCACGGCGTACGACAGCGAGGAGCCCGCGAGCACGGCACCCCGCCGGACGCGATCGCCGACCGCGGCGAGTCCGAGCGCGCCCGCCAACCCGCCGATTCCGACGCACGACAGCAGCGCGCCATACCCCGCCGCGCCCAGGCCGAGCTGTTGCTTCGCGACGACGGGCATCAACGTGAGGTACGGCACGCCGAGCACCGAGTACACGGCGACGAGCCACATGAGACCGGAGATGCTCCGCGTGCTCCGCATGTAGCGAATCCCCTCGCGGATCGCCTCGCTCGGCGAGACGGTCTGCGTCGGCGGAATCCACGCGGGGAGCCGAATCAGGTACAACCCGACGAGCACCGCGACGTAGCTGATCGCGTTCACGCCGAAGCACCACGCCATGCCGAATTGCGCGATGATCAGCGCGCCGATGCTCGGACCCACCACGCGCGCGAGATTGAACCCGCTGGAGTTCAGCGCGATCGCCCCCGGAAGGTCCTCACGACCGACCAACTCGATGACGAGCGATTGTCGCGCGGGAATCTCGAAGGCGTTGATCAGTCCGTTGACGGTCGCGAGCGCGAGCAGCCACCCAATCGTGACGCGGCCCGTCCACGTGACCCACCATAGAACGGCCGCCTGAACGCAAAAGAGAACCTGCCCCGCTTTGACGAGCCTGAGCTTTTCCTGGCGGTCGACGAGCGCGCCGGCATGCAACGAGAACAGCAGGATCGGCAGCGACGTGACGGTGGCGACGAGGCCGACGTAGAACGCGTTATTGGTCAGCTCGAGCGCGAGCCACCCCTGGGCCATCGCCTGCATCCACGTTCCGATGAGCGACAGCGTCTGGCCGAGCCAGAAGAGACGGAAGTTGCGATGCCGGACGAGGGTGCGGAACGGATTGAGCGAGGGGGGCACGGGAGAAAGGTACAGCGTGAGGCACGTGAGGCTGCTTCGGCCGCTCCGCGGACTCGCTTGGCCCCGAGTCTCGCCGGTTTCAAGAACCCGGGGTATCCTACAGAATGCGCTTTCACACCTACACCAAGTTCAGCCCCGAGCTCGCCGATGCCATCGACCTCCAGTCGCTGCTCGACAAGCTCGCCGATTTCCTGCTGCAATCCGGCTTCGCCGGCGGCGACAGTCAGTCGTACTACGGCTGGGACATGGGCGACGAGGGCAATCGGTCGCTCGACGCGCTGAAGCAGGCGATCCTCGATGCGCTCATGGAGAGCGGCCAGTTCACGCCCGAGATGCTCGAAGCGCTCCGCGGCGGCGAGGACGAAGCGGGCCAGGCGAAGCTCGCGCAGATGCTCGACCAGATCGTGCAGCGGCTGATCGAGGAGGGGTACCTCAACATCGAGAACGCGCCGCAGATGCCGGGCGGGCATCAACCCGTGACCGGACCCGGAAGCCTCGCCAAGGCGGCCGCGCGCGACGTGCAATTCAATCTCAGCGAGAAAGGCATCGACTTCCTCGGCTATAAGACGTTGCGAAACCTCCTCGGGTCGCTCGGCAAGTCGAGCTTCGGGAGCCACGACACGCAATATCTCGCGACGGGGATCGAGTCGGACGGCTGGAGCAAGCCGTACGAATTCGGCGACGTGCTCAATATCGACGTCAACGAAACGCTCAAGAACTCGCTCGCGCGCACCGGCAAGATCGAAGTGCCGATGGACCTGGACTACAGCGATCTGATGGTGCGGCAGGCGGAGTACCGCTCGTCGTGCGCGACGGTGCTGATGCTCGACTGCTCGCACTCGATGATCCTCTACGGCGAGGATCGATTCACGCCGGCGAAGAAGGTGGCGCTCGCGCTCACGCACCTGATCCGCACGCAGTTTCCCGGCGACACGCTCAAGGTGGTGCTCTTTCACGACTCGGCGGAGGAGATTCCGCTCGCCACGCTCGCCACCGCGCAGGTCGGCCCGTATCACACGAACACGGCCGAAGGGCTCAAGCTGGCGCGGCGCCTGCTGCTCGCGCAGAAGAAGGACATGCGCCAGATCATCATGATCACGGACGGCAAGCCGAGCGCGCTCACGATGCCCAACGGGCAGATCTACAAGAACTCGTTCGGCCTCGACTCGACCGTGATCGCGCAGACGATCAAGGAGGTCGCGAGTTGCCGGCGCGCCGGGATCATGATCAACACGTTCATGCTCGCGCGCGACCGGACGCTGGTCGAGTTCGTGAAGCGCGTGTCCGAGATCAGCCGCGGGAAGGCGTATTTCACCTCGACGATGACCCTGGGACAATTCATTCTCATGGATTTCCTGAAGCGGAAGACGCGGAAAGTCAGTTGAGCATTTCGTGAATACTGCGACACCGCTCGTCCGCGCCGCCGCGGTCACCTTCGTCGTCGCGCTGGCGGCGTGCGGCGCGGACACCGGCTCGATCACGCGGCCGCCCCCGCCGGACACGACGACCACGAGCTTCCTCGGCTTCGACGTGAGCGCCTATCCGGGCGACGCGGCAATGTCGGCATGGAAGTATCCGGCGTCGCCGTACTACTGGTCGGGCTACTACATTCCGGCGCCGTGCCACCGCGACACCACGTGGTCCGGCAAGTACCACACGCTCACGAACATGGGCTGGGGAACGCTCGCCATCTACGTCGGCCAGCAGGACTGGACGCAGATCCCGCAATCGATCGCGGTCCTGGACCGCGCGCAGCCGACGGACCTGCTCACGCCAATGACAGAATACTCAACGGCGTTCGTGACCTGCTCGGCGTCGCTCCTCAGCGCCGATCAGGGCCGCGCCGAAGCGCTCGACGCGGTCGCGAAGCTCCGCGCCGATGGATTCCCCACGCGCAGCACCGTGTATCTCGACGTCGAATACGTGAGCAGCGTGACGCCGGCGCTCGTCTCCTACATCCAGGGCTGGGTCGCCGCCATCGTCGCCGAGGGCAGCTACCGGCCCGGCATCTACATGGCGAAGTCGAACGCGGCGGCGATTCACGCCGCCGCGGTGGGAACGACCGGCGCCGTCGACGCGGCCGACCCCGCGTTCTGGCTCACGAGCAGCGTCGGCTTCAACCCGACGCGCCAACCGACCGACGTGGGACTGAGCTATGCCGCCGTCTGGCAGGGCGCGTACGATGTCGCGCAATCGTACGGCGGCGTCTCGCTCACGGTCGATCAGGATGTCGCGGCGAAGCGCTCGCCGAGCGCTCCGTAGGGCTAGAGCTCGCGCGCGAGGATGCGCTGAAGCGTGCGCATGTCCATGTTGCCGCCGCAGAACACGACGCCGACATGCTTCCCGGCCAACCGGTCGCGGAGCGCCAGCGTGGCGGCGAGCCCGATCGCCCCCGCACCTTCGACCAGATTGTGCGTGAGCGAGAGAATCGACCGGACACTCTCGGCGATTTCCGCGTCGGTCACGGTCACGAAGCCGGCGAGTCCGTCGAGGAGCGCCGGGAACGTGACGTCGTAGGTGGCGCGCGTCGCCACGCCTTCGGCGAACGTGCTCACCCGGTCCGTGGTACGACGTGCTCGCGCATGCCACGAGTCGTGGCAGGCCGATGCGCCCGCGGCCTGCGCGCCGTACACCTCGAGGCCGGGCGCGAGCGCGCCAGCCACGGTGATCGCGCCGACGGCCTGCGATCCGCCGCCGACCGCGATGACGAGCGCGTCGAGCTCCGGCTCCTGCTCGAGAATCTCGAGCGTCATCGTGCCGGCGCCGGCTACGATCCGGGCGTCATTCGTCGAGTGTGCGACCACCCGGCCCTCGCGCTCCGCGATGTCGAGCATCGCGGCCACCGCTTCGTCGTAGTCGCGTCCCGCCTCGACGACGGTCGCGCCCAGCGCGCGCATGGCGGCGGTCTTCTCCGGATTGTTGCCGACCGGCACGCAGATGACCACGTCGACGCCGAGCAGGCGGCCGCCGCACGCGACACCCTGCCCGTGATTGCCGGTGGACGCGGCGACGACGCCGCGACCCCGCTCGTCGTCGCGGAGGGTCGTCATCAGCGCGAGGCCATTCCGGATCTTGAACGAGCCGGTCGGCTGGTGGTTCTCGTGCTTGACCGACACGCGAATTCCGGCGCCGACGAGCGCGTCGAGCTGCGCGTAGCGGCGAAACGGCGTCGGCGACAGATGCGGCGCGATCCGGCGGCGCGCCTCGCAGACGTCGTCGTACGTGATCGGCAGCGAAACGCTCATTTGAAATTTGTAATGACAGGTGTGGTGCGCGGCGCGATCTGGTGTGCGTCGTCCGGCAGCGCGGACGAGACCAGCAACGCCGTGAACGCGAGCACCACCGCCGCGAAGACGAGCTCGATCATCGTGCTCACGCGGAAGCGCCGCGCCGTTGCCTCGTCCCACTCGGGGACCACCGCTTTGCGCCAATGGTACGCGCCGATCGCGAGCACGATCACCACGAACACGATCTTTCGGAACAGCATGCTGCCATACGGCGTCGCGGCGAAGTCGTGCCACGAGCCGATGCGCAGCCACGCCGAGACGATCGCGCTCAGGAGCACGAGCGTCACCGATTCGACGGCGGATTGGTGAAACGACCGCACGAGCCGCGACCCGGCCGCGTCCGCGTCGGCCGCGCTCACATTCCCGCTCCCGCGCGACGGCATCCCGACCACGAGCACGATCGCCAGTCCGCCGAGCCACGCGCCGGCCGCCGCGAGATGGACGAAATCCGTCGCCACGGCGAGCGGCTGGTAGCGCGTGGCGCTCGCCGCGTGGCTCGTCAGCGACTCGCTGACCGACATCGCGATCGCGCCGAGCGTCGCGAGTCCCCACCCGGTCGCCGTCCCGCGCGCGATCGAGAAGCCAATCGCGGCGATCACGACGCCCGCGCCGCCGACGGCCCAGCCGTAGCCCCAGTGCGTGTCACGGATGACGAGCATCATCTTCGTCATGCGACCGTCGCCGAACGGCACGAGATCGGACTCGGCCGACAATCGCATCAACGTCGTGACGACGAAAAGCATCAGCGCGTACTGCCCAAAGCGCCGCGCGCGATCGGATGCTTCGAGCACCGCGCCGTCGCTCCACTCCGCGCGCGGAAGGACGACGAGCCGGAAAACGATCGCGCCGAGCACGATGAAGAGCGCCATGTACTCCGCCCAGCGGATCGCGTTGGAGAGCGTCGCGATGGGCGTCGTCTGCACGACGGTGTTCGGCACGTTTGCCGCCGGCGCGGGCGTGGGCGGCGGCTGTGGCGCCGCCGCCGCGCTCGACGGCGGAGCGATCACGAAGACAAATCGGCCGTCGGAGACGTGGCCATCGTCGGCGGCAGTTTTCCAAACGACGGTGTAGCGTCCCGGCGCCAACGCGCGCATGATGGAGACGGCGAGGTGTTCGCCCGATTCGGTGATCTCGCCGAGCGACATCTTCGCGCCGGTCGAGTCGAGCACGTCGATGCTGGTCATCCGCAGCGCGGGCGCCTCGGAGAACCAGAGATCGATCGAGCTCGGCGAGTGATCGAGCCGCGCGTTGGACGCGGGGGAGCTGCGCAGGAGCTTCGTGTGCGCGAGCAGGAGGGTGGGAGTCGCGAGCAGCGCGGCCAGTGCAACGGCGGCGGTCGCGGTGAGGTTTCGCAGTTGTCTTTGCACACTCATAGATTGATCGCGCCGCGCACCTTCCGCAAACCGTCAGCCGCATTTGGATGCCCGAGCAGACGCCCGTCATCGATCCCAAACGTCGCGCCGCATTCGGCCGCCGGCTTCGCGCCTGGTACCGCCGGAACGCGCGCGACCTCCCCTGGCGCCGAACGCGCGACGCGTACGAGGTGCTCGTCTCGGAGTTGATGCTCCAGCAGACGCAGGTCTCGCGCGTCGTGACGTACTACGGCGAATTCCTGGAACGCTTCCCCACGCTCGCCGACGTGGCGCGGGCCAAGCCGGCGCGCGTGATGGAGGCGTGGGAAGGCCTCGGCTATTACGCCCGCGCGCGCAACCTGCACAAGCTCGCGCATCACGTGACCGACGGCGGCCGCGCGGAAGACCGTACGCTGCCCGCCGACCCCGATGCACTCCGCGCGCTGCCCGGCATCGGCGCATACACCGCCGGCGCGGTCGCTTCGTTCGCGTACGAGCGTCGCGCGCCGCTCGTGGACACGAATGTCGCGCGCGTGCTCAAGCGCGTATTCGCGCCGATGATCGACGTGAAGTCGTCGCGCGGACATCGCGCGGTGTGGCAGATCGCCGAAGCCATCCTCCCACGCACCGGCCGCGCGACATGGACGCACAATCAAGCACTCATGGAGCTCGGCGCGCTGGTGTGTACGGCGCGCGTGGCGCATTGTGAACGCTGTCCCGTGCGAGCGGTCTGCCGCTCCGCGCCGAAACTGACGCGCCGCGCAGCGCGTACGGTGGGAACAACTCAGACGCGCTGAGCGCGAGGAGTCCGCGGTGGATCGAGACAGTTTCGAGGCGCTGGTGGCGCTGATCGCGTTCGTGGTGGGCTCAGGATGCTTCACCGGCATCGTCGTCACGTGGATCAAGTGGCGGCGGAACAAGCTGCCGGCCGCGAGCGAGATCACGGCCCGTCTGACCGAGATCTCGGAGCGTCTCGCGCGACTCGAGAACTCGGCCGACTCCACGGCGATCGAGGTGGAGCGCATCTCCGAGGCGCAGCGCTTCACGACCAAGCTGCTTGCGTCGTCAAAAGAACAGCCAAACGCCGCTCGCTAGACCGATCACGATCACCGCGGCGCGCACCACGCGCTGCGGGACATGCTGCGCGCCGCGCGAACCGAAGTAGCCGCCGGCGACAGACCCTACCGCCATGCTCAGCGCCACCGGCCAGTTCACGAGCGCGCTGAACGCGAACATCACCGCCGCCACCGCGTTCATGCACAGGCCGCCCCAGTTCTTGAGGCCATTCATTCGGTGAATGTTCGAGAGGCCGATGAATCCGAGCACGGCGAGCATCAGAATGCCGATGCCCGCGCCGAAGTAGCCGCCGTAGACGCCGACGACGAACTGCGCGCCGAGCACGCCCGCCGGCGGCAGATGGCTCGTCAACTCCAGATCGTCGGTGGCGGGCGCTCCGCGGCGCATCCAGCGCATGAGCGGGCCGCGAATGATGAACAGCGCGGTCGCGCCGAGGACGAGAAATGGGACGAGCGCATTGAACCGCGCCGCCGGCGTGCGCAGCAGCAGCGCCGCGCCGAGCGCGCCGCCGAGCAGACTCGGAACGGCGAAGCCCGCGGCCCACCTACCGGCACCGGAGAGCTCGCTTCGATACCCCCAGATGCTGCCGAGCGTGCCGGGCCAGATCGCGACGGTGCTCGTCGCGTTCGCGACGAGCGGCGGGATGCCGAGTCCGATGAGGGCCGGAAACGTGAGGAGCGTGCCACCGCCCGCGATCGCGTTGACGACACCGGCGATCGCGGAGATGAGCACGACGGAGAGCAGTTTGAGCGGGGAGTGCAAGCGAGGGGATGGTGGACCGTGGGACGTGGACCGTGGACCGTGGAACGTGGAACGTGGAACGTGGAACGTGGCGGGGCGGGGGACGGGGGACGGGGGACGTGCTGGGTTCTCTACGGACTACGGACCACGTACTACGGACCAGAATCCTACATCGCTAGATTTCCGCGCGACATCTGAGATCATTGGAGATCGAGGCATGAGCAAGACGCAATCGACGTCCGAGCAAACTCCGTCCGGCGAGCTTCGGAATACCGGCACCCTCGAAGTCAAGGACTCGCGAACGGATAAGAGTTATTCTATACAGATCCTGCAGGGAGGCGTCGAAGGCGACACGGCCGCGCGCGCCATGGATTTCCGCCAGATCAAGACGTCGCCCGACGAATTCGGGCTGATGACGTACGATCCGGCGTTCATGAACACGGCATCGTGCAAGAGCGCGATCACGTTCATCGACGGCGACAAGGGCATCCTGCGCTACCGCGGCTACCCGATCGAGCAGCTCGCCGAGAAGGCGACCTTCCTCGAGGTGGCCTGGCTGCTGCGCCACGGCGAGCTCCCGTCGCAGAGCGAGTACGACCAGTGGGTGCACGACGTCACGTTCCACACGTACGTGCACGAGAACATCAAGACGTTCCTGCAGGGCTTCCGCTACGACGCGCACCCGATGTCGATGCTCTGCTCGGCCGTGGCGGCGCTGTCGTCGTTCTACCCGGAAGCGAAGGCGATCCACGATCCGGAGCAGCGCAACATCTCGATCGTGCGGCTCCTGGCCAAGATGCCGACGCTCGCCGCGTTCTGTTACCGCCACATCAAGGGGCTGCCGTTCATCTATCCCGACAACAGCCTCAGCTACACCGAGAATTTCCTCTCGATGGTCGCGCGCATGTCGGAGCCGAAGTACGAGGCGAACCCGGTCTTCGTGAAGGCGCTCGAGATCCTCTTCATCCTGCACGCCGATCACGAGCAGAACTGCTCGACTAGCGCGGTGCGCGCGGTGGGCTCGTCGCAGGTCGACCCGTTCTCGGCCGTCGCGGCGGGCGTCGCGGCGCTCTACGGCCCGCTCCACGGCGGCGCCAACGAGCAGGTGCTGCGCATGATCGGGGAGATCGGACATCCCAAGAACGTCGCGGGCTTCATCGACGAGGTGAAGGGCGGAAAGGGCGCGCGGCTGATGGGCTTTGGCCATCGCGTGTACAAGTCGTACGATCCGCGCGCCAAGATCGTGAAGGCGCTCGCCGACGAAGTATTCAAGCAGGTCGGCATGGACAAGGATCTCGAGATCGCGCTCAAGCTCGAGGAAGCGGCGCTCAACGACGAGTACTTCATCTCGCGCAAGCTGTACCCGAACGTCGATTTCTACACGGGCCTGATCTACCGCTCGATGGCCTTCCCCACGGACTTCTTCACCGTGCTGTTTGCGGTGGCGCGCGCGGCCGGCTGGCTGGCGCAGTGGGAAGAGATGCTCAATGACAAAGAGCAGAAGATCGCGCGTCCGCGGCAGATCTACGTCGGCTACGGCGAGCGGCCGTACACGAGCAAGTTGACGACCCGGTTTCCATCGACGAGCAAGGATGCCTTGAGGAAGTAGATGCTGGACCGTGGACCGTGGACCGTGGTCCGTGGTAGATGGACTACGGACGCAACGGGGAGCGCTATCGCGCTCCCCGTTGCTATTGCCCCCGTCGTCTATTTCCCGGCCAGTTGGGTGACGATCCCCCACTCCGCCGCGGTTACAGGTTGAACGGACAAGCGGCCGATGCGCACCAACGCCATCTGGTCGAGCCCTTTGGTCTTCTTGATCTGATCGAGCGTCACGGGATGCGGCAGCGGCCCCACGGCGCGAAGGTCGACCATGAACCACGTCGGTTCGTCCTTCTTGCTCTTGGGGTCGAAGTGCGGGTCCTTGGAATCGAACGCGCTCTCGTCGGGGTACGCCTCGCGCACCACTTCCGCGATGCCGACGATCGCGGGCGCCTTGCCTGCCGAGTGATAGAAGAAGACGAGATCGCCCTTCTTCATGGCGCGAAGATGGTTTCGGGCCGCGTAGTTGCGGACGCCGTCCCAGTGCGTCGTCCGCTTGGGGCTCGCCGCCAGGGCGTCGAATGAAAAGACCTCGGGCTCGGATTTCACGAGCCAGTAGTTGCGTGATGCCACGGACATCTCTCCCCGCGTGAAGTTGCTCGAGGACGCGCGACCGCGCCGATCGATTGCCGCCATGCGCTGGATGCTCGCGCTGCTCGGCGCGGCGGTTCCATTCGTCGCCATCGCACAGCGCCCGCAGCCACCAACATATCCCGCCACTGCCCGGGGCGGGGAGGTGGACGAGATCGCCGGCGTTCGCGTGCCGGATCCGTATCACTGGCTCGAGTCGATCTCGTCGCCGCCCGTGGCGGCGTGGGTCAGCGCGCAGAACGCGACCACGGAGAGCTTTCTCGCGCACGTGCCGCGCCGCGCCGAGATCCGTGACCTCGTCGGCCGCGTGTGGAACTACCCAAAGTTCAGCGCGCCCTTCGTGGCCGGCGATCGGCTGTTCTTCTTCGAGAACACTGGCCTCGCGAATCAGCCCGTCCTGTACGTGCGCGACAAGCCCGAGCTCGTGCCGCGCGTGCTGCTCGATCCGAATGCGTTCTCGCAGGACGGCCTGATCGCGATCGTCGACCAGGCGGCATCGCCAGACGGCCGGTACCTGGCGTACGCGGTGAGCACCGAAGGCTCGGCGTGGCGCGACGTGCGTGTGCGCGACGTGAAATCGAGCCAGGATCTCTCGGACGAGCTGCACGGGATCAAAGATTCGCCGCTCGCATGGACGTTCGACTCGCGCGGCTTTTTCTACGTGCACACCGACGCCGCGCGGAAAGATGCCGCCGGCAATCCGCTCGCGCCTGACGGCCGCCAGCAGGTGATGTATCACCGCGTCGGTCAGGTGCAAACGAGGGATCAGCTCATCTTCGAGGAGCCGCAGCATCCCGACTGGCGTCTGCACGCGGAAGTGAGCAACGACGGGCAGTATCTCGTAATCACCGCGCGCGTCGGCGCTTCGCCGCAGAATCGGCTGTACTTCGTGGACCTCGACAACCCTGGCCGCCCGCACCTCACCGCGCCGCTGGTGACGTTGTTCAGCGACCCGGACGCGGCGTACGATTTCGTCGCCAGCGACGGTCCATTCTTCTTCATCCGCACCACGCACGGCGCGCCGCGCGGCAAACTCGTCGTGATCGACATCAACACGCCCGACGAGAGCCACTGGACCACGCTCGTGCGCGAGACGTACGACCCGCTCGTGGCCGCGATTCGCGTCGACGACCGGATCGTGGTGCACCGGATCCACGACGCGCACTCGTCGCTCGAGGTATACGCGTTCGACGGAACCACGCACGGGCCGATCGCGCTGCCGGGCGTCGGCACGGTCTCGCAACTCTCGGCGGATCCGGCGAACCGGCGGTTCTACTACGCGTTCAGCTCATTCCTTCAACCGCCGACGGTCTACAGTTACGATCTCGAGAATCGGACGGCGACCGCGCAACACGCGCTACCGCCCGATTCCGCGCTCTCCCGATTCGAGACGACGCAGCTCTTCTACACGAGCAAAGACGGCACGCGCGTGCCGATGTTCATCACGACCGCGCGCGACGTGAAGCTCGATGGGAACCGGCCCACGCTGCTCGTGGGCGGCGGCGGCTTCGGCCAGGCTCGGACGCCGGCGTTCTCTCCGCAGGTAATCGCCTGGCTCGAGCTGGGCGGGATTTACGCCGTGGCCAACGTGCGCGGCGGCGGCGAGTATGGGCGCGCCTGGCACGAAGCGGCGACGGGCACGCGGTATCAGACCGCGATCAATGACATCATCGCCGCCGCGCAGTTTCTCGTCGACCAGCGCTACACGCGCGCGGCCGAGCTGGCGATCGGAGGACAGGGATCGGCCGGCCTTCTCGCCGCGGCGGCGATGACGGAACGCCCGGATCTCTTCGGCGCCGCACTGCTCGACGCGCCGATCACCGACATGGCGCGATTCGATCGATTCACCGGCGGCGCGGCGTGGATCTCGGAGTACGGATCGCCGGCGCGGGCGTCCGATCTGAACGCGCTCCTCGCGTACTCGCCATTAGAAAACGTGAAACTCGGCGACTCGTACCCGGCGACGATGCTGACGGTCGGCGCGCGCGACGAGATCGCGACGCCGGTGCACAGCTACGAGCTCGCCGCCGCGCTCCAGAATGCGCAGCGCGGGCCATCGCCGATCCTCCTTCGAGTGGATTATGGCGTCGGCTCCGGTCCCGCGACGCCGATCGGCCGAGCAGTGGCGAAAGCCGCCGACCAGCTCGCGTTTCTCGTGAGCGCGCTGCACGTCACGCGCTGAGTAGACTCGCGCGCGGCGCTTGCTGTGCTTTCGGCGCCCGGTCACCTTTCGGCAATGCAACTGCTGGCTGGGTACGCAAGCTTCATCGGTGCCGCGAAAACGGTGCTGTTGTTCATCGGGGTACTCGTCGCGGCGCTCTGCGCGCTCGATTGGGCGGTGCGGACGCGCCGAATCAGCCCGTTCAGCCGCGCGGCGCGCCTCACCCGCTCTCGCGTCGATCCCATGCTCCGCCCGATCGAGCGCGTGATCGTCCGCGCCGGCGGTGTGCCATCGAACGCCGCCTGGTGGGGATTGGTCGCATACGTCGTGATCGCGATCCTGATCATCACGCTGCTCCAGTTCCTAGGCGGGATTCTCACGCAGGTGGTGTTCGCCGCGGCTGAGCCGCGCGCGATCTTCCCGCTCCTGCTCTCGTGGCTGTTCTCGTTTCTGCGGCTCGCGCTGCTCGTGCGCGTGCTCTCGTCATGGCTTCCCGTGTCGCCACACTCCCGGTGGGTGCGGTGGTCGTTCGTCACGACCGAGTGGATGATCCGACCACTCCAGCGCGTGGTGCCGCGCATCGGGATGTTCGACATCACGCCCCTTGTGGCCTGGGTCGGTCTCTATCTCATTCAGGCCGTGCTCGGAATTCCGTGAATGCCGCTGCGCGTGAGTACGGTGACTGGCCGCGTCCGCTTTCCGGTGCACGTGCAGCCGCGCGCATCGCGGAGCGAGCTGGCGGGAACTCACGGTGAGGCGCTCAAGGTGCGGCTCTCCGCGCCGCCGGTGGACGGTGCGGCGAACAGCGCGTTGATCGATTTTCTCGCGCAACTCTTCGCAGTGAGCCGCCGCGACGTTAGAATACTCGCCGGCGAATCTTCGCGATCGAAAGTCGTCGAGATCGAAGGAATCACCGAGGGCGTCGTGATCGATGCCGCGCGCGAACGCTGAGCAGGAACCCAATGACGCAGATTCTGTTGATCGGCACCGAGCTGCCGCTGTTGGAGGGACTGGCGCAATCCTTCGCCATCCTGGGCTTCACCCCGCACGTGGCGAGCTCGATCGCCGAGGGCCGCGAGGTCGCGGTGCAGCACGAGCCGCTCATCGCGATCGTCAGCCGCGTGCTCGCGGCGAGCGCCACCACGGAGACGCTGAGCATTCCGCTGGCGCCCGGCGGCGCGCTGATGCTCTACCGCGCGGTCGGCGGCACCATCGTCACGCTCTCGCCAACGCTGCAGCGCGCGGTGCTCGCCGATCTCACGCTGCCGCTCGAGCGCAATCGCCTTGTCGCGATCGTGCAGCACGTGTGCGACCGCGCGAAAGCCACAGGCCGGTCGTATCCACACCCGCCGGAGTCCGCCGACCGGATTTGAGTGCGGACTCGCCGGCGCCCAGACTGGTCCGGCCTTCGCGACAGGGTTAGACTTGGAGGGACAATAGATCGTGGCGATTTCAGGCAAATTGCGGCCACGTAAAACATTCCGCTAAAGCGCCAGCCCGAGCGCTTGCGTTTCGGGCATTTCTATTTTGGCCTAACGATGTCGACTACCCGCACCACTGCTCCTTCAGCCTCTCCAGCCGCTCCAGCGCCTCCGATCGCGGACGCCCCGCCAACCGACAGCGCCTATCTTCGCGCGATCCGCGAGCGGGTGCTCGTGTTCGACGGCGCGATGGGCACGAACATTCAGCGCCACCATCCCACCGCCGAAGACTACGGCGGCAAAGCGCTCGAGGGCTGCAACGACCATCTCGTTCTGACGCGTCCGGACATCATCCAGTCGATCCACGAGTCGTTCCTCGCGGTGGGCTGCGACGTCGTCGAGACGTGCACGTTCCAGTCGACGCCACACCGGCTCCGCGAGTGGGGTATCGAGGAGAAGACGCGCGACCTGAACGTGGCGGCGGCGCGCCTCGCGCGCGCGGCGTGCGACAAGTTCGCGACGCCCGAAAAGCCGCGCTTCGTCGCGGGCTCGATCGGACCGACGGGCATGCTGCTCTCGAGCAGCGATCCGGTGCTGTCGAACACGACGTTCGCCGAGCTCGAGGAGAACTACTACACGCAGGCGAAGTACCTCGTCGAGGGCGGCGTGGACGTGCTGCTCGTCGAGACGTCGCAGGACATTCTCGAGGTGAAGGCGGCGGTCGCCGGATTCGAGCGGCTGTTCGCCGAGCTCGGACGGCGCGTCGCGGTGCAGGCGCAGGTCACGCTCGACACGAGCGGCCGGATGCTGCTCGGCACCGACATCGGGAGCGCGATGACGACGCTCGAGTCGCTGCCGATCGACGTGATCGGATTGAATTGCTCGACGGGTCCCGAGCACATGCGCGAGCCGATCCGCTATCTGGCGACGAACGCCGCGCGCCCGGTGTCGTGCATCCCGAACGCCGGGCTGCCGCTCAACACCGGGACGGGCGACGCGGTGTATCCGCTCGAGCCGGAACCGATGGCGCGCATGCTCGGCGAGTTCGTCGAGCAGTTCGGCGTGCGGATCGTGGGCGGCTGCTGCGGGACGACGCCGGAGCATTTGAGGGCCATTGTAGAGAGAGTGGAGAGTGGAGAGTCGAGAATAGATACTCCCTCGACCACTCTCCACTCTCCACCCTCGACTCTCGCGGGTTCCGCGCGCGGCTCCCGCGTCCCTCGCGCCTCGTCCGCGATGCGCGCGACGGACTTCGAGCAGAACCCCAAGCCATTACTAATTGGTGAAAGAGTAAACGCTCAAGGCTCCCGGAAGGTGAAGCGCCTGCTCCTCGCCGAGGATTACGAGGGGATCGCGGACGTCGCGCGCGAGCAGGTGGAGTCGGGCGCGCACGTGCTCGACGTCTGCGTCGCGGTGACCGAGCGCGCCGACGAAGCCGAGCAGATGGCGAAGGTCGTCAAGCTGCTCTCGATGACGGTAGAAGCGCCGATCATGATCGACTCGACCGAGGCCGCGGTGATTCAGCGCGCGCTCGAGGCGATCCCGGGACGCGCGATCATCAACTCCATCAACATGGAGAACGGCCGCGAGCGCATCGACAAGGTGGTGCCGCTGGCGAAGAAGCACGGCGCCGCGCTCGTCGCGCTGACGATCGACCAGATCGGCATGGCCAAGACGCGCGAGCGGAAGCTCGAGGTGGCCAAGGCGATCTACGACATCGTCGTCGGCGAGTACGGCCTCAAGGCGGAAGACCTCGTCTACGACGACCTGACGTTCACGCTCGCGACGGGCGATGAGGAGTGGATCGACTCCGCGGTCGAGACCATCGAAGGCATCCGGCTCATCAAGCGCGAGCTGCCGGGCGTCTTCACCTCGCTCGGCGTGTCGAACGTGAGCTTCGGGCTCGCGCCGGACGCGCGCGCGGTGCTCAACTCCGTGTTCCTGCACCACTGCGTGGAAGCGGGGCTCGACATGGCGATCGTGAATCCCGCGCACGTCCAGCCGTACGGCGAGATCGCCGCGGCGGAACGCGCGTTGGCGGACGATCTCGTGTTCAACCGCCGCCCCGACGCGCTGCAGCGGTTCATCGAGCATTTCGAGGCGAGAGAGAGTGGAGAGAAGAAAGTAGAGAGTGGATTGGCGGATGCCACCGCCGCGATGACGCCCGACGAGCGCGTGCGCTGGATGGTCGTGTACCGCAAGAAGGACGGCATCGAGGCGGCGCTCGACGCGGCGGGCGTGCGCGAGGAGCCGGTGCGCGTGCTCAACGACGTGCTGCTGCCGGCGATGAAGGTCGTCGGCGACAAGTTCGGCGCGGGCGAGCTCATTCTGCCGTTCGTCCTCCAGTCGGCCGAGGTGATGAAGAAGGCCGTGAAGCACCTCGAGCAGTTTCTCGAGCGCGCTGAAGGCTACACCACGGGCAAGGTCGTGCTCGCGACCGTCTACGGCGACGTGCACGACATCGGCAAGTCGCTCGTCAACACGATCCTCTCGAACAACGGCTACACGGTGTACGATCTGGGCAAACAAGTACCCGTGAATACCATTATTGAAAAGGCGCTCGAGGTCGACGCCGACGCGATCGGCCTCTCGGCGCTGCTCGTGTCGACCTCCAAGCAGATGCCGCTGTGCGTCCAGGAGCTGGACCGGCGCGGGCTCCAGATTCCGGTGCTGATCGGCGGCGCGGCGATCAACCGCCGGTTCGGGCGGCGCGCGCTGTTCGTCGAGGGCGAGCGCGCGTACGACTCCGGCGTGTTCTACTGCAAGGACGCGTTCGAGGGGCTGGAGACGATGGAGCGCCTCCAGGACGGCGACGGGCGGCAGCGCGCGATCGAGCAGCTCATCGACGAAGCGCGGAATGATAAGTTCTTGAATACCAATGTTGGTAAGGACACCGCCGCCGGCATCGCCGGCGGCCAGCGGAGCGACGTCTCGGCCGACAACCCGGTTCCGGCGGCGCCGTTCTTCGGCGTGCGCGCGCTGCACGAGATTCCGCTCGACGAGGTGTTCTCCGTCCTCGACCTGGACGAGCTGTTCCGCTTGCAGTGGGGCGGCCGCGGCTCGGGGCCGGAGTTCGACGAGATGGTGCGCACGGAATTCCAGCCCAACCTCGAACGGCTGAAGGAATCCGCGAAGTGCGACGGGTGGCTCGCGCCGCGCGCGGTCTACGGCTTCTTCCCCGCGCAGTCGCAAGGGAACGACGTCGTGCTGTACGACCCGGACGCGTACAACGCGGACGGCACGACGCGCGAGATCGCGCGCTTCCACTTCCCGCGCCAGGAAGGACGCGAACGGCTCTGCCTCGCGGACTACTTCCGCTCCGTGGAATCGGGCGACGTCGACGTGGTCGCACTGCAGGTGGTGACGGTGGGCGATCGCGCCGCCGAGCGTTTCCAGGAGCTTCAGAGCGCGGGCGAGTACACGGAAGCGTTCTACGTGCACGGGATCGCCGTTGAAACCGCCGAGGCGGTCGCCGAGTGGCTGCACCGGCGCGTGCGGCACGAGCTCGGTGTGCCGGCGGGCCAGGGCAAACGCTACTCCTGGGGCTACGGCGCGTGTCCCGACCTCGAGGATCATGGGGAGCTGTTCAAGATTCTCCCCGCGGCCCAGGAGCTGGGCATGGAGCTGACGAGCGCGTTCCAGCTCGTGCCGGAGCAGAGCACGGCGGCCGTGATCGTCCATCACCCGCAGGCGAAGTACTATGCGGTCCGCGGCTAGGTCATTCCGAGCGAAGCGAGGAATCTCATGTCACAGGTGAGCAGCGTCTCACGCGATCAAGACGCAAGATCCCTCGTCGCTTCGGCTGCCCTCGACTCTGCTCGCGACATGCCGCGGGATGACATGACGAGCGCAAAGTTGGCGAGGCTCCTCGACCCGAACGCGATCGTCGTGTTCGACGGCGCGATGGGCACGATGCTGTACAGCAAGGGCGTGTTCATCAACCAGTGCTACGACGAGCTGAATCTTCGCGCGCCCGAGCTGGTGCGCGACATTCACGCACAGTACGTCGCGGCGGGTGCCGATGTGATCGAGACGAACAGCTTCGGCGCGAATCGCATCAAGCTCACCCAGTACGGGCTGCAGGACCAGGTCGCGGAGCTCAATCGCGCGGCCGCACGCATCGCGCGCGAGGCAGCGGGTGATCGCGCGCTCGTCGCCGGCGCCGTCGGCCCGCTCGGCGTTCGCCTGGAGCCGTACGGCCCGACGAGCAAGGACGAAGCCCGCGCGATTTTCCGCGAGCAGATGCAGGGGCTGATCGAGGGCGGCGTCGATTGCTTCATCCTCGAGACGTTCGCCGACCTCGAGGAGATCGAGCAGGCGATCCGCGCCGCGCGCGACGTCGATCCGAAGAAGCCCGTCGTCGCGCAGGTGACGATGGGCGTGGATTGCCACACTCCGTACGGCGCCGATCCCGCGTCGGTCGTCCGCGCGCTCGAGTCGTGGGGCGCCGACGTGATCGGTCTCAACTGCTCGGTCGGACCACAGACGATTCTCGACTGCATCGAGAAGATGTCGCCCGTGTCACATACGAAGCTCAGTGCCATGCCGAACGCCGGCATGCCGCGCGACGTCGGCGGCCGCAGCATGTACATGGCGAGTCCCGAATACATGGCCACGTACGCGCGGCATCTCGTGCAAGCGGGCGCCAAGATCGTGGGCGGCTGCTGCGGCACGACCCCGGAGCACATCCACGCGATGGTCGAAGGCATTCGCCCGCTCGTGCCGCGACTGGCTGCGAACGCGTCGCGCGGCACGCGGGCCGCCGCCGCGGGCCGGCGCCAGGCGGACGGCGCCGTCGCGACCGAGGAGGCGCGGCCGACCGTCGCGGCCATACCGTTCAACGAACGTTCGCGGTGGGCGGCGAAGCTCGCGAGCCGGCAATTCGTCACGTCGGTGGAGATCGTGCCCCCGCGCGGCGTGGACGCGTCGCGCATGCTCGCCGACACCACCAAGCTCAAGACCGCGGGCGTCGACGCGGTGAACGTGCCCGACGGTCCGCGCGCGCAGAGCCGCATGGGCGCGCTGATGACGAGCGTGTTGATCGAGCAGCAGGTCGGACTGGAGACGGTGACGCACTACGCCTGCCGCGATCGCAACCTGCTCGGCATGCTGAGCGACCTGCTCGGCGCGTCGGCCGTCGGTCTTCGTAATTTACTCATCATCACCGGCGACCCGCCGAAGATGGGCCCGTATCCCGACGCCACGGCGGTGTTCGACGTCGACTCGATCGGCCTTACGAACCTCGTCAGCAACCTGAATCACGGGCAGGATCCCGGGGGCAACGCGATCGGTCAACCGACACGCTTCGTGATCGGCGTTGGCGTCAATCCGGTGGCGATCGACCTCCAGCAGGAGCTGCGCCGCTTCGAGTGGAAGGTGGACGCGGGCGCCGAGTTCTCGATCACGCAGCCCGTGTTCGACGCCGCGCAGCTCGAGCATTTCTTCTCACGCGTCGGCACGTCGCACATTCCCGTCATCGCGGGAATCTGGCCGCTCGTCTCGGCGCGCAACGCGGAATTTCTCGCGAACGAGGTGCCCGGCGTGTCCGTGCCCGAAGCGATCATTGCCCGGATGCGGCGCGCCAATGAGAAATCCAAGGAACACGCGGTGGCGGAAGGCATCGCGATCGCGCGTGAGATGCTCGAGCGCATTCGGCCGCTCGTGCAGGGCGTGCAGGTTTCGGCGCCATTCGGGAAGATCGAATTGGCGCTGCAGGTGTTCGCCGACAACTTGTAGTCGCTAACCGCGCCGTTTTCGAAAGATCACTTCCTCGTCGACCGCGTCGGGGAGGCGTCGGTTGTCGGGGCCGAACAGCGGGGTACGCGCGCCGCCCGCCCGATGCGGCACTCTCGCCACGACGTCAAACTCCGCCGACGCCGGCGTATCAGAGAATCGAAAATTGCTGTGGCGCAGCACGAGCAAGCCGCCGGGACGCAGGCACCGGGCGAAGTCGCTCGTCTGTCGCGCGAAATCGGCGAACGAAAGCAGCGGATCGCTCCGCTCCACGCCGTCTGCGCCGAGTGCGCCGTGCCGGAGCACCGCCATGCAGAAGATCGCATCGTAGCTCTCCGCAGCCTCGTTGACCGTCGAGCTTCCGACGGCGACGCGGAGGCGCCGGTCGCGAGCGCGGGCGAGCCGGATGCGACAGAGCGCGACGTTCCAGCGATTGATGTCGATCCCCGTGATGAATGCGTCGGGGAAATAGCTCCGCAGCGAGAAGAGCTCGTCGCCCACCGAGCAGCCGAACGAGAGAATTCGCGGCGCGACCGTGCCGCTCACTGCTTCTGCCGCCAAGCGAAAGATGACCGGATAGCGGTTCGGTACCGTGTGATTGAACGGTTGGAACGCGCCGGACGGCCGCCAGAGACGCATCGTCCACTCGCTGATGTAGCGCGGCTCTGTTGCGAGTCGGCGCAGCGCGCGCCGAACGCGGCGTAGCAGCCCTAGCATGTCGGTCATGTGCGCGGATGTTGCGTCACGGCGAGGTCTCGCGGCAAGGGCTCGGCCGCTGTGCGGTCTCGCGAATTGGCTCCGCCAGTCACCGCTTGTACATTGTAGGCCATGCCGCACCGCGACGCTGCGGCTGGCCCCCGCCCCTCCCG
>JAICWO010000024.1 GCA_025934775.1 Gemmatimonadaceae bacterium | reverse complement strand
TCCGTGCGGCGTTCCTTTATGTTTTTTTATATCATTTTGTGCGCCCGCCGCCGGGGGGGGGGCGCCGGGTTCCGCCCCGGCCCGCCCCCCCCCGGCTCGTTCCCGGCCTCGCGCGTTGCCGCGCATTCTCGAGATCGCGGCCGGCCGATTGAAGGCCGCCGAGGGAAAATTAGCGGACGTGTCCGTCAAACAGTGACACTTGGCCTCGAGCCCATAATTCCTTCAACGAGGACGACCATGCCGCGCCCATCGACTCGTCGTCGCACCGTGTCTCCCGCCTGGCATTCACATCTTCCGTCCGCCGCATCCGGCGTCCGTGCGCGGCCGGTCTTACTCACGCTGCTCGCGGTCCTCGCGGCGACGGGCTTGCCGTGCCTCGCTCACGCGCAAGTGATTCGCGTCGATCAGCGATCTCGAAAAGTTTGGCTCGTGAACCGCGACTCAACCGAGTTGACCAACGGCGACGACGTCGAGCTCGCGCGATCCCGAACCGCCACCATCGAGCTCAGTAACACCAACTCGGCGCTCTATCGCTGCACCGTGGCGGACACCGAGACGAGCGTCCCCGCCCTGGATTCGCTCAAGTCGTTCCTCAAAGTGCTCGGCCCCTACGCGACGGATCTCAGCAGCGCGTTCGGGACACGGGGCGCCGCGCAGGGGCGGCTTCTGGAAACTGCACGGCCGGCCGACTCGGCGAGCATCGCGCTTCGCGACCTTCTCGAGGAACTGCACGGAGATGCCGGCGTGTATCAGGCACGGGCGTTGGCACTCTCCGTCCTCGACAGCGTGCGGACGAGCGCATTCGACACACTGCGTCTGCGCAACGCGCTGGACGGCGGCCGCTTCTGCAACGACCAAGACTGCACGCGTCTGAAGCCGGTGGTGGCCGTGACACGGTCCCTCGGTCGCCTCGACCGCGCGGTGCAGCACCTCCAGGAGCTCGTGAACAAGCTCGAGAACGATCCAGCGGTCTCGCGTGACACCGTCGCGCGTTACAACGCGCTGCTCGTCGAGGTGAGAAAGCCGCTCGACGACGAGTCCACCATTCTCGATTTCGCCTATGACACGGAGCGGCTCTACCTCGCCGCGTGGAGGGCGACGCCGACGGTCGCGTGCAAATCCCTGAGCATCGCGTGGAACACAGGCCGGGACTTTACGATCGACGTCGTCCCGGCCTCGAGCCCGCTCCTCGCCCGCATCGCCACCGACGAGCCGTTCACGTTCAAGGCTCGGCTGCTCCCGCATTGGGCGCTCCGGCCCACGCTCGGGATCTCGCTGCTTTACGCCGACGACGCGGTGTATCGCAAGTTCGGTTCGGCGAAGTTCGGCGCGAGCGATAGCGTAGCGGTCATCTCGACGGGCACCGACGACCAGCGCCTGAACTACGCAGTCATGTTGAGCCTCATCGCGTACGAGAACGCGCACAGCGGGTTCTCTATCGCGCCGGTCGAGATCCTCGCGAATCCGATCGACCAGCTCAAGTCGATCGGCGTCGGCGCCGGCATCGGATACCGGCTCCTGCGCCTCGGTGTCGGATACGTCTGGTTCAAACACTCCGAGCTCGATGCACAGACCATCGGGCAGCATCTGTCGACCGCCGACGAGCTCGCGACGACGGACACGTACCACAGCGGCAAGATGTACGTGAGCGTGTCCGTGACCGGGGTGCCGCCGTTCGTTCGGAATTGAGGGCACGCGCCGCGAGCTCGGTGCGAAAACCGGCGCCGAGATCATTTGTGCCGGCCGCGCGAGCGGTTCGAACCAAGACCAACACGTTCGAAAATTGGAGGATGGAACATGGCTGCACTCCGCGCTGCCGCCGCTCAGGCCACGATGCGCTTTGGCAAGAAGCCCCCGCACGCCGACTACCGCACGTTGCGCTTCCGGACGTATCTCGGCACGCTGCCGGCGCCGCCGGCGGCGTACGATGTCCTCGCCACACGCGTCTATCCGCGCCTGGGCGTGACGAATGCAGCCGAGCTGTTTCCAATGGATGGCAACCTCGACTACGGCGACTGCACGATCGCCGCGGCGGCGCATGCCGGAACGACCTTCTGCGGCATGGTTGGTGAGCGCAAGATCATGCCCGAAGCGGCTGTGACGGCGCTGTATCTGCAGCTCGGCAACAACCAGGACGAAGGCCTCGTCGAGCTGGATGTACTCAACTACTGGCGGAAGAGCGGGATCGGCGGCGAAACGATCTTTGCGTTCGCGAAGATCGATCACAAGAACCACGAGCACGTCAAGCAGGCGATCTGCACGTTTGGTGGCGTGTATCTCGGCTTTCAGGTGCAGGAGAACTGCCAGGCCGATTTCAAGGCTGGCAAGACGTGGGTCCCCGGCCCGCTGACGGAAGATGGGCACGCCGTTTTCGCCACCGCGTACGACGCGGCCGGCGTCACCGTGCTCACGTGGGGCAATACCCAGCGTGCAACATGGGATTGGTGGGACGATTGCGTCGACGAAGCGAACGCCGTCCTGCCGCAGCAGGCCGACGACCCCGCGTTCGCACCGGGCTTTGCCCTCGACGATCTCAGGAGAGACCTCGCGGGCGTCGCCAGCGACGCAGTGCAGGACGGAACGGCGGCAGCTTCGGCTCCGAGCAGACGGAAGTATCGATACACGTGTCCCGCGGGGCCGGCCCCCATCGACGTCACCGACGCGGTCTACGACGCAGCACGCGAGGTGATCGTCCAACCGATGGCCGCCGCAACATCCGCGGTTGAGAACACTCTCATCGTGGAGTGCCGTGAAGGTCACTATTGCTCGTACCGCATGCCGCCGGATCGAGACGCCGATGGGCCGCCGGCGAATGACGCGGTCGAGCAGATTGGTGCGCCGCTCGGGACCAAGGCGGCTGCGGACTGGGACGCATTGCGCGCCTTCGCCGATCCCGTCAAGGGGATCGAGCGCGTCGACAAGTTCACGATGTTTCTCTGGGGTGGCGGAGCAACACTGGCGACAGTCGCCGCCGGTTTCGGTGCGTCATCCGGAATGACGTGGTCGCACGCGGGACGTTGGACGTTCGCCGTCGCCGTTGCGCTGATGGGGCTCAGTATGACGTGTGCGTTGCTCGCGATGACGCCCATCTGGAAGATCGTCAATCCGAACAGCCCCGACCTCATTCGCGCGGCAATCACCACGACGCAGCGATACCGTCGGTCGTGGCTGATCCCGTCGGTACTGTGCTTCGCACTCGCCCTGGTGGTTGCGTCGCTGGTGCAACTGGCCAATCAGCGCTCGGCTCCGCCGAGCATATCGCCGAGCGTTTCGCCGCGGAGCGGCCCGGGCGCGACGCGGCCGGCCGATTCCACGAAGAGCGGGAGGACGTGACCGATGCCGATTCGCCATCTCGTCGTGTTGATGCTCGAGAACCGGTCGTTCGATCACCTGTTCGGCGTGCTCCACCAAGACAACCCCGACATCAATGGCTTGACCGGTGCCGAGTCCAATCCGGCAAGCGACGGATCGCAGATCTGCGTCACATTCGACGCGAATCCCGTCGGAGACTTGAAGGATCCCGGGCACGAGTTTCCAGACGTGGAAGAGCAGATCTATAATGGCGTTCCCGGAACGCCGAGTATGAGCGGGTTCGTGCGCAACTTCGCGAATTACTCCGATCATCCCGAGCGCATCATGAAGTGCTTCGGCGCCGACAGCCTGCCCGTGCTGCGGACGCTCGGACGCAACTTCGTCCTGTGCGACGCGTGGCATTCCTCGGTCCCCGGTCCGACGTCGCCGAACCGAATGTTCGCACACGCGGCGACGTCGAACGGATCCGTGCTCTCCGATCCGGCAGCGTGGATCAAACTGAAAACGATATACGAACAACTCGACGAACATGGCGTCTCGTACCGCATCTATCACAACAACGGCGGCTCCCTGCTCTTCTCCGTCGACTACTTGGTGGATCACCAGCGCGGCTTCGTGGAATACGCGCATTTCGCCGACGACTGCGTACGCGGGGATCTACCGTGCTACACGTTCATCGAGGCGCGCTACACGTGGGACGGAGAGTTCCCGCCAACGGACATGCACCCCGATGCCGACGTCCGTGACGGCGAGAACCTCGTTCGCGAGGTGTACGAAGCAATCCGCGGCAACGATGCGCTCTGGCAGAGTACGCTGCTCCTCATCCTGTTCGACGAGCATGGGGGAATCTACGATCACGTCGTGCCCGGTCCGTGTGCGCCGACGGCCGATGTCTCTCACGATCCCCCGTTCAACTTCGATCGGCTCGGATTGCGTGTGCCCGCGATCATCGTGTCACCATTCGCCGCCTCGCGCGTGTCGCATCAGGTGTTCGAGCACTCGTCAATCCTCGCGACGATTCGCAAGCTCTTTCTCGAGGGTACGGGCGCGCCACCGCTCGGACGAGAAGCGAGTGCAGCAGCGTTCGACGGCGAGCTAACCTTGCACGCGGCGCGAACCGACAATGTGGAATTGCCGCGACGCGCCTCGGCGCCCGCCACTGCGCCCGCGTCTGCCGCGGATACTGTCGTTCACACGCGCCCCGCTGCGGCGGACGCTCCGCCCACGGCGCTCGCCATGGAGATCGTCAGGCATCTCGCCGCAACGTTGCAGCGCCGCATGCCCAACGAGGCGATCCCGTTTGACGTCGAAAAGATTCGCACGTGCCGGCAGGCGGCGAACTTCATGAGCGCCGCACGACGGCAGCTCGCCGGCATCGCGCAATGAGCCGCGCGCTCGCCATCACGCTCGTCATCGCGGCGGCGATGACGCGCGTCGCCTCCGCTCAGAAAGCAACGGAATGGGACACTCCGGCGCAGATGGATGCCACGGCGCCCTCCCCCGCGCACGGACTCTGGCCAACCGTGCGCCACGAGTGCTCACGGATCTTCGAGCAGGCGTCGCACGTGAAGGGATGCGTCGAAGCACTCTTCACCGATCCCCCGGCTCATGTCACGGGCGGATTCGCCGTCGTCCCCATGAGTGGCGCGTACACCGGCCTTGGTGGCTCTCCTGACCTCAGCAGCGGCGCGATGACGATCCAGATGCCATTCGCCGCGCTCTGGACGTGGAATCGGTTCTGGTTTCTCTCCGACACGGCCAAGTGGCGTCCCTATTCACATCGCGGGCTGAGCGAGCATGAAAACTACGAGGCATACGGTCTGGCGCGGGATCTGCATTCGCTGACCGACTACGGCGAAGGGCCGACGTCACCGCGAATCGCGATGGGCTTCGGCGGCCGGGAGCAGGTGGTCGGCGCCAGCGCACGCGTTCCTTGGTACGAATTGCTCGATCTCGGCTTCGGCGCGGAGTTCCGTCATTGGCGAACGACGGCCGGCGTGCGCTTCCCGTCGATTCAAACGTCCCTCGCCGACGGCGACGCGCCCGGGATGTCGCGCCCTGCCTCATATGTGCACATGAAAGCCGTGGCAACGCTACACGACGCGAAGCCAAAGTTTTATCGCGACTCGCTTGAGATCTCGTATGAGCCTTATCTCAACGTCGGCGGCGGTCACTATTCCTTCGGAGAAATCGAGGCAAACATGGCGGCGGGGCTGTCATCGTATCGTCAGGGCCTCCGCGTGCGTGCTCGGCTCGTGCTTACGAAGTCGTTCGCCGGCGACACCGTCCCTTTCTACTACCAGCCGACATTGGGGCAAAGCGACATCGACGGCCGGGAGGATCTTCGCGGGTACGATAACTACCGGTTTCGCGGACTTCACTCCGCCTTGATACAGGCGGACTATGCGGTGGCCGTGTTGCCGAGACACGACTGGCTCCGCGTACTCGCGTTCGGCGATGCGGGCAAGGTCGCAATGCGATTGCGAGATCTCGATGCACGCGATATTCGTGGCGACTACGGCGCGGGGCTGTCGCTGTATTTCGCAACCGTCCCGCGAGCCAGCGTGTATCTGGCGCATAGTCCCGAGCGCAAGGCGATCCTCGGCGGCGCGCTCTCCATTAGTTACTGACTCGTTAGGCATCGCACGCCTGAGCGGAGCACCCACGCCCGAGATCTCAGCGCAGCGAAGGTCGTCGGTCGTATTGCCACGTACTCCAACCGCAGCGCTTCCAGCAGCCCGAATCACGAGCGCTGAACGCGGCGGAGAGACGATGAATGAGACCGCCGCGCTGATGGAGCCGACCGCCGCTCACGGCCGCCCCGCGAGCGGCGTTGCCTGAAGCTGCAGCGCCGCCCCGGCATCCTGACGAAAGGTCCACCGCCGCGACAATACTTCTGACAGCCGCTGCCCAACCGCCAGAATCGCCTGTGGATCGCGCCGCGCCTCGCCTGTGATCTGCGCTCCCGGAATCACCGCGAGCTGCACGAATCCTGGCGCCCGATCGATCGCCGACTGGGGCACGCTCAGGCTCGTGCGCATTCCCGGCGGAACGCGCCCCAGCCGCCATTGCAGTTCGTCGGCGATGAGATAGACGTCGACGTAGACAGTCGCCTGGTTGTCGAAATGCAGCATCACGGTGCGCGGCGCCGCCGCGCCATCGGCCGGCGTGACGGGGTGCTGGCGCCCCGCACAGGCACCGATTCCGAGCGCCGCGACGAGCAGGGCCGCAAGGCCAAACCCCAGCAAAGCAGAAGCTCCTGAAACCGCCGAATGGCTGCGCCGCGTAGGCATCGTATCTCCCGTGAGAAGAAGCGGGCGCGTTCGCGCCTCTTCTCGTAGCGCGCAGAACTCAACCAAATCGACTCACGCGCTGTCCCACTCACCGTGGCGCGTGATGGTGAGCGCGACGTCCGCCGGCTTCATCCTTGGCCTCGACCGCACAACGATGCTCGAGCATTCCGCGAAGGACGCGAAGGACGTCACTGATCTCCTGCGCGCGTGGGGAGCGGGTGATGCGCAGGCAAGCGAAGCCGTCGCACCGCTCGTCTACGGCGAATTGCGCCGGCAGGCGGGCCTCGCGCTGCGCCGCGAAGGCGACGGACACACACTGCAGACCACCGCGCTCGTCCACGAAGCCTGGCTGCGCCTCGATGCACAGCGCGACATGCAGTGGGACAGTCGGTCGCAGTTCTTCGCGGTCGCCGCGCAGATCATGCGGCGCATCCTCGTCGACCACGCCCGTCGCCGGCACGCGCTGAAGCGTGGCGTCGCACCCACACAGGTCGCGCTCGACGCGGTCGATCGCGAGCACGACGGACACGAAGCCGCGTCGCCGGGATCGTCGCTCGATCCGATCGATCTCCTCGCGCTCGACGACGCCCTGTCCCGCCTCGAGGCCCTTGATCCGCAGAAGGTGCGGCTCGTCGAGCTCCGCTACTTCGCTGGCCTCAGCATGCCGAAAGCCGCCGAATCGCTCGGTATCTCCCTCGCCACCGCTGGACGCGAATGGGCGGTCGCCCGCATGTGGCTGCGTCGTGAGCTCGAGCGATGACGACGCCCGCTCGGCCCCCGATCACACCCGACCGCTGGCGCGCCATCGATCACGTGCTGCAAGACGCGCTCACCTGTACCCGCGAGCACCGTGACGAGTTCGTCGCGCGTTCGTGCGGCGACGACGCTGCGCTGCGGAACGAAGTGTCATCGCTGCTTGCGGCGTACGACTCGACTCCCGGTGAGTTTCTCGAGCGCCCAGCGGCCGACGAGCAGCGCGAACGCTCCGCGGCCGCCCCGGGCTCACCGCCCGCTCGGGGTTCCTCGCCTGCCCCGGCCGCGCGAATCGTGTCCGCGCGATTCATGGTGTACGCGACCGCGGCCGGCATCCTGCTCGGTGGCGTGACCGGCTGGACGCTCGCGCATTCGACGACCGTCGATCGGTGGCGCGGCACGTTCAGGGCGATACGCCAGCAGGCGAACGCCACTTCGAATCCGAGCAGCGCGTCCGGGGCCGGAGGAGCTGGCGCGGCCGGCGAACTGTCGCTCGTCATCGTGGACCGGAGCGGGCAAGTCGTGCGACAGATCGCGGCCAGTCAGCCAGCGACGCCGCGCTTCTCTCCCAACGGCCGGCGGCTCGCGTACGCCGCGGTTGGCGAGGGCAGACAGACGAGCGACATCTGGATCACCGATCTCGCCGATGGCGCCGAGCGACGCCTCACCAACGACGATGCCGAGAGCAGTACTCCGCAGTGGAGTCCTGACGGCGGCACCATCGCCTTTGCGACCAGCGTGACCGGCGGCACGACCATCGCCGAGCAATCAATTACAGGCGGCGGCGCGCGCCTCCTCGTCTCGCGCCCTGGAACGCAATTCCCGACGGATTGGCTGCGCGATGGCAGCGCGCTGCTCGTCAGCGCCGACGGCGGGAACGGCGACTTCGACATTCTCGTGCAGCCCGCCAACGGCGGGGGGCCGACTCCGTACGCCGGCACGCGCGCACAAGAGACCGCGGCCCGCGTGTCGCCCCACACGCACTGGGTCGCGTACACCTCGAACGAGTCAGGGCGCGACGAAGTGTACGTCGATTCGTATCCGCAACCGGGCTTCCGCGTGACGGTCTCGCGGGGGGGCGGGATCGATCCGGCGTGGCGCCGCGACGGCCGGGAGTTGTACTACTGGCGCGGCGACGCGCTCATCGCGGTGCCGATCGACGGCTCGAACGTCGCCCAGCCGCCCGTCCTCGGCGGCGAGCGCGTGCTGTTTCATTCCGCATATGAGCATTCACTAAATTCGATGTACGACGTGTCACCGGACGGCGAACGGATCGCGATCGTCCGCCGCCGGTGATTATCGTGGTGCGAGCGGTCCGCTACTCCAGCCGCAGCGCCTCGAGCGGTCCAACCTTCGCCGCGCGCCTCGCCGGCAGATAGCTCGCCAGAATCGCCGTCGCCACCAGCACGCCGATCGCGATGCTGAGCGACGGCACGTCGATTGACCCGACGTCGAAGAGCTGCGCGCGAATCAACCGCGTCGCCAGGAGTCCCGCCGGCGCGCCGATGACGATTCCCATAATCGCCACGCGCACCGCCTCGCCGAGCACCATGCGCGTCACTCGGCCGGGCTCCGCGCCGAGCGCCGCGCGGAGTCCGAACTCGCTCGTGCGCTGGCTCGTCGAATAGGCCGTCACGCCGTACAGCCCGAGCGCCGCGAGCACGAGCGTGACGATGCAGAAGAAGATCGTGACCTGAACCAACAGCACGTCTTGCGACACGGTACCGCGCACGAGGTCATTCACCGGATCGACCTGCACCGGGAGACCAGGAGCAGCGGTTTCGACCGCGCGACGAATTGGTCCCACGAAACGCGACGGATCCCCTCGGACGTGCGCCACGAGCTTGGCCGTCCCTGCGTTGCCCGTATTGGGATTGTTGAACACGACGTACATCTCGCGGATCGGCTGGCCGCGAACACTCTTGCTTTGAAAGTCCCGCACGACCCCAACGATCCGATAGTGCAGCGTATCGGCCAACGTCACCGTACCGCCCAGCGGGTCACGAGCACCGAAATACTTCTTCGCCATCGTCTCGTTGATCACGACGGCACCCATGGCGGGTGGCCCCGTCTCGAGATCTTGGCGGTCGATGTCGCGCCCGCGAATCAAACGCGCGCCGATGGCATGGAAAAAGTTTGGGCCGACTTGATCGAGTGACACCACGCGCTCCGAATCCGCTTGCGGAACGAAACCCGACACCTCGACGCGGCCGCCCGCCGCGCCCCCGCTGAACAGCCCGTGATCGGCGAACGCGACCGCATCCACGCCAGGTATTTGGGCCACGCGGTCCGTGAGGTCGCGCCGCAATTGACCGAGACGCGCCCCGACGTACTGTGAGCGCGACGTTCGTACGCGCACGGCGACCACGTGATCTCGATCCGCTCCGATGTCGCCGTGCAGGAGCTGTTGCATGCTGCGCACGAGCAAGCCGCCGCCGATGAGCAGGAGCATCGACAAGGCGATCTGCGCCACGACCAGCGCGCGCCCGAAAGGAATGTTGGCTCTGCCGCCGACTCGCGTCGCACCCATCAAGTTGCGCCCCTGCGAGCGCAACGACGTCGCGAGGTCGACCCGCGTCGCGCGGAACGCAGGCAACAGGCCGAACAGGAGCACGCAGGCAAGCGTCATTGCCGCCGTGAACGCGAGCACACGCGCATCCAGTGTCGTATCGATCGCGACCGGGCCGGCGACGACCGAACCACCGCGCACGGTCGTGAGCAACACGCGGCTGCCCCAGGCCGCCGCGAGCAGTCCCAGCACGCTCGACACGATCGTGAGCAACGCACCCTCGACGAGCAATTGCTGCATCAACCGCCCGCGGCCGGCACCGAGCGTCATGCGGACCGTCATCTCGCGGCGGCGCGCAACGATGCGCGCGAGCATCAGACTCGACACGTTCGCGCAGACGACCAGAATGACCAAACCGACCGCTCCCATCAGGACCCAGAGCGCCGTCGCATACTCGGCGCGCCGTTCGGAGAACCCCCGGGCGCCCGACACGACTTCGATGGGATTTTGCTTGAGACCATCCCGGAACTGCGACAGCGCACGGCCGGAGAGATTTTCGGCAATCGAGCTCGGCTCGATCGCACTGATCTGGTGACTCGCCTCCTCGAGCGTGACGCCCGGCTTGAGGCGGCCCATCATCATGAGCCACGACCACGTGCGGTCATTCAAGAGATTCATACTCGGCTGAATCGCGGGGTCCATCATCATCGGCAGCCAGAAGTCCAACGGCTGGCCGATGATGTCGCCGTCGAAACCCGGCGGCGTGACCCCGATGATCGTCACGGCGACGTCGTTGACGCGCATGACGCTGCCGATCGCCGCGCGCGACCCCGCGAAGCGACGCTGCCAGTAGTCGTATGTGATGACCGCTACGGGATCTTGTCCCGGCGTCTGGTCTTCGGCCGCGGTGAAGATGCGCCCAGCGTACGCGGGCACACCAAGCACGGAAAAGAAATTGCCCGTCACGAATCGGGCGTGCGGCTGTTCGACCGTTGCCCCGGGGCCCGAGCCCATCTGCACGTCAATCGGACCAGACCATCCGTTGGCGTACATGTCGGTGAACACCGTGTTGCGTGCGCGCACGTCCCTGTAGAGGAGGAACGACACGAACGCGGTAAGCGGAGCGCCGACGTTGTTGTTGTTCACCTGGGTCGGGTCGGTCACGATCACGAGCTGCTCGGGATGGGCGACCGGAAGGCGACGCAGCAAGAGCGCATCGACCAGCGTGAAGATCGCGGTGTTGGCGCCGATGCCCAGTGCGAGCGTGGCGATCACCGTGAGCGTGAACGCTGGCCGGCTCCCGAGCGATCGAATCGCATAGCGCACGTCGCGCAGCACCGACTCCAACCGGGCCGTCCCGCGGCTGTCCCGACTCGCTTCTTTCATCTGCTCCACGCCGCCGAATTGAAGGCGTGCGCGGCGGAGCGCCGCCTCGGGCGGCATGCCCTGCCGCTCGTACTTCTCCGCCTCGTGTTGGATGTGAAAGCGGAGCTCCTCGTCGAGCTCCCGCTCGACGGAGCTCCGGGAGAAGACCGCGCGCACGCGGTAGCGGATGTCGCTCAGCAGTGACGAGAGCATGGAGAATCCCTGAATTATGACATTCGTAATACGAGGGCGACGGCGGTCGTCAAGCGCTCCCAATCCTGCGCTTCCGCCTCGAGGCGTTTGCGGCCGGTGCGGGTGAGCTCGTAGTACTTGGCTCGGCGATTGTTGTCGGACGCGCCCCACGAGGCGGTGATCCAGCCGCGGCGCTCGAGCCGATGCAGCGCCGGATAGAGCGAGCCTTGCGGGATCTGCAGCGTTGCGTGCGAGACTTGGTGGATGCGCTCGGAGATCCCCCAGCCGTGCATCGCCTCGAGCGAGAGGGCTTTGAGGATCAGGAGATCGAGGGTGCCTTGCGGCAGGTCGAGTTTATCGTCCGTCACAGTTCCTCTTATGCTTCTACAGGGGAGTGAAAGTATGCACTCACTCTTGTAGAAGCACAAGGGTTCGGCGCCGTCCGACGGGCTCCTGACGATTTCGGGCGCGGATTCGTCCGATGCGCCCGTCGGCAGGTGGCCCACGTCCCCGGGTAGACAGCCGAGACGTGCGTATGGTTGAAGGCCGGACGAAAATGTCCATCCGGCCGCACACGCCGAGCCGAGTCCGTATTGCGCGGTTGGTAAGCTGACTACATATTAAGCTGACTTCCTAATCCAACTGCCTATGACGCCCAGTTCTGCCTCCGGGACCCGCGCCGCCCTCGGCCCCGGCACCCTCGAGATGCTCGTGCTCAAGACGCTCGACGCCGGCACGATGCACGGATACGCGATCGCCCAATACCTCGAGCGACTCTCGCATGACGTCTTGTCGGTCGAGCAGGGCTCGCTCTACCCCGCCCTCGAACGCCTTCAGGCCAAAGGGTGGGTGACGTCGAAGTGGGCACAATCGCCGACCGGACGCCAGGCGCGCTACTACACCATCACGGCGTCCGGTCGCAAGCAGCTCGGGACCAAGAAGACCGAGTATGACCGCATCGCGCTCGCCATCGCGCGCGTGATGCGCAGCACCTGACCGCCGCGCCGCCACGACGACGTACGAATCCGTGTCGCTCTTCGACGGACTTCGCTACCGGCTCGGCGCCGTGATTCGCCCGTCACGCCGCGCCCGAGACATCGGGCGGGAGATCGCCTTTCACCTCGAGCTCGACGCCGAGCAGCGCGCGCACGCGTCGGCCGGCACGCTGTCGCGCGGCGACGCCCGGATCGCGGCGCGGCGCGCGTTCGGAAATCCCACCTACATGCAGGAGGAGGCGCGCCGTATGACTGCCGTCGAATGGCTGGACTCCGTGAAACGCGATCTCGCGTTTGCCGCTCGCACGTTCGCCCGCGCCCCGGGTTTCACCGCTGCCGTCGTCGTCAGCCTCGGCCTCGGCATCGGGGCGAACGCGGCGATCTTCAGCGCGCTCCAGGCGATGCTCCTTCGGCCGCTCCCATTCAGCGAGCCGGATCGCTTGGTGGACGTCGGACTCACGCGGGCCGGAAACCCGAACCGGCCGGCGGCCGATGACATCGTGTGGTCGTATCCGAAATTCGCGATGCTGCGCGACGCGCAGCACGTCTTTTCCAACGTGGGCCTCTACAGCGCCGACCCTGTCACGGTGAATGGCGGCGGCGGCACCGCCGAACGCGTCGACGGCGAAGTGGTCGGCGGCCGTTATTTCAAGACATTAACGGTGCTGCCGATCGTCGGGCGGCTGTTCGCGCCCGAGGAGCTCGACCGGGTGGGCGCACCACCAACCGTGATCGTGAGCGAGGGACTGTGGCAGCGGCGATTCGACGCCGACCCCTCGGTGATCGGTCGCACGCTCGATATCGATGGCGCGCGCCACACCATCATCGGCGTGATGCCGTCCAGCTTTACCGGGCTGTCCGGCCGCGCGGACGTATGGATGCCGATCGCGGCGGAGTATCCCGCCGAGCTCACCGCGACGTGGGACCTGAGCTTCACGATGGTCGCGCGACTCGCGCCGGGCGTTACGCTCGCGCAAGCGCAGGACGCCGTGAAGACGCTCGGCGCGCGCATCGATGCCGCTACGCCGTACCCGTCGGCGCGTGAGCGCTGGGGCGCAAGTGCGCGCCCGCTCGACGCGACCCGCGTCGATGCCAGAGTTCGGCGATCGCTCCTCGTCGTCGCCTATGCCGCCGCCCTGATGCTCCTCGCGATGACGGCCAATGTCGCCGGGCTCCTCCTCGTGCGCGCAAAACGCCGCGAGCACGAGATCGCGATGCGGGTCGCGCTCGGGGCTGGGCGTGCGCGGCTGATCCGGCAACTCCTCACGGAAAGTTTGCTGCTCTCGCTGGCGGGCGGGGTCGCCGCGTTCGCCCTGGCGGCGGCCGGCGTCAAACTCCTCTCGGCATTCAACCCCGCGGCATCGCTCCGCGTACAGAACTTGGGCGGGCTCGGCGTCGTGAGCTTCTCGCGCATTCGCCTGGACGATTTCACGCTTCTCGCCGCCGGCACGCTCGCGCTGATCACCGGTCTCCTTTTCGGGCTGGTGCCCGCGATGCATGCGACGCGCGCATCGCTCGCCGCCGGCACGAGAGGGCGCCACGGCCGATCACCGCGGCGCGCTCTCGGCATCCGGGGCCGCGGCGCCCTCTCGGCGCTCGAGATCGCGCTCGCGATCGTGCTCGTGACCGGCTCCGGTCTGATGCTGCGGAGCCTTCGAAAGCTCACGGACGTGAACCCAGGCTTCGATGCCTCGCGCACCCTGACGATGCGGCTCAACCTGCTCGCCGACAGCTCGGCCGTGCGCGCGAGCACGAGCTATTATGATCGTTTGCTCATGGGCGCGCGTGCGACTCCGGGTGTCACGAGCGCCGCGCTGACCGCGTGTCCACCCCTGAATGGCGGATGCAACCGGACATTCGTCGAGCTGCTCGACCGGCCGCCCGTATCGAGCAATGACGAACCGATCGTCGGCGTGCATTGGGTGACGCCGGGGTGGTTCGCGCTCGCCCGCGTCCCGGTGCTGCGCGGCCGCGACTTCTCTCGCGGGGACGTCGCGGGGACACGACGCGCCGTCATCATCAGTCAATCGGCCGCGCGCGCGCTGTGGCCTGGACAGGATCCGATCGGCCGGCCAGTGCGCGTCGGCCAGGGCGGCTTCGGCAAGGACACGGGATTGGTCGTCGGCGTTGTCGGCGACGTGCGGTATCGCTCGCTCGACTCGGCCGCCGCGCCAGATTTCTATTTACCATTTGCTCAATCCCCGCGCCCCGCCGCCGTCCTGTTTCTCCGGACTGCCGGCGACCCGGACGCGCTGCGCGCGCCGGCGGAGCGCCTCGTGCGCGACATCGATCCCAAGATTCCGGCGTTCGACGTGCGAACGATGGACGCCCGCGCGGGCGATGCCACGGCGCAGGCGCGCTTCGGCGCGATCCTCATCACCCTGTTCGCCGCGATGGCGCTCCTGCTCGCGACGCTCGGCGTCTACACCGTGATCTCGTCGACGGTGAGCACGCGCATGCGCGAGATCGGCATCCGTGTCGCGCTGGGCGCGACGCGCGCTCGGGTCTCATGGCTCGCCGTCACCGATGGCGCACTGGTCGTGCTGGTCGGGACCGTGCTCGGGATTCTCGCCGCGTTCTGGTCGACACGCCTGCTCGGCGCGCTGCTCTTCGACGTGGCGTCGTCGGACCCGACGACGTTCGTCGCGACAATCGCCTTGCTTGCCGTGGCTGCGATGACGGCCGCGATCGCGCCGCTACGCCGGGCGGCACGAGCGGACCCGATGACGGTCTTGCGGCAGGAGTAGCGCAGCCGGCACGCCGATGAGGATTCTTATAATGCGCCGAATGCCCAAGCGCGGATGCGCCGTGCGTCGAGCCGTTACCGCGTCGCGGTTCGCGCCGGCGGCTCCGCGACGATGACCGGACCGTTGAGCGTACGCAGAAACGCCTCGAGCTGTCGCAGCTTCGTCGGCGTCAAGTGCAACGCTTCGAGCTCCGAGTGCCCGACCGCGGCGGCGGGCGCCCGATTGTAATGATCGAGCACCGCGGCCAAGGTCGAGAACTCTCCGTCGTGCCCATAGGGCGGCCGTAGCGCGACGTTGCGGAGTGATGGTGTGCGAAACGCGGCAACGAGCTCGGCGCCCGTGCGCTTTGCGTAGCGCAGTTCCGCGCAATCGTCCGCCGAGGCGTCGCTGTACCGACCCAGGCAATTGAAGTCACTGGCATCGGCGAGCCTGATGCCCGCGGCGCGGCCCGAGTCCGGCGGCTGCGCGGCGCCCACGCCGACGTTGTGGAATTGATCGTATTGTCGGTTTGGCAGGTGGCACGTGGCGCACGCGACGCAGCCGTTGATGCTGAAACTGCTATCAAAAAACACTCGTCGCCCGAACGCCGCCGCCATCGCGTTCGACGCGTACCGGTTCGACGGATCGGCCGGTGGATCGCCCAGGTGCGTGAGCGTGAGCGACTGCAGTTTCGCCGACGCGTCCGCCGACCAACCGTCCGGGATCGTCGATCGCGCGAATCCCGACGCGGCGATCGTGGCCGCGCCGCACGCCGCGAGACATGCGCCGAACGCGAGCCGCCGCGTCATGCTCCGCATTCGTCAGCGCAACTGGAGGTTGAACCTGACGCTGTCCGTTCCCGCGGGTGCCTGGATCGCGAACTTGACGACCCACCAGCCGGACATGCTGAACTTCATTCCATCGATGCGGTAATCGCCGCCGTCGGGCACGCCGCTCATCGCGGGACTCGTCGGCAATCCGTGCCCATGCTCCGGCATCCCGCCGTCGACACAGATCGTCGCGCCGTCGACCGCTACGCCGGTCGTGTCTTCGACGTGCAGAATCCACTCGTGGAGCTTGCCCGTGGGCGGCTCCGCATCGGGCGCTTTGATCGAGACGCGATACAGCCCGCTCTGCGTCACGCGCGTGCGGCTGAAGTCGCGCGCGTCGGCCGGAATGAAATCCTTCTTCCAGCCTTGTTGGATCGCGCACGCCTGAGGCGACGCCTTGGTTGCCGTGACGGCGATTGCGCAAACCACCGCCGCGGCGGGACGAAGGACCGTCCGATCGAGTCGCATGATGCCGAGCGTCATCCGGGAAAGGACGAACGTTGACGAGTCGATGACACACTAGCATCACGATCGATGCGCCGAGTGATGATTTGGTATCGGAGTTGTGCGAAAATTGTCCGGTGCGCCGCCGTGACGCGCTATTCCCGGGCCCACCTTGACGCACATACCGACTGGTCTGTATTGTGATCGCGTGCCGACGAGACCAGCCCCCCGCCCCGCTCCCGCCCGAACGCCCAGCCACGCCGAGGCCACGCGCCAGCGCATCCTTCGCGCGGCCTTTCTCGAGTTCTATCGCAACGGCTTCCAGGGCGGCAGCATCAACGACATCATCGCGGCCGCCGGTGTCACCAAAGGCGCGCTCTTTCACCATTTCTCGAGCAAGCAGGCGCTCGGCTACGCCGTCGTCGACGAGTGCATCGAGCCGCTCGTGCTCGAGCGCTGGCTCGCTCCGCTCGACGACACCACCGATCCCATCGCCGATCTCGAGCACGTGTTCCGGAAGTACGTGAAGGAAGACATCGAGACCGGATCGTGGGTGCAAGGCTGTCCGCTCAACAATCTCGCGCAGGAGATGTCGCCGCTCGACCAAGGCTTTCACTCGCGCATCGACCGGCTGTACTCGATGTGGCGGAAGCGGTTCGGGGCGGCGCTCGCGAGCGGTGTGAAAACCGGAGCTGTCCGGAAGCAGGTCGATCCGAAATCCGCGGCGGCAATGCTCGTCGCCGGCCAGATGGGCATCTGGGGCTCCGGCAAGAGCTCGCGCCGCAAGTCGGTCATGGTGCAGGCCAACGAAGCGCTCTGCGATTATCTCAATTCACTGAAGCCATAGCACGTCGCACGGCAGTCCGCGGTTCCACTTCAACCGGTGTCGTCCCATGCTCATGTCAGATCTGCGATTCGCGTTGCGCAGCCTCTCCCGGTCGCGGGGCTTCGCGCTTGCCGTGATCGTCACGCTCGGTCTCGGCATCGGCGCGAACACGGCGATCTTCAGCGTCGTGCGCGGCGTCATGCTTCGCCCGCTCCCGAACCGCGACGGCGATCGCCTCGTGTACATGCGCCAGTCGACGAACGGACCGGGCGGCGAGAACATCGCGTTCTCCGTCCCCGAGATCAACGATTTCCGCGAGTCCTCCAAGACGCTGGGCGGAATCGCCGAGTATTCGCCAATCACGTTCACGCTGATCGGCGATCACGCCGCCGAGCGGCTCTCGGCCGGTCTCGTGACGGGCAATTACTTCAGTGTGATGGGACTCTCACCGGTCATCGGCCGCGCGTTCGGTCCGCAGGACGACGGCCGCGGTGCCGCGCCTGTCATGATCCTGACGCACGAGTACTGGGAGTCGAAGTTTGGCGGTGATCCGTCGATCGTCGGCAAGACGCTGCGCGTCGGCGGCAAGGCGGTGACCGTCGTCGGCGTTCTACAGGCCGCGCCGTACTTCCCCGGGAAAATCGACGCGCTGATGAACTTGGTGAACAGCGAGCATCACCTGAGCGCGACGATGCTCACCGGGCGCACGCATCGCATGACGGAGGTGGTCGCGCGGATGGCGCCCGGAGCTACCCTCCAGCAGACACGGACGGAAGTCGGCGCCATCACGGACCGCGTCCACAAGCAATACCCGGAATCGTACGACGCGGCCTCGAACTATCACGTGACGGTCACGCCCTATCGCGAAGTGCTCGGCGAAAAGGCGAAGCTGACACTCTGGCTGCTGATGGGCGCCGCGGCATTCGTCCTCATCATCGCGTGCGCGAACGTGGCGAACCTTACGCTCATGCGGGGCGTCCGTCGCGAGCACGAGCTCGTGATCCGCGCGGCGCTCGGCGCCGGCACGGCGCGGCTCCGCAAGCTGCTCCTCGTCGAGAATCTGCTGCTCGCGCTGATGGGGAGCACGCTCGGACTGGCCATCGCGTTCGGCGGCGTGCGCATGTTGACGGCGCTCGCGGCGCGCTACAGCCCGCGCGCCGACGAGATTCGCATCGACGGCGTGGTGCTCGCGTTCACGCTGGTGCTCGCCGTCGTCGTCTCGATCATCTTGTCGTTCGCGCCCAGCCTGGCGAGCGAGGCGTCGCTGAGCGCGTCGCTCTCGGCCGGCGCCCGGCGTTCGACCAACGTGCGCCGCCAACGACTGCAGCAGATGCTGGTCGTGGCGCAGGTCGCGGTGTCGGTGATGCTGCTGACCGGCGCGGGACTCCTGATGCGGACGATGCAGCAGTTGTCCGAGGTGAACACCGGTCTGACGAGCGACAACATGCTGACGATGGAAGTCCCGAAGGACTTCAACGGCTTCAAGACGGATCAGATGATCGCCGACTACGAGCGGATGCGGCAGCAGCTCGCGTCGCTGCCCGGCGTGCAGGAGGTGGGGCTCGGCTCGACGATGCCGCTGCGCAGCGCAGGCATCGTCCTCGACGTCAAAGCCCAAACACATCCGCTCTCGCCCGGCGAAGCGCAGCCGCAGGGTGAGTATCGCTCGGCGAATCCGGATTATTTCCAGGCATCCGGTATTCCGCTGCTGCAGGGTCGTGCGTTCACCGACAACGACGACTCGTCGTCCGCCAAGGTCGTGATTCTCAACAAGACCCTCGCCGAGCGGTTGTTCGGGAACAAGAATCCGATCGGCCAGCACGTGGCGTGGACCGGCGACGTGCTGCGCTTCATCGGGATCTCCGACGAGTGGCGCACGGTCGTCGGCGTCGTCGGCAACACGAAGGACGGCGGTCTCGACGCGGTGCCGCTCCCGGTGATGTTCCTACCGTTCGCGCAGAGCGACATTCCGATCGGCGGGTTCGTGATTCGCGGCAAGGGTGACGCGGCGACGCTCGCGCCCGCGGTGACGCGGGCGCTCCGTCAGGTCGCGCCCGAGCAACCGATCCAGCACCTGATGACCGTCGCGCAGATTCGGGACGAGAGCGTCGCGCCGCGGCGGCTCAACGCGATGCTCGTATCGTCGTTCGGGCTGCTCGCGCTTCTGGTCGCCGCCGTCGGCATCGCGGGCGTGCTCGCGTTCTCGGTGAGCGCGCGGACGAACGAGATCGGCATTCGCATGAGCCTTGGCGCCGACAGCGGCCGCGTGCAGCGGATGATCATTTCCGAGGGCGGACTGCTCGTCGGGCTCGGGCTGGCGGTCGGCGTGATCGGCGCGCTGTCGTTGTCGCGCCTGATGCAGGGGCTGTTGTTCGGCGTGCAGCCGCACGATCCGGTGACGCTCGCCGGCGTCTCGGCGGTGATGGCGATCGTGGGGATCCTGGCGTGCTGGATTCCGGCGATGCGCGCCGCGCAGATCGATCCGGCGGTGGCGCTGCGGAGTTAGCCGGTCGAGGCGATGATTAGTATTCTATAACAGCCAGCGCGCCCGGACCCGGCGCGCTGGCGCCCGACTCGAATTGTCGCCAAGTTGGTCGCGGCCCCAGCCCATGCCGCGTGCCTGATCTCTTGGCTCGACTCCAGGAACTCTTCGCGCACGACTACGAGGTCGTGGGCGAGCTCGCGCGCGGAGGGATGAGCCGGCTCTTCGTCGCCCACGATCGCGTGCTCCGCCGCAAGGTCGTCATCAAGATCCTGCCGCCCGAGTTCGCGACCGAGACGACCGCCGAGCGATTCAAGCGCGAGGCCGAGATCACGGCTCGCCTCCAGCACCCGCACATCCTGCCGGTCATCTCGGCGGGCGTGCACGGGGATCTCCTCTACTACGTCACGCCGTTCGTCGCCGGCGAGTCGCTCCGCGCTCGTCTCGATCGCGACAAGAGAATCGAGCCCGGCGAGGCGGTGATGCTCCTCGCCGAAGTCGCCGACGCCCTCGGCTTCGCGCACGCGCAGGGCGTGGTGCACCGCGACATCAAGCCGGAGAACATTCTCCTCCAGGGCGGCCACGCCGTCGTCGCCGACTTCGGCATCGCGTCGGCGCTCGCCACACCGACGTCGGGCGACCGGCTCACATTCACGGGCATGTCGCTCGGCACCGTTGGCTACATGGCGCCCGAACAAGCCGTGGGCGAACGCGACATCGATGCGCGCGCCGACATCTACGCGCTCGGCGTCGTGGGATACGAGATGCTCGCCGGCCGACCGCCCTTCGTCGGCGCGAGCGGACAGGAGATCGTCGCCGCGCACCTGACGCATGAGCCGCCGCGCATCGAGCAGTTCGCCAGCGACGTGCCCGTCGCGCTCGCGCTCGCGATCGAACGCGCGCTGGCCAAGAAGCGCGACGACCGGTTCGAGACGGCGACGCAGTTCCGAGCCGCGCTGCGCGCATCGGTGCCGATGATGGCGACCATGGCGCGCACGATGCCGGTGCGCCTCGCGGCGATTCGGCGCGGCGGTCTCCGCGCGCTCCGATGGCCCGCGATCGCGCTCGTCGCGCTCGGCGTCGTCGCGGGTGGATTTTACGTGCGGCACGGTCGCGCGCGCAGCGCACCCAGTGACATCGTCACGGTTGCGATCGCGCCATTCCACGTGCTCGTCGACGACCCCGCCCTCTCGCTCTGGCACGACGGCATGGTCGACGTGCTCGCGCGCAATCTGGACGGCGCGGGGTCGGTCCGCACCGCGCCGCCGAGCCTCGTGCTCAAACGCTGGCCGGAGGTCGATGCGCGCCCCGCGGCGGTCGACGTCGCACATGGCACCGGCGCGGGATACGCGGTGTGGGGCGACATCACGCCGACCGCGGGCGACTCGGTGCGCATGAGCGCGGAGTTGATCACCGCCGACGGCGAGGTGGTGAGCGAGTTCGAGGAGCGCGGACCGAGCGTCGAGCAGCTTTCTGATTCGCTCACGTTGCGCGTGCTCGCCGAGCTCTCGCTGCGACACCGCATCGGCGCGGTCACGCGTCCGCTGCCGCTCACGGCGAAGTCGCTCCCTGCCCTGCACGCGTTCCTCCAGGGCGAGCAGTATTACCGGCGCACGGTATTCGACTCAGCGCTCGCGATGTACGACCGCGCGATCACCGCGGACAGCACCTTCGCGCTCGCCGTGTACCGCGTCGCGTCGATCGAGAGTTGGATGAACAACGTCGCCGACAGCGTGACGCGGCGATTCGCCCTGCGCGCCGGCGCGCTGAATCATCAATTGTCAACGCGCGACAGCCTGGTCATCGCCGCCGATTCCATGACCGCGGCGCTGGCGCAGTCCGACGGCTCGAGCGTCGACTGGGCGATGCTGCGCCGGTTGTTCAACACACTCGACGACGCGTCGCGCCGGTACCCGAGCGATGCAGAGATCTGGTATGATCTGGGCGAGGCGCGCCAGCATCTCGGGTTTGGCCGGCCGCTTGGCGTGAGCGCGGCTGACGTGCTCGACGCGTTCGACCGGTCGATCGCGCTCGACTCGGCGTTCGCTCCCGCGTACGTGCATTGTGTCGAGCTCGCGCTCGAGCTGCGCAGCGCGGATGATGCGAGGCGATATGCGGTCCGGTATCTGGCGCTGCATCCGAGGGAGACAGAAGCGACGGGCATCGCGCTTGTCGCACAACTCCTCGACCCCGAACGTGCGCGGTCCGGAGAGCGCGATCGCGCTATCGACAGCGTACCGCTTCCCGCGCTGCGAACGGCTATCTATGCCACCCTCCGCTGGCCGGATACCGCCGAGACCGCTCTGCGTTTGCTGCGCGCGCTCGAGCGACGGGCGCACGCGCATGGTGGGTCGACTGCGGACTCCACGGTTGCGGCGCAGTTCATTCCGTTGGCCCTGGCCTATCGCGGCCGTTTTCACGAAGCCTACGCCGCACTCGGCGACCGACCGTCTCGAGCACTTCCAGAGATGGCGTATATCGGCGGTGTCTCACGCGATTCGGCTCGCGCCGTCTTTCACGAATGGCTGCTCCGCGACGCCGCGACGGCGCGTTGGGCAATGCCGTGGTGGGAGCAGCAAGGCGATACAGCATCACTCATCGAGTTCGCGCATCGTAGCGAGCTGAAGAACAAAAGCGCGACGGGTGCGGAGGCACGATCGGCGTCGTACAACGTGCGGGCGGCGCAGGCTTATCTCGCGCTTGCACGGCGCGACACCGTGGCGGCACTTCAAGCGTTCGCCACCCTCTCGGACACCGCGTGTCTCGCCTGTTATACCGACCGGTATGTCGAGGCGCGACTACGCGCGGGTAGAGGGGATCTCGCGACAGCGGATACGCTTCTCGCAGGCCGCCCGTATACTGCTCTTTCACCGATGGAGATTCCGATTGCGCTCGCGCACGCACACGTAAGCGAGCGACTCGGCGACCGCGCGACCGCGGTTCGAGAATACTCACGGGTGATCGCGGCATGGGCGGGCGGAGACCCGATCATTTCGGGCGCTTTGACCGACGCGCGCAACGGCCTCGCGAGATTGCATGCGGGCTCTGTGGCGTCCGTCACTGCGCGCCAGTGAGTCGCGTGTATATTCGGCATCGAGACTCGTGGTCCCACTTTCTCGAGGGCACTGCCATGACAAGATTCCGCATCGCATCGGTCAGCGCGTTGGTCGTCGGATGGGTCGTCTTCGTCAGCGCATGTGCGAACACGCCCACGAGCGCACCGCCGTCGTCGCACCTCTCCCCGGGCGCGGCGCGCTTCGACGGTAATCCGCCGCCCCCGCCCGTCGATACCGCGAGCGTCGCGCTGACCGATGATGGCGCCTTCGGCTTCGAAACAACGTACATGCTGAATGGCCCCGACCTCGCCGGCTTCATCGCGTTCCCGCAGAAGCAGCCGGTCGGTGTGTCGATCTCGCCGAACGCGCGCATCAGCTTCCATCAGGGCGCGGTCACCGGCAAAGGCACGATGAACTTCACGGCGAACGGCGCCACGATCAGCGTGAATCTCGCGACGGCGTTCAGCGCGAAGACCGCGGTGTTCAACGCGAACTGCGCGCAAGGATGCGCGGTGCTCCCGTTCACCGGGACGATCATCACGGCGGAAGGCGTGTCGAGGCCGACGTCGGGCGTGATCGACGTTGGCGGCAGCCCGGCGCTGACCGCCGGCCGTTAGCCGGATCTCACCGCCCCTCAACAAATGAGCTGGTGCCTTTGGGCACCAGCTCATTTTTCGTTGTTGACGCAAGTCCGCCGCGAGCCTTCCGGATCGGATGCGCTACCGAGCGAGCAGCGCGCGCCAGTTCTGCACGTACGCCAGGCCGCGCGCGCTGGCTGATTGGCGCACGACGAACCATTCGCCGTTCCCGACGACGGCGAGCCCGACGCCGTTGTCGTCGAACATACTGCGCTGCCAGAGCGGCGCATCGAACAGCGTCTTGGGCGCGCCGGCGCTCGACCTGCCATCGATCGTCGCCTGCTGCACGCGACCGTCCGGCGTCATGAAGTAGAGACTGCGTCCGTCGTCGGACCAGTTGGGCCATCGGCCGCCGTCGAGCGACACGCGCGCCGGCAACCCCGTCGGCAGGCGCTGCACGTACACCTCGCCGCGCCCCGTTTCATCGGAGGCGTAGGCGATGCGGCTCCCGTCGGGCGAGATGCGCGCTTCCCAGATCGTTCCCGGCCGCGAGATGGTTGCGACGACGCGACCATCCAGCGTCATGATCTGGAGCGCCGCGTCATGGCGAATGAGCAGACGGCCGCCGTCCGGGAACCAGTCCAGCGGCCACGGACAGAGCACGCCCGACCCGATGAACGAGGTGCGCAACAGCACGCGGTCCGAATCGCCGAGCAGGTCGTGCACGCGCAGCTCGCAGTCGTTCAGCGGATGCGAAAGCAGGGCGACGCGCTTGCCGTCGGGGCTGAACGCGGGGAACGAGACGCTGACACCTGCGACGCCGGACGCGCCGGCCACCGAGTCGTGCACCGCCACGCGCGTCAGGCGCCGCGTCGCGAGGTCGTACAGCCACAAACCGACGGTATTCCCGGCGAGCGCGATGGTCGGCGACCCGAAGTGCCGCGCCGCCGCGACGGTCCAGGCGCCTTCCAGCGGCACCGTGTCGGCCACGCGGCCGCCATGATAGATCTGATATGCGCGATCGGCGGACCCGGGGAGATATGCCAGGGCGCCTGTCACCGACACACTGAAGGTGCTCAGGCCGGCGGACGCGCGGACGCCGTTGAGGAGGCGCATCGCCGGACCCGACCACGTCAGCGACCGCTGATCGAACGCGCGGATGTCGACCGCGAGCGGATCGTGGTCGTCCGTATACGCGAGATAATCCGGCGCGATCACGGCGAACATCGTGGTGGTCCGCAGGGGAAGCGTTCCGAGCGCCCGGCCCGTTTCGTCGGCGATGACGAGATCGGCCCCGCGGCGCCCCCGCGAATACAGGAATCGCTTTCCATCGGGGAGGACGGCGACGCGCGGGGTCGGCGCGTCGTTACGCTGAACGAGCACGCGGCAGGCGCCGCCGGCCGCCGGCACCATCGATACGCCGCCGCGCGACCCGAAGAAAATGACATCGCCCCGACCCCACGATGCGTTGGTCGGCTCCGCGACGGTGCAGAGCTGTCGCGTGTCGCCGTGCAGGTCGACGACGTAGAGCGCGCCGCGCGCGAAGAAGCCGAGCCGCGTCCCGTCCGGCGACCAGAAGGGACTGTCGGCGCCGTCGCTGCCCGCGATCGGCTTGGCGTCGAATGCGTCGAGTTGCCGCAGCCAGAGTGACCGCGCGCCCGTCGCGGTCGCGAAGACGAAGGCGAGCTGGCGGCCGTCGGGCGACAGCGCCAACGATTGCCGTTCGCCGAACGACCCGTCGACGGGCGGCAGGATCGACGTCTCGGTGAGCGGCGGCTTGGCGTCGCCGCGCGCCATCCAGCGGCCACCAAGCCACCCGAGGCCGAGCGCGATTACAACTATCGCGGCGCCGATCACGAATGGTCGCGCCGACCTCGGGCGTCGTGACTCCGATCCGCGCGCCGCGTCGCTGTCCGCCGGCCCACTCGCACCGTCTGGTCTGCCGAGCGCTTCGGAAAATTCTCGTGCGGTGCCCCAACGATCGGCCGGCAATTTCTCGAGCGCGCGCAGCACCGCCGCCTCGACGTGCGGCGCCACTCGTTCGCGCCGCGGCGCGATCGGCGGCGGCTTCTCGGTCATCACGCGCGCGACGATCGCTTGCACCGTCGAGCCGGTGAACGGCGGATCGCCGGCAAGCATCTCGTACACGACGGCGCCGAGCGCGTAGACGTCGCTCCGGCCGTCGATGGTGCGCTCGCCCATGGCCTGCTCGGGACTCATGTACTGCGGCGTGCCGAGCGACAGGCCGGTTTGCGTCATCCGCGTGCCGCCGGCGTTCTGCACGGCGAGCGCGATGCCGAAATCGGCAACGAGCGCGTGCCCGTCTTGCAGCAGAATGTTTTCGGGCTTGATGTCGCGGTGCACGACGCCCAGACCATGCGCATACTCTAATGCGCCGGCGATCGCGCGTCCGATGCGCAGCGCGTCGTCGATGGGCAGGAGGTGCTCGCGGTCGAGCCGGTCGCGCAGCGACTCCCCCGCCACGTACGGCATGACGTAGAAGAGTTGGCCGCCGGCGTCGCCGGAATCGAGCAACGGAAGAATGTGCGGGTGTTGCAGCCGAGCCGTCGTCTTGATCTCGGCCAGGAACCGCTCGCCGCCCAGGGCGGCCGCGAGTTCCGGGTGCAGCAGCTTGATCGCGACGTCCCGTTCATGCTTCAGATCGTGCGCGAGATAGACGCTCGCCATGCCGCCGCGCCCGATCTCGCGAACGACGCGATATCGTTCGGCCAGCGAATCCAATTGGTGGAGAGTCGTCGTCGTCATCGGCGGGCGGCGGGGAGGGAACTCCGGTTGCCGCGCCAAATATGCACGCAGTAGCTGAGACCGCCATGGCGTTGTCGCGCCATGGCGGTCTCACTCACCACAACCGCACACGCTGCTCTCTACGGCACCATGCCGCGCGCCGCGGCCATGTCGGTCTGCAATCGCGCGATGCCCGCCGCCGCATCGCGAACGTACCCGTTCCCCACCTGGACCATCGCCGGCGTCGGCGCCACGAACGCCATGTCGACCTGACCCGTGATCGCCGACAACCACGCCCGGAGCCGCGGTGGATACACGAGCGCGCCCTCGCCCGACTGAATTCTGAGATCCACGAGATCGTCGATGTCGTGATTCAGCTTGTCGAGCGCCGCACGCTGCTGCGCGTTCGCGCTTCCACTGGCGACCGACTTCTGGAGCGCATCCCGCGTGTCGATCGCATGATTCAGCGTCGTGTCGAGGGCGTTCACCGAGTTGTGAATTCTCATGAGCAGATCGAAACGCTGCTGGAGCGCGGCCTGCGTGGTCGTGAGCCGCGGATCGAGCTTGACCACGAGCGGCTGCTTCTGCGTCTTGCCGCCGTACGTCAGCGTCACGTAGTACGTGCCCGGCACGATCTCCGGGCCGACGGGTTGCGACGCCGAGAAGCCGGAGTGGTACAGGCCTTTGACCTCGGCGGCGTCCGGGTAGCGGAGATCCCACTGGAAACGATTCATCCCGGGTTCCACGGCGGTGAGCCGCTCTTCCTGTTGCGCCGGCGATGCCCCTCCGCGGCCGCCGCGTCCTGCACCAGCCTCGCCGCGCGCACCCGACGAGCGCGGATGGAGCGTGAAGGTGTGAATCGGCGCGCCGCTCGCCGTCGTGAACGTGAGCGTCGCCGGCGTGCTGGCATTGTAGTCCGCCGGCAGATCGAAGAAGACCGTCGCACCCGCGGCGAGATTCGCGCCGCCGGCGCCGCCGCGTCCGCCGCCGCGCGAGGTGAGCCATGCCTGCTGCGGCTTGTACAGATACGCCGACTCGTTCGACGACTTCGCGGCGGCTCCGCCCAACTGCTCGAGGAGCTGGAGGTCGTCGAGGACGTAGAAACCGCGCCCGAACGTCGCGAGGACCACCGCATGCTGCTCGGGCTGGATCTCGATGTCGTTCACGCGCACCGGCGGCAGGTTCAGCGTGAGCGGCTGCCAGCTCGCGCCGGCGTCCGTGCTGTAATAGGCGGTGTTGCTCGTGCCGGCGAAGAGCAGGCTGGCGTCGCTCGGGTCCTCGCGCACGCTCTCCACGTACTGATCGTTGGGCAGACCGGCCGTGAGCGCCGTCCAGTGCTTGCCGTAATCAGTAGTCTTGTATACGTATGGTTTAAAATCGTCCCAGTCGAACCGGCTCGCCGACACGTACGCCGTGCCCGCCGCCGTGTGCGACGGCTCGATGCAGGTGATGGTGGACCAGGTGGGGAGCGCCGGCGGACGGACCTCGGCCCAGTGGGCGCCCGCGTCCGTGGTCACGTGCACGAGCCCATCGTCCGATCCGGTCCAGATGATGGCGTCGCTGAGCGGCGAGAAGGCGATCGACGAGATCGTGCCGAACATCTCCTCGCCCGTCACGTCGGCGCTGATCGGGCCGCCCGGGCGCTGTTCCTTCGTCGTGTCGTTCCGCGTGAGGTCGGGGCTGATCACCTTCCAGTGCGTGCCTTCGTCCGTCGTCTCGAAGAGCACCTGCGCCCCCATCAGCAGCTCTTTTGGGTTGTGCGAGGCGAACACCACGGGGTGATGGTTCCAGCCATACCGATATTTGATCTGAGTTCCTTGTAGACCAAACTTGTATTCCGGCCACGGCGCCACGTTGGTGACGAGCCCCGAGCGGCGATCGTCGCGCCACTCCATGCTGTAGTAGCCGCTGGCGTACGTGATCCACGGGCGGTCCGGAGTGGGAACGACCCAGCTCATCTCGCCGCCTTGGATGTTCGTCCACACCGGCGTGACGTTGGCGCTGGGTCCGGTGACCGAGCTCCGATCCTGCTGCGCGCCGTAGATGTTGAACGGGAACGCGTTGTCGAGATTGGCGTGGTAGAACTGGCCGGTCGGCTGGTTGTCCTCGGCGCTGAACGCCTTGCCGCCGTTCAGCGTCACGGTCGCGCCGCCGTCGTTCCCTTCGATGAAGATCTGCGGGTTGGTCGGATTGATCCACAGGACGTGGTTGTCGCCGTGCGGCGGACGGAGCGGGTTCAGCGTCTTGCCGCCATCGTGCGACACGTACACGCCGACGTTGGGCACGTAGATCGTGTTCGCGTCCTTCGGGTCGACGAAGACATTCGAGTAATAGAATGCCCGTTGTGTGATATCCATACTGTTATTGACGAGCGACCACGTCTGGCCGGCGTCGTCGGACTTGAACAGCCCGCCCGCCTGATCCTTGTACTGCCCCTGGATCAGCGCGTACACGACCTTCGGGTTGCTCGGCGCCAGCGCGATGCCGACGCGTCCGAAGATCCCGGTCGGCAGGCCCGGGCGGTGCGAGATGTTCGTCCACGTCGCGCCGCCGTCGGTGGTCTTGAAGATGCCGCTCCCCGCTCCGCCGCTCGAGAACGACCAGTGGTTGCGCGACATCTGCCACATCGCGGCGTACACCACATTCGGGTTCGACGGATCCATCGTCATGGCGATCGCCCCCGTCTCGTCGTCGACGAAGAGCACCTTCTTCCACGTCTTGCCGCCATCAGTGGTCTTGAACACGCCGCGATCCGCGTTGGGCGCGAAGAGGTGGCCGAGCGCCGCGGCGTAGACGACGTCGGGGTTGGCGGGATCGACGAGGATCCACGTGATGATGTGCGTGTCGCCGAGCCCGATGTACTGCCACGTCTTGCCGCCATCGGTCGACTTGTACATCCCGTCGCCGGTCAGGACCGTGTTGCGCGGCGCGGAGTCGCCCGTGCCGACGTAGATGATCTCGGGGTTGGACGGCGCGAGGGCCATCGCGCCGATCGAGCCGGTCTTGATCCCCTTGTCCGAGATCGGCCGCCAGTTCGCGCCGTAGTCGTCGGTCTGCCAGACGCCGCCGCCCGCGGTGCCCATATAGAAGACGTTCGGTTCGTTGGGGATGCCGGCCACGGTGGTGACGCGGCCACCGGTGAACGGGCCGACGCTGCGCCAGTGGAGCGCGGGGTCGAGCTTGGGCGTCGAGGCGGGCGCTCGGGGCGTGGCGGCGAGGGCGAGCGGGAGCGAAGCGAGCAGTACGGCGCGTGCGGAAAGCATCGGAGGTGTCCCTCTTTCGATAAGACTTTTATGAAGCCTGATGCGGATAGAGCGAACGGGGGAAGCGGGAACCCATTGGGTCCGAAAGCAAGGTGAAGAGCGGCGGGACAGGGTGCAAGGTCGGCTGCGGGACCCACCGGCGCCCCCACTCAGAACCTGACCCGAACGCGCTCCCCCACGAAGTGCACCCGCCGCGCCTTTTCGCCCGGCATGACCACTACATCAAAATCCCGCGCGAGCCGCGCCGGCGACGACCGATACCGCGCGTCCGGCTCGATCGTGAGCGTGCGCGTCCGATCGTTCCACCGCACGCGCGTGTACGCGGCGTCCCCCGAGAGATAGGCTTGGCTGACTCCATCGTCATCGTACAACGTGAAATCGCCATCGGCGCCCGGATACACGCGCAACGTCGTCGGTGAAGACACGGTCTCGCTCGTGTACTGCCGAAGCGGATCGATTGGAATGATCGCGCCCGCGCGCACATAGATGGGCATCGTCGCGAGGTCGACGTCACGACGGACGGTTCGTCCGCCGGCCACCTGCGCGTTCGTCCACCAGTCGTACCACGCGCCCGCGGGCAAGTAGACGTCGCGCGACGATGCCGATGGTGTGAACACGGGCGCAATGAGCAGATCGCGACCCCAGAGATACTCCGTGCCCAACGCGCGCGCGACTGAATCGGTTGGATAGTGCAGCCACAGCGCGCGCATCAGTGGTAGTCCGCTCTCGCGCGCTTCCCATGCGAGCGTGTAGTTGTAGGGCAGCAGTTGGTAGCGCAGATCGTCGTACGCGCGCGCGATCGGCTCCACTCGGCGGTCGTTCATCGCCGATTGCTGAATCCCGCGGTCATCGGGCGTGCCCTCGCGCGGGCCCATGTCGCTGAGGCCAAATCCCCACGGCAACCGCGTCCACCACGTGCGGCCGTGCGCGCGGAACGACGGCGTGAACGCCGCGAACTGGTACCAGCGCGCATAGAGCTCGCCCGTGAGCTCGCGCGTCGGATAGAAGCCGCCAATGTCCGAGCCCCAGTATGGACTGAGGCTCAATGAATGATTGAGCCCGACGGCGATCTGCGCCTCGAGCGTTTTCCACGACGATTCGGTGTCGCCCGACCAGACCCACCCACCCCACTGCGCGATTCCGGCGTAGCCGTTCCGATGCAAGCTCCACGGGCGCACGTTGGGACGCGACGAGAGTGGTCCCTCGTAGTACATCTTATGGCGCTCGAGCCGCTCATCGAGATTGAACCAGTCGCCTTCGTCAGGCCAGAACGCGTCGACGCCAGCATCGATCAGCGGCACGTGCAACCGCCAATAGTTCGCGATGTGCCCGGCGTCGAGCGTCTCGCCTGGCTGCGGCGGGATGGACCCGTGCAGCGTCGGCAAGCGGTCCCGGTCGAAGGGCACGATGTGCAACACGACGTGCACGTGCCGCGCATGCATGTCGTCAATCACAGTTTTTGGATCGCGCTTGAACACGTCGGGATTGAACGTGAACGACGGCTGCGTCGTGTTCCACCCGCGCGGCGCGAAGCCGGTGCCGAGGTAGATGACGGCATCCAACGGGATGCGCTTCGCGCGAAACGTGTCGATGATGCCAAGCAGTTGCGTCTCGTCTTCGATCGTGCGATGCGACTGCATGTAGCCGAGCGCCCATTTCGGCGGCATCACCGCCTGGCCCGCGATGCGCGAGTAGTCGCGCATCATCGCGGCCGGATCGCGCGCGTCGACGACGTAGACGTCGTATTCGCCGGGCGCGATCGACGCGACCGCGGGGCGGCCCTTGTTGCGGTCCTGCCCCTGGTTGCGCGCCGTCTGCGGGGCGCGCTCGGAGTCCGAAGGAATCCAGGGCATGAGAGTTCCGTGATCGGGGGCGCGCAGATCGACTTGCCCCCACGGCTTGGCGAAGAAGAGCGCCCAGCCGCGCGTGCCGATGAGCATCGGCACGGGATTGCGCGAACCGTACATGTCGCTCTGCCAGCGCGGCGCCATTCTGTCGAGACGGCCGCGCCGGTCGAACTCGACCGGCTGCTCGCGCCAGTTGACGCCGCGTTGCGGACGCGGACCTCCCTCTCCCAAGCCGAGCACGGGCGCGTCGTCGAGATCGAATTGCACGCTGCCGTCGGACTGAAACGCGAGCCGCTGCACGCGCCGGCCACGCGCGTCGTGAACGTCGACGACGAGCGGCGACGGCGAGACGTCGACGACGAACGCGCCGATGCGCTCGTGCGTCGCGCGCGCCGGCGCGCTCGACGCCGATGGGTGCACCCTGACGCGCAGGGCGACGGCGCCCGCGGAGCGAACGTCGACGCGCGGAGTTTGCGACGCGAGTGGCGCTCGCCACGCCGCCACAAATAGCGCCAAGGTGGCGACCGCGAGTTTGCGTGACACGGCTCGGTACCTCCTGGGCTTTCCCGACGTCGGCCTACTTGATCACGTCCGGCTGCAAGTTCTTGCGGAAGAATGCATCCACGCGATGCCAGGCGTCGCGCACGACGAAGCCGCGGTCGAAGTAGTGATATTCGCCTGGATAGACCATGAAATTCACGAGATCGCCCTTCCCCGCCTCGAGCAGATGGTCGACGAGGAGCACCGAATGGATGAACGGCACGTTCACGTCCGCGGTGCCGTGCAGGATCAGCAGCGGATGCTGTATCTGATCGACGTGTGACATCGGCGCCGCCTTCGCGTACACCTCGGGATGCTCGTCCGGCGTGCCGATGCGGCTCGTCGTCCAGCCGCCGTGATACGGATCATCATAGTAGAGCTTGTAATCCGCGACGCCGGCGACGTCGACCGCGGCGCGGAACCAGGTCGGCTCCTGCGTGACGGCGAGCAGTGTGAAGAATCCGCCGTAGCTCAGCCCCCACACACCGACGCGATCGGGATCGACGTAGCCAAGGGACTCGAGGTACTTCGCCGCGAGCCGCGCGTCCTTCGCGTCCTTGCCGCCGACGTCCATGTACACGTCGTTGCGCCACGCTCGGCCGTAGCCGATGCTGCCGCGGTAGTCGGGGGCGATGACGACGTAGCCCTGCTGCAGCAGATATTGATGAAACTCATAATAGACGGCCTCGTTGCGGTCCGGGTGCCAGCCGTCGTAATTCTGATTCACGCCGTCCGGGTGAATCCACACGATCGCCGCGTGCTTCTTCGTCCGGTCGAAGTTCTTCGGCACGAAGAGCCATGCCGGCACCGGCTTGCCGTCCGGACCCGGGTAATGAATGAGCGTCGGCGCGACGAGCTGGGATTTATCGATGCTCGCCGGCATCGACGACGTCACACGCGTCACCGTGGCGTTCGCGACCGCGTTCGCGACGTAGAGGTCCGCCGAGTTGCGGGCGTCGGTGTGCTGGAAGAGCACGCGCTCGTCGTCCGGCGACCACTGCGGCGCCGTGTTCGTGCCGCTGCCCGAGGTGACGGTCACGATCGTCGCATTCGCGGGATCGGCGCCGATCGTCGCGACCTGAATCTCGCGCGTCCCAGGATGCTCGGCGGTGTTCGCGTCCCACGCGATGCGTTTGCTGTCGTGCGACCAGATGGCGCGCCAATGCTCGCCCGGCGTCTTCGTGATCTGCACCGGCGTACCGCCGGCCGTCGGGACGACGTAGATCTGATCCCAGCCCGTGGCATCGCTCGTGTAGAGCAGCCAACGGTGATCGGGCGAGATCGCATTGTTCGTCGTATTGACAGAACTGAAAAACTTCTCCGCCGTGTCGACGTGGAGAATGATCGGTGGGCCGCCATTCGCGTCGATCGACTCGGTGGTGCGGATCAGTCCACCGTTGGATACCCGCGTCGAGAGCGTGTGCGTGGCGTCGATGCGCGCGCTTCCGCGGCCGAAGGCCGAGCGGCCCGGGACAGGCCGCGGTGTTCCTCCGCTCGCGGGAACCGTGAACGTCGTCCCGCCGCCGCCACCGCGAGCAAACTCCGTCGCGACGAAGATGAGCTTCGGTCCGATCTCCGGCGGCGACGCATAGTGCTCGATCGGCGACGCGGGGTGCGCGCCCACCGTGTACACGAGATTCGCACCGTCGGCTGACCACGACGGCGCGCCGAGTGCGCTGTCGGCATGCGCGACCGTCTGATCGGTGTTGGTCGCGATGGTATGGACGATCAGGTCTCCGCCATTCGCACCGCCGGGAGCACCCGCGACGAACGCGACGCGCGTACCGTCTGGTGAGAGCGCGAAGCTGTGCGCACGCGCGGCCGAAGGCCACGCGGTGTGCGGTGCGCCGCCGCTCGAGGAGACCGCGAACAGTCCGCCGTCTCGCGGGAAGAAGAGCGTCTGACCGTCGTTGCTCCAGAATCCGCCGTTGCCATTCTGCCCGTCGGCGTAGGTGGTCAGCGGCCTCGCGGCGCTCGAGCCGTTCGCGGGCGCAAGCCAGATGTTGTTAATGCCGGCGCTGTCATAGGTGAACCAGACGTGACTGCCGTCAGGCGTCCATTGGTGGCCGGACGGGTGCTTGATCGCGATGAGCTGATCGATCGTCAGCTTCGGGTGGGCGCGCGGCTTGGTCGGTGTTTGAGCGGCGGCGATGCCGGCGAGCAGCGCGATGGCGAGCGGCGGGAGCAATCGGCGAGTGTGCATCCCGCAAGCCTACTGCGCGCCGCGGCCGGGTTCAATTGGGGAGTTCCGGCGCACCTCACGCCGCCTGGTCGCTCCGGTTCGCGAGCGCCCGCTCGATCATCGCTCCCATCATCAGGCGCATGACGAACGCGGGGATGATGGCGCTCATGATCCGATTCATCCGTCCCGGCAGGAACGATGATTTCCCGTTCGCGCGAAACGCGCGGAGCGTTTCCGAGACGCACTGCGTCGTGCTCATCGGCTTGACGGGCATCAGCTCTGGATCGAGCCCGAACTTCCGGATGATCGCGGTGTCGGTCGGCGGCACGACATACGTCATGACGCGAATGCCTTGACGCCGGAGCTCCACATGCAGTGACTCGCCCAAGCTCTGCACCAGTGCCTTGGCGCCCGCCTCGTTGGCCGAGAACGGAATCCCGTGCGCCGCGCCCATGGCTCCCCCCAGCAGAATTCCGCCGCCCCCTCGCCGCGCTAACCGGCCGCCGAAATGATGCGCGACGTTCAGATGCGAGAGCGCGTTGAGGCGAAACAAGCGGAGTTGCTCGTCGTGATCCTGATCGAGGAAATGGCCGGGATCCCCCGTTCCCGCGTTCGACACCACGAGACCAATGTCGAGATCGGCGACCGCGCGGCCGAGGCGATCGACCGCATCCTCCTCAGACAGATCGACCACGACGACACGCGCTTGGACCCCGAACCGCCGCGACAACTCCGCGGCCAACGCATCGAGCAAGTCTTCTCGCCTCGCGGCGAGGACCAGGTGAAACCCCTCCGAGGCAAGCTGGCGCGCGAACTCCGCACCAATGCCCGATGATGCGCCGGTGACCAGCGCCCAGGGTCCATATCGATCCAAGAAGCTCACGATACTCTTCATATTTCTCGCATCCTGTGGAGAATTCCTTCGTGACGTTCGCGCATCAACCGGCGAGATCGCGCACCCATCGCTGGAGATAGCGGGCCTCGCGCTCGACGAGCTTCACGTCGTGAAACGCGAGCGCGAGGAGCGAGACGCCCTGGATGGCCGAGAGCAGATGATTCGCGAGGTCGGCGGAGGCTGCACCCTTTCCAAGCAGCCGAAATTGCGCCTCGATCCAACCTCGAAGCTCGCCGAGCACGCGGGTCGCGCTGTCCGCGACCAGACCGCCTTCTTTGCTCAACTCGGCGCACAGCGTGCCCACCGGGCAGCCGCTTCGCGAGAGCGCATCGCGGTTGGTCATCGTGAGTTGAATGAAGCTCGTGAGTCGATCACGCGGATCGGGCGCCGCTTCCCACGACTCGCGCAGTGCATCGTAGGCGCAGGCGAGCCGCTCGACGACGGCGTGGCCGATCGCGTCCTTGCTCTTGAAGTAGTAGCTGAGATTCCCGAGCGGCACTCCGGATTCCTCCGAGATGTCGGCGAGCGTCGTGCGATGGAATCCCTGTTCGTGCACGAGCTTCGCGGCCGCGTTGACGAGCCGGGTTCGCTTGTCACCGACGGGCTTTCGACTCATTCGTGGGCTCCGCCGCGCAGGGCGCCGGAGAAACCGGCCGGGGAGTCGAGCGGCCCGACGCCCCGGAACGGCATACGACGAGCGCCGTCCGCCGACAAACGACGCGCGGGCGGTCTCAGTCGCCATGACACCGCGACGACGCACGCGATGACCAGCGGAATCGCGATCGTCGCCAACGAGTCGCCGACCACCAGCCGGGAAGCGGACGCACCGGTCAGATCGAACATCATCCCCGCGTACGCCCACTCTTTCACGCGCGGCGTGCGCGGCGCGAGTACCGCAACCGCGGCGAGGAGCTTCCACGTCCCGAGGATGGTCGAGAAGTATGGCGGATATCCCAGGTGCGCCATGTCGCCGGCGATGTGAGGCGCGTGAATCAGGTTGAGTACACCCGGTACAACGAACGCGACCGCGACGAGCGACGTCGCGACCCAGTATGCGACGCGTCGGCCTCGAGGATCCGTGTCGAGCGTTCCCTGCTCGCGTCCCGGCGTGGGCAGCGTCATATTCACTCCACGATATTGGTTGGTTATCCAACATAGACGGCACGTGCACAGAGGTCAACAGGGAAGGCCGCGCTCACTCGCGACGCCGCATCTCCGCCGACCAGCGAAACCGCCCCCACTCCATGACGAGACGCGCCTTCGCGGCGCCGCTCCTCGCGCCCTTATCCGGCTCGACGCGAATCGTGAACCGCTCCACGTTCTCCGGCAGCGAATCGACGGTCATCGGCTTTCGCGCGACATCGGCGCTCGATCGGTAGGCGGTGCCCCACTGCCCCGTCTCTCCGTTCACGATCAGATCCACGCCAGTCTTCGACGGGAGTGTCCACAACGTGTACGACCCCGCGCGAAGCGCAATTCCGTCGAGCGAGATCGGCTCGGACGTGGTGAGTTGCGTGGCGGCGTTCGCCCCGGTGCGCCACACCTGATCGTACGGAATGAGCCCACCCAGCAGCGTCCGGCCTCGCCGAGCCGGGCGGCTGTAGGCGATCGTCACGATGGCCGAGCCGACCGCGGCGCGCGCCGTGTCCGCCGGACTCAGCGCCGACGGAACGCCCGTGCGCCGTTCGTCGGCGGCGAGACGTGTTGTAAGAGAATCGATATCAGGAACATATGATACCCGGCGCACCTCCTGCTTTTCGGTCGTTCCGGCGCCGGAATACGACACCATCCGTCCGAGCGAGTCGAGCCGGGCGAGGCCGCTCCCCGCGAGCCCGGTGCTCCTGAGCGAATAGGCGCCGTCGGGAAGCCGCTCGATCATCGCGAATCCGATGTGGCCTTCATCCCATCCCTCGAAGAAGTACTGCCCCACGCGCGCCGTCGCCCCCTGCCGCCGCGCGGCATCGAACAACGGCTCGTACGTGCTGTAGACGAACTCATTCCACGGCACGGTGGAGGCGTACTGCTTCACGTACGCGAAGCGGCGCGTCCCAGCGGCGGTCGCGCGCGTGAGCGCGATCGCCTTGCCGGTGAAGTCGGCGGTGTGATGGAGGTGCTGCTGATCGGGTGATGCGTTCGGGATGTAGGTGTCCATCGACCACCGTCGCACACCGCCGTCCGACCCGAGCTCGGCGTCCCAATGGCGGCGCGTCACGCGCGGCGATCGTTCGACGGCGTCGACGACGATGCGACTCGGCGTCCGCGTCACCTGTTCCACGGACGTGGTGTCATTGCCCAAGACGGCAACGAAACCGTAGCGCTCCTCGCGCGGCGTGCTGCATGCCACGAGCGTGAGCAGCAAGGCGATCCGGACAGCGGCAGTAGGCATGTGATGCGCGCGTGAGGGTCTGAGGCGGCAGCCGATCACTCCATACTAGATCTCAGACTGTCGAGCGCTACTGCCGCGCGGCGGTTGCTTACAGCATCCGTACCCGCGGCGCGTGCCTTGTCCGGTTCAGTACACTTCGTCTTGGTTCACGAAGCGACGACGCTCCCGCACCCCATTCCGGCAGTTCATGAAGAAGATCGGCTTCCTCTCCTTTGGCCACTGGACCGCGTCTCCCCACTCGGCCGCACGATCCGCACGCGACGTGCTCCAACAATCGATCGAGCTCGCGGTTGCCGCGGAGGCACTCGGCGCCGACGGCGCCTATTTTCGCGTGCATCACTTTGCCCAGCAGCTCTCGTCGCCGTTCCCGCTGCTCGCCGCGGTCGGCGCGAGGACGAGCCGCATCGAGATCGGAACGGCGGTCATCGACATGCGGTACGAGAACCCCTTCTATATGATCGAGGACGCGGGCGCGGCCGACCTGATCAGCAATGGCCGGCTCCAGCTCGGGATCAGCCGCGGCTCGCCGGAGCAGGTCATCGACGGGTGGCGTCACTTCGGGTACGTGCCGCCCGACGGCGGCACCGACGTGGACCTGGGCCGGCGGCACGGCGAAGTGTTTTTAGAGTTGTTGAAAGGCGAAGGGTTCGCGCGACCCAACCCGCGGCCCATGTTTCCCAATCCCCCTGGCCTGCTGCGTCTCGAGCCCCACTCGTCGGGATTGCGCGATCGCATCTGGTGGGGCTCGGGATCGAACGCCACGGCGGTCTGGGCCGCGCAGCACGGGATGAATCTGCAAAGCTCCACGCTCAAAGCCGACGAATCGGGCGAGCCCTTTCACGTCCAGCAGGCACGGCAGATCCGGCTCTTCCGCGACGCATGGACCGAGGCCGGTCATTCACGCAAGCCGCGCGTCTCCGTGTCCCGGTCGATCTTCGCGTTGATGGACGATCGCGACCGGATGTACTTCGGGCACGATGAGAGCGGCGACCAGATCGGCGTGATCGACAACATGCGCGCGGTGTTCGGCCGGTCGTACGCCGCCGAGCCGGACGTGCTGGTGGAGCAGCTGAGAGCGGATGAGGCGATCGCCGAGGCCGACACGCTCCTTCTCACGGTGCCCAACACGCTCGGCGTCGACTACAATGCGCACGTGATTGAATCGATTCTCACGCACGTCGCGCCCGCGCTCGGCTGGCGATGACGCTGCTCTCGCTGTCCAACGTCGGCGTGTCGTTCGGCGCCACCGAGATCTTCAAGAACGTCACCTTCACCGTCGCCGACGGTGAGCGGTGGGGTATCATCGGGCGCAACGGTGCCGGCAAGTCGTCGATCTTCAGGCTCATCACCGGCGAGCTCCAGCCGAGCGCCGGCAGCGTCGCGCGCAAGCCCGGGCTGCGATGGGCGCTACTCGACCAACATCGCGCCTTCGAAGACGCGACGACGGTCTGGGAAGCGGGTGCGGCCGCATGGCGGGACGTGATGGCGCTCGAGAAGCGCATCGCCGAACAGGCGATCGAGCTGGGCGAGCTCGGAGAGCGCGTCAGCGACGCCTTCCTCGAAAAATTCGGTCACGACCAGGAGCGCTTCGCCGATCTCGGCGGCTACATCTACCACGCACGGGTCGACGCGGTCCTCCAGGGTTTGGGCTTCGATGCGGAAGAGGCGAAGACACGGCCGGTCTCGACGCTCTCGGGCGGAGAGCGGGGGCGCGTTGGCCTCGCGGCGCAGCTCATCGCGCCGGCCGACCTCCTCCTGCTCGACGAACCGACCAACCACCTCGATCTGGACACGACGACGTGGCTTCAGGAATGGCTCAGCGACGCCGCCGAAACGGTGATCGTGATCTCGCACGATCGCGCGTTTCTCGACGCGATCTGCACGCACATCCTGCATGTGGAAGGACGCACCAGCGAATGGTACAAGGGCAACTACAGCCAGTTCGTTCCGCAGCGCGCCGAGCGGCGGCTCACGCGCGATCGCGAGATCCAGAAGCAGATCGCGTACGTGAAGAAGGAGGAGGAATACATTCGCCGGAACATTGCCGGGGTCAACTCGTTTCAGGCGAAGGGCAAGCGGAAGCGGCTGGAGCGCCTGCCGCGCCTCGCGCCGCCGCCCGGCGATCCGGCGGCGATGGATCTCAAATTCGAGATCGCTGAACGCGGCGGCGACCAGGTGATCGCGGTGAAGGATCTGACCGTGGACGTGCCCGGCCGCGTGCTCGTCGAGGACTTCACGGCGGTGCTCCGGCGCAACGACTTCGTCGCGCTGATCGGGCCGAATGGCGCGGGCAAATCGTCGTTCATCTCGACGATCGTCGGCGACCACGAGCCCGCGAGCGGTGACGTGAGAATCGGGGGCTCGATCACGCCGGCGTGGTTTCGGCAGGACCTTGGGGACCTCCCGCTGCGGAAGACGCTGTACGAGGCCATCCAGGATCAGCGTCCGCTCTGGAGCCGCGGGCAGATTCAGAATTGCCTCGGCGCATTCGGGTTCAGCGGCGACGAAGTGCAGCGCGAGATCGGCACGTTGAGCGGCGGCGAGCGGGCGCGCGTCGCGCTCGCGCTGATGACGCTCGCGCATGCCAATCTGCTCATTCTCGACGAGCCGACGAACCACCTGGACGTCGAGAACATCGAGGCGCTGGAAGATGCGCTCGACGAGTACGAGGGCTCGGTGCTGCTGGTGAGCCACGACCGCGCGTTTCTGCGCGAGGTGGCGACCCGCGTGTGGGCGTTCGACGGGACGCGGCTCCGGGATTTCGATGGGCCGTTCGTGGAATGGGAGGCGGAGCGGGGGCGGCGCTGAAATCCGAGTAGTGTTCCGTCATTGCGATGGCTCGGCGGCGGCGTACAGTATTGGATGCCCGCTACCAAGGAACCACGGCTGTCGACTTCAACGGTACGTTACTCGGACCCCGTGCGTCGGTGGGCAAAGGCTGGCCGCGGCACCGAGTGCCGAGTTCATCTCCTGCAATGGCATGCCCTCGACGTCGGCGCCGTCGCGATGGCATATCTGGAGGAGCACCGTTCGCTGAACGAGCGCTTCGCCCGGTGGCTCGAGCTCTCGGAGGATGCGGCGACGCGCGTCGTCGCTAGCGCCGTCGCGCTTCACGACATTGGCAAATGCGCGAGCGCGTTCCAGGTCAAGCGCGCAGACGCAGCAGCACAGCTCGGAATGATCTTCAAAGGCAACGAGGGGCTTGTAGATTGTCATCATGCGAGTCTCACGTTGCCGATATACGATGCGGCGCTCGGGACGGACGCCAGTTCGGAGTCCTCGCGTTTCCGACAACTGCTCGTTCCAGTTTCCGGTCACCACGGCCGGCCGGTGTCGTCCATCCATGGCCAGCATCTCAGGGGAAACGCGCTGATCGAAGGGCTTCGGCGCTCGCGTTTCGCGCAGCCTTGGGACATCGATGCGGCGCGTGCGCTCGTGGACATCGTCGTTCAAACACTCGGGCCGCCTCGGGATGATCACGACTTCATCGTTCCCGCCGAGTGTACGTGGGCGATTGCCGGCCTGACCGTCCTCGCCGATTGGATCGGCTCGAATGAACTGTGGTTTCCGCCGATCGCCGAAGCCGGCGCTCCCGAGGCGTACTGGCGGCAGGCGTATGAACGCGCACGTCACGCCATCCAAAACGCCGGCGTCGTCGTTGTCGAGCCTTCGGCGTTCACGTCAGCAGCGATGTGGATCGCGAGCGGTCAACAGATTCGGCCAATGCAGTCGGCGGCCGCCAGCGTCGAGCTTGGCGACGGCCCGACGATTACGATTCTGGAAGATCTCACGGGCTCGGGAAAGACTGAGGCCGCAATGATCCTCGCGCATCGAATGATCGCGGCGGGTCGGGCGGCGCGGCTGTTTTGGGCACTCCCAACCCAGGCCACCGCGACGGCGATGTACGACCGCCTCCGGCGACGATGGTCAACGCTCTTCAGCGCCGACAGCAACGCGTCGGTCGTTCTCGCGCATGGACGCGCGGATACGAATGCGGCGTTTCTCGAATCGAGAGTATGGCCCGCTGACGATCGATCGCCCCCGCACGATGACGAAGACGGTGCGGCGCAGTGCCGCGCCTGGATCGCCGACTCGCGCAAAAAGGCGCTGCTCGCGCACATCGGGATCGGTACGATCGACCAGGTCTTGTTGGCTGCGCTCAAGTCGCGACACCAACAGCTTCGTCTCTTGGGCCTGGTCGACGCAGTACTGGTCGTCGACGAGGTACACGCCGCGGATGCGTATCAAACCGCGATTCTCGAGCGTGTGCTCCACTTTCAGGCGGCGCTGGGAGGCGACGCGGTGCTCCTCTCCGCCACGTTGCCGGTGGCGACTCGAGAGAAGTTGATCGCGGCATTCGAGCGCGGACTGGACGACCGTCACCATGTTGCCCCACCCATTCCGGCACCGACCCGCGAGTACCCCGCGCTGATACGCGTCGGGCGTGGACTGGTACACGCGGCGGGCGTGGAGGCCGTTGGTCTGCGCGAGCATCGAATCGTTCGCCACGATGCCGTAGCCGCCGCGGACGAGGTGGCGATCGCCAGCGCATCCACGGGACAGGCGGTGCTCTATATCCGAAACACGGTTCGCGATGCGATCGAGACCTATCGGCGCGTGCGGAACCGCTCCGACGGCGTTCGAGTATCGCTCTTTCACGCGCGATTTACCGCCGGCGATCGTGCCACGATCGAAGACGGCATCGTGTCGCGGTTCGGTCCGCGGTCGCGCGGCGAGCAGCGACAGGGAGCAATCGTCGTGGCAACGCAGGTCGCCGAGGCATCGCTGGACATCGATTTCGATGTGCTCATTAGCGATCTCGCGCCAATCGACGTGCTGATCCAACGAATGGGCCGGCTCCGCCGGCATTCGCGAACGAGCAGTGGGGATCCCGTCAATGGCCCTGACGAGCGCGGCCCCGCGTACCTCCACCTGATTTCGGCGGCGACGGCGGAGCCCAAAATCGATTGGCTTCGCGATCTCCTGCCATCCACGCTGCGAGTGTACGAGAGCCGCTTGCATCTTTGGCGGACGGCGGCGGTGCTACCGGACGGGCATCTGGTCAAGCTGCCGTCGGATGCCAGGGCCATGGTGGAGTTCGTCTATGATGAGGATGGCGAGGTACCGCCCGCGTTCGTGAACAACGACATCATGACGATTGGCGACCGATCGGCGGATCAGTTTCTCGGGCGTGCGAACTCGCTCGATCCGAACCGACCCTATCCGCCCTCGGGCGAGGGATTGTGGGACGACGACGAGCGTGCGCCGACGCGACTGGGCGAAAGGAGCGAGGTGCTGCGTATTTGCGTTCGCGCCCTTGATGGCGCGCTGCATCCATTGGCGCGGCCCGAGCCGGGCGACGAGCGCAACGCGATGAATGTGTGGCGCCGGTCGGAGGTGAGCGTGAGGCGCAGTTTGCTGGCTCGGAGCGGCGAGGCGATTGAACCCGTCGCCGATGTGATGCTCGAGCGGCTACGCTCGACGTGGCCAGATCAGGGGCGGTGGGTGGTCCCACTGGTCGTTGCGGAAACCGGTGCAGGCTCGTATGCCGGTACGTTGCGCGCAGGAGGATCGGATGTTCGGCTGGTTTACTCGGCAGATGAGGGGTTGATTCGGGAATGATGGCCTTGCGCGCAGCAACCTGTGACTCGATATTAAAGCATTGTCTGAAGAGCCAAATTAAGTTCCGCTCTCAGCGGATGCACCGCATTGCCTGATAAGCCAAATTGCGTTCTCCACCAGGTGGGGATGGAATCAGCCGCCGGAGCGGCTTGGATTCGGCCCGGCGGTCGACGCGCTTCAGCGCACTTTCGGCCCCGCTACCCCGTCGGACGTGGCCGCTCTACTGTCGCGGGAATCGATCCGCCACATACTGCGGATCGGCGGGTCGGTATGCACGTCCCAACTCTGACCAGAAGTCGCGCACGGTTTCGGTCTCGGTGGAACGCGCGGATCACGGTGCAATTCAGGCCGCAGTTCGCGTGGCGAAGTTGCAGGCGCCGGCGTCTCAGCCGCAGTCGAATCGCGTGGACGGTCCCTGTGCGCACCGCGCCGAAGTTACGCGCATTTCGAAAGGGGGCTGCCTGGCCCAGGGCGCCCGCATGACAAGCTGGACAGCGCCGGTTATTAATGTTAGTATGGCGACTCTCTCATGAACATTCTCGAGGCGAGCTGGATACCGGTCCATGACGCCCGCGGGCGAGCGGTAACCATCGCTCCGCACGAAATCGTCAAGCCTGCGCTCGACGCCGGCGCCATCGCGTGGCCGCGGGTGGATCTCCAGTGCGCGACGCTCGAGTTCCTCGTCGGAGTGTTCCAGACGACCTGTGCGCCGGTCTCCGCGGACGAATGGGCACGCTGGTATCTCACGCCGCCAACGAGCGCCGATCTCTCCGCGCGGCTCGCGCCATTCGCTTCCGCGTTCGAGCTCCTTGGCGACGGACCGCGATTTCTCCAGGATCGCGATATCCCCCGAGACGATGTTGTCTCGGTGACGTCGCTGCTCATCGACAGCCCGGGCGAGAACACGCTCAAGAAGAACGCCGATCTCTTCGTGAAGCGCACGAGCGATGCCGCGCTCAGCGAAGCCGCCGCTGCGATTTCCCTATTTGCGCTGCAGGCATACGCGCCCGCCGGGGGCGCCGGCAACCGAACGGGGATGCGCGGCGGCGGGCCACTCACCACGCTGCTCGTCGCTCCTCGGCAGGGCACGCATGGGTTATGGCGCACCATCTGGCTCAACGTGCTACCCGCGAACGTCTTGCACTGCGCCCCTCCGTCCCGGCCCACGCCCGATGTGTTCCCGTGGATGGGTGAGACTTGCACGAGCGAGACTCACGACGGCGAAGCCCGGACCGTTCGGCCGAACGAGCGGAACGCTCTCCAGGCGTTCTGGGGAATGCCCCGACGGATTTGGCTCCATGCCGAGCCAGGCGAGAGGCGCTGCTTCGTTACGGGCGAGCGTGTTTCGACTTCCGTGACAGGATTCTCGTCGCGCCCATTCGGAGCGTCGTACGCCGGCTGGTCGCATCCGCTGACGCCGTACCGTACCGATGCGAAGAAGGACACGCGTCTCCCGTTGCATCCCAGCGGCTCCATCGACTATCGCGACTGGTTGGGCTACGTCCACGCGAGAGAGCAGAGGAACGGTCAGATCGAGCCCGCGGCCGTCGTGCAGCAGCTCGACGCTGGCGGCTCGACGCCGTCGCGCCGAGCGGTCGTGCAGTCTCCCAATGGCATGTCCGCGACGATGCTCGCGTTCGGATACGATATGGATAATATGAAAGCTCGAAGATTTGTCCGGTCCGTGATTCCCGATCTCAAGCTCTACACGAGTGAATTCATCGAGGCAGACGTGGCGCGATTGGTCGAAGCTGCCGATTTCGCCGCCTCGATGCTGCGAACGACGCTCAGGGACGCGTTGTTTGGACGCAACGCGAAGGGCGATGCGTCGTGGATCGATGAGGAGCTCACCAGCCGCACCGAATCGTCGTTTCGGCAGGCGGTCGAGGCGCTTCAGCATATCCATTCGCGGTTCGATGAGAAATTCGGCGAAGACGTGGCGAAGACACTCTCCGCGTTCGGCGAGGCGCTTCGCGCGAAGGCACTCGCGATTTTTTCAGATCACGTCGACCTGGATTCCGCGGAGAGCATGGACATGGAGCGGGTCATCCGCGCACAGACGATTCTGCGAAGCTCACTCCGGGGCGAGAAATTCGCCAAGCGGCTTGGGCTCAATCAACCGCCTGCGGAGGGGGTGGCGTCATGACCGAGACGAGCGCGCCACCAACGCCGAAAATACATGCGGCGCGGTGGTGGTATCGCCTGAACTGGCATCGCGGCGATCGCGCCGCGTTGCGGCGCGCAGTCGAACCGATCGATATCATCGTCACACGTGCTTTTCATGACCTCTGCCAACGTCTTGGTGGCGAAGGTCATTTGAATGACGGCGATATCGACCGGATTGCCGCGTCCTCAGCACTCATCGCCCGGCTGCCGGCCTCCGTCGTGGTCCGAGAGCCCGATGGCCGGGATGCCGACGAGCCGTTGACACCATTCACGGTGAACCGAATCCAAGAGCTGTTCGAGTATCTCGGCTCCCCCGCGGACGAGGGCGCGCGCGCCCGACCTCGGCTCTCGCGCTCTCGTTTCCTGTCGCTGCTGCGGACGAATTCCGACGAGGCAGCCGATTTGGTCCGTGGCTTCGGTGCGGCGCTCGCGCTTCTGCCGAACGAGCCGAAGTTCGTTCACCCCGGCGTTGTCCTCGAGATGGTCACGAGGTGGCCATTCGAATCCGTGCGACGTACCGCCGCCACGAGCTACTGGACCGCCGCTATCAAACACGAGCCCCGCGAGACGCGCAAATGACCACATTCCTACAGCTTCATGTGCTCACGAGTTACCCACCAGCGAATCTGAATCGCGACGAAACCGGCAGGCCAAAGACCGCCATCGTCGGCGGTCGCGAACGGCTTCGGATCTCATCGCAGGCCCTCAAGCGCGCTTGGCGCACGAGCAACGACTTCCAGAGCGCGATCGGCGACGCCAAGGGAACACGAACGAAGCGTCTCGGCCGCGAGCTGCTCGAGCGGGCCGAGGGAGCCATCGCCGACGAAAAGCTGAGAAAAAAAATCGTGCGTGCCATCGCGAGCGCCTTCGGAAAGTTGGACGACGATGGCGATTCGTCGACGCTCGTATTCCTGAGCGAAGACGAGAAGCACGCCGCCGAAGCTCTTCTCGACAAGGCGATCCAGTCGAAGAAAGAGCCGTCAGATGAGGACGTGAAGGCGTTGATCGCGGTTCGGCCCAAGGCCGCGGACATCGCCATGTTCGGACGAATGCTCGCGGACGCGTCCCACGGTAACGTCGAGGCGGCGGTTCAAGTCGCGCATGCGATTACGGTGCATGCCGCGACCGTCGAAGACGACTACTTCTCAGCGATCGACGATCTGAAAGATCCAGCGGACCGTGGGGACACGGGCTCGGCCCACATCGGCGAGACCGGGTTCGGCGCCGGAGTGTTCTACATCTATGTGTGCGTGAACTGTGATCTGCTACTGAAGAACCTTGGCGGGGACGATGCGGGCCGCGCCCTCGCCGGCGCCGCGCTCGAGGGACTCGTGCGTGCCATTACGACGGTTGCGCCAAAGGGAAAGCAGGCAAGCTTCGGGTCCGTAGCAAAGGCATCGTATGTGCTCGCCGAGGTCGGACGTCAGCAGCCGCGCGCGTTGTCCGTTGCATTTCTCGAACCGGTGGGCGCGAGCGGAACGCGGAGCGCCGCCCATGCCGGCTCGCCGATCCGGGAAGCGGTCAGTGCGCTCCGCGCCACGCGGGACGATTTCGGTCAGTTGTACGACGAGGGGACTGCAAGCTACGAGATGACCGCGAGCCATGCCTCGGGCGATGGCACGCGTGGCAATCTCCGGGAGCTCGCGGCGTTTTGTGTCGCATCGCTCACGGAAGCCAAACCGTGACCGAATTCCTCGTCTTTACGCTTTACGGTCCCTTCGCGTCGTGGGGCGGCATCGCCGTGGGCGAGGTGCGCGGCACTGATTTCGTGCCGAGCCGGTCCGCCGTGCTCGGGTTGCTCGCGGCATCGCTTGGCATTCGTCGTGAGCAACCGGCGCAGCTTCAGGCCTTGTCGGGCGCCGTCGGAGTAGCGGTCCTCGTCGAAGCGGATGGAGTGTTACTCGAAGACTATCATACCGCGCAGACGCTTCCGGCGAAGATGAACGGGCGTTGGCATACGCGTGCCGAGGAGATCGCCCTGGGTGCGGAGCACGACACCTTGGAGACGATCCTGTCGTGGCGAGGCTATCGATGCGATGCTCTCTATCGGGTCGCCATATGGGCGCGCACCACCGAGCCGTCGCTCGCCACGATCCGCGCCGCGTTGGCCGCACCGTTCTTCACTCCGTCGCTCGGGCGTCGCGCCTGCGCGGTGGCCGCGCCCCTCGCCGCCCGGATCATCGAGGCACCAACTGTCGAGCAGGCGATCGCGACATACGCCGCGTTGCCGGAGCTCGATCGCTTGAACCGGCGGCTTCGCCCGGTGATGCGCCGGCACCAGGCTTCGACGAAGCTGCTCGCCGCGGATATGGACGCGCCGTTGGCGACTGTGGCGACCACGGAGGTGATTCGGCGTGATCAGCCGATCGAACGGCGCGCTGACCGCTGGTTCTTCGAGGATCGCCGCGAGCAAAGACTCTTTCTACCGAGTGCATGACGATGTTCATGTCACGCGTTGCGCTTCGGCGCGATGGCTCGGCGTACCGAGCGCTGGCCGCGCAGCTGGCGCGTGGCGCAGCGTATGACGGCGGTCATGCGCTCGTGTCAATGTTGTTCCCAGATGAAACGGAACGCTCGTTCATCTGGCGTGACGAAAACGCAACGCGGTTCAGTGCTTTGATTGTCTCGCGTCAACCGCCGGCTGACGATATCGGCGTCTTCGAAATTCGGACAAAGCCCTACGATCCCGCGCTCGCCGACGGCGACGTTCTGCAGTTCGTGGTACGTGCCAACCCCGTCGTGCGGCGGCGTGACGACAGCGGCCGCCTGCACAAACACGATGTCGCGATGCACGCCTTGCGGGAGGTCGAACCGTCCGAGCGCGCCAGTCGCCGAGTTGCGACCGCGCGGGAGGCGGTCTGGTCCTGGTTCGTTCATCAGGGGCAACGGCACGGCTTCGATGCGATCGAAGCTGGGTTCGATGCAGTGGGGTCGCAGCAGCGACGCATTAGCCGGGGGCGGGAGCGTGACACCGTAGAGTTCACGTCGTTTGATCTTGCCGGTTCGCTGACCGTGCGCGATCCCGCGGCGTTCACCGCGGCGCTGTACCAGGGCATCGGTTCCGCGCGCGCGTACGGGTGCGGCCTGCTGCTCGTGCGACGGGTGTGACCTTCGATCCGGTTTTGCCGCCGGTCACGCCGGTGCCGATGAAGGACCGCATCTCGTCGGTCTTTTTGCAATACGGTCGGCTGGATGTGATCGACGGAGCGTTCGTTCTGGTCGACGACAACGGCGTACGGACAGTCATTCCCGTTGGCGCGATTGCGTGCATCTTCCTCGAGCCGGGAACTCGTGTCAGTCACGCCGCCGTACATTTGGCCGCACAGGCGGGGACGTTGCTCGTCTGGGTCGGTGAGGCGGGCGTTCGGCTGTACGCGGCGGGCCAGCCCGGCGGCGCGCGATCGGATCGTCTGCTGTATCAGGCACGCCTCGCGCTCGATCCGGAGCTTCGGTTGCGAGTCGTGCGCCGCATGTATGAGGCTCGGTTCAACGAGGCAGCGCCGGAGCGACGCTCCGTGGAGCAATTGCGCGGCATCGAAGGGGCACGCGTGCGCGCGATCTATAGAGCACTGGCACGGCAGTGCGACGTACCCTGGACGCATCGCGAATACGACCCGGAGTCGTGGGAGACTGGTGACATCGCGAACCGATGTCTGAGTGCCGCGACGGCATGTCTTTATGGGATTACCGAGGCGGCGGTGCTCGCGGCGGGATACGCGCCCGCCGTCGGGTTCATACATACCGGAAAGCCGCTGTCGTTCGTGTACGACATCGCGGACATCTTCAAGTTTTCGGGTGTCGTGCCAATGGCATTCCGCATTGCCGGCAAGCTGCATCGCCGCGGAAGTGATGGCCGCGGGAGCGAGGGTGAGGTTCGGCGGGCGTGCCGCGACTTGTTCCGCGAGGAGAAGACGCTGGCGCAGATCATTCCGATGATCGAGAGCGTGTTATCCGCGGGAGGAGTGACGCCGGAGCCTGCACTGGGCGTGGTCGGTCCCGCCTTTCCAGATGCGGCGGCATCAGGCGATCCCGGGCATCGCGCCTAGCCGAAGGCGAGAGATCATCATGGTCGCAATCATCGTCGAGAATGTTGCGCCGCGGCTTCGCGGTCGATTGGCGATTCAACTCCTCGAAGTGCGCGCGGGGGTGTACGTCGGACGCGCGAGCGCGCGCCTGCGGGAAAGGATCTGGGGAGAGGTGCAACTCGCGGTTGGTGAGGGAAACGCCGTGATGGTATGGAGCGCGCCCTCGGAGCAAGGGTATCGGGTCGCGACGTGTGGAAACAATCGGCGCGAGCCGGTTGATTTGGATGGTCTGTGGCTGGTGGCCTTTCGTCCGGAATCCGGACCAGACCAACCGAACGCGACGGCGGGAGACGGTCGGTAAGTCGGCAGCGTTCGCGTAGCTGATTGAAAATTGTGGTGTTACGTTTGGTGCGTTCTCCGCACGTGCGGGGATGCACCGGCGTTACGCGCGCGCTGTGTGTAGTCTGCGAGGCGTTCTCCGCACGTGCGGGGATGCACCGTGCTGGAACTCGCCCACGCCGCAGCTCGCGCGGCGTTCTCCGCACGTGCGGGGATGCACCGGACGTGCTGGACGCCGCGCCGCCCGCGATCAGGCGTTCTCCGCACGTGCGGGGATGCACCGAGCTCTCGACCGAGGAGTACGCGAAACTCAACGCGTTCTCCGCACGTGCGGGGATGCACCTCCACGGCAGCATGACGGCGGCGAAGTCGCCGCGCGTTCTCCGCACGTGCGGGGATGCACCGAGGAGATCTCGGTCACCGACTTTGCCGAGCGGGCGTTCTCCGCACGTGCGGGGATGCACCGACTACGGGCAGGTACTCACGTTCGCGCTCCAGGCGTTCTCCGCACGTGCGGGGATGCACCGACCGAGCTTTCGCGCGCGTCCGTACGTCGCGGGCGTTCTCCGCACGTGCGGGGATGCACCGCCGCGGCTCCAGGCGATCGGCGATGAGCTCGAGCGTTCTCCGCACGTGCGGGGATGCACCGAACTGCGCGCTCCCGTTCCGAGTTTGGCGCCTGCGTTCTCCGCACGTGCGGGGATGCACCGGCATCCGCCGACATGCCACTTATTTCAGCACCGCGTTCTCCGCACGTGCGGGGATGCACCGGACGGACTCGCGGAGGCGTACCGCAACATCAGGCGTTCTCCGCACGTGCGGGGATGCACCGTTGAGATCGATCATCGGCCGCACGAGGTCGCGGCGTTCTCCGCACGTGCGGGGATGCACCGGGCCAGCACGTGTTCGCGTGCACGGGCGACACGCGTTCTCCGCACGTGCGGGGATGCACCGCGTTCGCGATCGTCGTGATGTTCGACGGCGCGGCGTTCTCC
>JAICWO010000036.1 GCA_025934775.1 Gemmatimonadaceae bacterium | reverse complement strand
GGAGCGTCACCTCGCCGAGTTCCCGGGGACGGTGGTCGCGGTGACGCACGATCGCTACTTCCTCGACAACGTCGCGAAATGGATTCTGGAGCTCGATCGCGGGCGCGGGATTCCGTGGGAAGGGAACTATTCGTCGTGGCTCGACCAGAAGCGGACGCGTCTCGCGCAGGAGGAAAAGCAGGCGAGCGCGCGGCAGCGGACGCTCGAGCACGAGCTGGAGTGGGTGCGCATGGCGCCGCGGGCGCGGCAGGCGAAGAGCAAGGCGCGCATCACGCGCTTCGAGGAGCTGGCCGCCGGCGACGTGGGGGCGCGGGTGCTGCAGAGCGAGATCGTGATTCCGCCGCCGCCGCGGTTAGGCAACGACGTGGTGATCGCCAAGGACCTGCGCAAGGCCTTCGGGGACACGCTGCTGTTCGACGGCCTCTCGTTCAGCCTGCCGCGGGGCGGCATCGTCGGCGTGATCGGGCCTAACGGAGCGGGAAAGACGACGCTCTTCCGGATGATCGTCGGCCAGGAGCAGCCGGACGCGGGCACGCTCACGGTGGGCGACACCGTGAGCATTGCGTACGTCGATCAGGGCCGCACGCTCGACGGCGCGCGCACCGTCTACGAAGAGGTGAGCGACGGCCGCGACACCATCGACATCGGCTCGCGCGAGCTCAACGCGCGCGCCTATCTCTCGAGTTTCGGCTTCCGCGGACCGGATCAGCAGAAGCTCGTGAAGGACCTGTCCGGCGGCGAGCGCAACCGCCTGCACCTCGCCAAGCTGCTCAAGGGCGGCGGCAATCTCCTGTTGCTGGACGAGCCGACCAACGACCTCGACGTCGACACGCTGCGCGCGCTCGAGGATGCGCTGGTGCAATTCGCCGGCTGCGCGGTGGTCATCTCGCACGACCGCTGGTTCCTCGACCGCATCGCCACCCACATGCTCGCGTTCGAAGGAAACAGCGAGGTGGTGTGGCACGAGGGCAACTACCAGGAGTACATCGAGGATCTCAAGCGGCGGAAGGGCGCCGACGCCGATCAGCCGCACCGCATCAAGTACCGCCGGCTGGTCCGCGCCTAACGAACAGCCACCGCGGCGCCGGCCCGCGACTCACGGCCGCGCCGGCAGACTGAGCCTGAACGTCGAACCCACGCCCACCGTGCTGGTCACGGTCAGATCGCCGTTCATGCCCCGCGCCAGGTCACGGCTGATCGCCAGGCCTAACCCGACGCCCGCATGCTCGCGCACCAGCCGCTGGTCGACCTGCACGAATGGATCGAAGATCACGTCGAGCTTGTCCGGCGGAATCCCGGCCCCCGTGTCGGTGACGCAGAGATACGCGCGCTCGGCGTCCCGCGTGCACCGCAGCGTGATCGTGCCGCCCGGGTCCGTGAACTTGATCGCGTTCGACAGCAGGTTGAGCAGTATCTGTTTCACTTTGTCGGAGTCCGCATGCACGATGACTTTCGTGGGACACGGCACCTTCACGAACGTCACCGATTTCGCCCGCACCTGCAGCTCGACGAATTCGCTCGCGGCCTCGATCGCTTCGTCCGCCGCCATCTCGGTGATCGTGTACTGAATCGATCCGCTCTCGAGCTTTGCAAAGCTGAGCAGGTCGTTGATCAACGTGAGCAGCGTCATCTCGCTCTTGCGGATGCGCTCCAGATCGTTGAGCTGGTCCTGCGTGACCGGCCCGCGCACGCCAAGTGAGATCAGCTCCGTGAAGCCGGCGATCGCATTCAACGGGGTGCGCAGCTCGTGCGACATCACGGCGAGGAAATCGCTCTTGGCACGGTTCGCCGATTCCGCTTCGCGCCGCGCATCCTCGGCATCGCGCAACGCCTGCGCTGTGCGCGCCAGCAACCCTTCGTGCTCGATCTGCGCCGCCTTCCGCGACGTGATGTCGGACAGCACGCAGACGGTGAGCGATTGCTCGGGCGAGCGGGCGACGACGCGATCGGTCGACACGCTCAGCCACCGCCCGCGCCGCGCCACCTCGACATCGCGCAGCGCCGGGCCGCCCACGATGCCCGCGAGCGCATCCGGGCGTTCGATGCCGAGGTCGTCAATCACTTGCGTCCACGGCTGCCCAACGAGCGTCCGCGGATGGCCGCGGACCAGCGCGCTGCCGGCGCGGTTGCAACGCCTAACGATCCCGCCTTCATCGATGAGAAAGATCGCCTCGCCGATGGCGTCGAACGTGGTCCGCCATTCCACCGCCGCGCGCCGAAAGGCCGACTCCGCGCGTCCGGCGCGCAGGAGGGCGCGCGCCGTGGCCAGGAACAACGGCGGATCGATCGGATGCGTCAGATATGCATCGGCGCCAGCGTCCAGGCCGTACGCGCGATCCGCGCTGCCGGTGTAGCTCGCCGAGAGATACATCAGCGGAATGAACTTCGTTGCCGGATCGGCCTTCAGTCGCTGACAGACATCGTAGCCCGTCATGTCGGGCAGTCGAATGTCCAGCACGATGAGATCCGGTTGCGCCTTCGCGAAGCGGAGCGCCTCGGCGCCGGTCTCGGCTTCCGTGACACGCATGCCGGCGCCGCGCAGCACGCGTCCGGCAGTGTACCGGTTGCCGGGCGTGTCGTCCACCACGAGCACCGACGGAACTCCGCCGTCGCCGAGGGACTCCGGCACATCGTCCACCGGCCCGTGGATCTCGATGACCGTGCGATCCGCGTTCGGAGGCAGATCGTTGCGCGGCGCGGGATCGACGGGCACGCCGCCTTCCGTGTGCATGCTCATCATACCGTTGCCTCATGCGGTGCGGGCTCGTTAGGCGCGGGCTGCTCGGCCCAACCGGAGTGCCGCCGTGGAACGATGACGCTGAAGGTCGACCCGCGTCCCGGCGCGCTCACCAGCTCGATCCGGCCGCCGAGCAGCGTGGCGAGCGTGCGCGACAGACGCAATCCGAGACCGCTGCCGTGCACGCGCCGCTGCAAGCGGCTGTCGATTTGCGTGAACTCTTCGAAGACGCGCTCCTGATCCGCGGCCGCGATGCCGATGCCGGTGTCCCGGACATCGAAGCGCACCGTGTCTCCGATCTCGACGCGCGCCGACACGCGGATCTCGCCGCGCTCGGTGAACTTGATGGCGTTCGACAGCAGGTTGCGCAGAATTTGCGCGAGCCGGGTGTCGTCCGTCTCGAGCAGCGTATTCGACTCATCGTCCTCGAACGAGAGATTCACGGCATCGGACGTGAGGAGCGGACGAGAAATCCCGCGCAGCGCGGCAAACAACTCGCCCACCGTGACCGCGCGATAGCGGAGCGTGCTGTGTCCCGCTTCGATGCGCGCGATGTCCAACAGGTCGTTCACAAGGCCGGTCACGGTCTGCACCGATTGCTGGATCAGTTCCACTTGGCGCTCCTGTTCCTCGGTGAGCGGTCCGTCCGCGCGATCGAGCAGGAGACGCGCGAGGTTGAGCACCGACGTCATCGGCGTACGAAGCTCGTGACTCACGTCCGAGAGAAACCGCGTCTTGTGCTCCGAGGCGCGCTTGAGATCCTCGGCGCGATCCTCGAGCTCCGCATACAGCGCCATGACGCCGCGATTCGTCGCCTCGAGCTCGCCGTTCAGCCACTCGATCTGCATTTCGCGTCGGCGACCGGCGCCGATCGCTCGCAGCAATTCTCGGTTTTCATGCCGCGCCTCCGACACGGCGTCTAACGACGCGTGCGGCGGGAGTGCGCCGGCAACGCGCGCGGCATCCGCCGCACCGAACGGTTGGGCGGAGACGGGAAGCGGATGCCCGAGCTCGAATACCGTCGCTCCGTCGTCGGCGCGGTAACAATGGAAATGCGCGACGATCTGCGTGGCAGCGGCGAGGTCGGCGTCGGGATTCCCGGGGTCGTCGCTCGACAGGATGGCATCGAAGTCACGTATCGCCGTCGGGGCGGCAGCGACGCGTGCAACGAGCCACTGGCCGTCGCCGCTCCGGCGCTCCACCGAAAATCGCACCGCGGCGCCGCCGGATGCATGGGCGTGCATCGCGATCTCGCCCACGGCGGTCGCGAAGCAGCTGCAATCGTCACTGGCCACGCCGACTGCGTCGGCGAGCTGCCGCGCGTCGTGGCGCGCGCGCACGACATCCGCGGCCGTCGAGATCCCGGACTCGAGCAGCGAGAGCGCAACCGGCGTCGCAGTCATGACGAACGCACGCGAACGGCCATGATGGTCGCATCGTCGCGCCCACGCGTGAAGTCGCGAAACAGCGTGCCGGCGACCAGCGCCGGATGCCGCGATGCCAGGCCCGGATACGCGCCTAACTGCCAACGCGTTCTGATCCCATCGGAGTGCACCACCAGCAGCGACGCGTCGGACCATGGATACGTGAACTCGTGCACCGTTCGCAACTCGTGCCCAACGATGCCGTTGTGCGATGCGAGACTCTTGGCGCCATCCGGTGCCACGATGACGGCGGAGATGTTTCCGATGCCGGCGAACGTGAGCCGGTTCTCGGACGGCACGATGGCGGCGACGGCGACCGCGGCTCCGCGCGTCGACCGCATGGCGTTGTGCGCCGCCTCGATGATCTGGCCCGGCGAGTTGTGGCAGCGTTCGCGCGCGACGTGCATGGCCACTTCAGCCGCCCGCGCGGCATCGAATCCATGTCCCAGTCCATCCGCCAGCACGACGAGTGTTCGGTGTGTCGAGCGATCGATGAGCCACGCGTCGCCGCACGCCCGTTCGGCGCCGAGTGGAAGACACACGACTCCGGCCGCGTCGCGCTCCGCGTCCCCGTC
>JAICWO010000010.1 GCA_025934775.1 Gemmatimonadaceae bacterium | reverse complement strand
CTTACCCCCACTGTGGGTGGGGCGGGCGCGTATCTTGGGCAAGAGCCGGACCGGAGTGCGCGCTTTGGGTCGCCCCCCCCCGCGAGCGACCCTACAGACAGAACGCCCCGCAAAACTCTATATTTCATCCATGCCCGAGCCCATCTACCTCGACCACGCCGCCACGACCCCGGTCCGCGCCGAGGTGCTCGAGGCGATGCTGCCTTTTTACGGACCGCGCTTCGGAAATCCCTCCAGCGTACACCGCTGGGGCCGCGACGCGCGCACGGCCCTCGACGAGGCCCGCGAGCGCGTCGCGCGGTGTCTCGGCGCCTCGCCAGACGAGATCTGCTTCACGTCAGGCGGCACCGAGGCGGATAACATCGCCGTCCTCGGCACGTGGCGCGCGCGGCGCGACGAAGGACGGACCGCGATCGTGACGACGCCGATAGAGCACAAGGCGGTTCTCGCGTCCGTACACCAGGCGGCCCACGAAGGCGCGGACGAGCGGTTCGTCGCGATGACGCCCGATGGCGTGGTGGACCGCGCATCGTACGAGTCGCTCGTCGACTCGGGCGTGGCGATCGCGACAATCATGTGGGTGAACAACGAGATCGGCACCGTGCAGCCGATCGCCGAGCTCGCCGCGTACGCGAAGTCCAAGGGCGCGCTCTTTCACACCGACGGCGTGCAGGCGTTCGGGAAGATCGAGATCGACGTGCGCACGCTCGCCGTGGACGTGCTCTCGATTTCCGGACACAAAATTGGCGCGCCCAAGGGTATCGGCGCCGTGTTCATTCGCCGCGGGACGGTGATCGAGCCGCTCTTTCACGGCGGGCAGCAGGACCGCGGCCGACGTCCGGGCACGGAGAACGTCGCGTCGGTCGTGGGTTTCGCGCGCGCCGCGGAGCTCGCGGTCGCCGAGCGCGAGGAAGAGGTGGCGCGGCTGCGCCGCCTGCGCGACCAGCTCGAGCGCGCGATCGTCGCGCGCATTCCCGACGCGACGGTCCACGGCGCCCACGCGCCGGAGCGCGCGCCGCACATCCTCAGCGTCTCCATCCCGGGCACCGACAGCGAGTCGATGCTCATGGCACTCGACCTGCGCGGCATCGGCTGCTCGGCCGGATCGGCATGCCAGAGCGGAAGCGTGACGCCGTCGCACGTGCTCAGCGCGATCGGCGTTCCGCCCGAGCTGGCGACGGCCGCGATTCGCATGAGTCTCGGGAGTCTCACCTCCGACGCATGCATCGCGCGAGTGGCGGAGGTGTTCCCCGCCCTCGTCGAGAAGGCGCGCGGCATGGCGCGCGCGAGCTGACGATGGCGGAGCGGGTGCTGGTCGCGATGTCCGGCGGCGTCGACTCGTCCGTCGCCGCGGCGCTGCTCGTCGAACAGGGCTACGACGTGGTCGGCGCGACGATGAAACTCTTCTGCCACGACGACGATCTGCCCGATCGCCCGTGCTGCTCGCTCGATTCGGTGAACGACGCGCGCAGGGTCTGCCAGTCGCTCGGCGTACCGCATTACGTGTTGAACCTCGAGAGCGCGTTCGGCAGCGACGTCGTCGATAATTTCGTGCAGGAATACGCGGCCGGCCGCACGCCGATTCCGTGCGTGCGCTGCAACACGTTCACGAAGTTTAGAGATCTCCTACACAAGGCCGACGGGATCGACGCGCGGTGGATCGCGACCGGCCACTACGCGCGCGTCGCAGGCGGCGAACTGCGCCGCGGCCTGGATCCGGCCAAGGACCAGTCGTACTTCCTGTGGGGCATCGATCGCTCGGTGCTCGCGCGCCTGCTGCTCCCCGTGGGCGCGCGGACCAAGCCGGAGACGCGCGCGATCGCGCACCGGCTCGGCCTCGAGGTCATCGCCGAGAAAGCCGAGAGCCAGGACATCTGCTTCGTGCCCGACGGCGATCACACGACGATCATTCGCAAGAAGCTCGGGGACGGCGCCCCGTCGCTCACGCCGGGACCATTCGTGTTGTCTAATGGCACGACCGTCGGCGCGCACGCGGGGTTCGCGCGGTTCACGATTGGCCAGCGCCGCGGACTACCGGGCGGTTTCCGCGAGCCGATGTTCGTGGTCGCCATTCGGCCGTCGGATCGCGCAGTGGTCATCGGTCCGCGCGACGAGCTGCTCGGCCGCGGCGTGATCGCGCGCTCGATCAACTGGCTCGTCGACGCGCCGCCGGTCGGCACGCGCGTCGAGGTCCAGGTTCGCCACCGTGCGCAACCCGCCGCGGCCGAGCTCGTGCGCGCCGACGGCGATGAGATCGAGATCGCGCTCGATGAGCCCGTCGCGGCGATCACACCCGGGCAGTCACTCGTGCTCTATCAGGGCGATCGCGTGCTTGGCGGCGGCCTCATCGACCGCTCCGCGGGCGCGCGGTCGCCGCTTCCCGTGCGCGCCGCATAGCGATCGCACCGCTCGGCACGGCCGATGCGCTTTTCTGTCCCGGAAATCACCGGAGACAGATAATGGATCGCCCGAAACCAACACCCGCGCACGAGCCCGCTCTGCCGGATCCGAACGACGTGGATCTCGACCGCGACCGCCGCGAGGGAAGCAATCCCGATCGCGAGCCGAACCCTCCGCGCACGACCAAAGGTGGCGTGACGGCGCCAAAGTTCGGCTCCGCCAGCAGCGGCGGGTTGGAGCTCGAGCCGGGGATAGAGAAGGATTGAGGGACCGTGGAACGTGGAACGTGGAACGTGGACCTTGGACCGTAGAACGTGGACCGTGGCCGACGGACTACAGTCTACCATCTACGGTCTACGATCTACGATCTACGTTCCAGCTCTACGGATGCCCCGTCCACGTGCCTTGATCGGTGAACGAGCCGGCGCCGTTCACGAGTGCCTGGCCGCTGACCGTAACCGTTCCGTTCGCGAGATTGCCGCCGTTCACCATCGACGCGTTCATGCGGCCGTCGCCGGTGACCTGATAGTTGTGACTGCAGCCGGAAGCGCGGCCGGTGAATTCCACAAGCGTCCCGTTGACGTCGCCGGATAGCGTGATCGGCGCGGTGCACTGGCCGTACTGGCCGAACCACTGCGTGGTGCCCACGCTCGCGAACGTGCCGTTTCCGGTCGAGCCGAGGTTGAACTGCACGACCGCGGTTTGATTCGTTCCGTCGATGGTGAGGATGAGCCGCCACTGCGGATGCGTCTGGCTCGCGTCGAACGTCGGCGAGTTGTCCGTCGGGTTGAGCGGGCAGCCGCCCGCGCCCATGAGAACGATGCTGACGGCAATGCTGACGACGGCGTACACGGCGCGACGTGGGCTTCGCATGGTGATCTCCGACGGGTGGGTGGCCGAGGACCGCTCTCGGCGGTCCATACCCAGTTAGTCGGAGAAGGGCGGCAATCGTGACGGGGGGTGGACCGTGGACCGTGGACCGTGGACCGTAGGACGTGGACCGTGGACCGTAGGACGTGGACCGTAGCCCACGGACTACGGTCTACGCTCCACGGTCCAGACTCTCCGCTCAGTACTTCAACCCCCCCGCCTCGGCGAATTCGCGCATCGCCTTTTCCTGCTCATCGGTGAGCTTGTCGGGCACGCTCACGTCGACTTGGACGATCAGGTCGCCCTGGCGATCGTCCTTCGTGATGCCCTGACCGCGCACGCGAAAACGCTTCCCGTTCGCGGTGCCGGGCGGAATCTTGATCGCGACCTTTTTCCCATCCAGCGTGCGCACGCTGATCTTCGAGCCGAGAGTGGCCTGCGCGATGTTGATCGGAACGGGGGCGATCACGTCGAGTCCCTCGCGCTTGAAGAAGCGGTCGGGCTCCACCTGGAACGTGATGAGGAGATCGCCCGCCGGACCGTTGCGCGCGCCGTGGCCACCCTGCCCTTTCAGGCGGATCTTGGTCCCGGTATCCACGCCCGGCGGCACGGTGATGTTCATCTTCTTGCGAACGCGCACTTCGCCGGAGCCGCCGCACGTTGGGCAGCGCTCGGTCGGTACGCTGCCCTTGCCGAGGCACATCGGGCAGGGACGCTGCACGGCGAATCCGCCTTGCCCGAAAGAGATCGAGCCGCGCCCCTGACATTCGGGACAGGTCTGCACCTTCGCGCCAGGCGCCGCGCCGGATCCGTGGCACGTGGCGCACTCCTCGTTCACTTCGAGCTCGATCGGCACCTTTCCGCCGAGCGCCGCGACGCGGAACGGAATCGTGAGCTGCGACTCGACATCCTGTCCGCGCTCTGGGCCGCGCGCGCGCGCGCCGCCGGCCTTCGCTCCGCCGCCGAACATCGAGCTGAAGATGTCGCCCAGGCCGCCGAGGCCGCCGATGTCGAAGTCCTCGAACTTGAAGCTCTGCGCGCCGCCAGGAAATCCGCCCGGCGGCGGTGCGCCCGCGCCAGGCCGGCGCGCGCCGACGCCATTGAATCCGCCGAACGCGCCGAGTTGTCGCATCTGGTCGTATTGCTTGCGCTTCTCGGCGTCACCTAGCACCTGATACGCTTCCGAGATTTCCTTGAAGCGCTCGGCGGCTTTGGGATCGTTCGGATTCTTGTCCGGGTGGTGCTTCGCGGCGAGCTTGCGATACTGCTTTTTGAGCTCGTCCTGCGTCGCTGACGCGGGAACGCCGAGGACCGCGTAGTAGTCCTTCGTCTGAGCCATGAGATCAGTACGCGGTCAGCCGTTCCACTGCTTCACGACGACGCGGGCGGGGCGCAGAAGCTGGCCGTTGAAGAGATAGCCGAGCTGGTACACGCGGCTGACGACGTGATCGTCCTCCGGCGAGAGCGCGGGCTCGGTGGACACGGCTTCGTGCACGGCGGGATCGAAGGTCTGGTTCACGGGATCGATGGGCTCGAGCCCGGCCGCCGTGAGTGTTTTCAAAAACTTCTTCTCCACCATGTCGGCGCCCTGCACCACGGTGCCGGCATCGACCGTGGCGGGATCGACGTGCGCGAAGCGCGCGAGATCATCGAGGCCGTCGAGCAGGTGCTTCACCAGCTCCGCCTGCGCGCGTGAGAACGACTCGGCGCGTTCGCGCGCGGTGCGCTTGCGAAAATTGTCGTACTCCGCGGCCAGACGCAGATACTTGTCCTGCTGCTCGCTCAATTGGCGCGTGAGCAGCGATACCTGCTCCGAGACGCCAGGATCCCGCTCGACCGAGTCGTCGGCCGACGTCTGTCCGGCGCCGCGCGCGTACGCGTCGCCGGAATCGGGCGTGCCCGCGGTGGGATCGAGGTCGCTGTTGTCGCGATGCTGCATTCGAATTCGAATTCCAGTCGTGCGTGAGAGATACGACGCTGTGCTCGCTACACAACGTCCAGCGCTGCATGAAGTTTCGCTCTGCAGGCGATGGGGTGCAACGGGCGTGCCCCATGCGGGTGCCCAATCGGCAGAACGCGTTGCTATGCGAGTCTCTGCCGCAAGAGATCCAGCGTCCACTGCGCGGAACGCTGCCGGATCTCGTCACGATCGCCCCACAGCCTGAGCAGCTTCGTCTCGACGTGGCCGTCGACGTCCGCCGCGATCCAAACTGTCCCAACGGGTTTCTCCACGGTGCCGCCGGTGGGGCCCGCCACTCCGGTGATCGCCAATCCGATCGAGGAGCGCGCCGCGCGCCGCGCGCCGGCGGCCATCTGCGCCACGACCTGCTCGCTGACGGCGCCATGCCGCTCGAACGCCGCGGCGTCGACGCCGAGCAATCCTCGCTTGAGATCATTGTGATACGCGATCACACCGCCGCACACGACATCGCTCGAGCCGGAGATCGCGGTGAGCCGCGCGCCGAGCAGTCCGCCCGTGCAGCTCTCGGCGACGCCGATCGTGAGCCCGCGCGCGCGACAGAGATCGAGCACTACAGCCGCCAGATCCGCGTCGTCCTCGCCATAGATCGCACCGCCGACTCGCGCCCGCAGGCGCGCCGCCGCGGCGGCGAGGCGTGCGTCCGCCTCGGCGGCGGGCACGTCGCGAATGGTGAGCCGCAGATCGACGCCGGCAATGGACGGCAGGTAGGCGAGCGTGACACCGAGCGGGCCGCCCTCCATGGCGTCGATGCGGTCGGCGAGCAGCGACTCGCCGACGCCGACCGTGCGCAGCGTGAGCGAGCGGACCACACGCTCCGCGGCGACGCGCTCGCGCAAGAGCGGGAGCAGCGTGTCGCCGAGCATGCCGCGCATCTCGCGCGGCACGCCGGGAAGCATCGCCACCCAACGGCCCCGCTCGTCGTCGAGCCAGATCCCCGGCGCGGATCCATGATGATTCTCTAATGTACGCGCCCCGTCGGGGATCATCGCTTGCTGGTGGTTCGACGCGGGCAGCGGACGGTCGAACCGCTTGCGCCAGCGCTCCTCCATCCACGCGAGGTGCTCCGCGTCGAGATGCATGCCGCGGCCGAAGATCGTCGCGATCGACTGTTTGGTGAGATCGTCGGACGTTGGGCCCAACCCGCCGGTCGTGATCACGGCCCCGGTGCGGTCGAGCGCCTGCCCGACGGCGTCCGCGATCTCGTCCGCGCCGTCGCCAACGGTGGTGCGGCGGACGATGTGCATGCCGATCGCCGCGAGCGCCCGCGCGAGATGGGCCGCGTTGGTGTCGATCGTGAAGCCGAGCAGCAACTCGTCGCCAATCGTGACGACTTCGACGCGACTGCCGGTGGTGGACATTGCGGGACGCGCTATTTGCTCGGCGACGCCGCGAAGATGGCGCCGAAGCTCCGCATGTACAGCACGAGCGAGTACACGGTGAGGATCACGGCGGCGATCATCATGATCGTGCCGACGGTGCCATTGAACATCGCGAACGCGCGCCAGAGTGTCGCGCCGGTCCAGTTCTTCGCCGCGGCAAGCGTGGCGGCCCAGAACCAGAAATACGCCGAGCCCTGCCAGACGAGCTGAAAGCCGGTCTTCCACTTGGCGGGACCGATCGCCGCGATCACGACGCCGCGGCGAGCCGCCGCCTGGCGAAAGATCGTCATGAAGATCTCGCGGCCGAGCACGATCGCGATGATCCACCAGGCCAGCCCGATGGGGCCGATCGGCGTCACGAACGGGAACGTGGGCGCGAGCAGGAACATCGGGACGAACGTGCCGATGAGCAGCGCCTTGTCGGCGAGCGGATCGAGCAAGCGGCCGAGATCCGTTTCTTCCTTGCGCGAGCGGGCGAGCTTGCCGTCGACGTAGTCGGTGAGCGCGGCGAGCGTGAAGAGACTGAACGCGACGAGCCGCAGCCCCCACGAGTTCGCGAACGGAAGGACCGCGATGAGGGGGGTCGCCGCGATGCGGCCGGCGGTGAGCGCGTTCGGGAGGTTCACGCCAACGACTTCAACACCAGCTTGCTGACCGCCTTGAGGGTATCGAACACGCCGTCACCCGTGACCGCCACCGCCTCGAAATGCTGCGCGCGCTCGATCCACTCGCCCGTCGGGAGCTGCTCCACCAGGTTCTCGCCCGCATGGTACGGATCCGGAGTCACGCGCATCTTCGCCGCATCGCCCACTTCCCACCCGGGGTTGAGCGCTGATTGGAGATCTCTAATCGGCGACGCGTTCGGCAGATCGCGTTTGTTGTACTGGATCACGAACGGCATCTTCGTGAGATCGTACCCGTACTCGGCCATGTTGTCGTACAGATTCTGCATGGCCTCCTGGTTCGCTTCCATGCGTTCCATCTGCGAGTCGCCGACGAAGACGATGCCGTCCACGCCCTTGAGTATCAGCTTGCGGCTCGCGTTGTAGTAGACCTGGCCCGGAACCGTGTACAGATGGAAGCGCGTCTTGAAGCCGCGAATCGTCCCGAGGTCCACCGGCAGGAAGTCGAAGAAGAGCGTGCGCTCGGTCTCGGTCGCGAGCGAGATGAGCTTGCCGCGCGTGTCCGGCTGCACCTTGCCGTAGACGTGCTCCAGGTTCGTCGTCTTGCCGCCGAGGCCCGGGCCGTAATACACGATCTTGCAGTTGATCTCGCGCGACGCGTAGTTGATCATCGACATGGCTGTCGTCCTCTATTGGAACAGCTTGTCGATCTCGTCGTCGGCGCCGGCGAGAATGTTGGGAGCTGACGCGCTGTCACTCGCGCGCGCGAACACCTGATCGAACAGCTGCGACAGTTCGGTCACGGTCTGCTTCATCTTGAGCCGCACGAGCCCGAGCGTCGTGCGATTGTCGAACAGCACCACGAGAATCACGCGGCGGGCGATGTCGGCGAGGTACATCGACTCTTTCTCGCCCTGATGGAAGAGCGTGCTGAAGTCGTTCTCGCCGATCAGCTTCGCGAGCTGGTCGTTGGCGCTGAAGTCCGCCGCGGTGAGCGTCGCGAACGCGGTCGGATCGAAGTTGGGCCGCTCGCCCACCGTCGCGATCAACTGGCCCGTGCGGTCGACGATGAGCGCGCACCGCGCATTGCAGTCGGTGAGAAACCGCTCCAACGCGCTCGTGATCGCGCCAAAATCATCCTCGGTGAACGACCAACTGGCTGCACCGACCGGCATCGAGGCTCAGGTCCTAGTCGAGAGTGGTATGCAGCCGCCGCAGCAGCCGCAGCGCGCGACGACGGAGCACCGGGTGGCGCTCCCACGCGACATACTCGGTAAGAATACTCGCCGTGTCGAGCCCCGGTTGTCCGGCGAGATATCCCAACGCCGCCAATCGGCGCACGGGACTCTTGCTGAACAATTCGCGGCGCGAGCGCCCGATCTGGGCACTCCACACGGCGGCACCTAATACTAGACCGCCCAAGAACGCCGCGGTCACCGCTGTCGTCTGCCGCTCGTTCACATCGCCCTCCTGGCGGCGATCGCCTGCGCGATAGTCACCCCGTCCGCGTATTCGAGGTCACCGCCCACGGGCAGGCCACGCGCGATGCGCGAGACCGAGATTCCGAGCGGCGCCACCTGACCCTGAACGTAGAGCGCCGTGGCCTCGCCCTCGAGACTCGGATTTGTGGCGAGGATCACCTCGCGCACCGTCGATTCGGCATCACCCTGCCCGCCGCGCAGCCGATCCATCAGCGCCGCCACCGTCAAGTCATCCGGCCCAATGCCGTCGAGCGGCGACAGCCGGCCGCCCAGCACGTGATAGACGCCGCGGTACTCGCCCGCCCGCTCGATGGCACCGATGTCCGACGACTGCTCCACGACACAGATTGTCGTCTGATCGCGGCGCGGATCGCGGCAAATGGCGCAGAGCTCCTCCTCCGTCAGGTTGAAGCAGCGGGCGCACGGATGTACACGCTCGCCGAGCGTGAGCAGCGCGCTGGCAAGGCGGCGCGTCTGGTCGGTCGGCTGACGCAGCAGATGGTACGTCAACCGAAGCGCCGTCTTGCGGCCAATCCCCGGCAGACGCGAAAGCTCCGTCGCGAGATCATCGATCGCGGACACGCAGGGTTCCGATCGCGCGCGACTAAAACGGAAGCTTGAACGGCAACGGCAGTCCGCCCGTCAGCTTGCCCATCTGCTCCTGCGCGGCGGTCTGCGCCTTCTGCTGCGCATCGGACACGGCTACGACGACGAGATCCTCGAGCATCTCGATGTCGGCCGAGTTGACGACGCTCGGATCGAGCTTGATGCGCTTGATCTGACCGGTGCCGGAGACCTCGGCGGTGACCATCCCGCCGCCCGCCGAGCCGCCGACGGTGGTCTGCTGCAACTCGTCCTGAATCTTCTGAAAGCGACCCTGCATCTGCTGCGCTTGCTGCAGGATCTTCATGAAATCGGGCATGCGTGAAAGCTACCCGACGCCTTCGACTCGTCGCTAGTCTGCGACGTCGAGGTCCAGCGCGTCGATCGCCGCGCCGAGCACCGGATCGCGCTTGCGGAGCGCGGCGATGCGCTCGGCACGCACCATCTCGTCGGTGAGTCGCTTGGGCGGCGCGCCCGGGCCTTCAGCGCCGATCTTGAGCTGCACTCGCTGAACGGCGGGAAACCATTCGCGCAGCACCGTCAGGATGTCGCCGCGCCCATCGGTGATCGAGTGCGCGAAGAAGTCGTTCGGCTCGTCGAGCTCGATCGTGACATCGCCCTGCGCGGTCACCGACACCGGCGACGAGTGCTCGAGCGCGGTCGCGAGGAGCTGCTTGCCCGCGCCTTTGAGACGCTCCGTCAGAGCGTCCCATCGGCCGGTCACCTTCGAGAGCTCCAATGCCTCGCCGGTCACCGCGTGCAGCGGCTGCGCCGGCGCAGCGGCCATCGCCGCCACCGGCGCCGCTGACGATCGTTCGGCGCGCGGGGCCGGCCGCGCCGCAGACTCCGGGCGCGGCGCCGGCGACTCGGCGCGGTACGACTTCGCCGAAGATGGTGCAGCGGCGCTCGGCTGCGACGACGTCTCGCGCCGACTCGGAGTGCGCTCCGGCGCACTTCCACCGCCCCCTCCGCCGCCACCGAGCGAGCGCAGCACGTCCTCGAGCTCGACGGACCGATCGAGGAGCGCGAAGCGAACGAGCAGCGTCTCGATGAGCAATTGCTGCTGACCGCTCTTCCGGAAGCGAGGCTCCAGCTCCGCGAGCGCCTGGAGCATGCGCAGGAGATCGGCGTCCGCGAATCGCTCGCGACGCGATTCGAGCGCTTCGCGCGCGCGCTCTGACACGTCCGGCGCCGCACCGCCGAGCACGATCGCGAGCTGCGCGCGCAGCATGTCGGCGAGGCCGGTGAGGAACAAGCCGAAATCGATTCCCGCTTCCGCGAGCCTTCCCACCGCGGGGAAGACGTCCGCCGCGCGCCGCTCGGCGATCACGTCGAGCATCGCGATGAACTCGTCCTCCGGAACCAAGCCGAGGGCGTCGCGCACGCGGTCCGCGGTGACCTTCCCCTCGCCCATCGACAGGACCTGATCCGTAAGGCTGAGCGCGTCGCGCATGGAACCGTCCGCGGCGCGCGAGATCGCGACGAGCGCCTCGGGCTCCGCGGCGATGTGCTCTTCGTCGAGCACGTGCGACAACCGCTCGCGAATCTCCGCCGGCCCAATGCGCTTGAAATCGAAGCGCTGGAGGCGGCTCAGCACCGGCGCGGCCGCCTGCGCGATCTTCTGCGGCTCGGTCGTCGCGAACACGAAGACGACGCGCGGCGGCGGCTCCTCGAGGATCTTGAGCAGCGCGTTCCACGCGTCGCGCGTGAGCATGTGCGCTTCGTCGACGATGTAGACCTTGTACTGCTCGTCGCCCGACGGGGCGTACATCGCTCGCTCGCGCAGGTCGCGCGCGTCGTCGACGCCGCGGTTCGACGCGGCGTCCATCTCGACGACGTCGAGGCTCGCCGCGCCGCTCCAGATGCGCGTGCAAGACGCACAGGCTCCGCACGGTTCGCTCGCTTCGCTCGCCAACCGATCTCTATCTGGAGCGACGACGACGGTGTCGTCGTCGCTTGCTCCTCGCCCTTGATCGAATTCGGCCAGGCGTTTGGCCGCTTCTGTGCGCCGCTCGCAGTTGAGCGCCATCGCGAGCACCCGTGCGAGCGTCGTCTTGCCGACGCCGCGAGGGCCGCAGAGGAGATACCCGTGCGCCACGCGCCCGCGTGCGATCGCGCCCTTGAGCGTCGTCGAGACGTGCGACTGTACGGCAACGTCGGCGAAACGCTTTGGGCGGTATTTGCGAGCGAGTGCGATCGACATGGGTGCGAGTAGGGCGGGAGTGGGAATCTACCGCGCGTCGTCGGCGCGGGCCAACGCGGGCTCGCGACCACAAATGAAAAACGCGGGCACGCCGCTCGGTGAGCGCGTGTCCCGCGTAATACCCCAGGTCTGACGAAGCGACATCAGACACCTCGTACCGCTGCTACCTTCGGGGTCCTGACGGAGTTGGAAGGCTGACGCCCTCCGGGACCTGGGGCACCGATAAATCTAGCGGCACGCGGCGCTCATTCAAGCGAGCGGATCCGCCGATCACGCGATCGTGCGCTGTGCGCCGCGCGGCGGCCGCGCCTATCTTCACGGCCATGGCTGCGCGGAAGAGCTCATCGACCCGGAAACGGACGGGTGAATCGTCGAAAAGCCGCGGCAAGCGCGCGACGTCGCCCATCGAGCGCCTGCGCGCGATCTGCCTCGCGCTCCCCGAAGCGCACGAGGTGGAAGCATGGGGCGAGCCGACGTTCCGCGTGAAGAACAAGATCTTCGCGATGCACGCGAGCGCGGGCACGCACCACGGCGGCGGCCGGCCGGCGGTGTGGATTCTGTCGGTGAGCTCGGAGCAGGATTTCGTCCTGCGCGCGCGGCCGGACCGCTACTTCAAGCCGCCGTACGTGGGCCCGAGCGGATGGATCGGGGCGTGGATCGATCGGAATCCGCCGTGGGCGGAGATCGCGGAGCTGTTGAAGGATGGGTACAGGCGGAGAGCGCCGAAGAAATTGGCGGCGCTCGTCTGACGGCGCGGCGGGAGTGGGGACACCCGTCGCTTTGGTCGCGGGCGCCGAGTCGCGTGGTTTATGAGTTTGTGGATTCTAAAACCGAAAACACACAATTCTCAACACACGACTCGCAGCAAAAGCGACCGGCGCCGCGAGCCCTTCCCCCGCCGTCACCTCAATTCCACTTCAATCCGCGCAGCTCATCCAGGTTCACATTCCCCCCTGACAGCACGCACACGACCCGCGACCCCGCGGGAAGCTGAACGAGCCCGTGCAGCAGCGCCGCGACCGGCGCGGCGGCGGCGCCTTCGACGACGAGCTTGCACCGCTCCATGATCCACACCACCGCCTCGAAGATCTCGCGGTCAGGAAGCGCGACGATGTCGTCGACGAACCGCTGCACCACCGAGAAGTTGAGCTCCCCGCAGCGGCGCACGCGCAGGCCGTCGATGATCGTGTTGCACGCGATCGTCTGCAGCGACCCCGCTTCGACGCTCTTCTGCATCGCGGGCCCGTCGGACGACTCGACGCCGATCACCTTGATGTTCGGATTGTGACTCTTCACCGCCATCGACACGCCCGAGATCAGTCCCCCGCCGCCGATCGGCACGACGACCGCGTCGACGTTCGGCCAGTCCTGAATGATCTCGAGCCCGAGCGTGCCCTGGCCCGCGATGAGCTGCTCGTCGTCGAACGGATGCACGTACGTGAGCCCCTCGTCGCGCACGAGCTCCTTGGCTTTCTCGTTCGCCTCGTCCCAGATCGTCCCGTGCAGCACCACTTCCGCGCCGTAGCCCTTGGTCGCCGCGATCTTCGCGGGCGTCGCGTTCTCGGCCATGCACACGACCGCGCGAATGCCGTGGATTTTTGCCGCCAGCGCCACGCCCTGTGCGTGATTGCCGGCTGACGAGCACACGACGCCGCGGCGCTTCTGCTCCTCGGACATCAACGCCATTTTGTTCAACGGCCCGCGAATCTTGTACGAACCCACGCGCTGAAAGAGCTCGGCCTTGAGCCGCACGTCGTAGCCCGTGAGCTCGCTCAACTGCCGCGACGTCAGCAGCGGCGTGTGCTTGATGTGCGGCGCGATGCGTGCGCGCACTTCCTCGAAATCGCGAACCGTCAGCGTGAACATGGCGTCACATCGGTGAGAGAAGAATCGAGCGGATGATGGAGCCCGCGCGCTCCGCGTCCTCGGCGCTCACGTCGAGATGCGTGACCATCCGGATGCGCGTCGGCGTCCATTCGGCGACGAGCACTCCGCGCTCCTTCGCCGCCGCAACCACATTGGCCGCCGGGTGGCTCGGCGGCAAGTCGACCATCACGATGTTGGTGTCGGGCGCAACGACGTTCGCGCCGCCGGCCGTGCCGACCAGATCGGCGATCGCGCGCGCGTTCTCGTGATCGTCCGCCAGGCGGTCGATGTGACGATCGAGCGCGAAGAGCGCGCCCGCGGCGACGATGCCCGACTGCCGCATCGCGCCGCCGAACAGCTTGCGCGCCGTCCACGCGTGCTCGATGAGATCACGCGGACCGGCGAGCGCGGCGCCGATCGGTGCGCCGAGGCCCTTCGAGAACGCGACCATCACGGTGTCCGCGGTCTCGGCGATTTCGGCGAGCGACACGCCGGACGCGACGCTGGCGTTCCAGAGACGCGCACCGTCCATGTGCACGGGCAGCCCGTTCGCCGCAGCGACCTGTCGAATCGCGCGCAGGTCATCGAGCGGAACGATCTTGCCGCCGGCGCTGTTGTGCGTGTTCTCGACGCAGACGAGCGAGTACGCCGCGCGGTAGCGCGATGGCGGCAGCATGGCGGCCGCGAGATCGCTGGCCGTCATGAACAGGCCGCGCGGCTCGACCGGATGCACCTGCACGCCACTCAACGCCGCGGCGCCGGCGATCTCGCCTTCGATGACGTGGGCGTTGACGTCGAGCAGGATCTCGGTCGCGCGGGGAGCATGACACCACACCGCCGCCTGGTTCGCCATCACGCCGCTGGGAAAGAACAAGGCGTCGTCCTTTCCCAGGAGCGCGGCAACGCGGGCCTGAAGCTTCAGCGTCGTCGGATCGCCATCGCGTTCGTCGTCGCCGACGTCGGCGTTGGCCATCGCGGCGCGCATGCCGGGCGTGGGCTTGGTAACGGTGTCGCTGCGGAGATCGATGGGCATGGCGGAGAATATGGGCGGCCGCGGCGGGAGGGTGTAGGGCCGTCGCGCGCTGCGCCGGCCCTACAGCGAGCGCAACACGCGAGCAACCCTACCCTTCAGTCCACGAACACTTCCCGCTGCAACTTCCTCACGTGCCGCAGCACGAACACCTGGCCCACTTCGCCGCCGAGAATGAAGATCAGCGCCGCATAGTAGAACCACACCACGACGACGATGATCGTCGTGATGGTCCCCGAGTACAGCGAAGCGGGATTGAACGTGGCGGTGTAATAGAAGAACGCCGTCCGCGCGAGCTCGAACAGGATGCTCGTGAATGCCGCCGCGACCCACGCGGCTTTCGCGCGCACGCGGCGCACCGGCAGGTACTTGTAGAGCGCGAAGAACATCAGCACGAGAAAGCCGAATCCGAGCAAGCGGCCGAACCAGTACTCCAGGCCGCCCATCACGTCGTTGCGGAGGCCGAGCGTCACCAGCGCGTGCGCGCCCCGCGAGGCGCCGAGCGTCACGTAGGTGGTCACGGCCACGCTCGCGACGAACAGCAGCGTCGAGACGATCGTGATCTTCACGTCGAAGACCTTCCCCGCGATGATCCCCCGCTCCGTCTCGATGTCGAACACGCTCGCCAGCACTGTGCGCAGCGATCCGAACAGCCGCGTCGAGAACCACACGAATCCGACAGCCGAGTACGCGGTGATCGAATCGCGCTTCGTGAGCAGTCCGCCGATCAGCTTGTGCAGCGACGAATCGGGACTGTGCGCCGGGAGCAGCCGGTCGATGAAATCGAACACCGTTTGCGCCGAGTTGATCTGGCCCGGATAGATGAGCGGGAACAACCACGTGAGCCCCGCGGCGAGGAGCAGCACGAACGGCAGCGCGGCGAGGATGATGTTGAACGCGATCCCGCCGGCGAGAAACAACACGTTATCCTCGCCGCTGTTGTCCCAGACGCGCTTGGCGTAGTCGCGCATCAGCCACCCGGCGCTCGCGATCCACGAGCGCCGGGTGGCTGAACGAGCCGATGGACGGCCGGCTCGCTCAGCGTTCGTCGCTGGGGTCAGCGGCGGCGGGTTGTCGGCTACGTGCGACATGCGCTCCGGCGGCCCGCGCCGCCTTGCGTTCCGCGATGCGCTCCTCGAGCTCCGCCCGGGCTTCGTCCGCCGCCACGCGGCCCGCGTTCACGGCGCGATTCAACTGCTCGCGCTTGAGATCGATCGACTGCCGCACCGCGTCGATCTGATCTTCGACTCGCTGACGCGCATCGTGATACGTGTCCGCCACCGTGTCGACCACGTCGGTTGCCGCATCCTCGGCGGCCTGCCGTGCGCGCGCGGCCCGGCGCTTGATCTCGCGCCGCGTCTCCGCGCCGGAGCGCGGCGCGAGCAGCAGCGCCGCGCCCGCGCCGATCGCGAGCCCGATGAGGAACGGCCCGATCCCGGCGTCGTGCTTCTCGATCACGACGTACGGATCGTCGCGGTCGATGTCATATCGAGACATACCCGGCTCCTGGTGTTAGCGCTTCTTCACCGGTGCTTTCTTCACCGGTGCGGCGGCGCGTGCAGCCACGAACTCCACCGGCCGTGCCTCGGCCGACCGCCCGTTGCTCTCCTCGTCGCTCGGCGCCGCGGCGATCATCGCGGTGAGATCGCGGCGAACTTCGTCCGCGCCGACGCCAAGTAATCTCGCCGTCCGGGTGGCGTCTCCACCAGTGGAGGCGAACGTGCGGAGCACGAGCTGCCGCCGTGCATCCGACATCGACGCGCCCACCGGAATCGTCACCGACGTGGGCACCTCCCCCGCGTTGCGCAGGTGCCGCGGCATGATGTCGTTCACGCCGATCTTCTCGCCCCGCGCCATGATCACCGCCCGCTCCACGGCGTTCTTGAGCTCGCGCACGTTCCCCGGCCAGTGGTACGACAGGATCCAGTCCCACGCGGCCGTGTCGAAATCGGAGATCTGCTTCCCGTTCTGCGTCGAATAGCGATGCAAGAACTCTGTTGCCAGAAGTTGAACATCCTGCGACCGCTCGCGGAGCGGCGGCAGGTCGATCTGCACCACGGCGAGGCGGTAGTAGAGGTCCTCGCGCAGCTCGCCGTCGGCGAGCGCCTTCTGCAGATCCTTGTTGGTCGCCGCGACGATGCGGATGTCGACCTGGATCTCTTTCTTGCCGCCGAGCCGGCGCACCATGCGCGTCTCGAGCGCGCGGAGCAGCTTCACCTGGATGTCCGGCGACATCTCCGCGACTTCGTCCAGGAAGATCGTGCCGCCGCTCGACATCTCGAACGCGCCGGGCTTCTCGTTCGTCGACCCGGTGAACGCGCCCTTCTCGTGGCCGAACAGCTCGTTCTCGAGAATCTCCTTCGGCAGCGCCGCGCAGTTGAGCGCGAAGAACGGCCCCTTGGCGCGCTCGCTCTTGCTGTGCACCGCGCGCGCGACGAGCTCCTTGCCCGTGCCCGACTCGCCGAGAATGAGCACGCTCGCCGTGGATGCCGCCACGGCCTCGATGATCTGATAGACCTCGCGCATCACGTCCGATTGGCCGGTGAGCTCGCCGTAATGCGTGAGCCCCTCGAGGCGCGACGTGAGCTCGCGGTTCTTCTGCTGGACGTTGAACTTCTCGATCGCCTTGGGAATGAGCGCCTTCAGGCGATTGAGCTTGTCGGCGTTGAGCGGCTTCTCGATGTAGTCGTACGCGCCCTGCTGCATCGCCTGCACCGCCGAATCGACCGTCGCCTGTCCGGTGATGATGATGCACTCGGTCGGGATGGCTTTGCTCTGGAGCTCGCGCAGGAGACTCAGTCCGTCGAGCTTCGGCATCTTCAGATCGGCCAGCACCACGCCGTACCGATCTTCGGACAACCGCTCGAGCGCCTTCTGGCCGTCCGGCACGACGTCCACGCTGTAGCCTTCGTCCGAGAGGATCGCGCTGAGGCCAGCCGTGATCGCCTGCTCGTCGTCGGCGATGAGGAGCTTGGGATTCGCTTGCTTCATGTGGACCTGTCTACCCTCGGCTCGCGAGGGAAGCTGATGATCATACCGCCGGCGTCCGAGGAGATTCGTACGCCAGCGTCCGCGACAGCGGCCGTCACCTCGGGAGTGACCGCCGCGAGCTCTCCATCATACTCGACGCGCAGCGCCGGGTTCGCGCCGCCCGTCGAAGCGCATCGCACCGACGACGCCCGCTCGCTCGCCGCGAGCAGCACCGCACCGATCGCCAGTCGCACTGCATCCGTCGCCGACGTGGTGCCAAGGTCGTCGAGCACGCCGAGCTCGAACGACCGGCCGTCAGATCGAACGGCCGGGCCGATCAGCGCCCCCACATGGCGCACGACTGATGCCAGCTCGACAGGAGACTTTGAACGCCGACTGAGTGCCAGCAACGCCTCCGTCATCGCAATCACCGCGTCGAGCTGCATCGAGGCCGCATTCGCGTACGATGCGAGCGTCGACGCGGGTGCATTCCCCCGTTCCGCACGTGACCGCACCACCTCCGCGTTCAGCGAGACGCCATTGAGCGCCCCCTTGAGCTCGTGCGTCGCGCAATCGACGATGCGGCGCAGCGTGTCGAGCCAGAGCGAGTCCAGCGCCTGCACGAACGGCGACGCCGCTCTCGGCTCGACGCCTGATTCCATGGCCCGACCGCCCCGGGGCGCCAGCTCAGTCGCTCAGATCGGCGTCGTCCGGCGCCGCCGCGACGGCCGCGGCGACCGTCGGATCGGCGCGATGAATCACCGGTGCAGCGACGAACTTCGCGACCACGTCCGCCGTCCCCCCGATCGCGAGCTGATTGAACAGGAACGTGAACTTGTCGTCGTACACCTTCGCGAGCGCCGCCTTGATCTCGCCCGGCACGTCCCAGATCTGTCGCTTGAACGGCCCGAGCGCCTTCTTTCGAGTCTTGTAAAAGAACTGCTCGTCGGTGTCGCTCGGCTTGCGCTCGTCCTTCGCGTTCTCGGCCAGCCATGCGTAGATCGACTGCCGCAGCTCCGCCGGCATGTGATCGAACAGCATGTTCTGGAAGTTCGTCGCCAGATGGATCTCGGCCGTCTCGCGCTTTGGAAAATTGTGAAACGCGCTGTCCGGCAGCGTCGAGGCGCCGTGCTGCACCGCGCCCGAGAGCCCGTACTCGTCGCGCGCGACCTTGGAGAGGCGCTCGAGCGTGTCGAGGTCGAGCTTCACGTCGGCGATCGACCCATCGGCCAGCACCACGCCGCCGTGCGACGTTCCGGACTGCACGCTGATCTTGGACAAGCCCGCGACGCCCTTCGGCACGCTGCGAATCAAGCCGTCCATGTAGGTGCGCAGCTCGTCGACCGTACTGTTGTGCGTGCCCACCTCGCCGATCTCGCCGCCGATCGAGATCGTGACGCCTTCGGGCTCGAGCGCACGGATGGTCTGCAGAATTTCGGCGCCTACCTCGTAGTTGAGCCGCTGCTGCTCGTCGAGCGTGGACTTCGAGATGTCGACGAGCGTCGAGGTGTCGACGTCGATGTTGTAAAAGCCGGCGGCGATCGCTTCGCGGGCGAGCGACTTCACGGCATCGACCTCGGTCGCGGGGTCGACCGCGTACTTCTTCGCGCTCACCTGGAAGTGATCGCCCTGGATGAACACCGGGCCGCGGAATCCTTCACGCATCGCGGCCGCGAGCACCACCGCGACGTACTCCGCCGGCCGCTGGTCCGTGTACGCGATCTCCGACCGCGCGATCTCGAGAATGAACGCGCCCGCGTGGAGCGTGTTCGCCGTGCGGAAGATCGAGCGCGCGGTGTCGTACGCCATCCCGCGCACGTTGATCGCGGGCACCGTGTAGCCGTGCGTCTCCCCGCGTCCGCGCGCCATGTACAGATCCTGAATCGACGCCGGGCGTACGCCCACCGCCTGCCCAAGCTCCCAGATCAGCCAGCGCGCATGCTCCTTCTCGTCGGCGTCGCCGAACACCGCCGCGCGGACGAGCTGGTCCATCGCCGCCGACGACAACGACGCATCACGGTTTACCGTGACGCGCCCATCGCGAACGCTGACGTCCGCGCCAAACAAGCCGTTGAGAGTCTCGATCTTGTCCATGAGAAATAAGAGTCGTGATCGCGCCGCCCCGCCCTAAACCGAATACCGCGCGTCAGGTTTGGGAAGCAGGTTCCATTCCTGCCGAGCCTGCTCGGCGTCCGCGCGGCCCAACTGCGCGTACGTGAACTGCTTTCCAAGCTCCACGCCCGGCTGATCCAGCGGGTTCACACCGTACAGCTCACCCGCGTGGATCGTGGCGATTTCCAGAAGCATGAACAACGCGCCGAGATGCCAGGCGTCCACCCGGTCGAGGTGAATCGTCATGTTGGGACGGCCGCGCCGCGCCAGCGCACCCGCCGTCGCGCGCTGCTCGATCGAGAGCAGCTCGCCAAGCTGGTGCCCGCCAAGATACCCAAGTTCCTTCACGTCCGAATGCAGCTTCGGGATCGGCACGTCGACGCCGCCCTCGTCCACGGCGATGAAACTGATCGTCTTGTCCGGCGGGCCTTCCATGAACAATTGTACTTTGCTGTGTTGATCGGTCGCGCCCAGTGCACCCATGGGCGTTGGACCCACGCCGCGGTCGCCTGGCTGGCGATGCTTGCCGAGACTCTCCGCCCAGAGCTGCACGAACCAATCAGCGACGTCGCGCAGCGGGTCGGAGTAAGGCATCAACACGTGGATGTGCCGCCCTTCCTTTGTGTCGGCGAGATACTGGAGCGTCGCGAACACCCCCGCGGGATTGCTCGCCAGCTCTTCGCCGCCGCAGCGCGCCGCCATGTCCTTCGCGCCGGCGAGCAACTGTGCCGTATCCATCCCAAGGAGCGCCGCGGGGAGCATCCCCACGGGCGTCAGCACGCTGTATCTGCCGCCGACCGCGGGCGGAATGTCGAGCGCGGGAATCCCCTCGGTGCGCGCGAGGTCGCGAAGCGCGCCCTTCGCCGGATCGGTGACGAGGACGAGATGCTGCTTCGCGTCCTTCACGGACTTGTTCAGCCGATCGCGGATCACGAGATACTGCGCCATCGTTTCCGCCGTTCCGCCCGACTTGGAGATCACGACGAACAGCGCCCGATCCAGCGCGAGCCGGCTGAGCAGCGCCGAAATCGTGTGCGGATCGACGTTGTCGAGCACATGGAGCCGCGGCTCGCCGCCGCGCTCGTCTTTCGAGAGTGAATTCCATTGCGGTTTGAGCAGCGCCGTTCGCAGCGCGATCGGCCCGAGCGCCGAACCGCCGATTCCGAGAATCACGACGTCGTCGAACCTGCCGCGCACGCTCTTGGCGAAATCCGTCGACTGCTTGTGGAGCGCTTCGTCGGTCGCGAGCGCGAGAAAGCCGAGCTCTCCGGCTTGGCGCCGCCGATCGAAGCCGGCGTGCGCGCGCCGGAACGCCTCGCTCGCGGATTTCCAGTCGGCCGCCGCGATGCCGCCGTCGACGACGTCGCCCATCATGTTGGTGAAATCGATGCGAACGGTCATGGTCAGTCGATGCGGATGGTGAGGCCGTCGAACGCCGGTGCGATGCCGCGCGGCAGCTCGGCCTCGAGGTCGGCGTGAAAGTTGTCGTGTGTCAGGTGCGTGAGATACGTGCGCTCGGCGCCGATCGCGCGTGCCGCGTCGACCGCCTCGGGGATGCTGAGGTGCGTCGGATGCTCGGTCCGGAAGAGCGCGTTGATGACGAGCACCCGTGCGCCCGACAGCAAACGAATCGCCTCCGGCGACAACGATTTGGCGTCGGTGACGTAGGCCAGCGGCCCAATTCGATATGCAAAGACCGTGACATCCCCGTGCGGCACTTGCACCGGGATCACCTCGAGATCCGCCACGCGAAACGGCGTCCCGGGTTCCACGGGATGTGCTTTCCCTTCGGGCTTCGAGGTGCCCGGCAGCGGGCGTATCGTGTCGTCGAAGATGTAGCGGAACTTCACCGCGAGTTCGCGAAGCGTCTCCGCGGGGCCATAGATCGGCAGCGGACCTTCGCGGCTCACTGTGATCGCGCGCAGGTCGTCGATCCCGTGCGTGTGGTCAGCATGCTGGTGCGTGAACGCGACCGCGTCGATGCGGTCGATCCCGGCCGCGATGAGCTGCATGCGCAGCTCGGGCGGCGTGTCGATCAGCAGCCGCGTTCCTCTCGCGCTCTCCACCAACGCGCCAACGCGCGTGCGCTTGTCACGGGGATCGGGCGAGCGGCAGACCGCGCAGTGGCACCCCAGCTTCGGGACGCCAAAGCTGGTGCCCGTGCCCAGGAACGTGAGCTTCACACCGTCTCGACCTTCAGCAGGTTCGTCGTACCGGGCGTGTCGAAGGGCACGCCAGCGGTGACGACCACGCGATCGCCCGGCCGCGCGAGCTGACGGCGCTGCACCGCCTCGAGCCCGAGATGCACCATCTCGTCGTACGTGCTGCAATGCGGCACTAGCTCGGGGATCACACCCCAGATCAGCGCGAGCTGACGATACGTCCGCGGACTGTCGGTCAGCACGAGAATCGGCACGCTCGGCCGGTGCGAGGCCACAACGCGCGCGCTGAAGCCGCTCTTCGTGAAGACGATCAGCGTCGGCGCGGAGAGCATGTTCACCGCCGCGCTGCTCGCCGCCGCGATCGCGAACTCGGTCGAGACGGCGGTCTCCCCGCGGCGGCGGTCGTCGCGGCGGAACGCCTGGGGCTTGCCTTCGATTTCCGTGATGATGCGGCTCATCGCCTCGACCGCCAGCCGCGGGTACTGCCCCGCCGCGGTCTCGGCGGAGAGCATCACCGCGTCGGTGCCGTCGAGGATCGCGTTCGCCACGTCGCTGGCTTCGGCGCGCGTCGGCCGCGGATGCGTGATCATCGACTCGAGCATCTGCGTCGCGGTGATCACCGGCCGGCCGAGCCGGTTGCAGAGTGCGATGATCTGCTTCTGCGCGTACGGCACGTCCTCGAACGGGAGCTCGACCCCCAGATCGCCGCGCGCGACCATCACGCCGTCCGACGCCCGGATGATTGTTTCAATGTTCTCTAATGCCGAATCCTTCTCGATCTTCGCGACGACGAGCGTCGATTTCGGGATGAGCGTCCGCAGCTCGGCGATGTCCTGCGCGCGGCGGACGAAGCTGAGCGCCACGTAGTCGAGCTCCTGCGCCACCGCGAACGCCACGTCCTCGCGGTCCTTGTCCGTGATCGACGGCGCCGACACCTGCACGCCGGGGAGATTGATCCCCTTGTGGCTCGTGAGCTTGCCGCCGTGCAGCACGCGGGCGGTGACGCGCGGCTTGCGCACGTCGAGCACCACGAGCTCGAGCAGCCCGTCGTTGATCAGCACGCGATCGCCGACGTGCACGTCATCGGAGAGCGCCGCGTACGTGACCGGGATCTCGTCGCCCGACTCGTGTCCTTCGGGGACGAGCACGATGTCGCTGCCGTCGTCGAGGTCGCGCGGCGCGGAGAGCTCGCCGATGCGAATCCGCGGCCCCTGGAGATCGCCGAGAATGGCGACCGGCCGGCCGAGCTCCGCGGCGACCTGGCGCACGAGCGCGATCGTCGCGGCGTGCTGCTCGTGCGTGCTGTGCGAGAAGTTGATTCGGGCCACGCTGAGGCCCGCTTCCATCAGGCTCCGGAGCGCATCCCGCGAGGAGCTCGCCGGGCCAAGGGTGCAGACGATCTTCGTTCGGCAGTAATGCAACGTGGTTCGCGTGTGAGGGTCGGTGCGCGCCGCGTGGCGCGAGCGCTATCGGCTGCTGACCAGCTCCTTCCCGAGCGACTTCGTCTTGCGCTCGAGGCCGGCGAGCAGCGTGTCGAACGACTTCTGGAAGCTCGCGAGTCCGTCCGCGAGCAGCTTGTCGGTCACGTCCCGCATCGAGATGCCCTGCGCCTCGATCGCGTCGATCGTGCGCCGCGCGTCGTCGACGTTCGAGTCGACGGTGCGCTTCACGATTCCATGATCGCAGAACGCGGTGATCGTCTGCGGCGGCATCGTGTTCACCGTGTCCGGTCCGATCAGCTCCTCGACGTACATCACGTCGCGGTACTTGGGATTCTTCGTGCTCGTGCTCGCCCAGAGCGGGCGCTGCACGGTCGCGCCCTTGGCCGCGAGCGACTTCCAGCGCGGCGTCGCGACCTGCGACTGAAAGAGCTGGTACGCGAGCTTCGCGTTCGCGATCGCCGCCTTGCCCTTGAGTGAATCCGTTCCCGGCTTCGACTCGAGCCGCTTGTCGACTTCCGTATCGACCCGGCTCACGAAGAAGCTCGCGACGGAATGGATGTGCGCGAGGTCCTTCCCGGCGGCGGCGCGATCCTCGAGCCCCGCCATGTACGCCTCGATCACGCTCCGGTACGCCTCGATCGCGAAGAGCAGCGTGATGTTCACGTTGACGCCTGCCGCGGTGAGCCGGCGCACCGCCTTCGCGCCCTCGACGGTCCCCGGCACCTTCACCATCACGTTCGGACGGTCCACGGTCGCCCACAGTCGCGTCGCCTCGGCGACCGTCGCGTCCGCGTCGTTCGCCGCGCCCGGCGAGACCTCGATCGACACGAAGCCGTCCGCCCCTTTCACGCGCTGGTGCACGGGCCGGAAGATGTCGCACGCGTCGCGCACGTCCGTCGTCGCGATGAGCTCGAACAGCTCCATCGCGGTGAACTCGCCCGTCGCGGCGCGAATCTGATCGTCGTACGCGCTGCCCTCGGCGAGCGCCTTCTCGAAGATCGTCGGATTCGACGTCATCCCGGTGAGCGCGTCCTTGTCGATGCGCCGCTGCAAGTCGCCGTTGCGCAGCATCGTGCGGTCGATGAAGTCCAGCCAGATCGACTGACCGGCGTCGTGCAAACGATGCAGAGGATTCTCGCTCATTGGATCACCCGCGCTGTGAGACATTTTTCAAAGTAGCCCGGTCATTTCCCGGTGTATACGATCTTGTAGATCCGGCCGCCGGCGTCATCGGCCACGTACAACGCGCCGTCCGGCCCCTCCGCCAATCCCACGGGCCGGTGATTTCCCGCCGAGCCCCGCCCGTTGAGATTCGGCGCGAATCCATCGGCGAAGGTCTCGTACTCTCCCGCGGCCTTGCCGCGCGACAGCGGCTGGAACACCACCCGATATCCCGCCTGCGGCTCCGGCGCACGATTCCACGAGCCGTGGAACGCGATGAACGCGCCGCTCTTGTACCGCGCCGGAAACGACGAGCCCGTGTAAAACAGCAGCGCGTCGGGCGCCCAGTGCGCCGGGAATACCGCGACCGGCTCCTTCTTCTGCGCGCAGAGGCCGACGGTCTTGCCGTCGCCGCCGTACTCCGGCGCGAGCACGAGATGATGCTCCTCGACGGCGTAATAGCAGTACGGCCACCCGAAATCTTCGCCGTGGTGCACTTGGAGCAACTCTTCTGCCGGATTCTCCGCGTTGTACTGATCGCTGAACGACCAGTTGCCGCCCGCGCTGCCGCCGAGCTGATCGCGGCCGTGCTGCGTGACCCAGAGCTTGCCGTCGAGCGGACTGATCGCCATGCCGACGGCGTTCCGAATGCCGCGCGCGAAGTGCGTCGACGCCGATTGCGTCTGGTCGAGCTTGCGCGCATCGAACTTCCAGATGCCGCCTCGCGACTCGAGCTCCTCGCACGGATTCTTCCCCTTCGACTCTTTCGCCCGGTTCTGCTCCTGACAGGCGTTGTCAGCCGAACCCACGTTCACGTAGAGCGAGCCGTCCCGGTCAATGATGAAAGTCTTATAGAAGTGATCCCCGCCCTTGGGCAGGTCCTTGACGACCGTGTCCATCGTCCCGACGGGCTCCAACTGGCCCGCCGTGTACGGGAAACGCAGCACGGCGGTCGTGTTCTCGGTGTAGAGGTGGCCGTCGAACATTCGGATCTCGGACGAGTTGAATCCGCTGGCGATCTGCACCCGCTCGTCCGCGCGGCCGTCGCCGTTCTTGTCGCGCAGCGCGACGATCCCGTTCCCCTTCCGTCCTCCGCGCGTCGCGAAGACGTCGCCGTTCGGCGCCACCCACAGATGCCGCACCCCCGCGAGCGAATCCGCGTAGACCGCGGCGCAGAACCCCGCCGGCAGCTCGAGCCCTGCGTTGCCCGGCTCGCACTTCGTGGCCGACTGCGCCAAGCCGGCGGTCGCGCCGAGAAGCATCGCCGCCGCCACCGCTCCGATTGATCGTAGCATGCTAGTATCCTAATTCCAGTTTTAGAATTAGCCGCCGAGCCGCTAGCGCGGCACCCGCTGATCCTGATCGGCCAGCTCGTACGCCCACACCGCCATCGTCGCGATGCAGCGGCGAAAATCGTCGCGGTCGATCATCGTCATCATGTCGCCCCACGAGTGGTGATACCAAAAGTACTTCGTATCGTCCACGTCGAGCGCGAGTCCCGGGACGCCCTGCTGAATGATCGGCGTGACGTCCGCCTCCGGGTCGCCGGCGAACGCCTTCGTCGCGCCGATGCGCTCGAGCAGCGCCGCCACGGGCCCGATGAACGCCAGCCCCGCCGCCGATCCCTGAAAGCGGACGCCATCCGGCCGGAACACGCCGTTGTCGCACTCCAGCGCCGCCGCGTGATTGCCAAGCTCCGCGGCGTGTGCCTCACGATACGCGCGCCCGCCGCGCCCGCCGTTCTCTTCGTTCGTCCACATTACCACACGCACGGTACGCTTGGGCTCGAGACCCAAGCGCTGCATCAGCCGCACGGCCTCCCATGCCGCCACACTGCAGCCGCCGTCGTCCATCGCGCCCTCGCCCACGTCCCACGAGTCGATGTGCCCGCCGAGCACCACGACTTCGTCCGGCTTCTCGCTGCCACGCAGCTCCGCGACCACGTTGCGCGAGGGCGCGTCGGGCAGCGTCTGCGCATCCATCTTGAGCGTGACGACGATCTTGTCGCCGCGATCCTGCATCCGGTGCAAGAGCTCCGCGTCCTCGATCGACAGCGCCGCCGCCGGAATCCTGGGCACCGCGGGATCGTAGCGCGTGGACCCCGTGTGCGGGCTCTGAATCGAGAAGCTCTCGATCGAGCGGATCAGCGCCGCGACGGCGCCCACCTTCGCCGCCGCAACCGGTGCCCCGCCGCGGTACGCCACCGCTCGATCGTACCCCGCCATCGGCGCCACGTCCGTCGGGAACGGGTGATCGAACAGCACGATCTTCCCCTTCGCTTCGGCGGCACGCTTCTGCAGCTCCTCGAAGCTGCTCACCACGAGCACGGGCGCGGTGATGCCTTGTGCCGGCGTGCCCACGCTCATTCCGAGTCCGAGCATGTGGAGCGGCACCTGCCGCGGCGCAACGAGCGTCGCGGATTCCGCGCCGCGCACCCAATGCGGCACCATCACCGGCTCGCCGCGCACGTTCGCGAGCCCGTCTGCTTTCATCTGCGCGAGCACCCAGTCAATGGCGCTCTCCAGCGATTTCGATCCGCTCAGCCGATGTCCGAACGTGTCCGTCATCGTGCCCAGCCGCTCGTATCCGAGCGTGTCCGCGAGTGCGGCGTCGATCAGCGAATTGGCTGCCTGTCGCTCGGCCGCGGTGATCGCCGCTTGTGCGCCGGTGGCTTGTGCGCGGGCAGCGTGCGCGCCGGCCAGGAGCGCGACACACGCGCACGCGAGCCGGCTGGTGATGCGGCGTGAGATAGCGCGTTTCATTGTCGAATGAGATTGGAGTGGCGCGCGCGGAATATACCCGTTCAGGTCCGTTCCAACCATCGACTGCGCGACGCTGTCCAAGACCGCGAATCGCTCATCTCGAATCGCTCATCTCGGAGATCTCGCTCATGCCTCGCTTCCCTCGGGCTTCGCACCTTTCGATGCTCGTCGCCCTCCTCTGCATCTCGCGAATTGCCACCGCACAGCAAAGCCGCGCCGAGCGGTGGCTCGACGACTGCCGTCACTCTGACGACGACGATCGTCCCCGGTTCTGCGAAACGCGGAACTCGACGGTCTCGGCATCCAAGAGCCTGGACGTCGATGGGCGGCAGAACGGCAGCATCACCATCCACGGCTGGGACAAGCACGAGATCCAGGTGACCGCCATGGTGCAAGCGCAGGCCGAGAGCGAATCCGAGGCTCGCGACATCGCCAAGCAGATCACGATCGCGACGGGAAACGGTGAGATCCGCGCCGACGGGCCGCGTGAGTACGGCCGGCACACGTCATGGTCGGTGAGCTACGAGATCTGGGTGCCGCGCCAGACGGATCTGCGGCTCGATGCGCACAACGGCGGCATCTCGGTCGATGACGTGAACGCGCGGGTCGACATGGAGACGACCAATGGCGGCCTCCATGTGACCGACGCGGCGGGCGACGTCCGCGGCACGACGACCAACGGCGGCGTCACCGCCGACGTGAGCGGCGACCGCTGGAATGGCGCCGGCCTCGAGCTGCGCTCGACGAACGGCAGTGTGCGAATCACGCTGCCGTCGAACTACAACGCGAGGCTGGAGACGGGCACGGTGAACGGGAGCCTCAACGTCGATTTCCCGATCACGGTGCAGGGCTCGATTCGGCGTGACATCTCGACGCAAATCGGGAGCGGCGGACCGCTGATCCGCGCGACCACCACGAACGGAAGCGTCTCGATCCGGCGCAAGTAAGCCGTGTTCGATCCGCCGGCGCCCACCGCGCCATCGCCGGATGATTTGGGCCAAACCGGCTTCTCACTGTGACGAAATTTTGAAAGCTTACCTCTTCGCAAGAGTGACGCTCGCCAAACCCTGTGCTCGGCGAGCTCGGTCGCCAGCGGAGCACGAGCGCGCTAAAAAAACTTTATTTACATATACTTAGCCACGTAAGACGACGAGGCGCCGACCAGCCTCAAGCAGGGTCAAGCTCGTGGACATTCGAGCGCCCGCGTAAAGATTTTCCGGCTTGACAGAAAGGCGCAGCTGTGTGATCAATGGTCAATGGTCGTCCACCCGATGGGCGACCAATACCTTGTGTCGCCGCCTCCCGCGCGGCAAACGCAGGCCAGCCGACACACATGTCCGCCCCACCCCTCCGCGTTCCTGTCAACATCCGTATCGGCGATTGGCCTGCGCACCGCGCCGGCCCCGCCGCGCGCGCCCGAGCTCCACTCAGCGTCGTCATCCCGACGCTGAACGAAGCCGAGCGGATTGAGCGCGTCGTGAGCGAGCTCGATTGGGCCGATGAAGTGATCGTGGTCGACGGCGGCTCGAGCGACGGCACACCGACGCTGGCCGCTGCCGCTGGCGCGCGCGTGATCACGGTGGAGGGCCAGACGATCGCCGCGCAGCGGAACGCGGGCATCGAAGCCGCGGCCAACCACTGGATTCTCGCCCTCGACGCCGATGAGCAGGTGTCCGCGCAGCTGCGCGCGGAAATCGGGCAGGTGGTGGTGGCCGGCGCTCGTGCGCATGCCGCGTATCGCATGAAGTTTAGGAATCGCTACCTCGGCCGCGAGCTTCGCTACGGCCCATGGGGACGCGACTGGCACGTGCGTCTGTTCACGCGCGAGCGGCGCTACCGCTGCTGCCGCGTGCACGAGCATCTCGAGCCGATCAATGACGTTGGGACGCTCACGGGAACGATCGTGCACGAGCCGTATCGCGACATCGCGCATCACGTGGCGAAGATCGTGAAGTACGCCCGCTGGGGCGCGGACGATCTCCATGCGCGCGGCCGCCGGGCCGGGTACGCGGCGATCGCGCTCCGGCCCGCATGGCGCTTCGTGCGTGACTACGTCGTCTTTTCCGGCTGGCGCGACGGATTGGTCGGCCTCGTCGTCGCCGCGCTCGGCGCATTCGCCGCGTTTCTCAAGTACGCGTTCCTGGCGACGCGGAGCGAATGCGGCGACGGGTGAAGCTCCCGATCCTGATGTACCACAAGGTCGACGAGCTGCGACCCGGCGTCCGGCGCGTTGGAAACTACGTGAGCCCGGAGCGTTTCGAGCAGCAGATGGATGCGCTGGTCGAATCCGGGTATCGCTCGATCACGGTCGCGGACTGGCTCGCGTATCGCGACGGCCGCGCGGCGCATATTCCCGAGCGGCCGGTGATCATCACGTTCGACGACGGCTACACTTGCTTCGCGCGGAACGCGTGGCCGGTCCTTCGCGCGCGCGGCCTGGGTGCGCTGATGTTCATCGTCTCCGGCCAGATCGGCGGAACGAACGTCTGGGACGCGGACGAGCCGCAGGAGCGGCTGCTCGACGCCGAGCAACTCTGCGCGCTGCAAGACGAGGGTGTGGCGTTCGGCGCACATAGCGTGACGCATCCTCCACTCGCGCGCATCGCGCCGGATCGCGCCCGCGACGAGCTGCGTCGCTCGCGCGAGCGGCTCGAGCAGGTGCTGGGCCGCGCGCCGGACGTGTTCGCGTATCCCTACAGCAATCAGAGCCGAACCGTCCGCGCGCTCGCGCGCGAAGCGGGCTACCGCGCCGCGCTCCGCGGCGGCGGCCGCACGAGCTCCCGCCGCACCAATCCGTTCGGGCTCTACCGGATCAAGGTCGAGCCGGGATGGACGGCGGAGGAGCTCCTGGGGAAGTTGCGGCGGGAACGGATGAGGATTTTCTAAACGAGTCCCGCGCGCCGGTCGCTGTCGTAATCCGCTCTCAGTTCTCCGTTTTTCCGTCGACCCGTTGCAGTTCGGCTGAATGCCCGATCTGGACAACGGATCACGCAAAACTGAAAACGCACAACGACAGCGACCTGCGGTTGTCGCTCGCCGGTAGGCGCCGTTACGCGACTTTACTTCGCCGGCCCCAGCACCCGGTTCACCTGCCCCTCCAGCACATCGAGCTGCTTCCGCAGCGTCTGGTACCGCGCGATCGCGTCGCGCCCAATCCGCTGATCGGCACGCGCCGTCATCCCGGCGAGATACGTGATCTGCGTCTGCAGCCCCGGGCGGCCGTAGCGAACGCCTTCGTCCGGCCCGAAGAGCGTTGTCGCGAGCGCATCGACCTTGGCGAGCGAGTCGGCCGCGGCCGCGCCTTCGCCGCGAAGTCGCGTGCGTGCTTCGCGGACGCGGCTCGCCGCGCGCCCTACCTCGGCGACCATCTCGCGCATGCGCACGTTGTGCTCGTACTGCTCGCGCAGATCGGCCGTCGTGACGTGATCCACCGTGAGTCGCGGATCGATCACCAGCGTGAGCGGCTTCGTGCTGGTCCAGTTGCCCACCGTCATCTTCACGTTGTACCGGCCGGGCGGCATCATGAGCCCGGACGCGTCGTTGAAGTCCCACGTGATGCGCTGCATCCCGGCGGCCGTCGGAACGCGAACTGGTGCCGGACCGCGGCGGAACGCCGGCGGAGCTTCGTCCTCGTTCGCGGGCCCCGCTGCTTCCGTCGCGGCTGGTGTGCCGTTGCTGGAGAAGGTCCGCACCGGTTTCCCGTTTGCGTCGAGAATCTCGATCGTGACGGGAGCGGACGCGGGTCTGCCGAGGTAGTAGTTGATCGTCGCGCCGTGCGGCGGAAACTCCGGCTGGCCAGCCGCCGCTCCGCGCGCGGCCGGCGCGCCAAATCCGCCGCGGCCCGCGGGCCGCGCGCGAATGGCCTCGCGCGGCGCGAAGAGCACGGCGGCGCTCGCGGCGGTCTGGGCGCCGAGCTGCTCGAGCGGCGTCACGTCGTCGAGGATCCACATCGACCGGCCCTGCGTCGACACGATCAGATCGTTGTCGTGGATCTTGATGTCCGTGATCGGCACGTTCGGCAGATTCGCCTGGAACGGCTGCCAGTGCCGGCCGTCATCGTAGGAGATGAACATCCCGAACTCCGTCCCGGCATAGAGCAGCCCTTCTCGCACCGGGTCCTCGCGCACCACGCGCGTGGGCCAGTCGGCGGGAATGCCGTTCTTGCCGTCGGTGAGCCGCGTCCACGTGGCGCCGTAGTTATCAGTTTTATATATATAAGGTTGGAAATCGCCCAGCAGATAGCGGTACACGGCGAAGTACGCCGAGCCTTTGCGGTGCGGCGAGGTCTCGATGTACTGGACGCGGCCGCCCGGCGGCAGGTCCCTGGGCGTGATGTTCTTCCAGCTCTTGCCGTTGTCGCGCGAGACGTAGAACGGGCCGTCGTTCGAGCCGGTCCAGATGACCCCCGGCTCGAGCTTCGACTCGCTGATCGCGTACAGCGTGCTGTAGACCTCTTCGCCCGTGACGTCGCGGGTGATCGGCTCGCCGCTGCCGCCCTGCGCGTACGCCGGGTGCGCCGTGAGGTCGGGCGAGATCGTTTGCCACGTCACGCCGCCGTCGTGCGAGCGATGCACGTACTGCGATCCGTAGTACACCACGCTCGTGTCGAACTGTGACGTCTCCATCGGCGAGACGCGCTGAAAGCGATCGATGAGATCCTTCGCGTCGTTGCCGTACAACGACTGGCCGCCGACCCAGTAATTCTGCTCCTGGCGCGTGTTCATGAACATGCGCGAGAACTGCCCCTTGCACGCGCCGTACACGATCCCGGGGTTCTTGGGATGCGGCATGATCGGCCCCGTCTCGCAGCCCGGTCCCTGCTCGAACGCTTCGGTCTCCCCCGGCACCTGGCGGCTCGGCACGATCACGGTATTCGCGTCCTGCTGCGCGCCGTAGAGCCAGTACGGGTATCGGTTGTCGAGCCAGACGCCGTAGATCTCGGCCGTGGGCTGATTCATCTGCGTCGACCACGTGCGGCCGCCGTCGAACGACACGTTGGCGCCGCCGTCGTTCGCCTGGATCATGGTCTTGCCGTCCTTCGGACTGATCCAGATATCGTGATTGTCGCCGTGCGGCGTGCGGAGCGTGGACCAGGTCGCGCCGCCGTCGGTGGATTTGTAGAAGTTTTCGGCGCCCGCGTAGACGACGTTGGCGTTGGTGGGATCCGCGCCGATGGTGGTGTAGTAGAAGGGACGCGTAATTAGTTGCGCAAAGTTACTAATTTGCTTCCAGCTGTTCCCCTGGTCCTCGGAGCGATAGAGTCCGCCGCCCGGCTTCGCTTCGACGAGCGCGTACACGCGGTCGGGGTTCGCCGCCGTGACGGCGATGTTGCCCTTCCCCACGAGTCCCGTCGGCAGCCCGTTGCCGATCTTCGTGAAATGCTCGCCCGCGTCCGTGCTCTTGTAGAAGCCGACGCCCGCGCTGTTCTCCGCGCCGCTGATGATCGTCCACGGTTTGCGCTGGCCGCGCCACATCCAGGCGTAGACGACGTCCGGATTCGACGGATTGAGCTCGAGGTCGGCCGCACCCACGCTGTCCGAGACGTAGAGCACCTTGCGCCACGTCCGGCCGCCATCAGAAGTCTTGAATACGCCGCGCTCCGCATTCGGCTTGAACGCGTTGCCGATGGCCGCGACGAACGCGATGTCCGGATTGTGGGGATTGATCCGCACGGCGCCGATCTGGCCGGCGTCGTACAGCCCCATGAAGCTCCACGTCTTGCCGCCGTCGCGCGACTTGTACACGCCGTGGCCCGTGGAGACGTTGCTCCGGATGTCGTCCGAGCCCGTGCCGAGGTAGATCACACTCGGATCGACCTCCGACACCGCGATCGAGCCGGTCGACCCGAGCGGCACTTTGCCGTCCGTGATCGGCACCCACGAGGCGCCGCCGTCCGTCGTGCGGAACACGCCGCCGCTCGCGACGCCCATGTAGAACGTGCGCGGCTCGGAGGGCACGCCGGTCACGGTCGTCACGCGACCGCCGCGCGGCGGACCGACGTTGCGGAAATTCAAGCCGTGGAGCAGCGCGGTATCGACCGCGGGAAGCATGGGCGCGCGGCCCGCGGCGATCGCGCGGGCCTGCGCATCGAGCACTCCCGCCGACGTGAGCGATACGATCGCCAGCGCGGAGAGTAAGCGAACTCGCATGAATGGACCTCATCTGATGGAGACGGCGACCACGCGTGTGCACGGCCGGCGTACGTCGGCCGCGCCTACAAGCTGAACGAGGCGCGCCCGCACTCGCTAGAGGCCGGCGGCATGCGCTGTGCGCTTTGTGCGACGGACTCGAGACGTGGAGCGCCTCATGAGGAGCGAAGCAACGAGAATGATTCCGCGAGTACTCGCGGTTGTGGCCGCCTTGGCGGCGCTCGGCGCGTGCTCGCGCGGAGCGGCCAAAGTCGAGAAGCAGCACATCGCGTCGGGCGACGTGGACTCGGCCGCGTTGTACACGAGCAACGCGACACCCGCGTCCGGCCCGGGCGTGCAGGTCACGCGCACCGACGCCAAGAGCGTCACGCACGCGACGGAGTACGAGCTCACGAGCGACAACTTTGCCAAGTTCATGGCGGCGGCGGACAGCATCACGGCCCTCGAGGCGCGCGACTCGAGCGCGCGCAACTATCTCGCGGCGAACATCACGGACGCCGGGTCGACGGACGCGGACGCCGGCCTGAAGTACCTCGAGGCGAATCCGAAGGTGAACAACGCGATCGTGAGCGCCGGTATCTCGACGAAGGATTACTTCGTCGCGTCGATCGCCATCGCGGCGGCCCAGCGGTTCATGCAGAATCCAAAGGACGCGCCGCCGACGCCGACGTTGTCCAAGAACGCGGCGTTCCTCCGCACGCATCAGATGGATCTCTCCAAGCTTCAGGCGGAGCGGAGCGGACAACCCGTGGTGACGGCGACGCCGTAGGAGGGGCTCTTCCCGCCTCGCATGGAGACCGGTAATCTCATGCCGACTCTCTCCGCCAATCACACTCCATGCGACTTCGCATTTCGCTCGCGGCGTTGGCTCTCTCGGCCAGCGCAGCGCTCCCCGCCGCCGCGCAGCACGCGATCCCGACGCCGGAATCCATTCTCGGGTTCGCGCCCGGCGCCGACCGGCACCTGCCGAGTTGGAAGCAAATCGTCGACTACTTCACGGCGCTCGACCAGGCGAGCCCGCGCGTCTCGGTACGCGTGCTCGGCAAGACGACGCTCGGACGGCCGTTCATCGTCGCGTTCATCTCGGACTCGAGCACGCTCGCCAATCTGGAGCACTATCGCGAGATCCAGCGCAAGCTCATGGACCCGCGACTCGAGAAGCGGGGCGAGCGGGAGGCGCTGCTCGAGCAGGGGAAGAACATCATTCTCGTGACGTCGTCCATCCACTCGAACGAGTCGGGCGGATTCACCACGCCGATCGTGCTCGCGGATCGTCTTGCCCGCGCCGCCGATCCGGAAGCGAGAACGATCCTCGCGAACACGATCATCATGCTCGTGCCGTCGCAGAATCCGGACGGCGTCGACATCGTCGGCGACTACTACCGCTCGACGCTCGGCACCCCGAACGAGGGGCGCGATCCGCCGGAGCTCTACGCCAAATACGTCGGCCACGACGACAATCGCGATTGGTACGCGTTCACGCAGCCCGAGACGCGGTACACGGTGGATTCGCTCTACACGCCGTGGGATCCGGAGATCGTGAACGACATTCACCAGCAGGGCTCCTACTCGGGACGCATCTTCATTCCGCCGTACATGGATCCCGTCGATCCGAACATCGACCCGATTCTCACCGCGGCGACGAATGGACTCGGCATGTCGATCGTTCGCCGCATGACGAACCAGGGCTTCACCGGGATCGCGAGCAATGCGTCGTACGACCAGTGGTCGCCCGCGCGGCAGTACTCGCTCTACCATCGCGGCGCGCGGCTGCTCACCGAGACGGCGAGCGCGCGCCTCGCGTCTCCAATGGACATTCCGTTCGAGAAGCTCGGGCCGGGCCGCGGCTACGACGCACGCGTGGTCTCGTGGAACTTCCCGTCAATCTGGCCGGGCGGCCATTGGACGTACGGCGACATCGTGCGCTACCAGACCGCCGCGAGCTGGGCGCTCTTCCTGGACGCGGCGCTCGACCGGCGCTCGTGGCTCGAGGGGTACGCGGCGATCGGCGATCGTGCCGTCGGACCGGAGCCGGCGTGGGGCCGCGACGCGTGGCCATCGGCTTTCGTGATTCCTAAAAATCAGCACGACACCCTCGCGCTCGAGCGGCTGATCTGGACGCTCCAGCACGGACAGGTCGAAGTCCGTGAGGCGACCGCGCCCGTCTCGGTCAACGGCAAATCGCATCCGGCGGGCAGCTACGTGGTGCTCACGCGGCAGCCGTTCGGCGGCTACGCCAAGACGATGCTCGAGCGCCAGCACTATCCGAATCTGTTCGAGTATCCCGGCGGACCGCCGAAGCGGCCCTACGACGTCACCGCGCAAACGCTTCCGTTGCTCTTCGGGGTCGATGCGGCGGAGGTGATGGGCGACGCGCCGGCGACTGGGCCGATCGTGAAGCCCGTCGTGGAACCAACCTTCCACGCGCCGCGGGCGGTCGCGAGCAAGCGCATCGCCGTGCTGCGGCCGGCCACGTTCGAACCAATCGATGAAGGATGGACGCGCTGGCTGCTCGATCACTACCACGTGCCGTTCACGACGGTGACCGATGCTGACCTCACGAATCTCAACGATCGATTCGACGTCGTGATCGTGTCGGACGGCGTGGTGGGCGGCCGCGGCGGCCGAGGCGCCGGTGCGGGGCGCGGCGCCGGGAACGCGACGATGCAGGCGCTCGATCGGTTCGCGACGAACGGCGGAATGGTGCTCGCGTTCAACAACACGTCGACCGCGTTGATCGAGGGGCTGTCGCTTCCGGTGAAGAACGTGCTCGCCGGCGTGCCGAACACCGCGTTCTACGCGCCCGGCTCGCTGCTCGCCGTGGACGTCGATCGGACGAGCCCGATCGCGAGCGGCGTCACGGCGCCCGTGCCGGCGGTCTGGTTCGAGAACGGGCCGGCATTCGAGATTACTGATACCAATTCTGCAACGGCCATCGCGACCTATCCCGCGTCCGGCGATCCCCTGCTCTCGGGATGGCTCCTCGGTGGCACGAAGCTCAACGGCAAGGCCGCGCTCGTCGACGTGCGGCACGGACGCGGGCACGTGGTGCTGTACGGATTTCGTCCGCAGTATCGCGGGCAATCGATGGCGACCTATCCATTGATCTGGGGTGCGATCGCGCGCTGAACGCTGACGGGAGACAGTGGCCGCCGCGCGGTTGAGGACGCCTCTCCGCGCGGCGCCTGTGATCTTTTCACATTCCGGTTGCTCGCCCCCCGTGCGGTCGTCAGAACCTTGAACCGCACGACGGGTATAATCCGCACACGGCCTCGGCGGCGAGCACCACCCCCTTCGCTCCGAGCCGGTTGTAGTTCCCGCCTCCCTCCTACCTCGCTGTACCCACAATGCCGTTTCGCAGGCCCCTCTCGCTGGGACGCGTGCTCACAGTCGCGGTCGCACTCGTGACGACCGCCGGGATCGTGGACTGCACCACGTCCTATTCGGCCGCCGGCGACAATGGATCGCTGGCCAATTCGTTCGCGCCGATCGCGCCCCGCGGCCCTGACCTGAACGACATCCTGCTCGGCTCGCGCGGCACGTACATCGACCAGTGCCTGTCGCAGCGCGACTCCACGATCGAGCGCTGGCCCAATCGTCTCGCGCAGCCCCTCAGAATCTGGATCGATTCGTCGTCGATGGTCGCCGGCGCGCGGGGCGCGTTCCCGTCCGCCGTGCGCGACGCGTTCGCGGATTGGGCCGCGACCGGCATCCCCGTGCGCTTCACGTACGTGACGTCGCCGCGCGACGCCGACGTGCGCGTCCACTGGACCGAGCACCTCGATCGCAAAACTGGGTCGACCACGTGGCGTACGGATCGCCACGGCTGGCTCACCGACGGCGACATCACGCTCGCGATGCACATGAGCACCGGCATGGCGCTCAACGCCGAAGAGATGCACGCGATCGCGCTGCACGAGGTTGGTCACGCGCTGGGATTGAGCCACAGCGACGACCCGCGCGACATCATGGCGGCGCTGGTCCGGGTGGACCAGCTCAGCCCCGCCGATCGCGCCACGATCGAATTGTTGTATTCTTTACCCGCCGGCCGCGTCCAATAACCCCGCCGACCACCCCCCGCTCTTCCCACCCATGCGCCCCATTCGCGTCGTTCTCCCCTGCCTCGTCGCGCTCGCCGCGTGCGGCACTCAGGCCAAGGAGCAGCTCCGTACGCTCGCTCACGCCGATTCGCTGCGGACCGATTCCCTCGTCTCGATCAAGAACGAGCTGCTCTCCGAAGTCATGACCGGAACGCAGTTCGTGAACGACATCAACACCGAAATGACGAAGTTGAAGTCGCACCCGCCGGCCAAGCTCAACACCAAGCTCTCGAGCGAGTCGGACATCGCGGAGATCAAGGAGGAGCGCGCGGCGGTGGTGAATCGCATCCACGAGCTCGTCGCCAGGCTCGACTCGAGCGAAGCGCGCGTCGCGACGCTCCGCGCACGTGCGGCCCGGCTGTCGAAGCATGACTCCACGCTCGTCGCGCAGGTGGCGGAGTACGAGAAAACGATCGCCGATCTGCGGCAGACGGTGGAGCAGCAGAAGGCGGATTACGAGGCGACGATCGCCAGGCAGAATCAACAGATCGCCGCGCTCGGCTCCAAGCTCGACACGGCGACCAAAGCCAACGTGCAGCTCGCGGGCGAGAAGGCCGCGCTCAGCGACACCGTCAACGAGCTCACGACCGAGAAGAACACGGCGTACTACGTGATCGGCACGAAGGACGAGCTCGTGAAGCAGGGTATCCTCGTCGAGGAGGGCCACCGCCGCTTCCTGATCGCGGGCGGACGGCCGACCGCGCCGGCGCGGCAGCTCGACGCGTCCAAGTTCATTCGGATCGATCGCCTGCGCGATCGACAGATCGACTTCCCCGCGGGCGAGTACATGATCTTCTCGCGCCAAGACCCGGCGTTCGCGTCGCCCCTCGGCTCGAAAGGCGGCAAGCTGACCGGTGGCATCCGCATCGAGCAGCCGGAGCGCTTCTGGGAAGCATCCAAGTTCCTGATCATCGTGAAATCCTGAACGCGCGACTCACGACCGCAACGAACGGGGCCGGCGAACACGCCGGCCCCGTTCGCGTCTTGGTGCCAGGCGCGTCAGCCGGCGCGCTGCAGCGCAGTCCTCAGCGTCTCCTCGAGCTGCGGCGCGTCGGGCGGCACGAGGAGCGTCTGAATATCGTGCACGCGCGCGAATTCGTTCAGCTTGTCCAGCGCCTCGCGCGTCCCGAATACGACGACGGAGATCCGACGCATGGCGGCGCGGCCAAGCGTCTGGCTGTTGTAGCACGACGGATCCTCGCAGTCGATGAGGCACACCTTTGGACGGACGCGCCTGATCGAGCTCTCGACCGTTTCCGGCGGCTGAGCGAAGCGAACAGGATAACCAAGGGTCTCAATGAGGGCTCCGAGCAGCGCGGCGGCGACGACGTCAGCGGAGAGAATCAAGATCATCGGTTCCGGATGGAGATAGCATGCGGCTTAAAGAAAAATTGAGGGTCCTCCGCCGCAATCGCTGCACCACTCGCCTTGACGAGGCTCGATTATAAACTGACATTTGCCCGCGCCCACCTGTTGCGAACTGCACAATATTAGCTCGACCCGCTGCGGAGTGTCTCTCGCATGATGGCATTCGACCGCACGCCCGTCCGCCAGACGCTCGAGCCGGAGACGGTGGCGGCCCTGACAAGTGCACTCTCCGATTCGATCGAGCGTGGCAATCACGCCGACGACCTGCGCGAGCTGTTGTACCGGGCAGCACGAGAGGCGCGCGAGAAAGGCATCCAGGCCGAGCGGTTGCTGCTGATCCTGAAGGAAATCTGGTACTCGCTCCCAGCCGTGTCGAACGCGCACTCGACAGCTCACGAGCAGGCGCTCCTACAAGAGCTGATCAGCCGCTGCATTCAGCAGTATTACGCCGAGTAATCTCGCGATCGAGCCTGCGCTCCCTGCGCTCCGGGACGCGCTCTCCACACACACATCCGCCGTGCTCCAGGCGCCGCCCGGTGCCGGCAAGACGACGCGCGTTCCGCTCGTGCTCATGGACGAGCCGTGGATGCATCGCGGAACCGTCGTCATGCTCGAGCCGCGGCGGCTCGCGACGCGCGCTGCGGCACACCGGCTCGCCGAGCAGCTCGGCGAACGGCCGGGAGAGACGATCGGGTATCGGATGCGCGGCGAGTCGCGGACGTCGCCGGCGACGCGCATCGAGGTGGTGACCGAGGGCATCCTGACGCGCCGACTCCAACACGACCCAACGCTGGATGGAGTCGCGGCGGTGATCTTCGACGAATTCCACGAGCGCAGCCTCGACGCGGATCTCGGCCTGGCGCTCGCGCTGCGAACGCAGCGCCTCCTGCGGCCGGATTTACGAATTCTCATAATGTCGGCGACGCTCGATGGCGAGGCGGTCGCGCACCTGCTCGGCGGCGCGCCGATCGTCACGAGTGAAGGCCGGAGCTTTCCGGTCGAGACGATCCATCGGCCGCCCCGCGCGAACACGCCGGTCGAGTCGGCGGTCGTCGGCGCGATCATGGAGGCGCGGCGCGAGCGCGCCGGCGACATTCTCGTCTTCCTCCCCGGCGCCGGCGAGATCCGCCGCGTCGAGCTTGCGTTGCTCGCGCGCGAGCGCGACGGCGACATCGTCGCGCCGCTGTTCGGCGCGCTGCCGCAGGATGCGCAGGACCGCGCCATCCGGCCATCTCATGATGGCCGCCGCAAGATCGTGCTCGCCACGTCGATCGCCGAAACGAGCCTGACGATCGAAGGCGTCACGGTGGTGATCGACGCGGGCTTGTCGCGTGTGCCGCGCTTCTCGCCGCAATCCGGCATGACGCGGCTCGAGACCGTACGCGTGTCCCGCGCGTCGGCCGACCAGCGGCGCGGCCGCGCCGGACGCATGGCTCCGGGCGTGTGCTACAGGCTCTGGTCGGAGCACGAGACCGCATCGCTCCTCGCGAACACGCCGCCGGAGATCATCAGCGCCGACCTCGCGCCGCTCGCGCTCGACCTCGCCGCGGCAGGGGTCGACCGGCCCGACGAGCTGGCGTGGATCGATCCACCGCCGGCCGCGGCGTTCGCGCAAGCGCGCGAGCTGCTCGTCGAGCTCGACGCGATCGATGCGGACGGCCGCGTGACGCCGACGGGCGTGGAGATGGCGGCCCTCCCCGCGCATCCGCGCCTTTCTCATATGCTCATTAGAGCCCGCGAACGCGGCGCCGGCCGCCTCGCCTGCGACGTCGCCGCGCTCCTCGGCGAGCGCGACATGTTTCGCGGCGGCCCGGCGCCAATCGATGCCGACGTCGTGCCGCGGCTCGAGGCGCTGCGCGGCACGCGCGACTCCGCGCCCGGCGCGACGCTCGATCGAGACCTGCTGCGCCGGGTGCGCGCCGAGGCGGACCGGCTCGCGCGCCAGTTGCGGCTCGATCGCTCCGAGGCCGCGCCGCTCGATGCGGCGGGTGCGCTGCTCGCGCTCGCGTACCCGGATCGCGTCGCCCGCCGCCGGCCCGGCGAGCGTGCGCGGTACGTGCTGCGCAACGGCCGCGGCGCCGAGCTGCTCGGATCTCAAGGCCTCGCGACCGCACCGTACATCGTCGCCGCGGAGCTCGACGACGCGCGGCCGGAGAGCCGGATCTTCCTCGCCGCATCGATCGACGAAGCGGAGCTCGTCGGGATGTTCGCGAGCCACATCACGGAGCGCGATGTCATTGATTTCGACGAGCGCACCGATGCCATCCGCGCGCGCCGCGAAGAGCGGCTCGGCGCCATCGTACTGCGCGAGTCGGCGCTGCGCGATCCCGATGACGACGCGATCCGTCGTGCGCTCACCGAGGCGATTCGGCGCCGCGGCCTCTCCGCGCTCCCCTGGTCCGACGGCGCACGACGGCTCCGCGGACGCATGGCGTTCATTGCACGTCACGACCCCGCGTGGCCGGCGGTCTCGGACGAAGCGCTCCTCACGGATCTGGACGAGTGGCTCGCGCCGCGTCTCGAGAAGATTCGAAAGTGGAGCGATCTCGCGCGCGTCGATCTCGCCGACGCCTTGGCCGCGCGTCTCACCTGGCAGCAGCGGCGTGCGCTGGACGTGCTCGCGCCAACGCACATCGAGGTGCCGACCGGCTCGCGCATACCGGTCGACTACTCCGATCCCGATTCGCCGATGCTCGCGGTGCGGTTGCAGGAAGTGTTCGGGATGACGGAATCGCCGCGCGTGCTCGACGGCCGCGTGCCGGTGACGATGCAGCTCCTCTCGCCGGCATCGCGCCCGGTCCAAGTGACGCGCGACCTCGCCGGCTTCTGGCGCACGAGCTACTTCGACGTTCGGAGGGATCTCCGCGGGCGCTACCCCAAGCACGAGTGGCCGGACGATCCGCTCACCGCGGCCCCGACGCGCCGCGCGAAGCCCAGGCCGAAATAGCGACGCCGCTAATGCGCTCTCGTGAACTCGAGGTCGCGCACGCGATTGATCGTCAACGTGAACCCGGTGATCTCGGCGCGGTCGTCCCGCAGCACGCGGAGCAGCATCTTGTCGCTGCTCGTGAAGAGATCGTCGCCGAGCGGCACGAAGCGGATGTCCGACGCGTGGGGCCGGCGGAGGATCAGCACGCCGTCGCGTCCCGACAGCGCCACGTGGAGATCGAGCTCCTCGCTGTAGTAGCTGCCCGCGAGGTCGGCGAGGCGGTCGGCGCGCTGGCGGGGCGCCGGGCTGTCGGCCGACTGCCCCGTGCCCGCGAGCCACGTGCTCGTCAGGTCCGGCACGGCGATCGCGGGCGCCGCTTCCGCCGTGCCGAGAAATACGTCGGCGACCTGCTCGGCGAGCGTGGCGGGCGCGGTGGACGTGTTGCACAGCGTCACCACCGAAAGCTCCGCGTCCGGGATGCGGAGCATCGAGCTGCGATAGCCGCCGTACGCGCCGGCGTGGGAGTAGCTCGTGAGGCCGGCCTGGCGGCCGATGGAGAGCGCGAGCGCATATGGAATGGTCTGGCCGTCGTTGAGCGTGCCCGGCTCGAGCATCATCGCGATGCCGGCTTTGCCGCCCACCGTGGCCGTATTAAAATTGTCATTCCATTTTGCTAAGTCCTCGACCGTGGAGTACGCGCCGCCGTCGCCGACCACGTCGAACTCGGGCTCGCTCACCCGGAACGTCGCGCCCGCCGGCTGGTACCCCGCCGCCATTCCGGCGATCACCTCGCGGTGGTCGTCGCGGAATTCCGTGTGCGTCATGCCGAGCGGCGCGAAGATGTGCCGTGCGGCGAAGTCGCGGAGCGATTCGCCCGACGCGCGCTGCACCACGATCGCGAGCAGCACGTAGCCCGAGTTGCTGTAGAGAAACTCGTCGCCCGGTTGGAAGTTGAGGCTCTTCTGCCGGTGCATGAGGTCGAGGAACTGCTGCTGCGTCAGCGGGCCGTCGCTCGGCCATCCGGAGACCGCGAGGAGCGTGAAGTAATCGCGCAGCCCGCTCGTGTGATGGAGCAGCTCGCGGAGCGTGATCGGCGCGCCGAACGCCGGGAGCTCGGGCACCCACCGCCGCACCGAATCATCGAGCGAGAGCTTTCCCGCTTCGGCAAGCAGCACGATGCTCATCGCCGTGAACTGCTTCGAGAGCGACGCGATGTAGAACGGCGTGCTCGGAGTGATCCGCGCCCCGGTCGAGAGATCCGCGATCCCGTAGCCCTTCGCCAAGTCGAGATCGCCGTGCCGGCTCACGCCGACGGCACAGCCCGGCGTGCGGCCGGTGGCGTACGGCGCAAAAATCGAATCCACCCAGCGCGCCGGGGACTCGGCCGGAGCCATTTGGGCGCCGGCCGTCGCGGCCGCGGTGAGCAGCGCGAGCAGGACTCGTCGAAGCATGACGGGCATTCCCTAGAAAACTCCTGCGCTCCCGCTCCCGTGTAAAGCGCCACCCGGTGCCGCCGCGCCAGTGGCGTCCGGCTTGCAGACTGATCGACGCCCGCCGTCACCGCACGCGGGCCCAACGCTCCGGAGACTCCTGGATGGCTGAAATTCGTGTCGAGCCGCGCCGCCGAAGCATGGCTTGGGCTTGGATCCTCATCGCGATCGTGATCATCGCCGCGCTCGCGTATTACTTCCTCTATTACCGTTCCGGCAGCCTGTGAGATTCTTCACCGGCCGCCGCAGGAGGGGACGCATGGAACGGAACGATCGGCATGCACGCGACGCCGCAGGCGTCGGACCGTATGCTCGCGAACGTGAACAGCTCGTCCCGCTCAGCACGCTGGACTCCTGGTCGGTCTCGGACGGCGAGCCCGACATTCGAGGCTGGGAGATCCGCACCGTCAGCGGCCGCCAGCTCGGCTCGGTTCACGATTTACTCATCGATGCCAAGGCGGGCGAAGTCGTGATGCTCGACATCGACCTGCCGGGCTCCGACAAGCACACCTTCGTGCCGATCCGCGTCGCGCAGATCGATCGCGAGCGGCGCATCGTGCTCATGGATTCGGCCGACTTGCCGCAGACGAACATCGCGCGCGCCGACGCGCTGCCGCCGCCAGCGGTCGAGCAGAGCGCCGGCACGATACGCTATCCCGATCGCGAAGTCATCCGGGAGCGCGCGGTCGCCGACGAGGTCGCGCGTGCGGACGAGCTCGCGCCGGAGGACGTCGACTCCGAACCAGCGGTCGAGCGGCGACATGCCAATCGTCGCAAGATCGACCGAGTGAGCACGGACCTCTAAGCGCGCAGCAGATCCGCCATTGCCGACCTGCCACGCACGATCAGGTCGGCGACGGCGCGGCCGCAGAGCGCGCCGACCACGTTGCCGGTTCCCGAGTAGCCGCCGATCGCCCAGACGCGCGGCCGCACTTCGTCGATCACTGGCAACCCGCTCGCCGTGTAGCCGACCGACGCCGCCCAGCGATGCGTGACTGGCGCGGACATATGCAGGCCGTCGCGGAGCAGCACGTCGAGCGCGCCCTGCACCGCGCCGCTCGTGTCAGTGCACGTCGTCCACTCGGCGATGCCACCAACGTCGCGGGCGCCGCCGACGACCACGCGCAGATCCGCGCGTTGCTGCCAGTAATCCAAACCCCAGCGCGCATACACGGGCCGCGGGAAGATGCGAATGTCGAGCGGCGCGGTGGCGAGCATTTGGAGCCTCGCCGTGCGAACGCGCGTCGCGAGCTCCGGAAGCAGCGTCTCGAGCTTGCCATCGACGGCAACGACGACATCACGCGCGCGAACGGAGCCGCGCTCGCTCGTCACGCTCGCTTCCGCGATCCACAGCGCCGGTGACTGCTCGAAGAGGCGCGCGCCGCGTCCTAGCGCGTTGCGCGCCAACGTTCGGCAGCGCAGTCCAGGATCGAACGCAGCATCCGACGGAAAGAGCAATCCGTGTCCCTCCGGGCCGTCGTACCACTCGACCGGAAGCTCGTCGTCCCGCATGCACGCGTACTGCCGCTCGCAATCGTGTCGCTCGGCGTCGGAGATCGCGATCCGCAGCGTTCCGGTTCGGTGCACCGCGCTCGGCGTCTCGGCAGCCATGCGATCGATCTGCGCTAGCGTTTTCACATAGATTCGCCGCGCCGTCTCACGACCGAATCGCTCGACCGCGTCGTGGTGAAACATCGCGAGGCCGCCGAGCAGAAATCCGCCATTCGATCCCGCGGCACCGCCCGCGACTTCGGAGGCATCCACACCGACCACGCTCTTGCCGGCGTCGAGCAGCGCGTGAATGCACGCGAGACCGGAGCCGCCCAAACCGACCACGCACACATCGGCGTGCTGCTCGCGGGTGAGTGCCGGCAGATTCAGCGACTGCCCATGCGTCCAGATCGAATGGTGCTCGGCGGACATGCGTGAAGAGTAGAGAGGGAGAGACGAGAGTGGAGAGTAGAGAGTGGAAGGAGCTTCCATTCTCCATTCTCCACTCTCCACTCTCCACTCTCTGCTCTCACACCGTAAACGCCGCCACCAGCTCCGTCAGCTTGGCCGCATTCTCGTGCAGGCGCGACGCGGTGGCGGCCATGTCCTCGGTCGACGCGGCGGACTGCTGAGCACCAGCGGCGGCTTCCTCGCTCGCCGCGGCTTGATCCTGTGCGCCGCCGGCAGTGACGTCCACCTGGCGCACGAGCTCCACGACAGCATCGCGATTCATTGACGCCGCGCCTTCCAACGTTCCGGCGACGCTCTCGAGACCCGCGACGGCCGCCTGGATTCGCTCGAGGGCGGCGGTCGCGGTGCGCGAGATCTGGTCCACGTCGCCGAGCGCTGACACGCCATCGGCGAACGCGCGCGCCGCGGCGGCAACATCGCGCCGCATCGCATCGACCACCGAGCGCACTTCGAGCGCGGACTCCCCGCTCCGCGCCGCGAGTTGCCGTACTTCGTCGGCGACCACGGCGAAGCCGCGGCCGTGCTCGCCCGCGCGCGCCGCCTCGATCGCCGCGTTGAGCGCGAGGAGGTTCGTCATGTCGGCCACGTCCTGAATGGCCGAGACGAACGTATCGATCGACGACGACGCCGTCTTGAGTCGCTCGACACCAGTCGCCGACGTCGCGATCACGTCGCGCGCACTCTGCAGCATTCTGAGCGCCTCGCCGATCTCGTGCTGCGCGTCGCCGGCCGTGGCGTTGATGCGCGTTCCGAGCTCGCTCGAGACGGAGGCGGTCTCGCGGAGTTGGTCCGCCGACTTGCCGACGCGCTCGAGCACCGTGCGCGACGCGGACAGTTGGTGGATCTGCTCCGCCGCGGCGCTCGCGATGCTTTCGATCGTCGTGCTGATCTGTCGCGTGGCGCTCGCCGCTTCACCCGACGAGCTGGTGAGCGTGGTGGCGGACGCGGTGACTTCGTTGGCCTGCACTTGAATCGCGTGCACGAGTGTTCCAAGCCGCTTCGTCGTGTCGAGCAGCGCGTGTGTGAGCACCCGATACTCCTCGTCCAGCCCGTGCTCCTCCAGCTCGATGCGAAAGTCGCCGTCGCCCATGCGCCGCGCCGCGGTCGTGAGCCGCCCCAGCGGCTGCACCACCGCGCGCCACGTCGCGAGTCCGAAGAGAATCGCGAGCAGCACGCCAATCGCGCCGAGCGCGCCGAGCAGGATCTGCTGGCGGCGCGCGTCGGCCTGAATCGTCGACAACTGGCGTTCGCTCTGCGCCGAGCGCGCCGTCGCGATCTCGCGCGAGTCGGCGAACAGGCTGTCGAGCAGCACCTCGGAGAAGCGTGCCTGTCGCACGGCTTCGTCACGCTCGCCGAGGTCCGACGCGGCGCGCGCGAGCGCGAGCCGGACGCCGATGCGCGATTGCAACTCGCCCACGTGCTCGAGCCGCGCTCGTTCGGCGTCGGTGAGCGCCGTACCGATCGTGAGGACGCGGCGCGCCGAATCGGCCACGCTGAAGACACTGTCCATGCGCGCGCGGTACGCCGGATTGCCGCCGAGCAGATCGTTCTCGGCGAGAATCACGAAGTCGCGCGTCGCGCCGTCCGATGTGGACAGATCGGCCCGTACGCTGATCGCGGCGGCCAACTGCGACTGCATCGCCGACTGCGTGCGTCGCAGCGTCGTGAGGCCCACGGTGGCGAGCGCGGCCAGAAAGATGATGGTGCTCCCGAACCCGAGGGCGAGGCGGCCGCGGATCGTCCACCGGCGCAATTCGAGAACTGTCATTGCGTCACCGTGGTGACGATCGCCGGCTTGTTCACCGGATTCCGCGAATCGTCGAACGCGATCGCCCCCGTCGCTCCGTCGAACGCGGGTGCGCCGTGTCCGACCTTGGCGACCCACGCCCGGATGGCCGCGCGATCGGGCCCGACCGCCTGCATCGCCCGGCCAATGAGCATCGCCGCATCGTAGCTGAGCGCGGCCCAGTGATCCGGCGCCGCGTTGAATTCACGCGTGTACGCGCCAACGAACCGCGGACTTGCCGGCGTGAGTTGCTGCGCCGGCGAGTACAGCGAGAGATAGCGCAAGCCGTGGAACGCGCGAGCCGCCGAGGTATCGCGCAGGTCCTGCGCGCTCGGCCCGTTGGTGCTCACGATGATCGGATTGATCCCGGCCGCGTGAAGCGCCCGACTGATCTCGAGGACGTCGTTGCTGTTGGCGTAGACCACCACGCCATCGGGCTTGGAGCGCGCGAGGCGGCGCGCGTAGAGATCGAATTCGTCGATCTCTTCGACGAACGGATCCCGCTCGATGACCTTCCCGGCCGACATCGCCGGCACGAACGCCTGCAGGAATTCGCGGCCCGCGACGTCGTTGCGGTAGACGATCGCGACGTGCGCGAGCTCGAGCGAATCGCTCATGTACTTGGCGAGGATCTGCGCCTGCCGGTCGACGCCCGGGCAGACGCGAAAAATCCAATCGCTCGCCAGCGTCACCTCACGACTCGCGGCGGTAGGCGAGATCGCGATGAGCGCGCGCTTGCCGCCGTCGCTGCGGTCATCATAGAGCGGCGCCGCGGTGATCGTCGGGTCGCTCTCGGTGTGCCCCACCACGCCCACCACGGCCGGATCATCCCGAAAAGCCGCGGCGACGTCGACCGGCGACTTCGCGTCCGACGGTGCGCGCCGCATGCCGAGCGGCGGCGCTCCCTCCGGGCGCGACTCGTTGAGCTGATCGAGGGCGAGCTGCACGCCCTTGAAGACGTTCACGTAGCGTTCGGGCGAGCTCAGACCGACCGCCACGCCGACGTACACCGTGTCCGAGCTGGCATGGAAACCAGCGAAGCCATTGCTGCCGCATGCCGCGCTACTCGCGGCAATCCCCACCGCGGCAATCGCGCGTATCAAATCAACGTGAAGGCTACGACGCACTGTGATTGAAGAATTTGTTCCTTCCAAGGACAATCGCGCTGCGCTGATGTAACACAGTTGCTCTGAGTATCGGCTGCTGCGTGCGAGACGACGTACTGAAAACGAACGCGGGGCCGCGCGCGCGGCCCCGCATCTGAATTCGATCGCTTAACGCGTAAACGATCAGCCGGTTCTCACCGACTCCCGCGCGGGTCGATACTCGCCGCCCACAGCGCCGGCGATGGCTCCGCCGGTCATGCGCCGCGCGAGCCACGCGATCGCCAAGCCGGCGAGGAAAAACGAAACCGTCACATCGACGATGTTCACCAGCGCCCAGGGAATTCCGAAGCCGTACCAGTTCCAGTTGCCGAGTTCTCCCACCACCGACGTCGCGAGCGCTCCGAACGCGGCGACCGCCGCCACCGCGACCGGCTGCTGCTCGCGGACGCGGGCCGCGAGCAGACAGAGGATCGCGGCAGCGAAGAGATCGATCGCCGCCTGCCGGCCCAGCATTTTTCCCATGAGCGTCGTCTGATCGAGGTAGTCAGGGGTCGCGCTCATCATCACCACCATGCCATGCGGATTCGCATAGACACCGTTCGTGGGCGCCTGCACGCGAAAGGCGCGCACCACCGCCGCCGTCGTGTCGACGGCGAATGGGTGATATGTGGCGGCGTGCCACGGGATCAACGTGTTCGACAGCAGTTGCCAGACGAACAGCACCAGCGTTCCCACGATCGTGCACACGACGAGGGAGCGACCGTTCATAGCGCCTCCGAATGACGAGGGGTGCCCGCTGCCAAACCAAGTGACGTACGAGCTGTGCCGTGCGTCACAAAGTTGACGGAGCGCTCGCTTGACCGGCGCTGATCCGGCTGGTCGCTAGATTACCGGCGGGTTTTGTGTTGCACGTGCCGATACTGTCGTGCACATCGGTGGGGCGTAGGTCAACTGGCAGACCGCCCGGCTGTTAACCGGGAAGTTGATGGTTCGAGTCCATCCGCCCCAGTCATCTCCAACAAACGAAAGAGGGCCGAGCATCGCTCGGCCCTCTTTCATTTTTTCACCCTTGCTATACGGCCTTGAGTCGGCCCTCGAAGTAGCCAAGCACGGTCAGTCCGAAGAGAATCGCCGCGAGAACGACTGCCGCGCCGCTGACGACCCAGCGATTGGGCGCGCGAAGCGGCGGGAGCACTGTGCTGACGATGAGCGCGAGCCCGATCAGCAGCGCGTCGACGATGATCCCGATGATCGCCCCGGAGAGGGTGCTCCACAGGAGAACCGACGCGCGCACGCGCGTGCTCAGGGCTTGATGAGAATCGGCGCGCCGTCCGGCAGTGCGCGCCAAATCTCGTCGATCTGCTGGTCGGTGACCGCGATGCAGCCTTCCGTCCAATCCCACTTGGTGTGCGTCGAACCGAGACTCGCAAATGCCGGCGGCAATCCGTGAATCATGATGTCGCCGCCGGGTGAGACGCCGAGCGCCTCGGCACGCGCGAGGTGCGCGGGATCGGGATACGAGATGTGCAGCGACTTGTAATACTTGCTGTTCGGATTGTGCGCGTCGATGTGGAACAACCCTTCGGGTGTCCGGCCATCGCCCGCGCGCACCTTGTCGCCTCGTGGCTGCGTGCCGAGCGCGATCTGGTACGTACGCACCTCCGAGCCTTCGAGATACAGCGTGAGACGGTGCTTCGCTTTCTCTACCACGGCGCTGTCGGCGATGACCGCGCTCTTGATGCCGACAACCGGCGTGTGCGAGACGGTCGGCGTCTCGATCGCGATGGGGAGCGTCGTCGTGTCGCGCGGCGTGATCGCGAGTGAGAACGCGGCAATGAGTGGAACAAGCATGGCAGGTACGGCGAATTACGCCGGGCGACCGGCTGATGAAAGAGCTCTGAAGTGGCCGTTCACGTGCACGATGCGCAATATACCGTTCCGTGTGCGCATCGTTCCAGAGCACGGTTTGGGCCAAGCGAGCCCAACCCGCTCGACAGTCCGGACCTTCCCGCCCTCCGATATTCCGACATGCGATTGCTCACTCGGTATCTCCGTCCGTACTGGCCGCTCGTTGCGCTCGCGCTGCTGCTGGCGACGATCAACCAGGTCTTCTCGTTACTCGATCCGGCAATCTTCCGCCACGTGATCGACGACTACGCGACCAAGTACGACCGGTTCTCGAACGCGCAGTTCTTCCGCGGTGTCGCGCTGCTCCTCGCCATGGCGGTCGGGGTCGCTTTCATCTCGCGCGTCGCGAAGAACTTCCAGGACTACTTCGTCAACGTCGTCACGCAGCGCTTGGGCGCGCAGCTCTATTCCGACGGTATTCGCCATTCGCTCTCGCTGCCCTTCCAGGTCTTCGAGGATCAGCGGAGCGGCGAGACGCTCGGCAAGCTCCAGAAGGTGCGCGCCGACACCGAGAAGTTCATCGCGGCGTTCGTGAACGTGCTGTTCACCACGTTCGTCGGCGTGATCTTCGTCGTCGTGTACGCGTCGCGCATTCACTGGGCGATCGCGCCCGCCTTCCTCCTCACCATTCCAGTCCTCGGCGGCCTCAGCTCCCTGCTCAGCCGCCGGATCAAGGCGCTCCAGAAAGTGATCGTCGCCGAAACGACCGCGCTCGCCGGCGCGACGACCGAATCGCTGCGCAACATCGAGCTCGTGAAGAGCCTCGGGCTCGCCGAGCAGGAAATCGACCGCCTGAATGCAACCACGGAGAAGATTCTCAAGCTCGAGCTCAAGAAGGTGCGGTACATTCGAAGCCTGAGCTTCATCCAGGGCACGTGCGTGAACTTCGTCCGCACGTCGATCCTGTTCCTGATGCTCTATTTGATCTTCGACAAGCAGATCACCGTCGGGCAGTTCTTCTCGCTGCTCATCTACTCGTTCTTCATCTTTGGTCCTCTGCAAGAGCTCGGGAACGTGATCAACACGTACCGCGAGACCGAGGCGTCGCTCGAGCAGTTCGACGAGATTCTGCAGAGGCCGATCGATCCAAAGCCGGCGCGGCCCGAAGCCGTCCCGGACTTGCGAGTGCTCGACTTCGATCGAGTCTCGTTCACGCACCAGACGGCGAGCGGACCGGCGCTCCAGGACGTGTCGTTCACCGTGCAACGCGGCGAGACCGTGGCGTTCGTCGGTCCGTCGGGCGCGGGAAAGACGACGCTGGTCAAGCTGCTCGTCGGCCTGTATCAGCCGAAATACGGGCACGTGCTCTACAACGGAATCGACAGCGGCCGCGTCGATCTCGACCGATTCCGCGAGCGCATCGGCCTCGTGACGCAGGATGCGCAGCTCTTCTCCGGATCGATCCGTGAGAATCTGCTCTTCGTTCGCCCTGACGCGACGGACGATGACTGCTTGAACGTGCTCTACAAGGCGGCCGCGAACACCTTGCTGCGCCGCGCCGAGCAAGGGCTGGACAGCGTGATCGGCGAAGGCGGCATGAAGCTCTCCGGCGGCGAGAAGCAGCGCCTCTCGATCGCGCGCGCCCTGCTCCGCGATCCGCACCTGCTCGTGTTCGACGAAGCGACGTCGGCGCTCGACTCGCTCACCGAGGAGGAGATCACCCGCACGATGCGCGACATCTCCGCCACCGCGAACGTGATCACCGTGCTCATCGCGCACCGGCTCTCCACCGTGATGCACGCCGACCGCATTCACGTCCTCGAGCGCGGCCGCATCGTGGAAGTCGGCCGGCACGAGGAGCTGCTCGAGCTCAAGGGACTCTACTACGCGATGTGGCGCCAGCAGGTGGGAGAGCGGAGATTGGGGCGCGGCGAGCAGGCGGTGATCCGGACGCCGATGGCGGCGGCGGTCTGACGTGTGGGCCTCCGGCGCCGGTCGCAATGGTTTCGAGTGATGGGACGCGGGTTTAGAGTTTCATGTTTCAAGAACTCGCAACACCGAACCCGCAACTCACGACTCGCGACCGTAACGACCGCGCTGAGGGGCTACGCCCTTAATCGGTCCAGGTACGCCTTCCTGAACTTCGCCACCTTCGGCGCGATCACGATCTGGCAGTACGGCTGCCCCGGGTTCGCGTCGTAATAGTCCTGGTGGTAGCGCTCCGCCGGGTAGAACGCGTCGAAGGGCTTCACCTCGGTCACGATCGGCGCGTCCCACACGTGCTCGCGATCGAGCTCGGCGATCACCCGCTCCGCCGTCTCGCGCTGCTCCGGCGTGTGATGAAAGATCGCCGAACGGTACTGCGTGCCGGCGTCCGCGCCCTGGCGGTTGAGCGTCGTCGGGTCGTGAATGGTGAAGAACACCCCGAGAAGATCTCGATATGAGATCTCTGATGGATCGAACGTGACCTGCACCACTTCGGCGTGGCCGGTCGTGCCGGCGCACACGTCGTGGTAGCTCGGATTGGCCGTGCGGCCGCCCGCGTACCCCGACTCGACCTTCACGACGCCCTTGAGCTGTCGGAAGATCGCGTCGAGGCACCAGAAGCAGCCGCCGGCGAGCGTCGCGAGTTCGTGCGTTGCCACGAGCAAGCTCCCGCTTACGCGGCCATGCCGTCGCGCAGCACGTCCGCCGTGTCGCTCTCGCGCAGCCGCTTCAGCGCGCGGTCGCGCAGTTGGCGCACGCGCTCCCGCGTGACGCCGAGCTCGCGCGCGATCTCCTGCAGCGTCATCGGCCGGTTGCCCTCCAGGCCGAAGTACAGCACGAGCACACGCCGATCGCGCGGCGGCAGCACCTCGAGCGCGCGCGCGATCGCCTCGCGGCGCGAGTCGCTCTCGACGCCGCCGGGCAGCACGTCCTCGTCCTCGCCGCGATCGAGCACCAGCGTCTCGCCGAGCGTACGCCCGCCGTCCATCGCCGACGCCGGCTCGTCGAGCGAACGCGTGGGCTGGAGCAGCGCGACCAGTCCGCGCGTCACGTCGAGCGACAGATTCGCGACGCTCGCGATCTCGTCCTCGTACGGCTCGCGCGACAGCTTCTGTCGCAGGACTTCCTGCGCGCGCGAGACGCGCGCCAGATCGGCCGCGCGATTCAGCGGCACCTGGACGGTGCGCCCCTGCCGCTGCACGGCCGAGTGCAGCGCCTGGCGAATCCACCAGACGGCGTAGCTGATGAAATTCACGCCGACGTCCGGATCGTACTTGTCCGCCGCCCGCACCAGTCCCGCGTTGGCCTCGCTCACGAGATCGCCGAGTGGGACGCCGCGATTCTGATATTGCTTGGCGACCGAGAAGGCAAAGCGCAGGTTGGCGCGGATCAGCTCCGAACGCGCGCGCTCGCGCGCCTCGTCGTTCGTCGCGCGGCGCATTGCCCGGGCAAGGTCCTTCTGCTGCTGTGCGGTGAGTACGGGCTCGCCGCGCAGCTCGTCGATGTAGAGATCCAACAGGTCACGATCATCGCTCGTCGCGAACATCATTCACCTCCAGCGCCCGTCGCGGCGCCAGATCCGATAGTCATCCAGTTGTACAACCATCTATACGTCTCGCGGGTCGAACGCCGTCCTCGGCGCCTCATCCGCGCTTTGCCGCCGTACGCTTCTTGCTCGCCGCGCGCGGCCGTCGGCCGTTCCCTGCCGCGAGATCCACGCCCATCCGGCGCCTGAGCTCCGCCATGTAGGCCTCGAACACCGCGGGCCGCGTGCGATAGTACACGAACTGTCCGTCGCGGCGCGATTCCACGAGCCCCGCGCTCGCCAGCTCCTTCAGATGATGCGAGATGGTCGCCTGGCGGACGGGAAAGCAGTCACACAGCCGGCTGCACCCGACCTCCGCCTGCCGCGCGATGTGCTCGAGAATCTCGAACCGTCGCGGATCGGCCAGCGCTTTCGCGATCCGTTGGAACTGCTCTGCGTCCACGGGCGTTCTGGCTCCCTCTGGAGTATGATAGATAGATAATCGTCTAAGAGTTCCATGCAAGTCCAGGCGGCCGGCCGGCGTGTTAGAGCCTGGTAAACGCCCCCGCCGCCCGATTCGCGCCGTTTTCGCCGGCCGCCACGCGCCGCGCGGGCCCGTCACTCGCATGGATATCTTCCGCTGGCCGCGACCGCGGCCCGCGCGCGGCCGCTGGCAGCGGCCGCGCGGCCTCATGAACCCGCACACTCATCCCGACGAGATGCCGACCTCGACCCGGACGCCTGTCAGCAAGACCGAATCGACGGCTCGTTTAGTCCCGACGCGTCGCCTCACCGACCTTCCGACGTACGTTTTCGCCTGGCTGGACGAGCTCAAGGCCGAAGCACGGGCCGCGGGGGCCGACCTCATCGATCTTGGCATGGGCAACCCCGATCAGCCCACGCCCAAGCCGATCATCGACGCCATCGCCGCCGCATACGCCGATCCGCGCACCCACGGCTATCCACCGTTCAGAGGCACGGAGCAATTCCGCCAGTCGGCGGCCGGCTTCATGCGCCGGCGTTTCGGTGTCGAGCTGGACGCCGCGCGCGAGGTGTTGTGTGTGAGCGGCGCGAAAGAAGGAATTGCGCAAGCCACGATCGCCTTCGCGGACGAGAACACGGTCTCGCTCGTGCCCGACATCTATTACCCCGTCCATGCGCGCGCGACCGGGCTCGTCGGCGGCCGGACGCATCTTATGGCGCTCCGCGCCGACCGCGGCTTTCTCCCGGATTTTCGCGAGATCCCGAGCGGCGTCCTGCGCTCCGCGCGCCTCATGGTGCTCAATTATCCGCACAATCCGACCGGCGCGGTGGCACCGCTCGAGTTTTTCCGCGATGCGGTCGCACTCTGCCGCGAGCGCGGCATCCTGCTCATCTCGGACCTCGCCTACAGCGAGCTCACGTTCGACGGCATCACGGCGCCGAGCGCGCTCCAGGTACCGGGCGCGAAAGACGTCGTCATCGAGTTTCATTCATTCTCGAAGACCTTCAACATGGCCGGCTCGCGGATCGGCTTCGCCGCCGGGGGCCGCGAGCTGATCGACGCACTGCACGCGGTCCGCACGAACATGGGCTACGGGACCCCGGCCCCCATCCAGGCCGGCGCCGCGTACGCGCTCGATCACATTCGAGAACTCGAACGCCCCGTCGTCGCGCGCTACGCCGAGCGTCGCGATGCCGTGGTCGACGGCTTTCGCTCCCTCGGCTGGGCCGCCGAACCGCCGCACGCGACGATGTTCGTCTGGCTGCCGATTCCGGCGGGCTTCGGCGCGCAGGAGTGGACGCGGCACGTGATCGACCGCGCCGGTGTCGTCGTCACGCCCGGCAATGCGTTCGGTCCGGGCGGCGAGCGCTTCTTCCGCGTCTCGCTCATCGCCGATCCGCTCGTGCTCGGCAAGGCGATCGACCGTCTCCGGGCCGCGGGCATCGGCTGGCTCGACACGTGCTCTTGATGCCTGGCAACCACGACGGGCGGAGGGGGCTATGGGGAACGATCGTTACGTGAACCGGGATGATGATTTTCTCGATCCGGAAGATGTGAACAGCGCGCCGGCGAGCGCATCCGAGACGCCGGGCAGCGATCCGGCGAGCGAGATTCCAGTGCCGCTCGCGATGTCGCCGGCGGAGATCGACGAGCGCGCGAAAGCCGTCGAGGCCGTGCGCGGCCGTGGTCGCGGCCGCTCGAACGATGATGACTCCGGCATGATCGCGTGAGGTGATCGACGAGGGGCGGCAGGCGGCCGAGTCCGCTTGTCGCCCTTGCGACGCCGGCGGCCCCGGCCGAACTTCAGCCGCGTACAGCTCCCGTTCGCGATGCAGCCACGGAGTGAGACGGAGGCTCGAGATGGGTTCGGCGCAGCGCGCCACCACCGCCGTAAACGAGTACTCGCTGGTCCCGGCCGAGATCGCGGCCGCGGCGAGCTGTTATCAGGGCATGAAAGAAGTCGAATCAGTGCACCTGGCGGAGATGGCGCGGCACAATCTCCTGCTCGAGTGGACGGACGAGGTGCGCATGGTCGTTCTCGACGCGCGCGAGCACGTCCGGGCGACGCGCGACGCGCGTTCGACTTTTCGAATGCTGGTTCGTGAATTCGTCCATGCGCTGCGCGACGCGCGCGAGCCGCTGTCGGCGGTCCTCCGCCACACGCGCGTCATGGTGCAGTTGCTCGAGCGCTCGGGCGCGATCCGCGCCGACGATGGGTGGCTCGAGGCGGAAGTGCTGGAGTGGGCGATCGAGGAGTACGAGAACGCCGCGTAGCGCGGCGTGTTGATCCGGCGCGGCTCAGACGCGCGCGCGCCACTCCGCGGTCGCTTCCGGCACGAGCCGCGCGCCCCACTGCCCCACTTCGAGGATGTAGTAGTCGCGGCGCCCGGGGTTCCGCGGGTCCACGACCTCGTAGTAGGTCGGTTGTGGCTCGACCTTCACCGTCAGGCCGTTGCATTCGCCGCCGACGCATTTGACTTGAATCATCGCGTTTCCTCCGCGAGCGTCAGCTCGCCTGTTGCACGGCGGATCGCGATCCGCCAGTCAAGAACCGCGGCCCGCTCGCGCAGGCGCGCTCCACCGTGTCGGCGATGCTCTCGGGGAGCCGGACCGCACCGCGCGCGTGGGCTTCCCAGACCAGGCGCAGGGCGCGGCGCTGCCGGTCGAACGCCGAGAGCAGTTGGACGCCGCCGTCCGGTGACGCGAGCAGCGCGCGCACCAGACGCTGCAGCGAGGCGGCCTCGCCGCCATCCTCGGCGTCGGCCATGCACGCTTCCAGATTCCACCGGGCGCGGTGGTCCTCGCACAGCCCGGCACGTGCGGGCCGCGGCGCGTGCTTGGCGCAGGCATCGCACAGGGCGATATCGCGCAGCAAGTCCGCACTGGGGACAAAAGACATCGGGTCTTCCTCTAGTACCTGTCGCAGGTCGTTCAGCAATTCGGGATCGCGAGTCGTGGCATAGACCAGCCGCAGTCGACGCCGGGCGTTGGGTTCGATGCTCATCGTCCCCTCCCGTCGCGCGCGCGCCGCGGGGCGGCCAGGCTCCGGGCGCCTGGGGGCGCCGCCGCGGCGGCGCGTCGAACCACTCGCCGAGTTAGTCGCAAAGTGTTACTCAATCCACATCGGTCCGTCAGATCCGTGTGCGATGGTGAAGCCGTCCGTGCCTCGCCGTGTCCCACGACGTTCACATGACCACCCCGACCGCACTCGATACGCTCGACCGCCATTGGGCCGTTAAAGTCGTCACGCCTGAAGACCGGGCCGCGGCGATTCAATACGGCATGAGCGTCTTGTCGCGCGTGTGCGCCGGCGAGCCGGTGACGGATCTCGAGACGTTGCCCGAGTTCGTGGTGCCGCTGGCCGGCGCGTACGTGATCGCGGCCAGCGAGTGGCTGGACTTCGAGGGCGCGGCCTCCCCGTCGGCCATTCTCTCCAGCGAGCAGGAGGAGCGGCGCGCGGCGCACATCGAGATCGGCGCCGATCGCGCGTTCATCCTCACGGCGGCGCTCCCCGTCGAACCCGGCGAGCGCGTCGCGGCGCTCTATCGCACGATGCTCCTGGCGGGCCTCGCGCAGGTCGGTCACAAGTTGACCGAGTTCCGAGCGTGGGTGCGGGCGCACGAGGCGATCCTGTTCCCGGCCGCGGAGGACGAGCACCGCTGGGATCTCGTGCTGCTCCGCCGCGTCGTCGAGCTGTGGACGCACGTGCTCCGCGGCGCCGGCCCGTCGGGGCTGTCGCACGCGATGGAGCTCGTCGCGTCGATCCGCGAGGAGCGCCCGCTGCGCGAGCCCGAGTTCCTGCGCGGCGTCGACCCCGTTGATGAAACAAGAATGAGATTTTACTTGTTCACGCTGTTCCATCTGACGGAAGCCGCGACCGAGCTGCTCCTCTTCCGGCTGCACGGAGAGCCGGAGCGCGTCGACAACCGCCTGTACAGCCACTTCACGCTCGCGCGCGATGCCGCGGGTGGCGACCCGCGCCTCGACGCGAGCTTCGACTGGCTGTACGAGGGCGCGCGCCGCGTGGTCGCGCAGCGCACCGCACAACTCGAGCTGCTGCCCGACGGCAGCGCGAACTGACGCCTCGCGCATCTAGCGGGGACGCCGCGCGGTGCCGACCAGCATGCGCCGGCCGCTGGGCGACTGGGCGACCACGAACTGCGATCGCGATTTCGCGCGCAGGGTGAGCACGCGCGCTTCCGCGCGCTTCGGGCTCACGTCGTCATCATCCGCGAGCTGATACCATTCCGTCGCGCCGCCGGCGAGCGTGCGCCGCACGAAGTACGCGTCCGACTGCGCCGACCAGAATCCATCCCATCGCTCGCCTTCCGCGGAGTCCGCCAGGAGCGCCGAGCGCGGCGCGTCTTCGAGCGGTTCGTGTGGAGTAGCGCAACTCACGAGATGCATGGCGAAATCGGCTCAGTTGTCGCGGTGCTGATCAGGGGCCGCCGCGAGGCGGGACGGCAACCTAGAAAAGCCGGGTACAATGCGCAATAGGAAAGTTTTCCATAAGTCGTTGTCATTACTGTGGATAGCGCATGTGGAGAATTGTCGAAAATTCGCTAAGCTCATTCGCCAGCACGCTTAAGTCCGCGTCGGACCCTGTGGAAAACGGCTGTGGACAGATGTGCAGGAATTCGATTTGGCCTTCGCGCGGGCGCGGCGACTTTTCGCTCTGCGAACGCCGCGAATCGACTGCCTGATCGAGCCGCGCGTCACGCGGAAAATGCGACCGCGAAGTAACCGATTTTTCGCACGGCCGCGTGTCGACCGAATGTAGAGAACTCTCAATTGTCCACACCCGGATGTGGACAGGCTGTTGATAGCATCGCAGTTGCATTCTGGCCCGCCGGCGGGGGTTCGCCGATTGCGGCGCCAGCCCTGCTGGCCGCATCGTGGACGCCGCGAGGGAGCGACGCCGCGGCGAAGGGCCGAAGCGGCGGCGCACCAGCGATCGAGCGCCGGCGGGCGCGGTGCTTAGTTTTCTCTAATTACGGATTTGTGATGCGTCCACTCTGGACCGGTGCGTTGACCTTTGGCCTCGTGAACATCCCGGTGCGGCTGCATTCGGCGGTCCAGGCCAAGGAGCGCGTGAGCTTCCGGCTCCTCCACAAGAAGGACCTGTCGCCCATTCGCTACGAGCGCGTCTGCCAGAAGGAAGGCGAAGCCGTCGATTGGAAGGACATCGTCAAAGGCTACGAGTACGGCAAGGGCAAGTTCGTCGTGCTCACCGACGAGGACTTCAAGGCCGCGTCGATCGCGTCGTCCAAGACGATCGAGATTCTCGACTTCGTGAACGCGGACGAGATCGACCCGCGCTACTTCGAGACGCCCTACTACGTGGTCCCGAACAAGGGCGGCGAGAAGGCGTACGCCCTGCTCCGCGAGGCGATCCGCAATACCGGCTCGGTCGGGATCGGCAAAGTCACGATGCGCACCAACGCCGAGCATCTGGCGGGCGTGAAGGTCGTCGGCGAGGCGATCGTGCTCGAGATCATGCGCTTCGCGGACGAGCTGGTCGACACCTCGGACTTCAGCTTCCCGAGCGAGTCGGGCGTGCGCCCGCAGGAGCTCGAGATGGCGGAGCAGCTCGTGACGAACCTGTCACAGGCGTTCGATCCGTCCAAGTACACCGACGACTATCGCGCGAACCTGATGAAGATCATTCACGCGAAGATGAAGGGGAAAAAGATCGAGGTCGCGGAACCGGACGAGCGCGAGAGCACGCAGGTCGTGGATCTCATGAGCCGGCTCCAGGAAAGCCTGGAGATGGGCAAGCGCTCCGGCGGACGCGGCGGACGGGCGACGCGCGCGGCGCACGGCAGCACGCACCGGCACGCCAAACGGGCATCGCGGCGTAAGACGGCATGAAGGCGATCGCCCCCATGCTCGCCACGATCGGGAAGGAGCTCCCGCGCGGCGACGGGTGGGTGTTCGAACCGAAGTACGACGGCATTCGAGTTCTCGCATATGTCAACGGACGCGACGTGGCGCTGGTGACGCGGAACGGCCTGGACAAGGCACGGCAGTTTCCGGAGATCGTGGATGCGCTTCGCGCGCTCGAGCAGCGGGCGAAGCGCCCGCTCGTGCTGGACGGCGAGATCGTCGCGATGCACGGCGGCGTGCCGGCGCGTTTTCAGGAGCTCCAGGGTCGGATGCACGTCACGGATGCGAGCGCGATCGCGCACCTGCGCGACGCGTCGCCGTCCTCGCTCTTCGCGTTCGATCTGTTGCTCGATGGCAAGAAGACGCTCGTCACTGAGCCGTGGCGCGTGCGGCGAAAACATCTCGCCGCGCTCCTCCAACCCCCGGGTCGTACCAGCGCGCTGCGGCTCAGTGACGTCGGCGAGAACGGCGAGGCGATGCTCCGGACCGCTCGCCGCAACGATTGGGAAGGAGTGATCGCGAAGCGCGCCGATGCGTCGTACGAGCCCGGCCGCCGCTCGCGGGATTGGCTCAAGCTCAAGATCGAGCACCGGCAGGAGTTCGTGGTCGGCGGATGGACGGAGCCGCGCAACACGCGCGAGCACATCGGCGCGATTCTGCTGGGCTACTATGACTCGAACGGCGACCTGATCTACGCGGGCCACACGGGCACAGGCTTCACGCGGAAGTCGCTGCTCGAGATGTATCATCGGCTCGCGAAGCTCGAGCGCAAGTCGTCGCCGTTCACGACGACGCCCAAGACCAACGAACGGCCACACTGGACCCGTCCGTCGGTCGTGGTCGAGATCAAGTTCAATGAATGGACCGGCGATGGAAAGCTGCGTCAGCCGGTGTTCATCGGCGTGCGCGACGACAAATCGCCGCGCGAGGTGACACACGAGCCGGAGTCGATCGCGAAGCCGGCCAAGCGCGCGCGCTCCACGACTCGCCCCACGCGCGCGGGAACGAAGCGCCGCTCACGGCAGCCGAACTATGCGGCTCTCCTCGACGCGCTCACCGACATAGAGCGCGCTGGTGGCGACGGAGAGATCGAGCTGCCGGAGGGGGCACTCGACGTGTCGCATCTCGACAAGATCTTCTTCCCCGAGACCAAGCAGACGAAGGGCGACCTGATGCGGTACTACGTGCGGGTCGCGCCGTACATTCTGCCGGCGATCGCCGATCGGCCGCTCGTGATGAAGCGATTTCCGAACGGGGTCGCGTCGAAAGGGTTCTTTCAGCAGCGCGCACCGGCGGAAGCGCCGGATACCGTACGCGTGGAAGCGGTGGCCGATGTGGGGCTGCGCACGCAGGACCGATTGATCGGCGGCGATCTCGCGACGCTGCTGTACGTCGTGCAGCTTGGCGCGATCTCGATCGACCCGTGGCACTCGCGCGTGCAGTCGGTGACGCGCGCCGACTACTCGATCATCGACCTCGATCCGGGTCCGCGCGCGCCGTTCTCACGCGTCGTCGAGGTCGCGCACGCGGTGAAGGACGTGCTCGACGAGCTCCATCTGCACGCGGTGCCGAAGACGTCCGGGGCGAGCGGGGTTCACATCGTGCTGCCGCTCGGCCGGGGCGTGCCGAACGACGGAGCACGCACGCTCGCGGAGCTCATCGCGACGATGGTGGCCGAGCGAAATCCAAAGATCGCGACGGTCGAGCGGTCGGTGGGCCTGCGGCCGAGGGGCGCAGTGTACGTCGACTATCTCCAGAACATTCGCGCGAAGACGGTTGCGGGCGTGTACTCGGTGCGCGCGCGTCCCGGAGCGACCGTCTCGACGCCGCTCCGCTGGAACGAGATCAACGAGCAGCTCGATCCCGGGGAATTCACGATGGACACCGTGCCGCCGCGCATCGAGAAGATCGGGGACCTCTGGGCGAGAGGGATGAAGGCACCGAACTCGCTGGCCGGAGTGCTGACTCGTGGCTGAGCGCGCGCGGCGCGGCCGCTCGCGCACGTTGAGCGGACTCCTCGAGTATCTCGAGGAGATCGAACGCGCGGTGATGGCGCGCGACAGCATGCGCATCACGGCGCTGCTGCGCAAACGCACGTCGACGCATCTACCGCGCGAGATACGCGAGGAGCTGCTCATGGTCGCGCGCGCGCCGCGCGAGAGCCTGCGCGCGCCGGTGCAGTTCCTGCGATTCCAGCATCGCATGACGCAGCTCTTTCTGGGCGGCGAGCCGCTGCCGACGGCGCAGACCGAGCTCGGGCTCGACCAGCCGTCGGCGGCCGGCGCGGTGCGCCGCAACTCGGACTACGATCGGCGCGTGGCAGCGTGCGAGACCGATGATGACGATCGGAGCGACGCGGCGCCGTGAGCCTGCCGATCGCGCCGGGGTACGCGCCGATGGAGGCGCGGATCGTCACCGAGCTGCCGTCGGGGCCGGACTGGCAGTACGAACCCAAGTGGGACGGCTTTCGCTGTTTAGCGTTTCGTGATGGCGCCGCGGTCGAGCTGCGCTCGAAGTCCGGGCAGTCGCTGACGCGGTACTTTCCCGAAGTCGCGGCGGCGGTCGCCGCGATCCCGGCCAAGCGCTTCGTGCTCGACGGCGAGATCGTCGTACCGACCGAGAGCGGGCTTTCGTTCGACGCACTGCTGCTTCGCATTCACCCGGCGCAGAGCCGCGTCCGCAAGCTCGCGAGCGAGACGCCGGCCGTGCTCCTCGTGTTCGACCTGCTCGTCGACGCGCGCGGCCACGATCTCACACAGCAGCCGTTGTCGGAGCGCCGGGAGGCGCTGGAGGCGTTCGCGAAGGAGAGCTTCGCCGGGTCCGACGGCGTGATGCTGAGCCCCGCGACGCGCAAGTTGGCGCAGGCCAAGCAGTGGCTCGCCGGCCGCGCGGGGACCGATGGCGTGATGGCGAAGCGCCTCGATCTTCCCTATCGCAGCGGCGAGCGCACCGCGATGGAGAAGATCAAACGAAAGCGGACGGCGGACTGCGTCGTCGGCGGCTTTCGCTACGCGAGCAAGGGGAAGATCATCGGCTCGCTGCTCCTCGGCCTGTACGACGACGACGGAATCCTGCACCATGTGGGATTCACGTCGAGCTTCTCGGCGGAGGAACGGAAGCGGCTCACGCCCAAGCTGGAGAAGCTCGCCGGCGGATCAGGCTTCACCGGCCGCGCGCCGGGTGGGCCGAGCCGGTGGTCGACGAGCCGCTCAGGCGAGTGGGTCGCGCTCGATCCAACGCTCGTCGTCGAAGTGGAGTACGACCACTTCACGAATGGCCGATTCCGCCACGGAACGAAGTTTCTGCGCTGGCGACCGGAGAAGGCGCCAGCGCAGTGCACGTTCGATCAGGTGGCGGAGGCCAAGCGCCGCCCGAGTCGGGCGGCGATCCTCCCGAAGACGAAGCCGGCTACTCGCTCTGCGTCGCGTCGACGGAAGTCTTCAGGTCCTGCGCGAGCGCGGCGTCGCCGGTGATGATCGAGCGCCAGGACATCTCGGGGCCGTTCCGCCGCCCTTTCTCGGTGACTTTGATGCCCTCCGGTGAGATGGCGATCGTGTAGGTCTTTCCGTCGAGCTCCAGCTCGCGCTTGATCGTCTTCTCGAGCTTCGCGGTCATGCATGCCTCCAGGTGGCGGATGGGATTGTGGTGAGCCTGCCGTCACTCGTGATTCGTGCGGTCACGGCTCGCCGCGATCGCACTTCACGCAGTTCAAAGTAGTGCCAAGGAACCGCCGTCGGCCATCCTCGGTGATGACCCACGGGCGCACCTGCCAGGGCGGATCATGGCGCACGTGCTGCGTGTGGCCGCACTCCAGGTCCGCGACCCAGTGCCGCTCTTCATCCTGATGAAAGCCGACGATGCGCCGCTCGGTCATCGGCTTGGACGCAGCTCCATATATGTCGATTTCAGCATCTCGGTGGTGAACCCAAACTTCGCGTAGAGTGCCGCGGCATCGCGCGACCAGAGCGCGAAGCGGCGGAGGCCCTGAAGGTCCGGGTGCGTGAGAATGGTCTCGACCATCCACGATCCAATGCCGCGGCCGCGGGCCTGTTCGGCGACGATCACGTCGGTGAGATAGGCGTAGGTCGCCAGATCGCTCACCGCTCGCGCGAATGCAAGCTGGTGCGTGCCGTCATAGACGCCGATGCAGATCGAGTTCTCGATCGCGCGGTCGAGGATCTCGCGCGTCATCGCGCCGCCCCAGTGCGACGCGAGGAGGAGCACGAGCACGGCGTCGCGATCGACGCGAGCCCGATCGGTGGAGAGCAGCAGCGCGCCACGTTCGAGCTCGACAATTCGGTCGTTCATGACATCACCGCGAATCACCGCGCGTGCGATGCGTCGCCACGACGGCGCGCCAGCATGTCATCTGCCGAACGAAAACCGTGACGCATGTAGAGCGGACGACTCTGGTCCGTGGGCCAGAGGAACACGGCGTCGAGCTCGAGCGCCGCGCAATCCTCGAGGAGCGCGCTGACGAGCGCGGCGCCGCCTCCGCGGTTTCGATGTTCCGATCGCACGAAGAAGTTCGTGAGATAGCCGTGCGCCTCGGGCTCGACGCCAGGATTGGGCAGCTTGTCGATGATCTGCAGCCAGATGTTGCCGGCGACCGCATCATCGCGCTCGAGAATCCACGCGCGCCAATGGGCGTCGTCGGTGAGGCGCTCGCGCATCCAGGTCGTACAGCGCGCCGTAAATTCATGCTCCGCCTCATCGGGTGTGGCGCGTGACGCTCTGAACTCGTGGCGCAGCGTCGCGAGGACGTTTGCGTCGTCCGCGCTCGCCCGCCGCACGCGCATCGTCTGATTCGACGTCACTCCGCATCCCGATCGCGGCGCGCGAGCACACGCTTCCCGCGAATCGTCGTTCCGCGCAGTACGCGGATGATGTGCTCAGCGGCTTCGCCCGGGACCTCGACAATCGAGAACCGATCGGCGATGTCGATCGCCCCGATGTCGCGCGAGTCCACCCCCGCTTCGTTGGCAATCGCACCGACGAGATCGCCCGGGCGCACACCCGCTTTGCGACCGAGACCGACGAAGAGCCGCACGATCTCACCGCGCTCACCCCGATCGCCCCGATCGCCCCGGTCGCCCCGGTCGCCCCGATCACCACGCCTGGCCCGCGGCTCGCGAGTCTCGCGCGCGTCGCGACCTCCGCGCGATTCGCGCGGCGGCCTGCCGTCGCGGCGCGGGACCGTCTCGTTTGGAATTTCCTCATCCTCGCTCGGGCGGCCGTCGGCGGCTTGGTCGGCCATCTTCACCGCGGCCGCGGCAACGTCGAGCACGTCGTACTCGTCGGCCAGGGACTCGACGACGCCGCGATACGCATCGAGCTCTCCGCCGGTGAGCAGCTCCTCGAGCGATGCACGCGTGAGCTCGATCCGCCGCGCCCGAAGATCGAAGACCGTCGGCACGCTCTCGATCGAGATCTTGCGCTTGGTGGCGTGCTCGATGTTTCGGAGCAGCCGATGCTCGCGCGCTTCGGCGAGCGTGATCGCGACGCCCTCGCGGCCGGCGCGCCCGGTCCGCCCCACGCGGTGCACGTAGGCGTCCGGCGACGACGGCACGTCGAAGTTGACGACGTGCGAGACGTGCTCGATGTCGAGTCCGCGCGCCGCAACGTCGGTCGCCACCAGCAGCTCGGACGCGCCGTCGCGGAAGCGGCGCATGACGCGGTCGCGCTGTTCCTGCGACAATCCGCCGTGCAGCGCTTCGGCGCGATAACCACGTCCACCGAGGGTCTCGGTCAGCTCGTCGACTTCGGTGCGCGTGCGACAGAAGACGATCGTCGACGTTGGCGCTTCCATGTCGAGCACGCGCGCGAGCGCCGCGACCTTGTGGCGGCGTTGCACGACGTAGGCGACTTCGCGCACGCGCGGCGCCTCGCCGGGCGCGGCCTGCTCTCGCTCGATGGTCACGCGCACCGGCTCGGTGAGGTGGCGGGATGCGATCGCGCGGATCGCCGGCGCCATCGTCGCCGAAAAGAGCGCGGTCTGCCGCGACGCCGGCATCTCGGCCAGGATCGCCTCGAGATCCTCGGCGAAGCCCATGTCGAGCATCTCATCAGCTTCGTCGAGCACGAGCATTTTCACATCGGCCAAACGCAGCGTGTGCCGCCGAATGTGATCGAGGGCGCGGCCCGGCGTCGCGACGACAACGTCGATGCCGCGCTTGAGCGAGCGGAGCTGCTGTTGCATCGCCTGGCCACCGTAGATCGGGAGCACGCGAATCCCGTACTCTCGTCCGTACCGATGGACCGCTTCCGCGACCTGCATGGCGAGCTCGCGGGTCGGGACCAGGATCATTCCGCGGACGATCCGTTCGTCATCATTGCGCGACTCGCCGATGCGCTGAAGCAGCGGCAATGCGAACGCGGCCGTCTTGCCGGTGCCCGTGGCGGCTTGGCCGAGGACGTCGCGCCCCTCGAGGAGCGGCGGAATCGCCTCCCGCTGAATGTCGGTCGGCTCCTCGTAGCCGAGCGCCGCCACCGCGGCCACCAGTTCCGGAACCAGCCCGAGGGCGGTGAAGCCCAGCGCGCTGTCCGGCTGGGTCGTGGAGTCTCCTGAAGTCGATTCTGTCATGCCGCCCGTGTGAGTCAAAAGTGTGCCGATACAATGAATCTTAGCTCCACTGCCCCGGCCAGCCGACTGGCCGGCCGTCAACGGGCCTCAACAAAATGCGGCATCAGCGGTTGCGCGGTCTTGCGTAACTCGTCACACTACGCGTAGCCGCGCCTAGCGAGGGGCCGTGCCGACCCAATCGGAAACCGAGATCATCTGCACTCACGAGCGCCGTCCCGGAACGACGGTGTGCTTGCATTGTCGCCACGAGGCGCTGCTCGCCGCACAGGCGCAGCGCAAGCGGCTGCTGCTGCGCGGCAGCGCGGTGTCGGTGGCGGTGCTCGCGGTGTTCGTGGGCGGCACGTTCGGCGCGACGGCGATTCGCGCTCGCCTCGTGGCAGCGGCGCACCGCGCACAGCCGGTCGAGGTGGTGGCCGTGAATTCCACTCCTGATACGACGCGCGCCGTGCCGGTGATGGTGAAGCAACAGGGCGACATCGCGCCGCGGCATGCGAACGCTCCGGTCGCACCGGTGCTCGACAGGGGCCGCACGACGCTCGCCAACGGCATCACCGCCGAGCGCAGCGACAGCATCGTCACGCTGTCATTCGACACACCGATGATCCGCACGCGCATTCCGGAGAAGTTCGAGCGGCTCGTGCGCACGACCCTTCCCCGAATTTACGGCGCGGCCGCGGACTCGGCGCTCGCGCACGTTCCCGACGGCGGCATCGCCGGGCAGGGCAATCTGCTCTATGATTTGCCGTCGCGCGGCGTGCACATTCCGCTCGAGCACGGCTGGCAGATCGCGCTCTACCCCGAGACGCGTCCCGGCGAGGATGGGCCGCTGGTGATCCGGTATCGGGTCTCGGTCATCGCGCAGCAGGACTGATCGCGCCGGCGCCGAGCAGGTTCACGAGCAAGCGCAGCGCCCCCGGCACGCCGCCGTCGATCTGCTGATCGAGCGTGAGCGCCGTGTACACGAACGCGCCCTTGCCGAGCCTCGTGATCAAAATAGAATTATTGTTTACTGATTGCCCCGGATCGGCGAGGCCGATCACGCGCGTGTAGCGCGGATCGGCGGTGGTGGGCACGAACAGCGCGCGGCCGCTCACCCATTCCTTCCAATCCGCGTCGCCGATCGCGTTGGGCCACGCGAGCAGCCGCGAGGCGGGCGCGACGACCGAGACCGCGGCGTCCGGCTGCGTGATGTACGCCGGCAGCGGCCGCGACGTCGCCACGGGATATGGCATCAGCCGCGACTGCAGCGTCGCGTACTCACCGCGAAGCACGACGACGGTGCCGCCGCCGCGCACGAAATCGAGAATGCGCCTGCTCTGCGACAGGAGATCGGGATGGACTTCGAAGGCGCGCGGCGCGAAGAGGAGCGCGTTCACCTTTGAGAGATCGGCGTAGAGCAGATCTTCGGGTTTGATCACGGCGAGCGGCACGCCGACGTCCTCGAGCGCTGAGGCGATGTCGTCGTTCAGTCCCACGTACCCGACCACCACCCCGGGCGGCACGCGGATCTCCACGGACTGCAGCCAGAAGCCAGCGCTCCCCTCCAGCCGGATCGGAGGCAGGTAGGAATACTGAATCGTCCGAAACCCGGTCGTGTACGCGCCGCTCTGGCTGAAGACGCCGGGCAGTCCGAATTCGTGCCGCTCCGTGCTGTCCATGCGCGAGCGCATCTTCAACACCATATCGCGTGCTTCGTGGGGCGCGAGCGTCACCCGCTTCGGGGCGGAGTCAATCGTCACGCTCTTGGGCGCGTACGGCTTCGGCGTGAACGAGCGCTCGTGATCGGACGCGGAGCTCACGAACAGCCGCAGGTTGCGCTTCACGTTCGTGTGCTCGGGAATCCACTGGAGGCCCCGCTCGAAGCGCAGCGACACGTCCGGCACGCCGGCGATCGCTCGGCGCTGCACGCCGACGACGGCATCGGCGTATGGGAACACGACGGGGCCGACGCTCGTGCTCACCGTGGCGCCGGCGATGGTGAGCGTCACGCTCGCGTCGCTGGCTCGGCGAATGTTCTCCGGCACCGCGACACCTGGCACCGTGAGGTTCGAAGGGATCAGCCCCGCGCGATCGATACCGTCGGCGGCGGAGAGCGCGTCGGGAAAGCGGCCGTGCGATCGATTCTGAATCCACCACGGATGCGGGCTCGCGAGGCCGGCGACGGTGCGCATCACGTGGGCCGCACTGTCGGGCGGAATCACGATCGCAACCGAATCGCGGTCCATGCTCCCCCAGACGGAGACGTCGCGGAGCGTGATGGGGAGCGTGCCATGATTCGCGATCGCAACGGTCACCACGCCGGTGTCGGACTGCGCGACGAGCTCGCGGTCCGACGTCGCATCGACGGTCACGCGGGCGGCGGCCAGGAGCGCCGTCGTCGCGCGCTGTCGAACGAGATCGATCGCGGCATCGAGATCGAGTGTGTTGACGCTGCACGCGCGGCCCGGCACCTCGAGCGGCATCGCGCTCAACGCGGCGTGGCGGCACCAGGCGAGCTCGCCGCGCGCGCGCGTCGCGAGCTGCGCGAACCGGGCGAGCGGCGCCACCACCGCCGCGAAGTCGTTGATGTCGAAGGCGCGCCGCGCCGAATCGGCGTACGCGATCATCAGCGGCAGTGCGCTCGCGACCGTCGTCGGCGCGTACGCACCGAGCGGCATGAACGTGGTGTCGACGCCGTCGAAGATCGACTGCTCGCGCACGGCGGTGTCGGAGCGAGCAGGCACGACGAGCTCGAGATCGCTCGTCGATCGCGGCGGCGCGGCGCTCGCGAGCCCGCGAGAGCGATACTCCGCGCGCGCGTCGAGCGCGAGGTCGGCGTACGTGCGGCCCATGGTTGGATCGTACGCGTCGGTCGCGATGGCGAGCCCCGGGCCATAGCGATACAGCTTGCTCGGCCGCCAACCCGGGCCGAAGCGCTGGAATGGGAAGCGCCGGAAATCGTTCGCGGCATCGAATGCGTCCCGCGCGACCGACGCCAACACCTGGAGCTCCGGATCGAGTTTCTCGGTTCCTATAGAGGATTCCGTAATGACGACTTGCGGCCGGAACGAGCGGATCACGGTGACGATGTCGCCCACGAGCGAGTCGCGATCCCACTGCCTGAAGACATCCAGGGTATCGCGCGCGATGCCAAAATCGTAATCGCGCGTGAAGAACTGTTCGGCGCCGTCGATGCGGCGCGCGGCGAGCGCTTCCTCGACGCGAATCGCGCCAAGCGCGATTCCGGTCTCGGGCCCGACGACGTTGGGGGCGGACTCGCCGCGCGTGAGCGAGAGTACGCCGGTCTGGACGTGGCGCGCGCGCGAGAGCCACGCAACGAGCGGCAGATTCTCGTCGCCGGGTCGGAGCGCCACGAAGAGCACGCGCGGCGTGACCGTGAGCCCGTCGACGAGGCCTTTCAGTTGAATGGCGTCCGGCGTCTGGGCGCCAAGCCGCACGGCGGCGGCGAGGACGAGGCCGGCTGCCGCGAGAACGGTTTGGCGGAGCGCGGAACGGCGATCTGCTATGCTCATAGTTGACAGGGTCGCAATCGGGGCTTATTCTACTACCACCTTAGTAGAAAGGCCAGAGCCATGGGTGAATTCGTGCTGGGCGATCGCGAGCTGGACGTGATGGGCGTGCTCTGGGATCTGGGCAGCGGGACGGTCGCCGAGGTGCGCGACCGACTGCCGGCGGATCTCGCGTACACCACCGTGCTCACGATCCTGCGCAATCTCGAGGCGAAGGAGCTCGTGTCGCACACCGCCGAGGGGAAGGCGCACCGCTATCACCCCAAGATCGCGCGGCGCGCGGCGCGCCGGAGCGCGCTCACGCGCATCGTCGACAAGCTGTTTCACGGATCGCCGGAGCAGCTCATCGCGCAACTCGTGGAAGACGAGTCGCTCTCGGCGGACGACATGCGCCGGCTGCGGAAGCTGCTCGCGCCGAGCAAGACGCCACCAGGCAAGGTGCCACCAGGCAAGAAAGGAGGACGGCGATGATCGCTTCATGGATGTCGTATGCCGCGCTCGTCGGTGCGCTGGTCGCGATCGCGGCGCTGGCGATGGATCGCGTGGCGGAAGCGCGCGGTTGGGCGCGGCGGCTGGTGTGGTTCGGCGCTGTGCTCGCGACGATCGCGTGGCCCTTGACGGACGTCGTGCGGCGGTTGCTGCCGAAGGCGGCGGCGCCGGCCACGTTTGTGCCGTGGGCCGTCACGGTGCAGCCGATGCGGGTGGTGGGCGATCAGTCGCTGCGCGCCGCGCTGACCGCGGTCGTGGATCGTGGGCTGCTCGTGGCGTGGATCGCGCTCTCGCTGCTGCTCGTCGGGCGGCTGGTCACGGGGCTCATCGCGCTGCGCCGCTCGCGCCGCGACTGGCCCTCACGCGTGGTTGACGGCGCGCACGTACGAATCTCCAACAACGTCGGCCCGGCGGTGATCGGGCTGCACGCGATGGACGTGGTGCTCCCCGAGTGGACGCTCGCGCTCGACGCGCCGCTCCGCGCGCTCGTGCTGCGGCACGAAGAGGAGCATCGCAGCGCGCGCGATCCGCTGCTGTTGTTCATCGCGGCGTTGGCGGCGGCGCTCATGCCGTGGAACGTGGCGCTCTGGTACTGCGTGCGTCGGCTGCGGCTCGCGATCGAGATGGACTGCGACGCGCGCGTGCTGCGGGCGCATCCCACGCCCGAGCGCTACGGGCTGTTGATGCTCACGATCGCGCAGCGGCGCGGGATCGCGCCCACGCTCTTCGCTCCCATGCTCTCCGAACCCACGAGTCAACTCGAACGGAGGATTCTCGCCATGCAACGCTCGACGCAACGGCTCGTGCGCGCGAGCATGATCGGCGGCGTGCTCGTCGCCACCGGCGCGCTCGCCCTCGCGTGCTCGCTCCAGACGGAAAATCCAACGGCGCCCGGTCCGAAGGCGACGCCGTCGAAGGCACCGAATCAGACGTACTACGAATTTCAAGTCGAGAACACGGCGCACCCGATCACGGGCAGCACGGCGCCGCGATACCCGGATCTGCTGCGGAGCGCGAACATCCAGGGCGAAGTGCTCGCGCAGTTCGTGGTGGACCCGGACAGCACGGTGGACATGCGCACCTTCAAAGTGCTGCGCTCGACGCACGATCTGTTCACGGCCGCGGTGCGGCAGTCGCTCGCGACGATGAAGTTCGCACCGGCATTGGTCGGAAATCGGCCGGTCAAGCAGGTCGTGCAGATGCCGTTCGAGTTCTCACTCAGCAAGACCGCGCTCGGGACGCCGCTGCGTCCCGATGCGCCAGCGGCCGCGGCGCAGCGCGCGCCGGCACCGGTTCGCATGCAGCGGGCAGGCATTGCGCCGACGCACGTGGACGACAACCAGACGTACTTCGAGTTCCAGGTCGAACGGGCGGTGCAGCCGTACCCCGGGAATGTGGCCCCGCGATATCCCGACATGCTGCGCGCCGCGCACATCGAAGGCGAGGTGCTCGCCCAGTTCACGGTCGACACCTCCGGCTATGCCGACATGGCGACGTTCAAAGTTCTCAAATCGACCCACGACCTGTTCACGCAGTCGCTGAAGCACGCGCTGCCCAAGATGCGGTTCTATCCCGCGCAGGTGGGCGGCAAGGCGGTCAAGCAGCTCGTCCAGATGCCGTTCCAGTTCGCGCTGTCGAAATAGCGCAAACGGTCAGGAGTTACGCGAGCCGTCTGCTCAACGCATCGAGCAGCCGGCTCGCGTCCGTTTCCACGATGAGGCGCGCGCGCTGCTCGTCGCGGATGAAACCGTGGTCGCGCGCGTGATCGATGAACGCGATGAGGGGCTCGAAGAATCCGTTCACGTCGAGCAGGCCATAGGGTTTGTCGTGGATGCCGAGCATTCCCCAGGTCCAGATCTCGAACAGCTCCTCGAGCGTGCCGAGTCCGCCGGGGAGCGCGACGAACGCATCGGCGAGCTCGGCCATCACCGCCTTGCGCTCGTGCATCGTCGTCACCTCGTGCAGCTCCGTAAGGGCGCGGTGCGCCAGCTCGCGCTTCACGAGCGCATGCGGAATGACGCCGATCGCCGTGCCTCCGGCGGCGAGCACGCTGTCGGCGAGCGCGCCCATGAGGCCAACGCTCGCGCCGCCGTACACGAGCCGGATCTCTCGGCGCGCGAGCTCGCGCCCGAACGTCTGCGCCGCTTCGACGAAGCCCGGCGAGTCGCCTGACGCGGAGCCGCAGAACACGCAGAGAGACGAAAGCATGGGGCGCGGAAGCCTAGCGTGCCCGATCGAACGCGTACAGGTCCAACCCTGCGCCGGGCTTGGGCGTAAGAGAATCATCCCCCTCCCGTCGCCAGCTCTGTCCTTCGCCCCGCAGCAGATGCCGAAGCAGACCGCCCGCCAGCCGCACGCGAGCTCGCAGCCGCTCGCGCTCCCACCGACTCAGCGATTCATGCCGCTCCTGCTCGTGCTCTTCGTGGGCAGCGGGTGCGCGGCGCTGATCTACGAGATCGTCTGGTTCCAGTTGCTGCAACTGGTGATCGGATCGTCCGCCGTGTCGCTCGGCGTGCTGCTCGGCACGTTCATGGGCGGCATGTGTCTCGGGAGCATGCTGCTGCCGCAGTTCGTCTCGCCGGCGCAGCATCCGCTGCGCATCTACGCGATGCTCGAGGGCGGAATCGGCGTGCTCGGGTTGATCGTGCTCGTGGTGGTCCCGCTCATGGGCGGCGTGTACACGGCGACCGCGATGCACGGACTGCTCGGCATTCTGTGGCGCGGCGTGATCTGCGCGATTTGCCTGTTGCCCCCGACGCTCCTCATGGGCGCGACGCTGCCCGCGATCGCGCGGTGGGTCGAAAGCACACCGACCGGCGTGTCGTGGCTGGGCTTCTTCTACGGGAGCAACATCGCCGGCGCGGTGTTCGGGTGTCTCATCGCGGGCTTCTATCTCCTGCGCGTGCACGACATGGCGACGACGACCGTCGTCGCGGCCGCGGTGAACTTCACGATCGCCGGGATGGGTTACGCGCTCTCGAAGCGCGCGCCGCATCGACCGGCGGTGCAGGAAGCGCGCGATGGCGAGAGCGGTCCGGCGCCCGCGCCGCGCGCGAATTGGATCTATCTCGCGATCGGCCTCTCGGGGCTCACCGCCCTCGGCGCGGAGGTGCTCTGGACGCGCGTGCTGTCGCTCATGCTCGGCGCGTCGGTCTACACGTTCTCGATCATCCTCGCGGTATTTCTCATCGGGCTGGGATTCGGCAGCAGCGCGGGCGCGTGGCTCGCCCGCGGTCCTCGCCCGCGCGCGGCGCTCGGCTGGAGCCAGATGCTGCTCACGATCGGCGTGGCGTGGACGGCGTACATGACGACGCAGTCGCTGCCCTACTGGCCGATCAATCCGCAACTCTCGCCGAGTCCGTGGATCACGTTCGAGCTGGATCTCGTGCGCTCGTTGGTCGCGGTGTTCCCGGCGGCATTCCTGTGGGGCGCGAGTTTTCCGCTCGCGATCGCGGCGGTGGCGGGGCCGGGACAGGACGCGGGCAAGCTCGTGGCGCGCGTGTACGCGGCGAATACGATTGGGGCGATCATTGGATCGCTCATGTTCAGCGTGGTCGTGATTCCGCAGATCGGCACGCAACACGGCGAGCAGCTTCTGATTGCGATCGCCGCGATCTCGGCGCTGGTGGCGTTCGGATCGATCTTTGGCGCGGCGAGCGAATCGAGCGGCGCGAGAACGCCGGCGCGCGCCGAGGCGGCGCTCGGTCAACCAGCGCTGGTGACGATCGCCGTCGCGCTCGCGATCGCGGTCGCGCTGCTCACCAGCGTGCCAAAGGTGCCCGACGGCTTGATCGCGTATGGCCGCTTCCTTCCGACGTACACGACGCAGCCCAGGTACCTGTACGTCGGCGAGGGGATGAACTCGTCGATCGCGGTGTCGGAGGAAGAGAGCGGCGCGCGGAACTTCCACGTGTCCGGCAAGGTGGAGGCGTCGAGCCTGCCGCAGGACATGCGGCTTCAGCGAATGCTCGGCCACATCTCGGCGCTGCTCGACCACGATCCCAAATCGGTGCTCGTGGTGGGCTTTGGCGCGGGCGTGACGGCTGGCTCGTTCGTGACGTATCCGGGGATCAAGCGGATCGTGATCTGCGAGATCGAGCCGCTGATCCCGCGCGTGGTGTCGACGTACTTCACGCGCGAGAACAACAACGTCGCGCACGACCCGCGCGTGGAGATCGTCTACGACGACGCGCGGCACTACATCCTCACGACGAAGGAGAAGTTCGACGTGATCACGTCCGACCCGATCCATCCGTGGGTGAAGGGCGCGGCCACGTTGTATACGAAAGAGTATTTCGAGCTCGTGAAAGAGCATCTCAATCCCGGCGGCGTCGTGACGCAGTGGGTGCCGCTCTACGAGAGCTACCCCGACGTGGTGAAGAGCGAGCTGGCGACGTTCTTCGACGTGTTCCCCGACGGGAGCGTGTGGAGCAACGACATTCAGGGCCGCGGCTACGACGTGCTGCTCGCCGGCCACGCGACGCCGCAGCCGATCGACATCGACTCGTTGCAGCAGCGGCTCGCGCGGCCGGACTACGACCGCGTACGCGAATCACTGGCCGAGGTAGGCTTCAACTCGGCGCTGTCGCTGCTCACGACCTATGGCGGCCAGGCGCGCGACCTCGCCCCGTGGCTCTCCGACGCGCAGCTCAATCGCGACGGCAACCTCCGGCTGCAGTATCTCGCCGGCATGGGGCTCAACACGTACGACAACGCGAGCATCTACGACGACATGCTCCGGTATCGCAAGTTTCCGGACAACCTGTTCGTGGGCGCGGCGAGCGAGAAGGAATATCTGCGCGAAGCCTACGCCGGCGGCGTGACGAGCAATCCATGACGCCCGCGCCCGGCCGCCTGATCGCGATCACCAACCTGCCTTCGCTCAGGATGCAGGAGGGCGAGCGGACGTACGTGCCGGACAGCCGTGTCGACTACGCGCGCGCGCGCGAGCAGCACGCCGGCTATCGCGATGCGCTGACGAGTTGCGGCGCGGATGTGATCGCGCTCGAGGTGAATCGCGAGATGCCGGACGGCGTGTTCGTCGAGGACACGGCGATCGTGCTCGACGAGATCGCGGTCATGATGTCGATGGGCGCACCGTCGCGGCGCGGCGAGCCGCTGGGGATCGAGCCCGTGCTTCGCGCGCACCGGCCGGTGGCGCGCGTGTCGCTTCCGGCGACGATCGACGGCGGCGACGTGGTGCGCGCCGGGCGCTCGCTCTACGTAGGACTCTCGCCGCGGACGAACGCGCCGGCGGTCGAGGCGCTGCGCGAGATCGTGCGGCCGTACGGCTACCAGGTGACGGCGGTCCCGGTGCGGGGCTGCTTGCATCTCAAGACGGCGTGCAGCGCGCTCGCGGACGGACGCTTTCTCGTCAACCGGGATTGGATCGACGTGTCGCCGCTCCCGGAGAGCCGGCTCGTCGGCGTGCCGGCGCGCGAGCCGTGGGCGGGCGACGTGCTCGTGGTGCGGGACCGGATCATCGTCTCGGACGCGTTCCCGGAAACGGCGCGGCTGCTCGTGGATGAGGGGTTCGCGACGATACCAGTTTCTGTATCAGAGTTCGCGAAAGTCGAGGGCGGAGTGACGTGTATGAGCCTCGTGTTCGAGGCGTAGCGCGGGTCATTCCGAGCGGAGCGAGCGAATGCGAGCGCAGTCGAGGAATCCCGGCTCGTCGGGGATCGGGCGCGCTCCACGAGCCCAGATCCCTCGACTCCGCCGCTACGCGGCTCCGCTCGGGATGACAACGGGGAGGGAGCGCTTCGCTCGGGATGACAGAGTGCTACCGCCGCGGTCCCGGGGGCTTGCGGGTCACCTTTTCGCCGAGCAGGCCGAGCGCGATGCCGATCGGCACGTTGAGGGCGGCCATCAGGACGGCCGAGACGATCGTGAGTGCGCTCCACGGCGGCCCGATCCGCCAGAGATTGATCGCCAGCGCGGCGACGGCGGCGACGCAGCCGAGGGCGAAGCCGAACCGGCCGGCGCGGTCCTGGCGCTCCTTGAGGTGCGCTTCGTATTCCGGAGTTCGTCTGGGTCGATCCACGAATATGAAAGTAATGCCTGAGCACGGGACGAAAACGGCGCGGAGCGAAGTGCTCCGCGCCGTTCTTTTTCAACCCCGCTGCGGGGTCAACGTGCCTTGAACCAGATGTCCTCGAGCACTTCGACCGGCTTCGTGTAGCTCTGGCCGTTCACGGTGAGCTTCGCGCTGTACGTGCCCGGCACGATCGCGTTGCCCGCGCCGCCGCCGAACCCGCCGCGGCCGCCAAACGCCGCGCTGCAGCTCTCGTCGCGCGGACCGTTCTGCGCACCAAAGCCGCCCCCGAACCCACCACCGCCCCCGCCCTGCGGCGCGAGCGCCGGCGCAACCAGCGTCCACTGCACCTTGTGAATGCCCGCGTCGTTGGGGGCGTTCGTCGTGCACAGCGTGCGGCCCATCGCGTCGACGATCGACAGCTTCACGTCGCTCGCCGGAGACTTGAGGTAGTAGCTGATCGCCGTGCCGCGCGGCGCGTTCTCGCCGACGAAATTCTTCTCGCCGCCGATGTGCGGGTTGTTCGTGAGATCGTTCTTGTAGTCGACCGCCGGACGCGGCGTGAAGAGGTAGCTGTCCTGCGACTGCACCTGCGGCGTGAACTGCTCGAGCGCCGAGATGTCGTCCGCGATCCAGAGGCTCCGGCCGTGCGTGGCGACGATCAGGTCGTGCTCGCGCTGCTGGATGAAAATGTCATCCGTGCGGACCGTGGGATAATCGTTCATGAACTTCTCCCAGTGCGCGCCGTCGTTCGTCGAGACGTAGAGCCCGAACTCGGTGCCCACGAAGAGAAGATTCTTGTTCACCGGATCCTCGCGGACCACCTGCACGTTCCCATAGCTCGGCAGGTCGCCCGTGACGCTCTGGAAGGTCTTGCCGTAGTCGTGCGTGACGTAGACGTACGGGTGCAGGTCGTCGCTGCGGTGGCCGTCGATCGAGACGTACGCGGTGCCGGCGTCGAAGTGCGATGCGTCGATGCGCGAGATCCAGAACGGATCGTCGCTCGTGAGCGCGCCGTTCGGCAGGCCCGGGATGTTGTGGCCGACTTCGGTGAACGTCAGACCGCCGTCGCGGCTCACCTGCAGGTTGCCGTCATCCGTGCCGGCCCACACGACACCGGGCATCACCGGCGACTCGGAGAGCGAGATGATCGTGCTGTACTGCGAGAGGCCGTCGTTCTTCGAGAGCTGCGCTTTGTCGCCGGCCACGCCCATGACGCTCACGCTGCACCGATCGACCTGCTTGGTGAGATCGGGGCTCGCGACCCAGCTCGTGCCGCGGTCGTACGACTTGAAGAGCCGGTTGCCGCCCATGTAGACGATGTCGGGATTGTGCGGCGAGAGAATGACCGGCGTGTTCCAGTTGAATCGATACTGATCGCCCGGCTCGCTGTTGATGACGTTCTTGCGTGCGACACCGCGACCGCCGCCGCCCGCGCCGCGGCCACCAGGCGCGCGGCCGTCGATGCACGCGGAGTTGTCGCGCGCGCCGCCCGCCTGCGCCACCTGGCGCGCCGGACCGGCGTTCGGCTTGATGCTCACCGTGACGCCGGCGTTCAGGTCGTAGCGCTGCGTGTTGCCGTCCTGCGACTCGCAGTACGCGATGTTCGGATGATCGACGTTGACCGCCGTGTAGAAGCCGTCGCCGCCGCACATACCGAACCAATCCATGTTCGTGATGCCGCCGCGCCCGCGCTTCGAGCTCGGGCCGCCCCAACTGTTGTTGTCCTGGAGGCCGGTGTAGACGTTATAAGGATGCTCATTGTCGGCCGTCACGACGTACGCGAGCCCGGTCGCCATCGTGTTCACGAAATCCCAGGTCTTCCCCTGGTCGTACGTGATGTCGAGGCCGCCGTCGTTGCCGATCATGAGATGCTTACTGTTGCGCGGGTCGACCCAGATCGCGTGCTGGTCGACGTGCGCCGGCTCGCCGTTGCCGCCCGCTTCATCGAGCGTGGCGAACGTCTTGCCGCCGTCGAGCGACTTCGCCACCGGCAAACCCGCCACGTAGATCGTGTTCGGATTCTCGGGGTCGACGCGGAGCTGGCTGAAGTACATCGGCCGCGCGTCGCAGTTGCTCACGAAGCGGAACGATCCGCCTCGATTGTCCGAGCGGAAGACGCCGCCTTCGGCCGGATTCGGCGTCGGCGGCTTGCGGGTCGCGGTGGATTCGGGCTGCTGCGCACCGCCGCGGCCGCCGCGCCCCGTGAAGCCATGCGCCGGCCCGCCGTTGTTGCACCAATCGAATCCGCTGCCGCCAGTGGCGAGCGCCTCACCGCTCAAGCCGGGCTTCAACGCGGTGCCGCTCTCGCCGGCTTCGATCTGCACGTACACGACGTTCGGGCTCGACGCGGCGACGCTCAACGCGATGCGACCGAAGGTGTCCGTCGGCAGACCGCTCGTGAGCTTCGACCACGTCTTGCCGGCGTCCTCCGTCTTCCACACGGCGCTGCCCGGGCCGCCGCCATTGAAGCAGCAGCTCGTGCGCCGACGCTGATAGCTCGCGGCGTACAGCACGTTGCTGTTCGACGGATCCATCACGATGTCGGTGAAGCCCGTGTTCTCGTCGATGTACTTGATCTTGTTCCACGTCTTGCCGCCGTCCGTCGTCTTGAAGATGCCGCGCTCGGCGTTGGGACCAAACAGGTGCCCGGGCGACGCGACGTAGACGACTTCCGGATTGCGCGGATCGATCACGATGCGCGCGATCGACTGCGTCTCGCGGAGCCCGACGTTCGTGAACGTCTTGCCGCCGTCGGTCGACTTGTAGACGCCGTCGCCGAACGATGCCGTCTGGCGGTTGTTCGGCTCACCCGTTCCGACGTACAGGATGTTCGGGTTGGTCGGATGAATCGCGATGTCGCCGATCGACGCGCTGCTGTACGTCTGGAAGACCGGCTTGAACGTGACGCCGTTGTCCTCCGACTTGAAGACGCCTCCGACAGCGTACCCGATGTAAATGACGTTCGGATCGCTGAGCGACACCTCGATGTCATCGAGGCGGCCGCCCATGCTGGCGGGGCCGATCGATCGGAAGTGGAACGCCGAGAGTACCGGGTTCGAGGAAACGTTGAAGCTCTGGGCGGGAGCGGCGGCGCCGCGTCCTTGCGCGAAGAGCGGCGTCGCGGCGAGTGACAATGCCGCGACAGGAGCGAGACGTCGCAGGACAGTCTGCATGAGATCCTTCCTGGGTGGTGGGTCGCACGTGCGGGGCCAAATATGCCGCACGGTCACCGCGTCGGCGAGACTCCGCGCGCGCTACAACCGCCCAACGTTGTAGACGACACCCGCGTAAAGCGCGTGCGCCTGCGGGCCGGCGATCGGCGCGATGAAGCCGGCGTCGAACGCGAGCCACGGCCGCGCGAGCAGCGTCGGACCGGCAAGGAGCGCGACGCTGCCTGGCTGCCCCGCCCCGCCGTGCGTCGCGGGATAACCAAAGCACTCGGCCGTCCAGCCGAGCGACGCGTACAACGGGCCGCCAAACGACGCAGTCCACAATGAAGCGCGCGTCGGAGCGTTCGCGCCGTTTCCCGATCGCCAGGTGTAGCCGGCGTTGAGATCCATCGTGACGGGTCCGAGGTCGTGACTCGAGATGAGCAGCAGCGACTCGTCCGTCGTCCCGGTGCCGCGGCCGGCGGCCGACGAACCCGTTGCGACTTTGATCGACGGCAGAACGGCAAAGCGCCCGAGCACAGGCGCGTCGTCGAACAATCTCCATTTCACACCGGCGGCAAAATCGCCCGCGCCAACCCCGACACTCGGCGGACGCACGACGGGTGCGAAGAGGCTGAGCTGCACGTGGCTCGCCAATCCGACCTTGAGCTCGGTCGGTATGCCGATCGAGCCGTCGTCGTCGTGCTCGACGCCACTCTCGATCTCGAGATATCCTGGCGCGACGGTGTACGCGTGCGTGGCGACAGTGGGCCGCTCGGGCTGGACGGCATGAGGATCGACTGAATTGGAGTCGGGTGGCGCGACATCGCCGCCGGCACTCCGCGTCGAGTTGGGCGTCACGACGCGGCCGTCCTTGATCACCGCGTGAATGCGACGCGTGTTGCGAATGTCATCGAGCGGATCTGCGTCGAGCAGCACGATGTCCGCATCGCGGCCGGCCGCAATCGATCCACGCGCGCTGTCGATACCGATCACCCGCGCGGTGGCGCTCGTCGCCGAGACGAGCGCCTGCATCGGCGTGAGCCCGGCCCGAACCTCGAGCTCCAGCTCGCGATGGAGCGTCGGGAGCGAATCGCGGCGCGGATCGTACATGTTATCCGTGCCGGCGACGATCGTGACGCCGATGTCCGACGCGCGCTTCGTCACCGCGTTCATCCATGGCGTGCGTACGCGGCTCGCGGAATCGGGCTTCTGCGACTCGGCGAAGACCCACAACGTGGGGTTGAGCGCCACGTGGTGCTCGCGCATCGACTCGAGCAGATGCTCGATCCCGGGCGAGTCCGGACGCACGCCGAGGAAATCACCGGCGGCCCGATGGGTCCAGTCACCCGTGCGCGGCATGCCTTCCCACACGAGATACGGCGTGTGCGCGAGCATGTCGACGCCAGCGGAAATCAAATCGCTCGGCTTGCCGGGAAACGTCGTCGCATGCGCGACGACGCGCATGCCCTGGCGGTGCGCTTCGCGCGTCGCGCGCGTCGCCGCCGCGGAATCAAGGCTCGCATAGAGCTTGATCGTGCCCGCGCCCGTTCCGTGCGCCGCGGCGATGATGCGCGCGAGATCGCTGTCCGCCGTGACCGCGTGCGCCCACGGTGCTTCACCAACGCGGAATCCGGTGGAGATCCCGATCGCGCGTGGATCGATGAAGAACGGCGGCCCCGCGAGCAGCGCCGAGTAGTAGATGGACGGCCCCTCGATCTCGTGCGCCATCACGGCGCGCGCGAGAGCGCCGCTCAGGCGCGTGTCGCCCGCGAGCTCGTAGACCGACGTGACGCCGCCGAGCAATGTGCGATGGAGCTGGTCGACGCGGTTCTCCCACGACGTGCCGGAGAGATGGACGTGCCCGTCGATGAGCCCGGGGATGGCGAAGAGGCCGCGACCGTCGATGACGCCCACAGAGTCCGGGATCGCGCCGCCCGCGTGCTCGATTGACACGATGCGGCCGTCGCGAATGAGAATTCGTACATGCTCGCGCGGCGCGGCCCCGGTTCCGTCGATCAATGTCACGTCGTCGATCGCCAGCGGCGCCGAGCGCGTGCGCGACGGACGTTGCGCGCCCGCTGACGCAGCCAGCACTAGCACCAGCGCGACCCACCGCATCATCATCATCGAGAACCGGGAGCGGATCGCCACGGGTTGTCGCTGCCGGTCTCAAAGGCTTCAACGTTCTCGAAATACCGCCGCGCCATCTCCGCCGAGGTCGGATTGGTGTAGAGCTCCGCGACGGGATGTTCGATCGCGCGAGCGATCATCTCGGCCGCCTCGTCCACGGGCTGCACGTAGGGCCCGGAATACATCGGCGTGTCGGCGGCCGACCCGAGCGCGTTGCGCCCGAACCACGTTCCGACCACGCCGGGCATGACGAGCGTCACGTGAATGCCGGGATGCGACTTTCGCAGATCCACGCGGAGGTTCGCCGTCAACGCGTTCAGCGCGGCCTTCGCGCCATTGTAGGCGGAGCGATGAGTGGCGAGCGGTACGCGCCCGAGAAATGACGAAATGTTGACGATCTGTCCCTCGCCAGCGCGCCGTTCGACGAAGTGGGCGACCGCGACCTGCATGCCGTAAAGCGCCGACTTCACGTTCACCGCCATGATCTCGTCGATGTCGCTCTCGGTGAGGTCGAGCACGTGACGCGTGATTCCGCGTCCGACGTTGTTCACCCAGACGTCGAAGCCACCGAGCAATTCGGTGGCGCGATCGGCGATGCGCTCGACGTCGGCGCGGCGCGTCACGTCGGCCTCGACGACGATCGCCCGCGGCGAGCCGCGACGCACGGCTTCCTCGGCGACGGACTCGAGCTCGCGGACGCGGCGCGCGGCGAGAACGAGCGCGTGACCCTCGGAGGCGAGTCGGTAGGCGAGCGCTTCGCCGATGCCGGCGCTGCCGCCGGTGATGACGATTGTCTTTGCCATGTAGCTTTGCTTTACCAGTCGAAGAGCGGGCGATACTATGCGCTACCGCTGGCTCGGTTGGAAGCCCTCGTCGCGCATTGGAGATTGCACCGGATGCAGAAGCCTAACGTGCCCGCCGTGACAGGCCAGTGAGCTCACTCTTCTCGGGCGAGCAGATCGCCGGCGTGCTCGACGAGCTCGGAATCACGCACGTCGTCACGGTGCCGGACAGCACGATCGGCCAGTGGCAATCCGCCATAGAAGACCGCGGACGCGCGCGGCTCGTTCGTGTCTGCCGCGAAGGCGAATCGTGGGAAGTCGCCGCCGGGCTGTATCTCGCGGGTGCACGGCCGATCGTGATGATCCAGTGCACGGGGCTGTTCGAGTCGGGCGACGCCATCCGCAACGTGCTCCATGACTGGAAGCTGCCGATCTTCGCGATCATCGGGTACCGCAGCTACTTGAACCAGGAGACGCTGCCCGGCGACACCTGTCTCGTGTTCACCGAGCCGATTCTCGACGCGTGGCGCATTGACTATCGGCTGCTCACCGAGCCGACGCAGCTCGCCGCGATCGCCGAGCACCATCGCGCGTGCGCGTCAGAAGGCAAGCCGGGCGCGATCGTGGTCGCGGAGGGGAAAGCATGAGCGGCGCGCGCATGTCCGGTCGCGACGCGATCGTCGCGCTGCACGCCGCGCGCGGTGCACGCGACGTCGTCATCACCACGATGGCGCCGGCGCGTGACTGGATGACGCTCCCGCAGCAGCCGCTCGACCTGGTCTTCGTGCCGTCGGCAATGGGCCACGCGACGTCGATCGGGCTCGGGATCGCCCTCGCGCAACCCGAACGGCGCGCGATCGTGTGCAACGGCGACGGCTCGATGCTGATGAACCTCGGCTCCCTGGCGTCGATCACCGGCGCGGGCGCATCGAACCTCGTGCTCCTGGTGTTCGAGAACGGCGTCTACGAGGTGACGGGCGGCCAGCGCACGGCGGGCACGCACGTCGATTTCGCCGGACTCGCGCGCGCGGCGGGATTCGCGTCGGTATTCGAACTCTCTAAACTCGAGGATTGGACGGCGCGGATCGGCGATGTGCTCGCGGCGCGAGGGCCCGTGTTCGCGGTACTGAAAGTCGAGCCCGCGGCCGGTGTGCCCGGGCCCAAGTCGCCCGGGCCGGCGCGCGAGCGCGCGCGCCGGCTGATGGACGCACTCCGCGGCTGATCACTCCTCGCGCAGCGCCGCGTTCGGATCGAGCGCGGCGGCGCGGCGCGAGGGCATCCACGACGCCAGCGCCGCGATCGCGCCGAACAGCAGCGCGATCGCGAGGTACGTCGGCGGGTCGGTCGGCGCGGTGCCGATGAGGAGATTCGCCTTCTGCATCACTCCAGTGAGCGACAGCGCGCCGATGATTCCGACCGCTACGCCCGTGCCGCTCAGCATGAGACCGTGGCCGATCATGAGCCGGAAGATGCTGCCGCTCGTCGCGCCGAACGCCATCCGCACGCCGATCTCCGACGTGCGCTGACGCACGGTGGTGGAGAGCACGCCGTACAACCCCACCGCGGCGAGTACCGCGGCGACGATGCCGAACACCGCGATCAGCACGAGCGCGAAGCGCGTCGACGCCATCGCGTGGTCGATGTAGTCGCTCATCGCCTCGAGGTTGCCGATCGGCACGAGCGGATCGATGCTCGCGACGACGCGGCGGATCTGCGGCGAGAGCCGCGACGGATCGCCGCTCGTGCGCACGGCCCACCGCGCCGCCGAGCCGAATCCAACGCGTCCTTCGGCGATGAAGACGGCCTCGCGTCCCGGTTCGGAGAGCGTCTCGTGACGCTGGTGCTGCACCACGCCGATGATCTGATTCAGCTGCGCCTCGGGCGTGTTCACGCGGACGAGCAGTTCCTTGCCGATGACGCTCGGGAACGGCACGCTCGGGAACATCTTGGCGGCGAGCAGATCGTCGACGATGATCGCGCGCGAGCTCGTGTCGTTGTCCGCATCGATGAAGTCGCGTCCGGCGAGCACCTTGGTGCGCATCGCCGCGAAGTAACCGGGCCTGATGAAATGGTCCGTCGCCTGACGGAAGAGCGACGGGTCATCCGCGGCGGCCTGCGGTCCGTAGCGCAGGTTCGCTTCCCCGCCGTCCAGCGGCAGCGGGCCCGCCGCGGTGACGGCGGTGACGCCCGGAATCGCGCGCAGCTTCTGCTCGAGCTCATTCTCGTAGGCGCGCACCGCGTCGCGGCCGCGCAGACGCGTGTTGAATGCGGTGAAGGTCATGATGCCGTTCGGATCGAACCCCGGCTGGACGTGCTCGAGCGCGGTGAAGCTGCGCACCATCAGCCCCGCGCCGATGAGCAGCACGAACGACAGCGCGACCTCGGCGACGACGACGCCGTTCCGCAACTGCTTGCCGCCTTGCAGCCCCGGCGAGCGCCCGCCGGCGCGCAGCGTCTGCGCGAGATTGGGGCGCGAGGCGCGGATGGCCGGGAGCATGCCGAAAATGAACGCGGAGAGCGCCGCGAGCCCGATCGTGAAGCCGAGCACCATCGGATCGAGCGCGATCTCGTTCAGGCGCGGCAGACTCGACGGCGCGATGCGCAGCAGCAGCGCGATACCGAGCTTCGCCAGCGCCAGGCCGACGAGCGCTCCGCCGCCCGCAATGACAATACTCTCAACGAGCATCTGCGTCATGAGCGCGCGCTGGTCGCCGCCCAGCGCGGCGCGCACGGCCAGCTCGCGCTCGCGGGAGGAGGCGCGCACGAGCAGCAGGTTGGCCACGTTCGCGCACGCGATCAGCAGCACGAACAACACCGCGCCCATCAGCGAGAGCACCGCCGGCCGCACGTCCTTCACGACGTCGGCTTGCATCGGCTCGGCGCGCCACACGGCGTTCGCCGTCTTCATGATCGGCATCAGGTTCTGCAGATCCGTCGTCAGCTTGGCGAGCTGACCGCGCGCCTCGGCCATCGTCGTGCCGGGCGCAAGGCGGCCAAAGACGCGCAGGAAGACGTTGATGCGCGACGCGGTCGACCAGTTCACGCGCAGCGCGGTGTAGACGTCCGGCTGCAGCGGGTCGCCGCTCGACGTCGGAAACTCGACGCGGAAATCGGGCGACGCGACGCCGACGATCTGCGCCGGCCCGTTGTTGATCTGCACGGTCTTGCCGATCACCGACGAGTCGCCGCCGAAGCGGCGCTGCCAGAATCCGTAGCTCAGGATCGTGATCGTGGGGAGCGGCACCGGTGGCGTGGTCGTCGCGGCAGCCGCCTGACCAGCCGGCGGCGGAGGCGGGGGCGTCCCGTCGTTCTCCGCGAAGTTGCGGCCGAACGGAATGCGCGCGCCGAGGGTGGTGAAGAAGTTGGTGGTCACTCCCGCGTTGATGATCTGTTCCGGCTGCTGATCGTCGGCCACGAAGTTCACGGGCCCCGACGACGCGGCCGCGATGTCGGCGAACGCGGTGGCGTGCTGCTTCAGATCGGGCACGTTCCCGGGCGCGATCGGGAAATTCAGCACATTGCGCGCGAGCATGTCGGTCTTGATCAGCGCGAGCCGGTCCGCGTTCGCATAGGGCAGCGGTCGGAGCAGCACGCCGTTCACGACGCTGAAGATCGCGGTGCTCGCGCCGATTCCGAGCGCGACGGTGACGATCGCCGTGAGCGTGAACACCGGGTTCTTGCGAAGCGTGCGAACGGCGTACGACAGGTCGCGCGAGAACATGGCTGGCGTCCGATTGGGAGTTTGGATACAACTGCGACGCTCGGGCGCCCAATGCAAGGCACGGCGCCGAATGCTTACAGCATCCTCGCACTTTTGCGTGCTCGCGCGTAGATCATAGGCGCGATCGGCGGTCCGCCACGAACGGCCGCCCGCTCGCCACCCCGTTCCACGTCCCGTGTCCGTTCCCGCCCTTTCTCAATAAGGAGTCAGGATGTCGCGTTCGACAGGATCGATGCGCCGCTGGAGTCTGGCGCTGCTCGCGACGGCCGCACTCGCGTACGCGCCCACCGCGCACGCGCAGGCCGCGCAGAAGATCGATCAGGAGTACACCGCGCAGATCAAGAAGGACCTCTCCGATCCTCGGGTCTCGACGGAGCTCGTCGATCATCTGCCCGCGTCGGCGACGGTGCCCACGCCGCTCAAGTTCCTCGGACACATCATCGGCGCGCCGGGCTACCTCGATCACAACGAGGACATCAACCGCTACCTCGAGGCCGTCGCGAAGGCGTCCGGCGGCCGCGCGAAGTACTGGGTGATCGGCAAGAGCGAGGAAGGGCGCGAGATGTCGATGTTCGTCGTCGGCGACGCGCAGACGATCGCGAACCTCGACAAGTACAAGGGCTACCTGCACGAGCTCACGGATCCGCGGAAGACGAGCGAAGCGCGGGCGAAGCAGGTGATCCACACGGCCAAGCCGATCTACTGGATCACGAGCGGCATGCACTCGCCGGAGTCCGGCGGCCCCGAGATGCTGATGGAGCTGGCGTACCGCCTCGTGGTGGAGGAATCGCCGCTCATTCAGAACGTTCGCAACAACGTGATCACGATGATCACGCCGGTGATCGAGACCGACGGCCGCGACGCCTACGTCGACAACCACTACTTCAATCTCCAGTGGGAGAAGGACCACCCGAGCGCGAACGGCGCGGCGGGCGGCCGCGGCGGACCGCTGCCCCTCATGTACTGGGGCAAGTACGTGCAGCACGACGACAACCGCGACGGCATGGGCCAGTTCCTCGATCTCACCAAGAACACCACGAAGACGTTCCTCGAGTGGACGCCCACGATCCTGCACGATCTGCACGAGGCGCAAACCTATCTGTACGCGTCGACCGGCACGGGCCCGTACAACGACGCGCTCGATCCGATCATCGTCGACCAGTGGTGGTACCTGGCGAAGAACGACGTAATGGAGATGACCAAGCGCGGCGTGCCGGGCGTGTGGACGTACGGCTTCTACGACGGCTGGGTGCCGAACTACCTCTTCTTCATCGCGCACACGCACAACGCCGTGGGCCGGTTCTACGAGGTGCAGAGCTACTGCGGGAACAGCGACTGCAGCAACTACGCGGTGAAGCCGGGGAACACGACGACGAGCAAGGAGTGGTTCCGACCCAACCCGCCGCTCGACTCCATCCTCTGGAGCCCGCGTGCCAATACGAATATTCAAGAATCGGCAATCCTGTTCGCGCTCAACCGCGTCGCCAGGGACAAGGACCTGTTCCTGGAGAACTACTGGGATCAGAACAAGTGGGCGGTGAACAAGGGCAAGACGGGCCCGGTGTACGCGTGGGTGATTCCGGCCAACCAGCACGCGCGCGAGAACGCAGCCGACGCGGTGAACGAGCTCAAGCTCCAGGGACTCGAGTTCAACGTCGCCTCGACCTCGTTCACGGCGGGCAAGGTGCAGGTCCACGCGGGCGACTACATCGTCCGCGGCGACCAACCGTACCGCACCATCGCCGACATGTACTTCGCGCTCCAGAACTTCCCGCCCGACAACCCGTCGCCGTACGACGACACGGGCTGGACGTTTCCGCTGATGCGCAACATCACCGTGGACGAGGTCACCGACCCGGCGATTCTCCGGCAGCCGATGACGATGATCCCGATGGCGAAGACGGTCGTCGCCGCGGGCGGCATCTCGGGGAGCGGCAGCACCGTGGTCGTGCCGAACAACAGCGACAACACCCTCGTCTCGCTGCGATTCAAGTTCCCGAAAGTCGCCATGCAGGCGGCCGAGGCGGCGTTCGACGTCGACGGCCACCACGTGGGCGCCGGCGCGATCATCATCGCGAACGCGAATCGCGCGCAGCTCGAACCGGAATTGGTGAAGCTCGGGCTCGACGGCTACGCCCTCGCCGCGGCGCCGCCGGTGAAGACGCACGAGCTCACGACGCCCCGCATTGGGTACATCCACAGTTGGAGCCGGACCCAGGATGAAGGGTGGGTGCGCGCCGCGTTCGACACGTACGGCGTCCCGTACCACTACTTCGGCGAGAACGCGGTGGCGAAGATGGGCGACCTCCGCGCGAAATACGATGTGATCATCTATCCGGCGGGCGGCGCGGGAGTCGGCAATGCGGCAGGCGGTCGTGGTGGCCGTGGCGGCGCAGCGGCGGACGTTCCGATTCCGTTCAAGCGCACGAAGCAGTTCCCCGCCCTCGGCTACCCCGATTCCACGGACGACATTCGCGGCGCGCTCGGCGACGCCGGCATGAAATCGCTCTACGCATTCGTGCAGCACGGCGGCACGCTCATCACCGAGGGCAACACATCAGGGATCTTGCCCGAGCTGAATCTCACGCCGGGCGTGAAGCTCGAGCAGGCGTCGGCGCTGTTCGCGCGCGGCACGATCCTGCGCGGACAGATCACCGATGCGACCAGTCCTCTGGTCTATGGCTACGATCATACCGACGTGCCGGTCTATTTCAGCCAGGCGCCGGTGCTGAACGCCGGCGCGGGCGCGCAACCGATCGCCGAAGCGGCGGACGCGGGCGCGGCGGCGGCTGGCCGCGGCGGACGCGCGGGCAGCATCGCGCAGAACACCACGCCGATGGCGAATCTCCTCAAGCTCTCGGCGTGGGATCCGGACCACACCGGGACCGCGTACGGTCTGGCAACGAGCGAAGGCAATGACTTCAACGTCGCGCAGGCTGGTGCGCCGGCCGGCGGGCGCGGCGGACGCGCCGGATTCGGCGGTGGGCGCGGCGGATTTGGCGCCGCGCCGACGAGCGTGCCCGGGCTCACGGCCGATCCGAATTCATCGACGCGCGTGGTGGTGCAGTTCCCGGAGAACGCGTCGGACATGCTGCTCTCCGGCACGCTGGAGCATGGCGAGCTGTTGTCGAAGCGCGCCGGGCTGGTGGACGAGACGGTCGGCCAGGGCCACGTGGTGATGTTCGCGTTCCGGCCGTACTGGCGGTGGCAGACGCAGGGAACGTTCGCGATGGGATTCAATGCGATCGTGAATTGGAATCATCTGGACGCTGGCAGATAGCGGAGAGCCGCCGCCTGCCGGCTCTTCACCGCTATTTCCAAACGGGATGAAGAAGAAGCTCGGACGGGCACACCGAAAATGTTTCGGTGTGCCCGTCCAGTTTCGTACCGAGTCCAATTGAGAACTATCCGATCCGGATTACCGAGGTAGGTCGTGGGCTCAACGCGTCGGAAACACGCAGGCGCAGCTTCCTCGACTCAAACAGGAGCACTCGGCTGACCCGGCCGGCGTTCCCCGACGTGGCTCGGTGAGTTTGAGGCTCGCCGCCACTAAGGGAATCGTGAGAAAGTTCACCCTGGGCAGTCACAGCGAGCGGGGCCGTTCGTCCGGAACGTGGTGGAAATTGTGCGCCAGAGCTGCATATCACAAATACATTTCAAGCTAACCAACTATCATATGCTTAATCTAGGTATTGCGACCATACACCTAAATGCTCATTCTGAGTATATGCGAAGGTGTCGCTTGATGACGACGATGAGCCAATTATGCGCCGATTTGTCGCGCGTCATGCGCTGAACACGCTAACTGTCCTGGCAACTCTCGGCGCGTTCGCGTTGGCTGCGCTCCGGCTGCGTGCAGCGACTAGCGCCACTCCTCCCGGCATTAATCACGGTGAGCCGGTTGCAAATTGGCACTCTTATGCCGCTACCGGGGAGCGGATCGGACGTCAGGCCGCGCCGCTAACCGTCACGATCGTTTCTGATTTCCAGTGCCCATTCTGCCGACAGGCGGACCAAAGGCTGAGGCGGATTCAACAGGAACATCCGAATGACGTGGCACTTGTCTATCGCAATTATCCGTTGGGTATCTGTGATTGACCCGATTTCGTGGACGCCTTACTCGCTCTAAGTTCGGAGCGGAGGTGGCGCATGAAATCCAACAGGAAGGCAGGATCAGCAGCACGGCGTGAACGTCGCTCCTTCAGTCCGGAGTTCAAAGCCGAAGCCGTGCGTTTGGTGAGCGAGCGTCGCGCGCTCGGGGTGCCGTTGTCGCAAATTGGTCGTGAGCTCGACGTGCGTCCGGACCAATTGCGGGCGTGGGTTCGGCAGCAGCAGCACGAGAGCGGGACCGGATCCGGCACGCCGAGCGAAACGCTCGAGCAGGAGAATCGCCGGTTGCGCCGCGAGGTCGCCGTGTTGCGCCAGGAGCAAGCGTTCGCAAAAAAAGTGGCGGTGTACTTCGCGAAGGAGTCGCGTTGAGGTACGCCGTGATCACTCGCCATCGCGGCGAGTTTAAAGTGCGACTCATGTGCCGAGTGCTCGAGGTCTCGCCGTCAGGGTACTACGCCTCGCGGAAGCGAGTTGGCACGCACTCATTGATGAAATCCTCATGGCGCGGGTGCGCATCATTCACCATGAGAGTGGCGAGACCTACGGGGCGCCGCGCGTCCATCAGGAGTTGCAGGCCGAGGGGTTGCCGGCGAGCCCGAAGCGCGTGGCGCGGCTGATGCGCGAGGAGGGCTTGGTCGCCCGGCCGCGCAAACGGTCGCGTGTCACGACGACCGATTCGAATCACGATCATCCGATCGCGGCGAACCTGCTGGACCGTGCCTTTGATGTGAACGGCGTGGGGATCAACCGTGTGTGGGTCGCTGATATTACGTATGTGCCGACGCGTGAAGGCATGGTGTACATCGCGACCGTCCTCGATCTCGGATCGCGCCGCTGTGTTGGCTGGGCGATGCGCGACACCATCGAAGACGAGCTGACGTTGAGCGCGCTACGGATGGCGCGGGCGGCGCGCGGGCCGGTACCGGGCCTGATTCATCATTCGGATCGCGGCAGTCAGTACACGTCCGGCGACTATCGCGCGGAGCTGGCGACGCACGGCATGATTGCCAGCATGAGCGGCAAGGGCGATTGTTACGACAACGCGGTCGCGGAGAGCTTCTTCTCGACGCTCGAGTTCGAGTTGCTGATGAAGCACGATTGGCACACGCGAGCGGAGGCGCGCCGTGCGATCTTCCGCTACATCGAGACGTGGTACAATCCGAAGCGCCGGCATTCGACGCTCGGGTATGTCAGTCCGGCCGCGTACGAAGAGCAGTTGCGAGAGGCGGCGTAGCTCCTATCACTTACGCGTCCATTAAATCGGGGCAAGCCCAATCCACCCACAGGCATACTCCGCAGCAATCGCCGCGATTTGTGCAGACCGCCGCGGCTTCTTTGAGGCGTACGGCCGCGAACTGTTTGCACACCAATCCAGTCTCGCCAATCTCAATTGGACGGCCGTAGCTCATGCGATCGGGATGGTGGATCAATCGGGCTTCACGGAGTGCCTTCACGACTCCACAGCCGAGCGCGTTCTTCACGCGGACAGTGTTGCAGCAACGCAATTGGGAGTTCGAGGCACGCCGACGGTGCTCATCAACAATCTCGAGTTCCTCGGAATGCCCGACGACACTCTGATAAACCGGATCATCCGCGATATGTCCGGCCGGAGGGCAACGCCATAACACCACGAGCCATTACAACTGGCGTTGCCGATTTTTCCCGCGAGCCCGGCCGCTACGGTGCTGCTCGTGGTGGCTCTCCAATCGTGAGGTAATCATGAAGAGAAAACTCTGGACCTTGGCGATGTCCGTCAGCACTGCGCTGCTCGCGCTGACGATGAAACCGCACACCGCAAGTGCCGCAGTGTGCGCTCAGGCAAGGTTGTGTCTCGCGCCCGGAAGCCCATGTGAGACAAACCCGCCCGCTGGCCCCGGTTGTTGCCTGGCCATCTGCACAGACGGGTTCTGCCCCGGCTGACCCCGAGGGAACGGTTGTAATCGCGCAATGCGCGCCGCCAGAAGCGCGTGTGCGTTGCGCGATTGCATCAGCAGGGTTCGCGAACCCCTTTCCCTGGAACTCAGAACTCGATGCCACGCACTCATTGGCGAGCGATGGCCGCGCTCCTGTTCTTATGTCCACTATGTTCGTCGTTCGGACAACAAGCATCCACCATCCTGGCGCGACTGACGGGGCCGGATTCGCTCCCGGTTCGCGGCGTGGCCGTAGAACTGGTGAGCATCGGGGAACAGCAGACGGATAGCACGGGCCGCGCACGCTTCACCGGGCTTGCAGCAGGCATGTTCATGCTCCGGACGCGAGCAGTGGGATATCGGCCGACGCTGACGATGGTATCGACTCAGCCTGGCGCGGAAATTCTCGTTACAATAGCGCTCTCGCGGACCACGAACGTTCTCCCCGCAGTTTCAGTCAGCGCGGAATCCATCTCGACCCCGCTGACTGACCCGGGGGGCTTCACACGTCGGCTTCATCAGCACAACGGCGGCCACTTCATCACCGAGGATGAAATCCGGGCGAAGCGCCTTATCGAAACCGACGCGCTCTTTTACGGCATTCCAACCGTTCAGGTGGATACCGGTGGCATCATCGTGATAAAGCGGGGAGAGCTGTCATTTCGCGATTATTATTTAGCAAAGAAGGATCTAAATGGTTTCATGACGTGCATTGGCGCACAAGTTATCGTGGACGGTACCGCTATGCCGCAACCATTTAACATAAATCAGATTCCGTTGCAGACCATACATGGCATCGAAATCTATTCCGGTCCGGCAACGACGCCGGTGCCACTGCGCACGCCAAAGACGGTCTGCGGCACGATTGCAATCTGGACGAAGTAACCGCGCGTATGAGCAGGAGAAGCGGTGTCAGCGCGTTGGCCGGGTCCGCGACGGCGTTTACCAGCCCGGCACCCCGCGTCAGTCCTTCCCGCCGACCCGGTGTCCAAGAATCATCTTGATGATTTTCTTATCCCCGCCCGCCGTCAACGCCGTCCCGTAGCCGAGGTTGAACTCCCAGCGCGGATCGAGATTGAGGTTCGTCACGAAAAAGAGCTGGTGCTGCTGCTCGGCCACGGGATCGAATCCGGTGACCGGGCCGTAGCCGCCGTAGTACTCGACGGCGAGGTTCACCTGCTTGGTGACGTCGTAGCCCACGTTCAGCGCCGGCGCGAACTCGAACGGTTTCGCGGCGTTGGGGCCGCGGAGCGACTTCTCGAGCGCGGGGTTGAACGACACGTACCAGCGGTCCATCTGCTTGTCGATGATCGGGCGGAACTCGTACGTCCACGTGTCGCCGCTGAACTCGCGCTTCGACCAGCCGACCTCCTGCGAGATGCTCACGCCCACCGGCCAGCCCCAACTCTCGGGAACGCGGACGCGCGGCCGAATGTGCGTGCCGACCCAGTCCCAGTTGCCGCCGCGCGGCACGGACGTGAACCAGTAGAAGCCGAGCTCCGACCAGTCGCTGAAGCCGTGGGTGATCTCGAGCGTTTCGTGAATCGCGTGGTTCGTCGCGAGCTCGCCGTCGTCCGAGAGTGTGCGGCTGCCATTGACGGTGAAGTTGCTGTGCAGCTCGAACATCGTGCTCGCGGCGGGCATCGTCTCCGAGCCATAGACCTGAATCTCGTAGTTGTCCTGCGCCGCGGCGCGGTGCGCGGCACCGAATATCAGCGCGGTGGCGGCCGCGGCGGCGAGCGCCGAGCGATGAAGACGAATCGAAGTGATTGGCATGCGAGTCGTGAAAGGAGACTGGCGAGTGCGGCATGCGTGCGTCCGCCCCTCTTACGAAAGGCGAGGCGCGGGCGTTGATTTGCTCGCGAATCATACGCACCAGCCATGAAACGCATAGCCCTCGCCATCGCGATTCTGGGCGCGAGCGCCGTCCACGCGCAAGCGCCGATCGATTCTAGCCTGTACGGGTACATCAATTCGATTCGCGCGATCGACTCGCACGCGCATCCGATGCGCCCGGTGCCGCTCGGCGGCGTGGCGGATACCGAGTACGACGCGCTGCCGCTCGACGGGATTCCGCCGTTCGATCTGCCCGCCCGGCTCCATCCCGACGATCCGATCTGGCGCACGGCGCAGAATGCGCTCTATCGCGTGTCGCCCGCACTGACGGGTGACGCCTACCACGACGCGCTCAAAAAAGCCGTCGCGAATACGCTGCGTTCCCGCGGGCAGGGCTTTCCCGCCTGGGCCCTCGACCAGGCCGGCATCGATGTCATGATGTCGAACCGGATCGCCATGGGCCCGGGACTCGCGCCGCCGCGATTCCGCTGGGTCGCCTTCGACGACGCGCTCATGCTTCCCATCGACGTTCGGGGGGAAGCGGCGCGCACGCCGGACACGCGCACGCTCTATCCGCGCGAAGCGAAGCTGCTCCGGCGATACATGCGCGATCTCGCGGTCGCGTCGCTCCCCGCGACGCTCGACGACTATGTGAGAACGATCGTCGTGCCCACGATCGCCAAGCAGCGTGCGGGGGGCGCCGTCGCGATCAAGTTCGAGGCGGCGTACCTCCGTCCGCTCGACTTCGACGATCCCGACGTCGCCGGCGCGCATCGCGTGTATGCGAAGTACGCGCGCGGCGGCGTGCCGACGCACGCCGAGTACAAGACGCTCGAGGACTATCTGTTCCGGATGATCGCGCGCGAAGCGGGCCGGCAGCACATGGCGGTGCAGATCCACACGCTCGAGACGTTCGGCGGATTCTACTCGCCGCGCGGCAGCGCGCCGCATCTGCTCGAGCCGGCGTTCAACGATTCGACGCTGCGCGGTACGCGATTCATCATCATCCACGGCGGCTGGCCGCTCGTCGACGAAACGCAGGGGCTGTTGAGCAAGCCGAACGTGTACACCGACATCTCGATGATGGACGTGATGCTCTCCCCCACCGTGCTCGCCGGCGTGCTGCGGCAGTGGCTTGGCGAGTGGCCGGAGCACGTGCTCTTCGGGACCGACGCGTTCGACGGCGGTCTCGAGCAAGGGTGGGAGCAGGTGGCGTGGGTTGGCTCGCACACCGCGCGCAAGGCGCTCGCGATCGCGCTCACCGGGATGGTGCGCGACGGCGACATCACGCGGCCGCGTGCGGAAGCGCTCGCGCGCATGGTGCTGCGCGACAACGCGGTGACGGTGTACGGCCTCTCGAAGTAGATCGGCTAGACGCGATAGCGTCGCGAACCGAGCATCGAGCCGAACATCGCCGTGAGAAACACGGCCGCGAGGAAGAGCGTGCCCGCGGCCACGCGTTCATGACGATTCTCATATGCCGAGTAGGCGATCACGCCGCAGCCGGTCGCGAGCGCGCCGAAGATCATCTGCTGCATCCCGGCGTAGAGGAGCCGCGCGGCGCGCGTGATCTCGGGGACGCGCACCTCGAGCTCGCCGCGATTCGCGCGCACGAGCGCCCTCTGCAAGTTCTCCGGCAGCGTCGCCGCCGTGATCGCCATTTCCTTGAGCGACCCGCCAAGCATCTCGCCCCAATTCCGATCGTTGCCGAGCACCGCGTTCTCCAGGTAGGGGCGGATCACCGCCATCGGATTCCAGTTGGGATCGAGCTCCGTGCAGAGCCCGACCAGCAGCAGCAGCGTGCGCTCGAGCAGCACCCAGTCGCGCGGAACCTGAAACGTCGTCGTGAGCTTGCGGAACGATACGTCCAAGCGCCGCAGATCCGCGAGCGCTTCGAGCCTGGTGCGCATGTCGACCTGCATGCTGCCAAGTCCCCACGACGCGTCGGTCGTCTGCTCGAGGAATCGGTGCTGCACGTACGCGATCACGCGCTCGGCCACGTCGCTCGCGCCGGGATTCCGCGCGACGAATCCCATGGTTCGAATCGCCTCGGTGATCTGTGCGGAGTTGCGACGGATCACTCCCTCGAAGAACTCGGGAATGCCCTTCTTCATCGCGGGCGAGAGCACGCCTACGGCGCCGAAGTCGAGAAAGACGATCGCCCCGTCGGTCGCGACGAGGATGTTCCCGGGATGTGGATCGGCGTGATAGATCCCGTCGACGAAGATCATGCGGCAGTACGCGGTCACCACCCGTTCGGCGAGGCGGCGGCGTTGAACGCCGCGAGCCTCGAGCTCGGCGAAGTCGGTGATCTTGGTGCCCGTGACGTACTCGGTGGTGAGCACGCGCCGCGTGGAGCGCTCCGGCACGACCGTCGGCACGCGAACGGTCGTGTCGCCGGTGAAATGCGAGCCGATCGTGCGAATGTTTTCGGCTTCCTTCGTGAAGTCGAGCTCCTCGGCGATCATCTGCTTGATCTCCGGGTGATACGACTCGAGCCCGCGCACGCCGGTGAAGAGCTGCACGATGTGCAGGATTCGGCGGATGGTCTCGAGATCCTGCGCCGCCATGCGTTCGATGTCGGCGTGCTGCGCTTTCACCGCGACGCGGCGTCCGTCGGCGAGTGTGGCGACGTGCACCTGCGCGAGCGATGCGGTAGCGATCGGCGCGCGGTCGAACGAGGCGAACAGCTCGTCGGGGCCTTGCCCGAATTCCGCACGCAGCCGCGCGGCGATCTCGTGATAGGGACGCGGCGGGAGCTGGTCTTGGAGACCCTCGAGCTCCCGGCGGAACTCTTCCGGGAGAAAGTTTGTGAGAATGCTGATGAGCTGTCCGACCTTGATGAACAGGCCGCCGGCGCGAATGATCGCGCGCTCGATGCGGCGCGCGTTGCGGGTGTGGCGCGCGGAGAGGCGCGTCTCGTAGCGCTCGTCGCTGAGAAAGGGGCGGCGGAGGCGGAGCCAGAGGTAGCTGGCGAGCACGCGGACCAGCGTCGCGTAGATGCGGACGAGGCGCATGCTGGAACGTACACCGGCCGGTGTGCCGAGGGGCGCCGCCCGGTGTCCGTGACGCGAGTCTACTTGGAGACGACTGTGATTGCCGCGGCGGCTTGGACGGCCGGCGCCTGCACGCCGCTCGCGATGATGGTGGCGACGCCCTTGGCGACGGCGCGCACCAAGCCGGTGCTGTCGACGGCCGCGACGGCCGAGTTCGACGATTCCCACGAGAACGACACGTGAACCGTGTCGAACGGGCACGGGGGCATGGCCGCATGAATCCGCAGGGTGTCGCCGACTGATAGCGTTGCGGCCGCGGGCGACACCGACGGGCCCTGGGCCGTACATGCGAAGGCTGGCGCCGGCGGCGTCGTTGTCGCGACACCGCCAAGCACGTCATTAGAATATCCGCTCAACACGAGTACACCGCACAACACGGACAAGACAAATCTCATGAGGCCATCTCCGCCAAATGTGGTTCACTGTCAAGACGACGCGCCGTCATTTCGTGTTGACGACCACCTCCGCGGCACCCTGTGCCGCCGGAATGCGAGCATCGGTTGCGATGATCACCGCCGAACCTTTCGCGCGCGCGCGCACGACTCCAGTTGCGCTGACCTCGGCGACAGCGGTGTCCGGCGTCGCCCAAATAATGGAGTCGGTCACGGCGAGTCCTACCTTCGTGTTCACCGTCGTGTGCAATTGAACCGAATCGCCGACCGGCATCGTCACGCTCGCGGGCGACACCACCATCGTCCAGAGCGGATCAGAAAATGGCTGCGATGTCGGCGTAGTCGTACCGAGACTCTTATCGCCGCACGCGACCGCGGACACGGAAACGACAACAGCCAACACTGACAAGACAATTCGCATCAAATCCTCCTCGTTTGAATGTGAATCAGAACGCCATTCCGAGGACGACCACCGCCGCGGCACCCTGCACCGCCGGCTGTGGGACCGAGCTGACGATGATCGTGGTCGAGCCCGCGCCAACACCGCGAACGACTCCGGTGCTGTCGACGCGCGCAACGGTGGTATCCGACGAACGCCATGCGAGCTTTGGAAGAGTCGCCGAACCGCAAACAACAAAATCGGCATGCTGGAACCTCCATCAGAATAGACAGATGGAGATATGCATGCGGCGCGCGAATGCGCAACCGGTTCTGCTGCTTACAGCGTCGCGACGGCCTCGACGATTCCTCGAATCGTGTTCTCGTCCGCCGCGCAGCGCGCGTGCACCTCGCGTACGCCCGCCCGCTCGACGATCTCGCGCACGTTCGGCGCGCGGACCTTCCCGCCCGCCATGATCGTGATGCGTGCGCGCGCCTGCTCCACGAGCGCGCGCAACGCGTCCGCCCCCTCCGCTGCCGTCGCCGAACCGCCCGAGGTGAGCACCCGTCGCACTCCGCAGCGGATCAGCGCCTCGAGCGCCGCGCGCTGGTCGGGCACGACATCGAAGGCCTTGTGGAACGTGACGGGCGCGCCATCGGCGGCGTCGACCAGCTCCCGCGTCGCCGCCTCGTCGACTCTTGCGTCCGGCTCGAGCGACCCGATCACGTATCCGTCCGCGCCGGCATCGTGCAACCCTGGAATGGAGACCATCATCGCGAGATGCTCGGCGCGCGTGAAGTGAAAATCGCCGCCGCGCGGACGCACCATCACGAACACGGGGACCCCGACCGCGCGCTTCACCGCGCGCACGAGGTCCTCGTCCGGCGTCGTACCGCCGACCTCCAGATGCTCGCAGAGCTCGAGGCGCCCCGCGCCGCCCCGCGCCGCCCCGCGCGACGACTCGACCGAGTCGACGCACGCTTCCACCAACACGCTCATCGCGCCGAACCCTTCTCGTGCACCGGATTCGCGTTGTACTCCGCCGAGCGTCCTTTGGGAATGCTGATCCACTGCCACTCGTTCTGTGCCACGATCCGCGCGAGCAGGATGATCTGGCCGACGTGGTTCGCCGTGTGGGCCAGCGAGCGGCAGAGCGCCTCGTGCACCGTGAGCGGGACGCCTCGAATCGTGACGGTCCGCGTCGTGTCGGCATCCGTCAACGACGCGAGCGCCGCCTCGAGCGCACGGAAGCCGTTGTTCCAGATCTGTAACACCTGCGTTCGCGTGAACGGGCCGTCGGCGAACTCGCTGTCGCGGTCGCGCCAGGGCTTCTCGCCGTCGGTGGTCAGGAAGTCGGTGAACCGCGACGCGAGGTTGCCGCCCACGTGGTGCACGATCATCGCGATCGAATTGCCGTTCGGGGCGAGGATGCGGTTCAACCCGTCGTCGGAGACTTGCGCGATGGCCTTTTCGCCCATCGTGCGATACCTGGTGTACTCGTCGGCAAAATCCTTGAGCGACATGGAAACCCCGGGCTTGCGGTGGATCGCGACCGTCGGTGGCGCATGCGGGACGTGACTCTCTATCTTCACCGGTCCCTCCTGCTTCCCGCAACATGCCTTCATCCGAAACACTCCAGTTTCACGAGCCGGCGCGCTTTCCGCGCGGCTTTACCTGTGCCAGCCGCAACGTCGGCCTCAAGCCGAGCGCGAAGGACCTGGCGCTCTTCGTGAGCGACGTCGACGCGACGGCGGCGGCGGTCTTCACGCGCAATCACTTCCCGGGTGCTCCCGTGATGCTGGGCCGCGAGACGATTCGCGCCGGCCGGTTGCGTGCGATCGTCGTGAACAGCAAAGTCAGCAACGTCGCGACCGGCACCGCCGGCATCGACGCGGCGCGGCGCATGGCCGCCGCCGCGGCGTCCGAGATTGGCACCACGGTCGATCGCGTGCTCGTGAGCTCGACCGGCGTCATCGGCGTACAGCTCCCGGTCGAGCTGATCGAACGCGGCGTCCGCGGCATGTCCGGCGAGTTGCAGCCCGATCCGCTCGTCGGCGCGTACGGCATCATGACGACCGACACGCACCCCAAGGCGCTCTCGGCGAGCGTCGGGACGGGCGCGGGAGCCGCGACGATCACGTGGGTCGCGAAAGGCTCGGGGATGATCGAGCCGAACATGGCGACGATGCTCGCGTACGTCTTTACGGACGCGACGTTCGACGCCCCAACACTCGATCGGCTGCTGCGCGAGGCGGTGCACGACTCGTTCAACATGCTCTCGGTCGACAGCGACACGAGCACGTCCGACACCTGCGCGATCCTGGCGAACGGACACGCGGGCGCGGTCGACGAGCGCGAGTTCGCGCGCGTGCTGAAGGCCGGCTGCATTCGCATGACGGAAATCCTCGCGCGCGACGGCGAGGGGGCGAAGCATCTCATTCGCGCCGTCGTCGAGCGCGCGTCGAGCGACGCGGATGCCCGGCGCGTCGCGAAGTCGCTCGTCAACTCGCCGCTCGTGAAGACGATGGTGGCCGGCGCGGATCCCAACGTCGGCCGACTGTTGATGGCGATCGGCAAGTGCTTCGACTGCGCGATTCAGTCCGACGAGACCGACGCGTGGATCAACGGCTACGCCGTCGTGCGCGGCGGACGCCGCCTCGAGTTCGAGGATGCCGTCGTGCGCGACACGTTGCGGCAGGATGTCGTCGAGCTCCGCGTGTCGCTCGGCGCCGGCGAGAGCGGCGCGACGGCGTACGGTTGCGATCTCACGCAGGGATACATCGACGAGAACGCGGCGTATTATTCCAGCTAGGGGTGAGCCGCGACGGCAATGCACTCGATCTCGACGCGGCCATTCGCGGCGATGCCGTTCACGCCGACCGCGCTCCGGGCGGGCTTGTGCGTCGGGAAGAACGTGGCGTAGACGCGATTCATCGCCGGCCACTCCTTCATGTCGGCGAGAAACACCGTGCATTGCACCGCCTGCTGCAGCGACGAGCCGCTCGCGCGCAGCACGGCGTCGAGATTCGTGAGCGCCTGCCGCGTTTCGGCCTCGATGCCGCCCGGCGCGAGCTTGCCCGTGGCGTCGGTCCCAATCTGGCCCGACGTGTAGATCACGTTCCCAACGCGCACCGCGGGCGAGAACGGGCTGCGCGGCGGACCGTTGGGCGTGATGTACTGCGGCGCGGAAGCCGCCGGCGAATGGACGCAGGCCGATGACGCGGCCGCGGCCGCGATGAGCATTCCGTAAAGTGCGTACATGGAGGGTGGGTGGAGACTATCGATCGCTGCCGACCACGTCGATGTGATCGCCGTGCTTGACTATGCGGACCACGCGCCCCGTCGCCTCGTGCGTTTCGCCGCGCCAGCGCCGCGCCACGACGTGCACGCGACCCGTCGCCGCGCGGACGATGAGCGAGTCGCGCTCGAGGTTCGCGGTCCCGAGGACCGGCGTGCGCATCTCGAGCTCGTGATCGCGGCTGTACGTCTGGAGCACGGGCGAGACGAGCAGTTGGTTCGTCTCGCGCGGCACGTCCGCGACGAGCGAGCCGGTGATCGACACGTCGACGGAACGACCACTCGTCGACGCGACGGTGATTTCGGTCATGTCCTTGTGCGCGGCGAGCGTGCCGTCGCCGCTCAAGAGCACGAACGGGGCGCCGACGAGCAATCCGATCACGAACCGGTGAAGCATGGGGCCTCCTGGCATGGCCAGGCGCGTCGGGGAGGCTCCATACTGTCACCCGGACCGCGCGGACGCCAGCGTCGCGTGCCGAGCGGGCCCGACCGCGGCGCTCGGCGCCCGTCCGGCCGTCGCTCCCCTTGCCACGCAATGGCAACCCTCCTACGATCCCTGGTGTCACAAGGGGAAGACATGGCTGACACCGAATCCGATCTCCTGCGCAGCAGCCTCGATCTGCTGATCCTCAAGACCCTGAGCTGGGGCCCGATGCACGGCTACGCGATCAGCGAATGGATCGAGACCGCGACGGACTCGCTCTGCCTCGTCGAGGAGGGCACGCTCTACCCCGCCCTCCACCGTCTCGAGCGGCGCGGCTGGATCACTTCCGAGTGGGGCGTGTCGGCGCACAACCGCCGCGCCAAGTTCTACAAGCTGAGCACCACCGGCCGCGCGCGCCTTCGCGCCGAATCGCCGGTCTGGCAGCGGAACGCCGGCGCGATCGCGGCCGCGCTTCGCCGAACGTCATCGGAGATCGCGTGACGCTCACCCCGGGCTGGCGACGGCTCTTTCGCATTCCGCGCGTCGGCCGCCGCGGCATCGAGCGCGACGTCGACGACGAGCTGTCGTTCCACCTCGCGATGCGCGTCGAGAAGCTGCGCGACCGCGGCGTACCCGAGGAGATCGCGAATGCAGAGGCGCTCGCGCGCTTCGGAGACGCGTCGCGCGTACGCGACGAGCTCCTCACCATCGACCAACAGTTCGCACGAGAGGCTCGACTCATGGACTGGCTCGACTCCGTACGCGCCGACCTGCGCTACGCCATTCGCACCCTTCGCCGTTCGCCCGTGTTCACCATCGTCGCGGTGCTCACGCTCGCGATCGGCATCGGCGCGACGTCGGCGATCTTCAGCCTGGTGAACGGCATCCTGCTCGAGCCGCTCCCCTACGCGCATCCCGAGCAGCTCGTCTCGTTCGCGCAATCATATCCGGAGAAGGGGCTCGACTCGTGGCAGCTCTCGCAGGAGAATCTGGCGATGTACCGCGACGGGGCGAGCGACTTCGCGTCGTTCGCCGGATTCGCGCGGCGCGGCGTCACGCTCGGCGGCGAGCACCCCGAGCGACTCACGGTCGAGCGCACGACCGGCGAGTTCTTCCAGGTCCTCGGCGTCGCTCCGCTCCTCGGCCACACGTACGGCAATGCCGAGGACACGCCGCGCACGAACTCCGTCGCGGTTCTGACATATGCTTTCTGGCAATCGCACTTCGGCGGCCGCCGCGACGTGGTCGGCACGGTGCTCGACCTGGATGGCGAGCCGGTGACCGTGATCGGCGTGATGCCGCGGAGCTTCGCCTTCCCGCGATCGGACACCCAGGTGTATCTGCCACTCGGACTCGATCCAACGCGGCGGTTCGGCTGGTTCCTGGGCGGCGTCGCGCGACTCGCGCCCGGCGTCACGGTCGAGCAGGCACACCGGCAGACGACGCAGATCTTCCGTCGCTGGGCGGCGGACATGCCGCAGCTTCTTCCGCCGGGGATCGTCCCCGAGCGCACCGGACTCACCACACTCGTCCGTCCGCTGCAGAGCGCGATCGTCACCGATGTGCGCCGCCCTCTGATCGTGCTTCAGGCCGCGGTGCTCCTCATGCTGCTGATCGCGGTGGCGAACGTGGCGACGCTGCAATCCGGTCGCGCCGCGGGACGCGCCCGCGAGATCGCCGTGCGCGGTGCGCTCGGTGCGACGCGTACGCGCGTCGGTCGGCAGTTGCTCACGGAAAGCATCGTGCTCGCGATCCTCGGCGGCGTCGCCGGCGCCGCGCTCGCATGGATCGGCGTGCGCGAGTTCACCGCGTCGGGGATCGTGACGTTGCCGCGGCTCGACGACGTACGCGTCGATCCGCGCGTGCTCGCGTTCACGTTGCTCGTGTCGCTCGCGTGCGGCGTGCTGTTCGGGCTCGCCCCGCTCTGGCACGCCGTCGGTCGGCGCGCCACGAGCGACATCGCGCGCGCACAGCGTGAGGGCTCGCACCGCGGCGCGCGCCGCGTGAACAACGTCCTCGTCGTGGCGCAGCTCGGATTGTCCGTCACGCTGCTCGTCGCGGCGGGGCTCGTGCTCGAGAGCTTTCAGCATCTCGTGCGAACGGATCTCGGCTTCGATCCGCGCGGCGTCACGGCGATCAGCACGCCGCTGCCGATGATGAAATACGGGACGAACGCGAGCGCGGTCCCATTCACGGAGACTGCACTGCGCACCGTCCGGAGCCTCCCCGGTGTGCGCTCGGCCGCGTTCGTCCAGGTGGTGCCGTTCAGTGGCGCGGTGAACACCGACGGCTACCTCATCGAAGGACACGCGCCGCCGAGCGCGACGGGGACGGAGAAGCAGGTCGTGACGAACGTCGTGACGCCCGGCTTCTTCCGCACGTTGAACATCACGCTACTGCGCGGCCGCGATTTCACGACCGCCGATCGCGACGGTTCGCTCCCGGTGACGATCGTCGACGAGACGCTCGCGCGCGAGTACTGGCCGGACCTGAACGCCGTTGGCAGGCGCATGCGGCTCACGGGCGACACGACATGGCTCACGATCGTCGGGGTGGCGCGGAGCGTGCGCGATGAGGACGTCGCGACGCCGTCGCGGCCGCACATGTACACGCCGATCGCGCAGCAGCCGACCACGTGGCTGACGCTGGTGGTGCGTTCCGACGGCGACGCGACCGCGACGACCGACGCGGTGCGGCGCGCGATTCACGGCATCGAATCAGGCATTCCCCTCGACGGCGTGCGTCCGCTGACCCAGTACGTGGACCACGCGCTCGATACGCGCCGCATGACCGAGATCCTGCTCGGCGCGTTCGCGTTGATGGCGGTGCTGCTGGCGGCGGTGGGGATCTACGGCGTGATGTCGCTGTACGTCTCGAACCGCACGCGTGAATTTGGAATTCGCATGGCCGTCGGCGCGGAGCCCTCGCGCGTCGTGCGGCTCGTTCTCTCGGAGGGAATCGCGCTGGCGATCGTGGGCGTCGTGCTCGGCGTCGGCGGCGCGCTGATCGCGTCGCGATGGATCGGCAGTCTGCTCTACGACGTCAGCGCGCACGATCCGCTCGCGTTCACGGTCCTCCCGATCGCGCTCGGCGCGTTGGCGGTGGCGTCGTGCGTCCTCCCCGCCCGCCGCGCCGCCAAGTCCGACCCGCTGGTCGCGCTGCGCGCCGAGTGATGCTGGCCGGCAGTCGTTGAAACCAGCCACCGGGCGGCCCCGTATGATCCAAAGTACCATACGGGAGATCCGCACAGGTGGCCGCCAATCCTCGCAGCTTCATTCCGCTCCGACCGGTCGAATTCCTCGTGCTCCTCGCGCTCGCCGACGAGGAGCTGCACGGGTACGCACTGACCCAGCAGATCGATGAACGAACCGGCGGCGCCGTACGCTTGGAGCCCGGAAATCTTTACAAGGTGCTCAAGCGCCTCGTCGCCGACGGCTTGATCGCGGGCACCCACCGCCGCGCCGCGCCGGAGCTCGACAGCGAACGCCGGCGGTACTACCGCCTCACACGACTCGGCGCCCGCGTCGCCGCCCTCGAGGCGGAGCGGCTGGAGACGCTGCTCGCGTCGCGTACCGTGCGCTCCCTCACGCGACGGTTCGGCACCGCATGACACCGCGTCCGTCGCTCAGCGAGCGGATCTACGCGGCCCTGCTGCGCCTCTATCCCGAGGAGATTCGCCGCGACTACGGGCCGGACATGCGCGACGTGTTCCGCGATCACCTTCGCGACGCGCGCCGACGGACCGGCGCGCGCGGCGTGCTCGCGTTGTGGCTGCGCACCATTCCCGACGTGCTCTTCACCGGCGTTCACGAACACGAGACGGACATGCTCCAGACCATGGTTCAGGACGCGCGGTACGCCGCGCGCATCATGCGCAAGAATCCGGTGTTCACCCTCGTGGCGATCGTCGTCGTCGCGCTGGGCGTGGGCGCCGTGAGCACGATCTTCAGCGTCGCGAACGCGGTGATTCTCCGCCCGATCCCGGGCGTGGCGCACCAATCGAATGTCGTGGCGATCGAGCGTACGCGAAGCGATGGAGCAACGTCGCGCTCCGCGTCGTATCCGTATTACGAGTATCTCGCCGCTCGGACCAAGACGATGCGTGCCGTGGCGGCGTGGGACATGGTGCCGGTCGCGATCAGCACCGGCGTGGGCGGCGTGCCCGGCAACGCGAATCTCGTCACGCCGAGCTATTTCCGAGCGCTCGGCGTTCGTCCCGCGCTCGGGCGATTCTTTACCGCGGACGAAGGGCGCGCGGGCGAGCCGCGAATGGTCGCCGTGATCAGCGACGAACTGTGGCGGCGCCTGTTCGCGAGCGACAGCGGCGTGGTCGGCCGCAGAGTACAGATCGACGGCCGGCAGTTCACGATCGTCGGCGTCGCGCCACCGAGATTCACCGGGCTGTTTCCCGTGCTGCGCGTCGACGCCTGGATGCCGATGCCCGTGCAGCCGCTCGTTCGTCGCGGCGGCGATCTGCTGCGCGCCGCGAACTCGGGTTGGCTCGACGTGGTGGGATCGGTCGCGCCGGGTGTGACGCGCGCCCAGGCGCGCGCCGAGCTCGCGGGATTGACCACGCAGTATGCGACGAGCATCGAAACCAAGGCGACCCACGATACGGCGAGCTTCACCGACGTGCAGTTGACGACCGTCGCGGGGCTGCCGGCGGGCGCGACACAGTCCGTGCTCGCCTTTTTCGGTGTGCTCATCGCGATCTCTGGGCTCGTCCTGGTGATCGCGAGCGTAGACGTGGCGAGCATGCTGCTCGCCCGCGCGGTCGCACGCCGGCGGGAGATTGCCGTGCGGATCGCGCTCGGCGCCGCGCGCGCGCGGCTCGTGCGCCAGTTGTTGACCGAGAGCGTGTTGCTCTTCGCGGCGGGCGGCGCGCTCGGCGCGCTGTTCGCCGAAGGGGCGACGCGGCTCTTGTCGCGCGTTCCGCTGCCCACCGACGTGCCGCTCAGCGTCGATCCCTCGCCCGATGCGCGCGTGCTGGTCGTGACGATCGTCGTGGCACTGGCGACCGGCATCGTGTTCGGGCTAGCGCCGGCGCTCCAAGGATCGCGCGGCGGAGTCGCCGCCGCGCTTCGTGGAGACAGCGCCGGCTCGGGACGCTCCCGGTCTCGGCTCCGCGGTGCGCTCGTCGCGGGACAGATTGCCGCGTCACTCGTGCTGCTCACCGCGTCCGGCCTCTTCGTCCGTGCGCTCGCGCGCGGGCAACACGTGGATCCCGGGTATCGGATCGATCACGTCGCGACCACCGCGCTCGACGTCAGCCTCTCCGGTTACGACTCCGTTCGCGCGCGGACATTCTATGCGACGCTCGCCGAGCAGGTGTCGCGCATACCCGGCGTGGAGCGCGCGGCCTACACGCGGATCGTACCGCTGTCGTTGAACAACTCGGGGTACGGCATCACGATTCCGGGGCGAACCGTTCCGGGCTCGTTCGCGAACGCGGACGCGGTGAGCGCCGGATACTTCGACGTCATGCGCCAGCCGATTCTCGCGGGCCGCGCGATCCTCGCCACCGACAACGCATCCTCGCCATTGGTCGCGGTGGTGAGCGAAGCGTTCGCAAAGAAATTCTACCCCGGGGAACAGGCGCTCGGCCGCACCTTCATGCTGGATTCGAGTACGACGATCACGATCGTCGGCATCACACGCGACGTGAAGTTCGCGAAGCTCGACGAACGCACCGGTCCGTTCATGTACCTGCCGATCGACCAGCACTGGCGCCCCGACGTGAACCTCCTCGTGCGGACGAGCGGCGACGCCACGACCGTGCTCGCGGCCATCCGCTCGATCGTGCGCGCGCTCGATACAACGTTGCCCCCGCCGCTCGTGATCACGATGGAGCGCGCATCGGCGGCCGCGCTGCTGCCGCAGCGCTTCGCGGTGATCATTACCGCGTCACTCGGCGCGGCCGGTTTGCTCCTCGCGGCGATTGGGCTGTACGGCGTCTTGTCGTTCGCGACCGCCCAGCGTCGCCACGAGATCGGCGTACGCATGGCTCTTGGCGCCGCGGCTGGCGACGTGCTCCGCTTGATCGTGCGCGAAGGGATGAACGTCGTCGGCGTGGGCGTCGCGGTCGGTCTCGCGCTCGCCGCGCTCGGTACGCGCGCCATGGCGCCGTTTCTCTTTGGCGTGAACCCGCTCGATCTACCGACGCTCGCCGTGACGACGCTCATTCTCGTCGGCACCGCACTCGTCGCCTGCCTGCTGCCCGCGCGGCGCGCGGCCAAGTCCGACCCGCTGATCGCGCTCCGCGCCGATTAGCGCGACGCGCGCACGATTGAGCCGCACAGCGAGCGTGAGTTGGTGTCCGGAGGCGAGCGGATGGCGATACTGACACGACCAGTGTCAGTATCGCCTCGTCGCCGCAGGACACCGGCTCACCGAGCCATCGGGCGCAACGATCGCGATTGGTGCCCCGCGCCTTTGGCCGTTCGCTCTACGCCAGCCCGTACACGCGCGCGGCGTTTCCGCCGAGGATCTTCGCGCGCTCGGGCTCGGTCACGTCGAGCGCGGCCAGACTCGATTTCATCTTCGGGATGCTCCCGATCTGGTGCGGATAGTCGCTCGCGGCCATGACCCGATCGGCGCCCGCGAAATCCACCGCCAGGCGTACCGCCGCCGGATCGAAGTTTACCGTATCGTAATAAAAGTTTCGCAAATACTCGCTCGGCTTCCGCGCAATGTCCACGCGGCAGTCGGGGAATGCCTCCCAGCCGCGGTCCAGCCGCTCGGCCAGGTACGGGATCGCGCCGCCCAGGTGGCTCAACACCCATTTGATGTTCGGGTACTTCTCCGGAATCCCGGCGAACACCAGCTTGGCCGCGGCGAGTGTCGTGTCCATCAGAAAACCCACGAGCGGCATGAGCCAGTAGTCGGTCATCGCCTCGACGCCGACGGGGTCCGTGGGGTGGATGTGCAGCACGGCGCCCAGACGGTTCGCCTCGGCGTACAGCGGCTCGAAGCGCGGGTCGGCGAGCGCGACGCCGTTCACGTTGCTGAACAGCATCGCGCCGGGCATCCCGAGCTTGGTCACGGCGCGACTCAGCTCGGCGACCGATTCGGCCGGGTCGTTCAGCGGCAGCGTCGCGAGCGCGGCGAAACGCGGCGAGCGCTCTTTGACGATCTTTGCGAACGCGTCGTTGACCAAACGCGCGAACCGCACCGCGCGTTCCGCCGGCTCCACGTGCGTGCCGGGCGTCGTGAACGTGATGACCTGCGTGTCGACGCCCTCGCGCTCGAGCACACCCTCGCGATAGTCGATGTCGCGATGCCCGCGCACGGCCACGTTGTAGTCGCCGGGATAGTGCAGGCACGGATTGCCCTCGGCGTCGATCGTCACCTCGACCGCGCTGTCGCCCTTCGTGAGCGCGTCGATGTATTCCGGCGGATAGAAGTGATTGTGGACGTCAATCAGCATGTTCGGTCGTTGGGAGAGGAGAAGGAGGAGACTTGCGAAGCCAGAACCAATACACCGGCCAGCCGATCGCGACGAGCAGAATGCCCGTGAGACTCTCGGCCGGCGCGCTCACGATCTGATTCAATACGACGTACGCCGAGCACACGATGAATATCGCCGGAACGAGCGGATATCCCCACACGCGGTACGCCGGTGTGTAGTCCGCGCGGCGCCGCAGCCGCATGAGTCCAGCGGCCATGAGCGCGAAGAAGATCCACTCCGTGTAGACCACGCGCGTGAACAGCACGCGGTACGTCCCCGTAGAGACGAGCAGCACCGCCCATACTCCCTGGAGCAGAATGGCGCGGTGCGGCGTGTGAAAGCGCGGATGGATCGCCGCCACCCAGCGCGCAAGCAGTCCGTCGCGCGCCATCGCGAGATAGGCACGCGGCCCGGCGAGAATCACACCGTTCAGCGCGCCGAGGGTGGACGCCACGACGATCGCGGACATCATCGCGGCGCCCCCGCGCCCGAGCGCGACGTCGGCCGCGTCGGCGGCCACGCGGCCGGAGTGCGCGATCGCGTTCGGTGAGAGCACGTGAAAATAGGCCGCATTGAGCGCGACGTAGCAGAGCGTCACGAGCGTCACGCCAATCACGAGCGCGCGCGGAATGGTGCGCTCCGGATTTCGAGTTTCCTCGGCGGCGTACGTCACCATGTGCCAGCCGCCGAATGCGAAGAGTCCCGCGACGAGGGCGAGCGCGAACGTGTGAATGGTGAGCGGGCCCGCGCTCGGCGACGCCGCGGTCGTGACCGGCGCGTGCGGCGCGAGCGCGAGCAGCACGCCGATGATCGCTACCACCGCGCCGACTTTCGCGATCGTGAGAGCGGTCTGCACGAAGCTGCCCTGCTTCACCCCCACGTAGTTGATCGCGGTGAGCGCGACGACCGCGACGACCGCGTACACACGCTGGCCCGAGTCGCTGGCGGGGAGAAAGAACGCCGCGTACCGCGCGAAAATCATCGCGATCACGGCGATGATGCCCGTGTGCATCGTCCAGAACATCGCCCAACCCCAGAGGAACGCGACGCCCGGCGCGAATGACTCGCGCAGGAAGACGTACACGCCGCCCGCGTGCGGAAATGCCGACGCGAGCTCCGCCGCGATCAGCGCGCCGAACAACGTGAGAATCCCGGACGCGATCCAGACGGCGTACGCCGCCCATTCCGATGGCACGCCGCCCGTGATCACCGATGGCTGCACGAAGATCGAGGCGCCGATGATGATACCGACGACGAGCGCCGTCGCGCCGAGCAGGCTGATTGAGCGGGAAAGCATCGCGCGACAAAGCTGCCGCGCGCTTCGCTACGCGGCCAGAGGCGAACGCGGCTGTCCGAGCGCTCGGACGCGCGAATGTCCTGTCTCTCGGACGTTCGGGCGAGCGCGCGCGTGAGACGAGTCACAACTCAAGCGACGCCACCGGTTGGTTCTCGCGAGCGCAACACGATGACCTCGCTGCACTTGCATCGGCACACGGCGGCTATTCGTGCGATGGCACCGCGAACGGCATGGCCGCTGCTTTCTCTTGGCGCGTGGGAGCGAACGCAATGGATGCGACCGCTCGACCACACGAAGGAGGAATCGATGCAAGTTCAACGTTTTGTTTCTCGTGCTCTTCCCCTGGCAGCGATCGCGCTCGCCGGCATCGCGCCGATGGCCTTCGCGCAAGGACAGGAGCTCTTCGAGTGGAATGGCCGTGTGGATCGCGAGATCCAACTCACCATGCGTGGTCGGCAGGTCTCGACGAACCTGATCGGGAACACGGAACCGGGGCGCGGACGCGTCCGGCTCATGAGCGCGCTGCCGTACAACACCAACGCCCAAGTCACGGTGCGCGTGATGGAAGGGCGCGGCTACGTCGACGTGATCCAGCAGCCGAGCGCGGCGAATGGATACACGACGGTGGTCCGCGTTCAGGATCCCTCGGCTGGCGCGAGCAACTATCGGATCGCCGCCTACGCCAACTACTACTCGAACGGCGACGTGGTCGGGCGCGGGCGCGGCGTGAATCGCGGCCGCGATCGCGATCGTGATTGCGACCGGGACGACCGCAACAGCCGCGATTGCGCCAACGGTCAGTACAACAACGGTCAGTACGGCGCGAACGGCCAGTACGGGCAGTACGGCCGCAACGGGCAGTATGGGCAGTATGGGAATCAGATGCTGCACTGGAGCGGCAGCGTCGACGACGATCTCGAGATCCGTATTCAGAACGGAAGCGTGAGCTATCGCACTCTGAGCGGCCGTCAGCCGACGAACATTCGCGCCGATCAGGGCAACTTCGCGATGCCTGGGAATGGCGGCTCGGTAGCCGTCGTGCAGAATCAGGGGCGCGGATCGGTGACCGTGGTGCAACAGCCGTCGCGGTGGAACGGAAACACGACCGTGATCCGCGTCAGAGATCCGCAGGGCGGCTACGGATACTACGATTTCAATCTGGTCTGGCAGTAAGCATGCATTAGCAGTAGGTGGTCGGGCGGCGGGGTGGGGGGGAACACGCGACGGCACACGGGACTTGGTCCGGTGTGCCGTTGTCGTCTCGGCGACTCGGCTGCATTGTAGAGGACTCCTCGCTCGAGAGCTCTCATGCGGATCACGCCCCGCCGGTCCTTCGCCGCACATATTCGCCTCGCCGCGTCGCTCCTCCTCGTCGCGCGCGTCGCCGCCGCGCAGTCGTCGACCATCCCGTCCCGGCTGGCCGACACGACGTTCTGGCGGCTCGTGACGCAGATGTCGGAGCCTGGCGGCTATTTCCGCTCGGAGAATTTCGTCTCGAACGAGACGTCGTATCAGTGGGTGATCCCTGAGCTCCTGCGCACGACGAAGCCGGGCGGCGTCTACCTCGGCGTCGGTCCGGACCAGAATTTCACGTACATCGTGGCGCTCCAGCCGAAGATCGCGTTCATCTTCGACATCCGGCGGCAGAACGTGATGCAGCACCTCATGTACAAGGCGCTGATCGAGCAGGCGGAGACGCGCGCGGATTTCCTGTCGCTGCTCTTCGCGAGGCCGCGGCCGGCGGGACTGGACACGACGCAGACGCCCGCCGCGCTGCTCGCGGCCTACGAGCCGGTGGCGCCCGATACCGCCCTCTTCAAGAAGACCCTCGCCGCGATCATGGAGCGGCTGCGGACGACGCATGGTTTCTCGATCTCGAATGATGATTCGCTCACGATCGCCGGGATTTACGCGGCGTTCGTCCAGTTCGGGCCGGACATTACCTACAGCTCGGGCGGGCGCGGCTACGGCGGCTTCATGCCGTCCTACGCCGACATGCAGGCGACGGCGGACAGCGCCGGCGTCCACCGGAGCTACACGGCGACCGAGGCGAACTACCGCGCGCTGCGGCGCATGGAGCTGGACAACCTCATCGTGCCGCTGGTCGGCGATTTCGCCGGCCCGAAGGCGATTCGCGCCGTCGGGGCGTGGCTCAGGGAGCGCAACGCCACCGTCACGGCGTTCTACCTCTCGAACGTCGAACAGTATCTGTTCCAGGACGAGCAGAACTGGCGGAATTTCTACGACAACATCGGCACGCTGCCGCTCGACTCGGCGAGCACGTTCATTCGCTCGCAGTTCGGCCGCGGCGGGTACTACGGCGGGTTCGGGCGCGGCGGCATGCGAGCGCGCCAACTGCTCGCCTCGATGCAGGATCAGCTCGCGGCGTTCACTCGAGGCAAGATCACCACCTACGCCGACGTGCTCAACACGTCCCGTTGACGCCGGGTATGAAAGATGTCAGAAGCCCGTCAGAGCGGTGGCGCGACTCGTGAAGGGCAGCGCATCATGCCTGACCACGATCCCCACGTCCCGGTCCGATGACGCCGAACGCCAAGATCCAACCGATCGCGCCACCCTCCCCCTCCGTACTCGCCGAAGGGCTGCGCCGCTTCGAGCATCAGCCCTACTATCTCCCGACCGGCAACGAGGTCGAGGTCTTCAGCACCGCGCACGCGCGCGGGCTCGGGGTGATGCTCAAAGGGCCGACCGGCTCCGGGAAGACGCGGTTCGTCGAGCACATGGCGTGGCGACTCGGCCGGCCGCTGATCACCATCGCCTGTCATGATGATCTCTCGGCGAGCGATCTCACCGGACGCTACCTGATCCTCGGCGAGGAGACGGTGTGGGTCGACGGCCCGCTCACCACCGCGGCGCGGCACGGCGCGATCTGCTACCTCGACGAAGTCGTCGAGGCGCGGCAGGACACGGTCGTCGTCATCCACCCGCTCACCGACGACCGCCGCATCCTGCCGATCGAGAAGACGGGAGAGCTGATCGAGGCCGCGCCAGGGTTCCAATTAGTGATCTCATACAACCCGGGCTACCAGCACGCGATCAAGGACCTCAAGCCCAGCACGCGCCAGCGCTTCGTCACGCTCGAGTTCGACCACCCCGCCGCGAGCTCGGAAGCGGAGATCGTCGTGCACGAGGCGGGCGTCAAGCCGGCGATTGCGCGCGGGCTCGTCGAGCTCGCGGACCGCGTGCGCCGCCTCAAGGAGCAGGGGCTCGCCGAAGGTCCCGGCACACGGCTGCTCGTCTCGGCGGGCCGCCTGATCGCCGATGGCATTTCGCCGGCCGATGCGTGCCGCGTCGCCCTCACCGGCCCGCTCACCGATGATCCCGATCTCGTCGCCGCAATCTCGGATCTCGTCGCGGCGCTGTTCTGATGCGCGCCAAGCCGTCCGCCGCGCGGCGGCTGATGCTCAAGGCCACGCGAGCACGGGAGCGAGCGGCTGATCGCATCCGCCGCTCGATGCGCCGCGAGCGGCCGGCCGTCACACTCGAGAGCGTGCAGCGCCGTCTCGAGCTGCTGATCACGGCACTCTATGATCGGCCGTTGTCCATCGTCGCGGGCGACGCGCCGGCGCAGCCGTGGACGGCACGCGTTCGTGCCGCGATGAACGAGCGCGGCAAGCGACGCACCAAGCGAGATCCCGGCGATGCCATCGTGCTGCCATCCGCGCTGAGCGCGGCCGAGGGCAGCGAGCGCGCGCTCGCGCGCTTCCGTCTGTTCGCGATCGAGCAGGCCGAGCGCATCGTGCGCGGCACCATCGATCTCGCGCCGTACGAGGACCGGCTCGCGCGCGACCTGTTCCTGCTGCGCGAGGGCCGAGCGATCGACGCGCGCATCGCGGAAGCGAACCCCGGTCTCGCGCCCGTGCTCGCCGCGGAGCGCGCGATGGCGCTCGCGAAACGCCCCAAGCTCGAGTCGTTGAACGCCGCGGAACGCGAGGTCGAGCTCCTGCTGCGCGACGCGCTGTCGAACGATCCCGCCACGCGCGACGCGATGAACGCCGCCGAGCCGCGGGAGTCGCTCGCTTGGGCGCGCGCCACCGCGGAGCGGATGCGGGCCACGGGCGCGTCGTATCGCGGCTTGCCGCACGCGGAGGTGTGGGGCCCGGTGCGTTCATCGCCGCTGTTCACCGATCCGGCGAAGCGGTTCGCGCCGCCGCGCGAGGATCAACTGCCGCCGCCGACCGCGTGGGCCATGGGAGGTGCCGGCGTGGGCGACCTGGAATCGCGCGCCGCGCCGACGGGCGGCGGTGCGGACTCCGGCGAGGAAGGACGCGCCGATCCGTACGACACGACCGCCGGCGCTGGCGGCGCGGCGCCGAGCGGGCGGCCGAACGAGCGCGTGGCATCGCGCGAACGCGGCGAGCGCTCGGGCCCCAAGGGCTCATCGGGCGAAGGGGCGGCGCCGCCGTCGGAGACGCTGCGCTTTCTCGAGGGCGAGGAGCTGCGAGATCTGCCGCGCGGCGTTCCTTTTCCCGAATGGGATGCGGAGGCCGGCGCCTACATCCCACGCGGCGCGATCGTTCGCGAATATGAATTACAGGGCGATGATGACCGGTGGGCGATCGGCGCGCTCCGCGAGCACGCGGCGCTCGTGCGCGAGATTCGACACCGCTTCGAGCGGCTGCGCGGCCGCCGCGTGCTCCTTCCGCGGCAGCGCTCGGGCGACGACATCGACCTCGAGGCGGTCATCGACGCGATGATCGATCGGAAGACCGGCCGCTCGCCCGATGACCGGCTCTATGTTGAAGCGCGGCCGGCGCGCCGCGGCGTCGCGATCGAGCTGCTCGTCGACGTGAGCGGCTCGACGGCGACGCCCGTCGGCAATGAGATGCGCGTGGTCGACCTCGAGAAGCTCGCGCTGCTCCTTGCCAGCGAAGCGCTCGACGCGCTCGGCGACAGCTACGCGATCCACACCTTCGCCGGCCGGAGCATGGAGAACGTGAAGCTCACGCCGATCAAGAGCTTCGGCGAGCGAAACGGCGCGGCCGTTCGCCGGCGCATCGCCGCGCTCGAGCCGGGCGGCTTCACGCGGCTCGGCGCCGCGGTGCGGTTCGCCACGCAGCAACTCGGACGACAATCGGCGGGGCGGCGGCTCCTGCTCATCCTCTCCGACGGCCGCCCGAACGACATCGACCGCTACCAGAGCACGTACGGCGTGGAGGACGCGCGCCAGGCGATCGTCGAGGCGCGCGCCGCGGGGATCTATCCGTTCTGCGTGACGATCGACCGCGAAGGATCGGAGTACCTGCCGCGTATCTTCGGACTGGCCGGCCACACGATTGTGCGGCACCCGCGGCAGCTCCCGGCGGCGCTGCTCGCGGCGACCAGGGCGCTCATTCACAAATGAGTATTACTCTGTTCTAAACGTCCGGAACAGATACCGCAGCGATGGAATGAGAATGGCCCCGCCGGCGATCAGCCCGATGAGCAGGAGCTCGAGCGTGATCGGCGGCGCCGCCGCCTCGCGGATGCTCAGCGTCTCCGGCAGCACAAACGGGAACTGGGCGAATGCCCAGCCCCAGAGAATCAGGCTCACCTGCGCCGCCGCCGCGTTGCGAGCCAGCCGGTACTCGCGCCGCCAGAGCGCCACGATCGCCGTGACCGCGGCGATCGCCGTACACGCGTGCAGCACGATCGCCCACACCGAGCCGGCGACGCCGTGCGCCACGCGCGGCGCTTCGCGGTAGGCGAGGAGCAGCGCGATCGCGGCGGTGATCAGCACGACGAACGCCATGACGAGCGCGCGGCGCCGGAAGTCCTCCGCGAGCGTATCGTCGGTCGCGGCGAGCGCCAGGTACACCGCGGCGAGAAATGCGAACAGCGCGAGCGCGAAAATTCCGACGGCGATCGGAAACGGCGCGAGCCAGGGCGCCACGTAGACCGTCGCGAACGACGCGGCGCCGATGTGACCGGCGGCGTTCGCGACGTTGCCGCTCGCCACCGCGCCGATCACGATACCGAGCACCACCGGCGTGATCGTGCTCGCAATCGCGAACGCCCGTCCCCATCGCGCGCGATGGACCGCGCTCGGGTTGCCGTAGCTGCGGAACACGAACGCCGAGCCGCGCAGCACGATGCCGAGCAGCATGAGCGTGAGCGGAATGTGGAGGATCGTGCCGAGCAGGCCGAACGCCGGCGGGAACGCGGTGAAGAGCAGCACGACGACGACGATCAGCCAGACGTGGTTGGCCTCCCAGATCGGCGCGATCGAGTCCGCGATCAGCGCGCGTTGCGCCTCGCGGCGCGGCCCGCGCGCGAGCAGATCCCACAGGCCGCCGCCGTAGTCGGCGCCGCCCATGAGGACGTACGCGTTGAGCGCGAGCACCATGATGCCGGCGATCACCTCCGGCAGCCCGAAGCGCGCGAGCTGGGTCACGCCGTCTCCCGCACCATGCTCGACACGAGCGCGATCACGATCGCGGCGAGACAGAGATACACGATCGCGAATATCAACATTGGCACGATCAAACCCGGCATCGGCGTCACCGCGTCCGACGTGCGCAGCACGCCCTGCACCACCCACGGCTGCCGGCCCACCTCGGTCACGGTCCATCCGGCCTCGGTGGCGATGAACCCGAACGGCGCGACGACGGTGAGCGCGCGCAGCAGCGCGCGATGCGACGCGAGGTCGCGCTTCCGCCACGCGACGAACGCCGCCCACACCGCGACGAGCGCCATCAGCGTGCCGAGGCCGACCATGATCTGAAAACTCACATGCACCGGCGCAACCGGCGGCCAGGTGTCCCGCGGGAACGCAGTCAGCCCGCGCACTTCGGCGTTGGGATCGTGGAACGCGAGGAGCGACAGCCCGTGCGGGATCTCGATCGCGTAGCGCGTTCGCGCGGCGCCCTCGTCGGGCCAGCCGCCGATGCGCAGCGGCGCGCCGCGCTCGGTGTCGAACTGTCCTTCGAGCGCCGCGAGCTTCGTCGGCTGAACGACCGCGACGCTGCGCGCGCTGATGTCGCCGGAGATCGGCTGCAGGATCGCCGCGGGCGCGCCGACCACGAGCGCGATGCCGAGCGCGGCACGGTGGAATCTCGCGTCGGGCCGGCGCCGCAGCAGGAGTGCGTGAATCCCCGCCACCGCCATCCCGGTCGCCGCGTACGACGCGAGCAGCATGTGCAGCACTTGCTGGAACGTCGACGGATTCAGCATGCCGGCGATCGGATCGATGTGCACGATCTGGGTGCCGGCCAGGAACAGCCCCGTGGGCGAGTTCATCCACGCGTTCACCGTCACCACGAACACCGCCGATGCGGCGCCGCTCACCGCGACGATGACGCCGGCGATCATGTGCGCACGCGGCGAGATGCGATCCCAGCCGTAGAGATACACACCGAGGAAGATCGCTTCGGTGAAGAACGCGAAGCCCTCGAGCGAGAACGGCATGCCGATGATCGGACCGGCGAATTGCATGAACCGCGGCCAGAGCAGTCCGAGCTCGAACGAGAGCACGGTGCCCGAGACCGCGCCGACGGCAAAGAGGATCGCCGTGCCTTTCGCCCATCGCCGTGCGAGCTGGAGATACAGCTCGTCGCCGGTGCGTCGCCAGCGTCGTTCGGCGAGCACCATCAGCAGCGGCATTGCGATGCCGATCTCGGCGAACACGATGTGAAAGCCGAGCGACAGCGCCATCTGCGTACGAGCCGCGAGCAGATCGCTCATACGGTCGAATCTAACCGAGCCGGCCGGCGGCAGGCCCATTGCGGCCGGCGTGCCGCGCACTACACTCAGGCATGCGGTTCGCCTTCGACGATCAATTCGACCGATTCGACGAGTTCGATCTCGACCGGGACTTTCCGCTCGGCGACGGGACCGCCGACACCGAGAGCGTGGTCGTGTGCCCGTACTGCGGCGAGACAGTCGACGTCGGTCTCGATCCGGGCAGCGGCTCGGCCCAGGAGTACGTCGAGGATTGCCAGGTGTGCTGCCGGCCGTGGCGAGTTCGCGTGGAGTACGATGGCGAGGGGAAGGCGCGCGTGACGGCGATCCCGCTCGACGACTGACATCGCGACGTATCGAGCGTTTTGAGATATGAGGACAGCAAAGAGGCCGGCTCCATGGGAGCCGGCCTCGTGCGTTTACAGAACTGGCATCACTGCTTGCAGGCGCCGTGCGGGTCAGGCTTGGGGTGATCGACGACGACGCGGTGATCCAGATTCGCCACGTGGAGCGCCACGTCCTCCACCAGCTTGTCGACGCGGGCCATGTGGTCGTAGTCGATGTACTCCGGCTCGTCGCTCACCTGGTGATAGTCCGAGTGGCCGCCGGTGGTGAAGAACGTGATCGGGATGCCGTACCGCGCGTACTCGTAGTGGTCGCTGCGGCAGTAGATGTTCGCCGGATGATTGTTGGCGTCGATCGAGTAGTCGAACACGAACCCATGGTGGTCCTCGGTGTTCACCTTCTCGATCAGGTCGCCCAGCTCCGTCGAGAGCCGGCGCGAGCCGACGAGCTGCAGGTAATCCTTGTTGCCGTGGATCTCCTTCCCGTCCTTCGTGAGGCCGGTCATGTCCCACGAATCGCCGCGGCCCACCATGTCCATGTTGAGCTGCGCCACGATGGAGTCGCGCGGCACCGTCGGATGATCCGTGAAGTAGGTCGAGCCGAGGAGGCCCTTCTCTTCTCCGACGTGCCAGACGAAAAGGATCGAGCGCTTCGGACGCGCGGCGCCCTCGAGCGACGCCATCTTCTGTGCGATCTCGAGAGCGCTCACGGAGCCCGAGCCGTCGTCGTCGGCGCCGTTGAAGATCGAGTCCGGCCGCGCGGTGTTCGGATGCGCGCCTCGCCACGCGGCCAGCTCCTTGTTCACTTCCGCCTGCTGCTCCGCCGTCGCCTGCGCGCCCTGGTTCTCGGCGCCTCCCGGACGGACGATGTGATTGAAGATCCGGAGCGAATCGTGATCGACCGGCGCGTGGTTGAAGCCGACGTGGTCGTTGTGGCCGCCGATCGCGACGTACTCGCCTTTGAGCTTGGCGTCGCTGCCGGGGAGAATTGCGACGACGTTGCGCGCCGGGTACGGCGTGGGCGCGATCTGAATCTTCAGATCGAGATTGGCCGACTTGCCCGCTTCGCCCGACTTGAGCTGCGCGATCGGCGTGGCGAAGAGCTTCGCGGCGCCTTGCTCCGTGACGAAGATCGTCGGCGGCGTGACCGGCGCGCCTTCCGGACGGTCGTCGAGGAACTGCGCGGGGCGAGTCGCGAATGGCAGAATCATCGGCGGCACGATGACCGCGATCGCGGCCGCGCCGCTCGTCCCGACACGGCTCGCATTGCGGAACGCCTGGAACATCGTCGGGCCGCTCGGGAGCGCGAGCACGACGAACTTGCCGCGCGCGTTCGCGGGCGCGATCAGCGACGCGGTGTCACCGAGATTGCCGCCGTACACGACGGCAAGATCGGAGCTGGCGACCGACTGCAGGCCAGAGCCGCCCCACTCCGTGCCGTACGCGAGCGACTCGCCGCCCGCGATCAGCGTGGACGTCGAGTCCGTGCTCCGCGTCTTGAACGGAATCGTCTGGAAGTACGTGCCGTTGTCGCCCGCGGGCTCCAGGCCGAAGCGCTTCACTTCGCTGGCGATGTAGTCGGTGCCCTTCACGTTGCCGATCGTGCCGGCTTCGCGGCCCTGCATCGAGTCGTCGGCAAAGATGTAGAGCCGCGTCATGAGATCCTTTGCGGAGATCTCAGCCGACGTGGGCTCGGCCGCGTGCTTGAGGGGAAGCTTGGTCGCCGGCTGCGGCACCACGGTCGATGCGCCCTGTTGGACCTGCGCACCGAGCATCGCGGGAATGAGCGCGAGCAGCGTTGCCGTGACTGTTCGGTTCATGGGATTTGGGGAGAGGAAGAGGTTCGAGGCGGGATGTTTTTCAGTATACACACGGGACCGGGATTGCGTCGCGCCCGTACATTTCGGCCAGCGCCGAGCTCACGAACGCGCGCGTCTACTCACGAGTTTCACGGAACGGCGACATGACCGAGATCACCGGCATCCATCATATCACGGCGATCTGTGGCGACGCGAGACAGAATCTGGAGTTCTACTCGCGCGTGCTCGGTATGCGTTTGGTAAAGAAGAGCGTGAATCAGGACGACCCGACGACGTACCACCTCTTCTACGCCGACGCGGACGGCCATCCAGGAACCGATTTGACGTTCTTCCCGTTCCAGAGCTCCCCACCCGGGCGACTCGGAATTGGATTGGGCGTCGAGATCGCGCTCGCCATCCGCACCGGTACGCTCGAGTACTGGCAGGCTCGGCTATCAGAACACGGCGTCGAGATGGCGGCGATCGAGACGCGCCGCGGCGACCGCGCACTGCCCGTCGTCGATCCGCACGGCCAGCACCTCGCGCTCGTGGAGACGAGCGACGCGCGCGCGTTCACGCCGTGGCGCGAGAGCAGCGTTCCGGCGGACAAGCAGATCGTCGGGCTGCACGCGGTGCGCGCGTGGGAGCGCGATCTGCCGCTCACCGCGACGTTTCTCACCAACGTGCTCGGCTTCAGCGACTACGGCGAAGAGGGCGGCTGGCATCGCTACGGCGTAGACGGCGGCGGGTCGGGCAAGCACATCGAGCTGCGCGAGCAGCCGAACGTGCCGCGCGGCATGTGGGGTGTGGGCACGATGCACCACGTCGCGTGGCGCGTCGCGGACGTGGAGACGGAGCTCGCCGTGCGCGCGCGGATCGACGCCGCGCATCGCCGGCCGACGGACGTGATCGACCGATTCTGGTTCAAGTCCGTCTATTTTCTCGAGCCGGGCGGCGTGTTGTTCGAGCTGGCGACGGAGGGACCCGGCTTCGCGGTGGACGAGGACCCGGCGCACCTCGGCGAGCAGCTCGTGCTGCCGCCGTGGCTCGAGGCGCAGCGGAGCGCGATCGAAGCCGCGCTGCCGCCGCTCGGCGCGGCCCACCGGCCGTAACGCGCTGCTTGCCTATGCACGTCTAAGGGAGAGCGCTGGCGCGCCTTCCCTTAGATCGGTATAGTGAGCAAACCTTCTCGCCGGACGGGGTGTCTCATCCGGCGTCGCGCCCTTCGCCTTCTCTCCCCCCCGACCGATGTTCGACAAAGACTCCGGGCTCCTGCAGGGCACCGTGGAATTGCTCGTCCTCAAGACGCTCTCCTGGGGGCCGATGCACGGCTACGGAATCGCGAGCTGGATCGAATCCGCCACCGACGACGTGCTGCGCGTCGAGGAGGGATCGCTCTACCCCGCGCTGTATCGCATGACACGCAAAGGGTGGATCAAAGCGCGGTGGGGCGTCACCGAGAACAATCGCCGCGCGAAGTACTACCACCTCACCGCCGCCGGCCGCCGGCAGTTCCGCGACCAGACGTCGGGGTGGCAGCGGTTCGCCGCCGCCGTGACGCAAGCCGTCACGAGCCGCACTGCCCCGACGTGGGCGAAATGAGCCGGGAGACACCATGCACCACGACCGATCCGATCGCGATTTCCGATTCGTGACGCCCAAGCCGCAAGTCGAGGTGGACGAGGAGCTCGCATTCCATCTCGAGGAGCGCATCGCGCAGTACGTCGCCGCCGGCATGACGCCGAACGAGGCGCGCCGCGTGGCCCTGGCGCGCTTTGGCGACATGCAGGGCGTGCGGCAGGAGTGCGCCAAGCTGCTCACCGAAGATCGCAAGCACGCGGCGCGGCGCGATTGGCTCGGCGATCTGCGGCAGGACCTGCGCTTCGCCGTGCGATCAGCCGTGCGCGCGCCGCTCTTCTCGCTGCTCGCGCTCGTGACGCTCGCCGTGGGCATCGGCGCGAACGCGGCGGTGTTCGGTGTGGTGAAATCGGTGCTGCTCGATCCACTGCCCTACGCCGCACCCGGGCAGCTCATGCGGCTCTACTGTCCCTTCCGCGACGGTACGCAGACCAAGGGCGCGCTGAGCGCCGGCACGATCAGCGACGTCCGCGAGCGCCAGCACTCGTTCTCCAGCCTGGGCGCGTTCACCAATCCGCGCGACGCCGTGCTGCTGAGCGACGGCGCGCCGCAGATGGTGCAAGCGATGTTCATCGAGCCGCGGCTCCTGCGCACGCTCGGCGTCTCGCCGATTCGCGGTCCCGGCTTTCGCGAGGACGACGGGCTGCACGACACCACGACCGTCGTGATGATCTCGTACGGTGCGTGGCAGCGTCTGTTCGGCGGACGTGCCGGCGCGATCGGACAAACGATTCGCCTGAACGGCCTGCCGCGGACCATCGTCGGCATCACGCCGCGCGACTTCGTGCCGCCGGAGGGCACGGCGGATTTCTTCCAGCCGCTCGGGATGTCGCTCTTCATGCGCGACCCGATCGCGGTGCGCGGCTCGCACAACTTCGGCTTCGTCGGGCGGCTCGCTCCGGGTGTGGCGCAGGACGCGGCACGCCGCGAGATGAACGCGATCGGCGCGGCGCTCGAGCAAGAGTTCGCGAAAGATGATTTTGGCATCGAGCTCACGGCGGTCTCGCTGCGCGACGCGATGGTCGGTGACACGCGCGGTCCGCTGCTCCTGCTGCTCGCGAGCGCGGCGCTCGTGCTGCTCATCACCTGCGCCAATCTCGCCGGCGCGCTCCTCTCGCGGACGATCTCGCGCCGCAAGGAGTTCGCGGTGCGCGTGGCACTTGGCGCGGGCCGCGGCCGGCTGGTGCGGCAGCTCCTCACCGAAAGCGTGCTGCTTGCCGCGGCGGGCGGCGTGGCCGGGCTCGCGCTCGCCGTCGGCGGACTCGGTCTGCTGCGCGGGCTCGCGCTCGACGCGATTCCGTCGTATGCGAATCTGTCGCTCGATGGGGGCGCGATCGCCGTGACGTTCGCGCTGGCGCTCGCGACCGGCCTCGCCTTCGGCATCGGCCCCGCGATCTCGGTCGGTCGCGCCGACCCGCAGCGTACGCTGCGCGACGAGACGCGCGGGTCGAGCGAGAGCATCCGCTCCCGGCGCCTGCGCGGCGTGCTCGTCGCCGGACAGATCGCGCTCTGCGTCAGCCTGCTCGCCGCCGCCGGCCTGCTCACGCGCAGCCTGGTCGCGATGACGAGCGCGCCGATCGGCTTCAACCCGGATGGGCTGCTCACCTTCCAGCTCAATCCGCCCGCGAACACCTACGGCACGCTGGAGACGCGCAACCAGTTGTACGACGAGATGCTGCGAAAGCTCGGCGCGCTGCCCGGGGTGTCATCCGTCGCGATCACGTCAGCGCTCCCGACGCAGGTGCACAACAGCAACGGCCTGTTCATTCAGGATGCGCCCTGGCCGCCGAATGAGCCGGTGCCGTTCATTCTGACCGTCGGCGCCTCTGATGAGTATTTTCATACGATGGGCATCCCGCTCGCCGCCGGGCGCGGATTCACGACGACCGACGCGCCCAACGCGCCGCCGGTGATCGTCATCAACCAGGCGATGGCGCACAAGTACTGGCCCAAGGGCAACGCGGTCGGCGCGCACATTCACATCGGGCCGCCCAACCCAAGCGCCCCGTGGATCACGGTGATCGGCGTCGTCGGCAATGTACGGAACGACCCCACGCACCTGGTGCCCGAGCCGACGATGTACCTGCCGTTCCATCAGGAGTCGTACGGAAACACGGTGTTGATCCGCACGGCCGGCGATCCCGTGGCGCTCACGAACAGCGCGCGCGGCGTGATCGCCGCGATCGATCCGATGATCCCGATGTACAAGGTCGCGACGATGCGCAGCGTGCTCGGCGACTCGTTCGCGATGCGCCGCGTGCCCGTCGTGCTGATGACCGCGTTCGGCGCGCTGGCGCTTCTGCTCGCGTCGGTCGGCGTGTACGCGATGTTCGCCAACATGGCGGCGGCGCGCGAGCGGGAGTTCGGCGTGCGCGTCGCGCTCGGCTCGACGCCCGGCGCCATCGCGCGGCTCGTGGTGCGGCAGGGCGGCGCGTGGATGCTGCTCGGCCTCGCTGTCGGCGCGATCGGGGTGGCGGTCGCCGCCCGGTTCGTGCGCTCGCAGTTGTTCGGCGTCGCGGAGTTCGACCCGGTGGCGATCGGCGCGGCGGTGCTCGTGCTGCTCGTGTGCGCCGGCGCGGCGCTGCTCAGGCCCGTGCGCCGCGCGGCGCACGTCGATCCCATCTCAGTGCTGCGGTAGCACGCGCCATCACACGCGCGTGCGGTCGATCAGAGCGCGATGTCTCCGCCGGCATCGCGAGACTGCTGCTTGATGCCGGCGACCTGCGCGGCGGACTTCTCCATACCGTCCTTCGTCGCCGCGCTGTCGATCTCGATCCGCAGCACGGACGTGGCGCCCTTCGCCGGCCGATCATGGTGCACCGATAGCACGTCGCCCTGATGGACGCCATCGGGGAGAATCCACAGCGGAAGCTGAATCAACGTGCCGCCGTCGACTTCGATCGAGGCGACGAACTCCTCGATCGAGTCCACGGTCCAGCGATGCTGTTCGGGCATTAGAGTATCCTCATGGCACGGGATTGCACTGCGGCTGCGTCGACACGCGGTCCGACGGGCCGGAGAGATCCGTGTGCGGGTTTCGCGCGTGCACCGAATAGCGCGCGCCGTTCGCGCCGGGCGCGCGGATCTCGATCGTGCCATTCTGGTCGGTGCGATACCAGGGCACGTGGTGCGCCACGTACAACGCCTTGGCCTGCTCGTGCATGTGGCCGTACGAGTTCACCGCACCCACCGACGCGACGACGATCGACGGCGCGAGCGCGGAGAGATAGGCATTGGTAACGCCGTTACAACTGCCGTGATGGTCCGCCTTGAGCACGTCGACGTGCATGCCGGGGTTGCGGTCGTAGTGCGCCTCGTTCAGGAACCAGCCGATCGCGTCCTGCTCGGCGTCGCCGGCGATCCACATCGTGAAGCTGGAATCGGCGGCGACGAGCTTCACGGCGGTGGAGCGATCGTTCGGGTCATGGCCAGCGGGATCCGGGCGCATGATGTGAAGCTTCGCGCCGCCCTTGAGCGTGATCGTGCAGAGCGGCTGCCCGTTCGCGCAGGGGTCGTCCGTGTCGCGATACACCAGCTCGTGCCGCGCCACGCGCGCGGCGATCGAGTCGCGCAGGTGCCGCAGATTCGCCGCGGTGTACGGATCGCCATTCTCGAAGAAGTATCGTACGGCAATGTTGCGGCGCGACTCGAAGAGCGCCCGCAGTCCGACGAGGTGGTCCGCGTGCTGGTGCGTGAGAATGACGACGTCGATCGTCTGCCCGTCGATGCCCAGCGAGTCGAGCAGCGCCCCCATGCGCGCCTCGTCCGGGCCGCCGTCGATCAGCACACGACTCCCGCCATTCGTGATCAGCGTCGCGTCGCCCTGCCCCACGTCGAGCACGCGCACGACGAGCGTGTCGCGCACGGCGAACGGAGGTGGTGAGACTGGCGCCGGCCGCCGCGTGGCGCCCTCGGACGAGCTGCCCGCCGAGAGGGCGGCCACGACGACGGCCAGCAATGCTGCGAGATGTTTCACTTCGTCATCATGGAATCGCGTTTCGCCTTGAACTCGGTGCCGGCTTTCCACTCCGGCAGAGCCGGCGTGGAGGCAACGATGTAACCGACCTTGAACAGCGTCTGCGCGTCCTCGACCGCGCCGGAGAGATCCCAATCCGGCTTGACCTCGTCGGACGGCTTGTGGTAGTCGTTGTCAGTATACTCATTGCGCTTCTGCATGCCGTAACCATTCGGTTTCCCGATGAAGTCGATTCCCGCATCGATGTCGAGCGCCGGCACGCCCTGCTTCGCGAACTCGAAGTGGTCGGACCGGTAGTAGAAGCCCTTCTCCGGCTCGGGATCAGGGCGCACGGTACGATGCTCGGTCGCCAGCACGTTCGTGAGCACGTCGTCGAGCGTGGAGTTGCCGAGCCCGATCACCGTGTAGTCGCTCGTGCGCCCCCACTGGTTGATGCCGTCCATGTTGATGTTCGCGGCGGTCTGCTTCAGCGGATACAGGGGATGCGTCGCGTAGTACTTGGCGCCGAGGAGCCCCTTCTCTTCCGCGGTCACGGAGAGGAAGAGGATCGACCGGCGCGGCGGCGCGGAGAGCTTGGTGTATGCTTTCGCGATCTCTAATAGCGCCGAGCTGCCGGAGGCGTTGTCGATCGCGCCGTTGTAGATCTGGTCGCCGTTGAGCGTGGTGTCCTTGCCGAGGTGGTCCCAGTGCGCCGTGTAGATCACGTACTCGTCCTTCTTGTCCGAGCCGGCGAGCTTCGCGACCACGTTGTGCGACTGGATCTTGCGCACGTCGATCTTCACGTCGAAGCTCGCCTTCGCGTTCAGCGCGACGGGCTTGAAGTCGGGGCGTGCGGCAGCGGCCTTCAGTGAGTCGAAGTTCTGGCCGGCGTCGGCGAGCAGTTCTTTCGCCTTGTCGAGCGCGATCCATCCTTCCACGGGCACGCGCTTCTCCGCGTCCGGCGAGATCACGTCGAACTGCTCGTTCGAGTTGCTCCCCTCGACCACGGCCCATGGATAGCCCGCGGGTCCCGTCTCGTGAATGATGATCGCGGCGGCCGCACCCTTGGCGGTCGCGATCTCGTACTTGTACGTCCAGCGGCCGTAGTAGGTCATCGCGCGGCCCTTGAACATCGTCGTGTCGAGCGCCGTGTCGTTCGCGACGCGCACCGGCGGGTCGTTCACGAGCATGAGGATCGTCTTCCCCTTCACGTCCACGCCCTTGTAGTCGTCCCAGTGGTACTCGGGCGCGACCACGCCGTAGCCCACGAAGACGATGTCGGAGTTGTCGACCTTGGTCTCGGGCCGATTGTGCCGCGAGTTGGCGATGTAGTCGTGCGGATACGTGAGCGCCACGTTCTTTCCGCCGGCGGTGATCGTCGCCTTGGGATGCGACCAGTAGCCGATGAGATCGACGTTCTGGAGATACGTCCCGTCGGGATTGCCGGGCGCGAGACCGAGCGCCTTGAACTGCGACTGCATGTACGCGACGGCCTTCTGCTCGCCCGGCGTCCCCGGCCCGCGGCCTTCCATGGAGTCTGATGACAGATCTTTGATGTGCTGGAGCAGCCCGTTGGCGGTGATGGCTTGCGCGGCGGAGTCTGCGCCGGGGGTGGAGGTCGTGGCGGCGGTGCTGGTGGATTTCGTGCAAGCACCTAGAGACAACGTGCCGAGCACCAGACAAGCCAGTACGCCAGGCAAAAGTGATGGGGCACGGGAAACACGGGCCGTACGGGGGGCACGGAGAAAATCATTGGTGTCGTTCCCGTGTGCCCCGTGCATCCCGTTCATTCCGTGCCCACCGACTACGAGCGATCTATTCACAGGAACTCCGATCAGGTGAGAGGAGACCTACGCATCACGGCGCCGTATTCGCCTGCCACGAGCCGTACATGGGGTTCGGCAGAATGAAATACCGCCGGCCGAAGTCGGCCAGAGCCGCCGGGTCGTGCCGCGCGGCCTGCGTCAGATTCGGAAAATCCTGAATGTTGTCGCCGAGCCACTCCACCACGGTGAGCGCGGGCACCCCAGGCGCGGCAGTCCCGTTCTGCACGCGTTGGAAGCGCGGATTCTTGTCGCTCTCCTTCCCCGGCTGGCAGAGCACGAGATCCGCCTCGATGCGGTCCTTGGCGAAGTTGTCGCGCGTGGCACCGCACAGATTCTCGGCGCGGTTGGTGACGATCACCACGCGTCCGCCGAGGGCGTGCACCTGATGCGTGAACTCCGGTCCGCCCGGGACGGCCGGCGCGGCGCGCTCGTCGACCCACGCCGCCCATGTCGCGTCGGAATACGCGGCATGCCCCACGGCGAGCCGCCGCTCGTACTCCGAATTGTCGAGGATGGTCTCGTCGGCGTCGAGGATCACCGCCCACGTGTGCGGCGCGAGTCCGCGCGTGAGCTCGGGCAGCCGCTCGGCGGCGACGCGATACGCCTGCCGGGCGAGCGCGCGGTACTCGGCGGACTGCCGGAACCAGCGGACGTCGTTCGGGAGCGGAGCTGGTGCGGGCGTCGCCGAGGCCGCCGGGACCGGCGCCGGCGCGGGCACCGTGGACGCGCGCCCGCAGGCGGACACGAGGAGAAGCCCGCCGAGAGCGAGCCGCCAGACGTTATGCGATCGAGTATTCATGTTTAGATATTCAGGTTATATATTTACTATATCGTGAACGCCGCTCACGACAGGCGTACCGAGCCGCGGGATCAGCGACACCGCGCCCGCCGCGAGGAGGCCGACCCCGAACGCCACCGCCCACGTCGTCGACGCGCCGAAGCGGTCGAGCAGCGCCGTGCCCGAGAGCGGACCAAACACCATCGCCAGGCTGAACGTCATCGAGTACATCCCCATGTACTCGCCGGTGCGGCCCGGCGGCGCAATGTCGGCGGCGTGCGCGCCGCTCGCCGGGAACAACACCATCTCGCCGAACGTCCAGACCACCGTTGTCGCGATCACGCCCGCCGCCGTGTGGACGACGCCGAGCGCGCCGAAGCCGACCGCGAAGAGCAGCGCACCGAGCACCATCGCGCGCCAGTGCGGCCAGCGGTGCATCATGCCGTTGAGCGGCACCTCGATCGCGACGATCATCAGCGTGTTGACCATGAACAGCAGCCCGTAGAACGACGCGCTGAAGTGCAGGTCGCTCACGAGATACACGGGCATCGCGCCCTCCCCCTGCAGGAATACCATCGAGGTGAGGAGCATCGCGCCAAAGAAGGCCAGCGCGCCGCGGTCGTGAAGCATCGCCTGCCACGCGCCGCGCGCGGCGTGACCGCCGGCCGGAGCCACCTGCGGTGTCGCCGATAGCCGGTGCGATTCGCCGCGCCACACGAGGAGCGCTGTGAGCACCATTCCCGCCGCGAGGCACGTGGCGCCGTCGACGACGAAGAGCAACTTGAACGAATGCGCCGCGAGCACTCCGCCGAGGGCCGGTCCGATGCTCATGCCGAGATTGACGGCGAGTCGGTTGAGCGCGACGGCGGCCTTCCGCTGCTCCGCGCCGACCGCGCTCGTCACCGCCGCCATCGTCGCCGGGCGCACGCCTTCGATCACGAACGCCCACGCGAACGTCAGCCAGAGCACGGTGCGAAACGTCGTCACGAACGGGAAGGCGAACAGCATGAGCCCCGAACCCAGGAGCGTGATGCGCAGGATCGCGACCGGCCCGAGGCGATCGCAGAGTCGGCCCATCACCGGCGCGCTCACGATGCCGCCGATGCCGTAGACCGTGAGCGACAGTCCCGCGATCGCGACGGCGACGCCGAGCTGCTTCGTCACGTACAGCACCATGAACGGGAGCACCATGGTGCCGGCGCGGTTGACGAACGACGTCGCCGCGATGATCCAGACGGACGCGGGGAGGCCGCGCACGCCGCGCCAGGGGTTGAAGCGGGGCATTTGAAAGAATAACGCCGCTCGCAAACCACGCGGCCAGGGCTGCGTCAGTAGGCGACGGGATTGCTGATCGAATTCCCCCCGAGCACGATCCACAAGGAGTCCGCCGGCGATCGGCGATCCTCGGCCGGGATCGGAAAGCCCGCGACGCTCGAGCATCCAAAGCAGAAGCGCGCCGGATTGATGGTGTCGATCTGCACGGTCACGCCCCACCGCCAATCCGAGCGCAGCGGCATTGGCTGCTCGCCGCGGCTCACCACGTTCGCGCCGTCGCGCAGCTCGACGGTGACGCGCATCGTGCCGGCGCTCGGCGTCCCGAATTCCGGCGTCTCGCCGCGGTCGTCGGGCGTCAGGTCCGCCGCGGACATGGTGCGATGTCCGCCGGGCCCATCGAGAAGCACGGACACGGACTGCACGGGAAATCGGTTCGTTGGGACGTAGCGGACGCTGACCAGGCTTTCACTGTCGCGGCAGGCGGCCGGCAGGGCCATGGCCGCGGCCGCGAGCGCGACGGCGAGCAGGCGCCGCGTTCGCGTTTTATAATTCATGAAGAGCACATCATTCACGTCCTTTCATTCATGAAGTGGCATGGGCCCTGATCGCGGCGCGCCGCCGCGCCCGGCCGCGCGCGCGTCGAGTCTGCCTGCGCGGCGAGATAGCCCGACCGCCGCCGCATCGATCTCGCCGCGAGCGCAACGGAGAGGCCGCCGAGCGCGATTCCCGGCATGCCCAGTCGCTGGAATTTGTCGGAGTGAGGCTTCGCCAGCAGATCAGCCCCGAAGCCGACGGTGGCCAGCCCCGACAAGACGCCGATCGTGGACTCGACGCGCCGATGGCCGTCCGCGTTGTCCGAGAGATTGTCGACGCTCGTCATCAGCGCCGCCGCGCCGGAGAGCGGTGCGAGGAAAGCGAGCGCAACACTCCGTGCCTCGTCGCCGGTGCTCTCCTGCTGCACATAGAGGACCTGGATCCGCGCCGCCTCGGCGAGCGTGAAGCCGTTCGCACCGAGCCACGAGGTGAACGCCGTATCGCCGGCGAGTTGCGCGACCCACGCGTTGTCATTCGCCGCCGCGACGCGGCCCACGATGTCGCGCCGTCCCGTGATCGCCAGGAGATTGGCGACCGCGCAGAGAGCGCCCGTTTTTCGGTCGACGAAATACGGTGTCGCGTGCCGGGGGAAGTCGTAATTGTGCGGGAACACCCCGCGATCGCGGTACGCGCGCAGCGAGTCGATGAGCGCCGCGCGGCGCGTGCGCTGCGCCGCCGATAGGCCGCTCAGGTCGCGTTGGCCGAGCTCCGCGAGCACGCTGTCGAAGTGCGCGTGAATGCGCGCGAGATCCCGGTTGGCCAAGCTCGCGGAGCGCGCGTGTACCGCGCTCGCGCCGGACAGCGTAACAGCTGCCACCATAACCGCCGCCGCTACCGACACCATACGAGTCCGACGAGACAGTTGCATGAGTCCCTCCTCATGAATGGAGTGTGAAGTGACGAAACGACGTCTTTGCTCAACCGGGCGCAAGGGCCGGGCGTCACCGGCCCGGGTGCCGTCTGAGGCCGGAGGACTGTACCCTTCAGGATGCGCGCCCTTCGCTCCAACGGCCGATACCTCGCCGCGATCGCGGCGTGCGCGATCGTCATCGCCGCCGCGGGTATCGCGCTCACCACCCGCCACGCCGGCGCTTCCCCGCCGCACTTCGTCGGCGCCCAGACGTGCGCGCAGTGCCACGCCGCCGAGTTCAACGCATGGCGCTCGTCGCAGCATGCGCAAGCGATGCAGGACGCCGCTCCGCGCGCGGTCCTTGGCGCGTTCGACGGACGCACCTTCACGAACGCGAACGTCGCGTATCGGTTCTTCCGCCGCCGCGACACGTCGATCGTGAACACGATCGGCGCCGACGGCGCGACGCACGACTATCCGATCCGCTACACCTTCGGCGTCTCGCCGCTCCAGCAATATCTCGTCGCGCTGCCCAATGGCCGCGTGCAAGCGCTGCTCGTCGCGTGGGACACGCGGCCGGCATCGCAGGGCGGGCAGCGATGGTTCTCGCTTTCGCCAGGCAGCGAAGCATCGCACACCGATCCGTTCCACTGGACCGGGCGCGAGTACAACTGGAATTACATGTGCGCCGACTGTCATTCGACGGCGGTGCGCAAGCAGTACGACGCCGCGAAAGACGCGTTTCACACGACGTTCTCGGAGATCGACGTCTCGTGCGAGGCGTGTCACGGCCCGGGATCGTCGCACGCGTCGTGGGCGCGCTATCCGGCGGTCCTGCGCAACGTGCTCTGGCGCGGCGATCCGCTGCCGGCGAAGATGACCGAGCGCCGCGGCGTGACGTGGAGCATCGACTCCACGACGGGCAACGCACATCGCAGCGCGCCGCGCACGACCGATCATGAGATCGAGACGTGCGCGCAGTGCCACGCGCGGCGGAATCACATCGCCGATGGCTATACGGCCGGCGCGCATTTGATGAATTACTACACGCCGCTGCCGATCATCAATCCGCTCTACTATCCCGACGGGCAGCAGCACGACGAGGTGTACACGTACGCGTCGTTCCTGCAGAGCCGAATGTACAGCGCCGGCGTGACGTGCTCCGACTGCCACGATCCGCACACGGGCAAGACGCGCAAGCCGGGGAACGCCGTCTGTCTGCAATGCCACCGCGCCGCGAAGTACGACACGCCCGCGCACCATTTTCATCAGCCGCACTCGCCGGGGGCGCAGTGCGTGCCGTGCCATCTGCCCGACACGGCCTATATGCAGATCGACCGCCGGCACGATCACAGCATTCGCATCCCCCGCGCCGACCTCTCCGTCGCCCTCGGCACCCCGAACGCGTGCAGCCGGTGCCACACGGACAAGAGCGCGCGGTGGGCCGCGGCGCAGCTGCGCCTGCGCTATCCACAACCGAATCCCGGCTTCCAACGCTTCGCGACGGCGTTCGCCGCCGACGACCGCGGCGATCCCATCGCGATGGACTCGCTCGGCGCGATCGCGAACGACGCGACCGAACCGTGGATGGTCCGCGCGTCGGCGCTCGCTCGACTCGCCGCCCACCCGAGCGCGATCGCGCTCGATGCGGCGGCGAAGTGGTCGACCGATCCCAATGCAGTCGTGAGACTATACGCATTACAGATCCTCGAGACCGCGCCCGGCGCGCCGCGGCTCGCGATCGCGGCGCCGCTGCTCGGCGACTCGCTCCGCGGGGTCCGGCAGGAGGCCGCGTGGCTCGTGGCGCCGTACGCCGATTCGCTCGGCGGCGCGGCGCGCAGAGCGGCGTTCTCGCGCGCCGCGGCGGAGTTCATCGACAGCCAGCGCTACAACGCCGACCGGCCGCAGAGCCGCCTCACGCTCGCGACGTTTTATGCGGAGTTGGGGCAGCTCGATTCCGCGGCGGCGGAGTTCCGCGGTGCCGCGCGGCTCGACAGCGCGACGGCATCGCGGTTCGCGCAGGCGCTGTCGGCGGCGGCGCCAAACAACCCGCGGGCGGCGGCGTTCCTGCGGGCGATTACGTCAAACAGACCGTAGGCGAGGCGAGCACTCGTGCGAATCGGCATCGATCTCGGCGGGACGAAGATCGAGGGGATCGTCATGGACCGCGGCGGGGCGATCGTGGCGCGCAAGCGTGTGGCGACGCCGCGCGGCTACGAGGCGTCGGTCGACGCGCTCGCGTCGCTCGTGGGCGGGTTGGATGCCGAGGCGGGCGCGCCGTGCTCCGTCGGCATTGGCATTCCGGGCGCCGTGACGCCGGCCGGCCTGATCAAGAACGCGAATTCAACATGGCTCAACGGCGAGCCGCTGGCCGCGGATCTCGAGCGCCGACTTGGCCGACCCGTACGCCTCATGAACGACGCGAACTGTTTCGCGATCTCGGAGGCGGCGGACGGCGCCGCCGCCGGCGCCGGCGTGGTGTTCGGCGTCATTCTCGGCACGGGCGTGGGCGGCGGGATCGTGGTGCACGGCCGCGCGCTGGAAGGGCCGAATCGCATCGCGGGCGAGTGGGGGCACAATCCGCTGCCGTGGATGACGGCCGCCGAGTATCCTGGGCCGGCGTGCTACTGCGGGAAGCGCGGCTGCATCGAGATGCTGCTCTCCGGTCCGGGCTTCGAGCGCGACTATGCCGCCGCGACCGGGACCGGGCTCGCGAGTCCGGCGATTGTTGCCGCGGCGGAACGCGGCGATGCCGGCGCCGCGGCGGCGTTCGAGCGCTACGTCGACCGACTCGCGCGCGGGCTCGCGTCGATCGTCAACGTGCTCGATCCGGACGTGATCGTCCTCGGCGGCGGCATGTCGAACGTGCCGCGGCTCGCGGCCCGCGCGGCGGAGGCGCTGCCGCGCTGGGTGTTTTCAGACTCCGTGAATACCAGGATAGTGACGAACGCGCACGGCGACTCGAGCGGGGTCCGGGGCGCGGCGTGGCTCTGGCCGGAGGAGTGATGCCGCGAAGACCAGTGACTACCCCGGCGGCGGGACCGGCACGAGGGCGAGAGTCCGCTGCTCCGTCGTCACGGTCTCGCAGCCGCACGCCCTGGCCATAGCGCCATGAACGACGACCTCGAGTGATGCCGACTGGTAGCCCGGCGCGCTGATCGTGATCTCGTACATGCCGGCACCGCCGAAGACGATGCAGACATTTCCCGAACATGGGCCGCCTCCCACTGACCCACCGGTCGTCTTCATACTGACGCTGTCGACGGCCGCCCCGGTGACAGCGGACACAACCTGAACGCGAACGGCAGTCGGCAGCACGCACGCAACCATCACGGGTTCCGCGGCACACACCTCGGGGGAATCGTGGGAGCACCCAACGCACCCGATTGCGATCGCCGCCAAGGCGATTAGTCTGAGATTTTGCAGGCTCGCACGCAGCAGCGGCATTCTTCACGTCCCGGGTTGGCGCTCCACGCCCAACCACGCATTCGCACCGCCGGTCACGCACTCACGGAGCCATTCGCTCATGCTGAAAGCACTGTTCGCATCCTCGAAACCCCTCGCCGCGGTGGCGTGGGCCCTTCCGCTGCTCGGAATCCCGCTGCTCGCGGCTCCGATGCAGCAGCCGCTCTACATGCCGCGCAACTTCAAGGCGGCGATCGCGAAGCGAACACGGACGCTCGACGGGAATCCCGGTCCCAAATACTGGGAGAACCACGGGCGCTACACGATCGCGCTCACGGCGCTCCCGCCCGACCGCACGATTCGCGGCAGCGAACAGATCGTGTATCTCAACAACAGCCCGGACACGCTCAAGCGGCTCGTGTTCAAGCTGTTCATGAACATTCACAAGCCCGGCGCGCCCCGCGACGGCGGCGCGTCGCCCGATTACCTCACGGACGGCGTGCACATCGACCAGCTCTCGGTCAACGGGCAGACGGAGCGGTTCGACGATTCGCGCTACTTCACCATCGCGCCGGTAAACCTCCCCACGCCGCTCCTCCCGCACGACTCGGTGCATCTCGCCGTGAACTGGCATTACGAGATCGCGAAAGAGGCCGGCCGCGAAGGGATGATCGATTCGACGACGTTCTACATCGCGTACTTCTATCCGCGCGTGGCCGTGTACGACGACTACAACGGCTGGGACACGATGAACTTCACCGACGGGAAGGAGTTCTACAGCGACTTCAACGACTACGATGTCACGGTGCACGCGCCGGCCAACTTCGTCGTCTGGGGCACGGGCACGCTGCGGAACGCGCCGGAGGTGCTCCAGCCGGAGTATCTGCATCGCTTCGAGTCGTCGCTCACGTCGGACCAGACGGTTCGCATCGCGACCAAGCAGGAGCTCGCGTCGCACACCGTCACCGCGCAGGCGCCGCAGCTCGCCTGGCACTTCACGTCGGCCTACATCCCCGACGTGGCGTTCGGCATCAGCAACCACTACGACTGGGACGGCGGCAGCGTGATCGTGGACAGCGCCGCCCATCGGCGCGCGAGCGTGCAGGCCGCGTACAACGACACCGCGACGGACTTCCATTCGATGGTGCAGATGGCCCGGCACTCGCTGGCCTGGCTGTCGAGCAACTGGCCCGGCGTTCCCTACCCGTACGAGAAGTCCACGGTCTTCCAGGGCGGCGCAGGGATGGAATATCCGATGATGGTGAACGACGAGTCGTACAAGGACACCGCCTTCGCCGACTTCGTCGCCGCGCACGAGATCGCGCACACGTACATGCCGTTCTACACGGGCATCAACGAGACGCGCTACGGCTTCATGGACGAGGGCTGGGCGACCACGTTCGAGTACCTGATCAATCGAGTCGACATGGGGCCCGCGTCCGCCACGAAGTTGTACCAGCAGTTCCGCGTCAACGGCTGGGCACACGACCCCTCGCCGACGGAAGATCTGCCGATCACGACGCCGGGCGACGTGCTCACCGGATCCGGCCTCGGCAACAACGAGTACGGGAAGGCTTCGCTCGGCTATCTCGCCATGAAGGACCTGCTCGGCGACGCGATGTTCAAGAAATGCTTACAGGCGTACATCGCGCGCTGGCACGGCAAGCATCCGGCGCCGTGGGACTTCTTCTACACGTTCGACAACGTGTCCGGCGAAGATCTCAACTGGTTCTGGAGCAATTGGTACTTCAGCAACAACTACATCGATCTTGCGGCGACGAGCGTCGCGAAGGCGCCGAGCGGCTATCGGGTGACGATCGACAACATCGGCGGGATGGACGCGCCGGTGGACCTCGATCTCACTTTCACCGACGGCACCACGCAGACGGTGCACGAGACGCCGGCGATCTGGCGCGCGAATCAGAAGCGCGCGGTCGTCACCGTGGCGACGAAGAAGCCGCTCGCATCGCTCGTCTTGAACGGCGGCATCTGGGTGGATGCGGACACGACCAACAATCGGTGGAGCGCCAAGTAACGACGAGGCGCGCTGCTCCCTGGGGATGACCCATCGCGTGTGTGAGGCGCACTACATTTAAGCATGCCGCTCACCCGCGATGAGCTCCTCCGGTACAGCCGCCACCTGATCCTGCCCGACGTCGCGCTCGCCGGGCAGGAGCGGATCAAAGCCGCGCGCGTGCTGCTCGTGGGCGCCGGCGGGCTCGGCTCGCCGGCCGCGTTGTACCTCGCCGCGGCCGGCGTCGGGACGCTCGGTCTCGTCGACTTCGACGTCGTCGACATGACGAATCTCCAACGCCAGGTCCTGCACGGGACGTCGCAAGTCGGGCGGCCAAAGCTCGAGTCGGCGCGCGACCGCATCGCCGACATGAATCCGCACGTCAACGTCGAGACCTACGAGACGCGGCTCACGTCCGCGAACGCGCTCGACATCATGGCGACGTACGACATCATCGTCGACGGAACCGACAACTTCGCGACGCGCTATCTCACGAACGACGCGTGCGTGATGCTCGGCAAGCCAAACGTCTACGGCTCCATCTTTCGATTCGAGGGGCAGGCCTCCGTCTTCGCCACCGCGGACGGCCCGTGCTATCGCTGCCTCTTTCCCTCCCCGCCGCCGCCCGAGCTCGTGCCGAGCTGCGCGGAGGGAGGCGTGCTGGGCGTACTGCCCGGGCTGGTGGGAACGATTCAGGCAACGGAGACGCTCAAGCTCATCCTCGGCGCCGGCGAGCCGCTCGTGGGTCGTCTGCTCCTGATCGACGCGATGCAGATGCGCTTTCACACGGTGCAGGTGTCCCGCGATCCGGAGTGCCCTGCGTGCGGCACGCGCGAGATCACGTCGCTGATCGACTACGACGCATACTGCGGCGTGCCCGGGGTGACTCCCGAGCACACGCGCGAGCCGGGCGACGTGACGCCGAAAGAGCTCGCGGAGATGCGCGCGACCCGCGACGACTTCACGCTCCTCGACGTGCGCGAGCCGTACGAGTGGCAGATCGCGCGCATCGACGGCGCGGAGCTGATTCCCCTCGGCACCCTCCCCGCCGCGATGTCATCGCTCGACCGCACGCGCGAGATCGTGGTCTACTGCCGCTCCGGAAAGCGCAGCGCCGACGCCGCCCGGCAGCTCCGCGTGGCGGGGTTCCGCGTGTTCAATCTCGCGGGCGGGATCCTGCGCTGGAGCGAAGACGTGGATCCGGATGTGCCGCAGTATTGAGAGGGGAGAGTAGAGAGTAGAGAGTAGAGAGTAGAGAGTAGAGAGTAGAGAGTAGAGAGTAGAGAGTGGAGAGGAGGTTGGAGGCTGGAGGTTGGAGGTTGGCAACTGCTGACGGCGAGGAAGCGCACTACGAGTCGCCACTCTCCACGCTCCACTCTCCACTCTCTTCAGCCTCCAGCCTCCAGCCCCAGCCTCCAGCGTTTGATGACTACACCGTTCGAGATCCTCGGCGGCGAGACGGGCGTTCGCCGGCTCGTCGACCGATTTTATGATTTGATGGACACGGCACCCGAGGCGGTGCACGTGCGTGCGCTGCACGCCGCGAGCCTCAAGGCATCGCGCGACAAGCTGCATCTGTATTTGATGATGTGGACCGGCGGGCCGCAGGCGTACGTCGAACAGCGCGGGCATCCCCGGCTGCGCGCGCGGCACTTGCCATTCGCGATCGGCGCGCGCGAGCGCGACGAGTGGCTCTGGTGCATGGACCGCGCGCTCGGCGAGCAGGAGATGCCGGAGGAGCTGAGAGGGTTCTTGAGGGAGAAGTTACACGCGCTGGCGGATCATATGCGGAATACGGCAGAACCGGAGTAGTCACGAGCGCTGGTCGCTGTCGTCTTCCGTCTTCTGTTGTGCGTTCTCCGATCTTGCGTCGGCCACAGTGATCCCACGGTGCAACGGAGAACGGAAGACGGAAAACGCACAACGACAGCGACCGGCGCCTGACCCGCCGCCCTACTTCATCCCAAGATTCTTCTTCAAAAACTCTATTGTCCTCGGCCACGCGTCCTTCGCCGCCGCGAGGTTAGCCTGCTCCTCGGCTTCGTCGCGCTGCGCCTTGGGATCGTCCTGCGCCCGCATGAAGCCGTGGATCGCGCCCGGGTAGTTGTGCCCATAGTACCACTTCCCCTCCGCCTTCATCGCCGAGTCGACGGCCGGCATCGCGGCGCCGATGCGAGCGTCCTTCGCGCCGCTCAGGAGCATGATCGGCGTCTTGATCTTGGCGAGCGAGTCGGCGCTCGGCACGGCACCGTTCATGTACGGCAACCCGTAGAACGCGACGCCGCCGGAGAAGCCGGGGAGTCCGCCGTTGATCACGTAGCCCCACGTGGTCGATCCGCCCCAGCAGAAACCGATCACCGCGTACTTCTGTGCCGCGGAAGGCTGCGACATCGCGTAGCGCGCGGCCGCGGTGATGCCGCGATTCTTCTCCGCCGCGTCGACGCCGCGAATGAGACGCGTCGCGTCGGAGTATGGCAGCGAGTCGGTCGTCGCGCCGCCGCGCACGCGTGAGAGCAAGTCGGGCGCGATCGCGATGAAGCCTTGCGACGCGAGCTGGTCCGCCACGCTCCGCACCCAGGTCGAGAGCCCGAAGATCTCGTGAACCACCACGACCACCGGCGTGTGCGCGTTGCTCGTGGACGGGTAGACGATCCACGCCATGAGAGAATCCTTGGAGCCCGGCTCCCACGGCACCGTGACCCACTCACCGTGGCGCGGGCTCGCGGCCAGACGCGCGGCGGAGTGCGCGGCGCTCGGCGGCAGCGAGAGGTCGCCTTGTTGAGCGCTGATCGCGGCCGGCGCGGCCGCCATATCCCCCGCGGCCATGTGCGCCATGTGCTCGTCCGGGGGCATTTGGCGATGACAGGCGGACAACAGCGCGGCGGCGGAGCAGCTTGCTAGGAGCAGACGCAGCGATGACATGCACTCTCCTCGACTCGGTTTGCGTGAACGAGTGTGACCGGGCTACAGATTAGTGCACGTGTCAAGTATCAGCCAGCCGTTGGCGGATCGCCACGATGCGTGACCAGCGGTTCGCGACAGCGGTTCGGCTCGTGAGCGGAGGAATGGTGCGGCGAATTTTCGTCTTCTCGATGCTGGTACTCGTTGCGTGCGGCGGCGATACGACCGCGCCGGTATTCACGATCCCGGTTGCGTCTGAATTTCCCCAGGTCGCCGTCAGCGACAGCGTGCGCTATCTGAATGCGGCGCCGCCGGGCATCCCGACGATCGTTCCACGCGCGGACACGCTCTACTTCAACGTCGTCGAGCCGACCGCGTGCGCGTCAACGACCGTGCAGGCGGGCGCCCGCAACGACACGCTCGTCGTCACGCTCAGCCGCGCGCCGTTGCCGCCGGTCCCCTGCCCCGCGCCTGGCTTCATCTTCGTCCAGGGCGCTGTGCCGAATCGCCCGGCAGGATCGGTGCACGTCTTCATCACGGATCAGTCGGTCGCCGGCATGCAGGAGACGCGCGCGCTGATCGACACCGCGACGGTGCAGTTTCCGTAATTCGGCGGCGAGTTAGACGCGCAACGGCACGTCGCGCAGTCGCACGCCCGTCGCGTCGAAGATCGCGTTCGCAATCGCCGCCGGAATCGGCGACGTCGACGCTTCGCCGGCGCCGACCGACGGCAGCTCCGGATGATCGATCAGCACGACGTCGACCGCGTCCGGTGCATCGGCGAAGCGCAGAATCGGATATCCGCGCCAGTCGAGGCTCGTCACGCGCGAGCGGTCGAACTGCACCGCTTCGTTCAGCGCGCGCGACGCCGCCTGAATCACGTTGCCTTCAATCTGATTCTTCAACCCGTCGGGATTCACGATCAATCCGCAGTCGTGCGCGACGTAGGCGTGCGTCACGCGCACGCGATGCTGCGCCTGATCGACCTCGACGTCGACGATGGCCGCGACGGACGCTTCCGTCCCCTCGTAGCGCACGAAGGCCATGCCGCGACCGCGCGCCACACCGTTCGACGGAGCGCGCGACGAGCCGCTCACGCGCGGCGTCCATTTCGCGAGGCGTGCAACGGCGTTGATCGCCGCAACGGCTCGCGGGTCGGACAGGTGCCGCAATCGGAATTCGATTGGATCGACGCCGGCGAGCTGCGCCAACTCGTCCATGAACGACTCGTTGGCGAACGTGTTCTGCGGCGAGCCGAGTCCGCGGAGCGATGACGTACGAAGCGGTGCCCGCTCGAGCAGATGCGCGCGCACCTTCATGGCCGGCACCGAATACGTGTGCGCCGCGTTGCGCTCGCCGCCGAGTGAGCCGCGCGAGCTCGGCACCATGCCCATCAGCCGCGCGGCGATGAAGTTCGCTTCGCCGCCGGGCTGCGCGCCGGGCCGGCTGGAGTGCGTCGGCGTCCACACCTGGTAATCCCAGTCGGCGATTTTGCCGCTCGCGTCGATCCCGGCGGCGACCTGCATGACCATCGCGGCGCCTTTCGGCTCCCAGCCGTGCTCGTCGGCGCGCGACCATTGCACGCGCACCGGCGCGCCGACTTCGCGCGAGATCACCGCCGCATCAGCCGCCGCGTCGTCCGACCCGTTGTGCCCGTAGCAGCCGGAGCCCTCGATCCAGATGACGTGGACGTCGTCGGGCTGCATGCCGAGCAGGTGCGCGATCGCGCTCTTGAGCGTGTGCGAGCCCTGCGTCGACGACCAGACCGTCGCCTTGCCGTTCCGCACGTCCGCGACGCCGCACGACGGCCCGATCGACGCGTGCATCTGGAATGGCCACTTGTACGTCGCGGCGAGCCGCTTCGCCACCCGTCCGGCGCCGCTCGTGCCGTCGGACGCGACGCCGCGCTCGGTTGACGGAATGCTCATGAGCGTTTGCTTCAGCTCGTCCATCGGTGGGAGCGTCGCCGACTCGCTCCACGCCGGCTTGATCGCCGCCGCGGCGCGAATCGCGTCGTACTCCCTGGGCGCGACCACCGCGAGGAAGTCCGCCTTCCGGATGACGCGGGCGCCTGGAATCGCACCCAATGCACTGTCATCCACGCTCAGCAGCTTGGCCCCGATGCTCGCCGGCCGCACCACGCGCGCGTGCAGCATCCCATCGACCTTCACATCCTGCACGTAGGTATGGCGGCCGGTCATCTTTGCCGGAAGCTCCACCCGGTGCACCGGTTTCCCGACGATCGTGTACGCGGTCGTCGCCTTCGGCACGGCCGCGCTGTTTACAGTTCTCTCAAAGCGCTTGCCGCCGAGGAGCTCGGCGAACGAGATGTGGCGCGACGGATCGCCGTGGACCCGAACGACGCCGCTCGCGACCTCCAGTGAGCCTGGCGCCGCGCCGAGCTTGGGCGCGGCGAGCTCGAGGAGTGCGGCACGCGCGGTCGCCGCCGCCATGCGGAGCTGCGCGCCGCCGCGTTTGATCGTCTGGCTGCCAACCGTCGAGCCCTGGTCGACCGTGCGATCGCTGTCGCCCTGCACCCACGCGATCTTCTCGAACGGGGCGTCCAGCTCCTCGGCGACGATCTGCCGCAACGCGGTCGACACGCCGGTGCCCAGCTCCACCTTCCCGCTGTACACCGTGATCGTGCCATCGGCGTTGATCGCGAGCCACGAGTCGAGCTGATTCGCCGCGGGTGCGGCGCCAGTCTCGAAGACCGCCGCGTCGGCCCGCGAGTGCAGCCCCAACGAGAAGCCGACCACGAGCACGCCCGTGCGCTTGAGGAAGTCGCGCCGCGTGGTCGTGCTACTCATCGCTGCCTCCCGATTGCGACGCGCCGAGCGAAGCCGCGCGCTCGACGGCGCGGACGATCCGCATGTGCGTCCCACAGCGACAGAGATTCCCGTTGAGCGTCGACCGAATCTGTTGGCGCGTGGGGCTCTTGGTCTTCGCGAGCAGCGCCGCGGCGGACATGATCATTCCGTTCATGCAGTAGCCGCACTGCGCCGCCTGCTCATCGATGAACGCCTGCTGTACCGGGTGCGGCTTCTCCGGCGTGCCGAGCCCCTCGATCGTGGTGATGGGCCCCCGCGCCGCCGCGGAGAGCGGCGTGCGGCACGAGTGCACCGCCGCACCGTCGATGTGCACCATGCACGCGCCGCACTGACCGAGTCCGCACCCGAACTTGGGCCCGGTGAGGCCGAGGTCGTCGCGCAGGACGTAGAGCAGCGGCGTGTCCGGCGCGGCGTCGATGTCGTGCGCTGCGCCGTTGACGGTGATGCGGATCGTGGAGCTCGGCATGGCGAGACTCGGTGCGGGGGACTGGTTATGAGTATCGCACGGCGAGCGGCGGTGTCAACGCGCTCACCGCACCGCCGGCACGCCGCTCTGCTGGATGAGCTTCGCCACCAACGCCGTCCATCCGGTCTGATGCGTCGCGCCCAGCCCGGCGCCCGTGTCGCCATGAAAATACTCGTGATACTGGAGCAGATCGCGCCACGACGCATCACTCGTGAAGCGCGGTGCCTCGCCCCAGATCGCGCGGCGTCCGTCGTGGAGCACGAACAGCCCGATGAGCCGCCGCGAAAGCTCGACCGACACCTCCCACAGCGTGAGCATCTGCCCCGAGCCGACGGGATGCTCCACGCGAAACGTCGAGCCGTAATACCAATCAAACTTCTGTAACGCCTCGATGATGAGATAATTGAGCGGGAACCACACCGGGCCGCGCCAATTCGAGTTGCCGCCGAACAATCCGCTGTGCGACTCGCCGGGCACGTAGTGAACCTCGCCGAGCACGCGGCCGTCGAGCCGAAGCTGAAATGGATGCTCGCGGTGCCACCGCGACACGGATCGCAATCCGTGCGGAGAGAGGAACTCCGTCTCGTCGAGCATGCGCCGCAGAATCGAACGCAGCCGCGCCTCGCTGACGACGGCAAAGAGCCGGCGGTCCTCGGCGCCCGCGCGCGTGACCGACGCCGCGTCACCGACGAGATCCGCGCGATGCTCGAGAAACCATTCGAGCCGCTCGCGGAACCCCGGCAGCCGCTGGAGCAGATCGGCATCGAGCGTCTCGACCGCGAGGAGCGGGATGAGGCCCACCATCGAGCGCACGCGAATGAACTCGAGCGTGCCGTCCGCCTGCCGCAGGAGATCGTAGTAGAACTGGTCTTCCTCGTCCCAGAGATCTTCCTGCTCGCCCGTGAGCGAAGTCCGCGAGTTCAGCGCGTGCGCGATGTAGAAGAAGTGCTCGAGGAACTTGGTCGCCACGTCCTCGTAGGCGCGGTCGTTCCGCGCCAGCTCGAGGGCGATCGCGAGCATGTTCAGGCAGTACATCGCCATCCAGCTCGTGCCGTCGCTCTGGTCCAATCGCGCGCCGTCGGGCAGCGGCTCGCTGCGATTGAACACGCCGATATTGTCCAGGCCGAGGAAGCCGCCCTGGAACACGTTGCGCTCGTCGGCGTCCTTGCGGTTCACCCACCAGGTGAAGTTGATGAGCAACTTGTGAAAGATGCGCTCGAGAAACTCCGTGTCGCCCTTACCGGTCGCGCGGCGCTCGATCTGGTACACGCGCATCGCCGCCCAGGCGTGTACGGGCGGATTGACGTCGCCGAACTGCCATTCGTACGCCGGGAGCTGGCCGTTGGGGTGCATGTACCATTCGCGGAGCAGCAGAATGAGCTGCGCCTTGGCGAACGTGGGATCGATCATCGCCAGCGCGACGGCGTGAAACGCCAGATCCCACGAGGCATACCACGGATACTCCCACGTGTCCGGCATCGAGATCACGTCGTGGTTGTTCAGGTGCTCCCACATGTGATTGCGCCCGAACCAGCGCGCCTCGGGCGGCGGCGGATACGCCGGATCGCCGCGCAGCCACTGCCGAACGTCGTAGTGATAGAACTGCTTGCTCCACAGCAGACCGGCGAGCGCGCGGCGCTGTACCATGCGCTCGTCGTCGGACACCTCGGCCGCCGCGAGCGGCGCGTAGAACTCGTCCGCCTCGGCGATGCGGCGCGCGAACGTCGCGTCGAACTCGGGGCCGAACGACACCGCCGTCTCGATGGTGCTGGAGAGCCGGAGCTTGACGACGTGCGACGCGCCCGGCTCGAGCGTCAACCGATACAGCGCCGCCGCCTTCGTGCCCTCCCGCGCCGGATTCACGGCGGCGGCTCGTCCATCGATGAGGAAACTATGAAATGCGTCCTTCACGTACGGCGACGCATTCGCGGCCGCGTCCAGCCGCTCGGCATTGGTGTCGTTCTCCGTGAAGAGGAGCTCGGGTTCGCCGTCGCAGGCGAGGTGATACCGGCCGAGCGACTCGTGCTCGGCGAGGATCAGCGTCGAGCCGTCCGGCGCCGGCAGCACGGAGAGCGACGGACGGTACCCGCTCAGCCCCCACGACCAGGTGTTGCGGTACCAGAGCGTCGGCAGGAGATCGATCGGCGCGCTCGCCGGACCGCGATTCGTGATCGTGATGCGGACGAGCAGATCGGCGGGGCTCGCCTTCGCGTACTCGACGCCGACGTCGAAATACCGGTCGCCGTCGAACACGCCGGTGTCGAGCAGCTCGAGCTCCGGCTCGTCCCGCCCGCGGGCGGCGTTCTCCCGCACGAGCCGTTCGTACGGGAACGCGGCCTGAGGATACTTGTACAGCCCGCGCATGTAGGCGTGGCTCGGCACATTATCGAGATAGAACCAGTATTCTTTGACGTCCTCGCCGTGATTGCCCTCCGGCCCCGTGAGGCCGAAGGGACGCTCCTTGAGGATCGCGTCGGCGCCGTTCCAGAGCGCGAGCGCGAAGCAGAGCCGCTGGCTCTCGTCGCAGATGCCGAGCAGCCCGTCCTCGTTCCAGCGGTACGCGCGGCTCCGGGCGTGGTCGTGCGGGAAGTAGCGCCAGGCGTCGCCATCGGCGCTGTAGTCCTCGCGCACGGTGCCCCAGGCGCGCTCCGAGAGGTACGGTCCCCAGAGCCGCCACGGCGCCGCGCCGGCGTCCGCCGCCCGCAGGCGGTCGCGTTCGGTGCTCACCGGCGGCGGCGCCCTACCGCGGCCAGCCGCCCTGCGGCAGCCCCTTCGTCAGCTTGAGAGCGTTCTGGAAATATACTTTTTTAAGTACAGAATCAGGAAGATCGATTCCATACAGCTTCCAGAACGCGTGATACGGCCGGTAGTAGTCGAAGTAGTCGTCGGCGGTCTGGAAGACGCGCCAGTAGTACGGATACTCGATCGGTTGGAACGCGTCCTTCCCGAACAGGATCCGGTCCTGGTACTTGATGAAGAAGTCGTGCGCCGCCCGCGGCTGCCGGCCGATGTCGTAGAGCACCGCGCCGACTTCGGTGGAGGCGTTCGGAAATTCGTCGAGCAGCCGGCCCAACTTGCCGAGGTCGTTCGCGTACCAGCTCATGTGCGCGATGACGAACCGCGTCTTCGGGTGCTTGCGCACCATGTTGTCGCGCTCCGTCATCAGCTCGTCGAAGCTCGGGAAGCGATCCCGCGGATAGCGGCGATCCGAGAACAGCGACAGCTCGAGCCACCGCTCATTGGTGTAGTCGATCGGTTGAAAGAACTCGGCCGGGTCCGCGGTGTGGATGAAGACCGGGATGCCGAGTCGTGCGCATTCATCCCAGATCGGGTCGAGCGCGGGATCGTCGATGCGCAGGCGCGAGCCATCGGGTTTGCGGATCGAGAGTCCCAAACTCTTGGGAATCTCGCCGACGCCCACCGCGCCGGCGGCGACGTCCGCGTCGAGCTGCTTGATCGCCTGCTCCGCCCACCCGGGCCCCACGTTCCTGAAGTTGATCCCGGCGAGAATCCGAATGCGGTCGCGCATCTTGTCCGACGCCTTCACCGCCGCGAGCGCGCTCCGCAGCCGATCGCCCGAGAGATTGTCGGCCGAGACCATCATGCGCACGTTGAGGCTGTCGAGCGCGGTGCCGAGCGAGCTCAGACCCGCGGCGGAGAAGATGAGAGATTGCGGATGTCCGTGAAAATCGATCGCCGGGTACTTCGCCATACGCACCATGTGCGCCGCAACGACGAGCGTCGAGCGCGGCCGGTAGTCGAGGATCGACGGCGGCGCGAACTCGGGCGCCTCGCACCGGCCCGGACGCACCTCCGTCGTGCCGGCCGGGCACGGCTGCTGTGCCGCGAGTGTCCCGGCGGACAGTGCGACAGTGACGAGGCTCGAGATCAGGGCGCGCATGCTCACTCCGCGAAAGGAATGGAGTCCGCGGTAATCTGCGCGGCGCGGAAGCGAGCCGGAACCGCACCACGCCAACTCCGCACGAGCCGCACAGAATCCGAACATCCGGTCGCGCGCGGCAGATAGATTGGAGCTCACCGCGACGAATCGCGTCGCCGTCTGAGCCTTTCTCCCGGAGGAGCGCCGATGTCTGCCGCGATCTCCATTGCTCGCGAAGCTCGCTCGCGCCGCGGCCCGGCGCGCGGCCACCGGCGCGTCGCCGCGATCGACATCGGCTCGAACTCGGTGCGGCAGATCGTCGCCGACGTCTCGCAAGACGGCGCCATCCAGGTGATCGACGAAATGAAAGCCGCGCCGCGACTCGCGTCCGGCCTCGCCGAGACCGGTTCGATCTCCGAGACGGCGGCGCTCGCGGCGATCGACGCGCTCGGCCGCATGGCGACGCTCGCGCGAAAATCGGGTGCCGAGCGCGTCGATGCGGTGGCGACGAGCGCAGTGAGAGAAGCGCGGAACGCGCGCGAGTTTCTGGCGCGCGTGTATCGCGAGACGGGGCTTCGCGTGCGCGTCCTCGATGGCGCCGAGGAGGCACGCCTCTGCTTTCGGAGCGCGGTCGCGCACTTCGACATGGGCACGGGGCGCTCGATCGTGCTCGACATCGGCGGCGGCTCGCTCGAGCTCGCGTTGAGCGCCGAGGGCGTGCTCGAGCGCCTCAGCTCACTGCCCTTTGGCGCGATTCGTCTGACCGAACAGTTCTTGTCGCACGGCGTGACGGAGAAATCGGTGCGACGGTTGCGCCACGCCGTGCGCGAAGGGTTGCACGGCCAACTGCCCGGTCGGCTGTGGCGCGGCGCACGGATCATCTGCTCCGGCGGCACGTTCACCAACCTCGCCGGCATGTACCTCGCGCGGCAGGGCGTTCTCACCGCGCGCTCCGTGCACGCGACGCACGTGCCGCGCGCCGAGGTCGAGCGCATTCTCGCCACGCTGATCGAGACACCGCCGCAGGATCGGCGCGCGATGCCCGGGCTGAATCCCGACCGCGCGGACATCATCGTCGCCGGCGTCGCGGTCGCCGCCGAGATCTTGAAGCGGCTCGACGCCCGCGAGGTCGTCGTATCGCGGTACGGCATTCGTGAAGGGCTGCTGCTCGAGGCGGCGCGCGTCGCGGCCACGTTCGCCGATCCGGGCGAAGCGCGCGCACGATCCGTCGCCGACTTCGCGGCGCGCTGCGGCGTGGAGCAGCCGCACGCCGCCCACGTGCAGCGCCTCGCCCTCACGCTCTTCGACGCGATCGGGCCGCGGCTCGGCTGCACGCCGCAGGATCGACAGGCGCTCGCCGACGCGGCGATGCTGCACGACGCGGGCTATCACATCAGCTACGAGCGCCATCACAAGCATTCGTATCATCTGATTCTGCACGCCGAGCTGCTCGGCATGCCGCCGTCCGAGCAAGTGGTGATCGCGAATGTCGCGCGATACCATCGCGGTGCCGGACCGAAGAAGGCGCATCGCAACTACGGCGCGCTCGATCGCTCGCTCCGCCGCCGGATCAAGCGCCTCGCGGCCATCCTGCGTCTCGCCGACGGCTTCGACCGCGGACACACCGCGGCGGTGGCCGAGCTCAAGGTGCGGTGGCTCGAGCGCGCGATTCGCGTCACGCCCATCGCCGCACGCCACCACGGCGACCTGCATCTCGAGCTGTGGGGCGCGTCGCGCAAATCAGCGCTCCTCGAGCGCGTGGCCGGCGCGCCGATCGAGCTCGTGGCGCCCGACGGCTCGGTGTTCGACTCCGGGGGTATCGCGGCCGGCGGGGTCGATTAGTAAAGTTTAATCGTCGCTGCCCGGGGCCGCGCCTTCGCGCGTGACGTTCCACGGATTGCGGAGCAGCCGCTCGTGCGACGGGTGCGGCGGTCCATCCGGGACGCGCTGCCGCCAGACACCGGCCGCGTCGAGCTCCCACGCTTCGCGGTTGTCGTCGACATACGCCTGCAGCAGGCCGCGGAGCCGCTCGTGCAGCGCCGGCTGCTCGACGGGCGCCACGGCCTCCACGCGCCGGTCGAAGTTGCGCGGCATCCAGTCGGCCGAGCCGAGGTAGAACTCCTCGTCGCCGCCATTGCTGAAGTACCAGATGCGCGAGTGCTCGAGGAAGCGGCCGATGATGCTCGTCACGCGAATGTTCTCGCTCACCGTCGGCAAGCCGGGGCGCAGGCAGCAGATGCCGCGAACGATCAGGTCGATCTGCACGCCGGCCTGCGACGCCGCATAGAGCGCGTCGATCACCGCGGCATCGACGAGCGCGTTCATCTTGCCGATGATCCGCGCCGGCCGGCCGGCGCGCGCGTGCGCCGACTCGCGTTGGATCAACTCGATGAACCGCGCGCGCATCCCGAGCGGCGCCACGATCAGCTTGCGATAGATCTGCTGCCGCGAGTAGCCGGTGAGCGAGTTGAATAGATCGCTCACGTCCGCGCCGATCGACGGACTGCACGTGAACAGGCCGACGTCGGTGTAGAGCCGCGCCGTGCGCGAGTTGTAATTGCCGCTGCCGAGGTGGATGTAGCGCCGAATGCCGTCGGCCTCGCGGCGCACGACGAGCGCCGTCTTGGCGTGCGTCTTCATCGTCGCCGAGCCGAACGCCACGTGCACGCCGGCGTCCTCGAGCTGCCGGGCCCAGACGATGTTGTTCGCTTCGTCGAACCGCGCCTTGAGCTCCACGATCACCGCGACCTGCTTGCCGCGCTGCGCCGCGCGCACGAGCGCGGCGACGAGCGCCGTGTCGCCCGAGGTGCGGTAGAGCGTGAGCTTGATCGCGAGCACCTGCGGATCGTCGGCCGCCTCCTCGATGAATCGCTCGACCGTCGCCGTGAACGACTCGAATGGATGATGCACGAGGAGGTCGCCCGCGTGGATCACGTCGAAGATCGAGACCTCGTCGTCGCGGAGCTCCGGCGGGACGGTCTGCACGAGCGGCGGATCCTTGAGCGCGGGCAGATCGAGCGCGGCGATCTGGTGCAGATCGCTGAGGTCGAGCAGCTCGCCCGCGTCATGGATGTCGCGCTCGACGAGCTTCGTCGAGACGTCTTCCTCCTGGAGCTCGTCGAGCAGGAGCGCGCGGATGTGCTGCGGCGTTCCGTCCTGCACCTCGACGCGCACGACCTCGCCGAACCGGCGCTTGAACACCTGCTCCTCGATCGTCGCGAGCAGGTCTTCGGGCTCCTCGATCGGCATGTCGAGATCCGAGTAGCGCGTGATTCGGAAGACGTGCCACCCGACGATCTCCATGCCGGAGAACAACGCGCCCAGGTTGGCGCCGATCACCTGCTCGAGCGGCACGAACTCCAAAGGGCGGCCGCGAATCGGCACCCAACGCGGCAGGCTCTTTGGCACCTTCACACGGGCGAATCGGAGCACGCCCGACTGGGGATCGCGAATCTCCACGGCGAGTGACAATGAGAGATTCGAGATGTACGGGAACGGATGCCCGGGATCCACGGCGAGCGGCGTCAGCACCGGAAAGATCTGCGACTCGAAGTACTCGTCGACGCCGCTCCACTCCGACGGCGTGAGATCGGCGACGCGCGCGAGCCGCACGCCGTGCGTCGCGAGCTCGACCAGCAGGCGCTCGAGGCATGCGCGCTGCAGCGCGCACAGCCGCGCCGCCTCCACGTACAGCGCGTCGAGCTGCTCCTGCGGCGTGAGCCCGTCGGGCGGTGCCTGGAGCACGCCGGCCGCGACCTGCCGCCGCAGCCCCGCGATCCGCACCATGTAGAACTCGTCGAGATTCGCCGCGAAGATCGCGAGGAACTTGACACGCTCGAGCAGCGGCGTGCGCTCATCGAACGCCTCGTGGAGCACGCGCGCATTGAACGCGAGCCAGCTCAGCTCGCGATTGATGTACAGTGCTGCCCCGCTCGCCATCTCCGGCGCGCGACGCGGCGCAAGCTCGACGACTTTCTGCTGCACGACGCTATCCGCCAAGGGCCTCTCCTAATGGTACACCCTCGATGCATTCGAGTGGCGCGATCCCGAGCACCGTACGAATCACTTGCGTTTGGCACTTTCGACGCCGCGGCGCCGCCCGCAAGTTGTCCGGACGATGCCCCGCCGCTCTCCCGCCCTCTCAGTCCGCGTCGCATTCGCGATCTGGACCATCCCGACGCTGCTCTCGACGCTCGAGACGGTCACGTTCGCGCGCCTCGGAGGCCATCCGATCGCGCCGTGGCGCGCATTCGTCGGCGAAGCGCCGCAGTGGTACTGCTGGGCGCTCTTCACGCCGATGATCGCCGCACTCGGCGAGCGCGTTCCGCTGCGGCGGCCGGTCCGCGCACGGAACGTCGCGCTGCACGTGTGCGCGAGCCTCGCGGCGAGCGCGCTCTGCGCGATCGGGGACGCGATCGTGAACGCTTGGGTCCGTCCCGACGCGAGCGGCCTCATCGCCTCGGCGCGATCCTGGTTCCTCGGCGGGCTGCCCGCGACCACGGTCGCGTACTTCGCGATCCTCGGCGTGAGCTACGCCATCACGAGCGGCGCGCGGCTCCGCGAGCGCGAGCGCCGAACGGCCGAGCTCGAGACGCAGCTCCGCGATGCGCAGCTCGCCGCGCTTCGCATGCAACTCCAGCCGCATTTCCTGTTCAACAGCCTCAACGCGATCATGGCGCTCGTGCGCGACCGCGAGACCGATCGGGCGATTCGCGCGCTGTCGCTCCTGAGCGACGTGCTGCGCGCGGCGGTGAACGCGGGCGACGGACACGAGACGACCCTCGGCCAGGAGCTGGAATTCGTCGGACGTTATCTCGAGATCGAGCGCGTGCGATTCGGCGATCGTCTCCGTATCGCGATCGACGTGCCGGCCGAGCTTGCCGCCGCTCGCGTGCCGACGTTCATCCTGCAGCCGTTCGTTGAGAATTCGCTCAAGCACGGCGTGCTCCGCGATCGCGGCGCCAACCAAATCACGATCGCGGCCTCGGCGGCGGATCGCATGCTCCGGCTCGCGGTGCACGATGACGGCCGCGGGCTGCCCGACGCGTGGACGACGACGCCGGGCGTGGGCATCCGCAACGCCCGCGCGCGGCTGAGCCGGATGTACGGCGACGCGGCGGCGATCTCGGTCGCGAATGCCGCCGCCGGCCCGGGCGTGTCGGTCGAGATCGCCCTGCCGTTGATGCCATGATCATTTTCATATGAGCGTTCTAGCATCATGCGCGCGGTGATCGCCGACGACGAGCCGCTGTCGCGCCGCGTCGTGCAGCAGCTCCTGGCGCGGCACGCGGACGTGCGCGTCGTCGCCGAATGCGGCGACGGGGACGCGGTGCGCGACGCCATCGCGCACCACCGCCCGGACGTCGTGTTCCTGGACATTCGGATGCCGGTCGCGTCCGGGCTCGACGTGGCGCGCGCACGCGATGCGCGCACCGGACCGCTCGTCGTGTTCGTCACCGCCTACGACGAATTTGCGCTCCCCGCGTTCGACGTCGACGCCGTGGACTATCTCACCAAACCGCTCGTCGAGGATCGATTCGACGCGGCGCTCGCGCGCGTGCGAGACCGGCTGGCCGGCCGCCGCGTGTACGCCGCGCATCTGACCGCGCGCATCGGCGCGCGCGACGTCATCATCCCGCTGGAGACCGTGGAGTACATCGAAGCCGACGACGTGTACGCGGCGATCGTCGCCAATGGGCGGCGGCATCTGCTCCGCACCTCGCTCGATGCCCTCGAGCGCTCGCTCGACCCGGGCGCGTTCGCGCGCGTGCATCGCTCGTACATCGTGCGCATCGACGGCATTCGCGAGATCCGGCGCGACGAATCGGGAAGCGCCACGCTGCTCACCGCGCGCGGCGGCGTCATTCCGGTGAGTCGCCGCCGGCGCGCCGCGATCGACGCGCTGCGGCAGCTGCCGTAGTCACGCGTACCCTGGCGGATTCTCCCCGACCACCCCGAACGCGTGCTCGAGCGCGAGCCCCGCGCGCGCGATGGTTCCCTCGTCGAAGAGCCGCCCGATCAGCGTGACGCCGTGCGGTACGCGCCGCGGCGGGTTGAACTTGGGCAGCGGGTGCGCCGGATCGGGCGCCCAGTCGCTGCGCGCTTCGCTCACCTTGACGAACCCCGCGCGCAGCGTGAGCGACGGGTGCCCGGTGAAGTTCGTGATGACGAGCATCTCGTCGCGCAGCGACGGCACCAGGAGCAAATCGACATTCGAGAATACTCTTGCCATCTCCGCGGCCACCTTGCGGCGGAATCGATCCGCCTGCACGAAATCGACCGCGGACAGGAAGCGCGACTCGCGGAACAGGTTCGGCCAGGCGTCGGGCACCTGCGCCTTGAGCGTGGCGTCCTTCCCGCTCAACGTCAGCTCCTCGAACGCCGCGGCCGCCTCGGCGAAGAGAATCAGTTGCAGCGAATCGTACGGCCAGTCGGGAATCGAGACTTCCACCGGCGTCATGCCAATCTTCTTCACCGTGTCGAGCGCCGCGCGATCCACGTCGGTCGCCGGCGGTTCGTTCATCCATTTCGGAAAGTAGCCCACGCGCAGTCCCTTCACCGCTGCCGTGCCATCGTAGTCGAGATGGCTCGGGACGCTCGCCACGTCGCCGGCGTCGGGGCCGCTGATCGCGTGGAGCACGAGCATCGTGTCCTCCACGCTGCGCGCCATCGGACCGAGCTTGTCGAGCGACCAGCATAGCGTCATCGCGCCGGTGCGCGGCACGCGGCCGTACGTCGGACGCAGTCCCGTCACGCCGCAGCGCATGCTGGGCGCGATGATGCTGCCGCCCGTCTCGCTTCCCACGGAGAATCCCACGAGCCCCGCCGCCGTGGCGGCTCCTGGCCCGGCGCTCGATCCCGACGCGCCCTCCTCGATCAGCCACGGATTCATCGTCTGCCCGCCGAACCAGATGTCGTTCAGCGCCAGCGCGCCCATGCTGAGCTTCGCGACGAGCACCGCGCCGGCATCTTGCAGCCGTGCGACCACCGCGGAGTCCTTCGTCGGTACCCGATTCACGTACGACTCGGCGCCCCACGTCGTGCGAATGTTCGCCGTGTCGAGCAGATCTTTCACGCCAAATGGAATGCCGTGCAGCGGCCCGCGGTACTTGCCCGCGGCGATGTCGGCGTCGGCCTGCTTGGCCTGGCGCATCGCGAGATCCGGCGTAAGCGTGATGACGCACCGCAGCTTGGGATCGTACCGCTTCAGTCGATCGAGATAGATGTTGGTGAGCCGGGTCGACGTGAGCTTCTTCGACTGAATCCACTGCGAGAGCTTCCACACCGGCGCGAACGCGATATCGGCGTCGCTCGCCGGGAGCGGGCCGGCGTCGGCCGGGCTGCGGACGAACCGATCGTTCCCGGGCACCGTCGCGCTCACCGCGACCACTGGATTCCAGACCGTCGCCGGGGCGAGGCCGTCCTCGAGCGTTGCCTTGCGCGGCCCGACGCGCCGTTCGAGCAGCGGCGCCATGGACGTGCGCCAACTCTTCGCGGCCATGTCGCGATTCGCGTCGCTCATCGTCACCTGCGCGAGCTTCTCCGCTTCGGCGAACGTCGCCGGCGAAACCTCCGGACCGACCGCGGCGGACGTGTTGAACGCCGGCGGTGCGCCGGGCGTCGACGTGGTATCCTGGGACTGGCCGGCGGTGCCGGGCTTGCAGGCCTCGAGCGCGCCGAGCAGGCCGAGCGGCGCGGTAATGAGGAACTGGCGGCGGGTGTTCACGAGTTGATAGTAGTTTGAGTATTCAAAAGTCAGTATTCTTCGGCTGCGGCGGACAGCGGCTCACCTGACGCCAATGATCCGATCCGCCGAAGTGGTCGTTCGAGACGATCCAGTATTCGTCGAACACGGACGCGTAGCAGATCGTCATCGAGGCGCGCGTGATCCAATCCCAGAACTTGGGCGGAATCGAGTCCGCGGGCAGCGCGAGCATGGTCACGTTGTCGCCGGCGCGGATGCCGCGCTCCATGATCGTCTCGTTGCTCGTGAGCCCGACCGTGCGGCCGATGAGCGCTCGAACGACGTCGTCCCAGTTGCGGCGCGGCGTTCCGTCCACCGTCGCGACGGCGTACTTGACCACCGCCGGACCGATGCCGTTGTTCTCGACTTTGAGGGCAACTCCATGCAGCGAGCTGTAGGTCCCGATCTCCACGTGCGGCCACACTTCCGCGCGATCGTGCCGCCGCTGGAGGGCGGCCTCATAGATCCCAACGGCCACCGCCGAGACGCTCACGATGAGCGCCGCGATGGCGATGAACGTCTCGGGCTCGCGGTACCACGGCCGATCATCCGCCATCGTCAGCCGCGCTGCCCGAGCGCCTGCTGGAGCGTGGCCGCGGTCGTGTGCGGCTGCGCCACCTCGATCACCAGGCGATTGTAATGCTCATGATCGAGCTCTAATACGATCGTGTTCTCGGGGTCGTGCACGTCGTAGAAGACCGCCTCGCCGTGCTGATAGAACGTCCCCGCCGTCAGGATGCCGGGGATCTGCGTGCCCGGCATCCGGAAGCCGTGCCACCAGCCGCGCGCGGGCTCCGGATCCACCCGCACGCCGCGGATATGCGCGAGCGGTATCTCGAGCTGGCTCTTGAGCGCCCAGAGCTTGTCCCAGCCCTCGACCTCGAACCGCACGCGGTCTCCAACGATCGTCACCTCGACCATCACGCTCCTCCTCTCGCCGGCATCCGCACCACCAGGGACAACGGTGCGGTGACAGAGAATTGCTTGTTCGGGGGCGCGACGCAACTCCAAATGGGGTACCAGGTGCCGGCAGTGGGTCGAGCGTCTACCGGCGCAGGATCGCCCGCAGCTCCTCGTTGTACGTCCGGCTCGACTGCACCCGCGAGCCGTCGCGCATCGTGATCTGATACTCGCCGTGCTCGCGCGGATCGAGCCGCTGCACGAAATCGAGATTGACGATCACGGACCGATGCACGCGCACGAACCGATTCGGCGGCAGGCGGGTCGCGATGCTCTTTACCGTTTCCCGGACGAAGTGGATACGCCCGCCGGCGTGCAGCCGAACGTAGTTCGCCGCGGCATCGATCCATTCCACGTCATCGGTGCGGACGAAATAGAGGTGGTTCGGTCCTCGGACGAGAAAGCGGTCGGGATGCGGCTTGCCCGGAATCGCGCGCAGCACGTCGCGCGGTGCCGCGGCGCGCGACGCGGCGCCGTCGGACGACAGTCGCTGCTCCACCCGCGCGATCGCCCGATCGAAGCGATCCTGATCGAACGGCTTGAGGAGAAAGTCGACCGCGCTCTCGTCGAACGCCGCCACCGCCTGGTCGCCGAACGCGGTGACGAACACGATCGCCGGCGGACGAGCCGCGCCCTCGAGCACACTCAGCACCTCGAACCCGTCCAGCCCCGGCATCTTCACGTCGAGAAAGAGCACGTCGGGCGGATCGGCGCCGATCGCGGTGATCGTCGCGTCGCCATCGCCGCACTCGGCGACGATCTCGTAGTCGGAATGATGCGCCAGCATCGCGCGGACGCGCCGGCGCGCCAGCGGCTCGTCGTCGGCGATTACGACGCGGCGCATTCGCGATAGGGGATCCGCACCACCGCGCGCGTGCCGCCGCCGTGCGCCCGCTCGAGGACGAGCCCCGCCGCGTCGCCATAGAGCTGGCGCAGCCGCGCCCGCGTGTTGGAGAGCCCGACGCCCGCCGGCGATTTGTCGTCGAGCCCCGGTCCGTCGTCGGTCACCTCGAGCTCGAGCATCCCGTGCGCGCGGCGCGCCGCGATGCCGACGTGCCCCGGACCCGGGCGACGCGCGATCCCGTGCTCCAGCGCGTTCTCCACCAGTGGTTGAATGAGAAAAGTCGGAACGAGCGCATTGACGACGGATGCGTCCGCCGCGTAGCGTACGCTCAACCGGTCGGAGAAGCGGTGCTGCATGATCGCGAGGTAGCGCTCGGCGAGGCGGAGCTCCTCGGACAGCGGGATCTCCGGTGCGCCGTGCTCGAGCGAATGGCGCAGCAGCTCGGCGAGCCGAGTCAACATCTGGTCCGCCGCATCGACGTCGTCGTGCATCAACGTCGCGATCGCGTTCAGCGTGTTGAAGAGGAAATGCGGGTGGAGTTGTCCGCGCAGCGCATCGAGCCGCGCCTGCACGAGCTGCGTGTGCAGCTCCGCCGCCGCCCGCTCGCGCTCACCGACGTCGCGATAGTATCGCAGCGCGTGCGCCAGCCCCATGATCGCCGCGAAGTCGAAGGAGACGGGGACGAAGTTGTCCAACACGTTGAGCCAGTAGCCAATCCCCCAGTCGCCGACCCAGAGGTGGTAGAGCGGCAGCATCAGCGCGTACTTCACGAATACCGAGCACGCGATGGCGCCAAGGAGCATCGGCAGGTGCGCTCGCCACGCCGCGCGCGACAGCGGATAGCGCTCGACGAGCCAGAACATCACCGGCACGAAGACGGCGCACGTGTACTGCTCGAGAAAGCGGTTCGCCACGAACGCGGTCGGATCGAATACGACGTTGGCGCGCTGGAAGTACACAACCGTCGAGATCGAGCCGACGACCGCGATCGCGGAATAGACCGCGAATCCGGCCAGCGTGACGGTGATCCAGTAGCGCGCGCGCGTGCTCATGAGCGGAAGATACCGCGCGCGCACCAGTGGCGGCGTCCACCGCATCCCCCGATGCAGCCACTCCGTCCCTCGCCCGATGTCCGGCGCTCGCGCATCAGCGGACGTTCCGCGTGTACCGACTCCGAGCGACCACGATGCTGCTTCTACAACTCGCGTGCGCGGCCTCGATGCTCGCGTGCGGCGCCGGCGCGCCGACCAATACGGCGCGCGCCATTCGCGTCGTCCGCGCTCCGTCGGTCGATGCGCGCGACACCGGCGACGTGTGGCGGTCGATCCCGGCCGTTTCCGAGTTTCGTCAATGGCTCCCGCACGACGACGCGCCGCCCACGTTTCGCACCGAGTTCCGCGTCGCCTACGACGCCGAGAATCTGTACGTGCTCGTCCGCGCGTTCGATCCGCATCCCGACAGCATCGTGCGGCACATGGCTCGGCGCGACGATTTCAGCTCGTCGGATGAGATCGCGGTGTACGTCGATCCTACCGGCGATCACCGCAGCGGCTATGAGTTCTATCTCAGCGCCGCCGGCGTGCAGCGCGATGCGGCCCTGAGCGCCGATGTGCGCGAAGACTACTCGTGGGACGGCGTGTGGGACGGCGCGGCACGTGTCGACTCGCTCGGCTGGATCGCCGAGTTCCGGATTCCGTTCTCACAGCTTCGCTTCGCGCCCGGCGAGACGAATCAGATCGGCTTCTTCGTCGACCGGTACGTGCCGCGCCTGGCGGAGCAAACCAGTTGGCCGGCGTATCACACGAAGCACAACGGAATCGTTTCACAGTTTGGAACGCTCGAGGGACTGCGCGACATCCACAGCGGCGGCAGCATCGATGTCGCACCATTCGTCCGCACGCAGAACCGCGGCAATGGCGCGTTCTCGGGCGGAGCCGATGTCCGCCTCCGTCTCGCCTCGAGCGTCACCGTGAATGCGACCGTGCTTCCGGATTTCGGGCAGGTCGAAGCCGATCCGTCCGTGGTGAACCTGACGAGCGTCGAGACATTCTATCCCGAGCAGCGGCCATTCTTCCTCGACGGAACCGGGATCTACTCCGTACAGTTCAACTGCACGGCGTTCAACTGCTTCAGCGAGGGCCTCTTCTACTCGCGTCGCGTTGGGCGCGCGCCGCAGCTCGCATCCACGTACGGCGACGCTGGCTCGTACGCCGCGGCGCCAATCCTCGGCGCGGCCAAGGTCACGGCGCGTGCGCCGGGCAACGTGAGCGTCGGCGCGCTGCTCGCCCGCACCGGACAGATCACCGATGGCGCCGCGCGAACGCTCGAACCCGGAACGACGTACGGCGTCGTACGCATGGAACGCGACTCCAGGGACGACCTCACCGGCGTCAGCTTCATCTCCACGCTCGTCGATCGTTCGCTCGACACGTGGAGCGCGCCGTATCTCGCGCGGAGCGCGGTCGTGAATGGCGGCACGTTCCGGCATCGGTTCGGCAATGGCGGCGAGTACGAGGTGTGGGGCTCGGCGACCGCGTCAGGCGTCGCCGGCAGCCGCGCCGCGCTCTCGCTGCTCCAGCAGAACGGCGTGCACGATCTGCAGCGGCCGGGCTCGCACCTGGCGTTCGACTCCACGCGCACGCGGCTCGATGGCGATCAGGAGGAGCTCGCGCTCGGCAAGTACGGCGGCGCATGGCAGTTCGAGTCGGCGTTCGACCGCCAGTCGCCCGGCTACGAGACGAACGACCTGGGCTACTTGCAGCGTGCTGATAAGCAAACGCTCATCAACTGGCTGGGATACGTCACCCGCGTGCCGCGCAGCGTGTACCACAGCCTCTGGGCCAACGTCAACGAATGGCAGACGTGGAACGCCTCGGGCCTCCGCCTCGATGATGCCGCGAACACGAACGCGCACATCCTGTTCGCGAACAATTGGCAGGTCAATGTCGGCGTGACGGGGCAGCACTTCAACGGATCCGTCTGCGACCACTGCGCGCGCGGGGGGCCGGCGCTGCGCGAGGATCCACAATTTCTCTCGTTCTTCGATCTCACGGCCGACTCACGGCTGCGCGTCGCGCCCGAGATCGACATCCCCTGGACGACGGGCGATGGCGGCCGGCTGCACTCGATCACCGTGAACCCGCTCGTCACCCTTCGGCTGACCGATCGACTCCAGGCGAACCTCGGCGTCTCCGCCACCCGTACGCGCGACAACACGCAATGGGTGGGCAACTTCACCGACAGCGCGACGACGCGCTACGCATTCGCTCGCCTCGACCAGACGACTCGCTCGATCACGATGCGTGCGAGCTACGCCGCCACGCCGACGCTCTCGCTCCAGGTCTACGCCGCGCCGTTCGCGAGCGACGGTGTGTATTCCAAGGTCCGCGCGCTGAGCGACACGCCCCGCGCCCCGCGCTACGACGACCGCTTCGTTCCCTTCACCGCTCCGCCCGGAACGGCGCTTCGCTTCGCGGTGCGTCAGCTCCGCGCCACGACCGTGCTCCGCTGGCAGTACGCCACCGGCTCGACGTTGTATCTCGTCTGGTCGCACGAGCGCGACGGCAGCGATGATCCGTCGGGCGATAGTTGGATCGCCTCGGCGCGCGATCTGCTCCGCCTCCAGCCGGTGAACACCGTCACGCTCAAAGCGAGCTATTGGCTGAACTGGACGCGCTGAGCGCGCTCGCCCGCGGCGCCTCACTCGTGGCGCAGTGCGTCGACGGGATCGATGCGCGCTGCGCGGCGCGCGGGCACGTAGCTCGCGACGAGCGCGATCGCGGTCAGCGCCGCCGCCACGCCGACGAAGCTCACGGGATCGAACGGCGAGATCCCAACGAGCAGTGCGCGGAGGTACCGCGTGACGATGAGCGCACCCACCAGGCCGATCGCCACGCCAACACCGCCGAGCAGCGCGCCGTGGCCGACGATCAGCCGCAGCACGTCGCCGCGCTGCGCGCCGAGCGCCACGCGAACGCCGATCTCCTGCGTCCGCTGCGATACGGCGTACGAGATCACGCCGTACACGCCGACCGCCGCGAGCACGAGTGCGATGCCCGCGAACAACGCGAACAGCTTGCCGTACAGCGCCTGCTGCCAGTACGACTGATCGATGTTCGCCGTCTCGCTCATGATGCGGTACGCCGGCACGAGGGGATCGATCGACTTCAGCGCGTGGAGTACCGTCCCCGTGGCGGCGACCGGGTCGCCCGGCGTGCGCACCACGATCGCCGAGCTGCTCCACCCGCCTTGGCGGTATGGCAGGTATCCTTGGAAATCGGGCGGCGACGTGAGCTTGTTGTGCTTGATGTCCCCCGCCACGCCGACGATCGTGAACCACCGGGCCGACGTGTCGTTCGCCGCGCCGAAGTTGAACCGTTTTCCGAGCGCCGCGTCGTCGCTCCCCCAGAAGTGCCGCGCCATGTGCTCGTTGATCACGGCGACGCGTCCGGCCACGCCGCTGTCGGCCCACTCCGCCTGCGTGAACATGCGCCCGCGCTTGATCGGAATCCGCAGCGTTTCGAGATAGCGCGGCGAGACCCAGCGGTTCTCGAGCAACGGCTCCTCCCCGAGCCTGCTCGGGAGGTGCTCGATGTTGATGAAACTATTATTATTGCCGCCGCCGAGCGGGATGTTGTTCGTGATCGCGGCCGAGGTCACGCCCGGGCTCGCGTCGAGCTCCTCGAGCAACCGGTTGAAGAAGGCGTACCGCTTGTAGGTCGAGTCGTACGCCGGCCCGGCGAGCGACACGCGCAGCGTCAGGAGATGCTCGGGGTCGAAACCGGGATTCACATTCTGTAATGACAGAAAACTCCTGATCAGCAGCGCCGCCCCGACGAGGAGCACGAGCGAGAGCGCCATCTCGCCGATCACGAGGCCGCTCCGGAGCCGCTGCCGCGCGCGGCTGGCGCTCGTGCCGCGCGCGCCGGCGTCGCGCAGCGTCTCGTTCAGGTTGGGCCGCGCCGCCTGAATCGCCGGGACGAGGCCGAACAGAATCCCCGTGGCAATCGCCACCGCCGCCGTGAACAACAGCACCTGGCCGTCCACCGTGAACCGCATCCAGAACGGGATGCCCGGAATCTTCGCCTTGATCCACTGCAGCAATCCGTACGCGAACGCCACGCCGAACGCGCCGCCCGCCAGACCGACCACCACGCTCTCGGTGAGCAGTTGGCGAACCACGCGCCATCCGTCCGCGCCGAGCGCCACGCGCACCGCCATCTCCTTCGCCCGCGCCGTCGCCCGCGCGAGCAGCAGGTTCGCGACGTTCGCGCACGCGATGAGGAGCACGAACGCCACGGACGCCATCATGATCATCAGCACCGGCCGGAAGTTGCCGACCTGGTAGTCGCGCAGCGTCTCGAGGTCGGCGCTCCAACCCGTGTTCGAGTTCGGGAACTGCGTCGAGAGCTGCGCGGCGATGCTCCGCACGTCCGCGCGCGCCTGGTCCACCGTCACGCCAGGCTTCAGCCGCCCGATCACGTTCCACGAGTGGTTCCCCCGACTCTTGGTCGGGTCCATCTGCATCAGCGTCCATGCCTCCGCCGTATTCGGAAACTCGAAATCTGGCGGCATCACGCCAATGATCGTGTGCGGCACGCCGTCGATCATCGTCTGCTGTCCGATGACGTCCGCGCGGCCGCTGAACTTGTCGTGCCAGAGCCGGTCGGAGATGATGACCACGTTCGGTCCGCCGACGCGGTCCTCGTCCTCGCGAAAGTCGCGGCCGCGCACGGGCGAAATACCGAGCGTGCGGAACATCGTCCACGACACGTTCCCGCCCTGCACGTACTCGGCGCCGTCCCCGTTGGAGAGGTTGAACGACGTGCCGGTGTAGATCCCGATGTTGGACAGCGTGCGGTTCTGCGCCTGCCAACTCCGGAAGTTCGGGTACGACACGGTGTTCATGTGGAACCCGCGCTTCGGGTTCGCTTCCCCGATCGCGACCAGCTCGTCCGGATGGCGGTACGGGAACGGCCGAAGCAGCATCGCGCGAACGCAACTGAAGATCGTCGCGTTGACGCCGATCCCGAGCGCCAGGCACAACACGGCCGCGAGCGTGAACGCGGGGGCCTTGCGCAGCGTACGAATGGCGAACCGCAGGTCCTGTAGCATGGCTGGGCGGGGTCTGAGTCTTGAATGTGACAGCCGCGGCTCCACGATGGTTGGGCCGCCGCCTACAACACGTCCATCACGTCGCGCTCATGTATCTCGTGATCGTCCGGCACGGCCTCGCGGGCACCCGCGAGGCGTTTGCCGAGTCCGGCAAGCCGGACGCGCTGCGCCCGCTCACCAGCGAAGGTGCACGCAAGGTGCGGCGGGTCGCGCGCGGGCTCCAGACCATGGTCCCGCACATCGACGTGCTTGCGACCAGCCCCCTGACTCGCGCCCGGCAAACGGCGGACATCGTCGCCGAGCGATTCGAGCTCGGCCCGATCGAGACGGACGCGCTGGTTCCGGACGCCGCCTTCACGAACTTCGAAACGTGGGCGAAGGCCGTACAGGCGGACGTGCTCGCCATCGTGGGCCACGAACCGCACCTGTCCGGCCTCGTCGGCTGGCTCGTGAGTGCCGACGGGAGCGCGTCCGCCATGCTGAAGAAAGGTGGCGCGTGCATGATCGCGTTCGACGCGCGTCCGCGCCGCGGCGCCGGAACGCTGCTCTGGCTCATGACGCCAGGCCCGCTCAGGCGCCTCTGACGGCGACGACGCGCCGCATTCAGCGCGTGAACCAGTACGACATCTTCACGATGAACGTGTTCGCCGGGTGCAGCCGCATCAGGTCGCGCACGTCGCCGCTGAAGTCGCTCGTCCCTTCCGAGGACAAGAACCCCTGCCGCCCTTCGTTCCAGACCACGAACAGCGTGGAACCCGGCTTGTACTCCCAGCGGAACACGACGTTCGATTGGAATTGTTTGAAGTTGAAGCCGCCCGGATCGCTCGTGACCGACGCATTGTCGTACGCGGCGTAGCGCGCGGCGTACGAGTCCGCGCGCGGCGTCGCCGAGAGCTGCCGCACGCCGGCGTACGCGCCCTTCGACACGAACGGCTGCGTGTAGACCTGGAGCGACATACTCGGCGAGAACGTGTAATTGAGCCGCACCGTCGCCGACGTCGTCGTCTGATTCAGGTGCGCGAACGTGTAGTGCGTCACGCCCAGCGAATCGCGGAAGTTCCCGTACCACTGCGCGTCGTCGGTGTTGTGCGACCAGTTGAACGACACCGCGGAGCTGAACCGGCCGAGCACTTTGTAATCGAGCTCGGGACCGAGGTTCCACGAGTTGCCGTGCCCGTCTTCGCCCCGCCAGTAGTTCACGTTGAAGAGCGGCACCACGGCCCGCCGATCGTCGCCATTGATCGAGAGCCACGGCGCGATGTACGAATCCTGCCGCACCGCCGGCCCCCCGCGCGCGCCGCGGTCGTCGTACGTCGCGCCGAGCTGGCCCAGCGTGCCGCCCATGTGCCAACCCCAGTTGTTCTTGAACGTGATCTGCACGTTGGTGTTGTACGCCGCCTCCTGCGCCAGTCCGCTCGTGTTCCAGTACTGCCACCAGTTGTTGTTCCACTGGAATCGGTTGTAGAACGCCCGGCGCTGGCGATCGAAGTAGCCCACCCACGTGCTCCACGATTGCTGATCGGCGCGCCGCAGGAAACCGACGTCGTTCACGTCGAATCCGGCCGACCGCCGCTGGTATGCCGATTCGAACATGAGGTGCTGCCCGCTGACTTTATCGAACTTGAATTCTTCCGCGTCCCCGCCGAGCGACGTCCGCGTCGAATCGAGCGGCAGCCCGGCATCGGGACGCTGATAGTAGTGCACCGCGTCCGTCTGGAGCGCGTAGATCGCCGCGCGGCTTCCCTGCACGCGACTCTGATCGAGGGAGCCCGAGAGCTCGTAGCGATCGCTGAGGAAGCGGTGACGGAAGTCGATGCCCCCGGCGTACGCCGCGCTCGCGAGAAATGGCGACGCCCACTGATCCATTCCGCGATTCACCGCCGTCACGATGCCGCCGATCGTCGTGCGGCCATTGCGCAGATCTTGGGTCGCGCGCGCGACGGTGAAATTCGTCATCGGCTCGAACGTCGTGTCGCCGCGTCCGGTCGCCCGCTGCGTCACGGCATCGAGCACGCCGATCGAGAATCCCTTGGACGAGCGCCCGATCAGCTTTGCCGCGCCGAGAATCGTCGTCGGTTGCTGCGGCACCGTATCGCCGTACACACCCGCGAGCTCCGGCGTCCGCCCGATGCGCCGGCTGTAATACAATCCTTCACTGCTGCAATTCACCTGGTTGCAGTTCACGTCGTAGCGGAACAATCCGCGGCCCGCGACGAAGAACGGCCTCCGCTCGTCGAAGAAGGATTCGTACGCGGACAGGTTCAGCACGGCCGGATCGGCCTCTACCTGTCCGAAGTCCGGGTTGACGGTGCCGTCGACCGTGACGTTCGGCGCGACGCGATACTTGAAGTCCCCGCCCACCGTCACGTTCGACCGATCGGCGTACTGGTTGTTCGCGATCTGCGATGCGTTCTTCGTCACCACGTACGGCGTCGCTTCGAGGCGTCGCGGCGGCTCGAGATCGTCGAGGCCGCTGAGCGAGCCGAGCTGCGAGAGCATGTCGGGTTTGGCCTGGCTGAACTTCGGCCAGCTCACGCGCTCGTTGTATCGATAGATGTCGCGATCGATCGTGAAACCGAACGTGTGGTCGCGATCGCTCGAGTAGTGAAGCTGCGACAGCGGAATGCGAAACTCCGCCGTCCAGCCGAGCGAATCGATCGTCGTCGCGGCGTCCCAGACCGCGTCCCACGCGCCGTCCTCGTTGCCGCCGTTGTACACGGCCTGATCGATCTTCACGCCCGCAGCGTTGACGCCGAACTCGTAGCCCGTGCGCCGATCGTGATACGAGTCGACGAAGATCCAGATCATGTCCGACGGCGTGAACGTGTCGCGCCGCTCGAGAATTTTGATGATGCTGTCCGGATGCGGATCGAAGGCTCGCACGAAGACGTAGAGATTCGCCGCGTCGTACGCGACCTTGGCCTCGGTGCGGAAGCGCGGCTGCTTGCCTTCGGTCGGATTCCACTCGGTGAACGCCGTGATCGGCGGCGCATCGCGCCAGACCGCGTCATCGTCCTTGCCGTCGATCGCCGGCGCGCTCGTCGCCCGGACGGCCACGGCGCTCGAGTCCGTCGGCGGCGGCACGTGCCCCGGCCCGATCGGGCCCGCGGGATGCGAGTCGCGCGCCGCGTACGTCACCTGCGGCGTCTGCACCTGCAGCGCGAGCGCGAGCAGCGCGGCAATTCCAATCATCGTCTGTCCAGTCCGTGTGGCGGTTCGACTGCCGGCGTCGGCGTGCTCGTCGCGATCGTCGCGATGCGAGCCGTGTGCTAGAAATTCAGCACTATGCTAGAAATTCAGCACACCGCACCGATTTGTCAACGCCGGGTCAGACACCGTACGACGATGGATGGTTGGGCGTTTCGATTGTAAGGAAAGTGCGGCGCGCATCCGCCGCCGCAGATGCGTCAGCCGAGTCCGTGGTCGCCGCGCGAGAGACGGAGCTCCAGATGGCGCTTCACCTCGCGCCACTCCGACGCGAGGATGCTGAACATCACGCTGTCGCGGACGGTGCCGTCGCGGCGCGCCTGGTGATGCCGCAGCACGCCCTCGCGTGTCGCGCCGAGCGCCTCGATCGCGCGCTGCGATCGAACGTTGAAGGTGTCGGTGCGAAGGCCCACGACCGCGCAGCCCAGCGACTCGAACGCGTGCGCGAGCAGCAGCAGCTTGCACGTCGTGTTCACGTGCGTGCGTTGACAGCGCGCGGCGTACCACGTCCAACCGATCTCCACGCGCTCGATCGCGGGCACGATGTCGTGATAGCGCGTCGTGCCCACGATCTCGCCCGACGCGAGGTCGCGCACGGCCCACGGCAGCATGTGTCCCGCCGCCTGGCCGGCAAGCGCGGTGTCGATGTACGCCGCGGTCTCACCGGGCGCCGGCACCGACGTGTACCACAGCTCCCACAGCGCGCCGTCGGCGGCGGCGGCGCCGAGTCCTGGCTCGTGCTCGAGCGAGAGCGGCTCGAGTCGAATGCCCCGACCTTCGAGCGTGATGGGAGAAATGGCAATCACGATGCGTGCGGTGAAGATGGTACGAGAGCGACGTACTAATGTATAGCCATGCATTCTCGACTCGTCGCCCGCGGCGACGAATGGCTCTGGGGTTGGGATCCGACGCCGGGCATCGTCTCCGTGTGGGCGGAAGACGACGGCCGAGCGTTCGTCTGGCGCCGCATGCGCGAATCCGGCGCGCTCGTGCGCGACGAGGAGCGCTTTCGCCCATGGATGCTCCTTCGGCATCCCGATGACGTCCGCCATCTCGGCGAGCGGCTCGGCCGCGAAGGGGACGCCAACGCGGTCGCGACCTGGCGTGAGCTCGGCGGACCGGGCGAGCTGCGATACCTGGTCTCCGCGGCGGATCTCCGCACCCTCACGACCGCGGTGCTCGCCGGCGCGTCGCGCCGCCTCGGCCGGACGGTGCGCCACGTGCGCGAGCTCACGGAGCTCGACGACGTGCTCGTGCTGCCGCCGGAGGAGCAGTATCTCGTCGCGACCGGCCGCACGCACTTTAGAGATCTCACATTCGACGACCTCCGCCGGCTGCAGTTCGATCTCGAGACGACGGGGCTCGACGCGAAGTCCGACCGCATCTTCATGATCTCGGTGCGGCATCCGGACGGCCGCACCGACGCGCTCGAGGCGCCGACCCACGACGACGCGGGCGAAGCCGCGCTCATTCGGCGGCTCGTCGAGACGATCGAGACCGCCGATCCCGACGTGATCGAGAACCACAACCTGCATGGCTTCGATCTGCCGTTCCTGGAGGAGCGGGCCCGCCGCCTGCGCGTCCGGCTCACGCTCGGCCGAATCGCCGCGACGGGACTCAAGCAGCGCGCCGCGCGACGCGGCACCGCGAGCGGCCGCGACGACGGCCGGCAGATCCGGTTCGTCGCGCCCGGCCGCGAGCTGATCGACACCATGGACGCGGTGCGCCGCTACGACCATGCGGTGCACGAGCTCCCGAGCTACGGCCTTAAGGCGCTCGCGCGGCACTTCGGCATCGCCGGTCCGGAGCGCGAGCTGATCCCGGGGGCGCGGATTTATAAAACGTATATGAGCGATCCCGCACGCGTCCGGCGTTACGCGATCGCCGACGTGGACGAGGCCGCGCATCTCGCGCGGATGCTCGGCGGCGCGTCGTTCGCGCTCGCCCGCATGGCGCCGCGCCGGTTCGAGCGCCTGGCCGACACCGGCGCGGCGACCGGCGTCATCGATCCGCTGCTCGTCCGCGCGTATCTGCGCGAGGGCATGGCGCTTCCGGCGCACGAGCACGGAGACGGCACCACGCACACGGGCGCGGCGCTCCATCTCTTCGCGACGGGCGTCGCGCACCACGTCGTGAAGGCCGACGTCGCGAGCCTCTATCCGTCGCTCATGCGATCGTTCCGCATCGGGCCCAAGCGCGACCATCTCGGCGCGCTGCTCGCGCTCGTCGACCGGCTGGTGGAGACGCGGCTCGCCGCCAAGAGCGCCGCGCGCACGGCGACCCCAGGAACGCCCGAGCGGCATGCGCACGAAGCTATGTCCGCGGCGATGAAGCTCGTCGTCAACTCGGCGTACGGCTATCTCGCCGCCGGCGGCGATCTCACGCGATTCGCCGACGTGCACACCGCGAACGAGGTGACGCGCCGCGGCCGCGAGACGCTCGCCCTCATGTGCCGCGAGCTCGCCGCGCGCGGCGTGACGCTCCTCGAGGCGGATACAGACGGCGTCTACTTCTCGGTACCGCCGCACTGGACGGAAGGCGAAGAGCGGCGGGTGGTGAACGAGGTCGCGGCGCTGCTGCCGCCGCTCGTGCAGCTCGAGTTCGAGGGGCGATACGCGGCGATGCTCTCCCACGAGCCGAAGAACTGCGCGCTCCTCGGCTACGACGGCACGCTGACGCTCACCGGCGTCGCGTTCCGGTCGAGCCGCACGGAGCCGTTCGCCGCCGAGTTTCTCCGCGACGCGATAGCGCGGCTCTTGCGCGGCGACATCGCCGGCGTCCGCGACGTGTATTTGAGAACGCTCAACGCCATTCGCCGGCTCGAGCTGACGACGTACGACGTGTCGTCGCGCGTGCGCCTCACCAAGTCACCCGCCGAGTACGAGGCGACGCGCGCGGCGCGGCGCGAGCTGTCATACGAGGCGATGCTCGCGAGCGGGCGCACCACCTGGCGCGCCGGCGAGCGCGTGCGCGTGTACCGCACGCGAAGCGGCGGCGCGGCGGTCGCCGAGGACCGCGACGACGCCGAGCCCGACGTGAGCGACGACCCGCGCGATTACGACGTGGACTGGTACATTCGGCTCCTCCGCGAGACGTACGCCGCGCGGATGGTGCGGGCCTTCACCGTCGACGATTTCGCGGCGGTATTTCCGCATCCGGAGCAGTTGTCGTTGTTCACGCCGGAGATTGGAGGGGTGCGGACGGTGTTGATCGGGGTGCCGGAGAGCGGGATGGAGGGGTGAGTCGCCTGAGCGCGCCGGTCGCTGTCGTTTTGTGTCACCCGTGTTCCGCCTTTCGTCGATGCGTTCGCTCGCCGGGGCCAGAGAGACTCTCGGAGAACGGGATACGGAACGCGCAAAACGGATGACGACGTCGACCGCACCCGAGCATCCCGCGCCGTTCGCCCTTGCGCCGTCTCGATTTGTTCTACAGAATAGAGTCATGCCCTCTCTCGGCCCCCTCGAGCTCACGATCCTCCTCGCCGTCGCCCGGCTCGGCGACGACGCGCACGGCCTGGCGATCCGCCGCGACATCTCGGCGCGGACCAGGCACGCGTACTCGGTCGGCGCCGTGTACACCACGTTGCAGCGGCTCCAGGACAAGGGACTGCTCGCATCGTTCACGACCGAACCGCTGCCGGTGCGCGGCGGCCGGTCGCGCCGGCAGTACACGCTGACGACGGCGGGGCGCCGCGCGATGCGGGAGGCCGAGCGCAGAGCCGCGAATGTGTGGGCCGGTCTCGGATCACCCCTTTCCCCGGAGCGCGCATGATCGCGCCGCCTCGCGCCGCCGAACGCATCCTCGAAGCGCTCGGCGCGCGTTCAGAGTTTGCTGATGCATTGCTCGGCGATCTCGCCGAGGAGTATGCCGAGCGGGCGGCGCACGAGGGAGCGCGCGCCGCGCGCCGATGGTACTGGGCGGAAACATGGCGCTCCGGGCCGCACATCGCCCGCAATTGGGCCCGCGGGCTCGGTCTCCGCGGCTGGCGTCACGCGGCCGGCGTCATGGCGAGCGCGTACGCGCTGATGCTCGTCACGTTGATGGTGCCGCTCGGTCTCGTCATGAGCATCATGTACGCGTATGGCGTGCGGCCGGGTCCGCACGCGCCGAGCATCGCCTCGGTGTCGTTCGTCCTGACCGTCGGCGCGGTCGGCGGCGCGCTGTCGGGCTACTACACGGCGTGGCTCGAGCGACGCGCTCCGCTCGCCTGCGCGGCGATCCTCGCGATCGTGCTCGGCGCATTCCCGATTGTCGCGTTGACGGCTAACATGCCATCAACACTCCATGGGCCAGCGGCGCTGCAATGGTTGCAGCCCTTCGTGGTGTCGCTCTCGACGCTCGCCGGAGGATTGCTTCGGGTGACGCGCCATTCCGAGGCGCTCGCCCGCGACTGCTGAGATCGAGCTGCGCTATCGCCTGAACGCCGTCTTCGGATCTTCCACACACTCCGTCACGGGCTCCGGCGGCTCGACGCCATTCGCGCCCGTCGTCCAACAGTCGCCGTACAACGAGCAATAGCAGACCCACGTCGTGATGTCGTCGCGATGCGCACGAAACGCCTGCGCGTCGCCGGAGTCGGAGAACTGCACCAACTCGACCAGTGAGTTCACGGGCGCCACGATCCCGCGCCCGAACGTTGTGCTTTTCATCCCGCGGCCGGTGAGCCGCACGCCGAGCGATTCCGCGGCTTCGCGCCACGTGTGCACCGGATGCCCGTGCACGCGCACCTCGAAGGCTTTGATGACCGCCGGTCCGAGCCCCACGTTCTGCACGATGCGCTCGAAGCCGTCGTTGTCGGAGTTGCCCACGAGCAGATACGGCCAGACCGACGCCTTGGCCTGATCGCGCATCAGCTTCGACTGATACACGGCGGTTCCCATCGCGACGAGCGCGATGATCGTGGCGGAGCTGGCGACGATCCGGTTCGTGATGTCTTCGAGTCTGAGTGCCATGCCGGCACAAAACTGGGGCTAACCGGCGCCCTGTCAAATCCCGCTGCGACTGGTCTGCCTGGCGATGCGTTGCCCGGGGTATGATCGTCTTCTTCCCGGCGATGACCCCCACAAAGTTCCTGGCCGGCGCTGGCCTTGCTCTCCTCGCGACGCTTTCCTTCGGGCGCGCCGCCACCGCACAACGCTCCCCGTTCTCATTCGAGCGAATCGCGCAGGAGCGCGGGCTCTCGAACGGCACGGTGACCGCCATCGCGCAGGGGAAGATCGGGTTCCTCTGGTTCGGCACGCAGGACGGGCTCGATCGCTACGACGGGACGGGCTTCACCGTCTTCCGCCCAATCGAAGGCGACAGCACCTCGCTCGCCGACGCCTGGGTGACCGCGGTCGCGCCGAGCGCGGGTGGATCGATCTGGGTGGGCACGCTGCACGGCGGCGTCGCGCGACGCGACGCACGACGCCGCGGATTCCGGCGCTTTCAACATTCGACGAAAGACCCCGCGTCGCTCGCGAGCAACGACATCAGCACGCTGCTCGAGACGCGCGACGGCACGCTGTGGGTCGGCACCCCCGCGGGCGTCGATGCGCTCGACACCGCGACCGGCCGCGCCCGTCACTTCGTTCCGCAGCCCACCGGCGACTCGGCTCGCTTCAGCAACGACGTCATCTCGCTGCTCGAGATTCCCGGCGGTCCGCTGTGGGTCGGAACGCGGCGCGGCATCTATCTCCTCGACCGCCGGACCGGCGCGTTCACGAAGCTTCGCGTCGAGCTCCGCACGCGCGAGATCCGCGCGATGCTGTTCGATCGCTACGGGGTCGTCTGGATCGGGACGCCCGACGATCTCGTCGCGATCGAAGGGCGCTCGAATCTCGTGCTGCATCACTATATGCGGACGGCGGGCGCCAAGTCGCCGGTGGAATTTGGCGTCAACACGCTCGACGAAGGGCCGGACGGCACGATCTGGATCGGCAGCGACAACGGCGTGATCGCGCTCGATCCGGCGCACGACACCTTCGCTCAACACACCCACGATCTCGGCGACCCGCGCTCGCTCGGCGGCCCGATCGTTCGATCGATCCTGACCGATCGCGGCGGCGTGCTCTGGGTCGGTGTCGAGAGCTATGGCTTGAGCAAGCACGCGCCGGCCGCGGTCACGTTCGATCTTCTGCGACACGATCCGGGCAACGCCCGCTCGCTGAGCGACGGCTACGTCCGCGGGATCTCCGGCGATCGCAAGGGCAACGTGTGGATCGGTACGCAGCATGGCGGCCTCGATCGCATCGATCCGAGCGGCCGCGTGACGGTGTATCGGCATCGCGACGGCAACGCCCACTCGCTCCCCGGCGACGACGTCTGGGCCTTCTTCGAGGACCACGCCGGCGTCGACTGGGTCGGGTTGCACGAGACGGGCTTTGGAAAATTCGATCCCGCGACCGGCGGGTTCACGCGCTCGACGCTCGTGCCCGCGGATGCGAGTGTGAACATGATCTACGAAGATCGTGGCGGTACACTGTACGTGGGACTCGAGGGGCGCGGCATGTACGCGATCGCGCCCGATCGACGGAGCGCGCGCAGCTACGGCGCCACGCAGGGCGATCTCCGCGTGCTCGCCGGCAACGACGTGCAATCGATCTTCGAGGATCGCTCGGGCATGCTGTGGGTCGGGGGCACCGACGGGCTCGCGCGCATTGACCGTGCGCACGCGCGCGTCGCGCACTACTACGGCAAGGCGGGGCAGGCCGGCACGTTGGGCAGCAGCTTCGTCACCGACATCATGCAGGACAGCCGCGGCACGGTATGGGTCGCGACCAAGGGCGGCGGGCTCAACAAGTTCGACGAGCGGACCGGCCGGTTCACGTCGTACAGCACGGCGCAGGGGCTGCCGCACAGCTTCATCTACGGCGTGCTCGAGGACGCACACGGCATGCTCTGGCTGAGCAGCGACGACGGCGTCGCCATGTTCGATCCGAAGTCCGGGCTCGCCATGCGGTACGGCCTCGAGGACGGGCTGCAGGCGCGCGAGTTCAATCGCGAGGCGCATTACCGCGCGCCGGACGGCACGATGTACTTCGGCGGCATCAACGGCGTGAACGTCTTCCGCCCCGACGTGCTCGCGTCGCTCCCTGCTCCACCGACGGCCGTATTCATGACGCTCTCGATCGACGGCGTCGATCGGCCGATCGTGAACCTGAACGCCGATTCCGTGGTGCGCATCGCGCACGAGGGCAACGCGTTCACCGCGAGCTTCGCCGCGCCCGATTTCACCGCGCCGGAAAAGATTCGCTTCGCGTACAAGCTCCAAGGGGTCGATCGCGACTGGGTCCTCGCCGGCGACCAGCACAAGGCGACATACGCGAGCGTACCCGCGGGCCGGCATCTCTTCCGCGTGATCGCGTCGAGCCCCAACGGCGCGTGGAACAAGCGCGGCGCCGCGGTCACGTTCTACGTCGCTCCCGCCTGGTGGGACACGTGGTGGGCGCGCGTGCTGCAGCTGCTCGTCGCCGCGGCCGTGGTGTTCGCGTTGGTGTTGCTGCGCGAAGCGGCCGCCCGCCGCCGCAACGAAGACCTGGAGCGCCGCGTCGAGGCGCAGACGCGCGATCTCACGGAAGCGCACGCCCGCCTCCTCCAGGCGCAGAAAGCCGAGAGTCTCGCCATCCTGGCCGGCGGCGTGGCGCACGATTTTAACAATGTGCTCATGAGCGTCGTCGTGGGCGCCGAGCTGCTCGAGTATCAGGTGGCGGGGAACGAACGCGCCACGGAGACGGTCCACCGCATCCGCACGGCCGGCTTCCGCGCGGCGGAGCTCACGCAGCAGATGCTGGCCTACGCCGGCAAAGGCAAGGTCGCCGTCGAGAAAGTGGACGTGGCCAAGCTGGTGGACGACATGCTCGCGCTGGTGCGGGCGACGGTCCCGCGCACGATCGACCTCGATTTTTCGCCGCCGCCCATGGCCGCCGTCGTCGAAGGCGACGCGACCCAGCTCCGGCAGATCATCATGAACCTCGCCACGAACGCCGCCGAAGCGATCGGCGACCGCGCAGGCCGCGTGACGGTGCGTGTCGAGGTGGAGCATGGCGCGATGCGCGACCTGTCGCTGCTGCACGCCGCCTCCGACATGCCCGCGCACGGCCCGTACGTTGTACTCGACGTCTCCGACGACGGCAGCGGCATCGAGCCGGCGATTCTGTCCCGCATCTTCGACCCGTTCTTCACGACCAAGTTCACGGGACGAGGCCTCGGCCTCGCGGCCCTCCTCGGCATCGTCCGCGGGCATCACGGCGGCCTCAATGTGATCAGCGCGCCGGGCGAGGGCACGCGCTTCCTCATCTACCTCCCGCTGGCCGCCGGCGCACCGACATCGCTCGCGTCGACGACGCCGCCCGAATCGATCCCGGCGATCGGCAAGTCGCGCGTGCTCGTGGCGGACGACGAAGAGGACGTGCGCGTGATCTGCGAACAGATCCTGCACGAGCTGGGTTACGAAGTCGTGCTCGCGACCGACGGCGCCGCGGCGCTCGCGCTGGCCGAGATCCGCGACGTCGACGCGTTCCTGCTCGACGTGACGATGCCGAAGCTGAACGGCGCCGCCGCCGCGCGCGCACTGCGCGAGAAGGGTTTCGCCGCGCCGATCGTGTTGATGAGCGGCTACGCGGAGGAGGATCTGCTCCGGCGCGGGCTCACGGTGGATGCGGATGGATTTCTGAAGAAGCCGTTCCGGGCGGGGGAGCTGGGAGCGGTGCTCAGAGAGGTGCTCCGGGCCAGATCGGTCGCTTGAAGGGCGAAGGGCGCAAAGGACAGAAGGCGCAAACAACAAAAGGCGCAGCCTTCCGAACGGCGCTGACTTCCAGAGGGCGCTGACTTCCGAACGGCGCGGACTTCCAAAGGGCGCAACGCTTCCGAACGGCGCGGCGCGAACGGCTGCGCCGTTCGGCAGAGACGTAGCGGCGCAAAGGGCGAACGGCGGGTGACGGCGCAAGGGCGAACGGCGGGTGGCGGCGCAACAGCGAAAGGCGGCCGACTCTCCCCGACCTCACGACCGTCGTCGCTGAGCCTCGAGCCGTTCAGACTCCCTCTTCCGCGAGCCACCGTCGGTGCTGCTCGGGTGGCGCAGAAGCATCGTCAACATCCGCGTGATCGCCACGAGTCGGTTGTGCTGCCGCCAATAGAGGCTCTCCGGAATGACACCGGAGACGACATTCGGTCTGAGATGACCGATCGTCTCCTCGGCCGACGCGCGCGCCGTGCGGAGGAAATGGGCTCGGTCGCGACCCGGGCCGCGACCCATACCCTCGCGAATGTTCGAGCCGATCGACTGTGCACTGCGACGGAGCTGATCGACGTGCATGAGACCGGGTGTGCTGTCGATGATCTCGTTGATCTCATGCGCGACGAGCTCCGCCGCGTCTAGTACATCGAGATTGCGGTGAGGCGACATGGGCCGAGCGTAGCGCGCGCGGTGCGTCGACCCAGCGTCGAATTGTTGCGGCCCGCATCGAACTCTTTCAGTGCGCGCGCCGTTCGCCCTCGCGCCGTTTCCCGCCGTTCGCCCTCGCGCCGTTTCCCGCCGTTCGCCCTCGCGCCGTTTCCCGCCGTTCGCCCTTTGCGCCGTCACCCGCCGTTCGCCCTTTGCGCCGCTACGTCTCTGCCGAACGGCGCAGCCGTTCGTGCCGCGCCGTTCGGAAGCGTCGCGCCCTTTGGAAGTCGGCGCCGTTCGGAAGTCAGCGCCCTCTGGAAGTCAGCGCCGTTCGGAAGGCTGCGCCTCTTGTTGTTTGCGCCTTGTGTCGTTTGCGCCCTCTGTCGTTTGCGCCATTCGCCCCCGCTGTTTGGGCGACCATTTTGCCCGCCTCTTGCCCGCTCGCCTCCCCACGATCAATTTCCGACTGTATACATTTCCTCACCCCGTCGCCGGCGCTCCGCGCCGCTCGTGAGGTCTCCATGCGCACTCGGTCCGTCGCTTTCATCGCGCTGCTGTCGATTCCGGCGCTGCTCAGCGCACAGCGCATCCCCCGCCCGCGCATCTATCGACGCCCCGAGCCGCCGCCGGCTGAACTGCCGCCGCAGCCCGTGATCGTCGCCAACCAACTCGCGTATCAGCGGTCCAAGTGGTCGTTCGAGTCCGCGCCGCTGGTGTCTCACATGGAAGTGCCAGCCGTCGGCGGCGGGACCGCGGTCTTCACCACCCTCGGCATGGACAATCACGCCGACTATCGAATCAATGATCACTACGCGGCGACGGTCGACCTCGACGGCTCGAGCGACTTCTCCACGGCGTACGATCTCGTGACCGAGATCGGCGCGCGCTATCGGCCCTTCGCGCTCGACGCCGACGTCCGTCCGTACTTCGATCTCCGCGGCGGCTACCTCTACATGTCTGACCAGTACGCGATTCCGACGCCGGGCGGCGGCATCGTGGCGGGCTCGCAATTCGAGTCGGGGTGGCGCTTCGCGCGCGGTGTCGGCGCGACCGCGGGGACGGGATTCGAGTACACGCTCACGCGCTCGCTCTCGCTGACCACGGAGCTCACGGCGATGCGCAGTCGCATGAGCGCTTACCACGTCAGCAGCGCGGCGGCGCTCCCGAATGGCGAGGGGCGGTACTGGATGACCTCCGTCCGCTACTCGCTCGGCTTCAAGTACAACGCCGTCCACATCGTGCACGCGCTCCAGCAAGCCGTGCACTGAGCGGGAGGATAAGCAAATACGAACGGCCGGCGAGCGATCGCCGGCCGTTCGTATTTACTCATGTGCCCGAGACGGCGCGGCGAATCCGATCGAGCTGGCGCAGGTGCCCCAGATCGTGGCCGGCGTACAGTCGCCGCATCCGGTCGACGCTCTCCTCGCCGCGCTCGGCGTGCACGGAGACGCGCGCGAGGCGATCCGGGGTGGCATCCCAGAGCCGCAGGTTGGAGCGCCGGAGCGCGGCGAACCGGTCGATCGATTCGACCGGATCAGCGTTCTCATATCCAAGACTGTTCGCCCACAGATCCTGGTCGTACGAGGCGACGGCCGGCCGATCGTGCGCGAGCATCATCCGCAGCCGGAACGCGCCCGCGAGCTCCGAGTCCGCGAGGTGCGCGAACACCATCCGGGTCGACCACTTGTCCGACGCCTCGCGCGCGTCGAGCAGCGCGGGGCCGATGCGATCGAGGGCATCGCGGAGCGCCGCCGGCGTCGCCGCGAGCACTTCGAGCGGATCGCGGTCGCCCAGCAGCTCGAGCACGTGGCTCGTGTACGCATTCGCTTGGTCGGGTGTGAGAAAGCCGGAGGCGCTGAAGATCGACATGTTCTTGATCCGAGGGTTTGGGCCAGTGGTCCTGACGTGAAAGTCGGAGTGGAGGACCACTCGCGCAAACAGCCGCTCAATACACCGCCGCGTATTTCGAGAGCGCCTCGTCGAACGTGAGCGCGCCGGTCAGATACAACGCCCAGCTCTGATGCAACGCCGCGAGCGCCTGCCGGAACGCCGCCACGCGATTCCAGAGTCCGAACTGTTCGGCGAACGGCACGTGGCCTGGCACGACGCGCCGCGTCAACTCGCCGGCCGTGAAAAAGATGAACGGGTGCGTCGGATCGTGCGGCAGCGGCTTCCCCGCGCTGCGGAATGCGCGCTGCACCCCGTCGAACAGGGTGTCGTCCATCGTGTGCAGCACCTCGTGAAACACCGTTTCGAGAGCGTACGCGCCCTGTGTGCCGGCGTCGGTGCTCGAGATCGTGATGTGCGGCGGCCCGTTCGTCGTGTAAGCCCCCGCCCAACTCGAGTAGGCCGTCACGTCGACGCGCACCGGCATGGGCGGCCACGCTTCGCGAAATAGCCGGCTCTCGTTCGCGGCGATCGATGATCCGTCGCGCGCGATGAGCGGCGCGAGCGCGCCGATCCACGCGTGATTGGCGGCGTCATGCCGCGGCCACCAGAGCGCGCGGTAGACCGGAGCAGCGCGATCGAGCGCGCGCGCGAGCCCGGGATCGAGCGCCATGCCTCGAGTCGAGCGCGCATCATCCATCGTCGCGAGCGTGTTGTTGATCGCGACCATCGTGCTGTCGAACAGGAGGTCGCGCTTCACCAGCGTCGATTCGTAATACGCGACGGCGCTGTCCCACGCCGCGCGATCGCCCGCGGCGAGCGCGCCGACGCCGGCGGTGTCCGCGAGCGCCATCGGGCCGATCGCGCGTCCAGCCTCCATCCCCTTCCGGGCGCGGGCCGTCGCGTAGAGGAAGTGATGCAGGTTGACCCAGAAATTGCTGTGGAACGCAAAGAGCTGGGGAGCGCGCGCCGTTTGAGATGCCGCGGGTCCAGGCGCGCCGAGGAGGATCACGCCAAGCGCAAAGTATGCTATTCTCATTATTGATCAATCATAACAGGCACGTTATCGGCGACCGTTGTCCCGCTAGTCCGCGCGCCGCCGCGCCGCGTCGGCGTCGATCGCGTCCTGCCGCGCCCGCGCCACCTCCCAGTCGATCGCCGGCGCCACCTCCTGATCCTCCAGCGACAGACTCGCCAGCGCGCGCTCGATCACCGGCCTCCCCAGCTCGCTCGGCAACGCGCGGCCGAACGCCAGCTCCGCCGTTCGGCACAAACGCTCCTCGCGCGGCATGTCGTCGCCGCGCGCGCCGGTGCCCACGATCTGACGAAAACGATCGACGCGCGCGTGGATGCCTTCGTGCACGATCGACGACGCCACCACGGCGGCGGAGATGTCGCGTCGCGCGAGGAACGTGAGCTCCGTAATGCACGTCCGCTCGCTCGGGATGTACGCGCCGCGACAAGGATAGCGAACGACGACGATGCGCCGCAGGTCCCGTTGCAGGTGCCGGAGCCGCCACGGCTGATACTGCTCGATCAGCCCGAGCGCGTCGTCGAGCCGCTCGAGCACCGCGCTCGTCGCGATGTCCGGCCGCGTGTTCTCGACGAGCACCGAAATCCCGTGCAGCGTGCGCGCTTCGCGCACGTGCGCGGCAAGCCAGGTACGCAGTTGCGCGCGGATCCGATCGCCCAATGGGCTCATGAGTTGTAGTATACTGCCGCCCACGTCGATCGCGTGGCGGTGATTCGGGCGATTCGAATCGAGTCGAGCTCGTCTTGCGATGCTCGTCGCGACGACGGACATTGTGCTGGTAGTGTCCACCGCCCGCCCGGAGCCCGCGTGCCGTCTGCGATCAGCACCTGCCCGTCCTGCGCCGAGCCGCTGCCGCAAGGTGCTCGGTTCTGCCCGGCGTGCGGGCACGCGACGCCGCTCTCGTTCAACCCGGCGACGTGGGAAGTAGCGGTCGCGCCGGGCGCCCCGGCCGGCGAGGAGGAAGGCGCGGACCATCGCGCGCGGCTCCAGCGCGCCCTCGGCGACGGGTTGAAGATCCGGCGGCTGCTCGGCCGCGGCGGGTTCGCGGAAGTCTGGTCGGCGTTCGACGTTCGGCTCAAGCGCGAAGTCGCCGTCAAGACGCTCCGCTACGATCTCGTCATCTCGGACACGCTGCTGCAGCGCTTCCAACGTGAAGCGGAAGCCGTCGCCAAGCTGCGGCACCCGAACATCATCCCGATCTACGAGGTGGGCGAAGGCGAAGGGATCGCCTACTTCGTCATGCCGATGATCGAGGGCGAGAGCCTGGGCGAGGCGCTCGACCGCGAGGGCCAGTTCTCGGTCGAAGAGACGTGTCGCATCGTGCGCGAGTGCGCCGAGGCGCTCGCGGCGGCCCACCGCGCGGGGATCGTGCATCGCGACATCAAGCCGGACAACATCATGCTCGAGGGCCCGGAGCGCCGGCCCATCGTCATGGATTTCGGCATCGCCAAGGCGACCAGCGGCGCCGACGCGAAGCTCACCGGCACCGGTATGGCCATGGGCACGCCGCACTACATGAGCCCCGAGCAGGCGAGCGGCGAGACGAATCTCGACGCGCGGAGCGACGAATACGCCCTCGCGCTGGTCGCCTATCGGATGCTCATCGGGCGCTCGCCGTTCGATGCCGACACGATGGCCGGCCTGATCATGAAGCAGATCACCGAGGTGCCGAAGTCCGTCTCCAGCGTGCGATCGGACGTGCCGCGCGAGCTCTCGGATGCGCTCGGGCGCGCCTTGTCCAAGAACCCGGCGTCGCGCTTCGCGACCCTCGAGGAGTTCGCGGCGGCGATCCCCCGCATCGGCGTCGGCACCGGCGCGGCCTCCGGACGGCGGCGGCCGAGCGCGAGCGAGATGGCGGCCTTCGCGGGCAGCACGCGCCCGTCGTTCACGGAGCCGCTCCTCCTGCTCGGCGTTCTCGGAATTGTTATTACGGCACTCATATTCTCGTTCGCTCATCCGCGCGCCGCCGCCGCGGCGGCGCGCCAGCGCACCGACGCGCTCTTCATCGCCCGCGCGTTCCTGACGAAACAGGGCGCGACGGCGGGCTCGTACGATGAGCACCTCGTCCTCGCGCAGGACGACACGGCGTTCGTCTGGCTCGAGAAGTCGGTTGGCGTGCGGGCGGCCGACGCGCGGGCGATCGCCGACGCGGACGGCATGCTGCACTGGGATCTCCGCTGGCGGCGCACCGGCCCCGGCGACTCGGTGCAGACGTGGGAAGTCGCCGTCGCCCCCTCGGGACACGTGGTCTCGTTCACGAGCGCGATCCCGAGCGATTCCGCCGCGCTGCCGGCGATCAGCGACGACAGCGCGCAGCGCACCGCGGCCCGCTTCCTCCACGATGCCGGGATCGACGTCGCGGCGTACGCGCGCGTGACGGACTCGCTCGTGCAGCGCCCCGGGCGCACCGACCGCGTGTTGGAGTGGGCCGCGCGCACGAACGCCGTCGTATCGCACGGCGACACCGCGCGCCAGCACCTCCGCATCGTCGTCGCCGGCGACCGGGTCCGCCAGTATCAGGCGAGCTTCAGCGCGCCGCCGCGCTTCGTGCGCGCCGTGCGCCGCGATCCGTGGCACACGGGCGTCGTCACCGGCGTGATCATCATGTGGACCGCGCTCGTGCTCGCGTCGATCATCATCGCGGTGCGCCGCCAACGCACCGACGACTTGCGATGGAAAGCCGCCGCGCGCGTCAGTGCCGTCGCGATCGTGCTGATCGGCGTCAACGTGCTGGTCGCCACGGACGCGAACCTCGGCGGCGCCGAGACGGTCGCGATCGTCTCAGGGCTGGCGTTCGTCGGGCTGTTCGTGCTCTGCGGACTCATGTTCGGGCTCGTGAGCGGCGAGTCGCTCGCCAACGAGATCAATCCGCGTGCGCTGGTCGGATTCGATGCGATCGCGCGGCTCGACCTCGGCTCACCGGCGTGGGGGCCGGCGCTCCTCCGCGGGCTCGCCGTCGGCGCGATTGCCGCCGCGCTGCGCGAGATCGGCGCCGCGCTCGCGATCGCGATGTCGTGGACGACCGCATCGCTCCCCGAGGTGACGAATCCGTTGGCCGCGCTCGCGCTCGCGCCGACATCCGTCGGCAGCGCGCTCGTCACGACCGTGATCGCCTTCTTCGCGGTGCATTTTCTGCTGCGCTTCACCAAACGGGCGTGGCTCGCGATCGCGCTGCCCGGGATCGCCGTCGGTCTCATGTCGACACAGCCGATGATGCGTCCGTGGCTGCTGACGCCGTTCGCGATGGCGTCGTTTTCGGTCATCTGCTGGAGCGTCTGGCGGTACGGCTTCCTGACCGCGGCGGTCGCGCTGTTCGTGAGCGCCGTCCTTCCGGCCACCGTGACGCTGCTCGCGATCGGCAACGACCGGTATCTCACCGGCGGATCGATCGCGGTGGTGGTGCTCGTCGCGATTCCGGTGATGGCGATCGTCGCGCAATCCCGCACCCGCGCGGTGACGCCATGGAACACTTCCCCTTGACACCTTAGGGTAACAGCGGCATCTTCCCCTTACATCCTAAGGGTACTCCATGCCGCCTACCGCCGCCGACCTCGATCTGCTCCAGGGCACGCTCGACGTCATGGTCCTCAAGTCGCTGTCCTGGGGACCGATGCACGGGTTCGGGATCGCCAAATGGATCCGACAGACCACGGACGAGATCCTCCAGATCGACGACGGCGCGCTCTACCCCGCCCTGCACCGCATGGAGCATCGCGGGTTGATCGGCGCCGATTGGGGACTCACCGAGAACAATCGGCGCGCCAAGTACTACACGCTCACTCCCAAGGGCCGCCAGCAGCTCCGCGCCCGGGCCGCGAGTTGGGATCTCTACTCGCGCGCCGTGAGTAAAGTCATACACGCGACCGCGCAACCGGCCTGAGGCAGCCATGGCGAATCAGAGCGCGAAGTGGCATCGGTATCTCCGCTTCTGGCGACCCAACGTCGCCGCCGACGTCGACGCCGAGGTCGCGTTCCACATCGACGCGCGCGCCGACGAGCTGTGCGCGGCCGGCCTCGACCGCGGCGCCGCCCGCGCGCGGGCCGAGCGAGAGTTCGGCGACGTCGATCGCACGCGCGCCACGCTGCGCGACATGGACGAACGCCACGCCGCCCTCGATCGTCGCGCGAATGCGCTCGGCGATCTGGGACGCGACGTCAAAGTCGCCGTGCGCGCGCTGCGCCGCAGCCCCGGTCTCGTCGCCGTCGTCGTGCTCACGTTCGCGCTTGGCATCGGCATCACCAGCGCGATCTACAGCGTCGTCGATGCGTTCATGTTCCGACCGCTCCCGGGCGCGTACGGCCGCGAGTTGGTCGTGCTCGGCCGCACCGATCGCGAGCTCGCGATTCCGCATCCGCTCTCGTATCCCGACTACGCGGACATCCGCGCCGACACGGCGGTCTTCGCGTCGCTCACCGCGTACACGAGCCGCCTCGTCGATCTGAACACCGATCGAGGCGCCGATCGCATCTGGATCGACGACGCGACGGCGAACTATTTCTCCACGCTCGGCCTGGCGCCGATGCTCGGCCGCACGTTCTCACCGGGCGATGACGACGGCGAGCTCGCACATCCGGAAATGGTCCTGACCTACGTGGCGTGGCAGCGTCGCTTCGCGGGCGACTCCGGCGTGATCGGCCGCGTCATTCGAATCAACGATCATCCGGTGACGGTGATCGGTGTGATGCCGCCGAGCTTCCACGGCGTGCGCGCGGTGACGGAGTTGGATGGCGTCGTTCCGATCAACCAGGTCGGGCCGGTCGTCACGGCAGCGCTCTCGAATCGCCGAAACATTCTCGTCAATGTGTTCGGCCGGCTCCGCGACGGCGTCTCGATGAGCGCCGCCGCACGCGCGCTCCACCTGAAGGCGGCACAACTCGCCCGCGCATACCCGCTCACGAACGCGAACGTCGACGAGATGGTCGTCCGCGAGCACTTCGCGCGGCCCGACGTCTCGATCTCGGGCTCGACGCCGGTCGTCGCGGCAATCTTCATGTCGCTCGTGCTGCTGGTCCTGCTGGTCGCGTGCGCGAATGTGGCGAGCGTGCTCCTGGCACGCGTCGTCGTGCGCCGGCGCGAGCTCGCGATCCGCACCGCGCTCGGCGCGAGTCAGTGGCGGATCGTGCGACAGGCGCTCGTCGAGTGCTCGCTGCTGTCACTCGGCGGCGGCCTGGCGGCGCTCCCGGTGACCTTCGCCGCCGTGCGCGCGATGCAATCGATTCGTATCGCGACCGATCTGCCGATCCGTTGGGGGATGGAGCTCGACGGCCGGGTGCTGGCGTTTCTTGCGCTCGCGACGCTCGTCGCGGCGGTCGTTGCATCGATCGCTCCGGCGGCCGCGGCGCGCCATCGCGATCTCAATTCGCTGCTGAAGGCGAGCGCGGGCAACTCCGCGAGCGGCGGCCACACGCGGCTGCGCTCGACGCTCGTCATCGCGCAGGTCGCGGTGTCGGTGGTGGTGCTCGTCTGCGCCGGCCTGCTCGTGCGGAGCGCGCGGAACGCGCTGCACATGGATTTCGGCTTTCGCCCCGATCACGTCGCGATGGCGGCGACAGAATGGCGTGCGCCCGCGTACGACAGCGTACGAGCAACGCGGATGTACCACGACATCCTGGCCAAAGCCGCGTCGATTCCCGGCGCGCGATCCGTCGCGCTCACCGGCTTTCTGCCGTTCGGCTTCTCTCGCGACAACGTGCCGGTCTTTCCGATCGCATCGTCCGCGCACGTACCCGTCAACGGCTTCAACTACTTCTACGACGCGGTGGGCGGCGACTACTTCGCGACGATGGACGTCCCGCTGCTCGCCGGACGGACGTTCGTTCCGGGCGACTCAGCCGGTGCGACGCAAGTCGCGATCGTGAACGACGCGCTCGCGAAGGCGCTCTGGCCCGGCGAGAGCGCGGTCGGCAAGCAATTCCACACGCGCTCGGCGGGCGGTCCGGTGCTCGAGGTCGTGGGCGTCGTGCGCGGGATGCAGGACCTCGTCCCCGGCGAGACGCCGCATCCGTACATCTTCCGTCCGCTCGGGCAGCTCGTGCCGGAGGAGATGACGCTCCTCGTATACACGAACACTGATGCCGCTGCCGCGCTGCCCGGGCTTCGCCGTGCGATCACCTCGGTCGATGCGCAACTGCCTGTTTTCGACACACGGACGATCGAGCAGCACCTCCGCGACGGACAGGCGCTCATCTTTCCGCGGCTCGGCTCCGAGTTCGCATCGATCTTCGGCGTGCTCGCGCTGCTGTTGGCGACGGTCGGGATGTACGGCGTCATCGCCTACTCCGTCGCGCAGCGCACGCGGGAGATCGGCGTACGAGTCGCGCTTGGCGCGCGGATGCCGGTGATCCTGCGTCTCGTCGTCGGTCAGGGAATGCGGCTCGCGTGGATCGGCGTCGCCATCGGCCTCGCGCTCGCGGTGCTCGTGGCGGGTGCGCTGCGGGCGATCCTGTTTGGCGTGCCGCCGCGCGATCCCCTCGTGCTCACGACCGTCGTCGTGCTCGTAACCATCGTCGCGATCGTGGCGAGCGCGGTGCCGGCGCGGCGCGCGCTACGCATCGACCCGATCCGCGCCCTGCGCGACGAATGACTGGTTCGGCGCGCGCGACTACTTCGACCCACCGCGCAGCGGATCCGCCGCGACACCCTCGAAGGTGATCTTCACCGGCTCGATCAGGCCGTTCGTGTCAAAGTGCAGCTCGTCGATGCTCACGACGCGATGATTCGGATCGTGCTCGCCCAGCGGCCGGCGATGATAGACGATGTAGTACTTGTGCGACGCCGGTGAGTAGAGGACGGAGTGGTGTCCCGCTCCCGTGGCGACGGTGGAATCCTGCTGGAGGATCTTGCCGATCCGCTTGAACGGCCCGATCGGCGACGTTCCGATCGCGTACGCCACGGCGTAGTTCGGGCCGCCCCATCCGCCCTCGGACCACATGAAGTAGTACTTGTGATCCTTGAGGAGCATGAACGATCCCTCGACGTAACCGTCCGGCGTGATCTCCTTGAACGTGGTGCCGTCGGCGAACGGTACGAATCCGGTGAAGTCGTCCTTCAGCTTCGCGATGTTGCAGTGCTTCCAGCCGCCGTACGTGATGTAGTACGCGCCATCATAATCCTTGAATACGTACGGATCGATTGGCTGCGCGCCGTTGTGGAACTTGTCGATCAGCGGTTTGCCGAGGTAGTCGACGAACGGGCCACCCGGATTCCGCGAGCGCGCGATGCCGATGCCGCCGGCCTGGGTGTCGTTCTGAATGTCGTTCGCGCCGAAAAAGATGTAGTACCAGCCGTCCTTCTCGATCACCGACGGCGCCCAGACGGCGCGGTGGGCCCACTTGACGTTCGCGGTGTCGAGCGCGTGCGAGTGCTTGGTCCACGTGACCAGATCCGGCGACGAGAACACGTCCATGAACGTTTGCTCGTTGTACGGCGCGGAGTACGTGGGGTAGATCCAGTACTGTCCGTCGAAGACGTGCGCTTCGGGATCGGCGTACCAGCCGGGGAGAATCGGATTGCCGGAGTGCGGCGTCTGGGCGTGCGCTACGCCGCCGAGAACCAGCAGGCAGGCGGCGAGATGCGCGGCAGTGCGGATGGCAAGTCGAGGCATGGGCAATCGGGGCTGAGTCCTTCGACCATATTCGTCCCCGACTCCCGCGGGCGCAACCACGCCGCCGATTCCCGCCTTGACACCGAGCCGTGACATAGATAGCCTATGCAACGCTGACATAGAGAGCCTATGCAATGACCGCGACCGAACGCGACCCCATCCCGCCCGGCACCCTGGACATGCTCGTGCTCCGCACGCTCGCCGCCGCCGGCGGCGAGCTCCACGGCTTCGAGATCGCCGACGCCATCGAGCGCCGCTCGCGCGACGTGCTCCAGGTCGAGGAGGGGTCGCTCTATCCGGCCCTGCAACGCATGCTCGTCAAAGGCTGGATCCACGGCGAATGGGGGCGCACCGCCGAGAACCGGCGCGCGCGCTATTACCACCTCACAGCGCACGGTCGACAGCAGCTCGCCCGCGAGGTCGAAGCGTACAAGCGCGTGTCGTCCGCGATCGCTCGCATCCTCCAGCCGGCGTGACATGTCGATGCTCGCATCGGTGACCAGCGCGCTGCGGCGCGCGCGGCTCCTCCTCTCGCGCGATCGCTCGACGAAGGATCTCGAGACCGAGATGCGTCTGCATCTCGACCTCCGTGCGGCGCGCTACGTGGAGCGCGGCTTGTCCGCAGACGAGGCGCGCGTCGCGACGCGCCGCCGCTTTGGCAATGCGCTCGCGCTTGGCGAGCGGAGCCGCGACGAGTGGGGCTTCCATTGGCTGGAGGATCTGTGGCAGGACGTGCGCTACGGCGCGCGCATGCTGCGGCGCGGTCCGGGCTTCGCCGTGATCGCCGTCGGCGCCGTCGGCATCGCGATCGGCGTGAACGCCGGGTTCTTCACGCTCATCGATGCGCTCGCCTGGCGCCCGCTCCCCGTCGCGCATCCGGAGCGTTTGGTCCGGCTGCAAACGCTCGACGCGCGCAACGTGACCAGCATCCGCTTCGCGTACTCGGAGGTCACGACGATCGCGGCGCACGCTCGCACCATCCAGGACGTCGTCGGGTACGACGCCGAGCCGATGGCGGTGAAAGCGTCGCCCGCGGTCGCCGCGCGTCCTGCGAGCATCGGCTTCGCCACGGGCAACTACTTCATCGCCCTGGGTGGATCGGCGCAGCTCGGCCGCGTGCTCTCGCCGAACGACGACCGTGTCGACGGCAGCCCCGTGGTCGTGATCAGCGACGCGTATTGGACGAGCGCGTTCGCGCGCGCGCCAACCGCAATTGGGCATGACATCGTCGTGAACGGCACACACGCGACGATCGTCGGCATCGCGAACGCGAGCTTCGTCGGCGCGAACCCGCTCGTGCCGGACATGTGGATGACGCTCGCGCAGGGCGAGCGCGTCGGCGGCACGCCCGGGCGACTGCTCGATCCGAAGAATCGATTCATCGTCGTGCACGCGCGCTTGCGCGCCGGCGCGACGATGCAGCAAGCCGTCTCCGAGCTGTCGGGGTTCATCGCCGAACCCCCGGTGCCGGCGAGCTCGCCCGATGCGCAGCTGCGCGTCGTGGGCGCCAGGCTGCAGCCGAGCGAATCGCTGTTGCCGCCGGACGCGCGAGTGTTCCTCGCCCTCGCGCCGGCGCTCTTCGTCGTGGGACTCGTGTTGGTCATCGCGTGCTCGAATCTCGCGAACCTGCTGCTCTCGCGAGCGCTCGTTCGCCAGCGCGAGATCGCGGTGCGCCTCGCGATGGGCGCGTCGCGCAATCGGCTCGTGCGCCAGCTCCTCACCGAAAGCCTGCTGATCGCGGCCGCGGGCGCGATCGTGGGATTCGCGTTGTCCTCATGGACCGTGAGCATCATCTCGCGGTCGTACTTCAGCTTCGTCCCGTCGACGTACGGCACGCTGATGCTCGCGCTCCATCCGAGCTGGCGCGTCGTGATCTACACGATCGTGCTCGCCGCGGTGAGCGCGCTCACGTTCGGCCTCGCGCCGGCGCTGCACGCGACGTCGCCCAATCTCAACGGGATGCTCAAGGGCGACGATGCGGCCGCGGGCGGCCACGTGCGACGATCGCGGCTTCGGGACGGGTTGATCGTCGCGCAGGTCGCCGGTTCGGTGGTGCTCATCGCGGCGGCGGCCATTCTCACGCGCGGTGTGGCGCGCTTCGCGTCGGCGCGTTCTGGGATCGTCGCCGATCGCGTATCGCTGGCGAGCTTCGGGCTCGCTCCGCGCGATCGACTCACGCCGCTTCTCGTGTCAGACCGCGCGACGTTCGCCGCGCGCGTCGCGCACGCGTCGGGGGTCGCCGCGACGGCGCGCGGCAGCAGCATGCCGTTCTCCTCGTGGCCGCTCACGCGAGTCCGCGTCGGCGAGTCAAACGACGACGAGTCGTCGATCCACGCGCTGCCGACCGACCGCATTACGCCGAGCTACTTCGACGTGGTCGGCCAATCGATCGTGGATGGCCGCGCGTTCAGCGCCGCCGACAGCGCCACGAATGCGCCGGTCGCGATCGTGACGCAAGCCGCGGCGCGAGCGCTCTGGCCGGCGACACGAGCGGCCGGCCAGAAGCTGCGCATGCTGCGTGCGAACGGCGAGGTGCGCGAGGTCGTGCAGGTCGTCGGCGTGGCGACGGACGCGCACAGCATGAATCTCTGGGACGACGATACGTCGGGGTACGTCTACCGGCCCGCGACGGACTCCGACTTCGCCACGGTCGACATGCCGCTGCTCGTGCGGTCGGACCTTTCGGCGCCAGTGCTCGTGCGGACGCTGCGCGACATCGCCACGTCCGTCGATCGCGACGAGCCGCTGGATGTGAAGTCGTTGACCAGCGTGCACGATCAGGAGGTGGTTCCCTTCCGGTACGCGGCGAGCATCACCGCCTCGATCGCGGCGCTCGGACTCGCTCTCGCGTTGATCGGTTTGTACGGCGTCGTGTCGTTCGCGGTGCAGCAGCGGCGCCGGGAGATCGCGGTCCACGTCGCCATGGGGGCGGGCCCGCGCGCGGTGCTCAGGCTCGTCATGCGTCGCGAGATGCGATTGGTCGGCGTCGGGCTGGTGGTCGGATTGGCGCTTTCGCTCGGAGAGACGGGGCTGATCGACAGCCTCACGCTGCCGCTGCCGGGGCTCGGCGTGGCCGGACTGGCGGGCGTCGCGGTGCTGCTGCTCGTCGTGGGCGGCGTAGCGATGGTACTCCCGGCTCGTGCGGCGCTCCGCATCGCGCCGATGCAGGTGCTGCGGCAGGAGTAGCGAAGGAGGAGCGGCCGGGAGGACCCGCTCGACACTCCGCGTCGAGCGCGCGATACTTCCTCCGCAATGACGGTCTCCTACGACAACAGCAAGATCATCTTCGACGGCATCAAAGCCGCCGGGATCACGTCCATCTCCGCGCTCCCCGAGACGTGGCTCGGCCTCCTGCTGCAGCGCGCCGAGGATGATCCCGAGATCTCGCTGATCCAGGTGTGCAAGGAAGAGGAGGCGATCGGCATCGCCGCGGGCGCGTACTTCGCCGGCACGCCACACGTGCTGCTGATGCAGAACCACGGCTTCTTCGGCGCGATCAACGGCATCGTCTCGCTCGCACAGCTCTATCATGTTCCGCTCTGCATGCTCGTCGCGCTGCGCGGGCATTGGGGCGAGCCGTATCCGTGGCACACGCGCGGCGGCATCGTCACCGAGAGTGTGCTGCGCGCCCTCGGCATTCCATTCGAGTACGCGCGGCGACCGGACGACGTCGCGAAGCAGATCCGCGAAGCGTACACCTTTTCGCAGAGCTCCCTCTCGCCGGTCGCGTTGCTGCTCACGCGCGACCTGATGGAGGATTGAGCCATGCGGCGCGCCGGCTGCATCGAGATGATGTACCCCGAGCTCGAGGACAAGCTCGTCGTGACGATCATGGGCGCGTGCGCCCAGGAGCTCTACAACCTCGGCCATCGCGACAACTTCTTTTATCTCCAGCACGCGATGGGGCTCGCGTCGTCGATCGGGCTCGGGCTCGCGACGCACCTGCCGCGCGAACGCGTGATCGTGCTCGACGGGGATGGCTCGGTGCTGATGAACCTCGGCACCTTCGCGACGCTCGCGCGCTATCGGCCAAAGAATCTCGTGCACGTCGTGTTCGACAACGGAAGCCTGCTGTCCACGGGCGGGTTCACGTCGCATACGACTTCTGGCATCACCGACATCGCGGCGATCGCGCGGGGCGCCGGGATCGAGCACGCGGTCGGCGTGTCGGACGTGACCGCCTTCGGCGAAGCATTCGTCGACGCGCTCGACCGCGACGATCTGAGCGTGATCGTCGCCAAGGTCGAGCCGGTCGGACCGGATCACTACGGCATGGATCTCCAGCTCCCGGAGAACGCATTCCGATTCAAGCGCTGGATCGCCGAACGCAGGCGCGCGACAGGAGCTGCGTCGTGACCGAGCCGCGCCCCGCGTACGACATCGACGCGTGGCGTCGCAACATTCCGATTCTCGCGACGCACATTCCGATGAACAACTGCTCGCAGGCGCCGCAGACGGATCGCACGCGCGCGGCCGCCGAGCGGTATCTCGAGTCGTGGAACACGAGCGGGATGGATTGGGATGCCTGGATGGCGGAAGTGGCGCTCGCCAAGGCGGAGTTTGCGAAGCTGATCGGCGCGACCGCGGACGACATCGCCGTGTTCAGCTCGGTCTCGGAGGCGGCGAGCGCCGTCGCGAGCGCGATGCGATTCGACGGCGCGCGGACCAAGGTCGTGGTGAGCGAAGCCGAGTTCCCCACCGTTGCCCACGTGTGGCTCGCGCAGCGGACGCACGGTGCAGCGCTCTCGTGGGCGCCGGTGCGCGACGGACAGATACACCCCGCGGTCTACGACACGCTCGTCGACGAGCGCACGGTGCTCGTGTCGGCCTGCCATGCGTATTACATGAACGGGTTCGTCCAGGACGTCGCGTGCATCGCCCAACACGCCCGATCAGTGGGCGCGCTGTCTTTCGTCGACGCCTACCAATCGCTCGGCACCGTTCCGCTCGACGTCAGATCGACACCGGTCGATTTTTTATCATCCGGTAATCTCAAGTTTCTCATGGGCGTTCCGGGTATTGCGTTTCTGTATGTCCGCCCGGAGATCGTGGCGAGTCTCGAGCCCGCGGTGACCGGCTGGTTCGGCCGAGCCAACCCGTTCGCCTTCGACTCCAAGATGCTCGACTGGTCGCCGACGGCGAGCCGGTTCGACACGGGGACGCCGCCAGTGATCAACGCCTACATCGCGCGCGCCGGCATGGAGATCATCAACGAGGTCGGCCCGGCAGATATCCGCGCGTGGCTCGAGGTGCTCGGCAGGCGCTTGATCGACGGCGGCCTTTCGCGCGGTCTCGCGTTGCACGGCACGCACGACATGAAGCACAAGACCGCCACGACCGCGTTCGTCGTCGAGGACTCACATCACGTGGAGCACGCCATGCGCGAGCGCGGCATCATCGCCTCGGCGCGCGGCAGCGTGATCCGGCTCGCGCCGCATTTCTATAACACGCTTGATGATGTTGACACCGCGCTCGACGCTCTGGGGTCGACGGTCCAGTAGACGATCGGCGCTCCGAACGTGGTTGGATTGACATTGGGACGCGGAACACGCGATCCGTCCGGGATCCAACGAGGAGCGGACTATCGTCCCGACGTTGTCATCCGCCCCTCGTTCGTTCGCCGCAGGCCGGTTTAGTCCGCGCTTCACATTCAATCCAACTGTACCTGCCGCGAGGAGCTTAGCACCCGCATGAAAACAGACGCATGACCGTTCGCGAAACATTCAAGTCGCGCCTCGGCGGTCTGATGACGATCGTCGGCGTGTCGATCGGGCTCGGACACGTCTGGCGCTTTCCCTACATGGTCGGAAAGTTCGGCGGCGCGGCGTTCGTGCTGTTCTACACGCTCGTCTCCGTCGTGATCGGCGTTCCGGCGCTCATGACGGAGTTCGCGCTTGGCCGATACACGCGCCGCGGCCCGGTCGGTGCGTTCGCGCTCGGCGGATTTCCGTTCGGCCGGTACGTCGGCTGGTTCTTCTTCTTCGTCGTGACCGCGGCAACAGGGTACTACTCGGCCGTCATTGGCTGGGTGCTCTACTACATGATCGGCCAGATCGCGCAGGTCGCGCACGTCTCGTTCAACGCCGCCGCGATCCTTCCGCCGGATCACGGCTTCTCGCTTACGTCGTTCGTGCTGCAGATGATCTGCACGGCATTCGTGCTCGCCACGTGCGCCGCGGTGTTGATCAAGGGCGTGCGCGACGGGATCGAGAAGGTGAGCTTTGTGATCGTGCCGGTGATGACGGTCGTGACGATCGTCGTCATGGTCCGCGCGCTCACGCTGCCCGGCGCGATGGCGGGCGTGCGCTGGTACCTGCTCGAGTTCCGGTTTCGCGATCTCACCGCGAACGTGATGGCGGCGGCGATCGGCCACGCGATCTTCGCGCTGTCGCTTGGCGGCACGTTCATGGTGGTGTACGGCTCGTACCTCCACGAGGACGAGCCGCTCGCGCGGCCGGCGTGGTGGACCGTGATTGGCGACACGGGTTCGTCGCTCATCGCGGGCCTCGCGGTGATCCCGGCGGTCTTCGCGTTTCACCTCCAACCCGCGGCCGGCCCGGGGCTCATCTTCGACACGCTGCCGAAGGTGTTCGCGGCGATGCCGGTGGGCTGGCTGTTCGGCGCGTTGTTCTTCATCTCACTTTTTGGCGCGGGCTATCTGTCCGACATCGGCGCGCTGGAGGTGCTCGTCGCCGGTCTCACCGACAACACGCGCATCACGCGCAGGCGGGCGGTGTGGGTGATGTCGATCGCGTGCTTCGTGCTCGCGATTCCGCCGAGCATCAACAACGCCATCTTCGTCCCATGGGATCTGACGTTCGGATCCGGGATGCAGACGCTCGGCTCGCTCCTCGCGGTGATCACCGTGGCGTACTGCATGAACCGCGCGGCGGCGCTGAAGGAATTATTCGGCGCGGGCAAGCAGCCGGTGCCGATGTGGGTGTTCTACTGGATTCGCTTCGGGATTCCGATCGTGATCCTCGGCGTCGGGATCTACTGGCTGCTCACGCAGGTGTTTCGCATCGTGAGTGGAGTATGACTTGTCATTCCTAGCGGAGCCGCGAAGTGGCTACTTCCCCGTTTGTCATTCCGAGCGGAGCCGCGAAGCGGCTACTTCCCCGTTTGTCATTCCGAGCGGAGCCGCGAAGCGGCGAAGTCGAGGAATCTGGGCTCGTTGCGCGCGATGCCTGACTCGTTGCTCGAGCCCATCTCGCGCCTCAACTCGATTCTCGCGAATCGGCTTGGACTAGTTGAAACTAAAATTAAATAAAATTGAACGGATTGAACGAATGAATTCATGAATTCTGCATTCGCTCATTTCGCGAATCGTCGCTCTAACTTCCGTTCACTCCGGGCACTTCGCCTTCCTCGCCCTCTCCGCCCTCGCCATCAGCGCCGCCGCCTTCGCGCGATCGAGATTCTGCGCCAGTGCCACGACGGGCCCGGTTGCTGACACGATCACTGCGTAGTTGGTGAGATCGTTTCCGACCGTGATGCCGAGGTGGCGACCGACGTGCGCGCGGGTCTCTTTCGCGAGCGCCGCGGCGCCTTGCGGGGTGAGCGTCGCGATGATGTCGCGCCGAGCAGTGTCGCCGTAGGTCGGCTCGAGGCCGAGGCTCGCGATGTCACGCCCGTCGATGATGGCCGCGTAGTTCAGCGCGACGCGGAGATTCGTGTCGGGCCGGACAAAGTGCCGGCTGGTCGGCGGCGCGCCCTCCCGCTCGAACCGGAACTGAATCGTCTCACACGATGGTTTGTGCGAGGGCTGTTGCGCGAGCAGCGGCGCGGCGATGGCTCCGATCAGGAGCGCGGCAAAGCGTTGCGTCATGCATCAACCATCGTATCTTCTCCCGCTCGGCGGAAGTCCCCATCCTCGCGAACTCTCATAGGCGCCCTCCATGTCCGTCCTCACCGACCTCGTCGCCGCGCTCGATTCCGGCGCGCTCAAAGTCGTCGATCTCACGCAGCCGCTCGGCCCCGAGACGCCGGTGATCGGCCTGCCGCCGATCTTCGCGGCGTCGCCAGGCGTCTCGATGGAAGTCATCTCGCGCTATGACGACAAGGGCCCGGCGTGGTACTGGAACACGATCACGATGGGCGAGCACACCGGCACGCACTTCGACGCGCCGGTGCACTGGATCTCGGGCAAGGACTATCCCAACAACCGCTGCGACACGATCGAGCCGCGGCGGTTCATCGGGCCGGCCTGCGTGATCGACGTGACCGATGAAGTAAAAAAGAATGAGGATTTCATCCTCATGCCGGAGCACGTCGTCGCCTGGGAGAAGGCGCATGGGAAGATTCCGCGCGGCGCGTGGGTGCTGCTGCGGACCGGCTGGAGCGCCCGCACGGATCCGGCGGCGTTTCTCAACGTGAAGTCCGACGGCGCGCACAGTCCCGGATTCCACAAGACGACCTCCGAGCTGCTCGCGAAGGATCGCGACGTGCTCGGCGTCGGTGTGGAGACCGTCGGCACCGACGCCGGTCAGGCGGGCACGTTCGATCCGCCCTTCCCGAACCACGCGACGATGCACGGCAATGCCAAGTTCGGGCTCGCGAGCTTGTGCAATCTCGATCAGCTGCCGCCGACCGGCGCGATCGTGATCGCGGCGCCGCTCAAGATCGTCGACGGGAGCGGGAGTCCGCTGCGTGTGCTCGCGATCGCGCCGGCGTAGCGGCGCCGTATCATTTCCCCGATAACAGAACCTTACTCGTCGATAGCGCCCCGTCCGTCCCGCGCATCGTGAGCACGACAACCTTGTCGCCGACGGCCAATGGCTTGGACGTGGCGACGATCTCGGTGACGGGCGTGTTGGGCGGCACGACGATCGTCTTCGACCCGCCGTTGTACTGCACGACGATCGTCTTCCCGGCCGCGCTCTGCACGCTGCCGTTCGACATCGTACTGCCGTTCGTCATCGTACTGCCGTTCGTCATCGTGCTGCCGTTCGTCATCGTGCTGCCGTTCGTCATCGTCTGACCGTGCGAGCCGTTGCCGCCTTGCCCCTGCCCCATCGGGCGGCTGCCCTCCCCCAGCCCGCGAAGCTCCTCGGGGAAGATGTGGATCTCCGTCGCGCGATTGCCGCCATCGGGCTGCTGCACCGACGTCACGCCGACGAACGTATTCGGCGTCACGCGCGCGAGCGTCGCCGGCTGACGCGTGTACACCTTGACGGGCTGCTGGAGTGCGATCTGCACCGGCCCGCTGTCGCCCTGAATCGAGATCGTGCTCTGACTCACCGTCATGATGCTGCCGCGCACCATTGGCGTGCTCGACGCGCCGTTGCTCGCGACGTTCCCCGACGCCGATCCGGTGTCGGCCGTTGACGAATTCCTCGCGCCGCCGCAAGCGGCGAGCGAAACACTGATCGCCGCGCAGATCGCCGCAGCGCGCGCGACACTCGTTCCTGATCTCACGATGCACCTCGATGCGGGAGCCGAGGCTCAGCGTGCAGGAGTCGTGCGAAGCTCGTCCGGGGGCGCCAAATTCAGGCGGAGCCCGGCTGTGCTTGCAGCGTTTCGCTCGTCAGTCGCGCTCCGGATCGCGCTCTTCGGCTACCGCCGAGTAAAGACCAGCGTCTGCCGGCTGATACGTGCGCCGTCGATGACGGTCTGGAGTCGCGAGAGGGTGTGACCGGTCGCGTCAATCGCCCACCGCTCCGTGATGTCGAGCGTCCGCTGCGGGCGCGTCTCGATCGTGTGCAGGACGAGCGTGTCACCTTCCCACGAGAACAGGCTCGCCCGCCGCGAGGGGTCGGCCGATGCGACTGCAGCGACCATCGCGGCCGGTACGTAACGAGCGCGCATCTGAAACGGCGGGCGACCAGTGTCCTGCACATCGGTCACGACTATGAGCGTATCGCCGCTCCGCGACACGGTGAGCTCGAGCGCCGACAGCGCGGCGTCGCGCTTGGCGAACTTGGTCGTGTCCATCGTCCAGACGCCGACCGGATCAGGGCGGGGCGTCTGCGCGGCCAGGACGGTCGCGCTCCCCGCGATGCTCGTGAGCGCGCCGAGCGCGGCGCGGCGTAACAAACTGCTCATGTGGATTCTCCGGGTGGTCGGAGAGCGGCGGCGCCGCTCGGTGCGATGCAGTCACATCATAGTGCTGAATACCTAAATGGTCTAGGTGTCGCGCGTAAAGTTCTTGTTCGCGTTCGACGGCGGCCGGCCACAGACGCGCCGCGCCGTCGCGAGACCTCGTCGAGCACGAGCATCTCGACCACGCGGGGCAGATCCGCCCCGGTCGGTACAGCCTCGGCATCCGGCGCAAGGTGTTCCAAATGGTTGGTCATTGCTGCATGATCACGAACCGTGAAGTTCCTGTCAGACCGCCGAGGATCAACTCCGCGGCTTCGGTGTTCCAGCATGCGCATGCCTGCATATCGATTCACTCGGCGACGGCGGTTGCTCGGCGTCATCCTGCTGGGCGCGTGTCGTTCGATCGTCGATCCCGCGCTCCCGCACGGCGCACAGGCGTTCGCGCCGCCGGCGGTCTACCGAACTTGGTGGACCATGACCGAATCATGCTCGGGACGCACCGGCTCGTTCGACCAGGTGCACTGGTATCGAGTGCCTGGCGTGGACGAGCTGCCGTCCTCGGGACCGAAGCTCGTCACCGGCTACTGGTCGCTCGCGAGCGACCAGATCGTGCTCGCGGGCAATGGACAATTCGACGGCGGCCTGGTGCGCCACGAGATGCTGCACGCGCTGCTCCGGTCGGGTGGGCATCCACGCGCCGCGTTTCTCGGCACCTGCGCCGGCGTGGTCGACTGCGCGAGCGACTGCGTCACGGATGCTGGACCGCCTCCGGCACTGGATGCCAGCGCGCTCGCCGTGACGGAGGACGAACTCGCGCTTTCCGTGTCCGTCGCACCCGCGGCGCCGTCGATGGCGATCGACGATGGATTCTTCACCGTAACGGTGAGCGCGACGAACGCGCGCGAACGACCCGTCGTCGTCAGCCTCCGCGACTCATCGCGGGCGATCCTCGGCCAATGGCTGCAATTTCATTTACAAAGTGCTCGCGGCGGCATCAGCTCGGGCGTCAACGCGATCGACGCGAGCACCGTGCGGTTCGCGCCGGGCGAAACGAAGCGGCAGGTGTTCGACTTTCATATAGGAAACGACATTCCGTCCGGCGCGCTGCCGCTCGGGACATGGAGCGTGGGCGGCGGGTTGGGGCTCAGGAACTGGGTGTACGACACGGTCACGCTGAAGCAGGAGTGACCGGGTTCGGAGCGATGCTACGGTCGAGGACCGCGTCGATCAGCCGGCCCACCGGGTACGTGCGGACACGCGAGCGGTCGCACCGGGCGTCGAACGACAGGACCGCCGGCTCGAGGACCGGCCGCGGCGACCGGCCGTATTCTCGATCTGTTATGAGCGAATGCTAATCTCCGGCGCCTCCGTCCGGCGCGTACGCCTCGACGACGAACGTGAAGCTCCGCTCCTCCCCCGGCTGGATCGCGCCGACCCCGACTACCTGCCGCGTAACTTCCTCGCCGCGATCGTTGCGGATCGTCACCATCACCGCGTACTCCCACGCCTCACCGCCGCTGGGATGGCGAATCGCGCCTTCCACCCGAAGCGGCGAAAACGTGGGGACCACGGCCGTCCCATCCGCTCCGGGCTCGAAGCGGAGATGCTTGCGGCACGACGGACACACGCTCGCGCTCTGGAGAATGACCGCGCGACAGTGCGGACACGTGCGCGTGGCGCCGGCCGGAGCTCGGCCGACGGTGCTCACGATGTGTGACGCGCGCCAAGGGTGAGCGCCGGCGCCGCGGACGCCTCGTTGCCCCACCCAAACTCCACCCGGCCGCGCATGCGCGAGCCCGACGCGACCGTGAGCGTTCCCGCCTTGAGATCGCCGGTGAGCACGCCGCCCGACTGCAGCTCGACGCTGTCCGCGCTGTCGATATTCCCCTCGATCTCGCCGCTGATCGTGACCGACTTCGCGCGCACGCTCCCCGTGAGCTTGGCGCCGGGGTCGACCGTGAGATTGCCCTCGATGGTCACGTCGCCCTCGAACTTGCCGGCAAGCCGCACATGGCCGCGTCCATCGATCTTGCCGGTGATCGTGATGTCGGCGGCGATGATCGATTCTTTCGACGAGACGGTGTCGCGCGCATCGCGAGGCGAGAGGTGGCGAGGCGGCGTCGGCGGCGCGGCGTCCGGCGCGGGAGCGGGCTCGTTCTTCGGGACGCCGTCCGCGACGGCGGGCATCGCCGGTTCCTTGCTCGCGCCGGGCGCTTCCTTCCAGAGTGCCATGAGAGAACGTCCTGTTTGAGAGAGCGGATCGATAGCACGGGAGCGATGATGAATCTGTTAGGTGCGTCACCGACGGTCGAGCCCACCCGCAGCGGACTCGACCATCGCACGTGGCGAATTACTGAAGCCGCAGGACCTCCGCGAGCCCGGCACGTGTCGCGCGCCACGCCGGTACCGCGCACGCGACCACGCCAACCGCAGCCAGCAAGAACGCGACCGCTCCGTAGGTAATCGGATCCACCGGCCGAACCTCGTACAGGAGGCCCTGAATCATCCTGCCGCCCGCGAACGTCACCAGCATGCCAACGCAGACTCCCGCGGCGATCGGAACGAGGCCCTCGCGCACGACCAAGCCGTGCACGTGCGCGGCGCGCGCCCCGAGCGCCATCCGGATCGCGAGCTCGCCCGTACGGCTCACGACCCACTGCGTGATCACACCGTAGATGCCGATCGCCGCCGTGGTCAGCGCCATCGTCGCCAGAATTGCCAGCATCAGCATCTCGAACCGCCGCATCGAGACCGCGTCGGACACGACGTCCGCCATCGTGCGCACCGCGACGACCGGAACGTTGGCGTCCGTGTGCCGCAGTGCGGCGCGCGCGGACTGCGCCGCGATCGCCGGGTCGCTCCGCGTACGGACGATCACCGACGCCTGCGCGGGATAGTACTTCCAGAGTGGGAGGTACACGACGAGGCTGCCTTCCTGCTCCAGCGACGACGTATGCACATCGGCGGCGACGCCGATCACCACTGCGTCCGCCGCGAGATTGCCGGCCGTCAGCCGTTGACCCACCGCGTTCGTGTTCGGCCAGAGCGTGCGCGCGGTCCGCTCCGACACGATCGCGACGCTTTCCGTCCGGTTCGCATCGGCGAAATCGTGTCCAGCGCGCAGCGCCGTGCCCATCGCGGCAAAGTACCCCGGACTCACGAACCGGAGGTTGGCGCTCGGCACGTCCCGTGGAGAGAGCACCCGGTCCGCCGGTGCGATTTGCTCCACCCAACTCTCGCCCGCCAACGGGAGCGCGCTCGTCACCGCCGCGTGCGATACACCCGGCAGCGCGCTCAGCTCATCGACGGCTTCGCCATAGAACGCTTGCCGTTCCGCCGCCGTGCGATAGCTACCCGTCGGGAGCGCAACGTCGAGCGCGAGCACATGCCGGTCGTCGAATCCGCGATCGGTGCGCAACACGTTGATGAAGCTCGACAACAGGAGACCCGTCCCGATGAGCAACACAGTGCTGCACGCGACTTGAAATCCAATGAAATAGGGACGGTACCGGGCGGCGTCCCGGCTGTGCGTCGACGTCCGCCCCCCGGCGCGCAGCATGGATCCGGGATTGACGCGCGTCGCCGCGAGCGCCGGCAGCGCGCCGATGATCACCGTAACGAACGCGATCATCACGGCGACGGCGGCGTACGCTCGAGTGTCCAAGCTCACCTGCGCGATTCCCGGCAGCGTGGCCGGTGCGCTCGCGACCACCGCGCTCATGAGCCAATGGGCCAACACGAGACCGGCCGACGCGCCGACCGTCGAGAGAATGAGCGCCTCGAGGATCGCGAGACGCGCCAACTGCGCGCGCGACGCGCCGAGGGCGATGCGCACCGCGGCCTCGCGCAGGCGGCCGGCGTTTCGCGCGAGCACCAGGTTGGCGAGGTTGAGCGAGATCACGATCAGCACGCCGATGACCGCCGCGAGCAAGAGCATCAGCGGACGGCCGATCGGACCGACGACTTGTGCACGCACCGGCGTGACGGTCGCGGTGATCGTCGTCTTGGCCTCGTCGGCAAAGCGCGACAGAATGGCGTCGACCTCGCTGCGGGCGCGTTGCGCCGTCGCGCCGTCGCGTAGGCGGGCGATCACGGTGTAGTCGAATTGTCCGTGCATCGTCGCTTCCTGCGCGCTCAGCGCGAGCGGCCGATAGACGTCGATGCGATTCGGCAGATTCGCCAGCGCACCGAGCGCATCGCCCTGGGGCAGCGTGAATCCACGCGGCAGAATGCCGACGATCTCGTACGATTCGCGATCGAGCGTGATCGTGCGACCGAGCACGCTTTGGTCCGCACCAAAGACGCGGCGCCAGAAGCCATCGCTGATCAGGACGACATGATCGTGTCCGACCGCGTCGTCGCCCGCCGTAAATCCCCGGCCGGCGGCGGGGTGCACGCCGAGCACGGCGAAGATGTTCGCGGACACGCGGACGACGCCAAGGCGCGCCGGATCGCCGCGGCCGGTGAAGGTGGCATCCGCGCGCCGGATCGCCGCCAACTCCCCACACGATGTGCAGCCTCGACGCCACGCGAGAAAGTGCGCGGCGTTCGCGGGCACGCTCGGATACACGTCGCGCAAGTCGCCGATCGATTCGCGAATGACGACCAGTCGGTCGGGCGCGGCGTACGGTACCGGCCGGAGCACGACATGATCGACGAGCGTGAAGATGACAGTCGCCGCCGCAAGTCCGACGGCGAGCCCGATCACCGCGATCGCGGCGAATCGCGGTTCGCGGCAAAGGCCGCGGGCAGCGAATCGCGCGTCGCGCCAGAGTGCGATCAGCGTGTCAGACATGACTCTTTCCTCTCGTGATGCGTCAGCCCGCACCCGGCGGGGGTGCCGAGTGCTTCGCAGAGATCCGCGGCGGCCGCCGGGCCGCCGAATGCCGCGAACTCTCCTCTCAGCATGCGCGCCCGGTCGACGAGCACCGCATCGTCGAGCACGCGCGACAACGCCGCGCGGAACGCGCCGGGTCCGACCGCCGCCGGCGGAATACGCAGTCCGCACCTCGCGTCCTCGACCACCGCCGCGTTCACGATCGTTTCGCCGCCGCCAGGAACGACGACGGTCGGCAAGCCGTTCGAGAGACCGCCGAGCAGCGAGGTGGACTGTCCGAGTGTGATCGCGGCATGCGCGCGACGAAAGGCGAACAACTGGGCTTCGCCCGCATAGACGTCCACATGCGGAGGCGGAGGCCCGACCTGTTCCGAGCCGTAGCCGGTCACCACCAAGCTCACCGGCACGTCCGCCGCTGCCTCGAGCAGCGGCGACAGGAACGGCACGCCCTTGCCCTTTCCCGGCAGCTGCACGTGCACCACAGGGTTCTCGCTCGCTCTAGCGTGCACGGCGGCCGCCCGCCACGCCTCGTCGTCGTCCATGGCTGGCTCCCAGAGACAGTCGCCGACGAGATGCACGCCGCCGGGCCGCGGTTGTGCCGCTTGGAGCGATGCGACGGAACGCAGAAAGAACGCGTCGCCCAGCAGCCCCGCCCGTTCCGCCAGCGTGGTCTGCTCATCGGAATCGCCATCGTCGCCGCGCGCCACGCGATCCACGATATCCACGACCGGCAGATCGAGCTTCTGTCGAAGCAGGTTCAGGAGCGCGGCCTCGTCACGCACGAGTCGCGAGCGATATTCGTACTCCGGGGCGCGGGCGTCTCCAGCGTCTTCTCCTGGCCCCGGCCAGAGATAGCACGCCATGCCGACGATGCCGAGCGGAATCGACACGACGTCGCGCAGCAGCAACGGCGCGTGGCAGAGCGCGTGCGTCAGGATCGCGTCGGGGCGCAGCAGCTCGACGGCGCGTTTCAGATACTCGTAATCCTTCAGGATCGGGCGCGGCTGCGCGAGCGCGGAGGCCACGAACAGGCTCTCGGTGGATCCAGCGTCCGCGGAGCAGCGCACGCCGTGGCGGGTGAGCGTCTCGGCGAATCGTGCCTCCGAAACGAACACGACGTCGTGCCCGCGCGCCGACAGCTCGCGTGCGATGCCGACGAGCGGGTACGCGAAGCCGGCGCGTCCCAGAGTGCAAGCGAGAAATCGCATGATGCAACCTCCACGAGAGACGAGTTGTTGCCGCGAGCGGCCGCGTTGCCTCGGCGATCCGCCGTCATCGGCAACGGCGCGACGCGCCGGCGAAGGCCGTCGAGAGATCCTGCACCGCCGCCCACAGCGCGGGTTCGTGCGGCGCGACGAGCTGCCGAACCTGCCGGTCCGGCGGGCGCACATAGGTTGCCGTCAGCACCACCACGGTGCAGCGAACGTCGAGGTAGGCCGTCGGGAACGACTCGGCCGTCAGCGTCAACTCGGCGCCCGCGATCTCCTTCCGCCGCGTCCGAATCGCCGTTTCGCTCGACTTCGCCTCGTCGATCGCGAAGCCCTGCGAGACGGCGATCCGGCGCAACAACGCCAGCGCGGCGCCGCGGTCGAGCGCCGTGAGGAGCGGCACGCCGTCGACGGCACGCGTCGAGTCGGCCGGCGCGGCGGGGCGATGCAAGGCACAGCCCGTGGCCGGAGCGGCGGCGGCCGCGGCGGCGAGCACCGCGGCCATGAAGCGCCGGTTCCTCATAGATAGTAGATTGGTAATTATCATATAAGTATTAGCATATATGGAAGTCCCGATCGCCCGCACGGGCGGTGCCCACGCCATCATGTCGGGTCCGGACCGGCGGTCGGCAAGAGGAATGACGGGAGCACCGGATCGATCTCGCGGAGCATGCTCCAGCCCAAGCCCGGGAGCCCGGTCATCAGCCCGGGGTCGAACACCCCGGCGATTCGCCCGCGGTCCGCCGACGCGATCGCCTCGACCACCGTTCGGACGCCGGCACCGTGCGCGGCACGCGCCGCATCAACCCACGTGTCCGCCGCGCCTGCTCGGCGAATCGCCGCGGTGAGCGTTTGGAGGTTTCCGGCGACGCCGTGGCAGAGCGAGTAGCGCCCTTGCCGCGCGAACGGCTCGATCGACGCCGCCGTGGCGCGGACCGAGGCGATCGCCTCGCTCTCGAGTTGCGCGCTCGCGATGCGCCGCGCGGCGCGGAGGCGGACGAGACCGATCCCCGCCGCGCCGTGGCACCACTTGGCCGCGTAACGCCGGAGGGCGACGGGAATGCCGGCGGCGACCGGCGCATCGATGGCGATGATGTCGATCGCGCGCATCGCGGCCACCTGCATCTCCGGCGTCGACAGGTCGAGCCAGTTCTCCGCCGACGCATCGAAGAACGCGCGCTCGTAACGGAAGGCATCGAGCGCCGCCTCGCGAAACTCGCGGCGGCCCGTCGCCGCGGACAGCTCGAGCAAGGCGTGTCCCCCGCCCGATGCGCCGTGAGCGTAACCCGTGAGATGGACGGGCCACCTCGCACCGAGACCCCACGACAATCCACGAGTCGAGCGTGTGCCGCGACGCACGAGCTGGTCGCCGAGGCGCACCGCGAGATCCGCGGCTTCGGGCCAGTCGAACGCGTCCGCGAGCGCGAGGAGTGGAACGACGGTGCCCGCGACGCCCGAATACGCATCGAGCGATTGCGGGATTTCGTGCGCGTGCACGACAGGCGCCAGGAGGGCTCGCGCACGGTCGCGCCAGCGCGGCTCGCCGAGGATGTCGCCCACGCGCGCCGCCGCGTGCGCGTGGCCGATGCGCCCGGTGAAACATCCGAGAGCATCGGGTCGCGTGCTCGCCACCCCATCGAGCATGTCCTCGATCGCACCGGCAGCGAGCGGCGCCCACCGCGAGGCGCCGCAGACCCGCGCGCACTCCGCCAGGAACAGCGCGATCCCGGCGGTGCCGGCGTGCAGCGACGATCCGATCGGCTCGTTCATGCGGCGTCCATTGCCATCGGCGATCAGGCGCCACGTGCAGCGGCCAGCGCTCCAGATCGCGGTCTCCTCGAGCCATTCGGCAACCTGCTCCGCGGCGGACCGAAGTGTCGCGTGCTCCGTTGCGGCGCGCGCGTCGGGTTCGGAGCGCCAATGTGGAGGATGCCGAATGGTCGACATTTACGCACGCACCGCGAGCGGCGCGTCCGCGAACGCGCTGGCCACGACATCGCGTCGCCCGCTGGCTTCGGCGTACACCGCCGCCGCCGGCAGCAGGTCGTCGAGCAGGTACGAGCTCGCGGCGCCGTCGATCGTCCGTTGGAATACCGATCCGATGCCGGCGCTCCCCGTCGCGAAGTCACAACTGATGTGCGTCCGGGTTTCGCCCGGGAACGCCACGCCGCCGTCGCGATCCATCTTGAACAAGAGCACACCCGAGAGCAGCCGCCGGGCGGATTCGTCCGCTCGCGGATCGTTCGGATGGAACCGTCGCCAATCGAGATAGAAGTCGGCGATGCCCGCCAAACCCGTTTGGAATCCGGGGAAGATCGCGAACTTGCGATCGGTGTCGAGGTGAAGCTGATCCAGCGTCTCCGTGTACACGCGATCGCCAAGGAGCGCCTCGTAGCGGAGCAGCGCGATGCCGACGCCGGCACTGCCCCAGCGCCAGTACGGCGTCCGCGTGACGTGGTCTTGCGTGACCAGCCATGAGAGACCGCCATCGGGATTCGGCACGCCGCCGTCGATGGCGTGCGCCATGCCGAGGCGGCCGGTCGCGAGATATCGATCGTCGCCCGTGACGCGCGCGAGATACAGCAGAAAGAGCGCGATGCCGGCCGACCCGTGGCCAAGTCCGCAGAAGATGTGATCGCCCGAATGCCAGAGGCAGCTCCGGCCATCCGCGGAATCGACGCGCGTGTGCACGAGGTGCTCGCCGGCGAGCCGCGCCTGCTCGAGATAACGCTCGTCGCCGGTCTCGAGGAAGAACCGGAGCTGTCCCATGCCCCACCCCGCCACGCCGTTGTAGAGATCCGGCGTCTTCCAGAGCTGCGGATGCGCGTGTGTCGATCGCGCGATGCGCTCCGCGTCATCGCGGCAGCCGAGCGAGAGCAGCGTCCACGCGATGCCGGTCATGCCGACGTACAGGCCCGGCGAGTACCGGTCGGCGGTGATTCGATGCTGCAGGATCCAATCGACGACGTCGTGCGGGACCTCGCCTTCCAGCCGGTGCAGCGCATGCGCGACGCCGGCGGCGCCGAAGGCGACGCTGAGGGGATTCGTCATGAAGACGTCGGCCGCGGCCGGTGCGACCCGGTCGGCCCGATCCGGCGACAACTTGGCGCGGATGTACCGCGCGATCCCGCGGACGAGCTCCCGGATATTGGTATTATCGAACTCGAATGTGGTGACCTTCGGCTCGCGCGCCTCGTAGCGCCGCTCGAGAACGCGGACGACGGCTTCCGGCGCGGGCCGCCGCTGCGCATCGCGATCGAGGAGACTCGTGATGCAGTCGCAGATCTCGGGCGGGATGCCCGCGTCGCGCACCCACGATGCGAGGAACGGGCGGAAGGCCTCGCGGGTCAACTGCATCATATCGTTCATCGGGAACAGCGTCGACAGCATCAAGCTGCCGAATCCATACCAGTCGTCGGCCTGCGTCCGCGGTACGGTGATGTCGTCGTTTGGGGCGAAACCGGGCGTCTGCATGAACGTGGGGACGTCGACGCCGGGCTCGTACGCGCCATCGAAATCGATGAAGCGGACCTGCTGGCCGTCGCGCGACACGATCAGGTTGTAGTGCGAGACGTCGACGAGCACGATGCCGCACTCGTGGATCCGTCGCAGCGCTGCGGCGATTTTTTGATAGAGCGCGCAGAACGCGTCGATGAAATTCTGAACGAGGTCACGGGTCGGTCGCGTCCGGAGGAGCACCGCGTGTCCGGCGTTGTATCCGCGAAGGGTCACGCCGTCGATGAATTCCTCGACCAGATAGTAGTGCTCCCAGTCGCGGAAGAGCTCGATGAATCGGGGCACCACGCCGGTATGCTCGAGCGCGCGGAGGATTCGCTCTTCCTTCTTGAGGAGCAGCACGGAGTCGCCGTACTTGGTCACGCCGGCGAACGGCCTCGCCTCTTTGATGAGGACGCGGGCGCCGCTCGTCGTATCGGTCGCGATGTAGACGCCGCCGGCGTTCGAGAAGACGACGGCGCGCTCGACGAGGTACCGGCCTTCGTTCAAGGTGCCTTCCGGGTAGCCGTCCGCCGCGGCCGGCGCCGCCGGCTGAAACGGATCGCGGATCCCCGCCGGCAGCTGGAAGAAGCCATTGCGCTCGTCGGCGACGGACGTCCCGTCCGCGCCTTGAATCGTCGGCACCAGGCGGCCGTCGATGTCGACCTCGCGCGATCCCGCGAAGCCGCCGTAGCGATAGTGCACGATGGAGTGCTCGCGATACTGCCGGTCCGACAGAATCACCGGGCCGTTGAACCCGACCAGCCGGCGATCGAGCTGCGCCATGAGCCGCGCGCATTGCTCCTCGTCACGCGGGTAGATCGTCATGAGCTTGCCCGCGGCGCCCCGTCTCCAGCGTTTGCTGTTCATGAGATGCAGCACCCGGCGGTCCACGGCGAACTTGAACGAGACCGACTCGTCGACGAGCACGCCGGCCGCTGCCGCGAGGACCATCGACGCGTTGTCGGTCGTTCCCGAGACGTGAATCTTCCAGCCCTGCGACGGCATCACGACCTGGGGCGGCTCGACGTAGCACCACACGCCGTGCGCGGTGACCCTCCACCCGGCCGGCAGCCGCTGCGAGATCGAGTCGATGTAGTCGGCTCGACGCGGCTCGAGGCGATCGAGCGTCTCGAAGAATTCGCGATCGAGCAGGCAGTAGTGATAGGGGACGTCGACGATGAGAAACATGGTCGGAGTGAGCAAGGTGTTGAGTCGCATCGAACGGCGAGCGGGTGAGGCCGCCGCGGGAACGAACACAGTGACGCCGATCAACCACGTGTGAGCACCGAGGGCATGCCGTGCGCCTCGTATCTGCCGGCGATGGCGACGCGGTGGGTCGTCACCGCCGGGTACCGCGGGTGCTGCGGGTACGACGGATACTGCGGGTACTGCGGGTACTCCGATCAGAGCTCGGTCGTCGCCGGGAACGTCGTGCACGCGTTCTCGCTGCACGTCGAGATGGTGTTGCAGCTGATGTAGCTGCAATCGCTGCCCGGGTCGCCGGCGTTCTGCGCGCCGTCGATGCCTTCGGCGTGGAGCTGCTGGAGGGAAAGGATGCGCTGCATGGGAATCTCCTGGTTTGAGTGTGATGACATGAACGACGGCGCGACGGCATGCCCTGCGGGCTCGGTGGTGCTGATGATCGTCTACTCATTCGCGTTCTTGGTTCTTCGGACTCGTGTGGGATCACCCGGCGCCGCACGTCGTGGTCCGGGGTCCTGAGCGGATGGTAAGCGGCGATGGTCGCCCGGCCCTTACAGCACGTGCAACCCGCGCGATCCGTGTCCGGCGACGCGGCGCGGCACGCGGAATGATGAGGGCATTCTCATATTTGACAGTTGACGATCCCCCGCGTACACTTGCGCCACGATCGCACTCCGCACTCGTTCCGCTTCGCACATGTTTCAGACCAGCGCCATCACGACGGCATACCGCGCGGATCTCGGCGGCCGAGACGAGCCCCTGGGGCCCGGCGACGGATCGTGGCTCGTCGTCGGCAGCGTGCTGGAGCACGCGGCGTCCATCCCGCGCGCGCACCGGCCGGCGCTCCTCGAGAACGCGGTGCAGCTCGCGCACGAAGCGATTCCGCCGATCGAAGTCGCGCGGCGGAAAACCGGCGAGTGGAGCGGCGTCGACGCGGCGTCCACCGACGTGATCGTGCTGTTGTCCGACGACGCACAAGAAAACGGCGCGCTCCGCACCGCGTCGATGCTGCTCGATCTCGTCATGCGCGCCGCCGAGCCGCTCACGGCGATCCAGCGAGGCCGCGTGCTCGCGAAGCAAGCGCGCATCGCGTGGAAAGTCGGCGACCTCGACGCCGCGCTCAGCGGCTATCAGCGCGTCGCGCGGTTGGGACGCGCAACCGGCTCGCTCGAACTGAAGGCGCGCGCATCGATCGGGTTCGCGGCGCTCGCGCAAATGCGGCGCGACTACCAGCGCGTCCTCGCTCACGCGCGGCGCGGCGGCACGCTGGCCAAGCGCGCTGGGCTGCTGCGGCTCGTGCGTCAGGCGTACAACGGACTCACGATCGTCGCCGGCCTGGAAGGACGCCTCGACGATGCCTTGACGTACGGATGGAAAGTCTTCGAGGCCTCGGCCGGCAATGCGACGGAAGAAGCCGAAGCGCTGCAGAACATCGGACAGTCGCTGTTCGATGGCGGTTACGCCGACGACGCGCAGGCCGCCTTCGCGCTCGTCGTGACGCGCCGCATCCCGTACCGCATCATGCTGCCCGGTTTGGGCGGCTTCGCGCTCGCATCGGCCGCACGCGGCAACCAGATCGGCGTGCAATGGGCCGCGCGCCAGATCGAACGACTCGTGCCCGTGGCCGGACAGCCGTACGCCGAGGCGGCGGCTCTCGAGGAGTGCGCCACCGCGGCGAGCACCGCCGGCCTGCACGGGCTCGCTGACGGATTGCATGCGCAGGCCATGGCGATCGCGGACGTGCACGGGTTCGCTGCGCTGAGCGGCGGCGAACGGCGCCGCGCGGACACCGGCGCCGGCAGCAGCGCCGGCACCGGCGCGGGCACCAGCGCGCTCGCGCTCCGGCGCGACGCGGCGATGGTGGCGCGCAGAGTCCGGGCGATGGCGCCGCGGCGGCTCCCGAAACACGTCTCGCCGCTCGCGGCGTCGGCGTAGCGGCCGCACGGTCGATCATGGCCCGTGACCGCCGCCTAGTTGTTGTTGCAGAGGACGCGCCCATCGATGATGACATAGCCGCTGCGACAGGCCAGCGTGTCGCTGAGATCGAGGCGCGGTGCGGCGGTCGGAGCGATCCGCCGCGGCGATGTCACCGGCGATGCCGCGTCATCGCACGCGGCCAGTGCGCCGATGGCGAGCACAACAAACAGAATCGAACGGGTCGTCGCGGTGCGCGAGCGCAGCATGTGAAACTCCGTGAAAGAGGAGCTCCTTGTTTAGAAAACGCTCGCACATGCCGCTCTTATGCCATGTGAAGGGGGCTTACACCACGTGGCCGGCCAGCGGTCCGCCGCGCTCCCGATCGTGCTGGTGGCCTCGCCCGAGCGCGATCTGCAGGCGCGCCTCGCGCAAGCCACGCGCGGCGATGCGCGACTGCTCTGCGTCGACAAGTTCGACGCCGTCGCGTCGTTCATCAGCCAGAGCGCGGACTCGGTCGCCATCGTGCTCCTCCCGGTGCGCGACGGCAGCGGCATGGAAGCCACCGCGCTGACCCGTCGCATCGCCGCCGCCAGCCCGCGGACCGCGATCATCGTGCACTGCCGCGCGGGAGGCGAACATACGAGTGAGATCAGGAGTCTCGCCGCCGCCGGCGTGCACCAATTCCTCTTTCGCGGGATCGACGACTACGGGATCGCGCTCAAGGCCGTGCTTCAGGCCGCGCGCCGCCAGTGCGCCTCGGAGTGCGTGTACCGCGCGCTCGCGCCCCTCGTGCCGCCCACGCTGCACTCGATGGTCGAAGCGGCGCTCAACGCGCCCGATGCGATCACCAACGTCGATTCGCTCTCGGCCGCGCTCGGCATCCATCGAAAGACGCTGTTCAATCGCTGCGAGCGCGCCGCCTTTCTCGGCCCGAGCGAGCTCCTGCGCTGGGTGAGACTGGCGTTGGTCGCCTACCTTCTCGAGACGACCGGATGCACGCTCGAACGCCTCGCGATCGATCTGGCCTTCCCCTCTGACGTCTCGCTTCGAAACATGCTCAAGCGATACACGGGCTTGCGCTCGATCGATATCCGCCGGGGCGGCGGCTGCGCGGTCGTGCTCGACGCACTCCAAGTTCGAGCGGCCGTGTCGCAACATCGGGATGGTCAGCCGGACCTGCACCTGATGTGAAGCTGATCAGCGAACACGGTCCGCATGACAGTGCGTCGCCTACGAACGACTATTCGACGCTATCGGAGCGACCGTCACCCGCGCATCGCCGATCGAGCGCGTCTGGCCGCCCCGGCGAACACCCGCGCATGACAACTTGCTAAACGTATTCATCAGAAAGCTGCGCAAGCAGCGTCGGTGCGCGGGCGCCGGGACCGCGGTGAAGATCCTTTCGGGACGATGCCCGACGCTCGCGCGTCTGTGGCGACGCGCTCCCGCGGCATCACGCGGGACTTTCCGGCGCTCCAGTCTCTGAATGCTGTTCTTCCGCGCCACGCTGGTGCCCAGTCCCACCGACCGACCTTCCGCTGCGCGGCGAATTGAATCGCGGCGTGGCGCAGGAGCAGAATGACGGCGAGCGGGGCGAGGAGAACGAGCAGCCCGGGCGCGCGCGCGCGATCGCGCCCGCGATCAAGCTGCGAGCGGCGCGATCTGCCAAACCCGCTCGGCGGGCACTGGGGCGGCATTCCCGAATGTGCGTGTTCCGCGATCCGCGTTGCGCACCCCGAGCACGGCGATGGAGATTGCAATACCGCCACTTCTCCCGCGGCGGGTGGAACTCGAATCGAGGACCTTCGATGCAAGCACGCAACGTCACTCGTCCGGCCGCGGCCGCGCTCTTCGCCCTGTTCGCGCTCTCGTCGCGCGGGACCGCCCAGGCCGCCCCGAAATATCCCGAACGCGCCATTCGGCACGACATTCCGATGACCGACATGATCCGGCGCGCGTTCGCCGCCGGCACGCGCGACAGCACCGGGCGTCCGGGGCGCAATTACTGGCAGCTCTGGAACGATTACACGATCAACGCCCGCTTCGATCCCGCGACCAGACTGGTCACCGGCCACGAGCACGTGGTGGTGAACAACGACGGCCCGAATCAGATGCGCGACATCACGCTCAGGCTCGACCAGAATCTGTTCTCGGCGAACGTGCCGCGCGCCGAGGAGGTCACGGACATCACCGACGGGATGCGGGTCACGAGCATGAGCGTGAATGGACAGCCCGTCGCGCTCCACCCCGACGCGCCGCCGCGCTTTCGCGGCGGCCCGGGCGGCCGCGGCGGCGCGGTCGCCGAAGTGCCGCTCGCGGCATACAACATGTCGCAAACCGTCGCGACCATCCGCCTGCCCAATGCCGTGCCGGCGCACGGTCGCGTGACGCTCGACGCCGACTGGCACTTCACGGTGCCCAAGGTCGTCTCGCCGACGCGCGGCATCCGCATGGGCGCGTGGGGCGACACGCTGTATCAGATCGCGCAGTGGTATCCGCGCGTCGCCGTGTTCGACGACCTGCGCGAGGGCGGCTGGGATACGGATCCATATCTGGGTCCATCAGAGTTTTATAATAACTTCGGCCACTTCGACGTGAAGCTCGATCTCCCAGCGGGCTGGCTCGTCGGCGCGACCGGCGTGCTCCAGAACCCGGAGGAAGTCTACTCCCCGCTCGAGCGCCAGCGCCTGGCGGGCGTGCTCGATGCCGATTCGACGCTGCGCATCGTGAGCCCGAACGAGTTCGGCCCGGGCAAGGAGACCGCCGCCGGCGACCGGCTCGTGTGGCACTTCGTGGCCGACACCGCTGGCGACGTCGCCTGGGCGACGTCGAACCAGTTCGTGTTCGACGCCACCAACGCGACGATCCCCGGGCGCGGCAAGATCCCGGTGTACATCATGTATCTCCCCGGGCACGCCAATCAGTACGCGAGCGCGGGCCCGACCGTGCGGCATGCACTACAGTTTTATTCGAAGTTGTGGATGCCCTACGCCTTTCCCGTCGAGACGATGGTCGACGGCCCGGAGCTGGGCATGGAGTACCCGATGTTCATCATGTCCAACGCCGGCGCGTCCGACCACGAGACCGGGCACCAGTGGTGGCCGATGATGGTCGGCACGAACGAGACGTGGTACGGCTTCATGGACGAGGGCTTCAATCAGTACATGAACATTCTCTCGCGCGACGACCGCGAGGGCCGGCCCGCCGATCTCGATGGACAGGGCCAGCGCTACGGCCAGACGAGCGGCAACGAGCGCGAGGCGCCGCTGATGTGGGACGCGAACTACGGCGGTCCGATGTACTCGTTCCAGGCGTACAGCAAGGCGCCGATGATGCTCTCGATGCTCGGCGGCGTCGTGGGCGACACGGCCGTCTGGCGCGCGATGAGCGAGTACGCGCATGCGTGGCGGTTCAAGCATCCCTCGCCCTGGGACTACGCGTTCTTCATGAGCAACGCGCTGCACCGCGACCTTGGATGGTTCTGGTATTATTGGTTGTTCACGACCGACGCGGTCGACGGCTCGATCCAGAATGTGAGCGCGATGAGCGGGCGCACCACGATCACCGTGCACCAGGCCGCACAGATGCCGTCGCCGGTCGTCCTGAACGTCCACTTCGCACCCAAGGGGCCGGCGCTGCGCCACGTGCCGAACGCGGTGATCGTAGACGACTCGACCGCGACGGTCACGTATCCGGTGGACGTGTGGTTCAATGGCAGCCGGACGTTCAAGGCGACGTTCGACTTTGGCGCGCGGAAGATCGAGCGGATCGTGCTCGACCCGCATTGTCGGTTTCCGGATCGGGATGCGGAGGACAACACGTGGCCTCGGGGCGCGGGGGCGGGGGCGCCGGTGGCGGGTGGAGCTGGCGGCGGCGGGCGGTTCGCTGGTGCCGTCTGTCGAGGCTGAGCGGCGAGGCGCGCGAGGCGAAACGTGAAAGAGGGGCGGTGGCTCATCTCGAGTTACCGCCCTTCTTTTCGCTTATTTGCGAGAACCCGCCGAGCGCCACACAATGTAGGCCGACGCTGCGGCGCACTCTCCGGTCCGTGCCGGCGTCCCTGCCGACGATGGCGAGCGCCGTCCCCACCCCATCCGCGCCAACGCATGTCCACTCGCGCCACCGCCGGCCGCCCCGACGCGGGCTTCACCCTGCTCAACCTTGTCGTCGCGATAGCGATCGTGACCGTGCTTGCGCTCGCGGCACTGACGATTATCCACAAGCTCTCGACGACCAAAGTGCCACCACCGGCGGGCTATCAGAGTACCGTGGACATTTGCGGTACCCTGTCGCAGGATCTCAAGCCGCCCGGCTCTCCCTTAGCCGGAAAGTTGACCGCGACGGGCACGCTGCCGACCTTCATCACCCTCAACGGCGACAAGCTCGAGGCGAAGCCCGAGGGCAACGACTTCGGCAGCTACAGCTTTTCCATTCACGACGCCGCCGGCAAGGTGATGGATCTGACGATGGACGTCCCTCGCCCAACGCCACCGCCGACGTTCAGCCCGGGATCCGGCCTGACGCTCACGTTCGCCGCCGCGACGAGCAACGACGTCGACGTCACGATCACACCAGCCTGCACGTACACGGTCGCCTCCGCGACCTTCATTCATACGCCGCCGCACTGGAATCAGGCACAGATCTCGATCGTGCAGCAGTTTCCCATGGCGACGGACGCGCAGGGGCATCTGACCGTGTCCGCGAAGTCGCACGCCGGCATCAGCAGCGGGACGGCGACGCTCGAGCTGCTCGTTCAGTCGAAGAAGCCGGGCGAGGCGCCGATCACGATCGACATTCCGGTGAAGCTGGAGTGAACAGTGTCGTCGACCGAAGCCGGTCATCGCGACACTCTCGGCCGTGATCTGCCGCGCCAGTCACGTCCTCCTATGAGTCTTTGCTCATGGCCTTGACCGATGATGCTACTGTTCCGCTCCTTGGACCTCGGCAACATGCCCAGCGACCACGCGCCACGCCTGCCCTCCCTCGCGTGCCCACACCCTGGTGTATCGGTACACACCACCGACGAGTCGGCCGCCGACGTCGACCTGCATCCGCGTCCGCAAGGCGGTAATCACGACCTGCTCGCCCACGGCACGCGCGCGCAACTCCTCGGGCTGGTGTTGTCGGACCCGAACCGCTCCGCTCGCGTGACTCGCGAGGTCCGCCGCCTTCGTGCCTAGCTGGCCGTCTGGCCCTGTGAAGAGCAGATCCTCGTCGATGAGCTGGTCGAGGGCCGGCACATCAGCCGCGAGTTGCGCGGCGCGCAGCCGGGCCTCCGCCACGACAATCTCGGGCGGGACCGCACCGCGTACTGCGGCTTGCATGATGACAAGAGCTTCGTCGAGCACGAGTCTGGTGCACTCGGTAAATGGATGCCGGTCGAACGTCCTTAGCTCGTTCTTCAGCTTCAGCGTTGGCAGAAATTGGTCGAACCGATCGCGGATGTGGTCCACCACAGGCCGCCGCCGTTCCACTACGCCTCGTCCAGACGCCGCTTCATTTCTTCCGCAGTCACATCGCGCACATGAGTGGCGATCCACCAGATGTTCCCAACCGGATCTCGAACGCCGCCGTAGCGTTCACCGTTGAACGCGATGTCTTGGACTTCTTTCACCGAGACTCCGCCCGCGGTGAGCGCCTGTTGATAGACCGCGTCGCAATCGGGAACATAGAGGTAAATGGACGACGGCATGGGTCCGAAGGCGGCGGCAGGACCCGTCACGTCGCCAATCATGATCGGGCAGTCGCCAATGCGAACTTCAGCGTGCATGATGGAGCCATCGGGCCGCGGGACGCGAAGCATCTCGATTGCTCCGAATGCCTCGGTGACGAAAGTGAGCAGGCGCTCAGCGCTCTCTACGAACAGGTACGGGGTGACGGCGCGGTAACCGTCTGGGATCGGCTTCGGGGCCATGTTCAGTCGAGATGAATGTGCATCCGCGTAACGACTCAGTTATTGATTGCTGCATAAATAATGCAATGGTCAGGGCAAACGAATTGGGAGCGCGGCGTACTTGATACAGGCCCGCAGCCGGCGCGATGAGCGGCGAAGTTGCGTGAGCGAGTGGATGAGCGTGCGGAGCAGCATCAGTACGTCGTCTGGTCGAGCGTTCGCCAATGCTGCTTTCGTGCGGGCCCACACGCCTTCGTCGGGATTGAGTTCCGGCGCGTAGCTCGGGAAATACGCGAGGCGGAGTCGCGGGTGCTGCGCGAGGAAGGCCCGCACGATCGGCCCGCGGTGAATGTTGCTGTTGTCCCACACCACAATGACCGGGCCGCGCAGATGCCGGAGCAGGTAGCGCAGGAACTGGCAGGCGTCCGTCGCCCGGATATTCTCGCGATGCAGTTGGAAGTACAGTCCACAGCGCCGCCGACGGGGGCTCAGCGAGAGCCCGGAGATGGCCGAGATGCGATCGTGTTTCTGCCAGTGCCGCAGGATGGGCGTCTCGCCCCGTGGCGCCCACGTGCGCCGCACGGTCGGAATCAGGAGGAAGCCCGATTCGTCGACGAAGACGAGGTGGGCCCCCAGCCGCGCGGCGTTTTTTTTACCCGCGGCCACTCCCGCGCTTTCCACCCGGCGATCACCGCTTCGTCGCGCTGGAGCGCGCGCCGTTCGGGTTTCTGCGGGGTCCACCCGAGCTGATGCAGCAGTCGGCCGACGTGATCCGGGTGATACGAGATCTTGAACCGCGTGCGAATCAGTTCCGCGATCCGCGGGGTGGTCCAGAGGTCGGTCGCGTACCCGGCGGCGAGCGGACCGGCGACGAGCGCCTTGACGAGGCGTCGTTGTTGGGCGGGGCTCAGCTTGGGGGGCCGACCTGGCGAGGCATGCACGGTGAACCCGGCCGCGCCCTGCTCGGCGACCGCATCGCGCCAGCGCATCACCGAACTCGGCGCGCACCCGATGCGCCGGGCGACGTCATGCAGCGAGACG
>JAICWO010000003.1 GCA_025934775.1 Gemmatimonadaceae bacterium | reverse complement strand
CGAGGTAGGTTGCTCACGTGTTACGCACCCGTTCGCCGGTTGATGATTGCTCACCCCCCGTGACTTGCATGTGTTAAGCACGCCGCCAGCGTTCGTCCTGAGCCAGGATCAAACTCTCCAATGAGTGTTTGACAAAAGCTCTCCGAGACGCTGCCATCGGACACGATGCCCCATGGCATGCGTCCGGAATCAATGATTTCGTGAATTGATCTCTCCCCGCTGCTCACGGACACAGCGGATCAACGAGAGCCATCGCACGATCACACACTCGATTGTCAAACAGCACGCACGCGCAATCGCGCCTCCCCGGAATCGGGGAACCGCGAAGTATAGTCGTCGCCTTCGCGTTATCAAGGGCGCGCGCACGACATGCTCGCCGCGCGCGCGTGCTCCGTGCTACGCCGGCGCGACGCGAAAGTTCCGGCCGCTCATCGCCGCGCCCCGCACGTCACTCCTCGTATCGCCCCGGCCGCGCAGGGCGATCCTCCTCGTCGACGTCGTCGTACTCGTCGTCGAGATCCACGAGCTCGTCGTCGAAGTCGTCGAGGTCGTCGTCATCCTCGTCTTCGTCGAGCTCCTCGTCTTCCTCATCCTCGTCGTCGTCGTCGTCTTCGTCGTCGTCCAAATCATCCTCGTCGTCGAAGTCGACGTCGTCGTCATCCAGGTCCTCGTCCTCCTCGTCGTCGAGATCCGCATCGTCGTCGAGGGGCTCGTCGTCGAGATCGTCATCATCACGCCGCGGTGACAGCGACAGATCGGACGACTCGAACATGGCCGACATTGCTCGGTTCTCCTTGCAGAGCGTTCAGGTGAGAATGGAAGAGGAATGAGTCTCGCGAGTCCGGTCGCGATCGTCAACCAGATGCGCGCTCGCGCTTGGCCTCGCGCGAGAGCCGCTTACGGTCCGACGTGCTCAGAAAACGCTTCCGCAGCCGAATGTTCCGCGGCGTGATCTCGATCAGCTCGTCGTCCTCGATATACTCGAGGGCGGCTTCCAGCGTCAACTCCCGCGGCGGCTCGAGCTGAATGTTCTCGTCGCTCGCCTTGCTGCGCATGTTCGTCAGCTTCTTTTCCTTCGTCGGATTCACGTCCATGTCCCCCGGACGCGCGTTCTCGCCCACGATCATCCCCTCGTACACCGAATCGCCCGGCTGCACGAAGAGCGTCGACCGCTCCTGCAGATTGGCGAGCGCGAACGCGACGATCGTGCCATGCTCCATCGAGACGAGTGACCCGCGCGAGCGGCCCGCGAGCGGCCCCGCCCACGGTCCGTAATCGAGAAACCGATGATGCATGATGCCGGTGCCGCGTGTATCAGTCAAAAACTCCGAGCGGTACCCAAACAATCCGCGCGCCGGAATCCGATACAGCAACCGGACGAGCCCCTGCCCGGGATTCTTCATCTCGATCATCTCGCCGCGCCGGGGTCCAAGCTTCTCGATCACATTTCCGAGAAATGCCTCCGGCACGTCGATCGACAACTCCTCATACGGCTCCAGGCGCTCGCCATTCGGCCCTTCGCGCGTGATCACGCGCGGCCGCGACACCTGAAACTCGTATCCCTCGCGGCGCATCGTCTCCATGAGAATCGTGAGATGCAGCTCGCCGCGCCCCGACACAGTCCACGTATCCGTCGCTTCGGTGTCTTCCACCCGAAGCGCCACGTTGCGTTCGAGCTCCTTGTACAAACGCTCGCGCACCTGGCGCGACGTCACGAACTTGCCGTCCTGCCCCGCGAACGGCGAGTTGTTCACCATGAAGTCGACCGAGATCGTCGGCTCCTCGACCGCGATGCCCGCGAGCCGGTCCTGGTGCTCGAGATCGGTCAGCGTGAGCCCGATCTCCACGCCTTCGAGTCCCGCGAGCGCCACGATCTCTCCCGCCGATGCCTCCTGCACCTCGACGCGATCCAGCCCCTGGAACGTGAACAGCTTGGTGATGCGCGCCTGCTCGGCCTTCTCGTTCGGATCGAGCGGCAGCAGCGAGATCACCTCGCCCACGCGGCCCTTGCCGCGCTCGATGCGCCCGATCGCCAACCGGCCGAGGTACGGCGAATGATCGATCGTCGAGACGAGCATCTGGAACGGCCCGTCGGTCTCGTGCGGCGGCGGCGGGACGTTGTCGACAATCGTCTCGAACAGCGGCGTCAGATCCTGCAGCGGGGTGTCGAGATCCATCGTGGACACGCCGTCGCGCGCCGAGACGTACACCACGGGCGCGTCGAGCTGCGCTTCGTCGGCCTCGAGCTCGATGAAGAGATCGAGCACTTCGTCGTGCACGCGAAGCGGATCGGCGCCGGGACGGTCGATCTTGTTGATCACCACGATCGGCGTGCGGCCGAGGGCGAGCGCTTTGCGGAGCACGAAGCGCGTCTGCGGCATGGGGCCGTCGAACGCGTCGACGACGAGCAGCACGCCGTCGACCATGCGGAGGATGCGCTCGACCTCGCCGCCGAAGTCGGCGTGCCCGGGCGTATCGACGATGTTGATCTTGGTGCCGTGCCAGGAGACGGCGGTGTTCTTCGCCAGAATGGTGATGCCCCGCTCGCGCTCGAGCGGGTTGGAGTCCATCACGCGCTCCTGCACGATCTGGTTATCTCGAAACGCTCCCGCCTGCCGGAGCATTTTGTCGACGAGGGTCGTCTTCCCGTGGTCGACGTGCGCGATGATGGCGATGTTACGGATTTCCATAGCCTTGCAATATAGTCATTTCCATACAGCGCATACAAGCGAGCGGATCCGCACGCGTATGTCATCGAACTAACCCTTGCGTGACATTTCACCGGCACGCACAATGCCGCGTAGGAATGTGCGGAACGCGCCCGTTCCGTTGGTCCCGAGGACGCCAACGTTGGAGGTGGCCCATGAAGCAAGTCGACGAAGCCCCGCTCGCGAACTACCCCCACGGTCGAGGCTACGGACACGACTACATGCGCGGTGGCGAAGTGCTCGGCGGGTACGGCTATGCCGAGCGAGACGAATACCAGAAACCCCGCGGAGAGCTGACGGGCGAATACCCCGTTCGGATGAGCGAGGCCGGAGACCGGGCGAGTACCCGAACCTAGCGAGTCGATCCAGGATCTGAGATCGGCTCGCATTTTTTCTTCATCCGAGACGCGCGGCAACAGGGACCACCGCGCGTCTCGTCGTGTCTCTAGCCGGCTCTGACGCGCCCGCTCGCGCGCACCGACGCCTGTTCATCGAGCGTCCCCGCATCCAATCCTTTGGCGCGCAGCGCACCGATGAAATTCGTCTTGTCGGTCGCGTGCGTATACGCCTCCTCGATTTCGATCTGTCGCGTCTCGATGAGCTCCATCAACGCGTCGTTGAGCGTCACCATGCCGAGCCGCTTCGAGGTCTGCACGATCGCGGACAGCTGAAACGTCTTCCGCTCGCGAATGAGGTTCGCGATCGGCGCGGTGTTGAACAGAATCTCGCGCGCCGCCACGCGGCCGCCGCCGATCCGCTTGCAGAGGGTCTGCGAGATCACCCCGCGCAGGGAGTCGGCGAGCATCACGCGAATCTGTTCCTGGCCGTCGGCCGGGAACTGATCGATGATCCGGTCGATCGTCGTCGCCGCGGTCGTGGTGTGGAGCGTCGCGAAGACGAGGTGCCCCGTCTCCGCCGTCTCGAGCGCGATCGACACGGTTTCGAGATCTCTCATTTCGCCGATCAGCACGACGTCGGGATCCTCGCGCAGCGCGGCGCGGAGAGCGCTCTTGAACGACCGCGTGTGCATGCCCACCTGCCGCTGCGACACGATGCACCGCTGGCTCTGGTGCACGAACTCGATCGGGTCCTCGATCGTGATGATGTGATCGCTCCGCGTGCGGTTCACCAGATCGATCAACGCGCAGAGCGTCGTCGACTTGCCGGAGCCGGTCGGTCCGGTGACGAGCACGAGACCGCGCGTCAGCGCGCAGAGCTTCTGCACTTCCGCGGCGAGGCCGAGCTCCTCCACCGTGACGACCGCCGGCGGGATGCGGCGAAACACCGCGGCGACGCCGAACCGGTCCTTGAACGCGTTCGCGCGAAATCGTCCGCAGCCGGGAATCTCGTACGCGAAATCCGTATCGTTGGTCGCCGCGAACTCGGCGCGATTCACCGCGGGCATCGCCGCCTCGACGAGCGCGCCGACTTCGTCCGCCCGCAGCCCTGCGTGCTCGGCGAGGCGGATGATCTCGCCGTGGCAGCGGATGATGGGCGGCTCGCCGCAGCGCAGATGAAGATCCGATGCGGCGCGCGCCACGGTGGTCCGGAGCAGCGCGTCGATGCGGTCGAGCGCCGGCGAGCGCACCGCCTCGACCCCGGCGAGCTCCGGCAGCGTCAACGACTCCCCGGCCTCGGCGTCCGCGTCGCTGATCAGCACGAGCGGCGGCGGCGCGACCGACGGCGCGTTCCCAATGCGCACGTGCCAACGCCCATCTTCGATCATCGCGCGGGCATCGAACGCGCCGGCGTGAGAGACGTACGTGAACGAGGCCGGCGCGCCGCGATCGAGATGCGCCGCGGAGTCCGGCGGCGCGACCTCGCGCAGCAGCGAGACGATCTGCGCCCCGGTGAGCGGAGCGCGCGTGACCGGACGCGGCGCGGCGCCGACCGCGGACTCGAGCCTCGCCGGGTTGCCCTCGTCGAGGGTCAGCACCCCTGAGTTGTCGCCGGCCATCACGGCCAGCAGCCGGTCGAGTTGCGCCATCGGTCGCTACGCCTGGTGCGGAGTTATTCTCGCTGTCGCACCTGGGTGATGTGTCGACGGTTCACCAAGCAGGTGCCGAACGGCGTTTGCAGCGTGAGGAAACGCTGATCGTCGTCATTGAGGAAATCGAGAAGACGCGAACGGTCGGCGCGCGTCGCGAACCGCACGACGCCGTTCAACACGGTGCCGTCGGCGAGCCACAGGTCCACCGCCGCGTCCGCGATTCCCTCGAGGTGAGTATCGGCGCCGTCGGCCGGGAACTGAACGTGCGCGATCTGGTCTTTCGCGATCAGCACCAGCTCTTCGTCGACCGTCGCGATCGGAATGAACGGCTCTGGCTCGTTGAACAGATCGGACGGATGCTGCGGGCCGGCGCGGAACCGCGCCGTGGGCTGCAGAAACACGTCGCCGGACACCGTCGCGCCATCCGACAGGCGCAGCATCACCGTCCGCCGGACCTTCTCGATGCGGTACTCGCTCATGCCGTTCGTCCGCCCCCACCGGGGCTCAGGGATGAAGATGCAACTGCCGCTCGAACGATTGATCGCACTCCAACTGCACCGTGACGTGTTGGATGCCCATCTCGGCGAGCACGTCGTGGGCGTGCTCCAACACCAGCTGGTGCTGCTTCGCGTCAGGGACGACCGCATGCGCGCTCATCGCGACCATGCCCGACGTCACCGTCCACACGTGCAGGTCGTGAATCGATTCGACGCCGGGGATCGACGCGAGCCGCGCGCGCACCGTGTCGAGCGCGATGTGCGCCGGCGACGACTCGAGCAGCACATCGACCGACTCGCGCACGAGCCTCCACGCGCCGGCGATGATCAGGACGGTCGTGAGCAGCGACGCCACCGGGTCGGCGGCGAGCCAGCCCGTGTAGCGGATGATCGCCGCGGCAACGACGGTGCCGCCCGACGCGAGCATGTCGCCGAGGACGTGGAGGTACGCGCCGCGCACGTTCAGGCTGCCGTGCCGCACGCCATGGAGCATCCACACGGCGAGGCCGTTGATCAGGAAGCCGAGCGCCGCCACCCCGAGCATGATTCCGCCGGCCACCGGCTCCGGCGCGCGGAACCGCTGGACCGCTTCGATCACGATCCAGACCGAGATCAGGAGCAGCGTGGCGCCGTTGATCAGCGCCGCGAGAATCTCCCAGCGGAGATACCCGAAGGTCTTGGCGGGCGACCCGCGCTGCCGCGCGAGCCATGCGACGAACAACGAAAGCCCGAGCGCCGCGGCGTCCGTGAGGACGTGTCCGGCGTCGGCGAGCAGCGCGAGTGAATTCGCGAAGTAGCCGCCGACGGCTTCGATGACGAGGATGACGAGCGTGAGGCCGAGCGACCAGGCGAGCGCGCGCGTGGATGCGCCCTGGTGATGCGCGTGCCCGTGCCCGTGTGAATGCCCGTGCCCGTGGTCGTGCGTGTGGTCGTGACCGTGCCCGCGACCGTGACCGTGCGAATGCGAGTGCGCCATGTGGCAGTGAGGAGGATCGACGCTGTTGCCGTGCCGTCGTAGATTGAACGCGTGCTTCCGCGCTTGATCGCCATCGCCGTACTGCTGCTCCTGAACGGCTTCTTCGTCGCCGCAGAGTTCGCGTTGGTCCGATCGCGCCGCACGCGCCTGGAGTCCATGGCGCGCACCGGCGATTGGAAGGCGCGGCTCGCCCTACGAGCATCGGGAAATCTCGCGCCTGTGTACTCGGCGAGCCAGTTGGGGGTCACGCTGGCCAGCCTGGCGGTCGGCGCGCTCGCGGAGGACTCGTTCGGGGGCTGGCTCTCGGCGCATCTCGCCGCACTGCCCGTGACGATGGACCTCGCCGTGCGGACGGGGATCGCGGCGGCGCTGGCGATCGGGATCGTCACCTTCTTTCACGTGGTATTCGGCGAGCTCGCCCCGCGGGGGGCCGCGCTGGCGCACCCGGAAGAGATGTCGCGGTGGCTCATTCCGCCGCTCCTCGCCTTTGCCTGGTTCGTGAAGCCGATCACGTCGTCGCTCAACCGCTCATCGCAGGTCGTGCTCAGGCTCCTCGGCCAGCAGGCGCCGAATCCGGAAGAGAACGTGCACTCACCCGAGGAGCTGCGGATGCTCGTCGAGCAGAGCCAGGAGGTCGGGGTGCTCGAGGCGCAGGACGCCAACATGCTGGAAGGCGTATTCGAGTTCTCTGAAAAGAACGCGCGCGAGGTCATGACCCCGCGCACCGCGATCGACGCCCTCCCGATCGAAGCGACACTCGACGAGACGCTCGCGTTGGTCGAGGAGAGCGGGCGATCGCGCTATCCGGTGTACGAGGACTCGATCGACAACATCGTCGGCCTCGTGCTCGCCAAGGATCTGATTCCCATCCTCCGCTCGCCGCCGCCCGATTTCTCGCTGCGCACGATCATGCGCCCGGTGCACGTGGTGCCCGGCACGCGCGAGGTGGAGGAAGTGCTCGCCGACTTCAAGCGCCTCAAGGAGCACATGGCGATCGTCCTCGACGAGTATGGCGGCACCGCGGGACTGGTGACGATGGAAGATCTGCTCGAGGAGATCGTCGGCGAGATTCTCGATGAATACGACGAGCCGCCGCCGCACGCCGAGCGCGAGAGCGCCGACATGGTCGTGGTGCCCGGGAGCACGAACATCGGCGAGCTCAATGAGCGCTACGGGTTGAGTGTGCCGGAAGACGGCTACACGACGATCGGCGGGTTCATCTTCGGCGCGCTCGGGCGGCTGCCGGTGGTGGGGGACCGCGTCACGGCGGGCGGGGCGGTGTTCGCGGTGCGGGACATGAACGGTCGGCGGATCGATTCCGTCGCCGTCGATCTCCATTCGGCGGGCGATCGTCGGGCGAAAGAGCGCGACGACTGACGGCGGGTCGCGGGTTCCGGTGCTCGGAGCGCGATGCCGCTCCGGGCGACCGATGGGCAGAATTGCCGGTGAAGCCGGCAATTCTGCCGCCGGCTCGCCCTCCGCGGCATCGCGCTCCTGTGCGCCTGGCATCGCGTACCGACATCGAAGCTCGCGCTCTTTTGCGTGGGATCGCGGCAAATGGGTTGCGCGCGACCGGAATCCTGATATTAGCGTTCGCGCATGGCAAAGCGCGCCGATCCGGTTCCCGAGCTCAAGCGCCAACTCGGCGCCGAGCTCGCGACGTTGATCGCCGATTTCCGTCCCGAGCACATCGCGATGCTGATCGGTGTCGACCGCCGCCGCGTGGGCGACCTCAAACGAGAGCGACTCGAGCGCTTCTCGCTCGAGTCGCTCATCCGCTTCCTAGCGCGACTCCGACGCAACGTGGAGATCCGCACGAGCCCGCGCCGCATCGGCGAGTAGCAGCGCCGGCAGGCGCGTCGCGCACCATCCCGCGACGGGACCGTGTGTCCGGAGCGCTGGCCGGCGGCAATGCTGCCGGCTTCTTCGGCAGCATTGCCCATCGGCAGCGCGGAGCGGCACACGGTCCCGTCGCTCGAACAGGCGGGACTCGCGACTCACGCCTCGAAGCTATCGCCCGCGCGGCAAGAGCTCGGGCAGATCGGCCAGTTGCCAGGCATTCACGGACATGATCGTCGCCGCCTGCGCGATGTCCGCCGGCACCGTGTGATCGTAGTCGTCGATCTGCGAGTGATGCGTATGGCTGTACCCGGCGGTGAGCTGGTCGTAGTTGAACCCCGGCACGCCGTACTGCGTGAACGAGAGATGATCCGTGCCGGTCTTGATTCCCGACCGCACCACGAGCTCTCCGTGAAGCCCCAGCGAATCGACCGGCTGGAACATGTGCATCCACAGGTCCGCCAGATCGTTCTGCCCTTGAAGCGCCATCCCCGTGATCCGGCCCGTGCCGTTGTCGAGCACGAGCACGGCTTGATAGTCCTCTAAATCCCGCCGGTGGTCCGCCGCGTACGCCTGCGATCCGAACAACCCCTCCTCCTCGCCCGAGAAGAGCACGAACCGGATCGTCCGCTTGGGGTGCACGCCGGACGCCGTGAGGATGCGCGCCGCCTCGAGCACCGCGATCGCGCCCGCGCCGTTGTCCGTGCCGCCCGTCGCCAGGTCCCACGAATCGAGATGCGCGCCCAGAAGCACCACCTGATCGGGCGCCTCGGTGCCGCGAATCTCGGCCACGGTGTTGTACTGCTTCAGATCGTCGCGCGCGAAACTGTTCGCGATGTTCGCCTCGAAGCGCACGTGCTCGCCGCGCGCGAGCAGCCGCTGGAACTGGTCGTAGTCCTCGTTCGCGATCACCACCTGCGGGATCGGCGAGATCGCCGCCGGCGAGCCGCTCATCGAGAGCAGCCCGAACTGCTTCCCGCCGTCGCGAATGATGCCGAGCGCATGCTCATTCGCGATCTGATATTGCCGCTGCCCGAAGAACTGCTGCTCCTCCGGCGAGTGCGGCGCGTTCGCGCGCGCGATGCTGTCGATCCGCGCCGAGTCGGCGTGCGTCGCCGGCGGCGCGTCCGGGTTGGTGATCGGCTGCGCGGGGCCGAGCATCACCCACATCCCCCGCAACTTGCCCCTGAACCGCCGATCGAAGTCCGCTTGCGAGCGCGCGTCGACGAGCACCACGTCCCCCGCCGCCGGTCCGTTCGTGCCCGGCGACCACGCCCACGATGCGCCGAAGAGCTCGCGCTCCTGCGGCGCGAGCAGGCGCATCGTCGCCGGCCCGCGCGTCCATCCCTTGCCGAAATCCCACGACTCGGCATGCACCGAGCTCAGGCCATATTCGCGGAACTTCTGCTGCGCCCAATCCACCGCGCGCTGCATCCCCGCGCTCCCGGTGAGCCGCGGACCGATTACGTCGAGCAGGTACTCGAGATCGGGTTGCACGTGCGAGTGATGCAGCCCTTCGTCGATGATGCGCTGCACGAGCGGATCGTTCCGCGGAACCTGCTCGGCGCGCTGCGCGGCGCCGCCGGGCCGCTGCGCCAGCGCGCACGATGCGGCGCCGATCAACAATGCGACCGATACGTGGCGGCCCGACATTCAACGCTCCACGTGCGCTCCGCATCGGCGAACGATGTCGGCGCACAGCAAAATCGATTCGATCATGCTCGACGCGTCGGCGATTCCCTGCCCCGCGATGTCGAGCGCGGTCCCGTGGTCGGGAGACGTGCGCGGAAACGGCAGCCCGAGCGTCACGTTCACCGCGCTGCCGAACGACGCGACTTTGATTGCCGTCATGCCAACGTCGTGATACGGCGCGATCACCGCGTCGAACGCGCCGCGCATCGCGCGCACAAACACTGTGTCCGCTGGAAACGGCCCGGCGAGTCCCGCCTCTTCCGCCGCGGGGCGCAGCAGTTCGTCATCCTCGCGGCCGAATCGGCCGTGGTCGCCCGCGTGCGGATTGAGCGCGCACAGCGCGATCCGCGGCTCAGCGATCCCGAACCAGTCCTGCAGCCCTCGGCGCGTCACCTCGGCGGCGCTGAGAATCGCATCACGCGTCACGGAGGCCGGTACATCGCGCAAAGCGATGTGCGTCGTCGCCAGCACGACGCGCAGCGGATTCGTCGTCCCCGGAGCCGGCCGCATCGCGGCGAGCATCATCGCGACGCGGCGTCCAGTGAGCGTCGCGAGCATTTCGGTGTGGCCGGGATAGTTGAACCCGCCCGCCAGCAGCGCTGACTTGTCGATCGGCGCAGTGACGACGCCGTCCACGCGTCCCTCGAGCGCCAGCGCCACCGCGCGCTCGATCGCGCGTCCGGCGAATCGGCCGGCCGACGCGGCATCACCGCCGCGCGTCCATTCGCCGGTGCGCTCGTCGACCTCGACGACCGTGCCCGCGGGACCGACGAAAACGAGATCGGCGGCAGCGCGCACGTCGCGCGCTGCCGCCGCCTTGTTCACGATCTCCGGCCCGATGCCCCGCGCGTCGCCGACTGTGACCGCGAGCCGTGGCTTCGGAATCGACGGAGTCGTCACCGTGCGCGTGCCTTAGGGCTTCGCCTGCGCCACCCGGTTCTGATCGAGCAGAATCGCCACGTACGTCTGCTTCTTGAGCTGATCCACGTAGCGACGCATGCCGCCGCGGTCCGCGAGCTCGTTGCGCACGATCTGCTTCATGTCGGCAAGGGTCGGATCGCCGCCTTCGTCCAACGTGAGGAGCTGCGCGACCACGAACTTGGGAACCGTGGGATTGTCCGACGGACCGGCGATCTGGAAGTCGACGATATCGCCCACTTTCGCGCCGGCGAAGCCGCGCTGATACGTCATCGGAAGACTGTCGCGATAGAACGGCGTGAGAATGCTCGTCTCTTCCTTCCCCGCATAGTCGTGGTACTTCTTCGCGAGCGAGTCGAATGGCGTGCCGGCGCGCCACAGCTTGGCGACGCTGTCCGCGAGCAGATGCGTGCGCTGAATGTCCGCCGAGTCGATCTGTGGCTTGATCAGGATCAGATGCGCTTTCACTTCGCCCGTCTGCACGCGATCCACACGCACGATCGTGAAGCCCGCGGGCGTCTCGAACACCGGGCTCACCTGCCCCGGCTGCAATCCCGACTGGAACATCGTTCCAAAGAGGAAGCGATCCATCTCAGGCCAGTAGACGCCGCGGCGCACCCAGCCCAGATCGCCGCCCGTTTCCTTCGTCGTCAGGTCCATCGACTCGCGCTTGGCGATGCGCTCGAAGTCCGATCCCTTCTCGATCTCCGCGTAGAGCGACTCGGCCTTCGCGCGCGCGACGTCCTTCGCCTTCTCCGTCGCCTGCGGCGCGATCACGATCTGCTTGAACGTGACGGTCGGCGGCTTCTTGCCGAGGTACTGCTTGTTGCGCTCGAATTCCGCCTGCACTTCGGCGTCCGTCACGTTGACGGGAGTGATCTTGCCGTCCTGCTTGAGCTTCGCGACGGTCTTCTCGAACAGCGCATTCCGGCGGTACTGATCCATCAGATACTTGCGATACTCCTCGGGCGTGCCGAGCGACGCCTTCTGCAGCGCGGCGCGGAATTCGGCCTCGGACGGGAAGTTCGCGCGGATCTGCTTCACCTGGTTGTCGACCTGCGGCGCGATGTCCGCGTCGGCGACGTCGACCTTGAGATCCTTCGCCTTCTGCACGATCAGCTCTTCCTCGACCATCTCGTCGAGCGTCTCGCGCTCGAGCGCGATCGAGTCGGCGGCCGTCGTCGGCGCGGGCATGCCGCGTTGAATCTTCGAGAGCACATTGTCGCGCAGCTCGAAATACGTGATCGGCTGATCGCCCACGACGGCGACGACGGAGTTGAGCGGCGTCGTCTGCGGCGCGGCGGCGGGCTGCTGCGCACCGAGCGCGGCCGCGACGACCGAGAAGAGCGTTGATCCGAGAATGCGTTTCATACGACGGAGTACCCACGACGGCGGACCAGGGTTCATCCCTGGCCCGCCGATGTCACGAGGTTACGGCTTCTTCGGCTTGGGAGCTGGAGCCGGTGCCGGCTGCGCCGGCTGCGCGGACTGCGGTGCCGCCCCACTCGGCGGCCCTGCGGTGCCCGGCATGCCTGGAATCGGGATCTGCGACTTTGGCTGGTTCGCGGACTTCGCCGAGTCCGCCGCGGCGCGAACCTTCTGCGCGCGGTCGACCGCGCGATCGATCCCCGCCGAGTTGACCGATGACTCGTACTTCGAGTCGAGCAGCTTCTTGAGCGGCGTCGGGATCGTCATCGGCTGCGTCTGACCTGCCATCATGCGATCGAGGTAGTTGTCGACGCGCGACGCGGCGAGCCGTTCCTTCTCGGGCACGCTCTTGGCGCTGTCCGCGAGCATCTTGGGATCGACGCCGAGGTTCTGCCACACATTCTGCACGAGCTGGCTCAAGCTCTGATAGAGCGACGCCTGCTGCTCCGCCGGCACCTGCACCTTCGCGTCGTTCGCGCGCTTGAGCAGCACCTGCTGCACCGCGAGCTGCTTCGCAAACGGCTTGAGCACCGAGTCGGGCGCCGTCGGAATGCGCTGCGCGACCTGCTGCTGCGGCGGGAACGTCTCGAGCCAGTTCAGATAGTCGGCAACCGTCAGGCCGCCGCCATTGTACGTCGCGAGCACGGTGTTGTCGGTCCGATGCTTTGGTTGATCCTTGACCGCATCCTTCATCGCGGCGGGCGCGTTGTCTTTCACCTGGACGTTCGCGCCCGACTCGACCTGCGCCATGAAGCTGCTGTCCGCCACGCGGCCGGACGTCTGCGCGTACTGCGACGCGAAGTCCTTCTGCGCATCCGCGTACGGCAGGCGCTGGATGATATGGAAGCCGTACTGCGTCTCGATCGGCTGCGAGATCTCGCCGGGCTTGAGCGCCCGCGCCGCGTCGTAGAACGCCGAGATCATCGTGCCTTTGCCGAACACGCCGAGGTTGCCCTTGTTCTGCTTCGCGGTGGGATCCGTGCTGAACTTGGTCACCATGTCCGCGAAGTTCTGCGCCGTCACCTGCGCGCGCACCTGCTGCGCCTTCTTGCGCAGCGAGTCCTTCTCCGCCTGCGTCGGGGGCACCGCCGGGTTCTTGTAGCCGATCAGAATGTGCCGCGCCGCGACCAAGCCGCCGGCGGCCTGGTTGTACGCGGCCTCGCTGCCGGAATCGACCTTGAACGTCTTCTGGACCGAGTCCATGTAGATGTTCAGCTTCTGCGCGTTGATCAGCGGCGCGAGCGCCTGGTCGATCGCCTTCTTGTCGTTCAGCGAATCGCCGTGCGCGGCCGCATACGCGATCTGCTCGTAGCCCGTCCAGATGTCCGCGATGATCGCCGCGTTGTCGCGGGTCACCGGCACCGGGATCTTGGCATTGCCGAGGAGGTCGCCGAGGCGGGTGACGGAGAGCTCCTGGTTGCCGGCGCGCGCCACGACGTCGACGTGCGCGGTGAGAGCCTCCTTGAGTCCCTCACAAGCCGTGAGCACCGTGCAGGCGGCCGCGAGAGAGATGAGCGTGCGAGAGCGCATGAAGAAAGACCGGAGGGTAGAGATTGAAGAGTGGAGAGTTGCCACGGAAGGACGACGGAGCCCGATATCGATCACGCGACGAGGCCGCGCAGAGCGCGGACGAGTCCGTCGAGCATGGGGGCACCGCCCAGGCGCGTGAGTTTCAGAGACAGCGGAACGGCGCGGCGGACCTCCGCCTGGAATTGCACGTCGTGAAACGCCGCGGAGAGCCCCTTGACTCGGGGAACCGCAGAATCTCGAAAGGTAATACGCGCCTCGTTGCCACGCACCAGGATCCCTTCTATCCCCAACGCGCCGCCGATGATCCGCAGTTGGGCGAGCGCCAGCATCGCGTCGGCCGGCGCCGGCAGCGGGCCGAACCGGTCGCGCAGCTCCTGGCGCATCGCTTCGATCTCCCGCGGCTCGGCCATTCTCGCCAACCGCTTGTACACGTCGATCTTCGCGTCCTGCGAGACGACGTAGTCGTCCGGCAGGTAGTTCGGAATGTCGATCGTCACGTCCGACGGCACGAGCTTCGGTGCGCTGTCGCCCGACATCAGCCGGCGCACGGTCTCTTCGAGCATGCGCAGATACATGTCGAAGCCCACCGCGTGGACGAAACCCGACTGCTCGGCGCCGAGCAGATTGCCCGCGCCGCGCAGCTCCAGATCCTTGAGCGCGATCCGATATCCGGCCCCGAGCTCCGTGTGGTGCTCGAGCACTTGCAGCCGGCGCTCGGCGTCCGGATCCACCGAGTCCGGCACGAGCAGGTAGCAGTACGCCCGGCGGTGCGAGCGGCCCACGCGCCCTCGAAGCTGATAGAGCTGCGCCAGGCCGAAGTTGTCCGCGCGGTTCACGAACATCGTGTTCGCGTTGGGCACGTCGAGCCCCGACTCGACGATCATCGTCGAGACGAGCACGTCGATCGCGCCGCTCACGAACGCGTGCATGCACTCCTCGAGCTCCTTCTCGCGCATCTGTCCGTGCGCCACCGCGATGCGCGCGCGCGGCACGATGCGCGCGATGTGGTCCGCGATCGCCTGAATGGTCTCGATCCGGTTGTGGACGAAGAACACCTGCCCGCCGCGGTCGAGCTCGCGCGAGATCCCTTCGTCGATCAATCCGTCGTCCCACGGCTCGACGTACGTGAGCACCGGCGAGCGGTCGCGCGGCGGCGTCTGCATCAGCGTCATGTCGCGGAGCCCCGCGAGCGAGAGATGCAGCGTGCGCGGGATCGGCGTGGCGGTGAGCGTGAGCACGTCCGTCTGCAGCTTGAGGTGCTTGAGCCGCTCCTTGTGCTTCACGCCAAAGCGATGCTCCTCGTCGACGATGATCAGCCCGAGCTCGGAGAACTCGACGTCGGGACTTAGTAACCGATGGGTACCAATTACGATGTCGACGGTCTTCGCTTTGAGCTCGGCGAGCACCGCCGTCTGCTCCTTGGCCGACTGGAAGCGGCTCAGCGCCGCGATCTTGATCGGGAAATCGGCGAGCCGCTCGCTGAACGTGCGCTGGTGCTGATCGGCGAGAATGGTCGTCGGCACGAGCACCGCCACTTGGCGGCCCGATTGCACCGCCTTGAACGCCGCGCGCACGGCGATCTCGGTCTTGCCGTAGCCCACGTCGCCCACGAGCAGCCGGTCCATCGGCCGCGTGCTCTCCATGTCCGCCTTCACTTCGGTGGTCGCCTTGCGCTGGTCGGGCGTGTCCTCGAAGAGGAACGCCGACTCGAGCTGCCGCTGCCAGGGCGTGTCCGGCACGTGCGCCGGCCGCGTCGCGATCTTGCGCCGGGCGTAGAGATCGAGCAGCTCGACCGTCATCTCCTGAATCGCGGCGCGCGTCTTCTCGCGCTGCTGCGCCCACCGCTTGCCGCCGAGCTTGTGCAGGCGCGGCGGCGGCGAATCCTCCGAGACCTCGTCCGCCGAGCGATACCGCTCGAGCTGATCGATTCTATAAAGAGGAACGTTTAAACGATCGCCGCCCTCGTACTCCACGACCGCGACCTCGATCGTGCTCTGCCCGACGAAGATCGTCTCGATCCCCCGGTAGATCCCGACGCCCTGCTCCAGGTGCACGACGTAGTCGCCCGGCTTGAGCGACATCGTGTCGAGCGCCGTCGTCGTGATGTACCGCCGCGCCCGCCGAATCCGCCGCTCGCGGCGGAAGATCTCGTGATCGGTGAGGACGCGGAGGCCCGGAATCACGAATCCGCCATCCAGCACCCCAATCGACAACGCGGCCGGCGAGGGGCCGGTGTACTCGTCGCTCAAGAGCTCGTCGAGCCGCTCGCACTGGCCTTCGTTGTCGCACAGGATCAGCGTCGGCGTGCCGTCGCGGACCAGGCGTTTGAGATGTTTGATGTCACGGTCTATCGCTTCCGGGGCGCGCAAGGGGAACGTGACGTCGGGCGTCGCATCGTCCGTCGGCTCCGCGGCGGCGATCGTCCCGAACGCGCGGAGCGAGCGCCACGCGGCCTCCGGCGGATCGAACAGCTCCTCGCGATGCACCACGTCTTCGCCGCGGCGCCGCGCGAGCTCGATGTGATGCTGCGCGTCCGTCCACGTGCGCTCGAGCTCCGGCTCGAGATGCGAGCCGTGCGGCACCATCAGCACCGTGTCGGGCGGAAAGAGCGACATCACCGTGCCGCGGTCCGACGGGCCCGCATCCTCGCGCACGTGCCCGTCCACCGGGAGCACGAGCGCCATCTCCACCGCGCGGCTCGAGCGCTGCGTCACCAGATCGAAGTGCCGGAGATCCACGATCTCGTCGCCCCAGAACTCGGCGCGCACCGGCTCCGCCATGCCGAACGAGTACACGTCGACGATGCCGCCGCGAATGCTGAACTCCGCCACGTCCTCCACCATCGGCACGCGCTCGAACCCGATCGACTCGAGATGGTCGGCGAGCTCGCGCAACCGATGCGTGCCGCCCTTCCGCAGCTCGACACGCAGATCGTGCAGCGCGCGCGGCATCCCCGTGCGCTCCATCAGGGCGCGCGCGGTGGTGAGCAGAATGCGCAGATCCCCGCGCGTCAACCGCTCGAGCGTCTCCACGCGCTCGCCGGCGATCTCCATGTGCGGTTCGGCTTCGCCGAATCCCTCGCGCGGCGGATACAGCGCGAGCGGCGCGTCGCCGAACAGCGTCTGCAGATCGGCGAGCCAGCGCTCGGCTTCGGCGAGCCCATCGCTCGCGACGACGAAGAAGCGCGTCGGGAGCCGGCGCGCCAGCGCGGCGAGGAGCACCGCGTCGGCCGATCCGGGAAGACCGCCGACCACCAGCCGCTGGCTCGGTGAGGGAATTGTATTTACAACTCTCTGAAACGCCGGCAGGCGTTCGAGCGCGTCGAGCAGGCCGTCGAGCGCCATCAGGCGGCCCGGCGTGCGCGCGCGCCAATCACGAGTGCTTCGATCACGATGAGGAGAAGAGCGAGCGCCAGCGCGGGTCCGACCAGCGGCCGTCGCGCCGCGGCGCGAAACGCGAGGGAGGCCCACGCCGCCGCGTTCGGCGCGGACACGGTACGCTCCGCGCGCAGGCGCGCGCGGAGCTCGTCGGCGGTGTATCGATCGAGCGCCGACTCCTCGGGCGGAGCATTCACGACGAGCGCGCCGACCCGCCGGTCGCCGCGCGTGAGAAAATAGGTGCCCGCGCGAGTCGGCGCGTCGAGCGTTTCGCCGAGCGGCGTGCGCTGGCCGTCGGCCGTCTCGATCGCGTCCGCCCAGCGCGGCCGCGGGAGACGCACGCCCGGCGTCGTATCGAGCGCCTGCCCCGGCTCTCCGACCAGCCGCTCCGTCAGCACGCCGCCGAGCCAGGGGACGAACGCCGCCCGCACGGGAAAATCCGAGGCGTCCGGCGTGAGCGGCGACCCGACGAGGACGAACCGCGGCCCGGCGACGATCCACGCGTCCCGGCCGACCACCGCCAGCGTCTCCGCGGCGGCGCCGGCCTGCGCGACCAGGTCGTAGCGCATCGTCACGGTCACATCGTCGACGCCGGCGCCGTGCACGGCGGCCGCGCCGCTCCGCCGCTCGCCGAATCGCCACGGAATGCCGGCCCGCTCGAGCGCGCGATTCGCCGCGCCCAGCCGCACGGGATCCGCCGGTGCCGTGATCAGCGCCGGCAGGCCGGCGAGATCATCGGCGGTGATGATGGAAATATCATTACCGTTTGCTACTGTCTCCGAGCCGCGCAGCACGTCGACCGCGTTCTTGGCGAAATCGCCGGCGCCCGGCGCCACGGCCACGCCGGGCGCGGCGCCGATCCACGCGGCGAAATGCCGCACGTTGTCGGCCGGCAGCTCGTCGGGCTCGAGCTCCACGGTGCCGTCGACCCAACCGCGCTCCGCGGGCGCCGTGTGCACGACCACTTCCTCGTTCGGCGCCGCGGTCCCGCGGGACAACGTCTGGCCGGCGAGCGTGATGCGATACGTCGTGGAGTCCGTCGCGAGAAACCGCGCCGCGATTGCGCCCCGCGGCGTCCAGCGCACCGGACGCGCCTCGGCCGCGATCACCGCGCGATTGACCGGCGGCTTGGTCGACGGCGCGTAGACGAGCACCTGCGTATTCGAGAGCTGTGGCGCGTGCTGCCACTCGGTGCGCTGCCCGTCGGTGAGCAGCGCGACCTGGCGCGCGTCCAAGCCGGCGCTCTGAATGATCGATGCGGCGCGCGACAGCGCGAGCACCGGATCGCCCGCCCCGTCGATCGGCTGCAGGCGGTCGATCTCGTCGCGCAGCACGGCCGCGCTGCCGCCGCGCACGCTCCCATCGATCGTCACGAGCCAGAGTCGATCGGCCGGCGTGGCCTGCGCGAGCAGCCCTTGCGCCATCGACTTGAACTGGTCCAGAAGCGGGCGTCCGTTCTCGACGACGCTCGAGCTCAGCGAGTTGTCGATCACGAGCGCCACCGCCGTGGGCGCGTGCCCCGACCCCACCCAGCGTGCCACCGGCCGCGCCGCCGCGAGCGCCACGGCGAGGATCGCGAGCACGCGGAGCAGCATCAATAAGAGATTTCTAATGCGCAGCGTGCGGCTGTGCTCCCGCTCGGCGCGCGCCAGATAGCGCGCGGCGGGAAATTCCACCCGCGCGCCCATCCGGCGCCGCATCAGATGAATGAGCAGCGGCACCGCGATCGCGCCGGCGAGCAGCAGGTAGAACGGCGAGAGGAACGTCATCGAGGCGCGCTACGGGAGCTGTTGGCGCGCCGCGAACGCTCGGCGGAGCGGGACGCCGAACGGCGCGTCCGTCCCGATCACCTCGTAGGCGATGCCGAGCGATCCGAGCATCGAGCGCCACTCGCCGATCACCTCGTCGACCGTGTTTCGGTAGGCCACCCGCACGTCGGCGACGCTGGCCGGCACCGTCAGCTCGCTTTCCGGATCGACGAAGACCGCTTCGCCGCTCGACGGCAAGTCGCGCTCGGCCGGGTCCATGACGTGGAGGACGGTGACGTCGTGGCCCACCGCACGGAGGCCGCGCATCGCCGATTCGACCTCGTCCATCTCCATGAGCAAATCTGAAATGAGCACGACCATGCCGCGGCGGTTGATCAGCCGCGCCGCCTGCTGCAGCGCGATCCCGGCGCTCGACGCGCGCCCGGCGCCCGGCTCCTCGAGCGAGGAGACGATGCGCCGCCACTGCCCCGTGCGCGCGCGCGGCGCGACCGCGGTGCGAATGCGTTCGTCGAAGCGGACGAGGCCCACGGCGTCGCGCTGGCGGAGCAGCAGGAGGGCGAGCGCCGCGGCGAGACGCTCGGCGTAGGCGAGCTTCGTGAGCCGCGCGGCGGCCTCGCCGGCGCTCGCGCCTGCCGTGCGGAGCGCCGCACCGCTCCAGTCCATCGATCGGCTCACATCGAGCACGATGCTCGCGCGGAGGTTGGTTTCCTCCTCGTACTGCCGCACGACCCATCGGTCGGAGCGCGCGGCGATCTTCCAATCGATGTAGCGGAGGTCGTCTCCCGGCAGGTATGGGCGATACTCGGCGAACTCCACCGAGAATCCCTTGCGGGGTGATCGGTGCAGGCCGGTCATGAAGCCGTCGACAATCCAACGTGCGATGATCTCGATTCGGCCGAGCGCCGCGAGGCTGGCAGGGTCGAAGAGGTCAGCGCGGAGGGCGCGCGTGCTCTCCATTGAGGGGCGAAAGCTAATCGAGGCGGCTCGGCAGGTGGGGGCCCGCGGGAAAGTGTCGGTGGAATGAACGAAGCGGCGGCGGCCCGCGTTGATCTGGTAGGGACAGGCGCGGGTCCTGCCGTTAGCTTACGAGAAGCCGGGGTCAACCCCGGCGCCACAAATTTCCTCTTGCGCGTGGAACGGTGTATGCTTAATTGTATACATCAGACTCCCACGGAGACGTGCGGCATGAGACGCAGCAGCGTGGTTGCTTCGGCGATTGGAGTTCTGTCGTTGGCGGGCGCGTGTGCGCTCCCCGCCCCGAGCCCCTACGAGATGACGCCGAGTCGTGCATACGACTCGATGAGTCGCCAGCAGCGCGACTCCGTCGCGGCGCAGTCGATCGCGGATCGCGAAGGACCAGGGGTTCGCATTCGCGCCGACATGGAATCGTACACCGGCGCGAGACGCGTGCGCGCGTTCTTCCAATCGAACGATGACGCGTACGTCGTGATCGGCCAGATCGGGCCGGACGGCGTGCTGCGCATCGTGTTCCCGACGAACCCGCATGACGACGGGTTCGTGCAAGGCGGCCACTCGTATCAGACCGCGCAGTTCTTCGCTGGGTATGCCGACGAGTACTCGTACCGGCTTCGCAACGTGGGGCTCTACAACTACAACACGGCCGCGGAGCACGACTCGTACGACGGTGGCCTCGGCTACTTGTTCGTGATCGCGTCCTGGCGCCCGATGCACGTCGAGCAGTTCTCGGACGAGGGCAGGTGGGATACGTTCGAGCTGACGGACGAGGAGTACATGCGCGACCCGCGCCCGGCGGTGCACGAGCTGGCCTCGCTCCTCGTGGGTGATCAGCCTGAAGCGTACACCGTGAAATTCGCGAGCTACTTCAACACGCTCGCGACGTACAACGGAGCGAGCTTCTTCAATTCCGCATACGGACTCGCGTCGTGCGGGATTGGCTCGAGCTTCGGCTTCGGGTACAGCGACAACATTCGGCCCATCAGCTACTACGCGAGCTCGCCGTACTATCTCGACCAGCTCGAGGGCTACAGCGACTGCTATTCGCCGTTCGGCGGCTACTATGGAATCCCGACGGTGCGCGTCGCGCAGAATCCGCTGCCCGCTCCGGTCCGTCCGTCGAATCCGGCGCAGCCGCGGGCATTCAACCCGAACTATCCTCACACGCGGCCCGAGCCGCACAAGCCTGGCGGCCGCATGCCGATCACGCCGCAGCCCGGCTCGGACGTGGGGAACGGAACGCACTTCTCCACCGAGTATCGCCTCCGCGGCTTGATCACGGATGACGGCTCGAGCACGCAGCCGCGTCGCCGGCCTGGCGTCGAGGCGCACACCAACCCGGCCGGCTCGTTCCCGTCGCGGCCGAGCATCGATCAGATGGTGCAGCGGCACGCGAACGACGCGCATGAAGGCTGGTCCGGGAGCAGCACCGGACGGACGCGCACGCACGCGGTCGCAACGGGCAACGACGGCACGATGCGTCAGGGCATGACGCCCACGTCGAATCCGCCGGTCACGCGCTCCGGCTTCAATCCGTCGAGCGGCCCGCGCGGATATTCGAGCCCGTCGTCGCACGGTTACACAGGCGGCGCGCGCTACAATCCGCCGTCGTCATCGTCGGGCGGTGAGCGCAGCGCGGGCGCGTCGCATCCGGCGCCCGCGGCATCGTCGCCGCCGCCGTCGTCATCCAGCAGCGGCAGCAATGGCAGTGGTGGCCGAATCAAGCCCTGAGGATTCAGCAAGCTGACGCGAACGCCGTGCATCGAGCGATGCACGGCGTTTCGTTTTATGAGGAATGAGCGCCCGCTATATTCCTACGGCTCAACCAGTTCGCTCGTCGCCACACCTCCGCTGAGTCTGCTTTGAAGCTCGATCACATTCGGAATTTCTGCATCGTCGCGCATATCGACCACGGGAAGTCCACGCTGGCCGACAGGTTGATCGAGACGACCGGCACGCTTCAGAAGCGGGAGATGAAGGAACAGGTGCTCGACACGCTCGATCTCGAGCGCGAGCGCGGCATCACGATCAAACTGAACGCGGTCCGGATGTCGTACGCGGCCAAGAACGGCCAGCAGTACGAGTTCAACCTGATCGATACACCCGGGCACGTCGATTTCACGTACGAGGTTTCGCGCTCGCTCGCCGCGTGCGAGGGCGCGATTCTCGTCGTGGACGCGTCGCAGGGCATTCAGGCGCAGACGCTGTCGAATCTGTTCCTCGCGCTCGACGCCGGCCTCGAGATCATTCCGGTCCTCAACAAGATCGACCTGCCGGGGGCCGAGCCCGATCGGCGCAAGCAGGAAGTGCACGACCTGATCGGCGCCGATCCGGACGACATCCTGCTCGTGAGCGCAAAGGAAGGCGTCGGGATTCCGGAGCTGCTCGAGGCGATCGTGAAACGCGTGCCGGCCCCGGCCGGCGATCCCGACGCGCCGCTCCGCGCGCTGATCTTCGACTCGTACTACGACCGGTATCGCGGGGCCATTCCGAGCGTGCGCGTGGTGGACGGCACGATCAAGCGCGGGATGCAGCTCCGCTTCGCGGCCGGATCAGGACTCTCATATGAGGTTGCTGAAGTCGGCTACAACCAGCTTCGCCAGGTGCAGGCGGACGAGCTCGGGCCCGGCGAAGTGGGGTACGTGGTCGCGAACGTCCGCACGGTGAAGGAAACGCGCGCCGGCGATACGATTCTCGACGCGACGCGGGCCGACGTGGAGCCCCTCCCCGGGTACAAGGACGTACACTCGATGGTGTTCGCGGGGCTCTACCCCACGGACACCCAGCAGTACGAGCAGCTGCGCGATGCGCTGGAGAAGCTCCAGCTCAATGACGCGTCGCTGCACTACGAGCCCGAGACGTCGACGGCACTCGGGTTCGGCTTCCGCTCCGGGTTCCTCGGCCTGCTGCACATGGACATCGTGCAGGAGCGGCTCGAGCGCGAGTTCAATCTCGATCTCGTGACGACGGTGCCCACGGTGGAGTACCACGTGTACCACACCGATGGCACGAAGAAGCTGCTCGAGAGTCCGTCCAAGCTGCCGGATCCGGGTGTGATCGCCCGGATCGAGGAGCCGTACGTGAAGGCGCGCATCATGGCGCCCGCCGAGTACATCGGACCGATCATGACGCTGGGCACGGAGCGGCGCGGCGTGTACAAGAACATGACGTATCTCGACCCGGTGCGGGTGGAGTTCGACTGGGAGTTCCCGCTCGCCGAGATCATTCTCGACTTCTTCGACAAGCTGAAGACGATCAGCCGCGGGTACGCGAGCCTGGACTACGAGATGCTCGAGTACCGCGAGAGCGACCTCGTGAAGCTCGACATGCTGATCAACGGCGACCCGGTGGACGCCTTCTCGGTGATCATCCACCGCGACAAGGCGTACGAGTGGGGGCGCAAGATCGCCGACAAGCTCAAGGACCTCATCCCGCGCCAGCTGTTCGAGGTGGCCATCCAGGCCGCGATCGGCAACAAGGTGATCGCCCGGACGACCGTCAAAGCATTGAGAAAAGACGTATTAGCAAAGTGCTACGGCGGCGACATCACCCGCAAGCGCAAGCTCCTCGAGAAGCAGAAGGAGGGCAAGAAGCGCATGAAGCAGGTGGGCGCGGTCGAGATTCCGCAGGAGGCGTTCCTGGCGGTGCTCCAGGTGGAATGATGGCCGGCCGATGACCGCGTCGCTCGTCGTCCAGACCTCGTTCCTCGGCGACACGGTGCTCACCACGCCGCTGCTCGCCTTCCTCGCGCGCTCCGGTCCGGTCGACGTGCTCTGTACGCCCGCCGCGGGCGCGCTGCTCGAGCATCATCCCGCGGTGCGCCGGACCATTCCGTACGACAAACGCGGCGGCGACCACGGCTGGCTTGCGATGCTGACGCTGGCCCGCGCGCTGCGGCGTGAGCGGTACACCAGCGCGTACTTCGCGCAGGGCTCCGTCCGCAGCGGGATGATCGGGTGGGCGGCGAGCATCCCGGACCGCGTCGGCTTCGCGACCTCCGCCGGCCGCCGATTCTACACGACGAGAATCGCACCGCTCGACAACGTGCACCACGCTGCGCGGCTGCTGTCGCTCGGCACGCGCGATCCATTTGCAACCGTGCCGACCGCCGATTTGCGGCCCCGGCTGTATCCGGGCGAGCGCGAGCGGCACGCCGTCGACGTGCTGCTCGCGGCGAATCACGCGACCAACGATCGACTCATCGCGTTGGCGCCGGGCAGCGTGTGGGCGACGAAGCGCTGGCCGTACTACGCGGAGCTCGCGGCGCTGCTCGCGGACGATGCACGAATCGTGATCGTCGGCGCCGCGGCGGACCGCGCCCTCGCGGAAGCGATCGCCGGCGGCGCGAAGGGCCGTGCAATCGACGCGACGGGCAAGCTCTCGCTCCTCGCGTCGGCGGAGCTGATTCGGCGCGCGAGCGCGATCGTGACGAACGATTCCTCGCCCCTCCACCTCGCGTCGGCAATGAACACGCCCACCGTGGCCATCTTCGGTCCGACCGTGCCGGAGTTCGGGTTCGGTCCGCTCGCGGAGCGCTCGCTCGTGCTCGGCCAGGCGTCGCTCGCCTGCCGGCCGTGCGACCGCCACGGCCCGCGGAAGTGCCCCCTCGGACATTGGCGCTGCATGCGCGAGATTACTCCCGAGGACGTCGCGCGCTCGGTTCGGCATCTCACGGCCGGCGGGATGGCACCCACCCTCAGCATTCTCTAATCATGCCGGCGAAAAAGCGGCAGCAGTACATCATCGGCGTGGATCTGGGCGGCACGAACATCGTCGTCGGCGCGATGTCGAGCGACGGCAAGCATCACTACGCCATGCGGTCCATTCCCACGAGCGTGGACAGCGGCGCGGAGGGCGTGGCCGATCGCATCGTCGGACTGATCGAGGGCGTGATTCTCGACACGATCGCACAGACGGACGCGAGCCGCCGCGACTTCATCGGCGTGGGGATCGGCGCGCCCGGGCCGCTGGACCGCGAGAAGGGCATCGTCATCGTCGCGCCGAACCTTGGCTGGCGCAATTTTCCGCTCCGGAGCCGCATCACCGAACGGCTGTCGCTCCCCGCGACACTCGACAATGACGCGAATTGCGCGACCGTCGGCGAATGGTGGCAGGGTGCGGCGCAGGGCGGCACGAACGTGATCGGGATGACGATCGGCACCGGCATCGGCGGCGGACTCATTATCGACGGCAAGCTCTTTCACGGCGCGTCGGACGTCGCGGGCGAGATCGGCCACACGACCATCGATCTCAACGGCCGCCACTGCAAGTGCGGCAACTACGGCTGCCTCGAGGCCTACGCCTCGGGTCCGGCGATCGCCACGCGCGCGCGCGAAGTGCTCGTGCGCGAGGAGACCGCGTCGCTCCTGCCGTCGATCGTCAACGGCCATCTCGAGAAGATCACCGCCGAGATCGTGTACAAGGCCGCGCAGCAGGGCGACGCCGTGGCGAGCGAGATCGTGCGCGACACGGCGCGGTACCTCGGCGTGGGCATTGCCAATTTGCTCAACATCATCAACGCCGACGTCGTCGTGGTCGCGGGCGGCGTGACGCAGGCCGGCGACGCGCTCTTCGTGCCGCTCCAGGCCGAGGTGCGCCGCCGCGCGTTCCGGCCGGCGGTGGAAGCGACGAGGATCGTCCCCGGCGCGCTGCCGGGCACGGCGGGCGTGGTGGGAGCGGTGGCGACGTTCAAGATGCAGTACGTTGGGGCGCTGTAACGGCGGGCTACTCGCACCGGTCGCTGTCGTTTTCCGTTTTCCGACTTGCGTTCTCCGTCGTTCCGAGCGGAATGCCCGGCACCTCGCGCGGGACAACGGGCGACGGAGAACGGTAAACGCATAACGACAGCGACCGGCGCCGGAGGCCTCGGCCCGGTTCGCATCGAGCGCTGCACATGACCAAACGCCTCGGCGTCATCGGCTCCATCGTCTGGGACGTGATCTACAGTCCCGGCCGCGCCGTGCCGATCGAAGAATGGGGCGGCATCACGTACGCGCTGAGCGGGCTCGATGCCGCACTCCCAAAAGATTGGGAGATCGTGCCGGTGATGAAGGTCGGGCACGACCTCGCGCCGCGCGCCGCGCATTATCTCTCGACGCTCGAGCGCATCGCGCCCGACGCACGGCTCATCGAGGTGCCGGTGCCGAACAATCGCGTCGAGCTGCGCTACTACTCCGACGAGCGACGCAGCGAGGTCCTGAGCGGCGGCGTCCCGGCCTGGAGCTGGCTCGGACTCAAGCCGGCGCTCGACGCGGCGCGGCTCGATGCCATCTATATCAACTTTCTCAGCGGGTGGGAGCTCGATCTCGAGACGACGCGCCTCATTCGCCAGCACTTCGCGGGTCCGATCTACTGCGACCTGCACATGCTCGCGTGGGCCGTGCAGCCCGGCGGGCTGCGCACGCTGCGGCCCATTCCCAACGTGCGCGAATGGTGCGAGTGCTTCGACTTCCTCCAGGTGAACGAGGACGAGATGCACATGCTCGCGCCCGACCCGATGGCGCTCGCCGCGACGGCGATGCACGCCGGTGTGCGGACGCTCGTCGTTACGATGGGCAAGCGCGGCGCCGTCTATTTTGCCGCGCCGGGCTTCGACCGCATCACAGATCTGCGCCGCGCCAGCGCATCCACATCCTTCGGACCGCTGCGCACCGCGCTCGTCGCCGCGCCGCCGAGCGATGCGGATGCCGGCGATCCGACGGGATGCGGCGACGTGTGGGGCGCGACCTATTTCTCCAGACTGCTCGCGGGTGATAACTTAGACGGCGCCATCCTGGCCGCGCATCGCGCCGCGGCGCGCAACGTCAGCCATCGCGGCGCGACGGGTCTCGCGAACCACCTCCGGGGAAAGATCAGCCTCACGTGACTCACGTCATCACTGTTCCGCCCTCGCTCGACGACCACTCCTTCGAACAGGTGCTGGAGCAGGTGGCTCCCCTTCCCCCCGATGAGAAAATTCTCGTGGACGCGCGGCATGCGCGCTGGGCCTCGCCGTACGGATTGACCGCGCTCCTCGCACTCGCGCAAACGCGCACGGAGCGTCCCGCCTTCGCCGCGCCGGAGCTGGAGGAGACCGCGTCGTACTGGGCGCGCGCCGCGTTCTTCCAGCACGCGGAAGCGCTGTACGACATGCACGGACACTATCCCAAGCGCGCGCCGTCCGGCGAGTCGAACGTGCTGCTCGAGGTCACGCCCGTCACGAAGGGTGAGGACGTGCACAGCGTCGTCGGCATGGTGCAGGAGCGCGCGCAGAAGATCATCAAGAACGAGCTGAAGCTCGAGTCGAAGGCGATCATCGGGTTCGCGATGACGCTTTCGGAAGTCTGTCAGAACATCATCGAGCACGCCGGCCAGGGCGGCTGGGTGGCGGTGCAGAGCTATCGCTGGACGAAACGGCTCGGCCGCCGCGTCGTCGTCATTGCGGTATGCGACGCGGGTCTCGGATTTCGCAAGTCGCTCGAGAGCGCGCCGGGGCATCTGCCCACGTCGCGGTGGGGCGACGCGACCGCGCTCGAGGAAGCGGTGATCCGCGGCGTGAGCCGGTTTCGTGACCGGAGTCGCGGACAGGGGTTGGCCGGCGCGCGCAATTATGTCGGACGCTGGAACGGCAAGCTCTCGGTGCGCAGCGGCACGGCACGGATTTCGATCGTGCCGAGCTGGGACGACGACGTCCCGCTCGCGGAGGACCTCGCGCCGTTCGCCGGCGCGCAGGTGCAAGTCATCATTCCCGAAGCGGCTCCGTCAGGCGCGAACGAGAAGGACAGCCCGATGGATATATGATGCACCACATCGACGTGAGCAGCGTGCTGCGCGAGACGCTCGCCTGCGATCTGTACTCGAACCTGGTCACGCGCACGACCGGCGCGGCCGTGCGCGGCCAGATCGAACAGCTCCTCGGCGGCGACGACATGCGCCGCGCGCTGACGGTGATCGATTTTTCGCATGTTTCAATGATCGATTTCTCATGCGCGGACGAGGTGGTCGCCAAGCTGCTCATCCGCTACACGAGCGACGATCCGCCGCACGAGGCATACTTCCTCTTCCGCGGCGTGACCGAGGACCACCGCGACGCCATCGAGGCCGTCCTCGAGCGGCACGCGCTCGCGCTCGCGGTGGAGCGCGAGGACCGCGTCGAGCTGATGGGCGTGCTCTCCGACGACGAGCGGCGCGCCTGGTACGCGACGTATCGCCTGGGCCGCGCCGAAGCGGCCGACGTCGCCAACGAGATCGGCGTCGCGGTCGACGCGGCGCGCGAGACGCTGTGCGCGCTCTGCCGGCGGCGGCTCGTGATGTCGGTGAATGGCGAGTACGTCGCCGTGGGACACGCCGCGTGAGCGAGACGATCAACGCGCCGCTGCGCGTGGCGTACCTCATCGCCACCAAACGCGGCGAGGAGGACCGTGGTCCGCTCGTGATCATGGCGCCGCGGGACGCGCGGTCGCGACTGCTCACCGAAGGCGAGCTCGCCTGGGTGTACGGACCGCGCCGCCACGAGCTCGCGACCGTGCGCATCGATCCCGGCGCGCGCGAGGGCGACGTCGTGTTGCGCGACATTCTCGGCGCGGCGCCGTCCGAGACGGTGCGCGTGATCAAACCCGATCTCGATAGCCGCGGCCGACGCCCGGCACTGGGCTGAAGGAGACCACGTGAGCGCACGCAAGACACCACCCAACGACCTCGCGACGCTCGCCGTACACGCCGGAACCGAGGGCCGCGACGCCGACACCGCGGTCGTGCACCCGCTGTTCCAGTCCGTCAACTTCATTCAAGAAGTTGGAACCGGCGACGGGTTGCGATACCCGCGCTACGGGAACGCGCCCAACGCCGAGCTGGTGCAGCGGCGCGTCGCGGCGCTCGAAGGTGCGGAGGCGGCCGTGCTCCTCTCGAGCGGCATGGCCGCGACGGCGTGCGGACTGCTTGCTCTGCTCCGCCCCGGCGACCACCTGCTCGCGAGCTCGTGGATCTACGGGGGCGCGACGGCGCTCTTCACCAAGGAGTTCGCGTCGCTCGGGATCGAGGTCACGCTGGTCGATCCGCTGGAGACGCGGATCTGGCGCCACAAACTTCGGAAGCAGACGCGCGCCATCTTCATCGAGACGCCGGTCAATCCCACGTGCCGCGTGCTCGATCTGCGCCCCGTCAGCTACATCACGAAAGAGTGCGGCATCGCGCTCGTCGTCGACTCCACGTTCGCGAGCCCGGTCAATCTCCGCCCGCTCGAGTACGGCGCCGACGTCGTGATCCATTCGGCGACGAAATACCTCAACGGCCACCACGACGTGCTCGGCGGCGTGGTCTGCGGGACCTCGTCATACATCGAGGAAGTCCGGCAGAAGATGATGCTCTGGGGTCAGGCGCCCGATCCGTTCGGCGCGTGGCTGCTCGAGCGGGGACTCAAGACGCTCGACGTGCGTGTTCGGCGTCACAACGAGAACGCGATGGCCGTCGCGGAGTGGGCGAGCACGCGCAAAGAGATCCGCCGCGTTCACTATCCCGGACTCGAGAGCCATCCCGACCATGAGATCGCGAAAGAGATCATGGATGGGTTCGGCGGGATGCTGGCGATCGAGCTGGCCGGCGGCGGCCGCGCGGCGGAGAAGTTTCTCCGCAAGCTCAAGCTCATCCGCCACGCCCCGAGCTTGGGCGGCGTCGACTCGCTCGTCTCGGAGCCTCGCTTCACGTCACACGCCCATCTCACCGCCGATCAGCGCGCGCACGCCGGAATACCGGACGGTTTTCTACGGCTGAGCATCGGCATTGAAAGTGCTAAAGACTTGATAGGAGACATCGAACAGGCTCTACACTAGATGGCCGAACCTATCCTCGTCGCGCCGGAGCGGCGCCGCCTCGAGCGGCGGACGACTCCGACGCTGGCCGAGCTCACACTCCCGGAACTCCGCCGGATGTTGGTCACGACGCTCCTGTTCGTGACCATCTTGGTTTTGTTCCTGTGGATGGTTCGCACCGTCATCATCGCGACGATCCTCGGCGTCATCGTCGCGATGTACATGCGGCCGGTGTACCTCTGGCTGCTGCGTCACCTCCCGAGCCGGATTCTCTCGGCGACGCTCACGCTGCTCCTCCTCATCGTGCCGCTCGTCGCCCTCACGGCGTACAGCTACGAGGAGATCGCCGACGTCGCCGCCTACGTCGACGCGAACCAGAATCAGATCGCCGACAAGGTCGACTCCTCGCTGCACCAGGTGCCATTCCTGCACGCGGCCAACACGCGGGACGCGGTCAGGCACTACGTGCTCGTCGCCTCCAACTACGGCACGAACATCCTGAGCGGACTGCGCGCCGCCGTCGTGAGCCTCTCCATCGCGGCGACGATCTTCATGTTCACGGCGTACTACGTCATGGTCGACGCCGACAACATCAAGGAGTACGTCCGCAGTCGAATACCACCGAGGTACGGCGAGCTCTCGGCGGCGCTCGAGCACAACGTGCGCGGCGTGCTGTACGGCGCGATCTACTCCACCTTCCTGACGCAGGCCGTCAAGTCGGTGATCATCCTGGTGATGAACCTCGCGTTCCACGTGCCGCTCGCCGGTGTGCTCGCGATCGTCTCGTTCATCATTGGATTCTTCCCCATCGTCGGATCGTGGAGCGTGTACGTCCCGGTCGCTGCGTGGCTCGCGATTTTCCGCAACGCGCCGGGACAGGGGATCGCGATGGTGACGATCGGCCTGCTGGTGAACACCATCTACATCTCGACGTTTCTGCGGCCCAAGATCGCCGCCGAACGATCGAAGGTGCTCAACTTTTATTGGATGCTGGTGGCGCTCATCACGGGCGTCTACACGTTCGGGCTCGTGGGCATTCTGCTCGGCCCGATGCTGATTGGCCTCCTCAAGGCCATCCTCGACACGATCACGTCGCAACCCGCGTGGAACTGGGCGGACAATGGCGGTGACGCCGGAGGGATCGGTGCGTCTGAACTTTAGCCATGATTTGCTTCGATCACGTCTCGAAATTGTACCCGCGCGCCGCTGCGGGAGCCGCGGCGCTGCGCGACGTCAGCTTCCGCGTCGCCAAGGGTGAATTCGTCTTTCTGACCGGCCCGAGCGGCGCCGGCAAGAGTACCATCCTCAAGCTGCTGTACATGGACGAGCGCCCCTCCTCCGGTGAGGTGCGTGTGAGCGGGTACAGCTCCAACGCGATCAAGCGTCGCGAAGTCGCCCAGCTTCGCCGCCGCCTCGGCATCGTCTTCCAGGATTTCGGCCTGCTCGAGGATCGCACCGCCGAGGCGAACGTCGCGTTCGCGCTCGAGGTGATCGGCACGCCGCGCGCGAACATTCCGGGCCGCGTCGCGCGTGCGCTGACGCAGGTCGGGCTCGCGTCGAAGGCAACGGCGTATCCGCGCGAGCTCTCGGGCGGCGAGCAGCAGCGCGTCGCGTTCGCACGCGCGCTGGTGAACGACCCGTTCGTTCTCATCGCCGACGAACCGACCGGAAATCTCGACGAGCGGGCGACGCGCGGCATCTTCCAGCTCCTTCGCGAGATCAACGCCTCGGGCACTGCGGTGATCATGGCGACGCACGATCTCGAGCTCGTACGCAGCTCCGAGTATCGCACGATCGAGCTCAACCATGGCGAGATCGTGTTCGATTCGCTCGAGGCACCGAGCTACGCGTTGGAGACCGACTGATGGGCGGGCTACGCACGGCGCTCTGGGCCTTCAGGCGCGCGCCCTTGCTCAGCGCGCTCAGTATCACGACGATCGCCTTCTCGCTCTTCGCGTTCGGGTTGTTCGGCCTCGTTGCGCTCAATATCCGTCACGCGCTGGAAAAGGTCGCTGAGCGGGTGGAGATTCGCGCGTTCGTCGCCGACAGCACGCCGATCGAGACGCTCACCAACGCCGCCGACGAGATCTCGAAATACCCTGAAGTCCTTAAGGTCGAGATCGTGACGCAGGATCAGGCGCTCGCGAAAGCGCGCTCGGAGCTCGGCGAATTCAAGGACGTGTTCGACGCCGAGTTCCTCCCCGCTTCGCTCGACGTGAAGCTCAAGCCCGGCTTTCAGGACCCGGCGACCGTCCGCAAGGTCGCCGATCGCATTCGCACCCACGACTTCGTCGATGACATCCGCTTCGGCGAGGAGTGGATCACGCAGCTCTACCGGCTGCGCAACATCGCGGGCGTCGCTGGTGCGGCCCTCGGGCTCGCCTTCGCGGCTGTGGCGATCATCATCATTGGCGCGACCATTCGTATGGCGGTACTCGCGCGCAGCCGCGAGATCTCGATCATGCGGCTCGTCGGCGCGACGGATGGCTTCATCCGCCGGCCATTCCTGATCGAAGGATCGATCAAAGGCATCCTCGGCGGAGGGCTCGCCCTCGCGCTGACCTACCTCGCGATGCGCCTGCTCGAGCAGTACCTGCACTTCGAGACGGTCTTTTTCGATCGCCGCATCGCCATCCTCGGCATTCTCTTCGGAGCCTTGATCGGCCTGCTCGGCAGCGCCGCGTCGGTCGGACGGCATCTGCGGCAGATATGAAGCGCGTTTGGCCGTTGCTGCTGTCGCTCGTCGCGCTGGCCGCGATCGGGAGCCCGCTGCACGCGCAGGATCAGAGCGCGAAGATTCGCGCGCAGCGCGACACGCTCGATCAGATCCGCCACGAGCGCGAGGCGCTCGAGCGCCGCGCCGCGGAGCTCCAGAACAGCGTGCACGATCTGAACGAGGAAGTCTCGAACCTCAACAGCCGCGCCGATGCGACCGCACGCATCGTCAAGACGCTCGACAACCAGCTCTCGACGATCACCGCCGACGTGAACGACGCGGCGACGAAGGTCGCGCTCACCGAAGCAGAGCTGGCGAAGAAGCGCACGACGCTCCGCGGTCGGCTGATCGACATCTACAAGCGCGGCCCGATGGCGACGAGCGAGGCGCTCCTCTCGGCGCACTCCTTCGGTGAGCTGGTCGCGCGATACAAGTATCTGCATCTGCTCGCGCTGCACGATCGCGCGCTCGTGAACCGCGTCGAACAGCTCCGCGAGGAGGCGGGGCGTGAGCGCGACCAACTCGTGTCGCTCCAGCAGTCGCTCGAGGAGAGCCGCGCCGACAAGGCGCAGGAAGAAGACCGGCTCCGCACGCTCGAGCACGAGCGCCAATCGAGCCTCACGTCGACCCGCCGGCAGGCGCAGCAGATCGAGACACGCGTTGCGCGGCTCCGTGCCACCGAATCGCAGCTCACCACCGCGATCGCGTCGCTCGACGCGGAACGCCGGCGCGCCGAGCGTTCGCGCCCGTCCACCGCGCGCGTCGGGAGCACGATCAAGACGAGCGACTACGGCAAGCTCGATTGGCCCGTCGACGGCCCGCTCGTGTACACCTTCGGCAAAGCACAGACGGCGAACAACACGACGATTCGCTGGAACGGTGTCGGCATCAAGGCGCCCGTGAACACGAGCGTCCACGCCGTCGCCGCCGGCAAGGTCGTGCGCGTCGGTCCGCTCGGCACGTACGGACTCACCGTGATCATCGACCACGGCGGCGGCGACTACTCGATTTACGGTTCGCTCGAACGCGCCGACGTGCGCGAACAGCAGACGGTCGTGAAAGGACAGGTGATCGGCGGCGTTGGAATCTCCGATCCCGATCTCCCGCCGCATCTGCACTTCGAGATCAGGCACGGCAGCAACGGCGGATCGCCGGCGGCGGTGGATCCGGCGAGCTGGTTGAGGGGGGAGCGGTAGGGCTCACGCAGCCTGGCTCTCGGTTGTCGCAGTTTGGTCTCGATTCTCATGCCTCGGATCTCGTGCCTCGAAACTGGTCTCAGCACGCAATGTCGAGATCTCGACGTCGCCACCCCAGACCAGTTCCGAGACGCGAGTTTCGAGAACCGAGAGGGCGAGACGGATACCCGACCGGCCGACTAGCTTTCGCCATGCCCCACCCGATCACCAAACGCTGTACGGTGTGCGGCCGTTTCCGATCCTACGATCCGGATGACCGCTACTGCATCGGCTGTGGCCACGAGGCGCTCGAGGCCGAGTGCTCGTGTGGACGGGACTTCGGGTATGCGCTCGCCGAGTCCGGCCCCATTCACTGCCCGCGTTGCGGAAAGGCCTTCCATGGCAAGTCGCCGGAATTCCGAGAGTAGTAAGAAGTCCGCGAAGAAAACCGCGAAAAAATCCGCGAAGACGCCCGCGAAGAAGGCAGCCGCGAAATCGGGCGCGAAGAAGGCGGCGGTGAAAAAAAATCCGCTCGTCGCCAAGACGCGGAAGCCGGCGTTCAATGCAAAGACGGACAGCGCGCACGATCCGAACTGGATCGCGCCGCTCTGGGATGACGACGTCCTGCTCGGCGCGCACGTCTCGATCGCAGGCGGCACCCACCATGCGCCGGCGCGCGCCCGCGCGATTGGCGCGACGGCGATGCAGATCTTCACCAAGCAGGCGAACCGGTGGGCGGAGCGCGCATGCGCCGACGATGAATGCACGCAGTTCCGCGGAGCGCTCGACGACACGCGCGTGCGCGCCACCGTCGCGCACGACTCGTATTTGATCAATCTCGCCAGTCCGGACGAGAAGCTGCGGCGCCAGTCGATCGAATCGTTCGTCGCCGAGCTCGCGCGGTGCGAGGCGCTCGGACTCACGTATCTCGTATCGCACCCGGGCAATTACATCGACGAACGAGCGGCCGGCATCGCGCGGAACGGCGACGCGATCGCCGAGGCGCTGGCACGCGTTCCCGGCCAGACGATTCTCTGCATGGAGATCACGTCCGGGAGCGGGACGGCAATTGGATCATCGTTCGAGGATCTCGCCGCGCTCATCGAGCGCGTCCCCGCGCCCCTCCGCGGTCGCATGGCCATCTGCGTCGACACCTGCCATGCCTACGCGGCCGGATACGATCTGGTGAACGCATACGACGACGTCTGGTCGCGATTCGACGACGTGCTCGGGCTCGACCGGCTCCGTGTGCTGCACGTGAACGACTCCAAGACGCCGTTCAACTCGAAACGCGATCGCCACGAACTGATCGCCGAGGGCTCGCTGGGTGAGCAGCCGTTCCGGCGAATAATGAACGATCCGCGCCTCGCGCGCGTACCAAAGGTCATAGAAACGCCCAAGGGCACCGATCCCACCGCGACCGACGCTCGCATGTTGGCCCGATTGCGAAGCTATCTAGACGCCTGAGGCCGACCGCCCTAGGCTTATCCCCGTCATGATCCCCCGCCCGCCCACGCACGCTCCGAAACGCGGTTGGCTGTTCACCGTCATCGCCATGTTGGCGCTGGCGGCGCAGATCACCGTGGCGCTCGCTCCGCTGAGCGAGAATCGCGAGCGCAGCATGGCGGCGCACGTGGAGTCGGGCGGCGCGAAGGGCCACTTCACGCACGACGACGCAACGTGCGCGGCCTGCCAGGCGCGCTCGATCGCGGGTGCCACCGCGGTGCCCGCGCCCGCGCGCATCGCGCACACGCACGTGGATGCGATCGCGGTCGCCACCATCGACCGGGTCCACTGGGCCGACGTCCACCTCCAAGAGAAATCCCGCGCCCCTCCCGTGGTGAGCTGACCGTCTCGTTCGACGTTCCACTCGGCCTCACCATTTAGGGACATAATGCGTCTAATTCTTGGAGTGTGCGCGCTGGCCATCGCGGCCGGCGCGGCGTCCGCGCAGGTGCGCACCAGCGCGCCGCGGGACACGATCGAAGTGCTCCGGCTGTCGCGCCAGCAAGCCATCGCGGAAGCGCTCACGCGCAACGCGCAACTCGACGTCGCGCGCGAACAGATCGCGGAAGCACGCGCGCGCCGCGTGCAAGCCGTGGCCATCCCGGACCCCGCGCTGACCGCCGCGTACGACCAGTCGCCCGGCCCGTTCACCTTTGGCACCGCGGCGTCGCGGCCGGTGTCGCTCGGCCTCGACGTCCCGTTCCCGGACAAGTTCCGGCTCAACAACCGAATCGGCGTCGCCGACATTCGCGCGAACGAGCAGAACTTTCGTTTGCAAACGCAAACGGTGGCGGAAGCGGCGTCGACGTCGTACGACTCGCTGCTCGTGGCGCTGGCGCATCGCACGGTGCTGACCGAGACGCGCGACCTCGCGAACGATTTTCTGTCTCGCACGCAGACCCGCTATCAAGCCGGATCCGCGGCGCGGCTCGATGTCATCCAGGCGCAGGTCGCGGTGGCGCAGGCGAACAACGACCTGATCGCGAATGAAGGCGAGATCACGGCCGCGCAGGCGTCGCTTAACCGCGCGCTTGGGCGGGTCCGCGGCTCGCCAATCGTGCCGACGGACACGCTGGCGCTGCCGGCACCGCTCCCCGATTCGGCGACGATCGAAACGACCGCTCTCGAGAACCGGCCAGAGCTCGCGATTCTGCAACAACAGCGCGCCGGCGCCGGCGCGACCACGAGCCTCACCAAGGAGTTCTGGCTTCCCGACTTCACGTTCGCGGTGCAGCGCGATTACGCACCGCAGGGCGGCCCGGCGCTGTTCACGACCGGTATCGCGCTCCCGTTGCCGTTGCTCTATTGGCAACACTCGCGCGGGGACATCGCGCAGGCGCAGCACATCGAGCGCGAGTTGGCCGCGACGTATCGCGACACGCGCGCGCAGGTCGTGCAGGACGTGCGCACGGCGTACGCCAACGCGGCGACCGCGATCAAGCAGGCCATCTTCATTCGCGACGAGTTGGTGCCGGCGGCGCGCGAGCAGTATCGCGTGTCGTCCACCAGCTACTCTCTCGGCGGCACGTCGGCTCTCGAGGTGTTGACCGCGCGCACGGCGCTGCTCCAGGCGGAGAGCCAGCTCGCCGACGCCATCGCCGCCGCTTCCACTGCACGCGCGGATCTCAATCGCGCGCTCGGCATCCCCGTGACGCCCGGAGCCAGCAACCCATGATCACGCACTCCATGACCACCAAACTCGTCGTGCCCCGGACGACGGCCATCGTCGGCGCACTGCTCCTCGCGCTCGTATCGGCCTGCTCCAAGTCGTCCTCGCCCGAGTCGAGCGTCAGCTTCGGCAGCGACACGACGACCAAGGCCCGGGCGTTCAGCCTCACCGCCCAGCAGCGCGCGAAGATCCATCTCGACACGCTGCGCGTCATGAGCTACCGGCCAGACGTCGACGCGACGGGTACGGTGGTGTTCAACGGCAACCGGTCGACGCAGATCCTGTCGCCGGTGTCGGGTCCGGTCGTCCGCATCCTGGCCGACGTGGGCATGAACGTCACCGCCGGCCAGCCGCTCGCCTTCGTCTCGTCGCCGGATTTCGCGTCGGCCGTCGCGGACTACCGCAAGTCGGAGGCAACCTACCGGAACGCGAAACGAGTCGCGGATCGCGATTCCGCGCTCTTCGCCAACGACGCGCTCGCGCGCGCGGACCTGGAGCAGGCGCAGACCGACCTCGCGTCGGCCGGCGCGGACGTCGAGGCCGCCGTGCAGAACATGCGCGCGCTTGGCGTCGAGCAGTCGCAGATCGACGCGGTTCGGCAGGACAAAGCGGTCTCGATCGAAGCCGTGGTCCGTGCGCCGATCACCGGCACCATCGTCGCGAAGCTCATCTCGAACGGCCAGCTCTTGCAGGCCGGAAGCACGCCGGCGTTCACGATCGCCGATTTGAGCAGCATGTGGGTCATGGCCAGTGTGTACGCCGATCAGTTGAGCGCCGTCTCGGTCGGCGAGTCGGCCGACCTGTACATCGCCGGGACCGCGCGCCCGATCACGGGCACGGTCGACTACATCGCGTCGCTGGCCGATTCCGGCACGAACGCCGTCAGCGTTCGCATCCTCGCGCCGAACGACCGGCGCCTGCTCCGCAACGACATGTTCGCGAAGGTACAGATCCATTCCGCGGCCGCGCATCAGGGAATTCTCATTCCCGCCTCGGCGCTGCAGCGCGACGACGAGAACCTGCCGTTCGTGTTCATCGTGTCCGGCCCGAACGCGTACGTCCGGCGGCGTATCGATCTCGGCGGGCGCGTCGGCAACAACTATGAGGTCACGTCGGGGCTGGCCGCCGGCGACGTGGTGGTCACGGACGGCTCGCTGTTCCTCGAGTTCGCGGAGAGCCAGTGACCGAGCCAACCAATCATCCGAACGCGCCCGAGCCATCGGGCGCGGCGGCCGCGGTCGCCGCGCAGCGCGGCCCCATTCAGCGGCTCGTCGAGGCCTCGGTCTCGCAGCCGCTGCTCGTCGCCATCATCGCGCTCGCCATCATCGGCGTCGGCCTCTTCTCGTTCAGCCGCTTGCCGGTCGACGCCTACCCCGACGTCTCGCCGCCGGCCGTGGAGCTCACGGCGGCGTGGCCGGGCCACGCGGCGGAAGAGGTCGAGCGGCTCATCACCGTCCCGATCGAGACGGAGCTGAACGGGCTGCCCAACCTCGTCGTGATGCGCTCGGTTTCGCTGTACGGGTTGTCGAGCGTGCGCGTGACGTTCACCGACAAGACGGACCTGTGGTTCGCGCGCGAGCAGGTCTTCGAGCGTCTCGCCGGCGCGGACCTGCCCGACGGCGTCTCGCCGGACATCGAGGCGCCGTTCTCCCCGTCCGGACTCGTGTACCGCTACGTGATTCAGAGTCCGGACCGCTCGGCGATGGACCTGCACGTCATACAAGATTGGGTATTAGATAAAGCATATCGCGCCGTGCCCGGTGTCGCCGACATCGCGTCGCTCGGCGGCGAGACCATGCAGTTCCAGGTGCAGATCGACCCGGCCAAGCTCGCCGCGGCCGGCTTGAGCATCGACGACGTCTCGAGCGCCCTCAGCGCCAACAACTCGAACGGCGGCGGCGGCTTCTACTCCGAGGGCAGCCAGTTCTACTACGTGCGAGGGCTCGGACGCGTCGCCACGTTGGAGGATATCGGCAACGTCGTGGCCGCGGTGAAGAACAACATCCCGGTGCGGATCAAAGACATCGGAACGGTCGCGATCGGCGCCGCGCCGCGTCTCGGCCAGTTCGGGTTCAACAAGCAGAACGACGCGGTCGAAGGCATCGTACTGATGCGCACCGGCGAGCAGGCGCAGGTGGTCCTCAAAGCCGTGGAAGCGAAGACGCGGGAGCTGAACGACCACGTGCTGCCGCGCGACGTGAAGGTCGTGCCCTACTACGACCGGAGCGATCTCGTCGCCCTCACGACGCACACGGTGCTCGAGAACCTCGGGCGCGGCATCGTGCTCGTCGTGATCGTCCTGATCTTCTTCCTCTACGACATCCGGTCCGGCCTGATCGTCGCCGTGACCATACCGCTCGCGCTCCTCATCGCGTTCATGTGCCTCGACGTTCGAGGCATTCCCGCGAACCTGCTGTCGATCGGCGCGATCGACTTTGGTATTCTGGTCGACGGCGCCGTCGTCATGGTCGAGAACATCTACCGCCAGCTCGCGCGGCGACACGGCACCGAATTCCGGATTCGCGAGGTGATCTTCGAGGCGGCCTCGGAGGTGAACCGGCCGATCGTGTACGCGATCGCGGTGATCGTCGCCGGCTTCCTGCCGATCTACGCGCTCACCGGCCCATCGGCCAAGCTGTTCACGCCGATGGCCGACACGACGATTTATGCGCTGATCGGTTCGCTCTTCCTGACGCTGACGGTGATTCCGGTGCTGTGCGCGTGGGCGTTGCGCCGCGGCGTCGTGGAGCGCCGCAACGCGGCATTCGAATGGACCCGCGACCGCTACGCGTCGGGACTCGACTGGTGTCTGCGGCACGTCGGCGCAACGATGGTCGGCTCGGCGGTGATCCTCGTGGCGTCGGTCGCGATCGCGATGACGCGCGGCGGCGAGTTCATGCCCAAGCTGGACGAAGGCGCGATCTGGGTGCGTGCGACGATGCCGTACACCATTTCCTTCGAGGCGTCATCGGCGATCGTGCCGCAAATTCGGGACGTGCTGTCCAGCTTCCCGATGGTCACCGTGACGGCGTCGGAGCATGGCCGCGACGACTCGGGCACCGATCCGACGGGATTCTTCAATGCCGAGTTCTACGTCGGCCTCAAGCCGTACGGCCAATGGACCGGCCCGATCAAGACGAAGGATGAATTGATCGAGGCCATGCAGAAGAAGCTGTCGGCCTATCCCGGAATCATATTCAACTATACTCAACCCGCCGAGGACGCCGTCGACGAGGCGCTCACGGGCCTCAAGAGCTCGACGGACGTGAAGATCTTCGGTACCGATCTGAACGTCCTCGAGGCAAAGGGTCGGGAAGTCAAGGAGATTCTCGGCCGCACGCCGGGCATCGACCACGTCGTGCTCGTCCAGGAGCTGGGCCAGCCGAGCCTCACGATCACGGTCGATCGCGACAAGCTGGCCCGGTACGGCCTGAGCTCCGACGCCGTGAACGACTTGATCAACGCGGCGGTGGGCGGAGCCGCGGTCACACAAGTCGTACAAGGCGAACGGACGTTCGATCTCGTGGTCCGGCTCCAGGAGCAGTACCGCAGCGATCCGAATCAGATCGGGAACATCCTCATCGCGACGCCGAGCGGAAGCCAGGTGCCGCTGCGCGAGGTCGCGGACATTCATGTCGCCAACGGCGCATCATTCATTTACCGTCAGGACAATTCGCGCTACATCGGCGTGCAGTACGAGGTGGAAGGCCGCGATCTCGCGAGCGCGGTCGCGGATGCGCAAGCCCGCGTCGACAAGCAGGTCACGCTCCCGATCGGCTACCGGACCGTCTGGGGCGGCGAGTTCCAGGAGTACACGGCGTCACGCGCGCAGATGAACGTCGTCGTGCCGATCACGGTGATCCTGATCTTCGCGATCCTGTTCATTCTGTACCGCAACTTCAAGTTCCCGCTCATCACGGTCATCGGCGTCATCCTCTCCGCGCCGCTCGGCGGTCTCGTGGCCATGTGGATCACGGACACGGCGTTCTCGGTGTCGTCGATGATCGGATTCCTCGCGTTGTTCGGCGTGTCCGTGCAGACGGCCGTGGTCTACATCTCGTACGCCAACGAGCTCCGGCTCGGCGGCATGGACATCGCCCGGGCGACGCACGAGGCCGCACTGCTCCGCCTGCGGCCCATCATGATGACCGCGCTCGTCGCGGCGCTCGGCCTGTTGCCGGCGGCGATCGCGAGCGGCGTGGGCGCGAGCACGCAGAAGCCGTTCGCGATCGTCATCGTCGGCGGCCTCTTTTCTAGACTATTAATTAGTATTTTCTTAATGCCCGTACTGTACCTGATGGTCGCGCGGCCGGGCGATCACCTGGAGGTGTGACGCCGTTCGCTGTGCCGGCGATCGTGCCCCGTCCGGTGGCGCGACGCGTGCCAGATCGGGAACGCGAACGAGACGAGCAGCAGCACGTAGATCGGCCGCATGAGCCCCGCCATCGCCGGCGCCATGCGGCCGATCACGTACGCGGCCGCCTCGAGCACGACGAGAACGATGACGAGGTGAAGCGCGCGCCGAACCGGCGCCGCCGCGTTCGGCGTGCGCTGCTCGGACTCGGCGGGAGTCATGTTGGTATTTGCGGATTCTGTTCGGTAGGACCCCAAGCGCTCTCCGGCGACTGACTTGGACGGCCGATTCGGCTATTGTTCATCTCTGGACATGAATAAACGCCAAGACGCCCTCGACTATCATGCCAAAGGTCGGCCCGGCAAGATCGCCGTGGTACCGACCAAGCCGCTGACCAATCAGCGTGACCTGTCGCTCGCCTACTCGCCGGGCGTCGCCGAGCCATGCCTGGAGATCAAGCAGGACCCGGATCTCGCGTACACCTACACCGCGAAGGGTAACCTGATCGCGGTGGTGACGAACGGAACCGCTGTGCTTGGTCTAGGCAACATTGGCGCCGTCGCGGGCAAGCCCGTGATGGAAGGAAAGGCCAATCTCTTCAAACAGTTCGCGGATCTCGACGTCTTCGATCTCGAAGTCGGCTCCGAGTTGCCCGACGACGTGATCAAGTTCTGCCAGCTCCTCGAGCCGACGGTGGGCGGGATCAATCTCGAGGACATCAAGGCGCCCGACTGCTTCTACATCGAGGAGACGCTCCGAAAGACGCTCAAGATCCCCGTCTTCCACGACGACCAGCACGGCACCGCGATCATCTCCGGTGCCGCGCTGCTCAACGCGGCCGAGATCGTGGGCAAGCGCCTCGAGACGCTGAAGGTCGTCTTTTCGGGCGCGGGCGCCGCGGCGATCTCGACCGCCGAGCACTACGTGCGGCTCGGCGTCAAGCGTGAGCACATCATCATGTGCGACCGGGCCGGCGTGATCTACGCCGGCCGCGCTGACGACATGGATCCGTACAAGGCGCGCTTCAAGTCGGACACGAAGGCGCGCACGATCGCCGACGCACTGGTCGGAGCCGACGTCTTCGTCGGCCTTTCGGTCGCCGGAGCGGTGACGGCCGACATGGTGGCGAAGATGGCCCCGAAGCCGATCATCTTCGCGCTCGCCAACCCCGTCCCGGAGATTCTCCCCGATGCGGTGAAGTCCGTCCGCGACGACGCGATCATCGCCACCGGCCGCAGCGACTATCCGAATCAGGTCAACAACGTCCTCGGCTTTCCGTTCATCTTCCGCGGCGCCCTGGACGTTCGGGCGACGGAGATCAACGAAGAGATGAAGATGGCGGCGACGCGGGCGCTCGCGCTCCTCGCCAAGGAAGACGTGCCGGAGTCGGTCGCGAATCTGTACGGCCTGCAGGAAGTGCAATTCGGCGCCGAGTATCTGATCCCCTTCCCGTTCGATCCGCGCGTACTGCTCTGGGTGGCGCCCGCGGTCGCGTGGGCGGCGGTGGCGTCCGGCGCCGCGAACGAGTTCGTGGATCTCGACGAGTATCGCGAGCGGCTCGAGTCGCGACTCGGCCGGGCGCGCGGCGTGATGCGCGGCCTGATCAATCGCGCGATCAGCAACCCGAAGCGGGTGGTGTTTCCCGAGGGCGAGGAGCCGAAGATCATTCGTGCGGCGCGCATCTGCGTGGAGGACGGCATCGCCGATCCGATTCTGCTCGGCCAGCGCGAGACGATCGAAGCGAAGGCGAAGGCGATGAACGTGCTGCTCGACGGCATCGCGATCGAGGATCCGGCCAGCTCGCCCAAGCGCGACGAGTACGCGCAGCACATGTGGGCGCGGCGGCAGCGCAAGGGCATGAGCATGGACGAAGCGCGCCGCCGCCTGTTCAACAGCAATTATTTCGGTTCGTGCATGGTGGGCCGCGGCGACGCGGACGCGCTGGTGTCCGGGGTGAACCTGCACTATCCCGAGACGATCCGGCCCGCGCTCGAAGTGATTGGCGCGCATCCGCGTGCGGGGCTCGTGAGCGGCATGTACATGCTGGTGTTCGAGAAGCACGTGATCTTCTGCGCCGACACGACGGTGAACATCGATCCAACGGCGGAGCAGCTCGCGCAGATCGCGTACGCGGCGGCGCGGATCACGCGGACGATGGGGATGGAGCCCCGCATCGCGATGTTGTCGTTCTCGAATTTTGGCTCCGTGCGGCATCCCGAGGCCGAGAAAATGGCCCGGGCCGTGCAGCTTTTGCGGCAACGCGACCCGTCACTGGTCGTGGATGGTGAAATGCAGGCGGACACCGCGTTCGATCCCGAGATCATCGAGCGCGACTATCCGTTCAGCACGCTCAAGGAAGCCGCGAACGTGCTAATCTTTCCCAACTTGAGCGCGGGCAACATTGCGTACAAGTTGCTAAATCACCTTGGTGGTGCCACGGCGATCGGCCCCATTCTGGTGGGCATGAGCCGGCCGGTGCACGTGCTGGAGCGCGGCGCCGACGTTCAGGACATCGTAAACATGGCCGCGGTTGCGGTAGTCGACGCACAGGAGCGGTCCAACCCGGCGGAGCCCGCGAGCCGTGCCGCGAGCGGGCCCGCCCCGACCATTTTTTCGAGGCTGTGAGGACGCAACATGGCGACTCAGACGAAGCCGCAGGATGATATGGAATTCAAGGGCAAGGTCGGGCTCAGCGCGCAGGGACTCGCCCCCAAAGGCGACGTGCGCTGGAACTGCGTCGCGCCCGTGCTGATTCAGGACGCCGTCCAGAACAAGGAAGGGCTGCTCGCCGACATGGGGCCGTTCTGCGCCGTCACGTCGCCGCACACCGGCCGGTCGCCGAATGATAAATTTCTCGTTAAAGATTCATCATCGGAGGCGGACGTCGACTGGGGCAAGGTCAACCAGCCGATCTCCGAAGCCCACTTCGAGGCGCTGCTCGCCGACGTTCGCGCGTACCTGAACGACCGCGAGTCGCTCTACGTGCAGGATCTCTACTGCGGCGCCGACCCCAAGTACCGCCTCTCGGTGCGCTACGTGAGCCCGAGCGCGTGGCACATGTCGTTCGTGCGGAACATGTTCATCCGCCCGGAGGCCACCGAGCTCCCCACGTTCGATCCGAACTTCACCGTCCTCCACGCGCCCGAGTTCGAGTCCGACCCCGCAAAGCACGGCACGCGCAGCAGCACGTTCATCATTCTCAATCTCGCCAAGCGGATGATCCTCATCGGCGGCACGCGCTACGCCGGTGAGCTCAAGAAGGCGATGTTCACGGTGATGAACTACTACATGCCCAAGCAGGGCGTGCTCTCGATGCACTGCTCGGCGAACATCGGCCCGGACGGCGACACGGCGCTCTTCTTCGGCCTCTCGGGGACGGGCAAGACGACGCTCTCCGCCGATCCGAGCCGCTCGCTCATCGGCGACGACGAGCATGGCTGGGCGCCCGAAGGCGTCTTCAATTACGAGGGCGGCTGCTACGCGAAGTGCATCAACCTCAGCCCAGAAGGCGAGCCCGACATCTATCGCACGACGCAGATGTTCGGGACGATTCTCGAGAACGTGGTGCTCGACGAGTTGACGCGCAAAGTGCGGTTCGAGGATCAGTCGATCACCGAGAACACCCGCGCGTCGTATCCGCTGCACTACATCCCGAACCACGTGCCGTCTGGACGCGGCGGGCATCCCAAGAACGTCGTGCTCCTCACCGCCGACGCGTTCGGCGTGCTGCCGCCGATCGCGAAGCTCACGCGCGATCAGGCGCTCTACTACTTCCTCTCAGGCTACACCGCGAAAGTCGCCGGCACCGAGCGCGGCGTGAAGGAGCCGCAGGCCACGTTCTCGGCGTGCTTCGGCGCGGTGTTCCTCGTCTGGCCCGCCGCCAAGTACGCGGAGATGCTCGGCACGTTGATCGACGAGCACGGGTCCGACGTATGGCTCGTGAATACCGGCTGGACGGGCGGCGCGTACGGCCATGGCTCGCGGATGAAGCTTTCGTACACGCGTACCATGGTTCGGTCGCTGCTCCATGGCGATCTCCATTCGGCGCCGTTGGCGACCGATCCGGTCTTCGGCCTCTCGTTCCCGACGCAGGTCCCCGGCATCCCCGCGGAGGTGCTCAATCCGCGGAACACCTGGACGGACAAGTCGGCGTACGACGCGCAGGCCAAGAAGCTCGCTTCCATGTTCCGCGAGAACTTCGCGAAGTTCGAGAACTCCGTGAGCGAGAACGTGCGCACGGCGGGGCCGCGGTAGATCGCGAGATCCGACAGTCGATGCGCAACGGGCCGGGATTCTTTGTTGAATCCCGGCCCGTTCGTGTACGCCGCGTCGAGCGCGCTCCGCGGCTAGTGGACCACCACCGTCGCCGTCATGTACGGATGCACGGAGCAGAAGTAGTCGTATTTCCCGGATGTATTGAACTTGAATGAGTATGTGCCGGTCGTGAGCGTCTGACTCCCGAAGCCCGTGCCCGGCGTCGTGGGCGTGACGCTGTGCGGCTGCGTGCCCTTCCACGTCCAGGTCACCGTGCCGCCCGCGGCGATGTCGACCGAATCCGACGCGAAGTCGAAGTCTTCGACCGTGACCGCCGCGCTCGTGGGGAACGCCGGCGCCGACGCGACGGTCACGGCCACGCTCCCCGTGAGCGCACCGTCGGGCGTGCTCTGCGAAACGCTCACCGTCGCCGTCCCCGCCGCGACGGCGGAGACGACGCCCGATGAGGAGACTTTGACTTTCGTCGTGTCGCTCGAGCTGTACGACGGAGCGGCGAGACCGCCGACCGTGTTGCCGCGCGCGTCCTGCGCCGCGGCGCTCACCTGAGACGTCGCGCCGGGAGCCAGCGTGATCGTCGCCGGCGAGAGAACCAGCTTCGCCGCGCGCTGCCGCACGAAGACGCTCGCCGTCGCGCTGACGTTGCCGGACCGCGCCGTCAGCACTGCCGTCCCGTTGCCCCCGGCGAGCGCGCTCGTGGACGCACCGCTCGATGAGGAAAGCGTCGCGACGCTCGACTTGTCGATGCTCCACGTGATCGCCGCCGTCGAGAGCACCGCGCCGGAGGAGTCGCGCACCGTCGCGGCGAATGCGCGCGAGTCGCCGAACGCGTAGATCGTGTCGCTCGCCGATGGCGATACGGAGATGGACGCCGCCACCACCGGCGCGGCGACCGTCACCGCCGCGCTCGCGCTCTTCGTCGCGCCCGCCGTCGTGACCGTCGCGGTCACCGTCGCCGTTCCCGGCGCGACCGCCTGTACGAGACCGCTCGAGCTCACCGTCACTTTGTTCGCATCGCTGGTCGACCACACGGGCGCGGGCGACGTGAGCGCATTGCCGTGCGTATCGACGGCCGACGCCGTGAGTTGACTCGTGGCGCCGACGGCGAGGCTCACCGTCGCGGGGCTGACCGACACACTGCCGACGTCGGGCGGCGGGGGCGGCGGCGGCGGGGGCGTGCTGGTCGAATCGGACGAACCGCCGCACGACGCGGCGACGACGAGCGCGATCGCCGCGCAGACGCGCAGCGAGGATATTCTGATCTTCAAGTGTCCTCCGGGTGATCGGCGAATGCCGACGATGCAATCCGGAGTGACCGACCGCGGTTCCGCGCCGCGGAGGCTCTTAATGCGGGGTGATCGACTGGCGAACCGACTGGCGTTTGGGCGTTGCGATTGGCTCCGCTGGACCGGCACCCAGCGCCAGGATCGGTGCCGATTCCGCACGCGCCGACCCGCCGTCCAATCCGGAGCGCTCCGGGCGCTCCACCGGCCGCTCGGCCATGACCTTCGTCATGAAACGCTGCCCTTCGGAGATGCGCTCGATCTCGATCGCGATCGCGTCGACCGCCTGCTCGAGACGGTCGAACCGCGGCGAGAGGTCGTCCCGTTGCGCCACCGTCGGCTTGGGCGTGCCCCGCCAGATACGCCTCGCGTACGCGATGGACATCGGAATGACCACGACGAGCAACAGCGTGAACGTCATGCCGATGATCATACCCGGGTCTGGAGAGCGATCGCGGTATCGCGGCGGCATGATCACGACCTGCCCCGACGTCGTGACGCGATCCATCGGCACGTGGGAGCGCGCGGCGATCTGCGCGCGTACGTTGTCGAGCTGCACCTCCTTCTGGGCGACCTGCACGTCGACCGGGGTCCGCTGCTGAATCAGCGCCTCTCGTTCGCCGCCCGTGGCGCGGTCGATCTGTCGAGAAATCGCCCGCTGCTGGATCCTGAGTCCCGCGAGCTGCGTTGACAGGTCGGCCGCTTGTGCCTGCAGCGCGAGAAAATCCGCGGACGGCGCGGGGATGCCGGGCGAAGCCGGTAGCGCCGCTCCGGGAGCGCTCGGCGCGGTCTGGGCCTGAGGTGGGGTGGGTGCGCGCATGCGCTTCTGTACGGAGTGAAGTGGCGGGATGTTTCCGGCTGCGCTCTCATGATGCGGGCGTTCGCGCCCGTTCGCCACTATCATACGCCCCATGGCCGTCGAAATCATTCGCGACCCGCTCTGGAATAACATCCGGCTCGACCCGCTGAGCTTCGAGCTCATCGATACACCGGCGTTCCAGCGGCTGCGCTACGTTCGCCAGCTCGGCCTCGCCTTTCTCGTGTATCCGGGCGCCACGCACTCGCGCTTCGAGCACGCCCTCGGCACGTACCACCTCGCCCGGCGCACGCTCGCCCTGTTCGAGGACCATGACGACTTCGCCGCGATCGGCCGCGACGAGTGTACGCTCATTCGCGTCGCGGCGCTGCTCCACGACATCGGGCATTATCCGTTCTCCCATGCGCTCGAGGAGATTGGCGCGCTGCATCACGAGGCCGTGGCGCGGCCGCTGATCTGTGAGGGTGAAGTCGGCGTGATCCTGCGGCGCGAGCTGGGGGCGCAGGCGCCCGAGCGCATCGTCTCGCTCATTCGCGGCGAGAGCGACAGCCCGCTGCAAGGATTGATCTCCGGCTCGATCGATCTCGACAAACTGGACTACCTGCGACGCGACGCGTTCATGTGCGGCGTGAGCTACGGCGAGATCGACGTCGACCGGCTGATCAACGCGCTCACGATCGTGCGCGAGCCCGACGCGGCGCTGCCTCGCGTCGGGATGATCGAGAAGGGCCTCTCCGCGCTCGAGTCGCTTCTCTTCGCGAAGTACCAGATGTATCGCAACGTGTATTGGCATCACGCGGTGCGCAGCGCGACGGCGATGTACAAGCGCGTCGTGAGCGACGCGCTCGATGCCGGCGCTCTCGACGCGCGGCGGCTCGCGGCCTTTACGGACGAAGGGATTCTGCACGACCTCACGCAGCGGGCACCGAGTCCCCTGCTCGATGCCCTGCGCGGGCGGCGGCTGTACAAGCGCGCCTTCGAGTGCCCCGCGGCCGATCTTGCGCCCGATGCGGGCGAATGGATCGCCGACGATCGCGCGTTGACCGTCGCGGCGGAGGATGCGCTCGCGGCCGAGATCGGGCTCGCTCCCGGCGAGCTGCTGCTCGATTACCCCGCCAAGACGCAGATGCTCGGACTCGACATGCTCGTCCAACGCCCCGAGGGCGAAGTGCGCCGGCTGACGGCGGCGGGTTGGGAGGGTGCGATCAACCTTCCAAAAATCTCAGAAGAGTTCTATCGCTCGGCGCGCTGGCTGCGCGTGTATACGGCAGAGCGCCGTGCGCTCGATCCGGCGGGCGTACTGGCGATCGCGCACATGTCGGCTGCGGATGTTCGATCGAGGTTGGAGCGAGGGGCGGGGCTGTTGGGCTAGTGCGTGGTGGTGGTCGGATAGACGAACGCCCGCGCGAAGCGCGGGCGTTCGTCGACCTTACGTCCCGAGCCCCTACTTGATGATCGCGTCCTGCCGGTAGTAATCCCCGAGCAGATGCTCCGCGAAGTACTCGAACATGAGATGGTTCGTATACGGCACGTCGTCGCCGTACCCGTGCGGCTTGCCGGGGAGCATCATGAAGTCGAACCGCTTGTTCGCCTTGATGAGCGCGTTCACCAGGCGAATCGTGTTCGCCGGGTGGACGTTGTTGTCCATGTCGCCCGTCTCGAGCAGCAGATTGCCCTTCAGATTCTTCGCCAGGTCCACCGTCGTCGGCACGTGTATCTGGAACGTGTCGAGCGTGTCCGCGTCGGGAATCGAGCCGTCCACCATCCGGCTGGCCACGGCCGCGGCGCTGTTCGCCCCGCCGCGCGCGGCGCGTCCATTGCCGCCGTTCCCGTTCCCGTTTCCGTCCTCCGACTCCGCCGGCGCGCCGGCCTGCCGCACACCCGTGCCGCGCCCCGCCCCGGTTTTGGCGACGATGTGCAGCCCGTGATACTGCTCGCTCCAGTTCTGGTTATAAATATTGTTATCATGATTTCCTGATTCACTCACGCCGACCTTGAAGAACTCGTTGTAGGGCGGCAGGAGCATCGCGGCCGCGGTCAGGAAGCCGCCGCCCGAGTGGCCGTAGATCCCCACCCGGTCGATGTCGATCCACTTGTGCCGCGCGGCGAGCTGCTCGATGCCCGCCTTCTTGTCCGCGAGCGCGTAGTCGCGGAGGTTCAAGTAGCCCCAGCCCTGATACGCCTGCGAGCGCTGCGGGCTGCCGCCGCGGTTGCCGATCTGAATCACGATGAACCCGAGCTGCGCGAGCTGCTGCGGCACCGCGTTCGGCGAGAACGTGAAGTTCACGGATTCCGTCTGCGGTCCCGGATACACGTTCGCGATGATCGGGTATTTCTTCGTCGAGTCGAAGTCGAACGGCTTCCACATGTTGCCGTAGATGTCCGTCACGCCGTCGGCGGCTTTCGTCTGGAACGTCTCCGGCGGCCGCCAGCCGAGCTCTCGCAGGCGCGAGACATCCATCGTCTCGAGGTCCATCACCTGCTTGCCGGCCGCGTCGCGGAGCACCGCCCTCGGCACGAGGTCGATCCGCGAGGAGTTGTCGACGATCCACCGCTTGTTCGGCGAGAGTTTCGCGTCGTGCGTCGCGTCGCCCGCATCGAGCAGCGCGAGCCCGGTGCCATCGAGATTGACGCGGTAGAGGTGCGTGTAGTACGGGTTCTCGCCCGGCTCACGGCCGACCGCGTCGAAGTACATCACGCCCTTCACTGAATCCAGCTCGACGATTCGTTCGGCGCGCCACGCCCCGCTCGTCAGCGCGTGCTTGAGATGGCCGGCGTTGTCGTAGAGATAGTAGTGTCCCCAGCCCGAGCGCTCGGACCACCAGATGAAATCGCCGCCCGCTTTCACGTAGCGCACGTTCTGCCGCTCGCTGGAGTTGTTGTCGATGTCCTCCTGCAAGAGCTGCGTCGTCGTCTGTGCCGGCAGCGCGATGTCGATCAACTCGAAATGCCGCTGCGTCCGATCGCGCCGCACGAGCCGCAGATGATCGGACCCTTTGCCGTTCCAGTGCAGATCGAACAGGCGCTGGTCTTTCCACTTCTTGATCGACACCGGCGTGAGCTTCGTCTCGCCCGCGTGCCAGACGTACAGGTCTTCCTTCGTGACCGAATCTTCGCCCGGCATGGCGTACGTGTACTCCATGAGCTCGGGCCGCGGCTGATGGAGATTGTTGACGAGGTACAGCTTGCCGACGCCGCGTGAGTCGTTGCGGATCACGGCGAAGCCCTTCGAGTCCGGCGCCCAGACCACGTTCGCGCGAACGCGCGGATCGCGGTTCACGCGCGCGTTCTGCGTGCCGGTCGTGTCGTCCTGCTGCTGTTGTTGGCGTTGCAGCTCCTGCTGCTGGCGCTCGAGCGTCGTGTCGCGCGCGCCGAAGCCGTCGTCCTTCACCCCGTCGTGCGAGAGCTGCACCGTGTCCTTCGCCGCGACGTGCACGAGGAACAGGTTGTTGTCGCGCGCGAACGCGAACATGCTGCTGTCCGGCGAATAATTGCGGAAGTCGCCGCCGCGTCCACCGCCGAACTGCCCGCCGCCGCCGCCCGCCGCGCCGCGTCCACCGCCCGTTCCGCCGCACACGTTCGCCGTGTCGGGCGGCGTCGCCGGTGCGCCGCCGTTTGCCCCCGCCCCGCGCCCGCCGCGTCCACCCGCTGGTGTCGCCGGACCGAGTCGCGACAGGGCCTCCGTCGCGAACGTCCACTCCCAGCGCGAGCTGTCGGCCGTGAACGTGAAGGACTTGTGATCTTTCGAGAACGTGATCGACGTGAATGGAAGCGCCGTCGGGTCGTACGCGTGGTGGCTCAGATCCGAGAGCTGCGCCGCGAGCTTGCTCTGATCGAACAGCGGGTGCTTGGTCTTCGTCGTCGGCACGACGAGATAGAACGTCGACCCGGTGCGATCCTTCCAGTCGTAGCACAGCGAGTCGCTCTGGCCGAGCCATCGCGGATTCACCGCGCTCGTGTAGATGATGGGACGCAGCGCGGTGGGGGCGAACTTGTTGGCGAGCTCCCAGTTCGCGTGGTTCACGCGCTGCGGCTCTTGCTGTGCGTGCGCGGCGAGCGGCGTCGCGGCGATGGTGGCCAGCACGAGGCTGACACCGGCGGCCGCGGCGTTTCGGAATGAGAACGGCATGAGCGCTCCTCTAGGGGCGGGGCGGAACGGGACGACGGTCTGACGGGAGAAAACAGTCGCCAGAGATTGTATCCTGGATACGCGTCCCGGAAGACCGGCGCTGGAAACGGCCTAACCGCGGAGGACGCGGAGGATGCGGCGGGTCCGCAAAGCGAACGACACGGGGCGCGATTCAGGAGGTGTCGCATCGTCACCACCTCCGCGCTCCCCGCGTCCTCCGTGGTAAAATGCCGCCGCTCCCGCAGCTCAGCGCTGGACCGGCATCTCCTGCGTTCGCGCGTTCGACGCCGGATCCTCATCCGGCACGATCTGCACGACGATCGCGGTGATGTTGTCCAATCCGCCGCGGCCGTTCGCCTCCGAGATCAGCGCGTGCACCTTCCGCTCCGGCTCGGCGCGCGACATGAGCAGCATCTGAAGGCGGCGGTCGTCGACCATGCCCGTCAAGCCGTCGCTCGCGACGAGAAACACGTCGCCCACGTGCACCTCGCCCTGATACACGTCGGGCTCCACGTCGGGGCTCGCCCCCACGCAGCGCGTGATCACGTTGCTGTACGGGTGATAGCGCGCCTGCTCCGGCGTGAGGAAGCCGGCGTCCACCTGTTCCTGAACGTACGAGTGATCCTTCGTGAGCTGGTGCAGCGCGCCGTCGCGCAGGAGATACACGCGCGAGTCGCCCACCTGTCCGATCAGATACCGCAGCTTGGAGACGATCAGCACCGACGCGGTCGTCCCCATCCCCTGCTTGTCGACTTCGGTGATCGTGCGGTCGTGGATGTTGCGGTTCGCTTTGCGCAGCGCGTCGGTCACCTTCTGCGCCGCCGACGGATCGTCGAGGTCGCGGAGCTTCGCGAGCTCGAGCTCGACGATCTGCACCGCCATCTCGCTCGCCACCTCGCCGGCTGCATGACCCCCCATGCCGTCGGCCACGATGAACAGGCCGCGATCGCCGGTCGCGTTCACGGCGAAGTTGTCTTCGTTGCCCGACCGGATCATGCCGACATCAGTCCGGGCCGCGTGAAGCAGGCGCACCATTAGCGATTCATCAAGAAGAATGCGGCGGCGCCGATCACGGCGAGCGCCACGACGATCCACAGCCACGCGGGGAGCCCGCTGCGAGCCGGCGGAGCGGTGCTCGCCGCCGCCGCTTTGGCCTGCGCGGGGGATGCCGATCTGACGGCGACGGTCTCGCGCAGCTTGGAGCGATCGACGCTCGCGATCGCGCGCGTGCCGGAGCCGGCGTCCGCGTGCGCATCGCGTGCGCGAAAGATCGCCTTCACTCCGCCAAAGCGCACGTCGGGCGCACCCTCGAGCCGCCGCTCCGCCGTCAGACGCTGGCCCGCGACGTACGTGCCGTTCGTCGAGCCCACGTCGACGAGATACCAGCCGTCGTCGCGCCGCTGCAGCTTGGCGTGCGTATCGGAGACGCTGTCGTCGCGAATCACGACGTCGTTGTGCGCGCCGCGCCCCACGTGCGCGAGCGGTACGGCGATCTCGTACGTCTGGCCCTTGGTCGGGCCCTCGTTCGTGATCTCGAGAACCGCGAGCACGGGACGCGAATCCGGCGCGGCGGTGGCCACCGGCGCGGGGGCGTCCACCACCGGCGAGGCGACCACGGGCGGCGGCACCGCCGGCGCGGCGGCCTTCGCGCTTTGCGGCACGTCGGCGTAGAACCGGAACTCCTCGCCGCCGATTCGGATCACGTCGGCGCGCGAGAGAATCTGTGCCTTGTCCACGCGCGCGCCATTCACGAACACGCCGTTCGCACTGAAATCACGGATCTCATATCCGTGCTCCACCGGCGCGACCTCGGCGTGCTTGCGCGACACTTCGTTCTGCGCGACGACGACGCCCGATCCCGCATCGCGCCCGATGCTGATCCCGCCCGCCGGAATCGTGTACTCCTTGCCGTCGACGAGCGAGACGAGCCGGCCGCCGGTCGCCGCGGTGGCGCGCGCGGGCCCGGAGCGCTTCTGCGCGAGCGCGGCGATGTCGTCGGACGACACGTACTGTGTCGCGCCGGCCTTGCTGTCGTCGGCATAGAGCAGCTCGCGTCCGCCAATCTCGACCTTGTCGCCGTGCATCAACGGCGTCGGATCCACGAGCAGCACGCCGTTCACGCGGACCGCCGCCCCGTCGCGCGCACGGCGAATCACCGCCTGCGCATCGCCCGCCACGTCGACGATCGCCTGCACACCCAGCGCCGCGTCGTCGGCGACGGTCACGTCGGCGTCGGCACCGCCGCCCAGCCGATTCTGGCCGGGCCGCAGTGAATACTGCTGATCGTTGACCTTGATGACCGGCATGTCGGTGCGCTCAGCGCCTCGGTCCGGACGTGGGAAATGCGGCGCAGGCCACGCTCGCGGCGCCGGCGTCGGGGATCGGAGCTACTCCGGCAGAAACTACCCCCGCAACTGGGCCGCTGGCAAGCGTCACGCGCCCGCCTCCAACGCGGGGCGAAGCGCCTCGCGCACCGCACCGGCCTGCAGCCTGTACAAGCGTTCGTACAAACCGCGCTTTGCCATCAACTCGCGATGCGTGCCCCGCTCGCGCACCTGCCCGCGATGCAGCACGAGAATCTCGTCCGCGTCGACGATCGTGCTCAACCGATGCGCGATCGCGATCGTCGTGCGATCGCGCATCAACACCTCGAGCGCGCGCTGAATCTCCGCCTCGATCTCGCTGTCCACCGCGCTCGTCGCTTCGTCGAGCACGAGCAGCGCCGGGTCGGCGGCGATCGCCCGCGCGAACGACAGGAGCTGGCGCTCGCCCACACTGATCGACGCGCCGCGCTCGCCCAGCTCCTGCGCGTAGCCGTGCGGCAGCCGGCGGATGATCCGGTCCGCGCCGACGCGCGTCGCGGCGACCGCGACGTCGTCTTCGCCGATCGGGCTGGACAGCCGAATGTTCGTCAACACGTCGCCGGCAAAGAGGAAGATGTCTTGTTGCACGTAGCCGATCAGCGCACGCAGCGCCGAGACCGGCATGTCGCGAATGTCCACGCCATCAACGAGTATCGTCCCGCGCTGCGGATCATAGAAGCGCAGCAGCAAATTGATGATCGTCGTCTTCCCCGCCCCGGTGTGCCCCACCAGCGCCAACGTCCGGCCCGGCTCGACTTTAAAGCTCACGCCCTTCAATACCCACTCCGGTGACGCAGCCGGGCCGCCGCCACGTGCGATATGGCCGAGGTCGTATGCAAACCAGACGTCGCGAAATTCGACCGTAACGCCACGAGATGGGAGAGTGGAGAGAGGAGAGTGGAGGGTGGAGACGCCGTTTCCGCTCTCCACTCTCCTCTCTCCATTCTCCGCTACGGGCGTATCCAGCAACCGAAACACCCGCTCGCTCGCCGCCATCGCCTGCTGCAGCGTGTTGAACTTGTCCGAGAGATCCTGCAGCGGCTGGAAGAAGCGACGCACGAGCTGCAAGAAGGCCGCGACCGTTCCCACCGTGAGCGATCCAATCTCGACGCGATGCGCTCCCGCCACGATGAGGCTCGCGAGCGCGATCGACGTCAGCACCTCGATCGTGGGGAAGTACAGCGCGTAGTACATGATCGAATCGAGGTTCGCCTGCAGGTGGCCCCGATTCAACTCATCGAAGCCCTTCGCTTCGGTGGGCTCGCGGCCGAACAGCTGCACGATGCGCATGCCGGTGATGCGCTCCTGCAAGAACGCGTTGATGCGCGCGAGCTTCGCCCGGATGTCGCGATAGGAGTCGCGCACCTTGGCGCGAAAGACGTGCGACGCCCAGTACACGAACGGGATCACGCCGAATGACGCGAGCGCGAGTCGCCAATCGGTGACGACCATCAGAATGCTGATCGCGAGCAGCGTGAAGATGTCGCCCAAGCCGGCCACCACACCCGACGCGAACAGCTCGTTGAGCGACTCCACGTCCGACGTCACGCGCGTGACGAGACGACCCACCGGGTTGCGATCGAAGAACACGACCGGCAGCCGCTGCACGTGCGCGAAGATGTCCCGCCGCAGATCCCGCATCACGCGCTGGCCAAGCAGGCTCGTGAGAATCGTCTCGCCATACTGAGAGCCGAACGCGACCACGAGCGACCCGCCGAGCAGCATCGCCGATCGCCAGACGAGTCCGACGTCGTGATGCGGCAGCGCGACGTCGATGACGCGCTGCGTCATGAGCGGGCCAACGAGCTGCATCAGCCCGTCGAGCATCAGGCAGCAGAGCGCCGCCGCGACGAGCCAGCCGTAGGGCCGCACGTACACCACCAGCCGCCGCACCAGACGCGCGTCGTATACCTTGCCGACGACGTCTTCTTCTTGGAAAGCCATCACGAAAAATAGAAGGAGGTTGGAGGCTCGCCTCCAATCTCTGTCGGTTTAGTCGCGTCTGGTACACCCGTTGCGAGAGGGGCACACGATGTAGTGACCCTTTGCGGAGGCGAAGACATGGGTATCATCGCGTGGATTGTGCTTGGCCTGATCGCGGGCGCGATCGCCAAAGCCATCATGCCGGGGAAGGACCCGGGCGGCATCATCGTCACGATTCTGATCGGAATCGTCGGCGCGTTTCTCGGCGGCTTCCTCGGCAACTTGATCACCGGAACCGGCCTGAACGGATTCTCGCTCTGGAGCATCATCCTCGCGATCGTCGGCGCGCTCATCCTGCTCTGGATCTACCGTGCGACGACCAGGTCGAGAACGACGACCGAACTGTAGACGGTTGAGACTGGAGGTTGGAGATTAGAGGTTCGAGATTGGAGGCTGGAGCTCGGCGCCATCACCGGCCTCCAACCTCCAGCCTCTCACCTCCAGTCTCGAACTTTGACTCCGCTCTGGCTCTACTGGATCCTCCTCGGCCTGATCGCGGGCTCGCTTGCCAAGTTCCTGATGCCGGGCCGCGATCCCGCGGGATGCATCTTCACGATCGTGCTCGGCATCATCGGCGCGTTCGTCGGCGGCCTCGCTGGCGCGTGGCTCGGCTGGGGCGGAGTGAGGCAGGGCCAATTCGACCTGCGCTCGATCGCGATCGCGACGTTCGGCGCACTCGTCCTTCTCGTACTCGGGCGCCTCGCGCGTCGAAGAGCGTGAACGCATCCGACGCGGCACATGGATCTCGACCAGGCGCCGCACAAGGTTCGTGACGCGCTCCACGCGATGGCAATTTCAAAGCATGGACGCGACTCGCGATCTGCGCGATGGACCATTCGACGTCGTCTTTTGCGCGGAGGTGGTCTACTACCTCGGCCGGCGTGCCGCGCGTCGCGGAGCAGGTCGCGCGGCCCATCGAGATCGCGATTCTCGAACGCGGGTCGTAAGATCGCAGCACCGCACTTTCGCCATTTCTTCGGTCGCTCGCGACCGCTAGATTCCGGTCGATGAAGGACTCGATCATCGTCCGCGGCGCGAGGCAGCACAACCTGAAGGGATTCGATCTCGAGATCCCGCGCCGCGCCTTCACGGTGATCACCGGCCCCTCCGGCTCCGGCAAATCATCCCTCGCGTTCGATACGATCTACGCCGAGGGCCAGCGACGGTATGTCGAGTCGCTGTCGGCGTACGCGCGGCAGTTCCTCGAGCGCATGGAGAAGCCGGACGTCGACTCGATCGAGGGCCTCTCGCCCGCCGTCGCGATCGAGCAGAAGAATCCGACCAAGACCTCGCGCTCGACCGTCGGCACCGCGACCGAGATCTACGACTACCTCCGTCTGCTTTGGGCACGGATCGGCCGCACGTTCTGTCCGCTCTGCGGGCGCGAGATGAAGCCAGATTCGGTGCAGTCGGTGGCCGATACGATCATGGCGCTTCCCGAAGGCACGCGCTTCTACGTGACGTTCCCGCTCGTGCTGTCAGCGGAGCTCACGCACGAGGTCGCGATCGACAACCTGCGGGCGCAGGGCTTCGTGCGGCTCGTGGTCGACGGTGCCGTCAAGCATCTCGACGAGCTGATGACCGAGGCGATCGACATCACCTTCGCCAAACAGCTCCTCGTCGTGGTCGACCGGCTCGCCGTGGGCGACGACGCGCGCGGGCGGCTGGCCGACGCGGTGGGCACCGCGTTTCGCGAGGGCGACGGCGACTGCGCGATCGTGTTCACCGCGCCCGTCAAGACACCGCTCACACCGAAGGCGTCGACGCAGCTTCGATTCACCGAGCGGTACGAGTGCGCAAACGACGGCACGCGAGCTCCCTCGCCGACGCCGCAGCTCTTCTCGTTCAACAGTCCGCGCGGCGCGTGCACGCGGTGCAACGGGTTCGGCGCGACGCTCGAGTATGATGAATCGCTCATCGTGCCGTATCCCGCGCGATCGCTCCGCGACGGGGCGATCGCGCCGTGGACGATGCCGCGCTACGAGAACAAGCGCCGCGCGCTCGCCGAGTTCGCGAAGAAAGAAGGCATTTCGATGGACGCGGCGTGGGAGAAGCTGCCGAAGACCGCTCGCGAACAGCTGCTCCACGCGAAAGTGCGCGGGTACAAAGGCATCTTCCCGTTCCTCGTCGATCTGGAGGAGAAGAAATACAAGCAGTACATCCGCGTTTTTCTCCGGCAGTATCAGACGGCGCGCGAGTGTCCGGCGTGCAACGGCACCAAGCTCCAGCCCGAGGCGCTCCAGGTGAAGATCGGCGGCTGCACGATCGCCGAGGTGAGCGAGCTGCCCGTCGACCGGCTGCTCGCGTGGCTGGAGTCGCTCGAGCTCTCGCCGTTCGAGCGCGAGGTGGCGGCGAACGTGCTGAAGGAGGCGCGCGATCGCGTCCAATTTCTCTGCGACGTGGGGCTGAATTATTTGTCGATGCACCGCGCCACGCGCACGCTCTCGGGCGGTGAGGCGCAGCGGATCGGTCTCGCCAACTCGCTGGGCTCGCAGCTCGTCGACACCTTGTACGTGCTCGACGAGCCGTCGATCGGCCTCCACTCGCGCGACATGGCCCGGCTGCTCCGGCTGCTGCACCGCCTGCGCGACACCGGCAATACCGTGATCGTCGTCGAGCACGATCCGGACGCGATTCGCGCGGCGGATCACATGGTGGAGCTCGGGCCGGCGAGCGGCGCGCAGGGCGGACAGCTCGTGTTCAACGGCCCGATCGGGCGGGTGTCCGAGAGTCCGCTCACGGGCGCGTATCTCACCGGCGCGCGCGAGATCCCCGTGCCCGCGGAGCGCCGCCGCCTCGGGCCGCGCTGGATCACGCTCACCGGCGCGCGCGAGCACAACCTCAAGGGCGTGGACGTCAAGATCCCGCTCGCCGCCGTCACCGTGGTGACGGGTGTTTCAGGTTCTGGAAAGAGCACTCTCATACACGACGTCCTCGCCCGCGCCCTCGAGCTGCGCCTGCACGGGGAGCACAGCGCCAAGCAGCACCTCGGCGAGACCGTCGGGCAGTTCGACGCGCTGACGGGCGTCGAGGCGATCGACGACATCGTGATGATCGACCAGAGCCCGATCGGCAAATCGCCGCGATCGAATCCCGTGACCTACGTGAAGGCGTTCGACGAGATCCGGCGGATCTTCGCCGATGCGCCGCTCTCGCGCGAGCGGCGCTATACCGCGGGCACGTTCAGCTTCAACGTCGCCGGCGGCCGCTGCGAGACGTGCGAAGGGGCCGGCTATCTCGAGGTCGAGATGGTGTTCATGGCCGACGTCTACGTGCCCTGCGACGACTGCGGCGGCAAGCGCTTCAAGCCCGCCGTGCTCGACGTGCGGGTGAACGGCAAGAGCATCCACGACGTGCTCGAGCTCACGATCGACGAAGCGATCCGCTTCTTCCCGCGCGAGGAGAAGCTCGGCCAGGCGTTGTGGCAGCTCCAGCAGGTGGGACTCGGCTATCTCCAACTCGGCCAGCCGGCGACGACACTGTCCGGCGGCGAGGCGCAGCGCCTCAAGGTGGCGCGCGAGCTCGCGCTCGGCAGCAAGAAGTCCGGCAAGAAGCTGTACGTGATGGACGAGCCGACGACCGGCCTCCATCTCGACGACATTAGAAAACTCGCAATGGTCTTCGACCGGCTGGTCGATGCCGGCCACACGCTGGTGCTCATCGAGCACAACCTGGACGTGATCAAGCTCGCGGACTGGGTGATCGACCTCGGCCCGGAGGCCGGCGATCGCGGTGGCACGGTGGTCGCGAGCGGGCGGCCGGAGGAGATCGCGCGCGTGGAGGCGTCGTACACCGGACAGTGGCTCAGGACGGTGCTGCCCGACTTCGCGGAGCACGAGCGCGGACGAGCGCGCCGCAATACCGATTCGCGGGTGCCGCAAGCGGTTTAAGTCTCTGCCGCTGTTGACCTTGTATCGCACTCGCGGCCCGTTGACATCCCCCCGCGCGCCACTACTTTTCGTTGTCTGATCCCGGGTAGCTCAGCTGGTCAGAGCGGGTGACTGTTAATCACTAGGTCGGGGGTTCGAGTCCCTCCCCGGGAGCTGTCATAAAAGCCCCGATCGGCATTGCCGATCGGGGCTTTTTCGTTGTGATTTTCGTTGTGAGACGATCACGTGCGCCGACTGCGCTACGCGACATCGAGCTCCGCAGCAATCTTCGCCAGCCGCTTGTCCAGCGTCCACAGGCGAGTGAACGGCGTGAGCGCCGCCGCCGCGAGCACGTGCGCATGGACGAGCCCGATGCCGCGCCCCATCAGCCGCCGGCGCTCGACCATGGCGAGCACTTCCACATCGGTGGCGACGCGCGCGGGCGGAAGCTGGTGCAGGAGATCGAGGATCTCCGCGCGGTTCGCGATATTGCCGCAGGCGAGCTCGCCGATCACAAACGGATGCGTCGAGACCATCCCGTCGTCGAGATGCTGAGCGAGCTCCTGATTGCCGCGCCGAAGGTGATCGATCCACACCGACGTGTCGGCGAGCACGAGCGTTCGCCCGTGCAGGATCACGGCTCGGCGACGCGGCGGCGCGGGACGTCGGAGAGCTTCGGCTCGGACGCACCCAGGCGCGCCAGACGACGCGCACTCTCGCGCGCGATGAGCGCGCGCAACGCTTCGTGCAGCAGCGCGGTGCGCTCGCCAATGCCCGTCAGGCGATGCGCCTTGTCGAGCAGGGCGTCGTCGAGATTGAGTGTGGTGCGCATGGGTCACGTCCTGAGATATGCATCAAACATGCATCACGATGCCTCATGTCAATATAGCGTCGCGCTCCACCTCCCTCGCACACTCGGGGGCGCTTCATGGCCCGACTACATTCTCCCGCCGTCGCCGCACACAGCCGTCGTCGGAAAAACGCCGCGCACGCCGTGGCACGCCGTGGCACGCGCGGTGCCTTTCATCGTCATCGGTGTATCACTTCTCATAACATCGCAGCGCGAGATGCACATGTCGTTGTCGTATCGCTTCGCTCTCTCATCCATCGCCGCGGCGGCCGTGCTCGCCGCGGGCTGCGGCGCCAAGCCTGACGCGAAGGCCGCGCGGACCAAGGCGGACACGTCGTCGGGCGAGGTCGCGTCGTCAGCGGCCGGCAAGCCCGGCGCGACGCCCACGTTCCTCGTCGAGGACAGCGTCAAACCGCATCTCCGCGCGGCGCGCAACAAGCACGACAGCTCGTCGTACTTCGCCGCGATCCGCGCCGGCGACAAGCAACTGGCGCACTGGCCGTCGGGACCGACGCGGCTCGCGGGCTCGCTGCTTCCCGAGAACCGGATCGTCGCCTACTACGGCAATCCGCACTCGAAGAAGATGGGCGTGCTCGGCGAGTACGCACCTGACCAGATGCTGTCGATGCTCGACAAGACCGTCGCCGAATGGCGCAAAGCCGATCCGTCGACGCCGGTGATCCCGGCCATCCACCTGGTGACGGTGGTCGCGCAGGGCGCGCCGGGAGCGGACGGAATGTGGCGCCGGCGCGAGACGCCGCAGACGATCGAGCAGGCGTACGGATGGGCGAAGAGTCGCAAGGGGCTGCTCTTCATCGACATTCAGGCGGGGCACAGCACGCTGCAGCAGGAGCTGCCGCTCCTCCTCAAGTATCTCCAGCGCCCGGACGTGCATCTCGGCATCGATCCCGAGTTCTACATGCACTACAAGCGCGAGGGGGTGCGGCCGAGCGCGAAAGTCGGGCAGATGATGGCGAGCGATGTGAATTATGCAATTCAAACATTGGACAAGCTCGTCACGGAATATCACCTGCCGCCCAAGATCCTCGTCGTGCACCGCTTCCGGCAGGACATGGTGCCGGACGCGGAGAACATCCGTCCCACGCCGCACGTGCAGGTCGTGATGGACATGGACGGCTGGGGTCCGCCGTGGCTCAAGTTCGACTCGTATCACGACTACATCGTGAATCACCCGGTGGAGTTCACAGGGTTCAAGCTCTTCTATCACAACGACGTGAAGAGCGGCGAGCCGATTCTCACGCCGTTCGAGGTCTTGCGTCTCGCGCCCAAGCCGCTGTACATCCAGTATCAGTGACACGCGCGCTTCGCATTTCGCTCGCTTTCGTCATGGCCGCTCCATTCGGGGCGGCCATCTCGCAGTCCGCCGCCTCATCGCCGCACACCGTCACGCTCGCGATCGACAACGACGCGTTCGACTTCTGGATGAAGCCGTGGAACCGCCCGGACGACGAGTACACGAGCGGCGTGCACGTGAGCGACGATGGCGGCGACGCGCCGCGCTGGTCGCGCGCGCTGCTCGCAGGTATTCCCCCCTGCGGGCCGCACACAACCGATTGCCGCGCCGGCCGCGTCGAGATCGGGCAGGACATCTATACGCCATCGGTCAGCCTCGACGATCCGCACGCGGCCCCGGGCTCGCGACCCAACGCGGGCTGGTTGTACGTGAGCGAGCGCGCGCGGCGCGCGCGCGTCGATCGGTCGGACGAGGTCACGATCGTGCTCGGCGTGACGGGGGCGCCGTCATTCGCCGAGCAAATGCAGCATCTCGCGCACGACGTTGCGCCGGCGTACAACCGTCCCACCGACTGGACCCGCGCGATCGGCTTCGAGCCGGGCGCGATCGTGCGGTACGCGCAGCAGCGCCGCCTCGCGAGCGACGACGCGCAGCCGATCGCGTTCGACCTGCTGCCGCGCGTTGTCGCGTCGGTCGGCAACGTTCGCACCGACGCGGAGCTCGGGCTCCGCGCGCGAGCCGGCTGGCATCTCGCGCATCCGTGGCTTCCGTCGGACGACGACGCGGCGTCGATCGCGCTCACCGTCGGCGCGTCGGAGCGCGCGGTCGCGCGCGATCTCTTTCTCGACGGCAACACGTTCCGTCCCAGCGCGCGCGTTGGACACGAGCCGTTCGTCTCCGCCGGTGAGATGGGACTCGAACTGCGCCGCGGGCGCTGGATGCTCGGCTATCGCGCGGTGAGCGAGAGCCGGGCGTATGCGGCGGGACCGAGCTGGCATCCGTGGAGCTCGATCGTTGGGGCGGTGCGCTACGCTCGTTAATGCGAGCAGGTCGCCGGTGTCCACCAGAGGTGTCGCGCGATCCGAGAATTCACAGATACCTGTTCAACTTGCTCGCGGGCGCGCCCGACGTCGGCCCGTTTTGATAGGGACGCCTGGTTTGCTCGTAGCCGTCCCACTCAGAGCGGCGTCAGGCGGACGTGGAGCAGTTGATCAGACGATGACACCGGCGCCGACACGTCCCATGTTCCTCGAGCGCGGGCTGGACATTTCGAATCTGATGCGAGCAGGTGGCGTCCGCCGCGCGGCGTGCGGTGGGATGGCCGCGCTGCTTCTCGTCACATTCGTGCAGCCCAGCCTCGGCCAAAATGGACGGCGTACCGTTTCACTGAGCTTCTCGGTGGCGGATTCCGAAAGCGGCGCTTCTGTGCCGAATGCGATCCTGCGGATCAGTGGACGACCGACGCCGTTGCGCACGAGCTGGGCCGGCGAAGCGCGAGCAGACTCGCTTGATCGCGGCGTCCACCTGCTCGTTATCAATGCGCTCGGATTTTCGCCGACAGAACTGACTGTCGAATTGACCAACGACACGTCTTTGATTTTTGTGCGGCTTGCTCGCACACCCGCGGCACTGAGCCCAATGCGAATCATCGGCCATCGCAATGACGTCCCACTGCGGCTACAGGGCTACTACGCTCGCAAGAGAATGGGAATTGGACGTTTCATAACCGACTCGATGCTCGCGAATGCGCACAACGTGCCGCTATCACTGATCCTGGCGACGCATGTGCCCGGTCTCCGCGCAATCGGGTCTCAGGTCGTTTCTGCCGAGGCGGACACGAGAGGCGGGCTGAGCTGCCCGGTTCTCACATACATCGATGGCATTCGATTGAACATCTCGATCGACGAATTTCGCGCAGAAGACGTGGCCGGAGTCGAGGTATACAGTCGCGCCGCGGCTCCGGTCCAGTTCCGACCGAGTGGCGACTACTGTACTGTCATCGCGCTGTGGACGCGATGGTGCGGAGGATAGTCAACGCGGTGACGCGGTGTTCTCGATCGTGATCCGGATCAGGTGATCGAGCCGCGGATACTCGCGATCCACGTACGCATTGCCGCCGGCTAGCAGCGGTCCCTGCTTCCCCGCTCGCACGCCGCCGCCCGCGTTCTCGCCGTAGCCGCCGTACAACGCGTCCACCACGTTCATTCCGTCGATCACACGTCCGATCGGCGCGAAGCCCTGCGCGTCGAGCCGCGTGTCGTCGACGAGATTGATGTAGAGCTCCGTGGTGCGCGCGTTCGGGCCGGTCATCGCATACGCGATCGTGCCGCGCACGTTGCTCTGTCGCACGGGATCGTCCGCGATCGCGCGGTGCGACCAGCGGTTCGCGAGCACCGAGTCGCGCGGAATCCCGAATTGCGCGATGAAGCGCGGGACGACGCGCGTGAATCGCGAGTCGTCGTAGAAGCCCGCGCGCGCGAGGAGATAGAAGTGATCGGCACCAATCGGCGCCCAGTCGCGACGGATCTCGAGCGTGAACCGCCCTTTCGTCGTCTCCACGCGCGCGTAATACACCGGCGGCGCGTGCGACTGCCAGTACGCCGCCGAGGGATCGAGCAGCGGCGAATGGTGCACGCAACCGGCAAGCACGAGAGCGAGCGAAAGCACGCGGAGCTTCATCGCGTGGTAAGTTAGTCGCATGCGACAATTTCTCACGAGTCTTCTCGCGCTCGCGTGCGCGGCGATGCCCGCCGCGGCGCAGACCAAGGTGCTTCGCTTTCACGAGGTCATCACTGAAGACGGACGCACGATTCCGCAGGGCGTCGTGGTCGTCGACGGCGATCGCATCGCGCGCGTGGCCGGGCCGGAGATCGCGTACCCGTCGGGCGCGCAGGTGATCGACCTCACGCCGTACACAGCGATCCCCGGCCTGATCGACGTGCACACGCACATCACGTATTCGTGGGACTCGACGTCGGGCACCGATCCGTGGCGCCAACCGCGCAAGACGCCGGCGCAGACGCTCGCCGGCGCACGGGCGAACGGCCTCCAGATGCTGGCGATCGGCGTGACGACGGGCCGCGACCTCGGCGCGTCGGGCTACTACGACATCGCGCTGCGCGACTCGATCAACGAGGCGGGATGGATCGGCCCGCGCCTCTTCGTGGCCGGCTACGGCCTCCAGCGTGCGCGGCCGCCCTACCGCCCGGGCACCGACACCACGAAGACAATGAGAGGTCGAGTATTCAACATCTCACAAATCCCAGAAGCGGTGAAGCAGCAGGTCGACGCCGGCGCGGATTACATCAAGCTCTACGGCTCCACGGGCACGGGCGCGGACGTCACGGGCACGGAGACGTTCACCTACGAGGAGATGAAGGCGGCCGTCGACGCGGCCAAATCGTTCAACAAGCGCATCGCGATCCACTCGTACGGTCCGCAGGGCGGCCGCGATGCGGTGCGCGCCGGCGTGACCACGCTCGAGCATACGATCGACCTCGACGACGCCACGCTCCACGACATGGCCGCGCGCGGGATCTTCTACGTGCCGACCATCGACCACAACCGCTACTACGCCGAGTACCGCGCGATCTTTCACTACACCGAGGCGCAGGCCGCGGGGCTCGACAGCTTCCGGCTGCGCAACATGGAGACCGCGCGGCGCGCGATCGCCGCCGGCGTGAAGCTCGGCATGGGATCGGACGCGGTGTTCAACATGTTCGGCCAGAACACGCGCGAGCTCGGGTGGTTCGTCAAAGTCGGCATGACGCCGGCGCAAGCGCTCGCGGCGGCCACGGTGAATGGCGCCGAGATCCTGGGCATGAGCGATCGGCTTGGCCGTATCGCTCCGGGCTACTACGCCGACATCGTCGCCGTCGACGGCGATCCACTCCAGGACATCAACGTCGCGATCGACAAGGTCCGCTGGGTCATGAAAGGCGGCGCGGTGGTCGTCGACAAGACGAAGTAGCGGACGCCGCCTGTCGCTCGACGGGCGCCTGGCCCCTGTATATTTCCGGCGCCCGTCCACATCACTCGATGCCCAAACAGACAGCCAAGCCGCGCGCTCAGAGTTCGTCGCCGTTGGTCGGCGTGATCATGGGCAGCAGCTCCGATCTGAAGTACATGCAGCCGGCAATCGACCTCCTCGCGGAGCTCGCAGTACCGCACGAGGCCAAGGTCGTCTCGGCGCACCGCACGCCGGATTGGATGTTCGATTACGCCGCGAGCGCGGAGTCGCGCGGCATCGAAGTGATCATCGCGGCGGCGGGCGGCGCGGCGCATCTGCCCGGCATGACCGCGGCGAAGACGGTGCTGCCCGTGCTCGGCGTCCCGATTCCCGCGACGATGCTCAACGGGCTCGATTCGCTGCTGTCGATCGTGCAGATGCCGAAGGGGATTCCGGTTGGCACGCTCGCGATCGGTGAGCCGGGCGCCGCGAACGCCGCGCTTCTCGCCACCGCGATCGTCTCGGCGAGCCGCCCGGAGTTGCGCGCGCGGCTTCGCGCGTGGCGCAAGCGGCGCACGGATGACGTGCTCGGCGCGACGGACATCACATCAAAACTCTGATGTCGATCATCGCGCCCGGTTCCACGATCGGCATACTCGGTGGTGGACAGCTTGGCCGGATGACGGCGATGGCGGCGCGCTCGATGGGCTACGGTGTGCACGTGCTCGATCCCGACGCGCAGTGCGCCGCGAGCGCGGTTGCCGATCGCGTCGTCGCCGCAAAGTTCGATGACGCGGACGCCGCGGCCGACCTCGCACGGCACTGTGATGTGGTGACACTCGAGATCGAACAGATCGGCACGAGCGCGCTCGAGGCAGCGGCCCGTCATGCGCCGGTGCGCCCGGGCGCGAGCGTGCTGGGAGTCGTGCAGGACCGCGAACGACAGAAGGTCTGGCTTGCGACGAATGGATTTCCAATCGGCGACTACCGGCACGCGACCACGCGCGACGAGCTGCGTGCGGCGGTCGAGACGTTCGGATCGACGTTCATGAAGGCATGCCACGGCGGGTACGACGGACGCAGCCAGGTCAAACTGTCGTCCGCGGCCGACGTCGACGCCGCGTGGGAGTCGATGGGCGGCCGGCATTCGGTCGCCGAGCGCGCACTCGACCTCGAGGCGGAGCTGTCGATCATGGTCGCGCGGCGGCCGAGCGGCGACGTATGCGTGTTTCCGCCGGCGCTCAACCATCACGAGCGGCAGATCCTCGCCTGGTCGGTGATTCCCGCCGGATTGCCGAAACGCGTCGTGCGGCAGGCGGACGAGATCGGCCGCGGTATCGCCGAGGCGTTCGCGCTGGAAGGCATTCTCGCGGTCGAGATGTTTCTGCTGCGTGACGGCACGCTGCTCGTGAACGAGCTCGCGCCGCGCCCGCACAATTCATTTCACGAAACCGAAGTCGTCTGCGCGACGAGCCAGTTCGAGCAGCTCGTGCGCGCCGTGTGCGATCTGCCGCTGGGTGACGCTCGCGCGTTGCGTCCCGGCGCGATCTACAATCTGTTCGGCGACCTCTGGCTCGCCGGCACGCCGCACTTCGAGCTCGCGCTCGCGCACCGCGGCGTGCGGCTGCACCTGTACGGCAAGCGCGGCGCGCGCGCCGGGCGCAAGATGGGGCACCTCTCAGCGACCGGCGAGTCGTCGGAGGACGCACTCCAGCGCGTCCGCGCGGCCGCGGCCGCCATCGGAGCCGACCGTTCACTCGTTTCTTAATATCAGAACTATGAAGACGTTTCTCGCCGCCGCGGCGATCGCGGCCGCTGCCTGCGCCCGGCCCACGGTGCAGATGCCTCCGAGCCCATCGCCCACCACTCCGGCGCCGCGGGCCGCGGTGAGCCCGGGCCGGACCGCGACGGCCATTATGCACGATCTCACGGGTGGCGCGGTCGGCACGGCAACGTTCACCGACACGTACTCCGGCGTTCTCGTCGACGCCGTCGTCTCCAACATCGGCCTGGGGGCGCACGGCGTGCACATCCACGCCGTCGGCAAATGCGAGCCGCCGTTCACGACGGCGGGCGGCCACTTCAATCCCGAGGGCAAGCGGCACGGCTTCATGAATCCCAACGGGCCGCACCTCGGAGACCTGCCGAACATCACGACGCCGGCCGCCGGCCAGTTGCACTTCGAGTTTCTGCTCCCGGGCGTGAGCCTCACCGGCACCAACGCGCTCCTCGACGGCGACGGCGCATCGATCGTGATCCACAGCGGTCGCGACGATCTCGAGAGCGACCCCGCGGGCAACTCCGGCTCGCGCATTGCCTGCGGCGTGATCACGCTGCGCTGACCGATGCGGATCGCGGACTTCACCCTCGAGCGGTATTTCGCGCGGTGGGAGTTCGCGGTCCGTCACGTGCTCTGCGCGTCGGACGTCGAACCGCTCGCAATGCACGAGCTGCTCGACATCGCCGACGATGACTCGCGCGCGCGATGGGACTCGCTGCGGCTCGGCTACACCGAGTCGCTCGGCTTGCCGGTGCTGCGCGAAGCGATCGCCGGTCTCTACAAGGCGGTCTCGCCCGAGGACGTGATCACGTTCGCCGGCGGCGAGGAAGGTGTGTTCCTGGCGATGCACGCGCTGCTGGAGCCCGGCGATCATGCGGTCGTCGTCTGGCCGTCGTACCAGTCGCTGCACGAGGTGGCGCGGTCGATCGGCGCCGAGGTAACGCTCGTCGCATTGAACCCGCGCGACTGGTCGCTCGACGTCGATGCCGCCGCCGCCGCGATGCGGCCGAACACGCGTGTGATCGTCATCAACTTTCCGCACAGCCCCACCGGCGCGCAGATCTCGCCCGAGCAGCTCGCTCGACTCGTCGGCATCGCTGAGCTGCATGGCGCGTGGCTGTTCTCGGACGAGGTGTATCGGTATCTCGAGCACGATGGACCGACGCTGCCCGCGGCGGCGGATCTCTCCGAGCGCGCGTTGAGCCTCGGTCTGATGTCCAAGTCGTTCGCGCTCGCCGGCCTCCGCATCGGGTGGCTCGCCGTGCGCGATGCGGCGCTCCGCGCGCGACTCGCCGCGCTCAAGGACTACACGACGATCTGCAACAGTGCGCCCAGCGAGATCCTCGCACTCGCGGCGCTCCGCGCACGCGAGCGGGTGCTCGCGCGCTCGCGTGCAATCGTCAGAGAGAATCTCGAACTCCTGGACGGCTTCTTCGCGCGGCATCAGGATCGATTCAGTTGGGTGCGGCCGCGCGCCGGGACCGTGTGCTTTCCGCGATATCTCGGCGGCGATGTGGACGCGTTCTGCGCCTCGCTCGTGGAGGAGCGGGGCGTCCTGCTCTTGCCCGCGTCGCAATTCGGGGCATCGGGCGATCACTTTCGGCTCGGCTACGGGCGACGGGACATGCCCGTGGCGCTCGAGGAGCTCGCGTCGTTCCTCACCCGGTGATCACCACCGGACGCGACGGCATCATGCTTGCGCCGGGCCGTGGGCGTGAGCGACTCGCCTCGACCACCTGGACTCGACACGCTTGCCGCCGCGATCGCCGGCGGAATCGCGCTTGGCGCGGCGGCACAGCGACGACACGGCACGTTCGCGCGCCTCGCGGCCGCGGCACTGCTCGGCTATGCCGTGCTTCCGGTCGCGGAGTCGGCGCTCAGCGACGCGGGCACCCGGCGTCGCTCGGCGCGGCTGCACGAATTCATCGAAGTCGAGAAGCCGATTGGCGAGGTCTGGGCATTTCTCAAGGATTTCGAGAATCTGCCGCGCGTGATCGGATCCATCCGCTCCGTCGTCGACTATGCGGACGGCCGCTCGCATTGGGAGGCGTACGCGCCTTCCGGCCGGCTCGAGAGCTGGGACGTCGTGATCACGAAGTACGTGACGCGATCGGTGATCGGGTGGCGCAGCGTGCCCAACGCCGAAGTCGAGATGTGCGGGCTGATCCGATTCACACCGGTCGGTCCTAAACGCACGCGGTTGGATGTGGAGATCGCGTACCGGCCGGCGTTGACGACGCTGAACGACGCGGTGCACGCACTGCTCGCGCCGAAGCAGCGCCGGCAGGTGCGCGACGATCTGCATCATCTTCGCTTCTACCTCGAATCGCTGCCTGACGCGTCGGCTGTCGCCTGAGACATCGATGCGCAGCACACGTCTTGCCTTCGTCCGTGGCGACGGGAGGGAGAGATTATGGTTCTGGCAACGGTCGGCCCGCGCCGTGTGAATGACGGACGCGCGCGTCATGCCCGCGTCAATGTCGGAAAACAGGAACGCATCGCGTCGCTGCTCGCCGGCGGAGCGCTCGCGCTCTACGGGCTCAAGCGCCGCGACCTCCCCGGGCTCTCGCTCGCGGCGCTCGGCGCCGCGCTCGTTCGCCGCGGCAGCACCGGAGAGTGTCCGGTGTATCGGGCGATGGGCGTGAGCACCGCGGATGAGACCATCGCACGGCGTGCGAAGGGCGAGCTCGTGAGCGATGCCGCGACGGTGAACGCGCGCGAGTCGATCAAGATCGAGCGAAGCATCACCATCGATGAGCTGCCTTCTCGCGTCTACGCCGCGTGGCGCGATTTCGATCATCTCCCCGCGTACATCGACGAGCTGGAATCCGTGCAGTCGCTCGGCGACGGGCGATCGCATTGGGTGGCGAAGCTTCGCGGCGACCGGCGGGTGGAGTGGGATTCAGAGATCGTGAACGACATCCCCGACCGGCTCGTCGCATGGAAGACGATCGGCAATCCCGACGTCGCGCACGCCGGCTCGGTGCACTTCGACACCCACGGTGGCGGCACGATCATGCGCATCATCGTGGACTACGAGCCGCCGGGTGGCCGGCTCGGCGCGATGCTCGCCGCGTTCACGCGGCTGTTCGACATGGCGCCGGATTCAAAGATTCGTGAAGGGCTGCTCGCGTTCAAGCAGCGCGTCGAATCACGTTGAGGTTGAATTCGACGTTGACGTAGCCGGCGGTGACGCCGATCGCGACTGCTGCTCGCCGTCCGCGCGGTCGCTCGATCGCCGGCCCCAGCGGCTGCGGTCGCCGATCGACGTGACGGTGTGGTCCTGCGCCTCGCCGGTGTGCACCTCGAACAGCCGGAACGGCGGCCGGTCCGGATAGGTCGCCTGGAGCACGGCGTGCGCGACGTTGAACACCGGAATCCCGGTTTGGGTCGCGCCCTCAGGCGCGCCCTTGTGCGCATGGCCGTGGAACACCGCGGTCACGTCGAAGCGCGTCAACGGCTCCTCGAGGCGACTCGAGCCGAGGAAGGGGAAAATCTCAGGCGACTCGCCTTCGACGGTCGCGCGGATGGGCGAATAGTGCATCAGCACGACCCGGTGCTCGGACTTCAGACGAGCGAGTGCCGACTCGAGCTTGAGCGCTTCCTGCACGGCCTCGTGCACGAAATCCTTGATGATCTTTTCACCCCACGGTCCGAGCGCGCCCCGCCCGAATCCGCCGCAGAAGCCGCGCACGCCGGCGAAGCCGATCCCGTGATGCTCCCAGGCGTCGCCGTCGAGCATGTGCACGCCGACGTCGAGCAGCGTCTGCGAGATCTCCTTCTCCTGCCCCGACTCGAAATCGTGATTTCCGAGCACGGCCACGATCGGGATCTTCACGGTCGCGAGATCCTTCGCCAGCACGCGCGCCTCGTCGATCTGGCCGTAGTCGGTGAGATCGCCGGCGAGGATCAGGACGTCGGCGGACTCGGCAATCTGCGCAAAGAGCGAGGCGAGCTGCCCCTGCGAGTTCTTGGCGTAGTGAATGTCGGCGAGCGCGGCCAATCGAACGACGTTCGGCGGCATCTGGGTATCGGATGAAGGTCGAAGTGCTCGAATCTGAAGGGTGATATGAGAGAACCGGGCCACGGCATCGGCTCGGATTGCTCTAGCCCCGCTCTTGCACTTCAGGCGTGGTGAGGAACTCAACCGTTCGCCCATGGCATACCAGTCGACCTTCGACAACCCGGGACGCGACACCAACGCCTTCTACCGGCGAACGCTGCACGTCCTCAGCGACGCACGAGTTCCGTTTCTCGTCGGCGGCTCACACGCGCTGTTGAACTACACGGGCATCGTGCGCGAGACGAAAGACTTCGATCTCTTCGTGCGCAAATCGGATCTCGAGGCGGCGCTCGACGCGCTGCTGCAGGCGGGCTATCACACCGAGATCACCTTTCCGCACTGGCTCGCCAAGGCGCGGCATGGCGACGATGTGGTCGACCTCGTCTTCAGCTCGGGCAACGGCGTCTGCGCCGTGGACGACGCGTGGTTCGACTTCGCGACGGAGGCCGACGTGCTCGGCATGCCGGTGAAGATCGCGCCGGTGGAGGAGCTGCTCTGGCAGAAAGCGTTCGTGATGGAGCGCGAGCGCTACGACGGCGCCGACGTGGCGCACATTCTTCGCACGTGCGCGGAGTCGCTCGATTGGGATCGGCTGATGCAGCGCTTCGACGCCCATTGGCAGCTGCTGCTCTCGTACCTGATCCTGTTCACGTTCATCTATCCATCGGAGCGGCACCGCGTCCCGGAGCGGGTGATGACCGCGCTGGTCGGCCGCCTCCAACAGGATCTGGCCAATCCTCCGAACGACGACCGTGTCTGCCGCGGCACGCTCACGTCGCGCTCACAGTACCTGCTCGACATCGGCCGCTACGGCTACGACGACGCCCGGCTCAGCCCGCGCGGCAATATGAGCGCGGAGGATGCGGTCTACTGGACGTGGGCGATCGAGAACATCCACTAGGCTGGGCGCGCGGTGCTTCGATGCGCCGGTCGCTGTCGTTTTGCGTCGACCGTTCTCCGTCTTCCGTTATCGCGTACGGATGAACGGATAACGGCCAACGGAAAGCGCACGACGACAGCGACCGCCAAGACGGAGCTCGCCGTTACGCGCCTCCAGCTACGATGCCGCCGCCGCCGGAACCCCTCCGAACCTCCGCTCTCTCGCCTCGAAGTCCACGAGCGCCTTTAGAAATTCCTCTTCGGTGAACTCTGGCCACATGCGGCGCGTGAAGTAGAACTCGGCGTACGCGCACTCCCAGAGCAGGAAGTCGGAGAGCCGCTGTTCGCCGCCGGTGCGGATGAGCAGGTCGACGTCGCGGATCGGGAACGGGTCGTGATTCGCCTGTGCGAGCAGCGCGGCGAAGCGCTCGCGGTTCGTCGCGTCCGCGCCGGCGAGCGACGCCGCGCGCATGATCGATTCGCGCGCCGAATAGTCGATCGCCACGCGGAGGTGGAGATTCCGGCCGTGCGCCGTGACCGCCTCGGCTTCCTGGATCACGCGCAGCAGCGGCGACGGCAGCCGGTCCCGGCGTCCGACGACCGTCAGCCGCACGCCGTTCTCGAGGCAGCGCTTGGACTCGACTTGCAGCGAGCGGCGCAGCAGTCGCATGAGCGCGCTCACCTCCGGCGTGGGCCGGCTCCAGTTGTCCGACGAGAACGCGTACAGCGTCATCGTGCCGACACCGGCGCGGGTCGCGGCTTCGATGATCTTGCGCACCGTTCGCACGCCCGCGCGGTGGCCCGCCGTGCGCGGCATCGCCCGCGCGTTGGCCCAGCGGCCGTTGCCGTCCATGATGATCCCGACGTGCATGCCGTTGTACGGCGACGGGACCGCGGTTGTTCGTTTCATGTGAGATGACACGTGTGCATTGGCGCGAGGTCAGTGCTCGCGCGTCGCGCGGATGAGCGCTTCCATGTGATCGAGGTACCGCTCGAGCGCGCGCCGGCCGACCGGCGTGATCGCGTACTCGGTGCGCGGAACCCGTCCTTCGAATGATTTCGTGCAGGCGATGTACTCGGCTTCCTCGAGCTTGCGCGCGTGCACGCTCAGGTTGCCGTCCGTCGTCTGCAACAGCCGCTTGAGATCGTTGAACGTCAAGGACTCGTTCACGGCGAGCGCGCTCAGGATGCCAAGGCGCAGGCGTTCGTGAATGAGCCGGTCGAGCGCGAGCGGCCCCTCGCTGGGTGCGCGGCCGCTGATGGGTGCGAGCGCTTCCGGCGCATCGGCGGGCTCGGGCCGGCGGCGGCGCTGCGGCTTAGCCACCGTGCCTCCGTGCGATCCAGACGCCGAACACGATGTGCAGACCGCCGAATGCAACGATCATCAGCGGCGTCGTCCACGATACTGGTGCGAGGAACGCCGCGGCGCCGACGAGCATGAATCCCGCGCCCATCACCGGCACGCTGCCCACGGAGAAGCTGCCGGCCGTGATCACGGCGGCGCCGTAGAGCAGCATCCACACGCCGGGCAGGAACGCAAAGAGCTGGTGGTCGACGAAGACGGCCGTCAGCACGGCGCCCACGAGCATCGGCGGAGAGAAGCTCAATATGAGTTTTCTCATTGGCCCGGTGAGCAGCGGCATGTTCGCGGTGTGCGACTTGATCGCCATCGACGCCACCGAGATCCCGGCCGCGATCCCGCCTTCGGCGAGCCACGTCGCCACCCAGGCGCTCGGCAGCGTCTGCCGCGCGGCGACGAGCGCCGCGCCGATGGCCGTCAGTCCGATGACGACCTGGCCCCACCCCGACAGCGCGGTGAAGGTGCCCGCGCGCTCCATCATCCCGCGGATGAACCGCAGGTTGTCCATCGCCCGCGCGTGAATCTCGGGCGAATCGGTGTGACCGGAACGGGCGCGGCGGAGTGGAGTGACGGGAGCCATGCCGAATGCTAGCCGCCGGCGCAAAAATCGGCAAGTACTTTGTACGATAAAGTTTCTATACGCGTCCCCATACGCGCCGGCGTGCGCGACCTGTCGCCGAGCTCGCGCCCGTCCGACTCGATTCCCTTACGGCTGCTGCGGCGGATCGCTTGCCGGGAAGCTCTCCCGCGACGCTTCGTCGATCCGCTCATCGTCGGTCATCTCGCCGTGCTCGTCCGCACGAGTGCCCGGCTCGCCAGCTCGAACGTCACGCTCGCGTTCGTTGGGGGTGCCTTCGTCCTGCGCTTCATCCTGCTGCCGCGCGTGCTTCCGCTCGCGTAGCTCGCGCACGGCCGGATTCACGCCGGACTCCGGGATCATCGGCTGATCGTGCGGATTCGACTTCAGGTGCTGCTTCTCTTCGTCTGACAGATGCTCGCCAGCGCTGCGGCCTTCGCGGCGCCACTTGTAATCGGTCGCGCCCGCCTCGGACGGGTCGATGTTGTATTGGTCAGATCGCTTGCCGCCCATGAGTGCCTCTCGTGAAGGTCGTCCTACCAAACCCTCACGATTTGTGCCTAGCGATTCCCCACGTTGTACTTGGCCAGCACGGCTTTGACCTTATCCAGCGGGATCGCCTCGATCGTGTGGCCGTTCGCGGTCGTCGTCGTCGCCTCGAACATCGAGTTGTAGATCGCCTCCTCCGTCGCTTCGACCACGGCTTCGAACACTCCGGACATCTGCTCGTTGGCCAGCTCTTCGGTCGTGAGATGTGTCGCGCTGTACGGGCGGCGCACCTTCTCGCTGGTCGAGAACGCGAGCGCGTAATCGCCCGATCCGTTCGACGCCGACGATCCCGTACGCGCCAGGCCCATGATCGCGCGCGCGGCCACTCGCTCGAGATTGCGATCGGAGAGGGGCGCATCGGTGGCCACGACGATCATGCACGAGCCATCGCCGCGCTCGCCGGGCGACTGCGCCTCGCGTTTGAACGCGTACTGCCCGAGCTCCTTCCCCACCGGCGCGCCGAGCACCTGGAAGATGCCGCCAAAGTTCGTCTGAACGAGCACGCCCACCGTCCACCCGCCGAGCGACTGCGGGAGCACACGCGACGACGTGCCGATGCCGCCTTTCCAGCCGAACGCGATCGTGCCCGTGCCGGCGCCCACGCTGCCCTCCGCGACCGGTCCCGTATTCGCAGACGTCAGCGCGGCGCGAACCTGCTCCGCCGTGATTGGCCGCGCGCGAATGTCATTGAGCGTTCCATCATTCGTCTCGCCGACCACCGGGTTGATCGATCGCACGTTCTGCATCCCCGGCTGCTCGAGCATCCAACCGACCATCGCGTCCGCCGCCTTCCACACGCACAGCGTGCAGGTGAGCAGGATCGGCGTCTCCAGCTCGCCCAGCTCGTGGAGCTGCGTCGCGCCCGTGATCTTGCCGAAGCCGTTGCCCACGTGGAGCGCCGCGGGCACGCGATCCTGAAACACGTTTCCGCCGTGCGGCAGAATCGCCGTCACGCCGGTGCGCACCGAGTCGCCCTCGATCACGGTGGTCTGCCCCACACGCACGCCGGCGACGTCGGTGATCGCGTTCAACTTTCCCGGAGCGAACACGCCCGGCTTGACGCCGAGATCGCGGGCGAGGGCGCGCTGCGCATGTGCCGCGGTCGCCGCGATGCTCATGGCCGCGACCGTGATGCCGAAACTGATATTGAGCCGCATAGATTCATCGTCGGAAAGTGTGGTCTCATCGTCGTCGCCGGGCCGCGATCTCGCCCGAACACTCCCTAACTAGCTCTCTCCGAGGGGCTCGGCAAGCGAGCGCCCGATCGACATCGTGATCGAGATCATCCAGGGCGACATCACCACGCTGCACGTGGACGCAATCGTCAATGCCGCCAACGGCGCGCTGCGCGGCGGCGGCGGCGTGGACGGCGCGATTCACCGCGCCGCCGGTCCAGGGCTTCTTCAGGAGTTGAAGCGCTTTCCGGGATGCCCCACCGGTGACGCCGTGATCACGCGCGGGTACAACCTGCCCGCGAAGCACGTGATCCATGCCGTCGGTCCGATCTGGTACGGCGGCACGCGGATGGAGGATCAGCTCCTCGCCAAGACATATCACAAGTCTTTCCTGCGAGCGACGGAGTCCGGCGACATTCGCTCGATTGCCTTCCCCGCCATCTCGACCGGCGCATATCGCTTTCCGAAACGCGAAGCGACGATGATCGCGCTCACCGCGATGCTCGAGCACGAGAAGGAGTTCGATCGCATCGTCGCCTGCGTGTTCGACGAGGAGCTGGCGGCGCTCTATCGCGGCACGCTCGATTTCCTCCGCCGCCGGCTCTGACCTGGCGGCTGGCTCCGGCCCCGCTCGTCGCTCTATCTTGAGCGCGTGCCACTTCTCCCGATCTTCGGCCACGACGTACTCCGCGCGCGTCTCCGCGAAGCGGTAGACCGCGGTACGCTGCCGGCGAGTCTCCTCCTCCAAGGACCGCGCGGCGTCGGCAAGCAGCAGATCGCGCTCTGGCTCGCGCGGCTGCTCCTCTGCGAGAAGCCGGACCAGGCCCCGTGCGGCGCCTGCAAATCATGCCGCATGACCTCCGAGGCACGGCATCCGGACCTGCACTGGTACTTTCCGCGCCCCCGCCTCAAGGACGGCAACCCGGACATCTCCGAGGTCCGCGAGGACATGGCGGAGGCAATCGCCGAGCGGCTGTCGAACGGAGGGGTGTACGAGGCATCCGGCGGCGAAGAAGGCATTCACATCGCCACGGTGCGCGCGATCGTACAGAGTGCGGCGATCTCGCCGGCGATCGCGTCACGCAAAGTCTTCGTGATCGGCGACGCGGACCGCATGGTCGCACAGGAAGGCGCCGAGGTCGCCGCCAACGCGTTCCTCAAATTGCTCGAGGAGCCGCCGGCCGACACGACGATCATTCTCACCTCGAGCGAGCCAGGCGCGCTGCTGCCCACGATCCGCTCGCGCATCGTGTCCGTGCGCGTCGCGCCAATGGCGCCGAGCGACGTGCGCGCGTTCCTCGAGAACGACACGGTGGCCGGTCGCCTGGACTTCGGCGACAAGAAAATCGACGACCTGATCGCGCTGGCCGGCGGCGCGCCGGGGCGACTCGTCGGGCGAGAAGCTTCTCAATCCGCACTCGCCATGGCGGAACGGCTGCTCGAAGCGGCCGCCTCCCTCGATCGCGCGCCGCGGCTCCGCATCTCCCTCGGCCAGGGGATGAGGGGAGCCCGCGGCAAATTCAGCGACACGCTCGACGCCCTCACGGCGCTCCTCCACCAACGGGCGCGATTGGCGGCGATACGGGGGAACGAAGCGGAGGCGCTCGGCGCAGCTCGCGCCATGGACGCCGTCGAACGAGCCAAGGAGCTGTCGAACGGAAACGTAAACCCGCAGCTCGTCACCGCGTCGCTCCTCCGAACGCTCGCACCGCTCGTGCGATGACGGGCCAGCTCTCCCATGTCTCGGATTCCGGCGAGGCACGCATGGTCGATGTTTCGGACAAACCGGAGACGGAGCGCCGAGCGCGGGCCACGGGCCGGATCCGGATGGCCAAGGCGACGCTCGATGCCATCGTCACGGCCCAGATCAAGAAGGGCGACGTCATCGCCACGGCGCGAATCGCCGGGATCATGGCGGCGAAGCGGACGTCGGACCTCATTCCGCTCTGTCATCCGCTCGCGCTCACCCACATTCAGGTGGAGCTGGCCGCCGACCCGGAGCTTCCAGGCGTGCGTGCGGCGGCCACGGTGCGCACGAGCGGCAAGACCGGGGTGGAGATGGAGGCACTCACCGCGGTGAGCGTCGCACTGCTCACGGTTTATGACATGGCCAAGGCGATCGACCGCGCGATGACGATCTCCGATATATCGTTGGCCGAGAAGTCAGGTGGAGTGCACGGCGATTATTCAAGAGTTGATGGCACGGGCTCTGCCCTTTAACGTGTGCGTGGCAGTACGAAGCAGTACTGTAGTCAACTCGTTGCCATCAAAATACTTATGCGCAACCTACGTGGGACGTACGTCCACCGTGGTGACGCGGCGCGAAGACGCAGACGGATAACCCGGACGCTCTTCGCCGCTGGTGCGATCGCCGCATACTACTTCGTGATCGCAGGCCGCAAAACCACCCCGGCGAACGCCGAACCCGTGGTCGCCGAGAGCGGATTGTTCTCGCTCGGGCACACTCGGGAACTGCGCAATCAGCTCGCGTCCACCAAGGGCGAGTTGAGTCTCTTGAAGGCGCAGTACGAACGGGCAAGCAAGATCATTCAGTACTCCACGCAGTACGGCATCCCCGCCGGTCTGGCCAGCAACGTGATAGACGCGTCGTTCCGCGAGGACATCGATCCCGAGCTCGCGTTCCGGCTCGTGCGGCTCGAGAGTGATTTCAACACGCACGCCATCAGCAAGGTCGGCGCGGTTGGCCTCACGCAGCTCATGCCGAGCACCGCGCGGCAGTATCAGAAAGGCGTGACGCGCGATCAGCTCTTCAACGCGGAGACCAATCTGCGGGTGGGCTTCCGGTACCTGCGGACGCTCATCGACCTGTACAAGGGCAACGTCCGGCTTGCGCTGCTGGCGTACAACCGGGGCGAGGATGCCGTGAGCGCCGATCTCCACGCGGGAGTCAATCCCGGGAACGGCTACGACAAGGATGTGTTGAGAGGCTACAAGGGTAAGGGTACGATCAACTAAGCCCCTGCCCCGCAATCAGCTGGAGTATCAACGAGCGCCGTGCTTCTTCGCGGCGCTCGTTTTCTTTTTGTGGGATTTGGACCTGGACGGTCTCGCCCTTCCTGAGACCACGAGCGACTGGCCGGGGAAGATGAGCGCCCGCCGCAGTCCATTGAGCCGCATCAGTGAGCTCACGGTCGTGTGGTACTTCTTGGCGATCCCGCTCAGCGTCTCGCCCGAGCGAACGACGTGCGTCGACTTCGCCGACGAGTAGCGCTCGATCGCGGGGTCGGGCACCGCGACGGCCGCATCGACGACCGCCTTGGACGGCACGAGCACGATCTGGCCGGAGACGAGATTCCCGCTCTTCAGCCGCTCGAGCTTGGGGTTGTACGTGTCGAGCTGGCGCGTGGTGATGCCGGCATGCCTCGCGATGGTCGCCACGCTCTCACCCTTCTTGGATTCCACGCGACGCAGTCCCTCGCGCTCGCTCGCCGACAGGTCCGCCAGGCGCACCGCGAAGCTGTCGGCCTGCCCCTGTGGAATTCGGACGACGATCGAATCGTGCGGCGGTGTGACACCGCGCAGGATCTGCGGATTCAGATCCTGAAGCGCCGCGACGCTGGTGTCGGTCGCGCGCGCGATGGCGGCGAGCGGCGTCGCCGGCGCGACGCGCACCGTGTCGTACGTGAACGGCGGCCGCGGATCGATTCTGAGCCCGTAGCGCTCGGGCTCCTTTCCGATCAGGGCCGCGGCGATCAACTGCGGGACATACTCCCGCGTCTCGGGGCGCAAATAGTCCTTCTCCGCGAGTGCGAAAAAGAGGTCGTCGCCCGTCGTGCCATCGAGATCGTCGGCGTACTTGGTGAGCCCTCGCGCGATTCGCCCCGGTCCGCCGTCGTATGCGGCGGCAGCGAGGTACAAGGAGCCGAACTGCTCGCGCATCCCCTCGAGGAGCCGCACCGCCGCCCGCGTCGACTTGACCGGATCGCGGCGCTCGTCGATCCACCAGTCGACCCGCAGTCCCATGTCGCGCGCCGTCGAGGACATGAACTGCCACATGCCAACCGCCGCGGCGCGTGAATAGGCGTTCGGATTGAAGCCGCTCTCGATCATCGCGAGGTAGTACATGTCTTCCGGCAGTCCGCCCTCGCGCATTCGGGCGCGGATCATCGGTTCGTACCGTGTGCCGCGCTCGAGCTGCGCTTCGACCGTCTCTTTCGCCCTGGTGGAGAACAACTGGACGTAGTGCGCCACGCGCGCGCGCGACTCGTATGAATGGACGTCGATGTCCCACGACGGCGCTTCGGCGGAATCCGCGGGCGACGCGTCGCTCTTGGCGCTGTCGCCGAACAATTCGACGGCACGACGCGCCACCTCGTCCGCGCTCACGTTCAATGAGTCGGGGAGTGCCTTGGGGGCGGTCGAATCCGATGGGGCAGGTTTCGCAGACGATGCCGCGGGACTGGCCAGCGGGACCGCCGTCGGCGAGGTCGCGGCGGATTGAGAAACAGGAACGCCTTGCGGGACAATTTGCGCGTCATCGCCGGCGGTGGCGATCGGGGCCGGTGCCGCGGTGACGACGAGCGGGGGCGCGTGCGCGCACGCGGCGACCACCATCGCGATCGAAAGTGCCGGAACTCCGAATTTCATTCGCGCCATTGCATCTCCCCTAAACGACGATCGCCGCCCCCTCGCACGGCGGGCGGCGACCTGTCCCACGTTTCCCAGCCCAACTTAGCGACGACCCGCGAGCGCTACACCCCGCGCGCGCGGCTCGTTAGCGCGTCGCGATGTGATTCCCGAGCACGCGATTCGTCGCGTTCAGCACCGCCATCGCCGCACCGCGGCGCGTGTCGTTGTCGGCGAGGTAGCAGCCGACCAGCCGCGTGAGCTGCGAGTCCTCCCGCACCGCGACCGACACGATGAGCAGGTTGGCATCGAACGCGCGGACGTGCTTCACGCCAAGGAGCTCGAAGTGCATCGCATCTTTCGCGAAGTCCTCCAGCGCGCGCAGCGCCGCTTCGGCCGCGACCCGGAAGTCGCCCAATGGGCTAGACTGTCCGATCGCCCGGCCAACGTAGATGACACTGTCCCACTCGAGCGAAACCTCCGCCGAGCATTGGCCGGACGGAGTGCGAGTGAAGCTGAAGTCGGCGAACCGGAGCCGTTCACGGCGCGGATTGAGTGGAATCACCGCGGTTGCCCCGGAGGGACGCTGCTGTTTCAACGATAGCGACATGGTGAGCCTCTAGCCCAGGCCAATACCAGGAGCTCCATCGCCCCGCCGATAAACGAGCGGATAATGAACAACGCAACACGAAAGTGCTTGTAACGTGCATCACGCGTTTCCATAATTCGGCTCATGCCGACTCTAATTCCCGTCTTGGCGGCGGCCGTGGTCCTCCTTTCAGCCCCCCAGCCGCCGACCCGGCGGAGCCCAGGCCCCGGCCTGGACAGCCTCCGGGCGCGGATCGAGCGTCGCGTTGCCCAGGTGCCCGGCGCCATTGCCGGGATAGCATACCACGAGCTGGCCACCGGCGACACGCTGTTCGTGAACGCGGACGACAGCTTTCACGCCGCGAGCACCATGAAGGTCCCGGTCATGATCGAGCTGTTTCGCCGGATCGACGCCGGCGGGTTGTCGCTCGACCAGGGCATCCTGCTCGTCAACCGGTTCGCGTCGATCGTGGACCACTCGCCGTACGCCCTCGATCCGGGCGACGACTCCGACAGCGCCGCGTACGCACTCGTTGGCTCGCGCGTGCCCGTCCGAGAGCTGATCGATCACATGATCACACGGTCGAGCAATCTCGCGACGAATGCGCTCATAGAGCTCGTCGGCGCTGATCGGGCCAACGCGACCGCCCACGCGCTCGGCGCGCGCAACATCCGCGTGCTGCGCGGCGTGGAGGACATCAAGGCGTTCGACGCGGGCCAGAACAATACGACCACGGCGCGCGATCTTCAGTTGTTGCTCGAAGCGATCGAAACCGGCCGCGCGGCCTCGCGCGCGAGCTGCGACGAGATGCGCGACATCCTGCTCCGGCAAGAATTCAACGGCGAGATTCCCGCGGGACTGCCGCCCGGCACGCGAGTCGCGCACAAGACAGGCTTCATCACTGGCGTGCTGCACGACGCCGCCATCGTGTACCCCAACGGAAGGAAGCCTTACGTGCTCGTCGTTCTCACGCGTGACATCAAGGACCAGAGCGTCGCGCGCCAACTGATCGCCGACATCTCGCGCCTCGTCTACGAGCATGCGGTGCCGAGCGGGGCGAAAACGCAATGATCATCGCCGTCGGTACCGACCACGCGGGGTTCGCGCTGAAAGACTCGGTCGTCGAGACGATCGCCGCCGCGGGACACGAGGTGCTCGACTGCGGCGCGTACACGGTCGCGCCGGGCGACGACTACCCTGATTTCGCGGCCGCGGTCGCTCGCGCGATCCTTGCTGGCCGAGCCGCACGCGGCGTTCTGCTCTGCGGCAGCGGGGTCGGCGCATCCGTCGCGGCCAACAAGTTCGACGGCATTCGCTGCGCGCTCTGCCACGACACGTTCTCGGCGCGACAGGGCGTGGAGGACGATGCGATGAACGTGCTCGCGCTCGGTGCGCGCGTGCTCGGTCCGGCGCTCGCGGTCGAGCTGGTGAACGCGTTTCTGCGCGCGGAGTTCTCGGGTGCGGAGCGGCATCGCCGGCGGCTGGCCAAGGTGGAGCAGTTCGAGCGCGATCACGAGCCGCCGAACAGCGCACCGCATGAGTGATGGCGCGGAGACACTCGCCGCCGAGCTGCGAGCGCTCGCCACGCGCGGGCTCGGCGACCTGCTCGGCATCGAGCTCGTCGAGCTGACCGCGACGCGCGTTGTGGCGACGATGCCAGTGGACGAGCGGACGCGGCAGCCCTTTGGAATCCTGCACGGCGGCGCATCGGTCGCGCTCGCCGAAACCGTCGCATCGCTCGGCGCGGCGGCGTCGATCGACCGGGAGCATTTCGTCGCGATGGGCCTCGAGATCAACGCGAATCACCTGCGCGCGAAGACGGACGGCACGCTCACCGCGACGGGTACGCCGATCCATCGAGGACGCACGACACAGGTGTGGGACATTCGCATCGTCGACGAGTCCGGTCGCGCGGTGTGCGTGTCCCGCTGCACGATGGCGATTCGTCCAAGAGCCTAGCTCGACCGAAGACGCGGGCACCGTGCTTGCGACGCGGCGACGCACTCAACGTCAGCCGGAGGCTGTCATGACGCGATCGTCACTTGGTGTGCTCACGTTTTCCGCTTTCTCACTGCTCGCGCTCGGCGCGTGCCGCAACGGACCGAACAACGCGAACGACACGAGCGGCGTGAACGGCGCGAGCGCCGCCGGTCAGATCGCTCCGGGTGCACCGGGTGCCGCGCCGGGCACGATGCCGGGTGCCGCGGGTGCGCTGCCCACCGACACGGCTGGCGCGCTTCCGCCGGGCGGTACGATGGACACGAATCGAACGGATACCACACAGAAAGCCGACACCACGATGACGACGAAGAAGAAGAGCACGAAGAAGCACAAGAAGAGCGGCTACTGAGGCGGTCAAACAATGAAGCGCGCGTCGTGCACTGCTACGACGCGCGCTTTCTACTACCCATCGGGTACGTCAGTTCAAGTCAGCTCATCCGCGCAACGCGCTGGAACGCTCCCATGGTTCGACGGGCGGATCACGATGCGTGACCACGTGCTCGCCGAGCTCGTAGCTTCGCGCCGCGAGCGTCTGACCGCGCAGGCGCATCGCCTGGCGCGCGAATTTCGGCGCGACGACGATCGTCGCCTCCGACAGGCGGAGCTGCTCGGCGAGCGATAATCGATCTTCGCCACGCATCGCGCGATCGGCGCGCGTGGCGTGCACACCCGCGACGTTCGTCACGGTATCGCGCAGCCCGCGTGACTCACGCTCGAGGTCCTTCAACAACCTGCCGGCTGTCGTCAATTGCGACATCACGATTCTCCGGAGTCAAGGCGGTACAAACGGCCGCAAAACGCGTTCCGACCGAAGTGCACCCGGATCAGCGTGAACGAAAAGATTCCACGAGCCGCGCCATCTCCCGGTCGCGCGGATCGGCGGACTCGTCGAGTCCGGCGACGACCCCCTGCATGTCGGCGTCTGATCGGTTCTGACTCAGCTTCCACTTGCCTTCGAGCTTCGCGATCTCGATTTGGAAGCCGACGATGGCGCGCGCGGTGTTGTCGATGAAGTGCTCCGGTGCGTCGCTGACTTTCCACGGCTGTGCGCGCTCGCGCTCGGCCTGATCGGTGAGCGCGTCGAGGTGCGCGCGGAGCTCCGCGTCATTCATGCGACGAGCCCGACCGCTGGCGTGCACCGCGACGTAGTTCCATGTCGGAACGACCTTCCCGTGCTCGCGCTTGCTCGCATACCACGATGGCGTGATGTACGCCTGCGGCCCGGTGAAGATCACGAGGCACGCGGCGTCGTCCGCCAGCCGCGCGTGCGCATTGGCTTTCGCCACGTGCGCGCAGAGGGTTCCGCGCTCGCCGCGCGCGCGATCGACGACGAATGGTACATGGCTCGCCTCGAGGCCGTTCTCCGTCGCGGCAACGAGCACGCCGAGCGGATATTGCTCGACGAAATCGAGCATGACATCGGTGCGCGTTTCGGCGAATGCGGCGGGCACGTACATCGGCGGTCTCTCCGGATCGGCGGGGTGGGAGTCGAAAATATATCGTGGCATGCCATCGCCGCCCGCCAATCGAAGCGCAACCAATAGGTTGCATATGAGTTCGCTCAATTCCGGCGGAAATCGCGCCCCGTCGAACCGCCGGGCGTGCGCCTTGCCACCTCGACTGTGATGTGATGTAATCGAGGTGCATCGTGCGGCAATACTCATCGGCTCGCCGCGGTACGGCCGCGGCCGCCGTCATCGTTCTCTTGGCCGCGTGCTCGCGCGGCGGTTCCACGAACAGCGCGAACGGCTCGCTCGCGGCCGACACCGTCGCGCTCGACTCCGCCGGGCTCGTCGGCGGAAGCCCGCCGGCGCGGCCCCTCCGGCTGAGCGCGGCGGACGGCAACGTCACGCTGCAGCCGCAGGGCGCATCGACGTGGACCGCGCCCAGCGTGAACTCCACGCTCTCCACCGGCGATCGTCTCGCGACCGGCTCGAACGGGCGCGCGGAGCTCGACCTCGGCACCGCCGCGGTGCGCGTCGACCGCGACGCCGATGCAACGGTTCGCGCGCTCGGAGACAATTACACGCAGCTCGGCGTCAACCAAGGCGCGCTCGACGCGAGTCTCTATCAATACGATCCGACCGATTCGATCGAGATCGACACGCCGAACGGCGCGTTCGTTCCCACGTCGGCGGGGACGTATCTGCTGTCCGTAGATCCGACGACCAACTCGACGCTCGTCGACGTGATCCAGGGCGCGCTCTCGCTGATCGCGCCGAGTCTGTCGCGGAGCATCGGCGCGGGGCAGCTCATGCGGCTCGTCGGGAGCAACCCCGTGCAGCTCGTGCCGGTGAGCGAGCCGGTCTCCGTGTTCACACCGCTCCAGCGTTGGCAGGCCCTGCGCGACGCGCGTTGGCAGCGCAGCGGACCCGTGGCGCAGTACGTGAGCGAGAGCGTGCCGGGGTGGGAAGATCTCGACGACAGCGGACAGTGGACGGTGGATCAGGCGAACACGCCGGTGTGGTGTCCGACCACGTCGACGAGCAGCCAGTACGTCCCGTACCGCTCCGGTCACTGGACCTACGTGCGGCCGTGGGGCTGGACGTGGGTGGACGACGCTCCGTGGGGCTACACGACGTCGCACTACGGCCGCTGGGAGCAGATCACGACTTCGTCATGCCAATCCTCGAATAACTGGGCGTGGGTGCCGGCGCCGACCGTCGCCCAGCCCGTGTACGCGCCGGCGCTGGTCGCGTTCGTCGACGCGGCACAGCTCGCGGCGAACGCCGTGGGCGGCAACACCGCGCCGGCGCAGGCGTGGTTCCCGCTCGGTCCCGAGGAGGCGTATCTCCCGCCGTATCCGCACACCGACGAATATGTGCAAACGATCAACATCACGAATCTCCGAAAGGTGCGCGACGTCGCGCCGCTGATTCGCGCCGGCGGTCCGCCGGGCGGCCGATGGGCGAATCGCGTGGCGGCGTTGACCGCGGTGCCCGTGACGGTGTTCAGCGCGGGCGGCCCCGTGCGGACGCATCTCATGCGCGTTGCACCAGCGCGCACGGCGGCGATTCCGGTCGCGTGGCGCCCGGCGGCCCGGCCGATGCCTAGGGCGGTGATTCGTGGAAGGCCGGCAGCCAGGCCGCCGCACATCGTCGAAACGCCGCGCACGCTGCTGACAGGCGCGTTTGGGCACGGCAATCCGCGTGAAAATGCACACGACAATGCACGCGATAACGCGCGCGACAATTCGCGCGGCGCACAGCACGGGCAAGCGTCGGGCGAGCTCGCGCCGCGCATCATGCGTGCGATGCCGCATGCCGTAGCGCCGCAGATGAACGTGCCTGCGCCTCGAGCCCAACCTGCTCCGCAGCGCGCGGAGCATGCGCAGCCTGCTCCGCATCCCGCGCCGCCCGTCGCGCATGGAGCGCCGCCGGCGCACGCGGGGCCGCCGGCCGGACGCGGCGGTCCGCCGGGTGGCGATCACGGCGGCGGAAAGCCTGACGGCGGTAAAGGTCATGGTCGCGGCCCGGGCGGCGGAGATGGCCCACAGAGCTGAACACCATAGCGTGCCGGCGAACGCGGCTTCCGCCAAGCGTGGCGACGATCGACGACTACTCGAGGATCTGTATCGTGCCGCCGTCGACGCCGTCGATCCGGCGCGGGCAGTGTCGCGTGCACTGGCGAGCGACGAATCATCCGCTCGCCGCGCGCCGTGGATTCTCGCGTTGGGCAAGGCCGGCGCACACATGTGTCGCGCGGCGATCGAGCTTTTCGAATCGGCAGGGCATTCAGCGCCGGGCGCGCTGATCGTCACGACGACCGGCGCAGAAGCGCCGACTGGAGACGTCGAGCTCGTGTACGGCGATCACCCGGTTCCCGGTCAGGGATCGTTCGCCGCCGCTGAACGCATCGCGTCATTCGTCGAGCGTGTGTCGCGCGGTGACGACGTCCTCGTGCTGCTGTCCGGCGGGACGTCGAGCCTCGTCGCCGCGCCCGTCCCCGGAATCTCGGCGGACGATGTCACGCAACTGTTCAAGTGTCTCCTCGCGTCCGGTGCCGACATCGCCGCGTCGAATGCGATTCGCAAACGATTCTCGCGGTGGGCGGCCGGGCGACTCGCGGTAGCGCTCGCGAAGCGCGGCGCGGCGAGCGTGCGCTGCTTGATCATCTCCGATGTCATCGGCGATGACCTGGCGGTGATCGGATCGGGTCCGTGCGTCCCCGATCCGCGCACGGCGAAGGAGCTGCTGCGTCTCGTCGACCAAGACGAGGTGCAGTCATGCATCACTCCACCGTTGAAGAAGCATCTCGACGCGGTGGCTCGCGGCGAGCTTCCGGAGACGCCCAAGCCCGGCGATCCCGCGTTCCGCATCGTGACGTCCAAGATCATCCTCGGCAATCGCAGCGCACGAGAAGGCGCATCTGCGCGCGCGCACGAGATCGGACTCGCGCCGGTCAACGTCGTCGACACGCCGATTCAGGGCGACGCAGCACGCACCGGCGAGCGGTTGATTAGAGAACTCGTACAGTTCGCGGCATCATCTGCCGGCGCACATGACAAGCGCACCGCGCGAGGCTGCATGATCTGGGGCGGTGAAACGACGGTACGCCTCGATGCGAACGCTCCGCCTGGCGGCAGGAATCAGGAGCTCGCGCTGGCGGCCGCGCGCGCACTCGACGGTTTGGGTGAGCGCGCACGCGGCCTCGCACTGCTCGCGGCCGGATCCGACGGACGCGACGGACCGACCGACGCCGCCGGCGCCGTCGTCGACGCGAGCACCTGGCGGGCGATCGCGAACGCGTCGCGCGACCCCGAGCGCGACTTGGCGGAGCACGCGTCGCACGCGTCGCTCGAATCGGTGCACGCGCTGCTCCGTTCGCGCTCCACCGGAACGAACGTGGGAGACATCGTCATCGGTCTCGTCAAGCAGCAATGACCTTGCGCGCGGCGTCGATGATGGCGTCCAATCCCATGCCGTAATAGTCGACGAGCTGCTCGGGCGTGCCCGATTGCCCGAAGCGATCGTGAACGCCGACAAAGCGCATCGGCACCGGGTAGCGTTCCACGAGACATTCCGCGACGGCGGATCCCATCCCGGCGAACACCTGATGCTCTTCGATCGTCACGATGCGCTTCGCCTTTTTCGCCAGCGCGACTATTGCGTCCGTGTCGAGCGGCTTCACGGTCGACAGGTTCATCACTTCGACCTCGATGCCCTCGTCGCGCAGCGTGCGCGCGGCGAGCAGCGCGTTGTGCAGGAGCGCGCCCGTCGCGACGAACCCCACGTTCGGACTGTCGGACTTCCACACGATTCGCGCGCGGCCAATCTCGAACGGAGTGCCATCCGTCGTCATGACGGGCGTCTTGTTGCGCGCGAGGCGGAGATACACCGGCGTACCCGTCGTCACCGCGGCGACAGTCGCCTTGCGCGCTTCGATCGCATCGCAAGGGCACACGACGATGATGCGCGGCACGACGCGCGTGATCGCGATGTCTTCAATCGCTTGATGCGTTCCGCCGTCCGGCCCGACGGATACGCCGGCGTGTGAGCCCGCGATCTTCACCGGCTGGTTGTTGTAGGCGATCGTCGTGCGAATCTGCTCCCAGTTCCGGCCCGGGCTGAACATCGCGTACGACGTGATGAACGGGATCTTGCCCATCGCGGCCATCCCGCTCGCGACGGCCGCCATGTTCTGTTCGGCGACGCCAAGCTCGACGAAGCGCTCGGGAAATTTCTTCTTGAACGCGAGCGCCTGCGCGCTCTCGGTGAGATCGCCGGAGAGTACGACGACGCGCGGGTCGGCGTCGCCGGCGCAGACGAGGCCCTCGCCAAAGCCCGTGCGAATGGCGATCTCTTCGACGTCGTCGTCGAAAAGTTTTGGGTTCAGCGTCTCGTCGAGACGAGAGGGTGCATCGGCCATCTATTCCGCTTCGCTCTCGATCTTTCGTCCGAGCGTCCGCAGCTCGGCGAGTGCCATTCGCGCCTGCTCCGCGTCCGGCGGTTTGCCATGCCAGTGAAAATCGCGCTCGAACTCGGCGACACCTTTGCCGGGAATCGTGTGCGCGATGATCATCGTCGGTTTCTCGTAGATGCTCTTCGCCTCGTCGAACGCCGCCGCGATCTCCTGCACGTTGTGGCCGTCGATCTCCACGATGTGCCAGTTCCACGCGCGCCATTTGTCGGCGAGCGGCTCGAGCGGCATCACCTGTTCCGTGAATCCGTCGATCTGAATGTTGTTGCGATCGATGAGCGCGACGAGATTGTACAGCGCCTGCTTTCCGGCGAGCATCGCCGCTTCCCACGTCTCGCCTTCCTCGAGCTCGCCATCGGACATCAGGCAATAGATTTTCCGCGCGCCGTCCTGGCCGTCCATTCTGTCGGCGATCGCCATGCCCACCGCCTGAGACAGACCTTCGCCGAGCGGACCGGAGCTCGTCTCGAGCGCGGGCAGGAACTCGCGATGCGGATGACCCTGTAAGCGCGAGCCGAACTTCCGCAGTGTGTTCAGCTCTTCGAGCGGGAAGTATCCGGCGTGCGCCATCGTCGCGTACAGCACCGGGCAGATATGCCCGTTGGAGAGCACCAGACGGTCCCGTCCATCCCACGCCGGGTTCTTCGGGTCATGCCGAAGCGTGTGGAAGTAGAGCACGGTGAACACGTCGGCCATGCCGAGCGGCCCCGCGGTGTGACCGGAGCCCGCGTGCACGAGCATCTCGATGACCGACTCGCGAATGTCGTTCGCGGTCTCTTCGAGAGACTTTGTCTCGTGAGGCGTGAGGAGCATGTGATCAGCCTGCTGGCCGTTGAACGCGTGTGATTGACAGGATGCTGATCACGCGATTTACGCGCCGAGAGCGAGCCGGCGCGTCCGCGATCGCCGCGCCGCGATAGTCGGTATGCTTCTTGTGGTCACACGTCACTCTATACCGCGATGACGCTCAAACCACTGCTACCGGTCTTACGCCGCACGGGGCGCGGCGTCAACTCGCCGCCGCCGACCGCGCCGCGACCCGACGCCATCAGCGGCGACGCTCTGGGCATCGATGTGAATCGCCTGGCCGCGGTGCTGCGGTCGCGCGTGCGCGGCGAAGTGCGCTTCGACGCCGGCGATCGCGCGCTGTATTCGACCGACGCGTCCAACTATCGGCAGATCCCGATCGGCGTCGTGCTACCCCGCGATGCGGACGACGTTGTGGCGACAGTGGCGGCCTGCCGTGAGTTCGGCGCACCGATCGTATCGCGCGGCGGCGCGACCGACCTCGCCGGCGCCGCATGCAATGCGGCGGTCGTCATCGACATGAGCAAGTACATGAATCGCGTGCTCGAGATCGACTGGGAGAACAAGTGGGCGCGCGTCGAGCCGGGCACGGTGCTGGACGATCTCCGCAACGCGGCCGAAGCGCGGCACCTCACGTTCGGACCAGACCCCGCGACGCACGCGCGCAACACGCTGGGCGGCATGATCGGCAACAACTCGTGCGGCATGCACGCGCAGATGGCCGGGAAGGTCGAGGACAACACGCTCGAGCTGGAAATCCTCACTTACGACGGCCTGCGTATGTGGGCCGGCCCCACGAGCGAGGCCGAGCTCGCGCGCATCATCCGCGAGGGCGGCGTCCGCGGCGAGATCTACTCGCGTCTCGCGGCCGTGCGCGACAGCTACGGCGATCGCATTCGACAACGCTTCCCGCGCATTCCGCGGCTCGTGTCGGGCTATCCCCTGCACCAGTTGCTGCCGGAGCACGGGTTCGACGTCGCACGCGCGCTCGTGGGCACCGAGGGCACGTGCGTCGTCGTGCTGCAGGCCAAGCTGCGCCTCGTCCACAGCCCGCCGGTGCGAACGCTCGTCATCCTCGGCTACGACGACATCTTCGCCGCCGCCGACGACGTGCCGTTCTGCAATGGATTCGACCCGATCGCGCTCGAGGGAATCGACGGCCGGATGTTCGACTACATGCGCGACAAGGGCATGTCGACCGCGGGCCGCTCACTGTTTCCCGACGGCAACGCCTGGCTCATCGTCGAATTTGGCGGCGAATCGCAGGAGGAAGCGGCGGCCGGCGCGCGGCGGCTCGCCGCCTCCGTCGAAGGCCGCCGCGCCGCGCGGGGCTGGAAGGTATTCGAGGATGCGAAACAGGAACATCTCATCTGGACCGTCCGTGAAGCCTGCCTCGGCTCCGTATCAAAGATTCCTAATAAGCCGGACTTCTATCCCGGCTGGGAGGATTCCGCCGTCGCGCCCGACGACATGGGCAATTACCTGCGCGATCTGAGCACGCTGCTCGAGCGCCATGGATACGAGGCGGGGCTGTACGGCCATTTCGGCCAGGGCTGCCTGCACAGCCGGATCGACTTCGACCTGTTCACGCCCGAGGGCATCGCCAACTGGAAGGAGTTTCTGACCGCGGCCGCGCACCTCGTGACGTCGTACGGCGGCTCGCTCTCCGGCGAGCACGGCGACGGCCAGTCGCGCGGCAGCCTGCTGCCGATCATGTTCGGCGACGACCTGATGCAGGCCTTCCGCGACTTCAAGGCCGCGTGGGACCCCCGCGGGAAGATGAACCCCGGCAAGGTCATCGACGCCTATCCCGTCGACATGAACCTGCGCTGGGGGACCCACTATCAGCCGTGGGAGCCAGTCACGGAATTCTCATTCCAGAATGATCGTGACAGTTTTGCGTACGCGGCGAACCGATGCGTCGGCACCGGGGTGTGCCGCAAGCATGATCGCGGCACCATGTGTCCCAGCTACATGGCGACGCGCGAGGAGCGGCACTCGACCCGGGGCCGGTCGCGACTGTTGTTCGAGATGCTCGAGGGCAATCCGCTCACCGCCGGGTGGCGCGACGAAGCCGTGAAGGATTCGCTCGACTTGTGCCTCGCCTGCAAGGCGTGCCGGAGCGAATGCCCGGTGAACGTGGACATGGCGACGTACAAGGCGGAGTTTCTCTCGCACTACTACGACGGCCGGCGCCGGCCGATCTCCGCGTACGCGTGCGGACTGATGCACCGCTGGGCGCGGCTCGCGTCCCACCTGCCGTGGGCCGCCAATTTCGTGACGCAGACGCCCGGGCTGCGCACGATCGCGAAGCGCGCGATCGGCATGGCGCCCGCGCGACGCATTCCCGCGTTCGCGCGACACACGTTCCGGCATTGGTACGCGCATCGAGCGCGTCGAAACGCCGGAGCGCCACCGGTGATTCTCTGGCCGGACACGTGGAACAACTATTTCCTCCCCGAGACCGCGCAGGCAGCCGTCGAGGTGCTCGAGGCGGCCGGATACGAGGTGCTCATTCCGTCGCGGCCGCTCTGCTGCGGCCGGCCGCTCTACGACTATGGTATGCTGCCGCTCGCGAAGCGCTTGCTTCAGCAAACTCTAACGACGCTGGCGCCCCACATCCGCGCCGGCACGCGCATCGTGGCGCTGGAGCCGAGCTGCGCGTCCGTGTTCCGCGACGAGCTGGTGAACATGCTGCCGGGCGAGCAGGAGGCGAAGCGCCTTCGCGATCAGACGTTCACGCTGGCGGAATTTCTCGTGAAGGGCGACCGGCCGCGTTCGGGTGCGCTCTCGCTCCCACGGCTCGCGCGGCGCGTCGTCGTGCACGGACACTGCCATGAAAAGTCGATGCTCGGTTTCGACTGTCAGTCGCGCCTCTTCGACGGCATGGGTGCGGAGTACACCGTGCTCGACTCCGGGTGCTGCGGCATGGCCGGCGCGTTCGGATACGAGCAGGGCGAGCACTATGACGTCTCGATCGCGTGCGGTGAGCGCGTGCTGCTCCCGGCAGTGCGCGGGGCGGCGGCGGATACGCTGATCGTGGCGGACGGATTCAGTTGTCGCGAGCAGATCGTGCAGACGACGGGGCGCCGCGCGATGCATCTGGCGGAGCTGATGAAGCTCGCCATCGATCAGGGGCCGGCGGCGGTGTAGGTTTAGGGGTTGGAGTTTGTCGTTGGCGACCCGGTAGCTCAGTTGGTAGAGCAACGGACTTTTAAGCCGGACGGCGCGCTTCACGGTGATGGACGATGATCGCCGATGGTCTTGTGAGAATGCTACTTACGCGAGGGATCGTCGAGAGACGGTCCCTCGTTTTGTTGATGGTTGACGCGCGTGCGGGCACAGTTCGGGCACAGCAAACTTGTGACAGGTCACGCATGTCACGCACTGTCACGCTCGTCACGCTTGTCACGCACACCACGCCGCTGTCGCCCGAATCGGTCGATCGCCGGTGTCCGAAGCAATCCCCCTCCCACTGTGGAGATCGCGAACTCCGCGAACGAGAAGGCGTTAGTCCGCGCGATGCTACCACTGTGGGCCGCTTGCGGTGTGTCATCTGATGGTGCAATGGCGACCGGCCCCTGAGAGGGACGCCCTCCACGTGGTAAGCCGCAATGACTTACGCGCATCGGGCGTACCCCTTTGGGGGGGTCTCTTCGACGCCGTGTGCGGGAAGCAAGAAGGGGCCGCCCTCGCGGACGACCCCTTCGGCCTGCGTCAGAGAACGCTCACGCGCCCGCGCGCGCGCCCTCGTCCACGTCGCGGATGATGCGACGCGCCAAGTCGGGCCAGTTCGCCTTGCCCGAGTAGATGCGCGCACCGTCCTCATTGTCCGACCGCCAGAACTCGGCGGTATTCAGCAAGTCCGATCCCTCCAACATCACCATGAACTCGGCCTTCACGAAGTCGCGACGGCCGACGTGCATCTTCACGAGCAAGTCGCGAAGCACGAGGTGGATAGGACCCACGCCACCGGAATGGAACAGGGCGTAGTCGCTCGCCGCGTCGAACGCCTCCGGCATCATCTCCTTCAACGCCGACCAGAACTCGCCGACGATCCGCGCGATGTTCTCAGCCTTCTCGTCGATCCCCGCCGCCAAGCTGAGCGTGGATACGTAGTCGTAGATCGGTCGCAGACCATCCACGAATGAGTTGGCCTTGATGACGCGCGTGTGCTCACGAGCCGGGTCCTCGCGGATGTCGCGCTTGGTCCACTGAGACTGATTTGGCAACGCGATCAGATGATACCACGGGCCGTCCGGATCGTTGTTCAGCAACTCTGTCGCCTTGTAGCTGACGACGTTGCGCTGCATCCCGACATCACCGTCGAGCGCCTGATCGCCCTCGGTCGCGTGCAGCTTCGCGAGGATGGCGTTCACGAGCGCCGTGGCGACCCCCTTCGCCGTGCTGTTGATCGTCCGGAACTGAAGCATCTCGGCGAGCTTGTCCATGCCGCGCGTCATCACGACAGGGATCGGGAACTCCGAGAATCCGGGATCGTTCTCCAAACGGAAACGGTAGCCCAGCTCGCGGTGCTGGCCGTCGTAGTTGAAGATCGGTCCCTTGTCCGAGTCGAACGTGAGCACGCCCTTCGCCGCGTCGAACTTCGACACGCGGTTCCGGTCGTTCAGCATCAGTGCGGTCGGAGAGATCGCGTCGGGCGATTCGAGATACCGCGCAAAGCGGCGAGCGCGGTTCTTCTCTGCGGCGCGCTGATACCCCTGGGCCGAATCGTCGTACGGCTTGTCGGGGTCGAACTGCTCAACCTTGATCGGGAGCGCGTTCAGCGTCTTGGCGGGGAGAAGGAACAGGAACACTTCCTGGCCGTTCTGGACGCCCCGCACGGCGGGAACTGAGTACAACATGGTTTTTCCTTGCTACCGGCGATGCCCGCCAGTTCATAATGATGATCCTAAGTGATCATCGGGCGAACTGGGCTGCGACACATGAATTTGGTAGCGCGAAGAAACCTAGCCCGGCAGTGACGGGCCTGTCAACGGCCTCCACGGTGCGGGGCATCCGGCTACGCTAACGGCTCTTCTTCGCCTTCCGCTGCGTCTTGAAAATCAGATGCTCCTTGCCATCGATCTTGAACCGGCCGACGAACTCCAGCTTGCGCTCTCCCTTCGACGGGCCGACGACGCGGTAGATCGATCCCTTCACGTAGCGGCGCTGCATCTTCTTCCGGGCCATGCGTCATTCTCCGACTGCGAGTGACTGCGCGCGATCACGCCCCTCGGCTACCGCATTAGAGCCGAACCGATGGCACTCCGGAGCGCCGTGTTGACCTCCGCGCCGCGATCGGCCGCGAGCGTTCCCGCATTCACGAGCCGGTCGACAAATTCGCTATAGAGCATGAGCTCGGACGCGCTCGCGCCGCCGGGAGGAACGAGGTTGTCCAGAAAGAACGCGAAATTCGAGAAGTACGATCGTGCAGGCGTGTCGGGCGGCGGGCAATCCGCCATCAGGCGATGTGCGTCCTCGATCGTCGCTAGCGCAGCAAGGCGAGGCTGAAACTCCTCCCACGCCCGACGTCTAGCGTTCGCCCATTCCTCGGCCTGCTGTGCTCGGGTCTTTCTCCGGCGAACCACACTTCCCCCTTATCGGCGGCGATCTTCGGCGACGCGACGCGCTTCTGTGACGCGGCGAGGCATTTCCGCTGGGCGGGTGCTCGCGATCCACGCGACCAGCTCGTCGAGGCGATGCGCCCAGAAAAGAGTCAGGCCACGTTGCTGCGCTTGTTCGAGGTGGCGCAGCTTGTAGACCCCGCTGAGCATCGCGGCGGGGACCACGTTTCGAGCACCGAACTCCTCGAGCCACACGCCCGCCTTCACGGCTGCGTCGTTGTTGAGTCGCTTTATCGAATTGAGCTCGCTGTTGGACACCTTGCATTCCAACGCGAGGATTCGCCGATCATGCAGGCCGATCACAAAGTCCGCTTTGCGAGTTCCGAGCATACTCTCGCGACAAAACTCTCCGGGCTGCGGCGCGTCCGCGAGCGTCGAGAGCGGCCGCGTGTTCACCTGCGCGAAGCCCGCACCAAGCAGCGCCGCCTGCACCCTCTCTTCCTGATCGGACTTACTTGTGTTCCGGCGATTCGTTCCGACACGCTGCGTCGCCAAGAGCGCAGCCGTCGCAAGCGCCGCAGCGTAGCGCTCGTTTTCTTGCGGATCTCGATGCTCCTGAACCCAGGGAAAGCGCTTACGATCGATTCCGATCAGAACCGTCCGGACGATCTCGCGCACCGCGTCGGGATCGGCGGTCAGGCGTCCCGCAGCGAGCGATTTCACATCGGCCACGGTCTTGAGATCGGCCTCGGAGATCGGCGGCGCTGCCAGATAGCGGAACGCTTCGAGTAAGCTCTCGTTCGTCAGGATCGTGAGTGCGTGCTCTTCCAACTGCGTGAGGTCAACGCTGGTTTCCAGCAATTCCTCGGTGACACCGAGATACTCGTCGAACGCGTCGAGATAATCTTCCAGCGGCTCCTGCATCCGCTCCTCTCGAAATATCGCGATCGCTTCCTGCCGCAGAGCTTCTAATTGAACCGCCGTGAGTATCGGAGGTGCCGTCACTTCGCTCCCTCGGCCGCGAGGAGTTCGGGACGGGGCACGAGAATCCGCTCCATTTCGCGGGGCTCGAACTTCATCAACCCACCAGCATATGTGCGTCCCTCGGCGGTCTTGCTCGCGACCATCAGGTAGGAGGCCAAGCTCGCAATCTGTACTGGGTTCATCGGCTCTCGTGGGTAGATGCCGTGGGCGATGTTGATGTAGCGCGCGGCGGCCCGATTCTCTACGAACGCGGGTGGACGCCTCGCCATGTAGGTCGCCATGATCGGAGGCGGCTGCCGCAATCCTACCGACCACCAAGCCCGCCGATGCGTCGCGACATATCCTTTGTCCGCGCCCATCGTGCGCGCCCACTTCAGGAATTGATCGACCCTGCCGCGCTCTGAGTCGGGCAACTCATCCAGCTCTTCCGGCAGGTCAATCACTCGGCGCAACCGCTGCGTGTCCGCGAGTACACTGCCAGCGTTGAACAGCTCGCGCGCCTTTGTGATGCTCGCGTACAAGACACTTTTAGGAAGGTCAGCGCTGTGCGGACCGGCGATCCACACCTTGTTTGAACCCGTCACCGCCCCACGGTGAACGCGACAGAGTTCGCCGAGTTCGACGTACCCTTCGGGGATGGGTCGCGCCATACGGAGGAGAGGGCTCCAACGACGCTCGGCCGCAAGGCGCTCACGACGGACAAGCATTCCGTTCTGGAGACCACGCCCGATGTCCTCAACGCCGGGCGCACGCGAAAGTCGAATCGACGACGGCTGGTTGCCGATCTCGAATGTCGTGATCGCGGCCGTCGTCGCAGCATCAGGAAACGGTCGGGCGGTCGGCTCGACGACGACAATGCCTTCGCCACCAAGCTCGTTCAGGAACAGCTCGCGAACGAGCTTGCCGTAGTTGACGTCGAGCCACTCGGCCGCTGTAATGAGCGCTCCATAGTCACCATCGTGTGCGTGCGCGAGGGTAGCGAGAAAGAAGTGGACGTGAAGGCCAGCGAGCTGACTCGCGGCGTACCGTCGCGCCTTCGCCTGCGTGACGAGCCACTCTTTCCACTCTGGCGCGATCAAGTGATGCCGGACGTATGGCGGGTTGCCGATGAACAGCGTCTTGCCGCTGATGCGCTCAAGCACCTCCGTCCGATAGTCGCCGAGCAGAATGCGCGACCGACCGGCGAAGCCCGCCGCCGCCAAGTTCGCGCGCGCCGTCAACGCGGCCAACGGATCGATCTCCAGGCCGACGAGTTGCGCTTGCGGAAATGCCCGACCGGCCGCGAGAAGGAAGCGTGCCGAGCCCGTTCCCGGATCAACGACGCGATCAGGAAAGGCGTGAGTCGCAGCCCAAGCCACCATCTCGTCTACGATCGGCAGCGGCGTGTACGTCGCGCCCAGCGGCCTGCGCTCCACTGGATTGCGAAGCCGAGCAAAGGCGTCGCCGAGCGGATCTTCGCCATCGCGAATGGCCCGACGGAGGTTCTTGATGATTGGCGACTCGGGGTCCGCGGCCTTCTTCAGGAGCGCCCGCTCCGCGAACGAGAGCGACGGAACCGTCCCGGCTCCTAGCGCGGCAAGGTAGGCCACGAGCGCTTGCTCGGTCGCCAATTCATCGGCGGCAATGCTCGGAAACAGCAGGAGTTGCGCGCTGGCGGCCACGGCAGAGGGAGAGGGAGAAGTTGTTGAATCCTTGGAATATCTCTAACTCTCGGCCTGCCGTAAATACCCCGAAACTCTTCGGGCTATGGCTGGCGCGGCAAACCTAGCGAATTAGCCGCAGCGAGCCTTTCGATGGCGGCGGCACTGGCTGCGGAGGCTCACCGTTCGGTCCGCCGAACCGAGCGTATGCATCGTCCAAGTACCTGATCATGGCTCGCAGCGTCGTGAAGGCGTCGCGATTCTCGCGAAGCAAGCGAACGACACGGCCACTGGCCTGCTGCTGCGCGAACCAAAGCGCGGGAATCGCCGAGTCCCCTTGGACGACTCGCGCGACGGCCACGGCGTCGCCGAGAAGTTCGACGCGCAGGACGCGAGTTGACTCGTTGATCTGGTACGCCTTCTCAATGAGGCGGCGAGCCTTCTGCGTTCGGTGCGCTTGGGTTGTCGGCAGCGAAAGATTAGAACTCCTTAATGATGTTAACACGTACTTGATATTCGAGCCGGTGGCTGAGTGCCTGAGTTCGAGCTATGCGGCCGTTACAGCCCCGAGCGCCGTCTCGCCCTGGTCCTTGGTCATGAAAACCGGGATCGCCGCTCTTTACCCCGCGCCCGCTCGCGGGCGGATGAAGATTAGCCGCGCAGACCACCATCATATCCTGTCACTCGACGGTTTTCTCCGGCGACTGCCGACGAAGCCGCCGCTCAAATCGCAGTTCGGCAACGAACGCGCCGGTCAGGATGCCAAGCGCGACGGCGGCCATCACCCATCCCACGTTCACCGAGAACCAGTCGTCCCATAACCAGTACCAGAATCTCACAATCAGACCTCAACGCCGTCAGTGTCGATCTGGAGGTGTGAGCCGCGCCTGCGTAGTTCGTCGTTCGCCGCTTGCACGGCTACGAGCAAGTGCAGCAGTCGGTTCTTGCGATAGAGTCGCCGCAGCGTGATACCGCGCACGACTGCCGTGGCGACGGCGGACACGACGAAGAACACGACGAGCCACTTGAAGTCGATGGAGTGCAGGTAGCGAACGTCTGTACGCATCGTTCGCCACGCCGACAGGAACGCATTCACGAACTCACTCACTGCGCTATTCCTCGTCGTCCGCGAGTTGCACGCGGGCGACGGCGAAACAGCCAGCGATGGAAGTCCCGAGAGCGCGATCGAGTTCAGCGCGAACAGGAAGAATGACTCGGGACTCGCCGTCAGCCGTGTCGAGATCGACGATGTACCCACCGACTACGCCATTGAGGAAGACTTGAACGACGGCCATCCTGCCCTCGTGCGCGACGAGCACGGCGCGGAATGGGCCGCAGGCGGGACCGTCGTGATCGGCCGATACGGCGAGCGGTTCAGCCTCGGGACGGAACACGATGCTCACGGCGTCGTCTGGACGGCGCGTCCGGAGCCACCACCCGCGCTCAGTTGGTGACAGAAGCTCGACCGTGCGATCTCGCTTGCCGGATTCCGGTCCCATCGACAGCCTCGTTGACAATTCCCCGGCGACGACGCCGGAGCTAATGACAAGTTAAGTTGGTAGACTCGGGCCGTCGAGCGTGGCGTCTTACGCCCCGATGACGACGACGCTGCGCCGGGCATTCGGCGAGACGGTACGACGTTTACGAATCGAAGCCGGCCTCTCTCAAGAGAAGCTGGCCGATAAGGCTCGCGTATCGCGGAACTTTGAGGGGTCGGTCGAGCGCGGTGAGTCCAGCTTGTCGCTCGATGTCGCCGATCGCTTCGCAAAGGCGCTCAGACTGACTCTCGCACAACTGCTCGTCGAAGTCGAACGCGCTTCGTCCGAGCCCACGACGGGCGCGCAACGCAAGCGCATTCCGCGATCACGCCGCACGGTCGGCCGAACTCGTCGGAAGTAGCGACGGCCGATTCGCTACGCCAATCCGCGACGAAGCGCGCGACGCCGTGGCAGCGGTTCGAGTCCGGCTAACACTCGCTCAAGCGCCGCACCGATCGACCGCGCTTTGAGCCTGCGCTGCTTGCGATCCCACCGGGTCCACCCTTCCAGCATCTCCGACATGAAGTGTCGGTAGAGATCAATCCCATCGGGGACCATCTGCTCCGCTTCGGCGCGCGGCGCACCGTGGAGGATCAATTCCTCCACCAGAGTCTGATGCAGGGTAGTCCAGACATCCGCGCTCGAATCGACGCGGCGAAGCTCCGGCCCCTCCCCGAGAAGCAGCCAATTCAGATTGAGGTTCTTGCTTCTCGCGAGACTCACCAGCCACACCGGGTCAGGGACTCGCGGATCGGGTGCGAACCAGCCGACCGCCGTGTTGTGCGGCACCCCCATGGCGTCGTTCATCGCTTGCCGGTCCTCGTAGTGCTTGACCTGAAACCGTTCTAGCCGGTCTCGGATGCGCTGACGGTCCTTCAACGAAAGTCTTCGTCTCGCCATTCATTGCTCCGCTTATGTCGCTCAATCGACATGTCGAGTCGCCGCGCTTGTCCTGCCGCGCCCGCGTGTAGACGTTGCTTGCACGCGAGAAGGAGAGAGAGATGGAGAACGAAGAAGTGCCTCTGGTCGAGGCGGCCGTCAAGCTCGGGGCGTCGTACAACCAGACGCTTCGCTGGGTGATTCTTGGACGGCTGAAGGGAGAGCGGCGCGACGGCCGATGGTTCGTCAGCGCCGCTGACGTAGAACGTCTTCGCGCCGAGCGCGAACGTGAACGATCGGCACCGCAGCGCGTAGCGCAGTAAGGCCGCTTCGGCGGCGAACCACATAATCCGACCCGCGAACGACCGGCGCTCCCGAGGATGCTCTCACGCGCCGGGGGCTCGGCCACGTCTCGCAACTGCACTTCACCCCCTCGTACATCGGAGTAGGTGGATCAAGATGGCTGCTGAAAACTCCTCGAACCGACCGCCGCGCCGCCCGCGCGTTCGCGGTGAAGAAACTGGTGACTCGATGGAGATGGCCGTGTACGCGCTGGCGGTCGGAATGTTCATCAGCACCCGCGAATGGCATCACTTCGTCACACTCACCGTCGATCGCGGCGCGGAACCGGATCGCTTGATCAGACTGTATCACGACTACTTCATTCGACGCCTCGCGTTCGCGGCGCGGCAGCGGATCAACCACTTCTACGCCGTCGAGCGCGATCGGGGTACAGGCAAGTTCGCCCATGTTCACGCGCTGCTGCATGGCACGGCCGGACTCGATGTTCGCGAGATGAGGCGGCTTTGGCCGTTCGGCTTCACCGATCTCTCACGATACGATCAGCAGAAGCGCGGCGCGCACTACGTTGCGAAGGACCTGCTGGTTGACCCAGACACTTACAACTTCTCGAAGCGCCTGCCGCCCGAGATTGTGCCTTGGGCGGGTGAGGTCGAGGACGAGTTCAAGGCGCTCGTCGCGAAGATGCGAGCGACGAAGCGATGAGGCGGTGTATGCGGATGACGCCCATTTCGTCGGCGGCAACTCATTCGCAGCGGATGGTTAGTCCGTCGCGCATCTATAAGTCGTTGCGGTGCAACGCCGCCGCGAGCAGTTGTGCCCGCATTGTGCCCGTCCATGAGCCCCGCTGAGACGCTGACGGCCCTCGTTCAGGAGACGCCGACGAGCGATCTGCCCGCGCTCGCCGGTGAGCTAGCGCGTGCGCTCACCGCCGTGGTCGCACGCTCTGCAACGACGGCGGCCGAACCGGCACGTCCAGCGCCGGATGGGCATCGCGATGAACTACTCTCGATCGACGACGCGGCGGCGCGACTGAGCGTCAAGGTGAGTTGGCTCTACCGACACGCCCGCGATCTGCCATTCACGAGGAAGATCGGCCACCGCACACTGCGCTTCGATGCGCGCGGCCTCGAACGCTGGGCCGCCAATCGCCCGAGAAGCTGATCTTGCGTAACTCTGACTCTGGTAACAATATGTTACCGCCAATGAACGCTCTCACGCGCACGGTCCAGCAGGCGCTCGCCAGCGCGCCGGTGAGTCTTCGCGAACTCGCGCGCCGCACCGGCATCTCACATGTGCAACTCGCCCGTATCGTCTCCGGCGAACGGAACGCAACCGAGGCCGTGGCCGAGGCCGTCGCCGATGCGTTGGATGCTATCGCGACCGCAGCGGCGAAGGAGTCGAAGCGCGTGCAGCGTTCTCTCACCAATCATCGGAGGAACGCAGAATGAAGCGAACGGCAGGAACAGGAGGCGTCTACCAGCGAGGCGAGACCTTTTGGATCAGGTACTCGTATCGCGGACGCAAGTATCGGGAGTCGAGCCATTCGACACAGCGTGGGGACGCGGTGAAGCTGCTGAAGCGGCGACTCGCTGAGATGGGTGCCGGGCGACTGATCGGACCCGACGCCGATAAGACGACGTTCGAGAACATCGTGACGATGCTGCTCGACGACTACAAGCTGAACGGGCACCGCTCGGTGAAGCGCGTCGAGACGGCCCTTGTGCATCTGCGTGAGTTCTTCGCCTTCTCGCGCGTGCCAGACATCACGAGCGATCGGATCGCCTCGTACATCCGCCTGCGCCAAGAGGCCGAGGCCGCGCCCGCGACGATCGCGTACGAACTGGCGTGCCTCAAGCGAGCCTTCTCGCTCGCCGTGCGCGCGGGGAAGGCGGCGCAGCGGCCATACATCCCGAGCGTGAAGGTGGACAATGCGCGCAAGGGATTCTTTGAGCCTGCTGACTTCGCGAAGGTGGAGTCGCATCTTCCGATCGCGCTTCGGCCGTTCGTTCGCTTCCTCTACCTCACTGGCTGGCGCGCGGGCGAGGCGCGCGGGCTGACATGGGGGCAAGTGAACTTCGAGGCGGGTGTCGTGCGACTGGAGCCCGGTACGACGAAGAATCGCGAAGGTCGCGAGTTCCCATTCGCCGTATTGCAGCCGCTCGCCGATCTGCTCAAGCAGCAGCGCGACGAGACACGCGAAATGGAGAAGAAGAAGGGCCGGATAATCGCTCACGTCTTCCATCGCGGCGGCAAACCGATCAAGTCCTATCGGCGTGCGTGGGACGCCGCCTGCAAAGCCGCTGGTCACGAAGGCCGCCTCGTTCACGATCTTCGCCGGTCGGCGGTTCGGAATCTCGAACGTGCAGGCGTGTCGCGCTCCGTCGCCATGAAGCTGACGGGCCACAAGACCGAGGCGGTGTATCGCCGCTACGCGATCACGTCAGCCGCCGATCTCTCCGAAGGCGTGGCGAAGCTCGCTGTGCTTCACGGTGCCGCGCAAGGCTCGCCGAGCGTGCTTCCATTCGCGAAGGGCACAATTCGGGCACAATCGGCGGGCTAGTCAGAGCCGGACCGTCGCGCAACGAGTTGTCTAAGTGGTTCCAGCAGGCGAAGTTTGATACAACACCGACCCGGTAGCTCAGTTGGTAGAGCAACGGACTTTTAATCCGTAGGTCGCGGGTTCGAGACCCGCCCGGGTCATTGCAAGCTCGAAGCCCCGCTGTGATGACAGCCGATTAACGGTTCTTCCGCGGCTTGCGGGCCAGAAGTTTACGCGCGTCCTCCGCATCCTTGGGACGATCCGTCGCCGTTTTGTTCGCTCGGAGGTCGGCGAGCCCGATCACGCGGATCGTCTGCGGTCCTATACTGACCGTCGTAGCGCCCTTCCAGACCTTCGAGAAACTGACTCCGTCAATCGCGTTCAGCAGATCAATCCGGTACGGCGGCCGCCCGAACTGCGTCACGGTCTCAGGAGTCATGAGCGCGTCTTCGTCGATGACATTCCGCGGCGCCCCGAAATCCTCCATCGCAGCGCATAGACGACGCACCGTCGCCCGCGTCCGCCGATACAGGAAATCGATGTCGCCCGTCGCGCGAACCACTCCGTGGATCGCGAGCGCTTAGCCTCCAACGAGCACGAAATCGACGCCCTGCTCGTTGAGACATGTGATGAAGTCTAGGAAGTCGGGCGACAGGACATCATTGTTCTCGCCACGAGCAGGTTTGCTCACCGATTGGACGACCTCGTTGCCTGCCGTCCCCCGCGACTATTTCCTGCAGCCGCGATGAGGTATGCCTGTTTCGAGACCTGCGCGGCGGCAGACAGGCGCTTCGATGCCGAACCGGCGGATCGAGGCTCACGGTGCTCGTCGTGAAGGTGCACATGACGCCCGGTCCACGTCTGCCGCCGCTGCGCGGCGCGAGCCGCGCGCTCCAGCGTCTGACGCGATGCGCTTCTAATCTCCGCTGCGGCGCCATTCGGCGCCGTGGCGACGACCGATACGCCGACCGCGTTCAATAGCTTAAGCGCGGACTCCAGGCTCACGTTCGGACGCTGTCCGCGCTCTAACTCGGCGACCAGTCGCGGGCTGACACCCCCACGGCGTGCCAGCTCCTCCCGACTCACCTCGAGTTGCTGGCGGGCAGTCTTGAGCAAGCGGCCGATACGCTCCGAGAACATCGTACCCCCAAGAATCGGACGACGGATAGTACTGCCAGCGGCGGAGGCGTGGCAACCCCTTTATGTGCTAGTCCCTTTATGTACTACCCGCTTGCTTGGGGCAGTGTTCCCGTAGCGTCCCCGGCGACCGTGCGGGCGCGTTTTGCAGAACCCCAGAAAAAACCCAAACTCTCCGGGGACTCGCAATCACAAAGGCCACGGCCGCCCAGAGACACATGATCGCCAACGAGTCCGCCGCCGAGGATGCGAAGCGAGCTCAGGCCTCCACGCGGCCGATGATGAGTATTCTCATACTCGTTGCCGCCCCCGCGCGACGCGCTCAGCCTCAACGCTGGCATGGCGACTGCACATCATCTCAACGCGGTCACCAACCCTGTTCGCTCTGGACAGCAGTCCCGAGCGCATCGCATTGCTTCGAGCCAAAGGATGACATGCGCGTCGCGCTGATCTCCACTCCGTTCGTGGCGGTCCCGCCGCGAATGTACGGCGGCACGGAGCTCGTCGTCGCCGAGCTGGCCGAGGGCCTCGTCGCGCGCGGGCACGACGTCGAGCTCTTCGCCACAGGGGACTCTCGCACCACCGCGGAATTGCGCGCGCTCTACGCGCAGGCGCAGTGGCCGCCGCAGATGCTCACCGATCTCAATCATGTGTCGTGGGCGATGCAGCAAGTCGCCGACCGCGGCCCGTTCGATGTCGTCCACGCGCATTCCGCCGTGGCGCTCGCCTGCGCGCGGCTCGTGCCCGGCGTGCCGCTCGTCTACACACTGCATCACGAACGCGACGAACAGCTCTCCGGCTTCTATCGGTTCTGCGGCGACGCGCACTACGTCGCGATCTCCGACGACCAGCGGCGGCGCGAGATCGAGCTCGGCGACGTCACCGTGATCCATCACGGCCTCGACCCCGATAAATATCAATTCTCTCATGAAGCCGCCGGCGACTACGTGTGCTTCGTGGGCCGGCTCGCGCGCGTGAAAGGGCCGCACACGGCGGTTCGCGCCGCGGTCGCCGCGGGCGTGCCGATCCGGGTCGCGGGCAACGTGCATCCGCCGGACGAAGCATGGGCCTCCGCCGTGCTGCGCCCCATGCTCGGCGGGCCGAATGTGCGTGAGCTCGGTCCGATCGGTCTGGACGAGAAGGCGCCGCTCCTCCGCGACGCGCGCGCGCTCCTCGCGCCCATCGAGTGGAACGAGCCGTTCGGTCTCATCCTCATCGAGGCAATGCTGTCGGGTTGCCCCGTCGTCGCCTTCGCCCGTGGCAGTGTCCCCGAGCTCATCGAGGAAGGCGTGACGGGGTTCGTCGCCCGCTCGCCAGAGCACATCGCGGAGCTCATTCGCCCCGGCGGCCCCGTCGATCGCTTCGATCGCGCGCGCTGCCGGCGCCGCGCCGTCGAGCGCTTCAGCCGCGATCGGATGGTCGACGAGCACGTCGCGCTCTACGAGCGGCTGACGCACCGCTCCGCCGACGACCCGCTGCAGGCTCTGATGATTGCCTGATTCGAACCGCCACCCCACGATCTCATGAGCGCGACCACGTCGCTCGATGAACTCGATCGCTCCGGTGACGAGGGCGCTACGGCCGAACCTCGCGTGATCTCCATGCAGGACGCGGTCGGCTACGCGGCGCTCCCGTGCCACCAGGAGGCGCCCGTCGCGGACGCGCTCGCGCTCAAGCACGATCGGTTGTTCCTCCTCACGAATCGGCACGGCGACATCACGCCGCCGGGCAACTGCGCCCTTGGCCTGTTCGAGAACGACACGCGCATTCTCAGCCGGTACGAGCTGCGCGCCGCCGGCGGCCCGCCCGTCCGCCTCTCGACGCAGGTGATCGCGCCGTTCCTCGGCCAGATCGACCTCGCCGTCACCGATCACGCGTTCGGCGGCAACGACTGGGACCCGAAGCACGCGGTGTATCTCCGCCGCGAGCAGATCGTGGGCGACACGCTCATCGAGCGGCTGACGATTACGAGTTTTCTCATCCGGCCAATCGACTACTGGATCGAGCTCGCGTTCGGATGCGATTTCGCCGACATCTTCGAGGTCCGCGGCTGGAAGCGCGACAGCCGCGGCGAGTACTTCGCGCCGCGCGTCGGCGCCGACCGCGTGCGCTTCGCGTACCGCGGACGCGACGGCGAGGTGATCGAGAGCGGCATCCACTTCCGAACCGCGCCCGACACGCTCGATCGCGAGCGCGCCCGATGGGCGATGACGCTCGTCCCCGGCCGTTCGGTGCGGCTCGAGTGGGAGATCGGCGCCCAGCACGCGCGCGCGCGCGGCGCGCCGCCGAGCGAAGATGCAATGGATCAGCGGCGCGCGCGCCTCCACGCGGCGTACGACGAATGGCGCGGCGAGTGCTCGCGCTGGAGCAGCGACGTCGAGACGTTCAGCGCGACGCTGGCGCGTGCGACGGACGATCTCCGCTCGCTCTACGTGCACGCCGACGGCAAGCGTGTGATCTCCGCCGGCATTCCGTGGTATTCCACGGTCTTCGGCCGCGACTCCGTCATCACGTCGATCGAGACATTGGCGCTCAATCCGCGCATCGCGATCGACACATTGCGGTATCTCGCCGGCCGCCAGGGCACCAAAGAGGACGCCTTCACCGAGGAGCAGCCGGGCAAGATCCTCCACGAGCTGCGCCGCGGCGAGATGGCGCGGAGCGGCGAGATCCCGCACGTGCCCTACTACGGCACCATCGACGCGACGCCGTTGTTCATCATTCTCGTACACGAAACATGGCGATGGACCGGCGACGATGCCTTCGTGCAGGAACTGCTGTCGAACGTGCGGCGGGCGATCGACTGGATCGATCGCTACGGCGATCTCGACGGCGACGGCTTGGTCGAGTACGCGCGCACGTCCGATCGCGGTCTCGTGAATCAGGGCTGGAAGGATTCGGGCGACGGTGTCCCCTACCCCGACGGCCGCCTGCCCGAGCCGCCGATCGCGCTCATCGAGGTGCAGGGCTACGTCTACGACGCCAAGGTGCGCGCCGCTGAATTGTTCGAGCGATTCGGCGACGCCGACCTCGCGATGCGGCTCCGGCTCGACGCGCAGCGCCTGCGGGCGCGCGTGATCGAGCGCTTCTGGCTCGAGGAGCTGGACACCTTCGCGCTCGCGCTCGATGGTGCAAAGAATCCCATTCCGACCGTCGCCTCAAACGCCGGGCATCTGCTCTGGAGCCGGCTGCCGGACAACGGGCGCGCGCAGCGAGTCGCGCACACGCTCCTCGCGCCGGACATGTCGTGCGGCTGGGGGATTCGAACGCTCAGCAGCCGTCACCCGGTGTTCAATCCGATGAGCTATCACGACGGCTCGATCTGGCCGCATGACAATGCGCTCATCGTGCTCGGGCTCTCGCACTACGGACTCGGCCCGCAGGCGCTCCCCGTGGTGCACGCGATCAACGACGCCGCGGCCGCCGCGGAATTCAATCGGCTGCCGGAGTTGTATTGCGGCATGGCGCGCACCGGCGGCTCGCATCCGGTGCTCTACCCGGTGAGCTGCTCGCCGCAGGCATGGGCGAGCGGTGCGCTCTTTCTCATGATGCAGGGGCTGCTCGGCGTCTTACCGGACGCGCCGCGCGACGTGCTTCACATCCGCAACCCGGTGCTCCCCGACTTCCTCGAGGAGCTCACGATCACGAACCTCCGAGTGCGCGCGTCGCGCGTGTCGCTGCACTTCGTTCGCCGCGCGAGCAGGACGCTGGTGAACGTGCTCGCGGTGGAATCGGAGGCGGAGCCGATCCGGGTGCGGATCGAGCTGGGGTAGCGGCGTGCGCTGGAAGCTTGATCATCCCGAGCGCTTCCTATCTCAGCCAGAGCGCAGCGAGGGACCTACCGTCCCGGTCGCGAACCCTCCCACGCCCGGCCCCTCGCACTCACCTCGCCAGCGCGTGGTTCGTGTACTCCCGCTCGTCGGTCACTTCCCGCACGAGCACCGCTGATATGACATCTGGTATACTAATTTCCTGATCGCACCGCTCCAGCTCCACTTCCGCCAGCACGAGCGCCCGGTCCAGAAACTCGTCCACCTCGAACGTCAGCTCGCCCGCCGGCACCTGGTACCGCCGCTTGAACACGCGCTTGCCGCGCGTCAGCGGCCACACGGTCGTGAAAAACGTCTCGTCGATCGATTCCTGAAACTCGAATCGCTCGAGCCCTCGCCCCATCTTGCACGTGCGCTCGTACCGCACGCTGCCGTCCGAGCCGCGAATGCGCCGCACGCGCTCGTTGATCTTCTCGCCGGGCAGATATCCCTGATCGATCACCTCCGCCGGCCAGCGATCGATCCCCTCCGGCAGCGCGCGCAACAGGTACTTCCGCTCGATCTCACGGTCGTCGCTCGCCATATCGGATAGTACCGCCGGCGCACAGCAGGCTCAACGGCGCAGACGCGCTCGGCATTGGGCTTGCCGAACTACTGGGCGCCAATGCCCGCCCCAACTTTGCAACGTCACGACACGCCGGCGCCCACGAAGCTCGACGCGCTCCATCATCGCCTGGACGCGCTCGAGCGCAGCGCCGGCGCGCGCAACATCGCCGTCGCCGTCTATGACACCGCGACGCACGGCAGCTTTCGACGGCACGCCGACCGCTGGTTCCACGCCGCCAGCACGATCAAAGTCGCGATCCTCCTCGGCGTCTACGCCTCGATTCACCACGGCTGGCTGCTGCCGCGCTCGCGCCTCCACGTACGCAATCGGTTCTTCAGCGCCGCCGACGGCGAGCCGTTCCGCGTGGCCGCCGACCGGGACGCCAACGCCGAGGTGCACGCCGCGACCGGCAAGATGATGCGCGTCTCCGAGCTCGCGCTCCACATGATCGCGACGAGCAGCAATCTCGCCACGAACCTCCTCCTCGACCTCGTCGGTCTGGAGACGGTGCAGCGCAGCCTCGACGAGCTCGGCATCGACGGCATCGACGTGCGGCGTGGCGTCGAGGACGAGCGCGCGTTCGAGCACGGCATCAACAATCGCGTTACCGCGGACGGGCTCGTCCAACTGCTGCGCACCATCGCCGAGGGCCGCGCGTTTTCCGACGAGCTCTCGCAGGAGATGCTCGCCATTCTGCACGCACAGGAATTCAAGAACGGCATCCCCGCGCGGCTGCCGCGCGCCGTGCGCGTCGCACACAAGACCGGCGAGATCTCCACGGTCGCGCACGATGCGGGCGTCGTCTACCCGCCGGGACGCGCGCCGTACGTGATCGCGATCCTCACCGAGTGGGCGCCCGAAGCCGCCGGCCGGTCGGCGACGATCGCCGAGGTGTCGCACGCGGTCTACGAGCTGCTCACGGGAACGGAGGAGCTCGTCGATGGGTGAGGCGCACCGGTTTCCGCTTCGCATCGTTGACGGGCTGCGGCTCGAGAAGCCGATGCGCGACGCGCTCCTCCCCGGGCGCGTGTTGTATGACGACGGCGGCCAGCCGCGCACGCTGCCGCGCTACTTCTACGAGATCCCCTCGTGGGAGCACGCGCTCAACGTGCAGCTCTCGACCAACTTCGCGCTCTGGGAGTTCATCCAGACCGACGTGCGGGAAGCGGCCCCGCTCCGCACGTTCCCGCGGTACGTCCCATGCGCGGTGACGCTGCTCGCGCTGGCGCTCGAGCGCTTCCGCGCGGGAGCTGGCACGTTCGTGCACATTGCCGCCAACGGAGGCTATCGCTCGCCGCGCCACGCGATCAACACGAACGCAACGACGCACAGTTGGGGATCGGCGGTGAACATCTACCGCATTGGCGACGTGTTTCTGGACGACCGGCAGGCGATCGACCGCTACGCCGCGCTCGCTCGGCAGACGATTCCGGGCGGGTTCACGCGCGAGTACGGCAGCGCGCGCGGCGCCACGGACGATCACCTGCACATCGACCTCGGCTACGTGCTCTCGGTGCCGCACGACGCGCCCGCCGACCATCTCGGATTCGGCAGCGAACGGAGGGCGTCGTGAGCACCCGCGACGCGCGTAAGCTGACCAAGAGCGGCCGGGAGCGCGCGCGCGCGTCGGCCACCGCGCGCGCCGCCATGGGTCTCGAGGCGGAGTTCTCGATCGTCGTCGACGGCAACCCCGCCAAGCCCGAGGACGTCTTCGGCAGCCCGACGCGGATCGTTCGCGCGCCGATGATGCACCGCACCGGACGCTCGTATCACCTGCCCACCGGCGGCGCGGTCTACTTCGACACGGGTGTGATCGAGATCGCGACCCCGGTGATCGAGCTCGACGCCGGCTGCGCGGCACGCGCCGGCCGCTCGCTCTGGGAGAGCATCCGCTTTCTGCGCGAGGAGCTCGACGCCTGGGAGCAGCGGGAGGGACACACGGTCCACCTCGCCGGCTTCAGCACGCATTACAACATCTCATTCGAGATTCCTCACGACGAGGCGAAGCGCACGCACCGCACCGTCGACGAGCTCGCGCTGCTGCTCACGCACATCGTCCCGATGCCGGTCATGCTCCTCGCGACCAATCGCCGGTCCACGGGCGTCGGCGTGCGGCCGCGCGTGAACCGCGTCGAGGTCACGGCCGACTTCACCCCCGACGCGGCGCTCATGATCGCCACGGCGACGCTGGTCGTCGGCGTGGCGCGCGAGGTGATGACCTGGCCCTCGTTCGCGCTCGACGAGCTCGAACGCCGCGACTTCCCGGTGATCCGCGATTTCGTCCCCGAGCCGCACGGCTCGCGCCGCGGCTGGGTCGCCAAGACGGCCTCGTTCCTCGAGAACCCGTTCGCGTGCAACGTCAACGAGGCGATCTGGCCGACGCGCGACGGCGGCACGCGATCCCTCCGCGACATCGCCGCCCGCATCACGCGTTACTTCTGGCCCTCGATCGAGCGCTACGGCGATCGGCGTTCCCTGCGCTTGATCCAGTCCGTGATGAGCGGCCGCACCCCATCGCTCCTCGAGCTGGACGACCGCCCCCCAGCCTACGAGAGCGTGGGCCGGCTGTGCACCTGGGCCAACCTCTTCCCGGTGCGCGCCCTCCCCCGCTCGCGCTATGAGCAAGTTTTTATTCGCGCAATCTCACGGCGCAAGCTCAAGCTCGAGCGCGACTGGTATACGCCCATCGGCATGCGCGGCTGGTCCCACGTCATCTTTCGCCGCGACCGCGACCAGACCCGCCACGTCTTCTCCCTCGACTATCTCCTCGGGCATCTCGACGACTGGGACGTCGGGCCCAGGACGGAGGAGAAGATTAAGCAAACTTTGCGGGAGAGGTTGGAGAGGCGCGCATAGCGTTTCAGACGAACAGCGCGTGGGCTCCGCGGGGCGGTCGCTGTCGTTCTGCGTCCTCAGTTCTCCGTTTTCCGTGTTTGCGTCGGCTCCAGGCGCCCACGGTCGAACGGATAACGGACGACGGACAACGCAGAACGACAGCGACCGGACGACGCCGCCCCCACCCGCCGCCGGCCCCGAACCCCTCACGCCGTTCGCACTCGCCGCCCTACTTTATCCTCCCCCTTCAACACCATCCCATGTGGACCGACCTCCTCACTCCCGGCATCCCGCTCACCGAGAAGCTCGTCCGCACCCTTCTCGTCTATGCCTTCCTGCTCATCGGCCTGCGCCTCGCCGGCAAGCGGGAGCTGTCGCAGATCAATCCCTTCGATCTCGTCGTCCTGCTCCTCCTCTCCAACACGGTGCAGAACGCGATCATCGGGAATGACAATTCGGTGCTTGGAGGACTCGTCGGCGCGGCGGTGTTGCTCATCGTGAACGGCACCGTCGTGCGCGCGCTATACCATTACAACAAGCTCGATCGCATCGAGGGGCGGCCGGACACGCTCGTCCGCAACGGCCGGCTGCTCCGGCATCATCTCGAGCGCGAGCTGATCACCGTCGCCGAGCTCGAGGCCGCCGCGCGCCGCCAGGGGATCTCATCGCTGGCCCACGTGCAGGAGTGCCGCTTGGAGACGGGAGGCGCCCTCACGTTCATCGCGCGCGAGCCGAGCGAGGACGATGTGCGCCATCACGAGATCCTCGGCCTCATCGCGCAGATGGACTCGCGTCAGCGATCGATCAGCGAGCAGCTCGCGGCGTTGGACCGGAAGATGGGCGGCACCACGGGCACGACGCCGTGAGCCGCCGGCGACTCCACGACCGCGCGCGTGATCGCGTCGCGGAGCGCGTCGAGCATCGGCGCGCCGTTCTCCGGCGACCACGGCGCCACGCCGAGCAGCCCGTTCGCCCAGTCCACCGCCGGCCCGGCACCGCGATGGCGCGCCCACCGCTCCGCGACCCCGCGCGCCCGCGCGTCGATCGCCATCGCCACGAGCGCGCGGCGCGCGCGCATCTCCGGACCGTCGTCCGGCGTGCACACCGCCGCCGGAATCGGCGCGGCCGCGAGTCCCCGCGCCCCGGCGTCGCGCTCCGCCCACACCGCGCGCCACGAGACCGGCGTGTCGAGCACCCGTCGCACGAGCATCGCCGGGTCGATCGCCGCCGGATCCGACCACGTCCGCTCGAACGCGGCTCGTGAGGAATCTGGTATGAGCGTCATCTCATCGAGCGCCGCGAGCACCGACGACGCCGCGCGCTGCCCCGCGATCGTCGGACCGCCCGCCGCGTAGCCGGCGAGCATCGCGTCCTGCACGGCGCTCAGGAACCCGTCCGTCCTCCCCTGCGCCGCCAGCGCCGACGCCACGTACCAGTCCGTGCTCCGCGCGAAGAGCTCGGCCGGCCGGTCCGTCAGCGGCGCCGAACCGGCGGTCGCGTACGCGCGCACCGTGCGCGAATCGGCCAGTCCGCGCACCGATGCGGCGAGCGGCCCGCGCCGCTCCCGCGCCGCGCGGTCCGTGCCGTAGCCGCCGCCGGAGCTGAACAGCCGCCGCGCCGACTGCCAATCCAGATCGTGCGTCAGCTCGTGCGCGATCGTGCCCGCGGACGTCATGATCGACAACTCGAGCGTGCGCGTCCGCGGATCGTGCAGCGCGAGCGCCGAGTCGGGAAGCGCCTGCGCGGTGAACCGGACGTTGAGTCCGTCGAACGACGCCGACGGCAGCACGCGCCGCATGTCGTCGATCGCGTGCTCGAGCTCGCGCAGGTAGTACGGGCGCCATGCCTCCGGCACGCCGCGCGTGAACGTCACCGAGCCAAGGCCGAATTCGGTCGTGAGGTCGCTCGCCGCCGGCGCCGGATCGCCGGCGAACCACGGCGCCTCCTGCGCGAACGGCCGCAGCGCGACCGCCGACGCGAGCACGGCGCGCGCGAGCACCCGGCGCGCCGAGTCCGATCGCGCCGTGCCGCCCGCGTCCAACGCGGCGATGAGCGTTTCCTCATTAGAGGCCGCCACTCCGCTCCCGCGATGCGTGCGAAGCATCACGACGACCGGCGCCCGCGGCGGCCGGCGCGCCCCGAGCGTCGCCAACCGGCGCGCGAACGCCGGCCCGATGAGCGCCGAATCCGCGGACGGAGCGAGCGGCGGCGCGCCCGCGCGATCGACACGCTCGAGCGTGTCGATCGCGGCCACCACCCCCGGGACCGCGTCGATCGCCGACACGCGCTGCGCGCTCGGCAGGGGCGCGAGCGCCGGCGCCTCCACGCGAAGCGCGTGCTCCGCACGCCGCGACTGCAACAGCGCGAGCACGTCCTCGTGCCGCGCGCCGGCATCGGCCAAGGCGTCGTTGGCGTCGCGAATCGCCAGCTCGCGGTCGCGGACGAGCGCCGCGGCGTCTGTCGCGAGCGAGACGGCGCCTGGGCTGATCGAACCCCTGGCGACGGCGAGCATGTACGCGAGCCGCACCGTGAGCTCGCCGGCGCGCGGATCGGGCGCCTGACGGATCGTGCGTTCGATCAACGCGAGGTGCGCCGCTCCCGACGCGCCCGCGCCGGCGTCGTCCCACGGACCGAGTCCGTCGAGCACCGCGGGGTCGATCACGTACGCATCCCCGCGCCGAAGCCTGGCGAGGAGCGCCCACCCCACCCGCGACTGCATGGTGCGCGGCAGCCGCGGGTCATGCAGCGCGTCGTCGATGAGCTGGAACGGACTCCCGAGCCCCGTCCGGAGCCGCTCGAGATACGCCAGCGCCACCGTCAGCTGGTCGCCGCGAACGCCGCGCGGCGCCGCGGCGCGTGCGAGGACGATCGTCGAGTCGAAGTAGCCGCTCGCCCCCGCGAGGTCGCGGGCGGCGTTCGCACTCATAGAAGGGCGCGCGCCTACCCAGCCGATCAACACGGCCGTGCCGAGCAGCGCGGCACCAATCAAGAGCGAGGTTCGTCGAACGGCGTCCATCAAGGATTCGTACCCACGGCAGGGCGCACGGTTGCCGTCCCAACGGCGGCAGCGCCAGGAAAGAGACGATCCGGCCGTTGGGTCGGAACCCGGAAGTCCTTGCGACTTGATAAAATATGCAGAATACTTGACGCGTTAACTAGTTGACGGATATTGCATTGCCAGAGTTAATGTTGCGTATGGGAACCTGTTGACTGCGCTTGTGCACGCAGGTTTAGTTTCACAATTCGCGAATCGGCGGTCGGGATTCCCGACATCACTGCACATCCGGTTCGTCACCGGAACCGGACCACGCGCCGGCATCTTCGCGAAGCGGTTTGTCGTTCACACGGTGCACGCAGCCCGTCCACTGCGTGCCCGAACGGCTCCATTCGCCGCTCCCCGCCGTCCGCGAGGACAGCGAACCGTTTGGCCAGTCACTCACACGAGGTAGACACACGTCATGACGAGACACCTCAACCGCGCTCTCGCGGTCGCGAGCGTGCTGCTGGGATTGGCACCAGCAGCGGCACTCGCGCAGCAAGGCACGACCATCAGCGGCCGCGTCACGAGCGACGCCGAAGCGCCCCTCCAGGGCGTGAGCGTCAGCATCGCGACCCTCGGCGCCGGTGCGTACACCGACGCTTCCGGTAAGTACACCTTTACCGTCCCGGCGAGCCGCGCCTCTGGCCAGTCGGTGACCCTCACGGCCCGCCGGATCGGGTTCCAGCCCAAGTCCGTCACGATCACGCTCTCCGGCGCGTCGATCACCCAGGACTTCGCGCTCACGCCGACCGCCACGCAGCTCACCGGCGTGGTCGTCACGGCCCTCGGCCTCACGCGGCAGAAGAGCCAGCTCGGTACCGCCCAGCAAGAGCTGACGACGAGCGAGTTGAACACGACCAAATCGCTCAACATCGTCGACCAGATGCAGGGCAAGGTCTCGGGCGTGCAGATCACCGGATCGGGCACGCAGGGCGGCTCGACCAACATCGTGATCCGCGGCGAGAACTCGATCACCGGCAACAACACGCCGCTCTTCATCGTCGACGGCGTCCCGGTCTCCAACCAGGACCACGGGGGCAGCCCGAACGGCGCGTTCGACTTCGGCTCGGCGATCAGCGACATCAATCCCGAAGACGTCGAGACCATGTCGGTGCTGAAAGGCCCGAACGCGGCGGCGCTCTACGGTTCGCGCGCGGCGAACGGCGTAATCGTCATCACCACCAAGAAGGGTCGTTCGACCGGCGGTCACGGCCGCACGGACGCGAGCACCATCTTCACATTCGACACCCCGTCGCGTCTGTGGGACTACCAGAACCTGTACGGTCAGGGTGCCGCCGGTGAGTTCGCCTTCGTTGACGGCGCGGGCAGCGGCGTCCACGACGACCTGGACCAGAGCTTCGGCCCCAAGCTCGACGGACGCACCACGGGCTGCACACACGTCGGCAACGATCCGTCGCAGCCGTACGACACCTCTGCCCCGTGCCTCCAATTCACGGCGCCCGGCGTCGCCTCGGCATGGGTCCCGCAGCCGAACAACATCAACGAGTTCTTCCAGACCGGCCACACCTGGTCGTCGAACATCGCGATGACGGGCGGCACGGACCGCGCGAACGCGCGTCTCTCCCTTGGCTCGGACAACGACGCCGGCTACGTCCCGAACAACTTCTTCCAGAAGACCTCGGGCCTCCTCAGCGGCAATCTTCAGGTGAACGACCGCTTGAGCACGAGCGCCACGCTGCAGTACGTCCGCAACACGGCGCGCAACCGTCCGGGCACCGGCTACAACGTCGGTATCATGGAAGGCATGATCTGGTTCGGCCGCCAGGTGGACTACAACGCGCTCAAGGCGCACTACAACGATCCGGGCAGCCTCAATGGCGGTCCGGCGAATCGTGAATACAACTGGAATTACAACTTCCACAACAACCCGTTCTGGCTCCAGTACGACAATCCGATGTATGACGCGCGCGACCGCCTCATCGCGTCGGCCTCGGCCACGTACAAGGTGCTCGACTGGGTGAACGCCACGCTGAGCACCGGCTCGGACATCTACAACTACGGCATCAATCAGGACGACGCCGAAGGCAACCTCCAGTGGTCGGACCCGGCTTTCAACGGCGCGTTCAACATCTTCAACGAGTACCACAACGAGAACAACACGCAGCTTCTGCTCACCGGCACGCACGACCTGACGAGCAGGATTCAGTTCAACGGCACGGCCGGCAGCAACATCCGCGTGGAGCAGTACAACAACAGCGACGTGTCCACGAGCGGTATCTCGGCGCCTGGGATTTACAACGTCTCCAACGCCGCGATCACGCCGACGCTGTCGCAGAACGAGCAGCGCCGTCAGGTGAACAGCGCGTTCGGGTCGGCCGCGTTCACGTGGAACGGCTGGTGGACGGTGGAAGGCACGGCCCGCAATGATTGGTCGTCGACGCTTCCGAAGGGCAGCAACTCGTACTTCTATCCTTCTGTGAACACGTCGATCGTGCTGTCCGACGCGATCCCGGCGATCAAGAACCACGGCATCTCGTACCTCAAGATCCGCGGCTCGGTGGCGCAGGTCGGTAACGACGCGAGCCCCTACGAGCTCCGCACGACGTACAGCGGCCTCTCGTCGAAGTTCAACGGCCTGCCGCAGTTCACCTTGGGCGACGCCATCAACAACCCGACGCTCAAGCCTGAGATCACCAAGTCGTCCGAGGGCGGCGTGGAGCTCGGCCTGCTCGACGGCCGTGTCACACTCGACGGAAGCCTCTACAAGAAGGCGACGACGAACCAGATCTACAACGTGCCCATCTCGCAGACGACCGGCTTCAGCTCGAAGCTGATCAACGCCGGCGAGATCGACAACACGGGCGTCGAGGCGCTGCTCACGCTGATTCCGATTCGGATGGACAATGGGCTCGAGTGGAGCACGACGTTCAACTATACGCACAACAAGAGCGACGTCGTCTCGCTGGCGCCGGGCATCATCTCGCTCAGCCTCGGCAGCACCTGGGGCACGCAGACGCAAGCTCGCGTTGGCGCTCCGTACGGTGCGCTCCAGGGCTACACGTTCCTGCGCGATTCGGCCACACACGAGTTGGTCCTGACGAAATCGACGCGCCCGGACGGCCAGACCGAGTACCTCACCACCCGCGGCCCGATCCAGGTGCTCGGCAACATCCAGCCGAAGTGGATCGGAAGCTGGAACAACACGTTCACGTTCAAGAACTACACGCTCAGCGTGCTGCTCGATGCGCGCCGCGGCGGCCAGTTCTTCAGCGTCTCGAACTTCTGGGGCGACTACGCCGGCATCACCAAGGCGAGCCTCCAGGGCCGCGAGGTCGACTGGAACAATCCGGGCGTCCTCGTGCACGGTCTGACGAGCTGCGGCGCCGGCTCGCACGTCGATAAGGCGGGCGACGAAGTCTGCGTCAACGGCGTGGAGAACACCCACCCGGCGACGTCGGAAGACTACTTCCAGAACATCTATCCAGTCGTCGAGAACTCGATCTTGACCGACAACTGGATCAAGCTCCGCGAGCTGCGGTTCGGCGTCGACCTCCCGAGTCACTGGGCGAACATGCTCAAGGTCTCGTCGGCGAACGTCGCGTTCGTCGGCCGCAACCTGTGGACGTCGAGCGACGTGCCGAACATCGATCCTGAGTTCTCGTATACCACGGGCAACTATCAGGGCTCCGAGTTCGCCGCGCTGCCGAATGCCCGCTCGGTCGGCTTCAGCATCCGCGTGACGCCGTGATCACTCCAGGAGAACTCTCAATGATGATCCAGAGAGCACGCCTGTTGACCGTGAGCGCCGGAGTGGCGCTCGCGGTCGGCGCGAGCGCGTGCAATAACGATTCGCTCACAAACATCAATAAGAACCCGAACAGCCCGGAGGATGTCCCGGCCACGACGCTGTTCACCACGGCGGCGCGCAACTCGGCCAGCTATTGGCTGGGCAGCGGATACAACAACCGCGAGGCCTCGTTCGTCGCGCAACACCTGGCCGAGCAGCAGTACCCGGACGAGGATCGCTACGCGCGCCTCGGCGCCTCCGACGTCGCGTTCAATTTCGGCGCGTACCAGAGCCAGCTCGAGGATCTCCAGCAGATCATTCGGAAGGGCGTGGCGGCGAAGGATCCGGGCACGTCGGCGCCGGCGTCCATTCTCCAGGTCTACAACTTCAGCTACCTGACGAACACGTTCGGCGACATTCCGTACTTCCAATCGCTCGAGGGTGACAGTGTCGGGTCGACGACCACGCCGAAGTACGATTCGCAGCAGGCCATCTACACCGATATGTTCGCGAAGCTCGATGCCGCCACCAAGGCGCTGAGCAGCGCAAAGGCATCCCTCGGCAGTGCCGATCCGATCTACGGCGGCGATCCGGGTGAGTGGCAGAAGTTCGCCAACTCGCTCCGCGCCCGTCTCGCGATCACGATCGTCAACGTCGACAAGGCTACGGCGAGCGCGCAGCTCCAGGCGGCCTTCGCGGCGCCGGGCGGCGTGATCACGAGCAACGCGGACAACACGCTGTTCCCGTGGCCCGGCGACGGCGTGTACAACAATCCGTGGTCGGATTTCTTCAAGGGCCGCGACGACGACCGTATGTCGCAGACCTTGGTGAACATCATGAACGCCAACAACGACCCGCGCGTCGGCATCTACGCGCAGCCGCTGCCGGGCACCACGAACGTGTATGCGGGCATGCCGAACGGCCTCGCGGCCGCGTCGGCGAGCAAGTACGCGAACACCGCGTCGCGCGTCGGCGCGATCATGTTCCCCGGCGCAACCGCGTACGGCAACTTCGGTGGCTCGGGGGCCAGCTTCCCGTCGTTCATGATGACGGCGGCCGAAGTGAACTTCATCAAGGCGGAAGCCGCCGAGCGCGGCCTCGGTGGTCTGACGCCGGGCCAGGCCGCGGGCTTCTACAACGCCGCGATTACGGCCTCGATGAATCAGTGGGGGATCACGAACGGTGGAACAATCGCGGCGTACCTCGCGCAGCCCAGCGTCGCCTACAAGGGCGGCACGGCGGGTCTCGACCAGATCGCCGTGCAGAAGTACGTCGCCCTGTTCACGGATGGCGGCGAGGCGTGGACTGAATGGCGCCGTACGTGCCAGCCGACGACCGTCATTCCGGGTCCGGCGGCGATCAACTCACAAGTGCCGCGCCGGTTCATGTACGCACCGAACGAGTATGCTGTGAACGGCGCCGCGGTCGCGGCGGCCGCCGCGGCGCTCGGGCCGAATGGCGACAGCTTCAACGGCCGCATGTGGTGGGACTCGGCGCCGACGAACGCACCGACGTATCCGGGTGCGAGCTGCGGTCAGAAGCCGTAAGACACTGAGATCGTGATCTAATGAAACGCCCCTCGAGAAATCGAGGGGCGTTTCATTTCATTCGACGAACCACTCGTGAACGGAGTCGAGCGTGCATGATCATCACGGGCTCCCGTTCGCGTGGCGAGGACGGTACTCTACAGGTATGCGACTGTACCTCTTGATGATCGCCACCGCGGCCGTGGCCCTTTCGAGCTGCGGCGCGAACCCCGCCAGCGTCGAGTGCGCGGACGTGCCGGTTGTCACCATCCAACCCGACCAGATCTTCATTCAGGTTGGTGACACGTTGACTATCAGCGCACAGTTCGGCCCAATCTGTCCGGGCGTCCCGGGTCAGAGGGCGGGCGTGTTCTTCTGGCAATCCGGGAACAAGGCGATCGTCACCATCGACTCGCTCACGGGCAGACTGCACGGATTGACGGCGGGTCAGACCACGATCACGGCAACCGACACGCTCGATCGCTCGCTCAAGGGCACCGCACTCGTTCAGGTGCAGGCGCGGATCACCGGCGGCTGAGGGCTCCGGGCTACTTGGACTTCGTCCAGACGAGAATCGTCCCGCACACCGCTGAGCGGTCGAAGTACTGCGCCGGAATGCCGGCGAACGAGCTGTAGACCTCGATCGCCGCGATGTCCGCGCCAAGGATCGCTTCGTCCAGCTCTGCCCCCGGCATACGCACGCCATCGATCCAGACGAGCGGTCCGGTATTCTCCGGCGATTCGCCGGGCACGCCGCATTCGCGCAGCCGCACGATGTTCCCGATGCGCCCGGAAGGCTTGATGAGAATTCCCGGAATGTCGCGGAGCGCCTGACTCGGGTACTGGGCGTGCATCTTCGCGATCGCGTCCGGGTCGACGTAATGCCCAAAGCTGTTGGTGCGCTCGCGCTGGTAGAAGCCCATCAGCCGGATCGCGGGCGCATCGTCGGTCGAATCGTCGTCCTCGATCCGGACGCGCTCGAGCTTCGCGGCGTGCGGCTCGAGCTTCACGAACACGTTGCCGACGTGGTCATGACTCGTGATCTGAACGGTCATCGTGCGCGGGTCGAAGCCGAGCCGGCGCACGCGAATCACGACCGAGGATTGAGCGAGCGCGTCGAGCTTGAACCGGCCGTTCGCGTCGGTGCGCGTGGACCGCGCGGCCTTCTCGCCGTCCAGCAGTTGCACCTGCGCGTTGTTGAGGGGATTTCCGTCGGGATCCGCAACCGTCCCCGACAGTGAGTACTCCGACGACGCAACTTCTCGCACGAGCTGCTTGGCCTGAGCCGGCACTACAGCGGCGCAGAGCAGCACACACGTCATGACCATCCGGCTCATCGTGCCCCCCGGTAGTGCCGATCTTGTTTCATGCTGCGTGCCGGACCGTCGGGTGTCAATGGGATGTGGCCGAATCCTTCCGAGATTCTCATCCAGTGAATCCGCCCGCCGGCGCAGCGGTTCACCACAGAAAGCCTGGGTCATGCCGCCGCCGATCCACTGAAAGCAAGCGGCGGGGCTGCCGGAACGCGACAGCCCCGCCACTCTTCACTGCAGTACCGCCGCTCAGGCGTTGCGGTCGATGCACCCCTTGAAGTTCGGGTTCGTCCGCTCGGCGTCCACGACCGGGAACGCCACTTCGGTCCCGTACTGCCCGGTCTTGAAGAACGCGCCAGACGGGAAGACCGTGTCCTGGGTGCGCTTGTACTGCCGCACCAGGCGACGCAGGTCGTCCATGCGAATGCCGCGGCCGAACTGCCAGAGCGCCTTCTCACGGAAGAAGAGATTCGTCGCATCGGTCGCCGTCGCCGGAACGGTCGTGAGCGCCGGCATCGCCGGCACCTCGAACGTTCCGATCGTCTGCTTCGACGTACGAAGCGCGTTCAGAATTCCCATCATACCGGCGTAATCGCCCGCCTGCAGCTTGGCTTCGGCCTCCACGAGGCGGGCGTCGATGCCGGACACCACCGGTGTCGGATCGTCGCGACCTTCGAGCAGGTGCGTCCAGACGAACGTCGTCTGGTTGTCCTCACCCGGCCGGCCAGTCGTGAAGATCGGCACGCGCGGATCGTTGAGCGACGCGAACGGAATCGCATTGCGCACCGGGCCGCTGATGTCGACGCTGTCGCCGACCGAGTACCGCTGCACGCTCGGCCCCAGAATCCACCACTCGTTGTCAACCGTGGGCGTCGAGTATGTGAAGTTGTACTGGAAGCTGGTCGGGACACCGGCCACGGTCGCCGCCGCGGCGGCGAACTGTCCGAGGTCCACCTGCGCGCGGCCCTTGGCCACGAGCAGCGCGTTCTTCACATCCGTGCTCGCCGCGTCCGACGCGCCGCCGAGCGTGGTGAGCGCCGTGTCGAAGCGGGCGATCGCCATCTTGAGCACGTCGGCGTCGGCCATCGGATCGGTGTAGTCCGGCACGCCGTCCACCGTCTCGCCGAGCGGCACGCCGTTGCAGAAGTCCTCGCCCAGCGACATCTCGAGGAAGCCCATCGAGAAATACATCTCGGCGATCTTGCTCTTCGCCGTCGGATCGAACTTCTCGAGCGCGTCGATCGCCGTGCGTGCGTGTCCGCGCGCCTGCTGCACGGTGCTGTAGATCGGCGTGAGCACGCCGTCGTTGTCCTGCAGGTTGCGCTGGTCGGCGTCGTTGCGCTGCGAGAACGTGTCGCCGGACTTGAACTCGTCGGAGAACAGACCGGTCCAGTTCCAGAGCGACTCGGTGTTGCTGCTGTTCGTGCCGTTGAGCGCGCGCTTCAGCTCGCCGAGTGCGCCCACGTACAGCGCGTCGGCACCGGCGGGCGACTGGATGTCGCCCGGCGCGATGACGCCAGGCTGCTGCGGAGCGAGCAGATCCTCTTTGGGATTACAGGCCGCCGCGACGAGCGGGAGCAGTGCCGCTCCCATCGCCGCCGCCCAGCGAGCCCGATATGCGAATTTCATCATTGGGATATCGTCCTCGATGGTCTCTTAATAGTGGAGGTTGAGCCGGACTGTGAAGTACGTGCGCGGCGCCGACGTCGAGAAGTCGTTCTGCACGTCGCCCGTGCCGTAGTTCGACTCGGGATCGATGCCCGTGTACCCTGTCCAGGTGTGCAGATTGCGCGCGGAGAAGAGGAGACTCGCGTCGCGGGCGCGGATGCGGGCCGCGAGCGACGCCGGCAGTGTGAGCGTGGCCGACACCTCGCGCAGCTTCCAGAACTGCCCGTTCTCCATGTATCCCATGCTGGTGTTCGGATTCTCGTACCGCAGCGCCACGATGCGCGCCTGCTTCGCGAGCGAGACATTGTGCGTCTCGTCGTAGCAGGTCAGGAACTGCTGGCAGTAGAAGCTCACCGTGTTGTTGAAGAGCGTGAATCCGCCCTTGTAGTCGACGAGGGCCTGGATGTGCAGCTTGCGATTGAAGAAATCGAAGCCGTTCTGCACGCTGATGATGTCGCGCGGCGAGCCGTAGCCGACGTACACGAATCCGGGATCGACCGTGACTTCGTCCGGCGTGATGTACCCGTTGCCGTCCTTGTCGCTGAAGCGGTACGGGCGGGCGAAGTACGCGTTCGCCGGCAGACCGAGCGAGTCGCGCAGCGAACCGGTGCCGATCGTCGGGTTCGGGTTGCCCTTCGCGTCCACGCCGAGCGACACGATCTTGTTCGAGTTGTGCGAGCCGCCGAGCGTCAGGTCCCATGCGAACTGCCGGCGGTCGATCAGCGTCGTCGTGATCGTGGCCTCGACGCCCGAGTTCTGCACCGAGCCGAGGTTCTTCGTGATGTTGAGCGACGAGGCGCCCGACGACGGCGCGATCGGCTGCGAGATCAGCGCATCGCGTGTTTTCTTATTATAGTACGTGAAATCGATGTTCGCGCGGTTGTTGAAGATCGACGACTCGAAGCCGGTCTCCATCTCCGCCGAACGCTCGGGCTTGAGGTCCGAGTTGCCCAGCGCCGACGCCACGAGGCCGGCGATGTCCGCGCTCGAGGCGCTCCCCGGCTGGTCCGGCGCGATGTTCGACGTGAAGCCGCCGAACGTGCGCAGCGCCGTCGTCGCGCCCGGCTGCACGCCCGATGCGCCGTATGCCCACCGCAGCCGGAGCTGGTTCAGGAAGTCGTACTTCGGGAAGAAGTCCTCGTCGGAGATGATCCACGAGAGGCTCGCCTTGGGGTACACGACGCGCTGGAAGTTCGTGCCGAACGCGCTGTTCTGGTCCGTGCGCGCCGCCAGCGTCAGCCACATGCGGTCGCGCAGCGCCAGCTCCTCCTGCACGTACAGGCCGAGCGTCTTGTCGACCGTCTGGAGCTCCGTCCCGCCGCTCCGGATCGCGGCCTGTCCCACGTTCTGCGCGCCCGGCGGGAGCTGCGAGCCGTTCGCGTTGGCATTGTCGGACTCGATGTTGTTGTAGTCCGCGCCCACCGTGGTCTTGAGCTGCGCCCAGTTCTTCGGCGACCACGACGAGGTGCTCAGCACCTTCGCCGAGAAGTTGCGGTCGTTCTCGTGCGTGTCCGAGATCTGGCCCTGACGGAGCGTTCCCGAGTTCGGACACTCGCCAAAGCGGCAGAGCCGGAACGTCGTGAGGTCGTTGAAGTCGAGGCCGACCGTCGCCTGGTTCTGCATCCACTCGAAGGGACGCCAGTTCGCGTCCGAGCTCCCGATGAACCGCTGCTGCCCCAGCTCCGAGAGGCTCTGGAAGATCTGCGCCGGGCTGTACACGCCATACCCCGCGCGGTTCTCGCCCAGCGACCCGATCGGATTGTACGTCAGCCCGCTCGACCGCGGCGTGTTCGTCTTGTAGTCGAAGCCCGGGTTGTTGTACGCGCTGTAGAAGAAGCTGTAGATGTTGTTGTCGACCTGCGGCAGCCGCTGGTTGACGTTGTTCCACCCGGCGTTGGCGTTGAGGTCGAACTTGGGGGAGAGCGCGGCGCTCAGGTTCGTACGGAAACTCTCATTCTGAAACGCTTCGGGATCGACCCATTCGCCGCGGAGCGCCGTGCCGCTCGTGTCGAGATCGGTCTGCGCGAACTGCGGCATGTGGATCGGTCCGAGCTCGTTGCGCGCGTCGCCGCTCACGAAGAACCGCACCTCGTTCGAGCCGCCCGACGCGTTGCCGCCCAGCTCGTTCGCGTTGCCCAGGCGGAACGGCGTCGTTGCAGCGTCGCGCAGCACGTTCACCGACGTCGTGCTGTCCACCGCGCACTGCCCGAGGCCGATCGTCTCGTCCACGCACCGCTTGAGCGCGCCGGTCTTGGGATCATGGCCCCACAGTGCGTACGTGCCATCGTACTTGTTGCGATCGTCGACGGTGCCGTCCTCGCCGTACCACGTCCAGCGGGTCGCACCCTGCCGCCCCTTCCGCGTGGTGATCACGATGACGCCGTTCGCCGCGTCGGTGCCGTACAGCGTGGCCGCCGACGGACCCTTCACGATCTCGATGTCCTCGATCTGGTTGGGGTCGAGATCGTTCAGGACGCTGAATCGCGTGCCCGTGAAGCCGGCGCTGAAGTTGTCGGCGTTCATGCGCACGCCGTCGATCACGTAGATCGGATTGTTGTTGAGGGAGAGCGAGTTCGTGCCGCGGATGTGCACGACAGGCGTCGATCCGGTCATCGCGCCCGGGAGCACTGTGACGCCGGGGGCCTTCGCGACCATGAGGTCCGCGAGGTTGGTCACCGGTGCCTGCTCCACCTTCTGCGCGACATTCCCGAGCGTCGTCACCGCGTTTCCAATCTCGACTCGGCGCTGTTCGCCGGTCGCGGTCGTGACGATCTCCTGAAGCTGCACGACGGCTTGCGTCATCGTGAAGTCGAGCGTCGCGGACTGCCCGTCCGTCACGACGATCGGCTTCTTGCTCTCCTGATAGCCGACCCGCAGCACGCGTACGTTCGCCGTGCCTGCCGGCACGTTGCGGAGCGTGTAGCGGCCGTCAGGCGCAGTCGTCGTGGCGATGCTCGTTCCCACGAGCATCACTCGACTGTCGCCAAGCGGCTCGTTGCTTCCGGCCGCGACGACGCGGCCGGAGATCGTTGCCCGCTGCGCCTGCGCTCCAACCGCGGATATTGCGACCGCGATCAGCGCGCCAATGACGCACCGTGCGTGGAATCGTGGATTCCACGTCCCGAGTAGCTGCATCGGAACTCCCCCCTGGTGAGAAGTGCGTGAACCTCAAGAACGGGCCCTGCTTATTTGGCTCCCGTCTAATTGGGGCCCGTGAGACAACCAGTGCGTGTGACTATATGGTCACATGCAGGTGCAAACCGGCTGATTGTGAGGCCATGACAAGACCATGGGATCATATATCAAATATCCAATTGGGGCGCAAGATATGCCGACCAATTCAATTGCCTGAAAATGAAGACGGGAGGCCGTCTTCACGGCCTCCCTAAGAGCGCAACCGAGTGCATCACGCACGAAAAAACGGGGGCACCGAATCGGTGCCCCCGCTCTTACATCACGTCCGCCATCACGTCCGCCTGAACGCGACGGACGCGATCTACCGCGCGATCATGCGTTCTTGTCCAAGCAGCCCTTGAAGTTCGGGTTGCTGGTCTCGCTACCGACGCCCACATCCGGAATCGGGAACGCCACTTCGGTGCCGTATGTGCCGGTCGGCGTGCCGTTGCGGCTGAAGTTGCCCGACGGATAGACCTTGTCCTGCGAGAAGCCATACTGCCGGACCAGGCGACGGAGATCGCCCATGCGCCAGCCGCGCTCGAACTGCCAGAGCGCCTTCTCACGGAAGAAGAGCTGAATCGCGCTCGCCTTGTCCGCCGGCACGGCCAGCGCCGGCATCGTCGTGACCTTGAACGCACCGATCGTCTGCGACGTGCTGCGCAGCGCGTTGAGGATCGCCGTCATGCCGGCATAATCGCCGGCATGCAGCTTCGCCTCGCCCTCGATCAGGCGCGCATCGATGCCGGAGAGCGGCGGAATCGGATCGTCACGTCCCCAGTTGTTCACCTGGATGAACGTCGTGACGTTGTCCTCGCCGGGAGCGCCGGTGTTGGTCACCGATACGCGCGGATCGTTCAGCTCCGCGAACGGAATCGCGTTGAGGATCTGGCCCGCCTTGTCCACGCTATCACCGACCGTGTAGCGCTTCACATTCGTGCCCATGATCCACCACTCGTTATCCGATGTGGTCTGCGAGTAGTCGAAATTGTACTGATAGCTCGTCGGCACCGAAGCAACGGTCGCGGCGGCGCCGGCGAAATCGCCCACGTCCACCTGCGCCTTGCCGCGCGCGATGAGCACCGCGTTCTTGACGGCGACCGACGCCGCGTCCGTGCCGCTCAAGTACGTCAGCGCGGTGTCGAACCGGGCGATCGCGACTTTCGCGGCGGCCTGGTTGTCCATCTGCGGCGTGTAGTTCGGAACGCCGTTCACCGTCTCGCCGAACGAGAGACCGTTGCAGAACGCCTCGGAGAGCTCGTCTTCGATGTAGCCCATCGCGAGATACATCTCGCCGATCTTGCTCTTCGACGTCGGGTCGTACTGCAGGAGCAGGTTGATGGCGTCGCGCGCGCGGCCGCGTGCCTGCTGCGCCGCGTTGTAGATCGGCAGCAATACCGTGTCGTTCGACTGCGTGTTGCGCTGATCGGCATCGTTGCGCTGCGAGAACGTGTCACCAGAGCGGAGCTCGTCGGTGAACAGCGCTTCCCAGTTCCAGACCGCCTCGGTGTTATTCCCACCGCCGTTCATGGCCAGCTTCCAGCGGCCCAGCGCGCCCACGGCGACTGCATCCGCTGCGGTGGCGCTGTTGACGCTGCTCGGGCTGATGACGCCCGGCTGCTGCGGCTCGAGCAGCTCGTTCTTTGGGTTGCACGCGCTCAACAAGAGTCCTCCGACGACGGCCGCCGTGGCGGCCATCGTCCCTCGAGCGCGATTGGAGATCTTCTGCATCGTGTAATCGACCTCGATCGGGATTAGTAGTGGAGGTTCGCGCGAATGATGAAGTACGTCGGCGGCGCCGTGGTCGAGAAGTCGGTCTGCACGTCGCCCGTGCTGTAGTTCTCTTCCGGGTCGACGCCGGTGTACTTCGTCCACGTGTGGAGGTTGCGCGCCGAGAACACGAGTGAGGCGTCGCGGGCGCGAATGCGGTTCGCCAGGCTGTTCGGCAGCGTGAACGTGGCCGAGACCTCGCGGAGCTTCCAGTACTGGCCGTTCTCGGCGTAGCCGGCGAAGTCGCTGCCCTTCGAGCTGGACGCCGCGATCGAGCGCGCCTGGTCCCACAAGGGGGTCGACTTCACGTTCGCCGTGTACCACGTCGCGAAGTTCGTGGCGTAGAACTCAGCGGTGTTGTTGAAGAGCGAGTAGCCGCCCTTGTAGTCGGTGAGCACGGTGATGCGCACCTTGCGATTGAGCAGATCGAAGCCGTTCGTGATCGTCAACAGATCGCGCGGCGCCGAGTAGCCGTAGTACGAGAACTTCGAGTTGTCGACGTTGACTTCGTTCGGCGTGATGATGCCGTCGCCGTTCGCATCAGAGAACGTATATGGATGGAAGAACCAGGCGTTGATCGGCAGGCCGACGGTGTCGCGCGTCGAGCCGTTCACGATCGTCGGAACCTGGTTGCCGCCAAGGTCCTTACCGAGCGCCAGGATCTTGTTGCTGTTGTGCGAGCCGGCGACGGTGATGTCCCAGCCGAGCTGCCGGCGATCGATGATCGTCGAGTTGACGGTCAGCTCGAAACCGGTGTTCTGCGTGGACGCTTCGTTGGCCAGCACCGACGTGGCCGAAGCACCGGACGACGACGCGATCGGAAGGCTGATGAGCGCGTCATGCGTCTGCTTCTGATAGTACGTCGCGTCGATGTGGATGCGGTTGTCCACCACGCTGGTCTCGAAACCACCCTCGAACTCGGCCGACCGCTCGGGCTTGAGGTTCGGGTTGCCAAGCGCCGAGGCGAGAAGGCCCGGCGTATCCGTGCCGGCGCCGGAGCCCGGGACCGTGATCGCGGCGTTGCTCGTCGTCGCCGAGAACGTTTGCAGCGCGACCGTGCCGCCCGGCTGCACGCCGGAGGCGCCGTACGCGGCGCGGAGCCGGAACTGGTTCATCCAGTTGTACTTGGGGAAGAAATCCTCGTCGGAGATGATCCACGAGAGGCTCGCCTTCGGATAGAACACGCGCTGGAACTTGGTACCGAAGGAGCTGTTCTGGTCCGTGCGCACCGCCGCCGTGAGGAACATGCGATCGCGGAACGAGGCCTGCTCCTGCGCGTACAGGCCCAGCGTCTTGTTCACCGTCTGGAGCTGATTGCTCGCGCCCTTCACCGCGGCGGAGCCGACGGTCTGCGCACCCGGCGGAAGCTGCTGGCCGTTCGCGTGCGCGAAATCCGATTCCTGGTTCGTGTAATCGCTGCCAACGGTGGTCTTGATGTTGAGGTTCGACCGCGCCTGCCAGGACATGTTGCTGACGACCTTCGCCGAAAAGTTGCGCAGGTTGTCCTGGTTGTCCGTGACGGTACCGAGGCGCTGGCTGCCGGAGTTCGGGCACTCGTAGAACCGGCAGATGGCGGTGAACACGTTGTCGGCCAGGTCGACACCCGCGGTGCCCTGGTTCTGCATCCAGGCGAACGGACGCCAGTTCGCGTCGGCCGAGCCGATGAAGCGCTGCGTGCCGTTCTCGTCGTTCACCTGCATGATCTGGGCGGGGCTGAAGCCGCCGTAGCCGTTGCGATAGACCTTGAGGCCGCTCGTGTTGTCGACCGTCTGCAACTCGTTATAGACGATGCCCGAGTTGCTCTGGTAGTTGAAGCCAGGGTTGTTCAGCGCGCTGTAGATGTAGCTGAAGGTGTTGTTGTCCACCTGCGGCAGGCGCTGATTCGTGTTCGAGAAGCCAGCGTTGCCGCTGAGGTCGAACTTCGGCGTGAGCGCCGCCGAGAGGTTCGTGCGGAAGCTGTACTGCTGGAAGGCTTCGGGGTGGATCCACTCATCGCGGAGCGCCGTGCCCATGGAGTCGAGCGTGCGCTGCGCGAAGCCCGGCATCTGCACCGGTCCGATCTCGTTGTTGATGTCGCCGCTGACGAAGAAGCGCACCTGATCGGACCCGCCGCTCGCGTTCATGCCGTACTGATTGCGGTTGCCCATATGGATGGGCGTGGTCGCCGGATTCGTGAGCACGTTGAACGACGTGAGGCTGTCGAGCGCACAAGTGCCCTGACTCTCGGTGATCAGCGTGCAGCGCGTGATCGTGCCGGCCGGGTTCTTCGCCGTGGCGGCGGCGGCGGTCACGTGTCCCCACGACGCGTAATCGGTCGGGTACTTGTTGCGGTCATCGACCGCGCCTTCTTCGCCGTACCAGGTCCAGCGCGTGTCGCCCGCGCGGCCCTTGCGGGTGGTGATGACGACGACGCCGTTCGCCGCGTCGGTGCCGTACAGCGTGGCCGCCGACGGACCCTTCACGATCTCGACGTCCTCGATCTCGTTCGGATCGATGTCATTGAGAAGGCTGGCGACGGTGCCGCCGGTGCTCAGACCGAGCGTGCTGGTGTTGAGGCGCACGCCGTCGACCACGTAGATCGGGTTGTTCGAGATGCCCGAGCCGCTCGTCGCGAGCGAGCCGATGCCGCGAATGCGGACGACCGGCGCGGCGCCCGTCATGGCACCCGGGAGCACGGTGACGCCCGCGGACTTCGCGACCATCAGGTCAGCGAGATCGGTGACCGGCGAGGTCTCGACCTTTTTCGCGACATCGCCGAGCGTCGTGACGGCGTTGCCGATCTCGACGCGGCGCTGCTCGCCGGTGGCCGTCGTGACGACGTCCGCGAGTTGGACGACCGAGGCCTCCATCGTGAAATCGGCCGTAGCGGTTTGGCCCGCGGTGACGGCGACCTGCTTGGTGACCTGCTGATAGCCCACGCGAATCACGCGAACGGTGACATTGCCCGCTGGCACGTTGCGCAGCGTGTAATGACCGTCGGCCGTCGTGCTGGTGGCGATGCTCGTTCCCGCCACCATGACGCGGCTGTCGACGAGCGGCTCGTTCGTACCAGCCGCCGTGACTCGGCCGGTGATCGTCGCTTGCTGCGCTTGTGCCGCGACTGGAGCCGCGAACACAGCGAGTGCGGCGAGTGTGGAGCGCACGAATGCACCAGCGTTCCACGTCCGTAAGGATCTCATCGGATTGCCCCCTGGAGTGTTGAAAGAGCTTGCGTACATCAGATCAACGCGGATTCAGGCAACCGCATTGACGTCGGAGATGCGCGTGTTCGCGAAATGGCAACGAATTGGCGCGCACGTCATGCATGCGTTCACGCATCAGCCGCTCGAGCGCGAGTGACAGCAGCTCGCGATCAGTGGCCGACGATGAAACGATCAGGGTCCAGTACTGCGGAGAGGGTGTGGCGGGAACTAAAGAGTCCCAAACATCGACACGCCATCAGTGACACACGTGGGATCAGCCCGACTAACTCGCGGAGTAACCGCGCCGTCACATGATGGGCGAAGAAGTTTTCGTGGGACCCAATATCTTATTCGAGATTTCTAAATGGGTGATCGACGACGATTGTATAGGGTATACCATCGACGTGCAAGCTTAATCCTGTATGTCGCTCGATGGTTCGTCGCGCTGCTCCAGTTCGATCATTGATCGAAGGGCACCCAAGTCCAATTCATCGCGCGATTCGGCCGTGTCATCACTGAATTCCAGCGAGAGCTGGCGCACCGGTATGAACGAGTGACGATGATGCGGCGTTACGCCGTTCACGGCGAGCCCCTGCAAATGCGCGAGCGTCGAGTAGCCAACGTTGGTTTCCCATTTGTAACCGGGATATCGCGGGGCAAGCGCTTGCATCAACCGATCGCGCGTCACCTTCGCAATGATCGACGCGCACGCGATCGTGTAGCACGCGTCGTCACCGCCGACGATCGCGGTGTGCGGCACCTCGAGCGAACGAAACGGCTTGCCGTCGACGAGCACGTGATGCGGCGCGATGGTGAGACGCGACAGCGCGCGTCGCATCGCGATCACCGTGGCTTGATAGATGTTGTGGCGATCGATCTCGCGCACCGACGCGGCGCCGATCCCGAACGAGACGGCGCGCTCACGAATCTTTGCGGCGAGTCGCGTGCGCTCGGCCGCGCGGAGCTGCTTGGAATCATCGACGCCGGGAATCGCGCGGACCTCGGGCGGCATGATCACCGCGCATGCGACGACGGGGCCCGCGAGCGGGCCCCGTCCGACTTCGTCGACTCCGGCGATGAGTGGGCCCGCGGTCTTGCGAAGCTCGCGCTCGATCGGCTTCCAGCGATCCCGCGCCACGGCGGGTGGTTCCGCTTACTCGGTGGCGCTGGTCTCGGGAACCGCGACGCGCACCTTCTTCTCGCGAATGCGCGTCGCCTTGCCTGTGAGATTGCGCAGATAGTAGAGCTTTGCGCGGCGCACGCGGCCGCGGCGCACGACGGCAACCTCGGCGAGCATGGGGCTGTGCACGGGGAAGATGCGCTCCACGCCGACACCGTTCGAAATCTTGCGGACGGTGAACGTCTCGCTGACGCCGCTGCCACGCCGCGCGATGCACACACCCTCGAACGCCTGAATGCGCTCCTTCTCACCTTCCTTCACGCGCACGTTCACACGAACCGTGTCGCCCGGACGGAAGGGAGGAACGTTGCGGAGCCACTCTTTCTGGGTTTCGATGAAGGCATGCATATGACGCTCGGGGCCAAGTGGTGCGGAGCCCGGATGGACGTGATCTAGGTGGTCAGACTCAGACTGGGAATGGTAGCACAGCGGTGCGCGGAAGTCTAGGGTTCGCCATGGGTTAGGTCACGAGCGCGCTCGGAGAGCCGCTCCCCTTCCCGCTCCCGCCACTCGGCGATCTTCTTATGGTCGCCGGAGAGCAGCACGTCGGGCACCGCATGCCCGCGAAAGACCGGCGGCCGCGTGAAGCTGGGCGCACTCAACCCGCGATCGAAGAAGGAATCCGTCCGCGCGCTGTCGAGGTCGGACATCGCGCCCTCGAGCAACCGCACGGTGGCGTCGATCACGGCCAGCGCGGCGGGCTCGCCGCCGCTCAGCACGAAGTCGCCGAGCGAGAGCTCTTCGGTGGCGAGGAAGTCGGCGACGCGCTGATCCACATCCTTGTAATGCCCGCAGAGGAGCGTGAGCTCCTCGCCCGCGGCAAAGCGCGTCGCATCCGCGTGCGTGAAGCGGCGGCCGCGCGCCGACATGAGCACGATCGGCGGCACGGCGGCAATCGATTCGACCGCCTCGAAAAACGGCTCGGGCTTCATGACCATCCCCGCGCCGCCGCCGTAGGGATAATCGTCGACGGTGCGGTGGCGATCGTGCGTGAAGTCGCGCAGATCGAGCACGCGATACTCCACGGCGCCGGCGTCCTTCGCGCGCGCGGGAATGCTCAAGCCGAGCGGCGTCGTGAAGAACTCCGGGAAGATGGTGACGACGTTGATCTTCAGCATCAGTCGAGCAGCCCGTGGGGCGGCGCGATGCGGATCACGCGCTGCTCGCGATCGACGCTCGTCACGATACGCTCATAGGGTACGAGCACGCTGCCGTTGTCGCGCGCGACCTCGAGCGTGAGTCCCTGCGGCAGCTCGTACACCCCGGCAACGGTGCCCACCGGCTCGCCGGACTCGAGCTCGACGCGCATGCCGGACAACTCGTGGACGTACACTTCATCATCGCCGAGCGGCTCGAGCTCGTCGGCGGGGACGAGGAGGAAGCGCTCGCGCCAGGTGTCGGCGACGGCGCGGTCGGTGATCTCGGCGAAGTGCACGATGAAACCGCCCTTGAACGGCGCGGCCTGTTCGATGTGCAGCTCCGGGCGTTCCTTGGACGGATCGCCGGTCACGGTACCGGCAATGACGCGACGGCCGGGCGCGAAGACCGCGTCCGGCTCGTCGGTGATCGGCTCGACGACGAGATCGCCGCGGATGCCGTGTGCTTTGCGAACCCGCCCGACGATGATCAGCTCGGGCGTGGGAATGGCCATGCGTGCGCCGGGCTTACGCCGTGGGCTCCTCGGCGCTCTCGGCGCTCTCGGAGACCGGGACGGCGGCGGCGGTCAGCTTGCGGCCGAGGCGCGCCTCGTGACGGTCCTTGAGGATGCCGGCTTTGCGGAGGAGCGAGCGGACCGTGTCCGTGGGCTGGGCGCCGTTGTCGAGCCAGTAGTTGGCGCGGTCGCTCTTGAGGTTGAGCGCCTGCTCACCGGAACGAGGCGCGTACTGGCCGATGACTTCGATGAACTTGCCGTCGCGCGGGCTGCGCGAGTCGGCGATGACGATACGATACGTGGGCTGCTTCTTGCGGCCCGTACGGCGGAGGCGGATCTTGACGGCCATTAGCGTTTCCTCGTTAGCGAACTAGTACAGCCCCAGGCTCCTCGCGCACCGGGCGTCTCCCGGCCGCACCTGGTCGATCGGTCCTGCGCTTACCGCATCCCGCGGAACATCGCGGGGTTGAACTTCCCGCCGCCGGCCATGCCGCCGGCCTTCTTCATCATTTTCTGCATCTCGCGGAACTGCTCGAGCAGCCGATTCACCTCGCTGATCGGCCGGCCGGCGCCCTTGGCGACGCGCGCGCGGCGCGAGCCGTTCATGATCTCCGGCTTCTTGCGCTCGGCGAGCGTCATGGAGAGCACGATGGCCTCGAGGTGCTTGAGGCGCTTGGGGTCGGCGGACTTCACCTGCTTGAGCATTTTCGTATTGACGCCGGGGAGCATCTTGAGCAGCCCCTCGAGCGGGCCGAGGCGCTCGATCTGCTTCATCGCCGCGAGAAAATCCGACAGGTCCATGCCTTCCTTGCGGACCTTCTTCTCGAGGCGCTTGGTTTCGTCGGCGTCGAACGCGGTCTGCGCCTTCTCGACGAGGGAGACGATGTCGCCCTGCTGGAGGATGCGGCCGGCCATGCGCTCGGGATGGAAATCCTCGAGCGCGTCCGACTTCTCGCCGACGCCGATGAACTTGATCGGCTTCTTGGTGACGCCGTAGATGGAGAGCGCGGCACCGCCGCGCGCGTCGCCGTCCATCTTGGTGAGGACGACGCCGGTGACGTGGAGCCGCTGGTCGAAGCCCTGCGCGATCTTGACGGCGTCCTGGCCGGTCATGCCGTCGGCGACGAGCAGGATCTCATCGGGGTGGATCGCCGCCTCGAGGCGCTCCAACTCCTGCATCATGTCGTCGTCGATCTGCAAGCGGCCGGCGGTATCGACGATGACGACGCGATCGCGCGCGCGCTTCGCCTGATCGATGCCGTTCTTGGCGATGCGGACGACGTCGTTGGTGTCGCGCTCGGCATAGACTGGAACGTCGAGCTGCGTGCCGAGCGTCTCGAGCTGATCGATGGCGGCGGGACGGTACACGTCGCACGCGACGAGGCGAGCGGGACGATTTTCCGCTTTGAGCTTGCGCGCGAGCTTGGCGGCGGTGGTCGTCTTGCCGGAGCCCTGCAGGCCGACCATCATGACGACGGTGGGCGGAACGGAGCTCATCTTCAGCGGCTCTCGCTGCTCGCCGAGCATCGCGGTGAGCTCGTCGTAGACGATCTTCACCAACTGCTGTCCCGGCGAGACCGTCTTGAGCTGCGAGACGCCGACGGCTTTCTTCTCGACACGCTCGAGAAACTCGCGCGTGAGCTGGAAGTTGACGTCGGCTTCGAGCAGCACGCGACGCACCTCACGCAAGCCTTCTTTGATATCGGCTTCGGTGAGGACGCCGCGACCGCGCAAGCGTGCGAAGGTCGCTTCGAGTTTCTCGGACAGCTCGTCGAACATAGACCGGGAAAGTTAGTGGGACGCGCGGTGGGATTCAAGCGCGCGGGTATTGGGTAAGGCCCAGTGTGTGTTATACTTACGGAATTCGCACTGGACAGAGACCGAGGCGGAACGACCCGGCATCCCGAGGAGCGAAGCGACCGAGGGATCTACTGTCCCGGTCTTTGCACACGAGCTACGGGACAGGGCAAGAAGATCCCTCGCTACGCTCGGGATGACGGTGAGAGGGGCTCGGGACGACAGTGGGTGGGCGGACCTAACTCGAAATCAATGGCGAAACCGCAGCGCAAGGACGACATCCTCAAGTCGGAGCTTCCGCCGACGCTTCCGCTCATGGCGCTCCGATCAACGATCGTGTATCCGCTGGGTACGATCGCGGTGCAGATGGGCGCTCCGGAAAACCTCGCATTGCTGCGCGCGCACGAGGAGCCCGGGTTGATCGTGGCGCTCGTCGTCGCGAGCGGCGACCACGACGAGCCGATCGACTCGCAGCGTTTCCACGGGCGCGTGGGGGTCGCGGCTCGGGTGCACGAGCGCATCAACCTGCCGGGCGACACGGTGCAGATCACGCTGCAGGGGCTGCGGCGCATCGTGGTCGACGACATGGAACAGACGGAGCCCTACCCGATCGCGCATGTGCGCGCGGCGCGGGAGACGCCCGCGGATCCGGCGGAGCTCGACGATCTCGTAGCGCGGATCGTGTCGGCGGCGGAGACGCTCGCGGAGCTGGTGGATCGCATTCCGGACGAAGTGCCGGCGATCCTCAAGATGAACGTCTCCGACCCGGGGCGGTTCGCCGACCTGGCGGCGACGAATATGAATTTCCGCATCGCCGACAAGGACGAAGTGCTACAGCGGCTCGACGTCGGCCAACGGCTGCGGTTCATCCTCACGCGGCTGGAGCGCGAAGTGGCCCGCGCGCGGGTGATGGAAGACGTGAAGCGGCAGACGGAGATCAAGATCGAGCAGCATCAGCGCGAGTTCTATCTGCGGCAGCAGTTGCGCGCGATTCAGGCCGAGCTGGGCGAGGCGGATCCTGGCGAGAAGGAAGCGATCGACATCCTCAAGAAGATCGAGGACGCGAAGCTGCCGGAGAAAGTGGCGCAGGAGGCGCGCCGCGAGACGGAGCGCATGCGCATGCTCTCGCCGGCGTCGAGCGAGTACCAGGTGGTGCGCACGTATCTCGACTGGGTGCTGTCGCTGCCGTGGAACAAGCAGACGGGCGAGACGGACATCGACCTCGCGAAAGTCGAGGCGTCGCTCGACGCGGGCCACTATGGACTCGACGAGGCGAAAGAGCGGATCATCGAGTATCTCGCGGTGCGGAAGCTCCGCGGCGGCGACCCGCACGGCCCGATCCTCTGCTTCGTGGGGCCGCCGGGCACGGGCAAGACGTCGCTCGGCGCGGCGATCGGCAAGGCGATCGGGCGGGACTTCTATCGGATCTCGGTGGGCGGGGTGCGCGACGAAGCGGAGATCCGCGGCCACCGGCGCACGTACGTGGGAGCGATGCCGGGGCTGATCATCCAGGCGCTCCGGCGCGTGGGTGTTAAAGATCCGGTATTAATGATCGATGAAATCGACAAGATGTCGGGCGGCGGGCCTTCCGGCGACCCAACGGCGGCGATGCTCGAGGTGCTGGACCCGGCGCAGAACAACGCGTTCGTCGACCACTACCTGAACCTCCCGTTCGACCTCTCGCAGTGCCTGTTCATCTGCACGGCGAACAATCTGTACGACATCCCGGCGCCGCTCCGCGACCGCATGGAAGTGATCAAGATCGCGGGCTACACGGTCGAGGAGAAAGTCGAGATCGCGTGGCGCTATCTGCTGCCGCGGCTGCTCGAGGAGCACGGCATCTCGGACAAGGACATCCAGTTCACGGACGAATCGCTGTCGTTCATCTCGCACCGCTACTCGCGCGAGGCGGGGCTGCGCAACTTCGAGCGCAATCTCGCGGCGATCATGCGCAAGCGCGCGCGCAAGAAGGCGGACGGCGAGGAGGGCGCGTGGGTGATCGACGTCGACAAAGTGGAGGAGGTGCTCGGCATCCCGCGCTACGCGGTCGAGGAAGCCGAGAAGGTGCCGGAGGTGGGCGTGGTGACGGGGCTCGCGTGGACGTCGACGGGCGGCGACATCATGCTGATCGAAGCGCTCAAGATGCCGGGGAGCGGCCGTCTCACGGTGACCGGGCAGTTGGGCGACGTGATGCGGGAATCGGTGGACGCGGCGTATTCGTACGTGCGGTCGCGCGCCGGGCAGCTCGGGATCGACGATTCAGTGTTTCGTGAAAACGATCTGCACATTCACCTCCCGGCGGGCGCGATCCCGAAGGACGGTCCGAGCGCCGGCATCACGATCACGCTCGCGATCGCGAGCGCGCTGAGCGGCCGTCCGGTGCGCCGCGACGTCGCGATGACCGGCGAGGTGACGCTGCGCGGGAAGGTGCTCGAGATCGGCGGCGTGAAGGAGAAGGTGCTCGCGGCGTACCGCTCGGGGCTCCGCGAAGTGATCATGCCCAAGTCGAACGAGAAGGATCTGCGCGAGGTGCCCGAGGAAGTGCGCAAGAACATGGCGTTCACGTTCGTGGACAAGATGGACGAGGTGCTGCATCTCGCGCTCTTGCCGCCGGTGCCGGAGGAGCTCGCGGATCAGGTGCAGCCGGAGACGGGGGCGGGGTTGGCGGGCGTGACGTCGCGAGAGGACCGCGAGGAGCAGGTGGCGAGGGCGGGGGGCTGACGGCGGGGGCTGTCAGCAAGCTGGCAGCTCCCGGCTCGGCTGTTCGCGATCAGCGACAGCTATCCGAGGAACTCGGAACGAAGCGTTGCATGGGAGCGCGTGCCCTGCCCTGCGTGCGTGATCGAGCAGCACTGTCGGAAACCCCGTCGTGCGCAGAGGGGCGTACACCGCGCCCGGAAGTCGACCTCCGATCTCATCGCAACTTCCAAATCCCTCTGGTAGCGGTCGCTGATAGCGAATAGCCGAGCTGGGAACTGGGGCTGGCAGCTCGGCGCTCAGCGCACAGTGGCCCGCAGCGCTCAGTGGCCCCTTCGTACTCACCAGCCCCGCCTGGTTCATTTCGAGTCACTCGATTAGAGCACTCTCATTTATGAACGCGGAGCCGCCGTGGTGGCGTACAGTATTGCATTCCTTGACCACACGAAAGAGCACCCGTAACCTCTGCCACTCGGCGCATGGCCCGCGACGACCGGCCGTGGAATTCGCACGGCGGCGCTGCCGGCGAGTGGGCGTCACCTTGACCGCGAGGACTCCATGCACGCTCGACTCGAATGGGCACTCGTCTTCTCTGCCGCGATCGTCGCCAACTCCAGTGCAGCATGGTCGCAGTCTGCGAGCGCCGCGGCGCCGCGCGCGACGGCATATCGTGCACGATTGCTTGGCGTCTACGATGACGCGACCGGTGAGCCGATCGAGGGCGCACGGGTGCTCGACCTCGCCTCAGGCGCCTCGTCGCTCACGACGAAAACCGGCACTGTCTCACTGGTGTACTTACCGGACGGCGGCAGCTTGGTTCGCATTCAGAAGATCGGATATGCAGTCACGACCTTGGCGGTCGCGATCGGCCCCGCCGACACGACGCCACTCACGATCACGCTGCGTCGAGTCGCGGAACTACCGGCGACCATCACCTCCGCCGCCGCGCCGGTGTTCCGTTCGCCAATGCTTCGCGCCTTCGAGGAGCGGCGGCGCTCCGGCGTCGCCGGCTACTTCATTGGTGACTCGGTCCTCCGCCACGAAGAGAGCCGCCGGTTGGCCGACGTGCTTCGCACCCACGCGCCAGGCGCGATGTTCTACGAAGGCAAAGGCGGGGCAACCTTTCTCCTCAAGTCGCCGCGCTGCAGCACGGGCGGGCCGCCACAGGTTTACCTCGACGGAATTCCGTTGCCCGGTCCGGTGAACCAGTCGGGTATTTTGGTGGGTTCGGCACGCCAAGCCGCGGCAGATCGGCCGTTAGCGTTCAATCTTTCTGAATTCGTCGTATCCGATCTCGCGGGGGTCGAGTGGTATCCCGACAGCGATCAGATCCCGCTGGACTACCCGCATACTTCCCAGCGTTGCGGCGCGCTCTTCCTCTGGACGCGCGACCGGTAGTGTTGGGAGAGCGGCGCGCGTGCAGCGCTACGGGATATACCGCGAGATGATGTATATCAGTAAACCCGCAAGTCCCCCCACGATCGTCCCGTTGATCCGGATGAACTGCAGATCCCGCCCGATCGCGAGCTCGACGCGGCGCGAAGTGATCTCCGGGTCCCACGCCGCGACCGTCGTCGCGATGAGATCGGCGACTTCGTCCTGATACCGCGCCACGAGAAAGACCGCGACGTCGACCGCAAACCGGTCGAGCTTCTCCAAGAGCTCGCGATCCTCGAGGGCTTTCTGCCCGAACGTGGTCAGCGCGGTCTCGAGTGCGCCGGGGGCGACGCCTTCGGGTTTCGTCGCGTAATTCGCGAGCGCGTCCTTCGCGTCGTGCCAGAGTGAGGCCGAAAATTTTCGCGCGGCGTCGTTCTCGATGAAATCCTCTTTCCACGCGTCGACACGCGCGGCGAACTCCGGCGACGTGTTCAGCCGCGCGATGAACTCGTGCAAGGCGACGTCGAACCGCGCGCGGAGCGCGTGGTTGGGGTCGGCGCTCAATTCCGTGAGCAAACGCTGAATCGCGCCGAGCACGCGCCGGAAGATCTTGTCGTCGACCGAGGACGGCACCCACCACGGCGTCTCCTGCTCGATGCGCTCGCGAATCAGCTCGCTGTTCTCGTTGACCGTGCGCGATGCGAGCACGATCACCTCGTCGAGTACTTCCTGATGCCGGTTGTCCTCCGTGATGACGCCGAGGACCTTGCCGAGGAGCGGCGCGAGGCGCATCGCACGGACGCGCTGCGCGAGGCTGCGATCGATCACGGCCTGGACGTCTTCGTCACGCAGCATCTGCGCGGCGGAGTTGAGCGCGGCGGCGGCACTGCGCGAGATCGTGCGCGCGTTCGCGGGATCCGCGAGCCACACGGCGAGGCGGCGGCCGACCTGGAGCGTCCGCATGCGCAGCTCGATGACGTCGCGCGTGAGAAAATTCCGCTGCACGAAGGCGCCGAGGGTGCGGCCAACCCGATCCTTCTTCGCCGGCACGATCGCCGTGTGCGGGATCTTGAGTCCCATCGGATGGCGGAAGAGTGCGGTCACCGCGAACCAATCCGCGAGGCCGCCGATCATCGCCGCTTCGGCGAACGCGCGCACGAACGCGACCCACGGGAAACGCGATTCGAGTGCGCGCGCGACGATGAAGAGCACCGTCGCCGCGATCAGCAGCAGCGTCGCGCGGCGCTTCATGCGATCGAGCTGCTGCTGTCGGATGGCCTCGTCCTGCGGAGGCCGCATCGCGACCGGGGCGGTCACCGAGGCGTCACCTGCACCTTCGCCCAGTCCACGAGATTGGTGCTCACACCGCGCGGCACGTCGACGTAGAGCACGACGGGCCGCCCCTTCATGTTGCGCACGGTCATATCGACGGTGCGCGTGTTCGAGAGGTAGCGGCGCTCGTCACCCGTCACCGTCGGCTGGACGTCGAGTCGCGACGACTGCACCGAATCGATGGCCGACATGAACTCGGCCGCGTCTCCCGGCGAGTCCCACACGGTCACCCACGCGAGCGCATTACCTGACGGCGTCTTCACCAGCGCGTAGCGATCGCCGTCCCACCCATTCGATGCGCGGATCGAGCGATCCTGATCGTTGGTCCACTTGAACAGATACAGACGGGTGCCGAATTCCCCGAAGTCGTTCTCGGTGATCGTACCAGGAATCGCCGGCAGCTTCACGATGCTCGGCACGTCCTGGCGTGGGCCGAAGTACGCGGCGTCGTGCATGAGCTCTTCGGTCGATACGGGCAGACTGTCGAACGGCAGCGTGGGATGCTTGTGGTGCTCGTTCCAGCGGCGAATGAAATCGGCGCCGTTGATGTATGGGAAGAGCAGCGACTCCTGAATCACCATCGGCGCCGACGAGAAGACGGGCTGCGTCTTCTGCGATTCGCGGATCTCCTCGCGCATCGCGTCCCAGCCGCCGGGAAGCTGCGCGGCGATGTTCCCCGCCCCGCCGGCCATGATGTACAATTGCTCATACGTCGCCTGGCCTTCGATCACGGCTTGCACGGCGGCGGCGCGATCGTCGTCGCCGGTGATGCGCTCGAGCGAATCCAGATTGGCGTATTGATCCTGCAGCGCGTGAATCAGCTCGTGCATGATCGTGATGCCGACGTACTCTTCCGGCGCGCCCTGCACGACGTAGAGGATTTTCGTCTTCGGGTCGTAGTACCCGATGATCTGCTCGGTGAGCACGCGCACGAAGAAATTCGCGAGGTGCATCGTGTCCGGAATCAGGCCGAGGAGCTTGTACGTGGCTTCCTCGTTCGCGATTTCCTTCTGCGTGTCGGGCTCGTGCAGCTTCTGCACGAGAAAGTCCCGCACCTGATCGCGCGTCTTGATCTGGAGCTTGGGCGGCGTTTTGAACTTCACGCCGAGCGCATGCTCGATCTGCGGAACGTCGGCGGCGACCTTGTCCGCGTACGGCCCCGTTCCGACGGGGGCGCTCTCGCGGCAGCCGCCGACCATCGCGACCACCGCAACGAGCCACGCGCTCGCAAACCGCTTCACTCGGTCCACTCCACGTCAGTTCCGGCCATCAAGCCGACGACGCGCGCGACGTCGTGGCCGCGGACGACGATTCCCTCTTCCATCAGTTGGCGCGCGAGCTCGGTCTCGATGAAGGCGAGGGTCACGACGGGAACGATGTCGGGCGGCGGTGCTGGCGGCGTCGCGGGCGATGCGCTGGGCGCTGCCGCGGGTGCGGGTGCGCCGGCGAAGAGCGCCTCGAGCTCGGCGCCGAAGCGTTCGAGCGCGCTCACCGACTCGCGGTCGCGGGCCGCCGGACCTTCACGCTCCGAGCGGTCGGCAACCGCTTCTTCCTTGAGCGTCGCGATCCGGCGCTGGATCAGCGACTCGGCGCGCGGCGAATAGGCCGTGATCGCCTGCATATGCGCGCACGCTTCGTCGAGCGCATCGATCGCCTTGTCGGGACGCATGCGATCGACGACGTAGTCGTCGGTGAGCTTGACCGAGGCGCGCATTGCCTCGTCGGAGATGAGCACATTGTGATGCCGCTCGAGACGCTCCTTGCGGGCATGGAGAATCTCCAGCGTCTCGAGCTCGCCGAGCTCGCGCACGAGCACTTTCTGAAACCGGCGCTCGAGCGCCGGATCGCCTTCCACCCACCGCTCGTACTCGTCGCTCGTCGTGGCGCCGATGACGCGAAAATCACCGCGTACGAGCGCGGGTTTGAGCATGTTCGCGGCGTCCATCGCCGTGCCGATCGCGGTGCCCTGGCCGATCAAGTTGTGCAGCTCGTCGATGAACAGGATCACGTCGCCCGCCGCCGTGGTCTCGGCGACGATCGCGCGGATGCGCTCCTCGTACTGGCCACGATACGTGGTGCCGGCGAGCAGCGAGACGTGATCGAGCGAGAGGAGCCGCACCTGTCGAAGCGTGAGGGGAACGTTTCCCACCGCGACCCGCTGGGCCAGCCCTTCCGCGATCGCGGTCTTCCCCACGCCGGCCGGACCGACGAGGGTGGGGTTGTTCTTGCCGTGGCGGAGGAGGATGTCGATGACGCGCGCGACTTCCTGGTCGCGGCAGCGCACCGGCTCGAGCCGTCCGGCGCGCGCATCGGCGGTCAGGTCGCGCGTGAAGCGCGCGAGAATGCCGCCCGAGCTTTCATTTCTGATGAAGTCACCGATCATGAGCGAGATGCGGACTGCGGAATGCGCGGTGCGCAGTCCGCCTCACGCACCCGCATCTACGCCCGCGTCAGCCACGCGAGCATGACGTCACCCCAAAACAACGTGAGCACCGCGGCAGGCGCAAGGAACACGCCGAATGGCACGAGCGGCGTTTCGAACGGCGCCGAGCCGAGCGCGAGCTCCGTCTGTTCGCGCGCCTGTCCACGACGGAGCATCGCAACCGGAATCACCACGCCGGCGAACGCGATCGCGCCGAGCGTCGCGCCGAGAAAGACCGTGATCAACGCGCGCGACGGACCGAGTGCCGCCCCGACGAAGGCCATCAACGTCACATCGCCGAGTCCCATCGCTTCGCGCTTCGTCATCACCTCGCCGAGCCAGCCGACGATCGCGATCATCCCCGCCCCAGCGCATGCCCCCACCAATGCGTCGTACGGCAGCGCGAAGACGTGGGTTTCGCCGCGGAAGAACGCCCAGACCGACGTGACGAGCGCGAACATCAAACCGAACAGGGTGAAGCCGTCGGGAATCAGATAGTGCTTCGCGTCGGTGATCGCGACGCCCAGCAGCACCGTGGCGAACACCGCCACGCGCACCGCCAGGAACGACGGACCATACGTTCGCGCGCAGAGGAGCCAGATCACCGCCACGGTGAGCTCGACGAGCGGATATTGCATCGAGATCGGCTCGTCGCAGCACCGACAGCGGGCGCGCAAGGCGAGCCAGCTCACGATCGGGACGTTCTCGAACCAGACGAGCTGATTGCCGCAGTGCGGGCAACGCGAGCGCGGTCTGAGCACGGAGCGGTCGTGCGGCCAGCGCGCGATGCAGACGTTGAGAAACGACCCGAAGCACGCGCCGACGATGAACGCGTACGCCTGGACGACGAATTGAGGAATCGGAGCGTTCACCGACGCAGCTCGTAGAGAAGGATGCCCGCGGCGACGGCAACGTTGAGTGATTCGACCGCCGCGGTGATCGGAAGCGCGACGAGTCGATCCGCGCGCGACCGTGATGCCGATGTCAGCCCACTTCCTTCGTTTCCGACGACGAGGGCGAGCCGTTCAGGCGCCGCCAACTCGTCGATCGGTCCACCGCCCGCGTCCGCGGCCCAGATCGCAATCGATCGTTCCTGACGGAACGCATCGAGCTCGTCCCAGGTACCACTCGAGCAGGGGTGATGGAAGTGAGCCCCCATCGCGCTACGGACGACTTTGGCGTTCCAGAGGTCAACGGTTCCCGGGAGGGAAAAAGTTGCCGTGATACCCAGGGCGGCCGCGGTGCGGATCATCGTGCCGACGTTTCCGGGGTCTTGAACGGCATCGAGGACCAAGAGTCGGATCACAGTCGAAGCCTCGACGTCGGCCAGCGTGCGCTCCGGCACGACGCCGATCGCCAGAACTCCTTGCGGCGACTCTGTTTCGGCCGCCGAACCGAACTCCGATTCGGTGACCTGCTCGATCGGCAGTCCGCGTCGCGAGGCATCCGAAACCAACGCCGCGCCTCGCGGCGAGGCCTCGAGCTCGGGACCGACGGCGAGCAGTCCCCGAACCTGTACCCCAGATCGGAGCAGCTCCTCGACGGTTCGGATGCCTTCGGCGACGAACAGGCCCTGGCGCTCGCGTGCCTTTCGGCGGCGGAGATCACGCGCCAGCGTCAGCAGCTTTGACATGGGGTATTAAGCTGAGGCGGGAATATGTCTTGCCCTCGAGTCCATCACGACAGAAGCACGGAAGACACTCGACTATGAGACGATTCGTTGCGGGCGCGGCAATGGCCGCGATGGCGGTGCTGGCGGGGTGTGGAATCTCGCAACAGCAGGAAGTGCAGATCGGTGCGCAACAGGCGCAGCAGGTGAACGCGCAGCTGCCGATCATCCAGGATCCGTACGTCAATCGATACCTGAACATCCTCGGCGACTCGATCGCGCACGTGACGTCGCGCGCCGATCTCGATTGGCATTTTTACATGGTGAACACGAACGACTTCAACGCGTTCGCGCTGCCGGGCGGCTTCATCTACGTGAACCGCGGCGTGGCGGAGCGGTCCGATCGCATGGACCAGTTCGCGTCGGTGATCGCGCACGAGATCGGGCACGTCGTGCTGCGCCACTCGGTGAAGCAGATGGAACAGATGCAGGGCGCGAACGTGGGGTTGACGGTCGCGTGCGTGCTCACGGCCATCTGCAACAGCGGCTTGAGCCAGGCGGCCATCGACATCGGCGGCAACGCGGTGTTTGCGAAATTCAGCCGAGACGATGAAGCGCAGGCCGACGCGGCCGGCGTGACCGAGCTCGTTCGCGCGGGGATCAATCCGAACGGAATGACGGAGATGTTCGAGAAGCTGCTCGCCGAGCGGCAAACCAAGCCGTCGGGGCTCGATGCGTGGTTCACCGATCACCCGCTCGAGGAGAGCCGGATCCAGGCGACGCGCGACCAGATCGCGAAAGTCAATCCGGCGATCATCCGGACGCTCACCTCGGACACGAAGGCGTTCGAGGATTTCAAGGCGCGGGTGCACGCGCTCGCGGCGCCTCCGGTCGCGAGCGGCCGGTAGCGAACCGCTACGCCTCCAGCCGGGCGACCACGCCGCGGACGAGCGCCTTGAACTTGTCCGCGGCGACGGCGGTCGTCTCCAGCACCTCGGCGTGGCTGATCGGCGCATTAGATAATCCGCATGCCAGATTCGTAATACAACTGATGCCGAGCACGCGCATGCCGATCGCGCGCGCGACGACCACCTCGGGGACGGTCGACATGCCGACCGCGTCCGCGCCAAAGCGCTCGAGCATGCGGACCTCGGCCGGCGTCTCGTAGGCGGGCCCGAGCAGCCCCGCATACACGCCCTCGCTCAACACGGTTCCCTGCTCCCGCGCGATCTCACGCGCCAGCGCGCCGAGCGCGGGATCGTAGGGCGCGGACATGTCGGGAAAGCGCAGATCGCCCGGCTCCGCGCGGCCGGTCAACGGATTGCGAAACATGAGATTCAGATGGTCGCGGATCAGCATCAGATCGCCGGGCTGCCAATTCCGGTTCACCCCGCCCGCGGCGTTCGAGACGATCAGCGTGCGCGCGCCGAGCGCGTGCACCACGCGCGCGGGGAACGCCGCGAGCCGCGCATCGTGGCCTTCGTACATGTGAAAGCGGCCGGCGAGCGCGACGACGAATTGTCCGCCGAGCGTGCCGGTGATCAGCTCGCCCGCATGTCCGGCGACGGTCGCCGACGGGAAGCCCGGAATGTCGCGATACGGAACGGAGGCGTCGCGCTCGATCTCGTCCGCGAGTCCGCCGAGCCCGGAGCCGAGCACGATCGCGGCAACCGGCCGCGTGGCGCGAATGCGCTCGCGAATTCGCGATGCCGCGCGCGACGCCGCGGCCGACCCGTATGCGCTCACGCCGCCGCGCCGCCGCGCAACGCCGAGATGTCCGCGCGGGCGCCGGCGATCAGCCGCTCGCGCTCTTCCCACGGAATGAATGCGCTCGCGAAACCGTTCATCGCGATCTCGGCGAGCTCGTCGAAGGTGAAGCCAAGCGTCGTCGCCGCGCGGAGATATTCGTCGGTGAGCGTCGTGCCGCTCATGAGGCGGTTGTCGGTGTTGAGGACGACGTTCATCCCGCGATCGTAGTACATGCGAAGCGGGTGCTCCTGGTACGACTCGACGGCGTGCGTCTGCACGTTGCTCGTGAGGCAGATCTCGAGCGCGATGCGGCGATCGTTCACGTATTGGGTCAGCGATTCATCCTCGAACAGCCGCGTCGCATGGCCGATGCGGTTCGCGCCGCACACGTGCACGGCGTCCCGTACGTAGCTCGCGTCCGCCCCTTCGCCGGCGTGGCAGGTGCACGCGAGATCGTGCTCGCGAGCGTATGCGAACGCCGCGGCGTGTACGTGCGCCGGATTTCCGAGCTCGCCGCCAGCCAGATCGAAGCCGACCACGCCGCGGTGCCTGTAGCCCACCGCGAGCTTCGCCAATTCCAGCGACACGTCGGCGGTCATGTGCCGGAGGCCGGTGACGATGACGCGCGCCATCGCGCCGCCGTCGCGCTCCGCGCGCTCGAGGCCGCGCAGCGGCGCCTCCACCGCTTCGCCGAGCTCGAGTCCTCCACGCACGTTGAGCACGGGCGAGTAGCGCACCTCGATGTATCGAACGCCGTCGGCCGCGGCGTCCATCGACAGCTCGTACGCGATGCGCTCGAGCGCCTCCGACGTCTGCATCACGGAGAGCGTCACGTCGAATCGGGCGAGATAATCCTCGAGGCTTCGCGCGTCGTCGACGCGCATGTACTCGCGAAGCGCCGCGGCATCGTCGCGCGGCATCGGCTGCTCGTACTCGCGGCCGAGCTCGATCAGCGTCTCCGGCCGCACCGAGCCGTCGAGATGGCAATGGAGCTCGGCTTTGGGCAGGCGCCGCAACAGCTCGGAGTGGATCATCGGAGCCATGCGGCGCTCACGACTCTCCGTCGACGTCTGCGGCCTCGTGGCCGCGGTTCAGCACGAGCCGCAGAATCGAGCCAGCGCTTATCGGGGTGGACGCATCGATCGGCAAGCCGCGGCTGTCGGTGACGACGCGGGCGCCCGCCGCGATCTCCGCGGCCGCGTCGCCGTTCCAGGCGCGCACGGCCTCGAGCGCCGTCGCACCCGCCGGCACGTCGACGCCGGATCCATTCACGAACACACGAATCATTCGAGTCATCGCATTGAGTGAAGAAGCGGTCCGATGGCCGCGGCCGGCTCGATTCGCCAGTTCGGATGAAAATAATCGGTCGGGCGCAGGGTGCCGGCGCGCCGGACCTCGTCGATCAGCAGTTGCCGAATCTCCTGCTGCCGATCATAAACGACCGGCGCGCTGCGCAGCATGGCGTACCCGCCGCCGCCGGACTGGCGATAGTTGTTCAGCGCCATCGTGAACGTGTCGGCCGGCGCGACGTCGCGTCCCTGGTATTGGAGTTTTGTGATACGCGCGCCGACGGGCCGCGAGACGTCGATCGTGTAGTCGACGCCCGAGACGACGTCGAAGTTGTATCCGGGGATCGCGCGATCGACGGCGTACGAGCCGTCCGGCGCCGCGCGAAAATACCGCGCGCTCCACTCGAGATACTCGCGCAACTGGCGCCCGCTGATGCGCACGGCGCGCAGCGTATTGTCGTACGGATACAGCGCCGCGATGCGGGCGAGCGGAATGGGGCCGGCCGCGATCGAGGCATCGAGCGAGAATGCGGCGGTGGACGCGAGCTGCGCGCCGGAGGCGCGCCGCTCCACCTCGAGGATGAAATCGATCAGCGGCGTGTCGACGACGCGCGCGGAGTCGGCGCGCCAGGCAACGGTCGTCGTGCCGATCGGCGTGTTGGCGTAGCGCATGGCGGCGCGATGGCCGCGCTCAGTGGCCGAGAGCACGGCCCTGGACTCGCGGTGATGCACGCTCGTGATGATCGCGCTTCGCTTGCCCGCGACGGCCCAGCGGCCGTCGCGGCGGACGACGTCGATGTGCGCGACCGCAACGCTCGTCGCCCAGTTCTTGGGCTGCATCAACAACGTCGAGCCGATCAGCGTGTCCGCCATCTGGGCGTGCGAGTGACCGTAGACGATGAGATCGATGCCGGGCACCTCGCGCGCGACGCGCGCCGCGACGTTCTCGCTCGGCACGTGCGTGGACACCGTGTCGTAGCTCGAGGGCTCGTCGAGTCCCGAGTGCAGGAGCACGACCACGACGTCGGCGCCCGCCGTGCGCGCGCCTTCGACCGCGGTACGCACCGAAGGCACGATGTCTCGAATCACGAGCCGGCCAGCGAGATTGTCGCGGTCCCAGAGCATTGAGCCCGGCGTGGTCGCGCCGATCAACGCGACACGAAGCGGTCCGCGGCGCACCATGGTCCAGCCGCGGAAGCGCGGGGCGCCCGCGGGAGTGAACGCGTTCGCGGCGAGCAGCGGGAAGTCGGCCTGGCCAGAGGCGCGCTCCAGCAGCCCCATCCCATAGTTGAATTCATGATTTCCAATGACGGCGGCGTCATAGTGCATCGCGTTCATGGCCGCGATCACCGGATGGAGCTGCATGGTGTCGATGCGCGCGGCGACGAAGGTGAGCGGATTCCCCTCGAGCATGTCGCCCGCGTCGACGAGGATTGGCGGAAGGCTCGCCGACCGGCGCACCGAGTCGACGATCGTCGCCGCACGCGCGAGGCCGCGCATCGTGTCCGGCCGCTCGGCGTAGTAGTCCCAGCCGCGCAGGTGGCCGTGCACGTCGGTGGTGGCGGCGACGACGAGATCGAGGGAATCGGCGGGCGATGCGGGCGGCGCGGCGCGGCAGCCGACGAGCACCATCCCACAGGCGAAGAGCGTCCGGACTCGCATGACGGAAGCTAGCGGCGAGCGCGGCGACGATACCAGATTGTGACAGTGCACCCGCTTCACATCGCGTCCACGGGCCGGCAGCGTTCCCGGCGAACGATCCAGCCGCCGACCGGGCCATGAAGCCGCTCATCATCGGCATCGCCGGCGGCAGCGGATCGGGCAAGTCGACCGTCGCCCGCAATGTCGCGCAAGCGCTCCACACCGAGTCGGTCGCGTTCATCGACATGGACGCGTACTACGTCAACTACGCGCACCTCTCGCTGGCCGAACGGCGCAAGATCAATTGGGATCATCCCGATGCGTTCGATTGGGAGCTGCTCGTCTCGCAGCTCGAGCGCCTGGGCACGGGCGCGCCGATCGACAAGCCGGTTTACGACTTCGTCAGCCATACGCGCAGCGATCGTACGGTGGCGGTGCCTGCCGCCGACGTCGTCGTCATCGACGGCATTCTCCTGCTCAGCGACCCACGCGTGCGCGATTTGTGCGACGTGAAGGTGTTCGTGGATGCCGATCCCGATATTCGGTTGATCCGGCGCATTCGCCGCGACATGAGCCGGCGCGGGCGGCCACTTGATGAAATTCTCAATCAGTACATGACCACCGTGCAGCCGATGCACCTGGAGTTCGTGGAACCCTCCAAGCGATATGCCGACGTGATCGTTCCCCGAGGCGGCCATAACGCCGTCGCGATCGAGATGATCGTCGCGAAGATTCAGCGCAGGCTGTCCAACGCGAGACCGTCATCCACATGACCGCACCGGCGGCAGGATCAGGAACCGCGGCGAATCACTTGAGCGGGATGATGAACGCGAGGATGTAGTACGCGATCGCGGCCATGAGCGCCGATGCGGGGATCGTGAGGATCCACGCCCACACGATGCGTCCGGCGATACCCCATCGCACCGCCGAGAGGCGCTGCGTGGCGCCCACACCGACGATCGAGCCCGTGATGGTGTGGGTGGTGCTGACTGGAATTCCGAACGCGGTCGCGAGAAGAATCGTCGCGGCGCCGGCGGTGTCCGAGCAGAACCCTCCGACGGGTCGCAACTTCGTGATCCGCGAGCCCATGGTGTGCACGATCCGCCAACCCCCGGAGAGCGTACCGAACGAGATCGCGGTGTACGCGCAGAGCTTGAGCCAGCTCGGAATCGTGTCGTTCGTGGGCAGGTAGAGATGATGGAGCCATCCCTGCTCGTGCGCGAACAGCGGGTGCACCGAGACGAGTAGTCCCACGACGACGCCCATCGTCTTCTGCGCGTCGTTGCTGCCGTGGGAGTAGGACAGGAGCGCCGAGCTGAAGAACTGACCCGGGCGAAACAGGCGGTCGACGCGGCGACCGGACCAGCCGCGGAATAACCAAAACATAATGAGCATCAGCGTATAACCGGCCGCGACGCCGATGATCGGGGATGCGACGATGAACGAGAGCGTCTCGACCCACTTCTCTCCCCACGTGATGCCGGATGCGCCCGCGCGGGCGATCGCGGCCCCCGCGTACCCGCCGATCAGCGCGTGCGACGAGCTCGACGGAATCCCGAAGTACCACGTGATGACGTTCCACCCGATGGCCCCGAGGAGGGCCGCGAGGATCACGTTGGGATTCACGATCGACTGATTGATCATGCCGCCGCCGATCGCCTTCGCGACCGCCACCGAGCTGGTGAACGCGGCGGCGAAGTTGAAGATCGCGGCCCAGACGACCGCCATGAGCGGACTCATCACCCGCGTGCCCACGATCGTGGCGATGGAGTTCGCCGAATCGTGAAAGCCGTTGCTGAAATCGAAGATGAATGCGATCAGGATGATCGCGACGACGTAGGCGATCACCGCGGGCGACGCCCCATCAGCCGTTCTTGAGCGAGATGCTCTGGAGCACCTGCGCCACACCCATACAGCTATCGGTCGCGCGCTCGAGCGTGTCGTACATCTCCTTCCACCGAATCACGTCGAGCGGGTCCGGATTGCCGGCGAACAGCGCGCCGACCGCTTCGTGGTAGATGGCGTCGCCCTCTTCCTCGAGATGCTTGATGAGCGCCACGTGCTGATTCACCGCCGGCGGCTGACGCATCTCGCTCACGGCGGCCTGGATCTCGGTCGTCGCGCGCACGAGGACGCCCGTCAACTGCTTGGCGGGCGGCAGCACGTGCGTGATGTGCAGCATCTGAAAGCGGCGCGAGGTGCCGTCGAGCAGATCGATCACGTCGTCGAGCCGCGACGCCAACGTGTGAATGTCCTCACGGTCGATCGGCGTGATGAAGCTCTTGTCGATCCGTTGGTTGACCGTGGCCGTGAGCAGGTCGGCTTTGTGCTCGATGTCCTTGATCGCCTTCACGTGCTCGGTGACGTGGGCCGCGTCGCCGAACAGGGCGTCGAGCATCCGCGCGGTCGTCGCCAGATGTGCCGCGAGCTGGTCGAAGAGCTCGAAGAACTGGTCGTCGCGCGGGAGGAGGCGGCCGAACATTGGGCTCCAGGAAGGCGGGGCGTCGTGTGACGAGAATAGCCGCCAACGAAGATACCGGAGCCGGCCGACTCGGCCAACCCCGCGGTCAGGCGTTCGCCAGCCACCGCCGTTGTTCGCGAATGGCTGAACGTTGCGCGACGAGCTCGGGCTTCTCGAACACCTTGATGAGGAGCATTCCGGCGATGAATCCACCGATGTGCGCCCAGACCGCGACGCCGCTCGACACGTCCGGGCGCACGGACGAGAGCTCCGGCAAACCCGAGAGCACCTGCAGCCCGAACCAGTAGATGAGCACGATCCACGCGGGGATCGCGAACACTTTGAAGAAGATGATGAAGATGAAGAGCATGTTGACGCGCACCTTGGGATAGAGCACGAGATACGCGCCCATGATCCCGGAGATCGCGCCGGAGGCGCCGACGGTGGGCACCGGAGAATCGGGCAGGATCAACACGTGCGTCGCGGCGGCGATCATCCCGCAGAGGAGATAGAACACGAGGAAGCGCCCGGGCCCCATGCTGTCCTCGATGTTGTTCCCGAAGACCCAGAAGAAGATCGCGTTGCCGAGAATGTGGCTCCAGCTCCCGTGCAGGAACATGGAGATCAGCGGCGTGAAGATGTTGATCGGATCCCGGTCGATCGCGCAGACCAGATTGTTGGTGAGCGGGACGTACGAGCCGACCGGCACGCGATGCGTGAGCTCGCCCGGGATCATGCCGAGATTGCAGATGGCCTTGGCGAGCGTGTCGGAGTTCATCCCGCCGCCCTCGACGACGAGCCACATGGCGAACATGGCGCCGAGCAGGAGCCACGTCATGACCGGCGTGCGGAGGGTCGGGTTCTCGTCCGAAATCGGAATCATGCGAGAGACATTCTAGCGGGTCCACGTCGCGATGACAGCTAGCGAACGCGAGCGACGTCTGCGCGACGATCGCATTCTGCCACATTGGCGCAAAAGCCCGGTCCCTTCCTTGCCTTTACGCTCCGCGTTCACGGCGGAGCCGACTCTCTCGCTCCGCTCAATCATCACCTGTTGAGGAAGCAATGGCCGACAAAGTCATTGGCATCGATCTCGGGACGACGAACTCCGTCGTCGCGGTCATGGAAGGCGGCGACCCGGTTGTGATCCCCAACGCCGAGGGCGGTCGGACGACCCCGTCGGTCGTGGGCTTCACCAAGGACGGCGAGCGGCTCGTCGGTCAGGTCGCCAAGCGCCAGGCGGTCACCAACCCGCAGAACACCGTCTTCTCGATCAAGCGCTTCATGGGCCGTCGCATGAACGAGGTCCAGGACGAGATCAAGCGTGTTCCATACAAAGTCGTCTCCGGCCAGAACGATCTGGCCTCGGTCGAGGTCCAGGGCAAGCGCTACACGCCGCCCGAGATCTCGGCGATGATCCTCCAGAAAATGAAGCAGACCGCCGAAGACTACCTTGGCCACTCGGTATCCAAGGCCGTCGTCACGGTGCCTGCGTATTTCAATGACGCGCAGCGGCAAGCCACCAAGGACGCCGGCAAAATTGCCGGCCTCGACGTGCTGCGCATCATCAACGAGCCCACGGCGGCCGCGCTCGCCTACGGTCTCGACAAGAAGAAAGACGAGAAAGTCGCCGTGTTCGACCTGGGCGGCGGCACGTACGACATCAGCGTGCTCGAGCTGTACGACGTCGAAGGCTCGCGCCAGTTCGAGGTGAAGTCGACGAACGGCGACACGCACCTGGGCGGCGACGACTTCGATCAGCGCGTCATCGACTGGATCGTCGGCGAATTCAAGCGCGATCAGGGCATCGATCTGTCCAAGGACCCAATGGCGCTCCAGCGCCTGAAGGAAGCCGCCGAGAAGGCGAAGATGGAGCTGTCGAGCACGATGTCGACGGACATCAACCTTCCCTTCATCACGGCGGACCAGAGCGGTCCGAAGCATCTGAACTACAGTCTCACGCGGTCCAAGTTCGAGCAGCTCGTCGACGATCTGATCCAGCGCACGCTGGAGCCGATGAAGAAGGCGCTCAAGGACGCGGGGCTCGAGCCGAAGGACATCGACGAGGTGATTCTCGTCGGCGGCTCGACGCGGATTCCGAAAATTCAGCAAATCGTGAAGGACTACTTCGGGAAGGAGCCGAACCGCTCCGTCAACCCGGACGAAGTCGTCGCGATCGGCGCCGCGATTCAGGGCGCGGTGCTCACGGGCGAGCAGAAGGACGTGCTCCTGCTCGACGTCACGCCGCTCTCGCTCGGCATCGAGACGCTCGGCGGCGTGACCACGGTGCTCATCCCGCGCAACACGACGATTCCGACCAAGAAGTCGGAGACGTTCTCGACGGCCGACGATAATCAGACGACGGTCGAGATCCACGTGCTGCAGGGCGAGCGCGAGATGGCGCGCGACAATCGCACCATCGGCAAGTTCCAGCTCACGGGGATTCCGCCGGCTCCGCGCGGCATGCCGCAGATCGAAGTGACGTTCGACATCGACGCGAACGGCATTCTCCACGTCTCGGCGAAGGACAAAGCCACGGCCAAGGAGCAGAAGATTCGCATCGAGGCCTCGAGCGGGCTTTCGGATTCCGACATCGACAAGATGGTGAAGGACGCCGAGCAGAACGCGGCGGCGGACAAGGCGCGCCGCGAGGAGATCGATACGCGCAATCGGCTCGACAGCATGACGTACGAGGTCGAGAAGAACGCCAAGGAGTGGTCGGACAAGCTCGCGCCAGATCTCAAATCGAAGCTCGACGCCGCGGTGGAGCGCGCACGCAAGGCGCTTCGCGGCGACGACATGAACGAGATCAAGGCCGCGCAGGAAGAGCTGAACCGCGCGTTCAGCGAAGCGGGCCAGTCGTTCTACGCGCAGAGCCAGGCGCAGAACGCGAGTCCTGGCGGCGAAGCGCCGGCCGGCGAAAGCGGCGCGGCGGGCGCGAGCGGCGCGAGCTCGCCCGGCACGCCGCCGGAAGACGTCGTCGAAGCGGATTACGAAATCGTCGACGAGAACAAGAAGTAAAGAAATCGTAGCGACCGGCCCACGGTGGAAACCGTGGGCCGGTGCGTTCGTGTCCCACTCGCGGGCGACGCCCGCTTTCGTCATCGTTCAATTCGACGTGCTCGAAACTTGCGCGCGCTCGTTGGGTAGGACCGAAGGTCAACGTCTTTTTCACTAGGTGGGTTCGACTATGTCCACGAAGTATGCTCGTGCACGTTTCGGCGCGGCGATCGTGGTCGCCTTTCTCTGCGGCCTCGTCTTCGCGTCCGGCTTCAACCTGACGAAGTTCGGCTGGGCGCAGGGCCGCCTCGCCTCGGCCACGAAGCCAACCGCCGCGCAGGTCGCGCCGGCGGCCGACCTGGAGACGGCGTTCGAGGCCGTCGTCGATCACGCGCGGCCCGCGGTCGTCTCGATCGAGACCGAGAAGTTCGCGCGCACGCGGCCCTCGTCGCGGCGCGTCAACCCGCACGGCCAACTGCCGCCGGGCATCGACGACTTCTTCCGCCAGTTCGAGGGCGCGCCGGACCAGCCGTCCGATCAGCCCGAGGAGGCGAGCGGCTCCGGCTTCATCGTCTCGCCCGACGGATACATCCTCACGAACAACCACGTCGTCGCCGACGCCGACCGCGTCACGGTGACGCTGTTCGACAAGCGCGTCTTCTCGAACGCCAAGGTCATCGGCCGCGATCCGACGACCGACGTCGCGGTGATCAAGATCGACGCGAACAACTTGCCCACGGTCAACCTCGGCGACGACGCGAACGCGCGCGTCGGCCAGTGGGTGCTCGCGATCGGCAATCCGCTTCAGCTCAACTTCACGGTCACGGCGGGCATCGTGAGCGCGAAGGGCCGCAACCAGCTCGGACTGCTGAACGCGAAGTACGCGATCACCGACTACATCCAGACTGACGCGGCCATCAACCCGGGCAACTCGGGTGGTCCGCTGCTCAACATCCACGGCGACGTGATCGGCATCAACAGCGCGATCGCGAGCGGCACCGGCTACTACGCGGGCTACGGCTTCGCGATTCCGATCACGCTGGCGAAGCAGGTCATGAACGACCTGATCAAGTACGGCAAGGTGCGCCGCGCGGTGCTCGGCGTGTCGATCGGCGAGGTCGGGCCGAACGACGCGAAGGCCGCTGGGCTGCAGACGATCGGCGGCGCGATGATCCAGTCGTTCGAGCCGGAAGACAACAGCCCCGCGAAGAAGGCGGGCGCACAAGTCGGCGACATCATCGTCGCGGCCGGCGGCCATCCGGTCGATCAAGTGAGCACGCTGCAGCGCATCATCCGCGGCTACAAGCCCGGCGACGTCGTCGATCTCGACATCGTGCGCTTCGGCCAGAAGAAGACGCTGCACGTGAAGCTCGGCGAGCCGACGGACGACAACACGACCGTGGCGAGCAACGATGACCAAGGCGCGCCGACGCCGGCCAACGGCGGCGCGACGGCGAGCGACAACAGCAAGCTCGGGATCTCGGTCTCGGCGCTTCCGAGCGACCTCGCGCAGCAGATGAAGGTGCCGAGCCAGTATCGGAGCGGCGTGCTGGTGAGCCGCGTCTCGCCCGAGGGACCCTCGTACCGCAATCTGTTCGGGCAGGACGTGATCGTTCGCGAGCTGCACCCGGCGAACCGCGCGATCGCCTCGGTGGGCGATCTCCAGCAGGCCGTCTCGTCGCTCAACAACGGCGACGTGATCACGCTCGAGGTCTACAACCCGCAGGTCGGGTCGACGCGCGCGGTGAGCATCGCGGTACAGAAGTAGTATTACAGTACTCGCACAAACGGAAACGGAGGAGCCGGTGGCTCCTCCGTTTTTTTTGTCGGCGACGCGGAAAGGTTCAGATCTTCGTGTAGGCGAACGTCCCGTTGTTGAACGCCACCGTGAGCGTGCCCCGGAGGAGCGAGCCGACGAAGGTCGCGGATCCGCCCTGGGTGGTCGTGAAGTGGATCTGCTGGTTCGAGATCGCCCACGTGCCCGCCGTGGTACCCTGCTGCGTGGACGAGCCGACACTCGTCAGCGAGTCGAGCACGTAGCTCGTCGTCTCCGTCCACGTGCCGCCGTTGGCGATCACCAGCGTGTCCGCCACGATGCTCCATTTGGCGAATGTCGTGGTCTGCGCCACGATCGGCAGCGGCTGCCCGTTGGCGGTCGACAGCGCAAAGCTGCCCGCGACGTCGGTCTCGGTGTTCGGCAGCGGCACCGACGGATCGATCGAATCGATACAGGCGACGAGCATCGCCGCGGCCGCCACGAGCAGGATCCGTCGCATCGTCTCATCTCCTCGGTCGAAGCCCGGATATGCAGCAGCACATGCGAGAGGGGGGACTCGAACCCCCAAGCCTTGCGGCGCTGGATCCTAAGTCCAGTGCGTCTGCCAGTTCCGCCACTCTCGCGCGCCGTTGCCGCCGCATGCGGCGATTACAGGACTATGGAGCGATAATCTAAAGTCAAAACGCGATGCCGACGATGAACCGCCCCGTGACGTACGCGCGATCGATATCGACGCGAGCGCGATCCTCCGAGCTCGCCAGGACGCGCTTGGCGCCCAGTCCGGTCCCGACCAGAAAACGGCGGCGCACGCCGAGCATCCAGTTGTAGTCCGCGATGATACCCACCGTCGGCGCGTCGAGCGACTGTCTCGCCGGCGCGCCGGAGATGGAGCTGCCGACGACGTTCGAGAACCGCGTGTACCCCACCGTGCCGCCCAGCGAGAATCCGCGCAGCACCACCTCGCCCGGATAGTACCGGAGCTTCACATCGAACGTGGTGAATCGATTGTCGCTCACGTCGGTGTACGACGCGAGTCCGCCGAGCGTGATCCCCGGCGCGATCGCGCTCTCCAACTCCACCGACGCGATATCGAACGCGATTCCCACCGGATTGATGCCGATGTACGTGCGGTATGGAATTGGAATGAGCGTCCCTTGAGAGGCTTGCGCCGCGAGCGGCGCGCGCAGGGGCGCAAGGAACGCAGCGGCGGCGGCAGCGACGACGGCGAGCAACGTACGAATTCGCATGCAAAGCTCTCGGTTCATGAGGTCGGCGGCCCCGGCTGTACCCGCGACCGCCAGCGGCGTTCCGAAACATGATAGTACGATCGATCCGTGGTCGCTTTGGGGGCGATGCGCATGGCCCGGCGCGCCGTTTCTTCTCCCTATGGTCCTCACTAGCTTTCGGCCAATGAACATCGAGATAACGCCAAAGAAGAGCGACGGGCTCGAGCGCCTGATTGAAGTGCGCGTCCCGGTCGAGGCCGTGCGCGACGCCGAAGACAAGGCCGCGCGCCGGTACGCCGGGAGCGTACGACTGCCGGGATTCCGTCCGGGCAAAGCACCGCCGGCCATGGTGAAGAAGCGCTTCAAGGACGCGATTCGCCAACAGGTGATCGAGTCGCTGGTGCAGGAGGCGTTTCAGGAAGTGATCGACCGCGAGCAGCTCAAAGTTGCGTCGCAGCCGCACGTCCACGACCTCAAGTTCGAGGAAGGCCAGCCGCTCAGCTTCGAGCTGCACGTCGAGGTTCGTCCGGAAATTCAGCTCGCACGCACCGAGGGCTTCCACGTGGCGCGCAATATCGCGCCGGTGACCGACGACAGCGTTCGCGAGCAGGTCGAGCAGATTCGCGAGCAGAAGGCCGCGTGGGCGCCGGTCGAAGACAAGGCGGCGCCGGGCGACATGGTGCGCGTGCAGCTCTCGACGGCCGACGAGTCGGGGCAGTTCCCCGAGCCGCACGAGTACCCGCTCGTGCTGGGCAGCGGCCAGGCGATTCCGGGCGTCGAGGAGCTGATCATGGAGATCAAGCCCGGCGAGTCCGCCGAGCGCTCCGTACGTTGGCCCGAGGATTTCCCCGACGAATCGCAGCGCGGCACGACGAAGCCGGTGCGCGTGCATCTGCTCGACGTCAAGCGCAAGTCGCTTCCGCCGCTCGACGACGCGTTCGCGCGCGAAGTCGGCGACTTCGAGTCGCTCGACGCGCTCCAGGCGACGGTGCGCAAGGACCTCGAGGAGCACGCGAACCGCGAAGCCGACGCCAGCGTGCGCCAGCAGCTCGTCGATCAGATCGCGGCGGCCAACGCGTTCGACGTTCCACCGAGCTGGGTCAGTCAGCTCATCGATGGTTACATCAGCGCGTATCAGGTGCCGGAGGACGAGCGTGAGCGGTTTCGCGGCGAGTTCCGTCAGGTCGCCGAGCGGCAGGTGCGTCGCGATCTGATCATCGAGACGATCGCCGAGCGCGAGGGGCTGAAGGCCACGGAGGCGGACATCGACGAGCGCGTGGCGGAAGTGGCGAGCAAGCGGGGCGCCGATCCGGGGCAGGTCTACGCGTCGCTCCAGAAGGCGGGCCGACTCCGCGAGATCGAGCAGAGCATCACCGAAGAAAAGGTCTTCAAGTGGCTCATGGACCGGAATGAAATCGGAAGCTGAAACTCAACAAGCACCTGACTTGCACGCCGGCCGAGTCACGGGCGACTCACACCAGTTTTCATGACAGCAACCGATACTCTCAGGGAACCCATGGCAACGATCTACCCGCCGTATGTCATCGAGCGCTCGCCGCGCGGCGAGCGGAGCTACGACATCTTCAGCCGCCTGCTGATGGATCGCATCATCTTCCTCGGCACCCCGGTGAACGATGACGTCGCGAACATCATCATCGCGCAGCTGCTCTTCCTCGAGGCCGACAACCCGGATCGCGACATCTTTCTCTACATCAACTCGCCGGGCGGCAGCGTGTCCGCGGGCCTCGCGATCTACGACACGATGCAGTACCTCAAGTCGCCGGTGAACACGATCTGCATGGGCCTCTCGGCGAGCATGGGCGCGTTCCTGCTGGCCGCCGGCCGGCACGGCAAGCGCTCGGCGCTCCCGCATTCGAGAATCATGATTCACCAACCCTCACAGTCCGGCGGCGGCGGGACGGCGTCGGACATCGAGATCCAGGCGAAGGAGATTCTCTATCTCCGCTCGAAGATGAACGAGCTGCTCGCGAAGCACACCGGCCAGCCGATCGATCGGATCGAGCGCGACACGGATCGCGATCGGTACCTCTCCGCCGACGAGGCGAAGGAGTATGGACTCGTCGACAACGTGATCACGCACCGCGGCGACGTCATCGAAGCGAGCACGCTTCAGGCCGTTACGAAGTAGTGGTGAGCGTTCCGGGGGAGAGCGTCGAGACACTCTCCCCCGGCCCTCCCCGCGACCCGGTACCTTTTTACCCTCCGGTCGTCTCTTGCTAGGTCGACGGCCGGTCCTTAATTCTCAGAGAACCCACCCCGTTGCCACCCGTTTCAACAGCCGGTCGGCGTTCGGTCGGCGGCCTGGGCAACCGCGTCACCCGTTGAGTGATCTGTCATGTCGCACGACAAACACCTGCGCTGCTCGTTCTGCGGGAAGTCCAAGGACTCGGTCCGGAAGTTCATCTCCGGCCCGTCGGTCTACATCTGCAACGAGTGCATCGCGCTCTGCAACGAGATCCTCGCCGAGGATGAGGAGCGCGAGGTTGCCGAAGCGATCACCCAGGTTCCGACTCCGCAGGAGATCAAGGACACGCTCGATCAGTACGTGATCGGCCAGGACAAGGCGAAGAAAGCGCTGTCCGTCGCGGTCTACAATCATTACAAGCGCATCAACTCGGCCTCGCTCCGCGATGACGACGTCGAGTTGGACAAGTCGAACATCCTGCTCATCGGCCCCACGGGCGTGGGCAAGACGCTGCTCGCGCAAACGCTGGCGCGCATCCTCGACGTGCCGTTCACCATCGCCGACGCCACGACGCTCACCGAAGCCGGCTACGTCGGTGAAGACGTCGAGAACATCCTGGTGCGGCTGCTCCAGGCGGGCGACTTCAACGTCGCCGAATGCGAGCGCGGCATCGTCTACATCGACGAAATCGACAAGATTGCCCGCAAGTCCGAGAACCCGAGCATCACGCGCGACGTGTCGGGCGAAGGCGTGCAGCAGGCGCTCCTCAAGATCCTCGAGGGCACCGTCGCCTCGGTGCCGCCGCAGGGCGGCCGCAAGCATCCGCAGCAGGAATACATCCAGATCAACACGAAGGACATTCTGTTCATCTGCGGCGGCGCGTTCGATGGCCTCGAGAAGATCATCGAGGCGCGGACGGGCCGGCGTCAGATCGGCTTCAACAAGACCGACGAGGTTCGCACGCCCACGCAGGTCAAGAATCAGTTCGCTGAAGTCGAGCCGGACGACCTGCTCCGCTTCGGCCTGATTCCCGAGCTCGTCGGCCGTCTCCCGGTCGCCGTCGCGCTCGAGGCGCTCGACGAGGACGCGCTCGTGCGCATTCTCAAAGAGCCGAAGAACGCGCTCACGAAGCAGTACGCCAAACTCTTCGAGCTCGAGGAAGTGAAGCTCACCTTCGAGGATTCGGCGCTCCGCGCGATCGCGCAGAAGGCGCTCAAGCGCGGCACCGGTGCGCGCGGTCTGCGCGCGATTCTCGAGGAGCTGCTCACCGAAGTCATGTTCGAGCTGCCGACGCGCGAAGACGTCGAAGAGGTGAAGGTGACCGAGAGCAGTGTGTTGAATCGGACGGCGCCGCTCCTCGAGATCTCGCCGCAACGCAAGAAAAAGGAAGCGTGAACGATTCCAGGCCCGCGCGACTCGCGCGGGCTTTTTTCTGCGTGTCGCCTTAGCTTTCCCGCATGCCCATCCTCCTGCGCGACGGCGAGTCGATCGAGCTTCCCGAGCGGCTGCCGGTGCTGCCGCTGCGCGACGTCGTCGTCTTCCCCTACGTCGCGATGCCGCTCCTCATCGGGCGTCCGGGCTCGCTTGGCGCGATCGAGGCGGCGGCAGCGGAGGGCGGGCTGCTCTTCCTCGTCACACAGCGCAGCGCCGACACCGACGAGCCGGCCGCGGGTGATCTGCACCGCGTCGGCGTGGTCGCGCGTGTGGTGCAGGCGACTCGGCAGGCGAATGGCACCGCGCGCCTGCTCATCGAGGGCGTCGCGCGCGGCCGCGTGACGCGGTACACGCCGGCCGCGGGAATTCTGCGCGCCGCGATCAGCGACGAGGTGGAGGGCGCGCCGCACGATCCGGCCGAGGTCAACGTGCTCGCGCGGCGCGTGTTCGCGCTGTTCGAGGAATACGTTGGCTTGCACCGCCGCATTCCGAACGAAGTGATCGCGCTGGTGCAGGGCGCGGAATCGATCGCGCGGCAGGCGTACGGAATCGCCGCGCATCTCGCGATTCGAGTGGAGGCGCGCCAGGCGCTGCTCGACGCACCGAGCGTCGGCGAGCTGCTCGAGGCGATTCGTCAGGTGCTGGCGAGCGAAGTCGAGTTGCTGCGGCTCGAGCGCAAGCTCGACGAAGAGGTGCGCGGCTCGCTCTTCCAGAACCAGCGCGAGTTCTATCTCCAGGAGCAGCTCAAGGCGATTCATCGCGAGCTCGGGCAGGACGACGCCGATGACGTCCTCGAGCTCGAGCGCCAGATCGAAGCGAAGCGGCTGCCCGATCTCGTGAAGACGCGCGCGCTCCGCGAGCTCCGGAAGCTGCGGCGGATGTCGCCGCTCTCGCCCGAGTCGACGGTCGCGCGGAATTTCATCGATTGGATCCTCGCGCTGCCGTGGGTCGAACGCACCGACGACGTGCTCGACGTGTCGCACGCGCGCCGCATCCTCGACGAGGACCACTATGGTCTCGAGGACGTGAAGGACCGGATCCTCGACTACATCGGCGTGCTCTCGCTCGTCGACCGCATGGAAGGACCGATCCTCTGCCTCGTCGGACCACCGGGCGTCGGCAAGACGTCGCTCGGCCGGTCCGTCGCGCGCGCGCTCGGACGCAAGTTCGTCCGCATGTCGCTCGGCGGCGTCCGCGACGAAGCGGAGATTCGCGGCCACCGCCGGACGTACATCGGCTCCATGCCGGGCCGCGTGATCCAGGCGATGCGGCGCGCCGAAGTGGTGAACCCGGTGATTCTGCTCGACGAGATCGACAAGCTCGGGCAGGATTATCGCGGCGATCCGTCGGCGGCGCTGCTCGAGGTGCTCGACCCGGAGCAGCATCGCGCGTTCAACGATCACTACCTCGAGCTCGATTACGATCTGTCGCAGGTGCTGTTCATCACGACGGCCAACTATCTGCCGCAGATTCCGGAGCCGCTGCGCGATCGCATGGAGATCATTCGCATCTCCGGATATCTCGATCAGGAGAAGTTCGCGATCGCGCGCCAGTTCCTCGTCCCCAAGCAGCTCAAGCTCAACGGCCTCGAGCCTGGGTCGCTCGAGTGGGAGAGCGACACGGTCCCGGCGATCGTGCACGGCTACACGCGCGAGGCGGGTGTGCGCGAGCTCGAGCGCCGCATCGGACGGATCGCGCGCAAGCTCGCGCGCCGCCGCGCCGAAGCGACCGTCGCGCAAACGGATCCTGGCAAGAGCGCCGTGCGCGTCGCCGACTTGCACGACCTGCTCGGCCCCGCGACGTACGACCCGGCCGCGCTGACGCTCGATCCGAAGATCGGCGTCGTCGCGGGGCTCGCCTACACGAGCGTTGGCGGCGAGGTGCTCGAGGTGGAGGTGAGCGTCGTCCGCGGACGCGGAAAGTTGAGTCTCACCGGCACGCTCGGCGACGTGATGAAGGAGTCCGCGAGCGCGGCGCTCAGCTACGCGCGCACCCGCGCCACGGCGCTCGGCATCGACCGCGAGTTTTATCGGAACAGGGACGTGCACGTGCACATCCCGTCGGGCGGCACGCCCAAAGACGGACCGTCGGCGGGCATCGCGATCGCCACCGGCATCATCAGCGCGCTCACCGGAATTCCCGTACGCGGCGACATCGCCATGACCGGAGAGATCACGCTTCGCGGGCGCGTGCTCGCGATCGGCGGTCTCAAGGAGAAGGCGGTCGCGGCGCACCGGAACGGCATTCGGAAAATCCTCATTCCGCGCGAGAACGTCCGCGACCTCGAGGAGCTGCCCGAGGAGGTCCGCGCCGCGGTGACGTTCCAGCCCGTGCGGAGCATGGACGAGGTGCTGTCGCACGCGCTGCTCCGCGCCGACTTCGACGTGGAGCCGGCGGCGGTCGCGCCGCACTGATGGCCGACCGCGCGGCGGATCCGCTCGTCATTCGTTCGCTCGAGTTCATCGGTGGCATGGCGAGCGCGGGCGGGTGGCGCCCCGAACCCTCGTTCCCCGAGGTCGCGTTCGCCGGGCGGTCGAACGTGGGCAAGTCGTCGCTGCTCAACCGGCTCATTCACCGGAAGAAGTTCGCGCGCGTGAGCAACACGCCGGGCCGCACGCGCGAGATCAACTTCTTCAAGGTGAACGACGCATTCATCTTCGTGGACCTTCCCGGGTACGGCTACGCGCGCATCTCGAAAGAGCGGCGCGCCGAATGGCGTCCGCTGATCGAGGGGTATCTGCGATCGAGCTCGCAGCTCCGCGGTATCGTCCACCTGCTCGACGCGCGGCGCGACCCCACCGACGACGATCGGCAGATGCTCGACTTCCTCGGCGAGCTCGAGATCCCGACGATCGCGGTGCTGACGAAGACGGACAAGCTGGCGCCCCGGGAACGCGCGGACCGCATATCAAAAATCTCTAATGCGCTCGGACTCGACCCGGAGCAGGTGGTCGCGTTCAGCGCGGTGACCGGCGACGGGCGCGAGGAGCTTGCTGAAGCGATCGTGGAGCTTCTCGCGCAGCCGGCGTGGAGAGCGGCGCCGTGAGGCGCGCGGCGTACGTGCTCGCGTTGTGCACGGCGTGCGGCGCGCCCGCGGCATCATCGTCGACGCCCAGCCCGTCGCTCCCCCCGGCGCGCCCCACCGCCGATTCCTCGGTCTCCACGCTCGTCCCCGCGGGCTACGGCACGCTCAAGCAGCAGGACGTCTCCATCAATCTGCAGGCGCCGGGCATCCTCATCTCGGTGCTGCCGCTCGACGAGTCGGTGCTCCGCGTGCTCGCGCCGGACAGCTATCGCGCGCTCCACGCGATCGTCGAGAGCCGCCGCCAGCAGATCACGCAGCGCGCGAACGTCCACGGCGTGCGCGACCCGCGCATCTGGCTCGCGATGTTCACCGGGCTCGAGCCCGACGCGCGATTCATTCCGACCGATGTGACCGTGACCTCCGGCGGCCGCGAGTATCGGCCGTTCGACGTCCTGCCACTCACGTCGGGCTTCGGGCAGCAGCGCCTGCAGCCGCGACAGGTCCAGCGCGGGCTGCTGCTGTTCGAGAATGGCCTCGACGTCTCGCAGCCGGTGACCGTCACGGCGGGGAGCGACGTCAATTCGGACTGGGAGACGATTCTCCGTACGATCGACCTCGAGCGGGCTTCGATCAGGGCCAGGGCTGGCGGACGGCCTTAGGATTCCGGTATATCGCCGACACCGGAAGCCGTCATGCCGTATCTCCCGCTCAAGAAAGTCGCTGAACCGGGCACGCGCTCACTCGCCACCGAGTGGCTCGAGTCGCTCCGCGCCGCGCTCGCCGATCCGAACGCCGATCGTGCGACGATCTGCCGCGACACGCTGACCGCGCTGACATACCCTGAGTACGCGTCCAACTGGGAGACCGCCGTCGCCGACGCGACGCTGCCGCACGCCACGCGCCTCGCGCTCGCGTCGACCGATCCGCGCAACGTCACCCTCGAGCCCGAGTACTACGGCGACTGCGACGACGCGCGCTTTCAACGCGTGAAGCCGCTGCTCTGGCTCTGGTATTCGTTCGACCGGACCGCCGCGGGCGGGCAGAACGTCTGGCTGGGCGTCGAGCTCCGGCGGCTGCTCGCGACGCACATCTTCAAACGTTGCGGTGAGAACTTCAAGGCGTTCCAGCACGTGGAATTCTCGTTCGGCTACAACATGGACGTGGGCGACAACGTCGTCGTGCACCGGCACGTGCTGCTCGACGACCGCGGCGGGATCAAGCTCGGGAACAACGTCTCGATCAGCGACTACGCCAACATCTACAGCCACACGCACAGCATCGTGGAGCAGCGCGAGGTGACGAACGCGTGCACGGTGCTGGAGGACGGCGTGCGGATCACCTATCACGCGACGGTGCTCGCCGGCGTGCACGTGCACGAACAGGGCATGGTGGGCGCGATGGCGGTCGCGACGAAGGACGTGCGGCCGTACCAGGTGTACGTCGGGATTCCGGCCAAGAGCGTACGCGTGAAGCCCAACGCGCCGGCGCCCGACAACATCCTCAAGACCGCGCGCGAGCGCGGCGGGATGGATTAGAAAACTCTCATCACGTCGTCCACCGGCCCCGCGTCGCCCGCCGCCAGCAGCTCCGCGATCTCCCGCAGCGACGCCCGCTCCGCCGGAAACGCGAACCGCGCCAGCGCCTCGTCCACGCTCAGCCACTCCGCCGCCTGGTGCTCCGTGCCCAACACGATGTCACCCGGCGCGTTGACGAACGCCGCGAACACGATCGCCAGCTCCACCGCGCGCACCTTGCGCAGATAAAACGGCTGTACGCGCACGATGTAGAGCGCATCGATCGAGAGCCCGGTCTCCTCGCGCACTTCGCGCACTGCCGCATCCTCCGGCTCTTCGCCCGGCTCGATGTGCCCGTGCACCGGCTCCCACGCGCCGGGGCAGCGCGTGTCGCGCGCGCGCTGGAGCGCGAGCACGCGCCATCCCGCGGCGAGCGGATGAACCACGAACACGTCGACCGTGCCGACCTCGATCTTGGTCATGCCGGGTAAGCTACGGCGGCGCGGCCTGCGCCGCGCGCTCGTTGCGTCGAGATCGTCGCGCAGGATGAACGCATCGCCCTGAAACTCCGGCGCGGCGGCGTGTGTGAGTCTGAGCGGCGCCGCTTCGGAGACCGCGCGCGCCGGCTGGTCGGGGGAGGCTACGCGAAGCACCTCCTCCACGGTCGTGCGCTCGGCCGACGCGTGCACCATGCCGCTCTGCCAGAGCGAGCGCATACCGTCGTCGCGCGCCGCGGACGCGATGCGCTCGGTCGATTCACCTGCCGCCACACGCCGCTCGAACTCGGGCGACGCGATCAACACTTCGACGAGCGCGAGGCGACCGTGAAAGCCCGTGCCGCCGCATTCGGCGCAGCCCTCGCGCTGACTGGCTGCATCGGAGCACGCCGAGCAGATCCGCCGCACGAGCCGCTGCGCGAGCACGCCTTTCACAGCCGTCGCGATCTTGTAGCTCGCCACGCCGATGTCGATCAATCGCGTCACCGCGCTCGGCGCATCGTTCGTGTGCAGGGTGGAGAGCACGAGGTGGCCGGTAAGCGACGCCTGGATCGCGATCTCCGCGGTCTCGCGGTCACGAATCTCGCCGATGAGCACCACGTCGGGATCCTGACGCATGATCGACCGCAGCGCCGTCGCGAAGGTGAGCCCCGCTTTCTCGTTCACTTGCACCTGAACGATGCCAGGCAGGCGATACTCGATGGGGTCTTCGACCGTCACGATGTTCACGCCGCGCTCCTTGAGCCGCCGCAGCGCGGCGTAGAGCGTGGTGGTCTTGCCGGAGCCCGTCGGGCCCGTGACGAGAATGAGTCCCTCGCGCGACTGCAGCAGCCGCTCGAGGCGGTCGAGCTCGTCGCCGTTGAAGCCCATGCCGTCGAGCGTCGACACGGTGGAGCGTCCGTCGAGCACGCGCACGACGACTTTCTCGCCATGCGACGCCGGCAGCGTGGAGACGCGCAGATCCACCGCGACGCCATTGATCGCGACGCGGGCGCGGCCGTCCTGCGGGCGCAGGCGATCCGCGATGTCGAGCCCCGAGATGATCTTGATGCGCGAGACGAGCGCCGGCCCGACGGAGCGCGGCAGCGTGCGCGCGTGCGCCAGCACGCCGTCGACGCGATGCCGAATCGCGATTCCCTGCTCTTCCGGCTCGATGTGAATGTCACTCGCGCGCGCCGCAATGCCTCCGGCGAGCAGCTCGTCGACGAGGGCGGTGATCGACGACGACGCATCTTCCGAGGACGGTGATGGCGGCGCCGCTTCCGCCTCGCGGTCGAGGTGCTGGACCTCGAGCAGCGGATCGGTGTCCCGGGGGCCCGGGTCCGTGCCGTACGCGTCGTCGATCGCGCGGGCAATGTCATCCGCCTCGGCAAGCGCGAGCCGAATCTGACGGCCGGTCGCGAAGCCGAGCGTGCGCTCGCAATCCACGTCGAGCGGATCGGCGGTCGCGACGAGCAGGTCCTGCTCCGACGCGGTGAGCGGCAGCACGTTGAATCGGCGCGCCCACCGTTCGGGGAGCAGCGCGAGCGCGTGGGCGCTCGCCGTCGAGAGATCGGCGAGCGGCAGGCGAAATCGCCGCGCGAGCGTGTCGAGGCTCGCGGCGGACGGCGGCGGAACGGGAGCGCGGGTGGCCATGCGCGCACGATCGCACGCGCGCCGGCCGGGAGCATCACTCGTTCATCGCAGGGCGGCGCAAAGCACCGCGCGACGCGTTATTAGAGAATGCTCCAGAAGTCGCGGCTCACGTCGACGCCGAACGTCCAGCGGCCGCCCTGACGGAGCCCGCGCGCCACATCGAATCGGAGGAGGCGGAATGGCGTGAACACCGCGGCGCCGAGCGACGGATATACCGTGCTCGGTGATTCGACGAAGCGGGGGACCCCTCCGCTGCCCGCGAGCGACGCGATGCCGGGCGGCGGCGCGAGCGCAGGCAGATTGCGCGAGCCGATCGCCACGGCATGCGCGTACAGCGCGAACGTGCCACTCGCCGGAACGCGTCCAAACCGGCCCAATGAAAATGCCGGAAACGGCATCGGGACCTGATACTCCACGTGCTCGGTCGCGGCCATGTTCGCGACGATCGCGTGGAAGTCATAGCCCGGCGCCGAGACGGGACCGCCGAAGTAGAAGAGCTCCTGCGACGGATCGAAATTTCGCGACGACCACAGCCGGCCGAGCGTGGTCTCCGTCACGAGGCGCTGCGACCCGCTCGCGAATGGCCGTTCGATATCGGCGCTCGCCACGAATCGGTAGGTATCCGTACGTCCCGAGCCGGACGGTTGCGCGCTGCTCGGCCGAACGTCGAGTCCCGCGCGAACCTCCGCGCGTGCGGTCAACTCCGTGCCCAGAAGCCAAAGGCCGGGAGCCCGGTAGGCGGACAGTGCGACACGCGCGACATTGCGCGGCATCGCCGGCAGCGTCGAGAGAAACGCCCCGGTCACCGGCGTCGCGTGCACCGCGAGCGAGTCCTGCCGTTCCACGGTGCTCTCGACCCGCCAGCGCCACGATCCGGCCACCGGAAAATCGATCCCCACCCCCGCACCGCGCGCGAGATACGGATCGGTGTCGTCGCTCCCGAACTCCTGCGCCGCGAGGCTGTTCACCACCGATGAGCGTTCTGTAATATCGCCCGCCTGGCGAAAATCGCGCAGCGCGAAGAGTTGAACGCCCGCGCCCGACGGCCGCGTCCACGCGAGCGTCACCGCTCCCTTCCCGTCGCGATCGTCGATGCCGTACCGCGCGCGCGCGGCGATCGAAAAGCCGTCGCCGATCTGCTTCTCCGCTCCATCGCCGACCGCCAGCCCTTCGACGCGGTTCACGTGGACGAAATCCGAGACTTTGCGCGCCGACATCCGCACCTGCTGCGAGCGCTCGAGCGCTCGCGCGCGCACCAGCTCGCGCGCCTCGGCCTGCACGCGCTGCACGTCGACGTCCGTCACCGCACGCACGTCCGGCGGGAGAGAATCGAGCACCTGCCCCGTCCACGGATACTTCTTCAACTGCGCGGGAGGCTCCTGCACGATCTCTGGCCCAACGAACAACGACCGCGCGGGCGACGTGTTGAACTTGTAATCACCAATCTCCCATCGGCCGCGAATGATACCGCGCGCGGGGAAATCCATCCACGTGCCCGTGCGTCGAATCTCGATCTCCTGCCGGCTTGGCAGCCAGAACCGTCCGCCGACGAGTCGATTCTCCAGAACGACCGACAGCTCCTCGAGCGACTGGTCGAGAAACGCCGCGCGCGTGAAGCTCAGGTTCATGCGCACGACCTGCCCCGCCGACTGATCGATGTAGAGCGCGCCGACGACGCGCGGCTGCTTGTCGTCCTTCGGCCGGACCTTCACCTCGTACACGCGGATGCGCTGCGACGCCTGCCCGATCGCGAAGCTGTCGCTCACCGCGAAGTCGTACTCGCGGAGCCCCACCGGCGACAGGGGATGCGGCACGTCCGCCACCTCGTCGCCGTCCCCGATGCGAATGATGTTCGGAAAGTTGTTCTGGACGATGCCCAGGTGATCGCGGTGGTACGCGATGTCCGTGGGCAAGAGGAGCGTATCGCGCCGCCCGACGATCAACTGCTTGCTCAGATTGGGCGCGCGCCAGTAGACTTCGAGCTCCAACTCGTCCGCTTTGATGATCTTCGGCGGTGTCGGAAAGCCTTCGCCGAGCTGCCCCAGGAACGTGACGTAGCCGTGCGCGGTCGCCTGATAGTCGGTGAGGCCGGTGTCCGCGAGCTGCTCGGCGCGGCGCGCCGTCGCCCGGTCCACCAGGGCGAGCGTTCGCTGATCGTTCCAGGTTTGCGCGCTCGCCGTCCGCGCCAGCGACGGCGCGAGCAACACGAACACGAATAACCAACACGCGGTGCGCGGCACCGCGAGGATTCGACGCATGATGGGCGAATATCGCCGGGTGTCACCAGCCGATCAACCCGGCGCGCGACGGGAGCACCGCGTCTCGTGACGTCGATCCACGACTTTCGCGAGCGCGCGCGGCGCGCCGCATCGACGCAGCCGCGGCTCATCCCCGTCTGGACCGACGTGCTGCTCGACACGGAGACGCCGGTCGCGGCGTTCGCCAAGCTCCGCCACGGACCGTTCGCATTTCTCCTCGAGTCCGCTCCCGCCGGCGGCGAGACCTGGGCGCGGTACACGTTCATGGGCACCGCGCCGCGCGCCGCGTGGAAGCTCGCCGACGGCGTCGTACAGGATTGGACGCCGGAGCGGGGGTGGCACAACGATCGGACGCCGATCGACCCGCTGACGGATCTCGAAGCGCTGCTCCGCGACGCGGAGCCGATCGAGGTGCCGGAGATCGGCGAATTCTGGAGCGGCGCGGTGGGCTATTTCGGCTACGACCTCGCCCGGGTCATCGAGCGGCTGCCCACGCCGCCCGCGCGCGGCGTGAACGTGCCCGATGCGCTCTTCGTGTTCACCGACGCGCTCGTGATCTTCGACAATCTGCGGTCGCAGGCGCGCGTCGTCGCCGCCGCACGCGTGGAGCCCAATGCAGCGGAGGCCGACATCGCGGCCGCCCACGCGAAGGCGATGAAAACCGTCGAGACGACCATCGCGCGCCTTCGCGGTCCCGGCGTGCTCGCGCCCCTCGTACTCGATCCGGCCGCGCCGCCGGTGGAAGGCACCTCGCGATACGAGAGACAAAAATTTATCTTCGACGTGGAGCGCGTCCGCGAGTACATCATTGCCGGCGATGCGTTTCAGGTGCAGATCGCGCGGCGGATCGACGTGCCGCACGACTTCTCGTCGACGGATCTCTACCGCGCGCTGCGGGTGATCAACCCGTCGCCGTACATGTACCACCTCGTGCTCGATGGCGTGGAGATCGTCGGCAGCTCGCCCGAGCTCCTGGTGCGCGTGACGTCGTCCGGGACGGTGACGCTGCGCCCGATCGCCGGCACGCGCCGCCGCGGCCGGTCGGCGGAAGACGACGCGCGCATGACCGAGGAGCTCCTCAACGACGAGAAGGAGCGCGCCGAGCATCTCATGCTCGTGGACCTCGGCCGCAACGATGTGGGCCGCATCGCGAAGTACGGCTCGGTGAACGTGAGCGAGCTGATGGTGATCGAGCGCTACTCGCACGTGCTCCATCTCGTGAGCCAGGTCGACGGACAGCTGCGCGACGGCCTCACGGCGATGGACGCCTTCCGCGCCGGCTTTCCCGCGGGTACGCTCACCGGCGCGCCCAAAGTGCGGGCGATGCAGATCATCGACGAGATGGAGCCCGAGCGCCGCGGCCCATACGGGGGCGCCGTCGGCTACATCAGCGCCGGCGCGAAGCGCATGGACCTCGCAATCACGATTCGCACCTGCGTGATCGCGAACGGCGTCGCGTCCGTCCAGTCAGCGGCCGGCGTGGTCTACGACTCGGTCCCCGAGCGCGAATTCCTGGAACACCAGAACAAGGCGCGTGCGTTGCTGACGGCGATTGGGCAGGTGAGAAAGGCGAGAGGCTAGAGAGTCGAGAGTCGACAGTCGAGAGTGGAGAGCGGAGGCGCTCGCAATGCCGCCGTCATCTCCACCCTCATCTCTCCACTCTCGCCTCTCCGCACGTACATTTCCTCGACAATGCCCTACAAGCTCACCAGCACCGACGGCATGCACTCGTTCGAGCTGCGCGACCACGTGCCGCTCGTGGTGGGCCGTGCGCCGACGAGCGACATCCCGGTCGTCGATCCGACGATCTCGCGCCGGCATGCGGAGCTGGAGTGCACCGATGCGGGCGTGACGGTGCGCGACCTCGGGTCGAGCAACGGCACGTTTCTGAACGGCGCGCGCGTCGAGTCGGCGACGATCAACGCGGGCGACGTCGTCACGTTCGGGAAAGTCGGGTTCCGCTTGCAGCAGGTCGTGCCCACACCGGCGCCGGCGGCCACGAGCGCGGCGCCGCCGGGCGCCACGATCGTCCGTCAGCTTCCGGTGCGCGAGCCCGGCGCCACGCTCGCTGGCCTGAAGGCCGATAAAAACGCGCCGACGGTGCCGAGCGAGCAGCAAACGCTGGACGTCGACAAGAGCCGGCAGAAGCTCGCGATTCTGCTGGAGGTGTCGAAGGGCCTCGGCAAAGCCACCGACATCGACTCGCTGCTCAACAAGATCGTCGACTACGCGTATCAGATCCTCGAGGTCGACCGCGTCGCGATTCTGATGACCGAGGATTCCGGCGAGCTCACGCCGAAAATCGCGCGCGACAAGCGCGGCGGCGACACGACGCGCGCCGTGCCGCAGTCCATCGCCCGCACGGCGCTCAAGGACAAGGTCGCGATCCTCTCCGACAACGCCGGCGAGGACACGCGCTTCGGCGGCCAGTCCATCCTGATGCAGCAGATTCGCTCCGCGATCTGCGTACCGCTCATCGGGAGCGAGGACAAGGCGCTCGGCATCCTCTACGTCGACAACGTCACCGCGACGCACCGGTTCAGCGACGAGGATTTCGAGTTCTGCATCGCGTTCGCCGGCATCGCCGCGGTCGCGATCGAGAACGGCCAATTCGCGCAGCGCATTCAACGCGAGCTGCTCACGCGCAGCAACTTCGAGCGCTTTTTCACGCCGCAGCTCGCGAAACGCATCGCCGAATCGTCGGAGACGATCAAGCTCGGCGGCGACAAGCGGCAGATCGCCGTGCTCTTCACCGACATCCGCGGCTTCACCGCGATGTCCGAGTCGATGCGCCCGGACGACATGGCGACGCTCCTTACCGAATATCTCACCGGCATGGTTGAATGCGTGTTCCGGTATGATGGAACGCTCGACAAGTTCATCGGCGATTCCGTGATGGCGCAGTGGGGCGCGCCGATCGGCGGCCCGGACGACCCCGACAAAGCGATGGCCGCCGCGATCGAGATGATGCACGAGTTGGATCGGCTCAACGCGCGCTGGCGCGGCGAAGGACGTCCCGAGCTCCAGCACGGCATCGGACTCAACTTCGGCGAGGCGTTCGCCGGGAACATCGGCTCGGAGCGCCGGCTCGAGTTCACCGTCATCGGCGATACGGTGAACACCGCGGCGCGCCTCTGCGCGGCCGCCGAGGGCGAGATTCTGCTCTCCGATGAATTCCGGCGCGTGCTCCGGAATCCCCCGCGGCTCGATGAATGCCCGCCGATGGAGTTCAAGAACAAGAGCCAGCCGGTCAAGGTCTATCGCGTCGACCTCGGCTGATGTCCGAGCCACATCTGCCGACGGGGTTCGTTCGCTTTCGCGTCGGCACGACGGACGTCGTGGCGCACCGTCACGCCGCCGATGGTTTTCGCGCCGCGCTCGCCGCCGGCACGTTGTACAAGTACGCGGAGCAGCACCCGGAAGCGCGCCCACTCAGAGGCCGTGGCGTGGTGTACGCCGTTCCGCTGCCCGGCGATGCCGAATCGGTCGTCGTCCGGCACAATCATCATGGCGGCATGTTCGCCGCGATCACGCGCGACGTCTTCCCGCCGCCCACACGCGCGCCGCACGAGCTGCTCACCTCGGAGCGACTACGGCGGCGGGGCGTTCCGACGCCCGCGATGCTCGGCTACGCGCTGTATCCGGCTGGCCCGCTGCTGCGGCGAGTCGACGTTGTCACGCGCGAAGTACGCAACGCGTTCGATCTCTCGGCGGCCATCACTTCCCCCGACGCGGAGCTGCGCACTGCCGCGCTGCACGCTACGGGCCGGCTCGTCCGCCGGCTCAGCGAGGCCGGCGCGCGCCACCGCGACCTGAACGTGAAGAACGTGCTGCTGGCTGAAGATGGCGACGGCGCGCTGCGCGCGCTGGTGCTCGACGTGGATCGCGTGGCGTTTCCCGAGGATCGGACGAACATTCTCACGCTGAACCTCGCGCGACTCTTTCGCTCCGCCCGGAAATGGCGCGACGAGCATGGCGCGAAAGTGACGGAATCGGAGCTCCGCGAGCTCGCGCGTGCGGCACGCGCTCAGCCCGCGTCCGCGAGAACGCGCTCGTAAATCGCGAGCGTGAGCTCGGCGGTTCGCTCCATCGAGAATCGCGGCGCGCGCGCGCGCGAGGCAGCGCTCATCCGCTTGTGGAGCTCGCGGTCGGTGACGAGTCGCGCGATCGCGCCGCCGAGCGCGTCGGGGTCGGAGACGTCGGCGAGCAGCCCGGACTCCCCGTCGGCCACGATCTCCGGAATCCCGCCAGCGCGCGTGGCGGCCGCCGGCACGCCGAACGCCAGGGCGTCGAGCAGCACCGATCCCATCCCTTCCTCGCGCGAGCTGAGAACCGCGACGTCAGCCGCGGCGAGCAAGGCGTCCGCGTCCGGGCGATAGCCCGCGAGGATGAGCGTGTCGCGCATTCCGAGCGCCGCGATCTCGCTCTCGACCTCGTCGCGCAGCGGACCGTCGCCGACGAGCAGCGCCTGTATCCCGGGCGCCGACGCACGCGCGCGGGCCACGGCGCGCACGAAGTTTATAGGATCCTTATGACCGACGAGCTGCGCGACCTGGACCACCAGCGGCCGCCCGGGCCGCAACCCGAGCGACGCGAGCGTCGCGGGAGCCGCCGGCACGACGGTGCGGTGGAGGTCGACGCCGTCCGGTACGACTGCAATGCGGTCGCGGGCGATGCCGCTCGCCTCGAGCACGCGAGCGACCGCGCCGGAGATCGCGACGACGCGCGCCGCCCGGCCATATTTCCAGCGCGTGCCCACGTTCGCGCGAAGCGGGAAATCCACGCGCCGCGATACGACGAATGGAAGGTTGGTGCCGATCGTCGCGAACGCCGCGAGCGCCACCGCGTGCGCCGTGTGCGCATGCACGATGTCGACGCGCTCGCGCCGAATCGCGCGGCGTATCGCGCGCGCGGCGAGCAGATCCAGCTCCGACCGAGGTGCCGCGTCGAGCACGTGCAGCCCCGCGTCGCGCGCGCGTTGCGCGAGCGGCTCATCGCGGCGGGCCGCGAGAATCGAATGATGCCCCGCGCGCTCGAGCTCCTGCGCGAGCCAGAGCGCCTGGCGCTCGCCGCCGCGCCAGCCGTGCTCCGTGTCGACGTGCAATACGCGAAGCGCCACGGCGCGCAACATCCTTGCTCCGGCCGTCGGCCGCAAGTGCCGCGCGTCGCCGCCGCCGATCCTCTATCTTCCGGCACATGATCGACGGCGCCCTGCCCAATCCACTCCGCCGCGTCTGCATCGTGATGATGAGCGCCGTCGGCGACGCCGTGCACGTACTGCCAGTGCTCACGGCACTCAAGCGGCACACGCCGGACGTGCACATCACGTGGGTGCTGCAGCCGGGGCCCGCAACTCTGGTGCGCGGACACTGGGCCGTCGACGAGATCCTCCTCTTCGATCGTGCGAGCGGGTGGGGCGCATTCCGTGACATTCGGCGCGAGCTCGCCGCACGCGAGTTCGACCTCGTCATCAACCTCCAGGTCTACTTCAAGGCCGGGATCGTGACGCGGTTCACGCGATCGCCGGTGAAGCTGGGCTTCGACCGCGCGCGCGCGCGCGACTTCAACTGGCTCTTCACGACGCACCGCATCCCGCCGCACGAGCCGCAGCACGTGCAGGATCAGTATTTCGAATTCCTCACGGCCATCAATGTCCCGCACGAACCCGTCGTCTGGGATCTGGGACCGTGGGCCGACGAGCGATCATGGCAGCGCGAGTTCTTCGCGCAAGCCGATCGTCCGAGCGCCGCGATCGTGGTCGCCACGAGCAAACCGCAGAAGGACTGGCTGCCCGAGCGCTGGGCGCAAGTCGTCGACGCGCTCTGGTCCGACTTTGGACTCGAGACGGTGCTCGTCGGCGGCCGATCGCCGCGCGAGCTGCACGCCGAGCAAGTCATCCTCGAGCAGGCGCATCATCGGCCGCGCTCCGCCCTCGGCTCCGGACTCCGCAAGCTCGTGAGCATCCTCGATGGCTCCGCGCTCGTGCTCTCGCCCGACACGGGCCCGCTGCACATGAGCGTCGCGCTCGATCGCCCGGTCGTCAGCCTCCTCGGCTACACCAACCCCAAGCGCACCGGCCCGTATCGCAACTTTCACGATCTCATCGTGGATGCGTACGGTGAGCCAGGCGAGGAATATCCAATCAGCATGGAGAACCGCGCCGATCGCATGCCGCGCATCACCGTGCGCGACGTCCTCGATCGCGTCGAGCGGTGGCGCGCGGTGTATCAGCCGCGCGTGATCGGCCCGAACGCGTAGCCGAAGCCCAGCTCGCGCAGCAGCGTGACCAGGCGATTGAGCGGAAGGCCCATCACCGCGAAGTAATCGCCGTCGATTCGCTCGACGATCGTCGCGCCGAAGCCCTGAATCCCGTACGCGCCAGCCTTGTCCATCGGCTCGCCGGTGTCGATGTACGCCTCGATCTCGCTGCCGTCGAGATGTCGAAACGTGACGCCGACTTCAACGAGCGACGAAGCGACCTGGTTGCGCCATCGTACGGCCACGCCGGTCATGACCACGTGCGACCGCCCGCTCAGACGGCGGAGCATCTCGCCGGCGTGCGCGCGATCGCGCGGTTTGCCGAGCACGTCGCCGTCGACGACGACGATCGTGTCGCTGCCGATCGTGACCGCGTCCGGCGTTTCGACGGCGAGCGCTTTCTCGCGCGCGAGGCGCTCCGCGTGGGCGCGCGGTGTCTCGCCGTCGCGGTACGCTTCGTCGATGTTCGCCGGCCGCACCTCGTGCTCGATGCCGGCGAGCGCGAGCAGATCGCGCCGTCGCGGCGACGCCGAGGCGAGCACGACGCGCGGCCGCATCACCGTTCCAGCCACAGCGTCACCGGTCCGTCGTTCACCAGCTCGACCTCCATCGTCGCGCCAAACTCGCCGGTCTCCACGTGCACGCCGCGGGCGCGAAGCGTCGCGACGAAACGCTCATAGAGCGGGACCGCCGCCTCCGGGCGCGCCGCATCGACGAAGCTCGGCCGCCGGCCTTTCACCGCGTCTCCATACAGCGTGAATTGCGAGACGACCAGGATCGAACCGCCTACGCCGGCGAGCGAGCAATTCATCTTGTCCTCGTCGTCGGAGAAAATGCGGAGACCCACGACCTTGTCGGCCATCCACGCGATCTGCTCGTCGCCGTCGGCGTGCGTGAACCCCACGAGCAGCAGCAGGCCCGCGCCGATCTTGCCGATGACGCGATCGTCGACGCGTACCTCGGCGCGCGACACGCGCTGCACGAGAACCCTCATTCGGTTGACCGCGACGTATGCGAGATGTGCGACATGTGCGACATGTGCGACATGTTGGCGGAAACTAAGCGAGACCATCCCGCGCGCACGATGACGGTCCGCGCGCAGTACCGTTGCACGCGCGCTCTCGCCGTGGCAGTTTTCCGCCACGATGCCCGACTCATCTCGACGCGCGCTCTATCGAATCGCCTATCCGCTGGCCGAGCGCCCGACGTTCCTCGTTGGGCGCCACGTGTACGAGATCATCGACTGCTCGGAGGCGGGACTCCGCTACGAGGTGCGCGACCGACGACTGCCCTCGCTCGACACGGAGCTGGGCGGCACGATCCACTTTCGCCGAGGCGAAGAGCTGGAGGTCGCAGGGAAGGTGATCCGCGCGCAAGACGAGATCGTCGTCCTCGCGCTCGATCCGCCGGGCATTCCGTTCAGCGAAATGCTCTCGGAACAGCGCTACCTGCGATCGAAGGGCTACACGCTGCGCGACTGAACGCCCGCGGGCTTCGCGGAGTCCATCAGCCGCAGCAGGTCGTCATCGGCGAGTCGCTCCCAGTCGCGCGGGATAGGCGCCAGGCGCCGCTTCTCGGCTCCGTTCTGGAAGCAGAGCCAGCCTTCCGCGAACTCGTGCCGCACGCCGATCCAGGCCCCACTCTGCTCGCGGCGATCATCGACCTCCCGCGTGAGGTCACGGCGCTCGATTCCCGCACGTCGTTCCGCAATTCCCGGAATGACGTCCCAGACTTCCCATGGAAGTCCCAGCCGGTCAACGAACACCCGATGCGACATCGCATCTGAAACCTACAGCCGTGGGCGCGCGGCGTCGATCCCGTGATGTCGCGCGCCTCCGGCTCCCTGCCCGATTCAGCCGACCGCCGGCGTCTCCGCCTGCTTCACCAGCTCCACGTCGATCGTGAGCTTGACCTCATCGCTCACCATGACGCCGCCCGTCTCGAGCGCCTGGTTCCAGGTGAGCCCGAAGTCGCCGCGATTGATCTTGCCCTTGGCGCTGAAACCGGCCCGCTCGCTCCCCCACGGATCCATGCCGCGGCCCTCGGCCGTCACATCCAGCCTGACCTCCCGCGTGACGCCGCGAATCGTGAGATCCCCGATCACGCGGAACTCGTCCGTCACGTCGCCGTCGATGCGCTTGCTGACGAAGTGCATGCTCGGGAATCGCGCGACGTCGAAGAAGTCCGCGGAACGGAGATGATTGTCCCGCTGCTCCTGCCGCGTGTCGACCGAGGTGACGTCGATCGTGACGTCGATGCTCGAATTGGCTGGCTCCGCCTCGTCGTACTGGACCGTTCCGTTCACCGCGCCGAAGCGGCCGCGCACGGTCGAGATCATGAGATGCCGAACGGAGAAACCCACCTCCGCATGCGCGGCATCGACTTTCCACGTGGTAACGCCTGTAGTCGCCGTACCCATTGTCGCCTCCGGTTGCGTCCGTGCTGAGTGAATTACTGCTGTACTGTTCGTAAATCGATGGTACATAACTGAACTTATATCGCAAATAAAAAGCCGCGAGCTAGCCGAGCGCGCCCAATGATCGCTGCAGCGCCGCGCGGTCCTTCGCGTTGACCTTTCGCGACAGTTCCGCCTGCAATCGGCCAACAGTCTCCGCGCCTGCGTGGTGGCGCCGCTTGCCCTCCGTCGTGATCGCCGCTTTCACACTGCGGCGATCGTTCGGGCAGTCCACGCGTTCGACGAGCCCATCCGCCTCGAGCCGGTCCACGAGCTGCGTCATGTTGGAGCGGACACAGCTCACGCGCGCCGCCAGCTCGCTGAGCGCCAGCGGCTCCTTCGCCTTGGCGAGCTCATTGAGCACCGAATACTTCGCCGATGACAGTCCGACGTCGGCGAGCGCCTGCTCGAGCTTGTCCTCGAGCGCGTGCGCCGCCCTGATCAACGAGAAGAGCGAGCCGGCATCGGCTTCGCGCGGCTCGGTGGCCGCAGCACGATTGTTCATGACTGAATAATACAGAGTGTACATTCCTGTGTCAATCCGTTATCCGTACTCCGTCGGCCCGCTATCCTCGCGGGCACGCAACAACGAAAGACCGAAGACGGAGAACGGACGACGATAGCGACCGCTCCACCTGCGCTCGCCGTCACCCGCCTTTACTCCACGGTGACTGACTTGGCGAGATTCCTCGGCTGATCCACGTTGAGCCCGCGCTTCACCGCGATGTAGTACGCGAGCAGCTGCAGCGGAATCACCGTGAGGATCGGATACAGCATGTCGATCGTCTGCGGCACGCGGATCTCGTGGTCGATCATGCCCTCGAGCACCGACTCGCGCTGGCTGGTGATGCAGATGACCTTGCCGCCGCGCGCTTTCACTTCCTGGATGTTCGACACCACCTTCTCGAACACCGCGTCGTGCGGCGCGACGAAAACCACCGGCATCTCCTCGTCGATCAGCGCGATGGGACCGTGCTTCATCTCGGCCGCGGGGTAGCCCTCGGCGTGGATGTAGCTGATCTCCTTCAGCTTGAGCGCGCCCTCGAGCGCGACCGGGAAGTTGTAGCCGCGGCCGAGGTAGAGGAAATTCGTCGCGTCCTTGAATCGATCGGCGATCGCTTCGACGTCGCCCGCGTGATCGAGGATCGATTGGATCTGATCGGGCAGCGCGAGCATCGCTTCCGCGATCTCACGCCCCTTCACCACGGACATGTTGCGGAGGCGCGCGAGCTTGAGCGTGAACAACGCGAGCGCGATGACCTGGCTGGTGAACGCCTTCGTCGAGGCGACGCCAATCTCCGGGCCGGCGTGCAAGTAGATGCCGCCGTCGTCTTCGCGCGCGATCGTCGAGCCCACGACGTTGACGAGACCGAGCGTCTTGGCGCCGCGCCGCTTCGCCTCCCGCATCGCCGCGAGGGTGTCGGCGGTCTCGCCGGACTGCGAGATCACGACACAGAGCGACTTGTCGCTCACGATGGGATTCCGATACCGAAACTCTGATGCGTATTCGGTCTCGGTCTGAATGCGCGCGTTCTCCTCGATGTAGAGCTCGCCGATCAACCCCGAGTGCCAGCTCGTGCCGCATGCGGTGATGATGATCTGGTCGAGCGACTGCAGATCTTCCTTGCTGAGATTGAGGCCGCCGAGCTTCGAGAAGCCCTCCTCGATCACGAGGCGGCCGCGCATCGTGTTCTGGATCGTCTGCGGCTGCTCGAAGATCTCCTTGAGCATGAAGTGATCGAACCCGCCCTTCTCGATCTCGTCGAGCGACCAGTCGATGCGGCTCACGCCCTTCTTGATCCGGCGCGCGTTGAGGTCGAGCACCTCGTACCCTTGCGGTGTGAGGATGCCCATCTCGCCGTCGTCGAGGTACACGACCTGGCGCGTGTGCTGCAGGATCGCCGCGACGTCGCTCGCGACGTAGAACTCGCCCTCGCCGAGGCCGATGAGCAGCGGGCTGCCCTTGCGCGCGCATACGATCTTGTCCGGATCGCGGCTCGAGATCACGGCGATGCCGTACGTGCCCTGGACGAGATTCAGCGCGTCGATGACGGCGTCCTCGAGCGGATCATCGCCGTCGAGCGCCGCTTCGATGAGATGCGCGAGCACTTCGGTGTCCGTCTCGGACTTGAACGTGTGCCCCTGCTTCTGGAGCATGGTGCGGAGCGCGCCGAAGTTCTCGATGATGCCGTTGTGCACCACGGCAATGGTGTTCGTGCAGTCCGTGTGCGGGTGCGCGTTGCACTCGTTTGGTGCCCCGTGCGTTGCCCAACGGGTGTGCGCGATTCCGACCGAGCCGTGGATCGGATTGCCATTCACCAGACTCTCGAGCGTCGAGATCTTGCCCTTGGCTTTCCGCGTTTCCAGGCCGTGACCGTTGCTCATCGCGATGCCGGCGGAGTCGTATCCCCGGTACTCGAGTCGCTTCAGTCCTTCGATGAGGAGGCCGGGCGCCGCGCGGCGTCCGACGTAGCCAACGATTCCACACATGATTGAGTCCTTGCGATCCGTTACGCGCTCAGCGCATCGAGCGGCGCGCGTGATTGACTGACGAGCTCTTGCGCCGCTCCAGCCGTGGGCGCTTCAGCGATTACTCGCACGATCGGTTCCGTCCCGGACGGGCGAACGTGCACCCAGCGATCGGGCCACGAGAGGCGCAGCCCATCCTGCGTATCAACCGACGCGCCCGGGAATGCCGAACGGAGCGCGTCGTACACCGTGTCGAGACTCGCGTTCGGACGGTCCAGCTTGTCCTTCACGATGACGTAGCGCGGCAGCTCCGACACGATTCGAGATAAGGGTTTGTCGTCTTCGTGCAGCAGTTGCAGCAGCAGTGCGGCGCCAATCGGCGCGTCGCGGCCAAGATGCACCTCGGACAGGATCACCCCGCCGTTTCCTTCCCCGCCGACGGGCGCGTGCTCGGATCGCATGCGCACGGCGACGTTCACTTCTCCCACCGGCGCACGGATGACCGGCACGCCGGCCGCGACCGCCACGTCCTCGACCACGCGACTCGTCGACAGGTTCGTCACCACCGGACCCCGCCGATGGCGAAGCACCACTCTCGCCGCCAGCGCGAGGGTGAAATCTTCGCCGATCGCTTTGCCCGCATCCGACACGAGCGCCAATCGATCGACGTCAGGATCGACCGCGAATCCGATCTGCGCGCCGGCCTGAAGCACGAGACGTTCCAGCTCGCCAAGATTTTCCGCGACGGGCTCCGGCGGGCGCGGAAAGCGACCGTCCGTCTCGAGATTGATCGCTGTCACTTCGCAGCCCAGATGGTCCAACAGGGCGGGCATGATCGCCGCGCCGGCGCCGCGGACGCAGTCGAGCGCGACCTTGTACTTGCGCCGCCGAATCGCCTCCACGTCCACGTACGGTATCGAGAGGACACGATCGATGTGTCGCTGAATCGCACGGTCGTCGAGCTCGATCTCGCCGAGTTGATCCCAGCGCGCTCTCGGGATCCCCGACTCGACGAGGGCGCGCATCTCCTCACCCTCGTGCTTCTCGAGAAACAGTCCCGACGGCCCGATGAACTTGAGCGCGTTCCACTCGATCGGGTTGTGGCTCGCCGAGAGCATCAGGCCGCCCGCGGCGTGATGATGCTCCACGGCGAGCTGGCAGGTGGGCGTGGTCGTGAGGCCGATATCGACGACGTCGCATCCGACCGACTGAAGCGCCGAGAGCACGACGCGGTGAAACATCGGGCCGGAAACGCGGCTGTCGCGGCCGACGACGATTTTTTTCGAGTTGCCGCGCGATGCCGCCCAGGCGCCGAACCCCGCCGCGAACCGTGCTACGACTTCCGGCGTCAGCGCCTCGCCGACGCGCCCGCGGATCCCCGACACGCTGACCATCAATCCTTCGTACGCCATGCACCCTCCATCGAGTGTGCGAAAGCTAGCCCGCACATGCATGGCGGCAAGCGCGAACGCGAACGCCGTGCGTTCGCGTCGAGCAGGAGAACGGTATTAACGAATGTTAAACTCGCGCCATCACGGGGTGCGTCGCGGTGCGCGGCAGCAACTGCAGCTCGCCCCGCTCGGCGGCGCCAGCCAGCGCCTCGACCACGTCCGGATCGAACTGCGTGAGTCGGCAGCGGCGAATCTCCTCGACCGCCATGTCGAGCGTCATCTCGCTCGGACGGTAGGGACGGTCGCTCGTCATCGCGTCGAGCGCGTCGGCGGCGGCGGCGATCCGCGCCTCGAGCGGGATCTCGGTCGCTTTGAGCCCGTCGGGAATGCCCCGGCCGTCGAACCGCTCGTGATGCGAGCGCACGATATTCAGCGCGTGCGGCGTGTCGCCGAGGAGCGGCGCGAGAATGCGCCAGCCGAGCACCGGGTGCGTCATGATGTGCTGGTATTCTTCCTCGGTGAGGCGGTCCGGCTTGTTCAGCACGGCCTCCCGTACGCCGATCTTGCCGATGTCGTGCACGTGGCCGCCGAGCTCGATCTGCCGCAGCATCTCGCCCTCGAGGCCCATGGCCTGCGCGATCACGCTCGAGTAGTGGCTCACGCGCACCGAGTGGCCGCGCGTGTACGGATCCTTGAGCTCGAGCGCTTCCGCCAGCGACTGCACGCTCGCCAGGAACAGCTCCTCGAGCCGGCGCGCCTGGATCGCGACGCGCTCCTCGAGACTTTCGCGATAGGCGCGGTTCTCGAGAATGAGCCGGCGCTTCTCGAGCGCCTGCGCGACGCGCGCGCGAACGTCCTCGAGCTGGTAGGGTTTGATGACGTAGTCCGCCGCGCCGATCGCGAGGCAGTTGACCGCGATCTCGACGTCGGCCACCGCGGTGATCATGACGACGGCGGTGTCGGGATAGCGCGAGCGGATCTCTCGCAGCAGCTCGAAGCCATCCATCTTCGGCATGCGAAGATCGGAGAGCACGAGCATCACGGGATGCTTCTCGAGCTGCTCGAGTGCTTCGACGCCGTTTCCGGCTTCGATGCACTGAAAGCCATCGCTGCGCATCAGGTGCACCATCACCTGACGCAGTCTCGGCTCATCATCGACGATCAAACAGTAGCGGACGGCTTCGGCGGAAGGAGCGGTCATCGGGACTGGTTCAGTTACGGCGATCGCAGGCCGCGGTTATCTTCCGCAGACCTCCAAGAACAAGAGTATCGGCATGACGCGCGTTTTTGACGAGGACCTTGCCGCCGGTTTCGGCACCAAGGCCATTCACGCCGGCCAACGCCCCGAGCCGCTCGCCGGCGCGATCATGACGCCGGTCTACCTGACGTCCACGTACGTCCAGGACGGCCTCGGGCAGAACAAAGGCTACGAGTACGCTCGCGGTAAAAACCCGACCCGGGAAGCGTTCGAGCGGAACGTCGCCACGCTCGAGAATGGCCGTCATGGGTTCGCGTTCTCCAGCGGCATGGGCTGCCTGGATTCGATCATGAAGCTGTTCCGTGCAGGCGATCATATCGTCTGCGCGGAAAATGTCTATGGGGGCACCTTCCGCCTCTTCGACAAGCTGCTCAGTCATCTCGGACTCTCGTTCAGCTACGTCGACACGCGCGACCCGCAGCGTGTCGCGGATGCCATGACCCCGGAGACGCGGGCGATCATCGTCGAGACGCCGAGCAACCCGCTCATGCGCCTCACCGATATCGCGGCCGTCGCCGACATCGCGCGCCGGCGCGGCGCGCTCCTGATCGTCGACAACACCTTCGCGTCACCATACTTCCAGCGTCCGCTCGACCTCGGCGCGGACATCGTCTTCCACTCGACGACCAAGTACCTGAACGGGCACAGCGACATGATCGGCGGGTGCGCCGTATGCCGCGACGACGGCATCGCGGAGCGTTTACAGTTCATTCACAACGCGGCGGGGGCCGTCGCGGGCCCGTTCGACGCGTGGCTCGCGCTTCGCGGCACCAAGACGCTGCACCTCCGCATGCGGCAGCACGACGCGAACGGCCGCGACATCGCCAAGTGGCTGGTCGAGCAGGTCGGATATGAGAACGTGTATTACGTCGGCCTGCCGACGCACCCGCAGCACGAGCTCGCGCGGCGCCAGATGAGCGGCTTCGGCGGGATGATCAGCGTGGAGCTGGGCACCCGCGAGCGCGCGGCGCACGTGCTCGGCCGAGTCCGCGTCTTCTCGCTCGCCGAGTCGCTCGGCGGCGTGGAATCGCTGATCAGCCAACCTGCGGAAATGACGCACGCCTCCGTGCCGCCCGACCGACGCGCGGCGCTGGGCATCACGCCCGGGCTCATTCGACTGTCCTGCGGCGTGGAGGACGTCGGCGATCTGCTCGCCGATCTCGAGCAGGCGTTCGCGGGCATTCCGGCGAACGAAAAGCGCGGCGCCGGCCGCGCGGAACGGAGTCGCGACACCATCGGCTCCGCGGCGCCGTAATGCCCGCTCGCGTTCCGCTCGTTCAGATTTCGTCGCGCGCCTGGGAGCACCCGGCCGATCGCGCGGCGCTCAACACGCTGCGCGCGATCCCGGGCTTCGATGAAGTCGTCCGCAAAGTTGCCGGCTTCTTTGGCGAGCGTGGAATCCGGCAGCTCTTTCTCGGCGACTCGGTCAAGGTCACGGCGAGCCAGCGTCCGAAAATGAATGTGCTGTGGACCGAGGTGCTCGAGACGCTGGACTGGCCCGAGCGGCCGGAGCTCTACGTGACACAGACACCGATCGCGAACGCGATGGCGGTGGGCTTCGACAAGCCATTCGTGGTCGTGCATTCGGGAATGCTCGAGATACTCGACGACGAAGAGCTGCGGAGCGTGCTCGGGCACGAGCTCGGGCACATCATGAGCGGCCACCCGACGTACACGACGATCGCGATCATTCTGCTCTACTTCGGTGTTGGGAACCTCCCGTTCCTCGCGGCGGCGGCGATCCTGCCGTTCCAGCTCGCGCTGCTGGAGTGGCACCGGAAGAGTGAGTTCTCGTCCGATCGCGCGGGGCTCCTCGCGACGCAGGATCTGAACATCGTGATGAGCACGGAGATGAAGCTCGCCGGCGGAAAGGAGTACGGGGATCAGCTCCGTGTGGAGGAGTTCATTCGTCAGGCGGAGCAGTACGAGACGGGCGGCGATGCGTGGGACACGGTGATGAAGATCCTCAATACCGTGATGCGCACACACCCCATGCACACGGTGCGAGCGGCCGAGCTGCTGCGGTGGCAGCGCGGCGGCGGGTATGACCAGATTCTCGCGGGCAACTACCTGCGTCGTGGACAGGGCGACAAGGACCAGCCGCTCTCGGAGGACTTTGTCGACGCCGCCGGCTACTACGGGCAGAAGACGCGCGAGACGGTCGACACGGTCAAGGAAGGCCTGAAGAGCGCGAAAGACGCCGTGACATCGGCGTGGCGTAATCGATGAGGGTTCTGCTCGTTGGCGGCGGCGGACGCGAACACGCGCTCGCCTGGCGCCTGCGGCAAGACAATCCTTCACTCGAGATCATCGCGGCACCCGGGAATCCGGGAATCGCCGAGTTGGCTCGCTGCGTGCCAGTCGGCGCGACCGACGTGGCGGCGCTGCTCGAGCTCGCGCGACAGGAGCGAGTGGACTGGACGCTCGTCGGCCCCGAGGCGCCGCTCGCCGCCGGCGTCGCCGACGCGTTTCGCGCGGCAGGCCAGCCCATCTTCGGGCCGACCGCGGCCGCCGCGATGCTCGAGACATCCAAGGCCTTTACCAAATCTCTCATGCTCGGCGCCGGCGTGCCGACGGCGCGTGCCTGGACCTGCGCGAGCTACGAGGAATCGCTCCGCGCGATCGACGCGCTCGGCGCGCCGGTCGTGGTGAAGGCATCCGGACTTGCCGCGGGAAAGGGCGTGATCGTGTGCCAGACCGCCGAGGAAGCACGTGATGCGGCGCGCGCGATGCTCGACGCGCACGCGTTCGGCGCCGCCGGCGACACGGTGCTGATCGAGGAGTTCATGGAGGGCGAGGAGTTGTCGCTGTTCGTGCTCACGGACGGCGAACGCGTCGTCGCGCTCCCCGCCGCACAAGATCACAAGCGTCTCCGCGACGGCGACCAAGGGCCGAACACCGGCGGAATGGGCGCGTACTGCCCGGTCTCGCTCGTGGGGGACGATCCGACGCTCGTGAGCACGGTTCTCGATCGTATCGTTCGTCCCACGCTCGCCGCGATGCATGCGCGCGGCACGCCGTTCGCCGGTCTGCTCTACGCGGGCCTCATGCTCACGGTCGACGGACCCAAAGTGGTGGAGTTCAATTGCCGGTTTGGCGATCCGGAGACCGAAGCGGTGCTCCCCGCAATCGATCCGAGCGCGCCACTCACAGATCTCATGGAAGCCGTTGCGCGCGACGGCGCGCTCGACGAATCCGTGCAGCTCGAGCTGTCGCGCGCGGCGGTGACAACGGTGCTCGCGTCGGCGGGATATCCCGAGCACCCGCGCACGGGAGACCGCATCGATCTGCCGCGGGCCAGCGAGGACGTCCTCGTCTTTCACGCGGGAACCAAGCGGGACGTGAATGGGACGCTCGTCACCGCGGGCGGGCGCGTGCTTGCCGTCACGGGCGTGGGATCATCGCTCGACATTGCCGCCGAACGCAGCCGCTCGTTCGCCGAGGCCGTGGCGTTCGACGGCAAGCAGCTCCGCCGGGACATCGGTTGGCGAGAGCTCGCGCGCCGCGCGACCTGACCGCCGTGCGGCGGCAGTAGAGTCGATACAACGCATGCCGGAGCTCCCCGAGACCGAGACGATCGCCCGGGATCTCGATCGCGCGATTCGCGGGCAACGCATCCTCGAGACGCACATTCATCGTCCCGACGTACTGCGCGAAGTTTCGCCGCGTGAGCTCGCGCGTCGTACGACGGGCGCGACAATCGAGCGATCCTGGCGCCGCGCCAAGCTCGTGATTCTGGACCTCTCCACGCGCGATCACCTGGTGGTGCAGCCCCGGTTCACCGGCGCACTGCTCGTCGATGCCGGCCAACTGCCCGAGAGCGAGCTTCGTTATTCGACCATCGCGTTCCTCCTCGACGACGGCCGCACGCTTCATTACCGCGACATCCGTCGACTCGGCACCGTCGCGCTGATGTCGGCCGAGCGGTTTGGCGAATACACCGCGCATCTCGGGACCGAGCCACTTGACCCGTCGTTTACCGCGGAGCATTTATCGGCGGTCCTCCGCTCCTCTCGCCAAGCAGTCAAGAAGGTCTTGATGGACCAGCGCGCGATCGCCGGCATCGGCAACATCTACGCGAACGAGGCGCTCTGGCGCGCCGGCATCGATCCGTCGCGTGAAGCACGCACGATCGCGCCGGAACGAGCCGGCGTACTGCGCGATGCCATCGTCGGCGTGCTCGAGGAGTCGATCGCGCTGCGTGGCACGAGCTTCCGCGACTATCGCGACGCCCACGGCGGACGCGGCGGATTCGTCGAGCGGCTCGCGGTCTACGGACGCGAAGGAGATGCGTGCCCACGCTGCGGCCGCCGGCTCGTCGGCACGCACGCGGTCGACGGACGAGCCACGGTGCTATGCGCGCGCTGTCAAAGCTGAAGCTCCTCCGGCCGCCGACGTCCGACGAGCAGCTCGCCGCGATGCGCAAGCACGTGCGCGATCACGCGACGGACCGGCCGGGCGTCTATCGCATGATCTCGGCCGACGGCGAGATCGTGTACGTCGGCAAATCGAAGCGTGTGCGGACGCGGCTGCTGAGCTACTTCCGCGCCGCGTTCCCAGAGGAGAAAGGCGCGCGTATCCTTCGCGACGCCGAGTGCATCGAGTGGGAGTACGTGCCGAGCGAGTTCGCGGCACTGCTTGAGGAGCTTCGCCTCATCAAGCGGTTTCGGCCGCGATTCAACGTGGCGATGAAGCGCGACGCGCGCAATTATTGTTTCCTCAAGCTCACGAAAGGTCCGGCGCCCAAGTTCGTCGTGGTGCGCGGCGCGGGCCACGATGACTCGTCCGCCTACTACGGCCCCTTCCTCGGCGCGCTGAGCGTGAGCGAGGCGGTGCGCGAGTTGAACGACGTGCTCGGATTGCGCGACTGCGCCAACGATCAGCGCATGCACTTCGCCGATCAGCCCGAGCTGTTCGAGATCTTTCCGCGGACGCCGGGCTGCATCCGGTTCGAGGTGAAGAAGTGTCTCGGCCCGTGCGTCGGCGGGTGCACCGCGGAGCAGTACGACGAACGCCTCACGATGGCGCGCGCCTTTCTCGATGGGATCGACGACGGCCCGATGGAACGGCTCCGCCGCGAGATGGAGCAGGCGAGCGAACGGCTCGAGTTCGAGCGCGCCGCGGTGCTCCGCGACAAGCTGAAGCGGCTCGAGGCGCTCCGCGCACAGTTCGCCAGACTACGATTCGCGGTCGAGACGCTGTCGTTCGTGTACACGGTTCCAGGTTTCGACGGCGACGATCGCGTGTATCTCATTCGGCGCGGGTGCGTGCGCGCCGAACGTTCGCTGCCCAGGACTCCGGCCGAGGCCGTGCACCTGTTGGGGCTCATCGACGACGTCTACACGCCTGCGCAGCACACGAACGGACAGATCCCCACGCACGAGATCGACGAACTCCTGCTGCTCTCGTCCTGGTTCCGTCGCTTTCCCGAAGAGCTCGACCGCACGAGCGCATCCGGGACGCCGGCCGCGCTGGACGCGGCCTCGTAATCGACGAAAGAAGTGACGGAGGTCATCGCGCCAAATGGCGCGTCTTCTGCATTAGTGGGTGTTCGCGCGATTCCCGCGGCACTCGACCAGCGAAACGCCTCATGGCAACGACCTCCTGGCAACCGACGACCCTCGTACAGTGCATCAGCACGCGTCCGTGGCTCGTGTATCCCGGATGCGATGAGCCTGGCGGCTGCCACGACCTGACGCTGGGCAAGATCTACGAGATGCTCGGCCTGGAAGGCCAAGGGTCGTTCTATCGCATCATCGACGACTCGGGCGAAGACTACCTCTACCCGATCTCGCACTTTCGCGTGATCTGACCGCGGCTCATACCGCCAGATCCACGATCTCGATCGCGACCGCCGAGTCGCGGATCGTCATGCGCGCCACACTCGGCATCAGCCGGAACCGGCGCGGCCCCGCGGCGCCCGGATTGACGACCCACCGCTCGTCCGCATGCGCGATGAGCTGCTTGTGCGTGTGCCCGTACACGATCACATCCGCGTCATATCGCGCGAGCAGGTTCTCCGGTGTCGGGACGCCGAGCTCGTGCCCGTGGCTGACGTGTACGCGCACCCCATCGATCTCCAGATCCACCGCGAGTGGAAGGCGGGGGTGCCCCGGCGGGTCGGTGTTTCCCTGCACGGCGTGCACGGGCGCGATCAGCTCGAGCTCCTGAAGCACGTCGTCGCCGCCGACATCCCCCGCGTGCAGAATGAGCTCGACGCCGGCGAGCGCGGTATGCACATCCGGCCGCAGCAACCCGTGCGTGTCGGAGATGAGTCCGATCACGCGCGCCGCGCGCGACGCGCTCATTCCTCCGGCGATCCCCAGCGCGGTGCGAGCGACTGCGGAACGCCGACGTGATCCAGAATCCGCGCGACGACGAAGTTCACCAAATCATCAATGCCGCGCGGCTGATGATAGAAGCCCGGCGCCGCGGGCATCACGACAGCGCCCGCGCGCGTCACGCGCAGCATGTTTTCGAGATGGATCGCGCTGAGCGGCGTCTCGCGCGGCACGAGCAGGAGTGGCCGGCGTTCCTTGAGGGCGACGTCCGCCGCGCGCTCGACGAGCGATCGCGATGCGCCGACGGCGATCGCGGACAACGTCCCCATCGAGCACGGACAGATCACCATCCCCGCGCTCAACGCCGAGCCCGATGCAGGAGCGGCCCCCCGATCGGCATCGTCGAACGGCGTGATCCATTTGTCCCAAGCCGGTGGACCCATGCGGCTCCGCAGCGCATCGAACGAATCGATCGACATCTCGGTTTGCAGCAACCGGAAGCCGTGGCTGGAGACGATGAGTTGGACCGGACGCTCCGCGGCAACGAGCGCCTCGAGCAAACGCACCGCGTACGGCGCGCCCGAGGCGCCGGTGATCGCGACGACCAGCGGTCGTGCGCTCATCGTCCGAGCACGAACACGGAGTACAGCGCCGCGCCATGGTGCGTGATGCGCCCGATCAGCACGCACGCGAAGAACACGATGCTGATCACGCCGTTCATCATGAAGAACGCGGCGTCGAGCCGGGACAGATCGGCCGGCCGCACGAGAGAATGCTCATAGACCAGAAGCGCCGCGGTGACGACGACGCCGAGCGCGTAGAACGATCCGCCCGACGTACCCGCGAAGACCGCGGCCCCGACCGCCGCGAGGCAAACAACCGTGAGCATGTGCAGCAGCCGAGCGACGCGGAGCGCCGCTGGCTGCCCCAGCGCGGCGGGGAGCGAGTACAACCCCTGCCCGCGATCGAAGTCGACGTCCTGCAGCGCGTACAGCACGTCGAATCCGGCGCCCCAGGTCGTGACGGCGAGTGCGAGGGCGATCAGCATCCACCACGGCGTGCTCCACGCGCCCGTGACGGCGAGATAGCCGCCCACTGGGGCGATCGCCATGCCGAGTCCGAGCACGAGGTGGCACCAGCGCGTGAACCGCTTTGTGTAGCTGTAGAACAGCACCCACCCCAGCGCCACGGGCGACAGCTCGGCGCAGAGCGGATTGAGCTGCCACGCGGCGAGAAAGAACAGCGCCGAGGCCACCGCCACGGACGCCACCGCCTCGGTCACCCGAAGCGCGCCGCTGGGGATCTCGCGCTGCCTCGTGCGCGGATTCCGCGCGTCGATCTCGCGGTCCACGATGCGATTGAAGCCCATCGCCGCAAACCGCGCGCAGGTGAACGCGAGCACGATCCACCCGACCGTCGCCCACGTCACCCGCTCCTGGTACGACGCGAGCACCACGCCGACCAGCGCGAACGGCAGCGCGAACAGCGTGTGCGGCAGCTTCACGAAATTCGCATAGACCAGCCAGCGCGAGCCGCGATGCGCGAAGGTCTGTCCCTCGCGCGCGGCAGGCCGCGGCGTGCGCGCGGCCTCGTTCATCGCGACGACCGCCAGTCGAGGCCGAGCTCGGCCCAGATCGCGTCGACGCGCCGCTTGGTCGCGTCGTCCATCACGATCACGTCAGGCCACTCGCGCGCGAAACCCTCCTCGGGGAGCTTTCGCGTGGCGTCGAGCCCCATCTTCGATCCGTACGTGAACGCGCGGCTCGAGTGATCGAGCACGTCCATCGGCCCCATCGTGAAGCGCGCGTCGCGCTCGGGATCGATGTTGTTGAGCGTCACCCACCACGCCTCCTGCGGATCCTGCACGTTCACCCACTGATCCACGATCACGAGGACCTTGGCGAGCGACATCAGCCCCTGCCCCCAGAGCGCGTTCATCACCTTGTACGCCTGCCCCGGATACTCCTTCTTGATCGAGACGAAGACCAGGTTGTGGAAGATCCCTTCCGCGGGCATGTGATAGTCGACGATCTCGGGGATCGTCAGCTTGAGCAGCGGGAGAAAGATCCGTTCGGTCGCATGACCGAGGTAGTAGTCCTCCATCGGGGGGCGGCCGACGATCGTCGCGGGAAAGACGGGATGCTTCCGCATCGTAATCGCCGTGACGTGCACCTGCGGATAGAGATCGGCGAGCGAGTAGAAGCCGGTGTGATCGCCGAAGGGGCCCTCCATGACGAGCGGCTCGGCCGGGTCGATGTACCCCTCGAGCACGAAGTCCGCCTCGGCGGGGACCTCGAGGTCGCACGTCACGGCCTTCGCCAGCGACACCGGGCGCGTTCGTAAGAATCCTGCAAATATAAATTCATCAATCGTCGGCGGGAGCGGCGCGCTCGCCGAGTACATGGACGGCGGATCGGCGCCGATCGCGATGCACACCGGCATCGTCTCGCCGCGCTCCGCCATCTCGCGCCAGTGCGCGGCGCCCACCTTGTGCCGCTGCCAGTGCATCGCGAGGGTCGTCTTGCCCGTCTGCATGATCCGGTACATGCCCACGTTCCGAATCCCGCGCTTCGGATCGCGCGTGATCACCATCGGAAACGTGATGTACCGGCCGCCGTCCTGCGGCCAGCAGGTGATGAGCGGCAGCTTGTCGAGATCCACCTCGTCGCCGCGCCAGACGACTTCCTGCGACGCCGCGCCGCCGCGCCGCAGCCGCGGCGGGAATTTTCCGAGCTCGAGCAGCCGCGGGAGGAGCGACAGCTTCGCGATCACGCCCTCCGGCACTTTCATCTCGAGCATCTCCGTGATCCGCTCGCCGATCGCGTCGAGCCGCTCCACGCCGAGGGACATGCTCATGCGCCGCATGGAGCCGAACAGGTTGATCGCGACCGGGAACGCCGACGGCGTGCCGTCGCTCAACACCGGATGCTCGAAGAGCAGCGCCTTGCCGCCGCCTGGCTGCTTCATCACGCGGTCGGTGATCTCGCACAGCTCCAGGTCCACGGACACCGGCCGTGTGATGCGGACCAGCTCACCGGCCTCGTCGAGCCGGGTGATGAAGTCAGCGAGGGTATCCAAACGAAGACTGGAGGGTGGAGAGTAGAGAGTGGAGGGGCGGCGACCGGCGCGCCCACCGCCCAAGCAATCGGATCACGCCTTTGTCCCGACGTGCACCGCCGCGATGCCGAACGTCAATGTTCGCCACGAAACGTTCGCGAAGCCAGCCGCGCGCATGCGATCCGCCAACCGCTCTTCGATCGGGAAGTTGGCGACGGAGCGCGGGAGATAGTGGTATGCCGTCGAATGGCCGCTGATCACGCCGCCGATGAACGGCAGCACATGATGAAAATACAAATGATAAAATCGGCGCACGAGCGCCGAACGCGGCGTCGTGAACTCGAGGATCACGAACCGGGCGCCCGGCTCCAACACGCGGTGCACTTCGCGCAGGCCGCGATCGAGATCGGCCACGTTTCTGATCCCGAACGCCACGATCGCGCCCGCCGCGGTATTCGACGAGATCGGCAGTTGGAGCGCATCGCCCACGACCGGCGTCACGCTCCCCGGCGGCGACTTTCGGACGCCGGCGCGCAGCATCGGCTCGGCGAAATCGGCGCTCACCACGCGACCCTGGAACCCCGCCGTCCGCGCGAGCTGCATCGAAACGTCCAACGTGCCGGCGCACAGGTCCACGTACGTGCCGCACGGCGATCGCTGCCAATCGAGGGTGGCGATGGCCGCCCGGCGCCACCGCTTGTCGATGTTGAAGCTGAGCAGGTGATTGAGGAGATCGTAGCGCGGGGCAATCTCGGAAAAGATCCGCTGCACATAGGCGCGCTTCTCGTCGCCACCCGCCGCGGCCGCACGAACCTCCGCCGTCTCCAACTCGCTCACTGACATTCAAGGAAAACTGCCCGCCGCGTGAGGGTGAATCAAGCGATCCGGCTGGTTTGGTGTCGCACGCGCGGATACTTTCAGGGAACCCGGCGCGATGCGCTTCGGCGCGCCGCGCTCCACCAGGCCGATGCCTCCAGCCCTCGACCTTACCAACCTACCGGACGCCGACGTCGTCGCGCTGGCGCAGCAAGGACGCGACTCGGCATTTCGCGAATTGATCCGGCGCTATGAGCGCCCGGTCTTTTCGCTCATCTACCGGATGGTGCGCGACCGCGAGCTCGCCGAGGATCTGGCGCAGGACACGTTCATCAAGGTCCTCAACCACATCGATCGGTACCGGCCGGAGTTCAAGCTCTCGAGTTGGCTCTTCAAGATCGCGAACAACGTCGCGATCGATCACCTGCGCCGCCGGCAGCTCGAGACGGTGAGCATCGACGGCTCGCCGCACGCCCAGACCGCGGACGCGATCGAGGCGACGTCGTTCGACGTCGTCGTCCAGCAGGAATCCGCGCTCGACGAGCTCGAGGCCCGGGAGCTCGGCACCGCCATCGAGCGGGCGATCGCATCGCTCCGGCCCGAGTACCGGTCGTGCATCATGCTGCGCCACGTCGAGGGCCGGTCGTACGAGGAGATCGCGGCCACCCTGGACCTGCCGCTCGGAACCGTCAAGACGTATATCCACCGCGCGAGGCACGAGCTTCGCCAGGCGTTGGAGCACGTAAGGGAGGGCGGATCGTAATGCGCGTCACCATCCCGGCTGAAACCATTGCGACCACCCCCTCGTACGGCTCTCCGGAGACTCCATGAATCACAGGCACCTGCTTCCAGATGAAATCGACCTGCTCCTCGACGAGGACGAGGTGGGGTTTGGTGTAACCCCGCTCAAGTCCCATCTCCGCGAATGCGCCGACTGCCGCGCGCGCGTCGACGAGGCCCGGTCGGTCGTGGATGCCTTGGAAGACCTCCCTCATTTTGCTCCGTCGCATCGATTCGCCGAATCCGTCATGGCTCAGGTGCCGGTGTTCGTGCCCTGGCACGTGACCGCCCGCGATGCCGTCACTCGCTGGCTGCCCCGGTCGCGGCCAGCGCGAGTGGCCTTCGGCGCCATCGCGACCTCGGTGGCCGCGGTGCTCACGATCGGGATTCTCTGGATCACGACGCAGACCGATACGGTCGTGCTCGCATCCGGGATGGCTGGCGATCAGCTTCGGAGCATGGTGTTCGACGCAGGGCAGGCCGTCCTGTCGACCGTCTTCGGCGATCAGATGTTCACGATCATCGAGCGGACGGGAACAGTCGGGATCACGGCCGCGCTCATCGGCCTGGCCGCAGCGGCCGGGGCGTCGATCGCCGGACTTCGAGCCCTCGCCGTCGCGTCGAGCCGTCGCCGGGCGTAACGATGCGCGCTCTCGTCGCTCTCGTCGCTCTCGTCGCGCTGGCGCTCGGTGGGTCCCCCGCGCTCGCGCAGGCGCCGCAGTACAAGCCTGACTCCGCATCTTCCGGAAGCGCCGACACCGGCAAGGTCGCATCCGCGGTCGCACAGCGCCGCGCTGCCGGAGACAGCACAATCCCATCCGCCGATCATTTCACATACGGCGATCGGACCATTCGAGCCAACACCAGCGTTGCCGGTCCGATCGCGATCGCGCGCGGCAACCTCGACGTGTTCGGCACGGTGAATGGCAGCGTATTCGTCGTCGACGGTGACGTCCGCGTCCACCGCGGCGCCCGCGTGACCGGCGACGCGTGGTCGGCCGCCGGCTCCGTGATCATCGACGGCGGGGTCGTGGAGGGCGAGCGGCGCGCGATCAACGCCGGCGCACCAATTGTGCTGGCGCCGGCGTCTGCAGCCCCGTCACGACCGCTCTCCACGTGGCAATCGATCAAGCTCGTCATCGGGTGGTTCGCGTTGCTCGCCATCATCGGCATCGGCGTCATGGTGTTCGCCGAGGCGAACCTGGACGGCGGCGTGGTCGCGCTCGAGCGAGGCTTCGCGCGCGCTTTCTGGATCGGCGTGGCTGGCCAGCTCCTCGCGCTGCCGCTGCTGCTGGTGATCGTCGTCGCGCTCGCGATCACGCTCATCGGCATTCTGCTCATTCCATTCGCGATCGTGGCGTACGTGATCGCCGCGGCGGGGCTGGTGACGCTCGGCTTCCTCGCGGTCGCGCGGCTCACGGGCGGCGCGTTCGTGCGAGACGGCGAATCAGCGTCCGCCCGAAATGTTCATCTTCGCGCCCTCGTTGCCGGACTCCTCGTCTATCTCGGCTTGTGGCTGGTGGCGTCCGCGTTCAAATCGGCGCCCGTCGCCGGCGCGGTGCTGCGCGCGATCGCGATCGCTGTGACGTGGGTGGCGGCCACGCTCGGACTCGGCGCGGCCCTCGTTTCGCGCGCAGGCACTGAAAGCGCGACAGCGCGCAAGGGCGGCGGGCCGGCCGACGAGCTTGCATGGCAGACGCCCACCCCCGTGAGCGGCGTCGCCGCCGCCGCGCGGCGCCCGCTGTCCGCGACGAAGTAGCGACACCGGCGACGTACCGAAGGCTGGTCCATCGCTTGCTCGAAGCCTTTGATCACCATGGTGATCAAAGGCTTTCGTATTGGCCCGCTGCTCAAGAAGACGGTTCGCGAGGTCGGCGCCGACAACGTCGGGACGCTCGCCGCATCCGCCGCGTACAACTTCTTCTTCTCGCTCTTCCCGCTCCTGCTCTTCCTCGCCCCGCTCCTCAGTCTGATCGGCGACAAGCAGCAGTTGGTGGGCTGGCTCATGTCGCAGCTCACGTCCACACTGCCGCCGCAGGACGTGCCCGCCGTGCGCGAGATCCTGGCGAAAGTGGTGTTCGCGAGCAATGCGCCGGGCCTCGTCTCAATCGGCATCGTGCTCGCCGCGTGGTCGGCATCGAACATCTTCGGCACCCTCATGGGCGCGCTCAACACCGCCTACGACGTCACCGAAACGCGCCCGTGGATCAAGCAGCAGATCATCCGACTGGTCGCGTTCGTGATTGGCGGAATCATCATGGTTGTCTCGACCGTGGTGTTTCTGAATGGCGAAGGCGTGGCGAACTTGATCGGCAACGCGCTGCACTTGGGACCCGCGTTCGTGCTCGTGTGGAAGATCGTCCAATTTCCGGTCGCGATCAGCGGACTCGTCGCGCTCGCGTTCCTCGCGTTCTACGCCCTGCCCAACGTTAAGCAGCACAAGGGGCAGGTGCTCATCGCGGCCGTTCTCACCGCGGTCCTGTGGATTGTCGCGACGCTGCTCTTTCGCCTCTACGTCTCTCACTTCCCGCCCAACCCGGCCTACGGCCTCATCGGGGCGATCATCATTCTGCTGACGTGGATGTACTACACGATGTACGTCATCCTCATCGGCGGCGAGCTCGCCTCGGAGATGCACCACGGGACCGGAGCGGTAGCGCCGGACAAGGGAGCGGTGTACGTGGGGCGGTTGGTGACCGGAAGCGGGCCGGGGAGCGAGTCGATCGAGCGGAGAGCGTAAAGGCGCGAACGGCCTCGCGCGGCGGTCGCTGTCGTTGTCCGTCATCAGTTCTGTGTTGTCCGTTATTCCGCTTGCCTCGGCGCGCTTGGCTCACGGGCAAACGGGAAACGGAAGACGCACCACGCAACACGACAGCGACCGCCTCGACTTCGCGCCGTTCGCCGTTGTCGATTCTCGCCCTCCTCGTTCGACGTCACTGTGAGCCTACCTTGCTCCGGACACCTCCGTCCGGCTACTCGGCTCGAACTCAACTGGAGAGACGACAATGCGATTCATCGTGATGGTCAAAGCGACGAAGGAATCCGAAGCGGGCGCGCTGCCGAGCACGGAGATGTTCGCCGCCATGGGCAAGTACAACGAAGAGCTCGTGAAAGCGGGTATCATGCTCGCCGGCGAGGGGCTGCACCCGAGCTCCAAGGGCGCGCGCATCAAGTTCAAAGGGGACAAGCGCACCGTGATCGATGGCCCGTTCGCCGAGACCAAGGAGCTCGTCGCGGGCTTCTGGATCTGGCAGTGCAAGTCGCTCGATGAAGCGATCGAGTGGGCGAAGCGCTGCCCCAACCCGATGCCCGATTCGCCCGAAGGCGAGCTCGAGATCCGCCAGGTGTTCGACGTCGCGGACCTGGGGGAGAACTTCACGGCCGAGCTCCGCGAGCAGGAGCGCCGCCTGGCCGATGGGATCGCCAAGAACGCAAAGGCCTGACGAGCCTGCAACAAATTCTCAGCGCCGTGTCGATTTCGTCGGAGCTGATTCGACGTGTTGGTCGAGAGCCGGAATGTCGGCCCGGTCCAATCGGACCGGGCTCCGGCTCGAGACCCGAGCCAACGGAGACACGACGATGCACACCACCAACACGACGCGCGGCAATCGCGCCCTCTGGACGATCCAGTCGCTTCTCGCCGCCCTGTTCGCTTTCGCTGGCGTGATGAAGCTCATCCTGCCGCCCGCCATGCTGAAGGGCCCCGTCGCCCTTCCAATCGACTTCCTGCGCTTCATCGGCGTGTGTGAGCTGCTCGGCGCGTTCGGCTTGATTCTGCCGGTGCTGCTGCGCGTCCTTCCGATCCTCACCCCGATCGCCGCGTCCGGCCTCACAGTCATCATGATCGGCGCGGTCATCGTGACGATCCTCGGCGGCAGCGTCGCGGGGGCGACGGTTCCGCTCGTCGTCGGACTGCTCGCGTGCACGGTGGCGTACCGCCGCTTCGCCCTTGCCTGAGTCCCCGCGCGGGGTGTGATTGGATGCCGTGACGGCATCCGACACACACCGCGCAATCGACGCCATCTGGCGCATCGAATCGGCGAAGCTCATCGCCGGGCTCACACGCATCGTCCGCGATGTGGGCATCGCCGAAGATCTGGCGCAGGACGCGCTGCTGGCCGCGCTCGAGAAATGGCCCGAGTCGGGCGTGCCGGACAATCCGGGCGCCTGGCTCATGGGCACGGCCAAGCACCGCGCGATCGACGTGCTGCGAAAGCAATCGCTGCACGAACGCAAGCACGACGCGATCAGCGCCGAGCTCGAGGCGCAGCAAGAGGCGGCCGTGATCGATCTGCACGACTCGCTCGACGACCACGTCGGCGACGATCTGCTGCGGCTCATGTTCATGACCTGTCATCCCGTGCTCTCGCAGGATGCGCGCGTCGCGCTCACGCTGCGTCTCCTTGGCGGCCTCACGACCGATGAGATCGCGCGCGCGTTCCTTGTGCCCGAGTCGACGATCGCGCAGCGGATCGTGCGCGCGAAGAAGACGCTCAACGAGAAGCGCGTCGCGTTCGAGGTGCCGCGCGGCGCGGAGCTCGCCGAGCGCCTGTCCTCCGTGCTCGAGGTGATCTATCTCGTTTTCAACGAGGGCTACGCCGCGACCGCGGGTGAAGACTGGATTCGCGCCGACCTCTGTGAGGAAGCGCTGCGCCTCGGCCGCGTTCTCGCCGAGCTCGCGCCCCAAGAGGCGGAAGTGCACGGCCTCGTCGCGCTGATGGAGATTCACGCGTCGCGATCGCGCGCCCGCGTCGGCCCTCATGGCGAACCGGTGCTCCTCCTCGACCAGGACCGCGGCCGGTGGGATCATCTGCTCGTCGGCCGCGGTCTCGCGGCGCTGGCGCGCGCCGAGGCGCTCGGCGGCGCGCCGGGACCGTACCTGCTCCAGGCGTCGATCGCCGCGTGCCACGCCCGCGCCCGCGAGGCACATGCAACCGATTGGTTGCGTATCGCCGCGCTCTATCAGGCGCTCGGCGATCTGGCGCCCTCGCCGGTCGTCGAGCTCAATCGTGCGGTCGCCGTCGGATTCGCGTTCGGGCCCGCGGCGGGGCTGGCGATCGCCGATGCGATCGCGGCTGACGGCGCATTAGAGAACTATCATTTACTGCCGGCGGTGCGGGCCGACTTTCTCGCGAAGTTGGCGCGCTTCGACGAAGCGCGCGCCGAGCTCCATCGCGCCGCCTCGCTCACGCGCAACGTGCGCGAGCAGCGCCTGATGCTCGACCGCGCGGAACGGTTGTGATCGGATAGCCGGTCATCCCCGAGCGGAGCGATCAAGTTTGCGTTCGCGAGTGTTCGCGTCGTTCGCGTTGTGATCCGACTAGGGAACGCGCGTCGGCGACGCAACGAGCCCAGATCCCTCGACTCCGTCGCTGCGCTCCGTCGCTCGGGATGACAAGAAGGGGTGAGTCGCTGCGCTCCGTCGCTCGGGATGACGAACCGTTGCCCCTCAGTCGGGCCGCACAACGAGCTTCGCGCCGCGCGCCAATCCCAGTAGCCGCGCCGCACTGCCGTTCCGCACCGCCACCTCGATGAACCCCGACGAGCCCACGACGCATACGGGCTCGCCCGGCTGCACCTCCGCGTACGTGTGCCGCAGCGGAAGGCACATCGTTCCGATCTCGATCGTACCGCCGTGCAGTCCCACCACGTTCGTGATCGCGTTGCCAAAGCGGTCGATGATGATGATCTCGCCTTCGATCGAGCCATCCGCGCGGCGCACGGCTTCCGGCGTGCGGCGAATGACCGGCAACGCGCAATCGGTGCCGAGCGCATCGATCGACACGCCGCACGCGAGCGCCGCCGCCGCGGGAGCGAAGATGTCGCGGCCGTGAAAGGTCGCCGAGACGCCACGCGGCGTGGGCAGCGCCACCGCGCGTGCGCCGGGCACGATCAACGCCGGCGACAGCACGCCGTTGTCCGGTCCGACAAGAAATCGCCCTTCGCTCGCCACCGCGAGCGCGACGCGCGCCGACCCTACACCGGGATCGATGACGACCAGGTGCACCGTGCCGCTCGGAAATCGGCGCCAGACGCGCGCGATCGTGAGGCGCGCGCGCTCCACGTCCTGCGGCGGAATCTCGTGCGTGATGTCGACGAGCTGCGCGTCCGGCGCGCGCGCGAGCAGCACCCCCTTCATCTCGCCGACGTAGCCGTCGGCGGTCCCGAAGTCGGTGGTCAGCGTGACGAGCGGTCGCATGCTCACACTGATCTGCGCTTCCAGCCACCGGCGCGCCAGAGGGCGCACATCGCGATGCCGCGCCCCATCGCCGTGAGCGAGATGACCCACCAGATCCCGATGCTGCCCCACCGCGATGCCGCCCACGCCGCGAGCGGAATGCGCGATGCCGTGAGCGCGGTCGACGACAGCATGGGCGGCACCGTGTGCCCCGCTCCGCCCAACGCGCCCTCGAGCACGATCTCGGCGCACACCGCGAGCTGCGAGAACGAGGCGACGCGCAGATACTTGACCGCTTCGGCGATCACCGCCGCGTCGTTGGTGAAGAACGACGCGAACTGCCGCGGGATCGTCAGCTCGAGCACGAACGCGCCGACGCCGAGCAGTGTGCAGAAACCGGTGGCCATCCAACCGGCGCGCGCCGCGCGATCGGGGCGTCCGGCGCCAAGGTTCTGTCCGACGATCGCCGCCGTCGCCGCGCCGAAGCCCACGCCGATCATGAACAGCCAGCTCTCCACGCGATGGCCGATGCCGAGCGCGGCGAGCGCCGGCGTGCCGAAGTGCGTCGTGATCCTCGTGAGAAAAATGTAAATCAGGCTGAACGTGCTTCCGGTGATCGCGGTCGGGAGTCCGACGCGGCAGATCGCCTGGAGCGACGCGAGCTGAATTCGACCCATACGCAGCAGCTTGCGGCGGACGGCGATGCCGACGCCGAGAATGAACGCGGCGCCGCGGGTGCCGATCGTCGCGATCGCCGCGCCGGCGATGCCGAGCCGCGGCAGTCCCGCCCATCCGAGCATCAGCGCCGGATCGAGAAACAGCGTCAGCCCGACCGACGTGAGCAGAAGCACGAAGGGCGTCTTCGTGTCGCCCGACGCGCGGAACGACGCGTCGACCGCGAAGAAGCCGTAGATGAGCGGTGTGCCGAGCAGGTACGTCCGCAGGTACGTGGCGCCGAGCGCGCTCACGTCGGGCGGTGTCTCCATCAGGCGAAAGAGCGCGTCGATGTGCGTCGCGCCGATCGCGCCGACGATGGCGCCGAGCACCACACCGAAGACGAGCGTGTCGCCGGCGATGCGCGCCGCGTCATCCGGCCGGCGCTCGCCGTAGCGTCGCGCCGCGACCGCGGTGAGTCCCACGCCGATCATCTCGGCGAGCGAGACGATCATCCAGATCCAGAACAGCGACGTGGAGACCGCCGCGAGACCCGACGCGCCGATCCGCGTGCCCACCCAGAACGCGTCGACCGATGAGAAAAGTGTCATCAGGAGCGACGACGCGACCGCCGGCAGCGCAATCTTCAGGATCGTGCGTCGCAGCGAGTCGGTGACGAGATGCGCGGCTTCGCGCGCATCGCTGACCGCGACGGGCGCGAGGCCCTCGTGCGGCTCGACCGGAAGCTGCGGTGCCGCAGCCGGAGCGGGATCGAGCACGCGCGCGGTGGACTACCGGGCCGCCGTCGCTCCGGCGCGCTCCGCGATCCGTTCCGCCGTCGCGGCGAGCGCGCGCGCGGCCGACGACTGCGGATCGGTCACGACGATCGGCGCGCCCGTGTCGCCGCCCTGCATGACCGGCGGGTAGAGCGGAATCTGACCGAGCAATGGCAGCTCGAGCTCGCGCGCGAGCCGTTCGCCGCCGCCCGATCCGAAGATCGACGACGGCTTGCCGCAGTGCGGACACTCGAACCAACTCATGTTCTCCACGATGCCGAGCACGCGCACGTCGACGCGCTCGAACATCTTCGCGCCGCGGAGCGCGTCGCCGACGGAGACCTCCTGCGGCGTCGTCACGATCACCGCGCCGGACACCTCGGCCGATTGCACGAGCGTGAGCTGCGCGTCGCCGGTGCCGGGCGGCAGATCGACGATGAAGTAGTCGAGCTGCCCCCACGCCACGTCGCCGAGGAACTGCGTGATGATTTTCATGATGATGGGACCGCGCCAGATCGCCGGCTGATCGCGATCGATCAGCACGCCCAGGCTCATCACCTTCACGCCGTGCGCCTCGAGCGGCACGATCCGCTCGTTGATGACCATCGGCGGCTCGGCGAGCCCCATCATCGTGGGGATATTCGGTCCATAAATATCGGCGTCCATGAGGCCGACGCGCGCGCCGCGCTGCGCGAGCGCGACGGCGAGATTCACCGAGACGGTGGACTTGCCGACGCCGCCCTTGCCGCTCGACACGGCGATGATCTTGCCAAGGTTGGGGTACTGCTTGGGGGTGGGCGCGGGGACGCGCGGTTGCGCCGGCCGGTCGTCCATCACGGGCAGCGCGCGGCCGGCCGGCTTGCGGTTGGCCGCGAAGGCTGCCGCGTCCGCCACGTCGACCGTGACCTCGGTGACGCCTTCAACGTTCTCTAATATCTGGCGCACGGTCCGGGCGAGCGCCGGATCGTCGCCGGCGGCGAGGAGCAGCGTGAGGCGCACCTTGCCGGCGGTCGTCGTCGCGACGTCGCGCACGGCCTGGCTCGCGACGAGGTTGTCGCCGGTGCGCGGGTATGGAATTCGGCTCAGCGCCTGTGCCACGCGAGCCTGCAGTGGATTAGTAGCCATATGACACTAAATCGCTCGCCGGAGCACGCGCTCAGGCCGGGTGAACGTTGGTTGGTGTGAGATACTGCTGCGCCGCGGCGATGACCCGCGCGCGCACGTCGTCGAGCGAGCCGGCGATCAGCGCGCCCGAGGCCTTGGCGTGGCCGCCGCCGCCGAACTGGCGCGCGAACGCGTTCACGTCCACCTCGCCCGTGCTGCGGAACGAGACCTTGACCTTGCCGTAGCCCAGATCCCGGAAGAAGAGCGCCATCCGCGTGCCGGCGATGGACCGCGCATGCTCCACGATGCCATCGAGATCCTCCTGGCGGACGTCAAACTTCTCTAAACCACCTGCCGGCATCGAGAGCCAGGCGAGCCCGTGCTCCGCGTCGACGCCGAGCGTCGACAGCACTTCGGCGAGCAGCCGCACGCGCCCGGCCGGCGCGCTCGCGTAGATCCGCACGTACATCTCCTCGGGATCGACGCCGGCGGCGAGGAGATCGGCCGCCATCGCATGGCAGCGCGGCGACGTATTGCTGAACCGGAAGCTGCCCGTGTCGGTGAGAATCGCCGCGTACAACGCCTGCGCGATCGCCGGCGTGATGTCGAACCCGAGCACGCACGCCAGGTCGTAGACCAGCTCCCCCGTGGCGCACGCGGTCACGTCGGTGAGAATGATGTTCCCCGCCGGATCGTCCGACGCGATGTGGTGATCGATCACGAGCTTCGGCACGCTCAGCCCGCGCACGCGCTCCGTCAGCGCGCCCAGGCGCGTCACGTCGCTGATGTCGAGCACGATCAGGAGATCGATGCCGTCGAGCGCCTTGGCGCCCTTGGGCGTGGCGTTCTTCACCTCGCCGTCCGCGAGCAGAAAGTCGAACAGATCCGGCCATGGCGTGGGATTCACGATCCGCACGTCGAGCCCGCGCTGCATCAGCATGCGCGCGAGCGCCACCTCGGAGCCGCAACCGTCGCCGTCGGCGTTCATGTGCGTCGACAGCGCCACGCGACGCCCCGGCACGAGCTCGCGGTCCAATGCGCGGATCGCGGCCCGACGCGGCTCGGGAATGGCGAGGTAGTCCGGAACGGTGTGCAAAGGGCGAAGAGTGGAGACTCGAGCGTCGAGAGAAAAAAAAACCGGCGTCCGATGCCTCGGACGCCGGTGGAAAGCTAACGACGGCTGTGATCAGTCGCCGGCCGCGGGCGCGACGGCGTTCTCGCCGCCGATGCGCGAATTCCGCTTGCCGTACGTGAAGTAGATGATGAGGCCAATGGCCATCCAAACGACGAGCCGAATCCACGTATCCGACGGCAACCCGACCATCATGTAGCCGCAGATGAGAATGCCGAGGATCGGCACGAGCGGAACGAGCGGCGTCCGGAATGGGCGGGGAATGTTCGGGCGCGTGTAGCGAAGCGCCATCACGCCGGCGCACACGATCACGAACGCCAGCAGCGTGCCGATCGACACGAGTGCACCGAGCAGGTCGATCGGGAAGAAGCCGGCGACGAGCGCGGCAACGACGCCGGTGACGATCGTCGTGACGTACGGCGTCTGGAAGCGCGGGTGCACCTTGCCGAACGACGCCGGAAGCAGACCGTCGCGGCTCATCGAGAAGAAGATGCGGGGCTGCCCCATGAGCATCACGAGCACCACGGACGCGAGACCGAGCATCGCGCCGATGTTGATGAAGAACGACAGCCAGCGAAGCGCGGGACCCGCGGCGTCGATCGCCACGAAGACCGGGTTCGGCACGTTGAGGTTCTTGTAGCTCGTCAGGCCCGTCATCACGAGCGCCATCAAGATGTAGAGCACCGTACAGATGGCGAGCGACGACAGAATGCCGATCGGCATGTCGCGCTGTGGATTCTTGGCTTCCTGCGCGGCCGTGGAGACCGCGTCGAATCCGATGTACGCGAAGAACACCACCCCTGCCCCTCGGACGATGCCGCTCCATCCGTAGTGGCCGAACTCGCCGGTCGTGTTGGGCGGAATGAATGGATGCCAGTTCGCCTGGTTCACGTACATGAACCCGAAGCCGATCACCAGGATGACGATGGCGACCTTGATGAAGACGATGACGTTATTGAAGTTCGCTGATTCGCGAATGCCGATGACGAGGAGCGTCGACATCAAGCCGACGAGGATGATCGCCGGCAGGTTGATGATGCCGGGCGTCGCCGTCATGCCCGCGGCGCAGACGCCGTTGGCGGCCGCGGTGGCCACGCCGTGCGCGTCCACGCACATGATGTTGCGCACCAGCGTGTGCGTGCCGATCACGCCGAGCGGCGCCTGCGTCCACGCGGTCGGCATGTTGACGCCGATCTCCTTCATGAACGCCACGAAGTAGCCCGACCAGCCCACCGCCACCGTCGCGGCGCCGAACAGGTACTCGAGGATCAAGTCCCAGCCGATGATCCAGGCGATGAATTCACCGAGCGTCGCGTACCCGTACGTGTACGCGCTGCCGGCGATCGGAATCATCGACGCCATTTCCGAGTAGCACAGGCCGGCGAACAAGCATCCCAGGCCGGCGAGCACGAACGAGAGCACGATCGCGGGACCAGCGGTCTGCGCGGCGGCGGTGCCAGTGAGCACGAAGATGCCGGCGCCGATGATCGCGCCGATGCCGAGCATCGTGAGGTTCAGCGCGCCGAGGGCACGTCGGAGCGTGACCTCCTGGCCTTCGGCCGCCGCTTCCGCTTGCAGCAGCGTGATGCTCTTCTTGGACCACAAACCCATAGCAGGATTCTCCTGGGGTCGGACGTAAGACGGCGCCGCCAGTGCGCCGGCGAGTGGCGGGATGATCATGCCTCGGCACGCCGACGCCGCCTCGCGACACGCGAGCGGCGGCGTCGGTCCTACTGTATACACTTGGCGGGGGCAAGTTGGACCCCGCCAGGAGCGATGTCAAGGAAGTCGCGTGTCAGAGATCCGTCCGGACAGTGACACGCGTCCCGGTATCAACCGGCATCAGGCCGCATCAGGCGAAGTGCCGGAAGCTCGAGCGAACGGTCGTGATCCAATTCCGTGTGAGATCCACTTCTTTCGCCTCTGGCTCCCATAACCCGAGCGCGGATTCGACCTCCTCCAAAATCGCCGCACCGTCCTTCGCAACGTCGAACGCCCGCCCAACGGCCAGCAGATCGTCTCGCGTGAAATCGTCGTCCTTGCCGCGCGCGGTCATCTGATGCGTTCGCGACCAATTCCCGCCGTACGCCCACGTCACGTCGAACGCCGGTGCGAGCCGCCACGCGCCATCGCGGCCCATGAGGAACGCAAGATTCTTCACGTGATCGTCCTGATTTCTCGCCGCGATGTTGAAGACCATGCGGCGGAACGCCTGATCGACCGCGGGCTGTCCCATGCCGAGCCGGCGAATGGTGCGAAAATAATCTTCGTAGGAGAGCACCTGGCGCACGTTATAGTCGGCGTGCTGCAGTCCGCCAAGACTGTGCATGTGCACGCGCGTGTCCGCCTCGCGGTCGAAACGCTTGGTCATGAAGTGCGCGAAATCGCGTTCGCGCAGCACGTACGTATCCGACACGTCGAGTCCCGCGGCACGCGCCATTTGCGAGTATGCGTACTCGATGCGCCCAAACGGCCCGGGCCGAAAGTCCTTCACCATGACGTGACCGCCTGCTCCGCCGCTCACGCCGTCGAACTTGATCAACCAGTGTTCGTCTCCCGCTCCGCGCGGCGCGAACGCCGAGCGCACGCGGCCGGCGGCCTGGTTCCACAAGATCAGCGCCTTGGCGCGCGCGCCGCCGGCCGAGGCGCCCACCTGCATCATCTCCGGAACGGCGACCGAGGTATCGCCCTCGATCACGCGCCGCGCTTCGCGCACCAACTGCGCGATCTTGAGCGCGTCCTCGGCGGCGCTGTTCGTTCCGTCGATCGGCGGGCTGAATTCCAGCGCTCCCATCGCGCGCCTGCCGATGTAGAGCAGTTTTTGGACGGGGCTCAGCGCCGCGCCGGGCGTTCCGCGCCGTTCGAAGAACCGCGCGATGACCGCATTGCCGAACGCGTCCGGAAGACAATCCGCGAGCGCTCCAGGCAGGCCGGCGAACGAGGCGACGCGCTGCAACTCGGGAAATTCGATCGGTCCCGCACGCGACAGCGGAAGATGGATCGGCGAGATCTCGAGACCGGAGCGCCTGAACGCCTCCGCGTACTCGAAGGTGATCTGTCCTTGGCGATTCTCGACGACCGCACCGACCTCATCGTCCCAGAGCCGCAGGCGAGCGATCGTGTACTCCGATGATCGCGGGCGACGCGGCGCGCGGCGGATCGGATCACTCATCGCTGTCGGCCTTGCGCGAACGCTTGCGACGCGGCGTTCCGGCACGCTGCGGCTCGCGACCGCCGAGCCTCGCCAGCTGTATGGGCGAGACGAGCGGCGGCGGCAGGAACGCATCGAGCGCATCCAATCGCCCGAGTGCGCGCAGGAGGCGCACGATGGTCTCGAGCGTCGGATTGGCGCCGCGCTCGGCCCGTTGCGCGGTACTGAGGTGGACACCCGCTTCAGCGGCAACGTCCTCGAGGGTTCTGTTCTGCTGGAGCCGGTAGCCGCGCAGCCGATCGCCGAGCTCGGCGAGCACTTCGTCGGTCGTGGCCGTGGGTTGAATCCGCATGATCTCTCGGCTTATGCCACGGCGTAAATTGGCATAAATGCAACTTTAAACGCTGTTATTGGCGTGAATATAGCTTTTATGCATCATATTATAAGCCATCCCACGGGACTCTGTCAATCCGTTTAATGATGCATATATGACTCAAGCACCGGCGGAATGTGCTATTACATAGCATATAGGCTTATTGAAAATGGCAAAGCCGAACAACGAGAAGCCGGCGAGACCGCGCTCGGTCCGCCGGCTTCGATCGCCTTCAAGGAACGCGCGAACGCGCGATCACACTGAGTAGTTCGGCGCCTCGCGCGTGATCGTCACGTCGTGCGGGTGCGACTCGCGGAGACCGGCCATCGTGATGCGCACGAATTCCGTCTGCGTGCGCAGCTCGTCGATCGTCGCGCAGCCGACGTAGCCCATGCCGCTCCGCAGCCCGCCGACCATCTGGAAGAGCACGTCGCCCACGGGGCCGCGATACGGCACGCGGCCCTCGATCCCCTCGGGCACGAGCTTCTTGGGCGAGAGCTCGCCCTCCTGGAAGTAGCGATCGGCGCTGCCGTCCTGCATCGCGGAGAGGCTGCCCATGCCGCGCACCATCTTGAAGCGGCGACCCTCGAGCAGGAACGTCTCGCCTGGGCTCTCTTCCGTGCCGGCGAGCATCGATCCCATCATCACGCTCGACGCGCCTGCGGCGAGGGCTTTCACCGCGTCGCCCGAGTACTTGATGCCGCCGTCCGCGATCACGGGAACGTCGCCCGCGCCGTCGACCGCATCGAAGATCGCGGTGAGCTGCGGGACGCCCACGCCCGTGACGACGCGCGTCGTACAGATGGAACCCGGACCGACACCGACTTTCACCGCGTCGACGCCGCGCTCGACGAGCGCGGCCGCGCCCTCGCGGCTCGCGATGTTCCCCGCGATGAGCTGGATCTCGGGAAACATCTCGCGGACCTGAGCGGTGGCGTCCAGCACACCGTCGCTGTGCCCGTGCGCCGTATCGATGATGACCGCGTCCACTCCAGCGTCGATCAGCGCGCGCGCGCGGGCGAGGAAGTCGCCGCCGGCGCCGATCGCCGCCGCCACGCGCAGGCGTCCGAATTTGTCCTTGTTCGCGCTCGGGTACTGCCGCCGCTTGTGAATGTCCTTGATCGTGATCAGGCCGCGAAGCACGCCGTGGTCGTCGACCACCGGCAGCTTTTCAATGCGGTGGCTCGCGAGAATCTGCTCCGCCTCGTCGAGCGTGGTGCCCTCGCGCGCCGTGATGAGCCCTTTGCTCGTCATCGCCTCGCGCAACGGGCGATCGAGGTTCCGCTCGAACTGGAGATCGCGATTCGTGATGATGCCGACGAGCCGCTCGTCCTCGTCGACGATCGGAACGCCCGAGATGTGAAAACGGTGCATGAGCGCCGTGGCTTCACGCACCGTGTCGCTGGGCCGAAGGGTGATCGGCTTGAGGATCATGCCGCTCTCGGACCGCTTCACGCGGTCGACCTCGGCAGCTTGCCGGTCGATCGACATGTTCTTGTGGAGCACGCCGATGCCGCCGGCGCGAGCCATTGCGATCGCCATGTCCGATTCCGTGACGGTGTCCATCGCCGCGGAGACCAGCGGGATGCGGAGCTCGATGCCGCGCGACAGCCGCGACACGACGGAGACGTCCTTGGGATGCGTCAGCGAGTGCCGCGGCGCGAGGAGGACGTCGTCAAAGGTGAGCGCGATATCCTCGCGCACGCGCGCGGCCGGGCCTGCGCTCTGGTCCTGAAAACGCGAAGGCCCGCCCCCCGGAAGTTCCGAGGTCGCGGGCCGCGATTGGGGTCGAGTTCTGGTCGCCATGGCGAAAGGTAAAGCGCCGTTCGCAGGGCCGGAAGTCGGCGCATAGGGACTGGTGCGCCGAATACGGTTGCGCCGAATACGGTTGGATTGGCTTTGGACGCGGACTCTGCGGACTCGAGGGCAGACGAGGCGCGAATCAAGCGCTTTACGCGTGTGCGTTCAGACGCGACAGGCCGAGATTTTCTTGGCCACTGCCGCTCGGGACGCGACCAGAAGCATCCCGAGGTCGTTCCCACAAGAGTCGTCCGGGCTCGTTGCGCGGAGAGACGCGCGTGGATTGAAGCCAGTTCGCGCCTCGTCCGCCGACGAGTCCGCACAGTCCGCGTCCAAAACCAATCCAACCGTATTCGGTGCGCCGAGGCTCAGGCCTTCCCGATCACCCGCAGTCTCCGCCGAATCCGCTTCGGCAGAAAGAACGCCGCCGCCGTCAGCGCGCCGCGCAGGTTGATGTCGGCCAGATCGGCCGGATCTCCCGCCCAGTGATCGAGCAACACCACGCGACCGGCGTTCGAGATGAGCCGTTGCAGTGCGAGCACCAGGATGTACAGGTCGTCGATCTCCCCGAAGAACGGAATGAAATCGGGAATGAGATCGATTGGCGTCACGATGTAGGCGATCGCGCCCGCGACCAGCAGCTTGTCCACGACCGAGACGCGCCGATCGGTGATCAGCCCGCCGAGCAGCCGCAGATGGCTTGGGAGTTGGCGGATGTAGTAGAGCACCGTGCGCCGTGCTCCGGTGCGCGGCTTCCCGCGCGCCGGACTGTCGTCGATCGTTCGCGCGCGGCGGGCGCCGGCGGCGTGCGTACGAGTAGCCATCAGAGCTTTTCTCCCGGACCGCCAGGATCCTGCACCTCGTGCGCCGGTGACGAAGCGGAGTCCTGGCTTGACGTCTTCTGCGGCGGAGCGGGCTGGCTCGTCGCGCCACCCGTCGCGTTGCGCGCGGTGCTCACGATCTCATTCGCCATGCTCTTGCCGCTCTCGAGCGCGCTGTTGAGCACGCCGGCCGCACGATTCATGAATCCAACCGTCTCGGCGATCGCGCTCGCCGAGACCTTGCCGGCGCGCAGCTTGTCCTCGATCGCTTCGGTAAAGCGCGTGAACGCATTGGCGCCGGGCGCCTGCCGTTCGGCGTACCGCGACTCGAGAAACTCCACGAAGTCGAGCACTTGGTACCCACGCTCATCCGGCAATGTCTCCAGTTTTCTGAGAATGCGGTCGCGCAGGTGCTCGTTCATGGTGCTCTCCGTGCGAGGTCAGCCCTTCCAGCGCGAGCGCGTGCCTCGCGTGTCGATGTGTACGTAGGGCGTACGGTAGTGCCTACTCGTGTAGAGCCCAAGACCTCCCACCAGATCCGGGTGCTCGTCCTCGACCTGATCCACCGCGCGCGCTACGAGAATTTCATCATTCAACGTCACGCGGCCGTCGCCATCCGCATCGATCGCCAGATCCGCGGCGTCGCCGTACTGGTGCCGGCTGTCGCGCGCGGCGCGCCACACGCCGCTGTTGTGCGCCGGCGTCCGGAAACCGCTGTGCACGTCAAATGCCACATCCGACGCGCCGTCGTCGCCCGAGGTCGTCGAGAAGCGCGCGCGCGCGCCGATCTTCGCCAGCACGAGCTCGATCTTGTCGAGCAAGCGCGGATTGAGCGCGACGTACTTCGGCCAGACGTCGGCCTGATTGTCGTGGGTGAGGAAGTCGCCGAGCTTGAGATGCGCGCTCACCTTGAGGTTCACGTCGGCGCGTCGCACCTCGAGAAAGCCCACCGGGTGATCGTGGTGGCCGAATCGCTCGGCCAAGTAATGTCCGATGCGATAGCCGTTGAGCACCGCGCCGGTCTTTCGCGCGAACGGCACCATCACCGCGAGCGTCGGCTCGCCAATCACCTGCCGGTCGGCGCCGTGCACGATCGCCAGACGGTAGAAGCCGGCCTTGTCGGGCGCGACGAACGACGATCCATGGACGGCGAGCAACGGTGTGGTCACCGTCGAGTCGCTCGTGGTCACCCACTGATAGCTGAGCGCGGTCGGATCGTCGCCGGAAATCTCGATCGGGAACTCTACGGCAGCCCCGGGCAGCGCGAAGCGTACCCGCAGCTCGTTGCTCGCGCCGAACGCGTTGAGCGACGCATCCGCGCGCATCTCGCGCGTGGCATTCGCGCTGAACGGCGCCGGCGCCGTTCGCATTCTCGGCGCGAACTGGATGGCGCCGAGCGCGGCGATGCCGAACAGTCCGAGGGTGCCGAGCCGCGCCGCGTCGTTGCGCGTGGCTGCGCGGAGACGGTGGAGGAAAGACCGCATTCGAGAACTGACTGGGAGGCCGGCTCCGAGTGGAGCACGGATGTGCCTGATGATAGTGCTGGGTAGACGAATCGGGAACCGAATTCGCCACGCGAAATTTCCATCACGCGCGCTGAGTCCGGTTCTCGCACGCCGCATCAGCCATGTAGATTTCGCCCCGCTCATCACAATCCGTCATCAATCCAGATTTGCACGTGACCAAGCGTCCTGTTGTGCTCGTAGTGCTCGACGGCTGGGGGTATCGGCCGGAGCGCGAGGGAAACGCAATCGCGCTCGCGCAAACACCGACATGGGACGCGTTGTGGGGCGGCTATCCTCGCACGCTGCTGCAGGCGTCGGGTCTCGCGGTAGGGCTTCCGGAAGGACAGATGGGCAATAGCGAGGTCGGACACCTGAACCTCGGCGCCGGTCGCGTGGTGATGCAGGATCTCGTGCGCATCAGCGAAGCGATCGACGATCGATCGTTCTTCGAGAATCCGGTATTCGAGCACGCGTGCCAGGCTGCGCTCGCGAGCGATGGCACGGTGCACCTGATCGGACTCCTCGGCAACGGCGGGGTGCATGCGATCGACAAGCACCTGTTCGCGTTGATCGATCTCTGCGCCGAGCGCGGCGTTCCGAAGCTCGCAATCCACGTGATGACCGACGGCCGCGACACGATGCCGCGCTCCGGACTCGGCTACATGCGCGAGCTGCTCGAGCGCGCGAAGGGGCGCGCCGTCGTCGGAAGTCTCGGCGGGCGGTACTTCGGGATGGACCGCGACAAGCGGTGGGATCGCACCGAGAAGTGGTATCGCGCCGCGGTACAAGGCGTCGGGCCGGAAGGCACCCATCCGCTCGAGGTGATTCAGGCCGCGTACAACCGTGGCGAGACCGATGAATTCATCACGCCAACGGTCATCGTGAACGACGGCGAGCCGGTCGCGCCGATACGCGACGGCGACGCGGTGATCTGCTTCAACTTCCGCGCGGACCGGATGCGCCAGATCGTCCGCGCGCTCACGCAGCCGGACTTCGACGGCTTCGATCGCGGGAAGCCGCCCAAGCTCACCGTGGTCACGATGACCACGTACGACCGCACCTTCGACGTGCCGGTGGCGTTCCCGCCGCAGTCCATGGCGAACATCGTGGGCGAAGTGGTGTCCAATGCTGGCATGCACCAGCTTCGGACCGCCGAGACCGAGAAGTACGCGCACGTGACGTATTTCTTCAATGGCGGTGTGGAGACGCCATTCCCGTGCGAGGACCGCTTGCTCGTGCCGAGCCAGAAGGTCGCCACGTACGATCTCGCGCCCGAGATGAGCGCACCCGGAATCACCGACGTGCTCTGTGACGCGATCGAGAAGCGGGAGCACGAGTTCATTCTCTGCAACTATGCGAATGCAGACATGGTCGGCCACACCGGATCGATGCCCGCGGTGATCACCGCGGTGGAGACGGTGGACCAGTGTCTCGCGCGCGTGATGAAGTCAGCGGATCGCGCCGGCGCGCGGCTGCTGATCACAGCCGATCATGGCAACTGCGAGATGATGATCGATCCCGAGACGGGTGGCCCGCACACCGCGCACACCACCAACCCCGTGCCGCTCGTCGTCGTGGATCCGGACGGCAGACGCGCGCTTCGATCCGGCGGCGCGCTGTGCGACGTCGGCCCCACGCTGTTGACGATGCTCGGACTCGAGCAGCCCGCCGAGATGACGGGTGTAGACCTGAGACACACAGGAGAACGCGCGTGAGGCACTTCGTCACGCCCGCACTGATCGCCCTCGCCCTCGCGGGCGCGGCGCCGGCGGGAGCGCAGGTGGGCTACCCGCCCGCGCACAGTCCCTACGTGGACCTGGAGCACACGCAGGAGCTCACGCTCCTCTTCGGGCAGTATCACGCACACCGCGATCCGGTCGATGCCGCGCCACAGAGCGGCGCGCTCCTCGGACTGCACTACGAGTGGCGCGCTGGCGGTCCGGCGCACCTGATCGCCGAATTCGCGCGCATCTCCTCGCAGCGGGAGCTCATCAACCCGTTCAAGGTTGGCGCGGCCCAGCGTGTCGGCACGGTCGATCGGCCGCTCTACGCGGGCAACATTGGCCTGGGGCTGAGTCTCACCGGCGGGAAGAGTTGGCATCACATCGTGCCCGAAGTCGCCGGCGGCGCGGGACTGATCTCGGATTTGCGCACGCAGCCGGACACCGGCGGATTCAGGTTCGGCACCCGCTTTGCACTCAACTGGGGCGGTGGAATTCGGTGGGTGCCGGGCGGCCATTTGCAGTTGCGCGGCGACATCACCAATCGCTTGTACACGATCGGCTATCCGGAAGCGTTCTATGTCGCACCGGCCGGCGGGCAGCCGGTAATTCCGCAGACTCAGTCCAAGTCGTTCTGGACCAACAACCCGGCGTTCACCCTCGGCGTCTCGTACTTCTTCTGACGAATCGAGGGCCGGGGCTCACTGAGGCAGGTGAACTCATGGCGCGCGATTTCGAAGACCTGCACGACCTGGATGATCTGAGCGACGACGAGCTGCGAGGGCTCGTTCGCGACCACCTCGCGGCACACAACGCCCTCGATATCGACGAGATCACCGTCGCGGTGCGGGAGGGCCTCGTCACCCTCGAAGGGCGCGTCGGGACCGACGGCGAGCGGCTGATCGCCGAGCACGTGGTGACGGACTTGGTGGGCGCGCAGCGCTGCCAGAACAACATCTTCGTCGACCCGGCGCGACGCGCGCTGAGCCCCGAGGAGATCGACGAGCATCTCGCCGACGAGGACCAGCGCGAGGGACTGCTCCTGGGCGATCGCCCGCGACCGATCGAGCCGACCACCGACACGACGCAGGAGAATCTCGACGCCGAGCTGTTCGGAACGACCGACGTCGGCGAAGCGATTCAGGACGGTACGTCGTGGATTCCTCCCGAGAGCCCGACCCAGGAAGGCTTCACCCAGCGCGACGAGTTCGGCGAGGATCATTGAGCCGGTGGTAGGAGCCAGCTCGAGGGGGGGCGAGTAGACTTCGAGGACACATTCGAGCTCGCGTGGCGCTCGATCGAGCGCGCGCGAGCCACCGGTCCAGTCCCGCTATCTCCCGTCGCTATTCGCCAGCCCTACACATGCCCGCCTCTCTCACGCGCCGCGTGTCGTTCGCCGCGGCGCACCGATATCGCCGCCCCGACTGGTCGGACGAGCGAAACGCCGAAGTCTTTGGGCGCTGCGCACGCGAGCGATACCATGGCCACAGCTATACGTGCGACGTCACCGTCACGGCGCCGATCGATCCCGAGACCGGGATGGTCGTGAATCTCGCGATCCTCGATCGCGTGCTCGCGTCCGAAGTCCACGATCGGTTCGATCACGCGAACATCAACCTCGACGTACCGGAGTTCGCCGAGGGAAAGCTCATCCCCACGGGCGAGGAGCTCGCGCGCTTCATCTTCGAGCGGGTGCAGGCGAAACTCGGAGCCAGCGCGCGTGTGATCGAGGTCACAGTGGCCGAAGACGCCACGCTGAGTGCCACCTGGCGGCCCGACTGAGCTCCAGCTCAGGCTGGTCGTGACGTTGGCGAGGGCTCGTTCTTCCTCTGCTAGACGGCCGGGCGACGTGCCCGCGACACAACCCTGGGGGAACGCACGCCTTGGCATCGCAGGTGATCACGCGCCGGTCGACCGCGGCGAGCCGCAATCTCGCCGAACAGCTGCAGCCGCTCGTGCGCGTGCACGAGTCGATTCGCGTGCGGACGAAGGTTTCGCTCGACGTGCCGAGGGGACGGACGCGCGTGCGCGCGGGCCGCCCCGCCTTCGACGCGGCCGACGTGCTCTCGACGACCGGCGACCTGACCAAGTCGTTCTACCGCACCGCGGCGTCATTCGAGCACTCGGGACTCGCGACCACGCCCCAGCTCACCGCGCTGCGCGAACGGTCGCTCGATCCGGCGCGGCTGGCGCTCGCCTGGTGCAACGGCGAATCGCTGCCCCGCGACACCACCATGCGGCTCGCGCGCTCGGTCGCGGCGGTGATCGGCAACGCGGTGCTCTCCCACGCGGCGACGGCGCTCGCCGACGGCTTCTCATTCTCGTCGTGGAAGCGGCCGCAATGCCCGTGCTGCGGCGCATCGCCCGATCTCGCCGTCATCACCGATACGCGTCGATCGCTCGTCTGCTGGCGGTGCGACTCCACGTGGCGGACCGACCTGGCCGGCTGCATCGGCTGCGGTGCGGATCTCGCGCCGGACGTCGTGCGCATCGCGTCGCCGCATCTCGGCTATCAGGTGGCCATCTGCAACGCGTGCGGGCGCTACATCAAGGAGCGGCGCGGTGCGCCGCCGCAGCCGCTGCTCGTTGAGCGAATGCTCACGCTCGGCCTGGACGAAGCGGCGCAGCAGCGAGGGCTCCGCGCCTGATCGGCGCGATCGTCGCGGGCGGAGCGAGCACCCGGTACGGCGGCGAACCAAAAGGACTGCTCGAGGTGGGCGGCCGCCGGATCATCGATCGCGTCGCGGCGGCACTTCGCCCGGTCGTTTCGAGCGTGGTTCTCGTGAGCAACGATCCGGATGCCGGCGGTTGGCTGCCCGGCACACCTGTCATGCGTGACCGGCGCGCCGAGCGTGGAGGTCTCGTCGGCGTGCACACGGCGATCGCGCACGCGACGGACTTCGTGCTCGTCGTCGCGTGGGACATGCCGTTCGTCACACCGCCGCTGCTCCTGCTCATCCGCGATCGCGCGCTGGACTCCGGGCTCGCCGCGGTCCCCGAGGGTCCGCGTGGCCCGGAGCCGATGTGCGCCGCGTATCCCCGCGGGGCGCTGGGCGATGCCGACGCGGCGATCGACGCCGGAGAGCTGACGTTGTCGCGATTCATCGATCGGCTGAGCGGCGTCGCGCGCATTCCGCGGACCGAAGTCGAGCGCATTGGCGACCCGGCGCGGCTCTTCTTCAACGTCAACTCGCCGGCGGATCTCGCCGCCGCGGAGCGGCTCGCCGCGCGCTAGCGGATTGCAGTATTCTTCTCCGCGACCATCACGGAGATCGAATGCGTCGCTTTGCGTGTCTCTCGCTGCTCGCCGCCGGCCTCGCCGCCTGTCGTCCCCCCGCCGCCACCCCGCTCCGCCCCGCGCCTGGCGCGACCAGCCGCTCCGCCGCTGACGCGCGCGCGTCGCTCCGGGCGCTCATCGACTCGATGGCCGAAGCACCGGAATTCTCGAATGCTCATTGGGGAATACTGATCGTCGACCCCGACGCGCACGACACGCTCTACGCGCGCAACGCCGGCAAGCTGTTCATGCCGGCGTCCAACATGAAGATTCTCACGACGAGCACGGCGCTCGTGCAGCTCGGGCCGGACTTCCGGTATCACACGGGCTTCGCCGCGCGCGGGCCGATCGCCGACGGAACCCTGCGCGGCGATCTCGTCGTCATCGGCCGCGGCGATCCCTCGGTCAGCGATCACATGCTCGGCGACGCCATGATTCCGCTGCGCGCGATCGCCGACAGCATCGCGGCCAAGGGCGTGCGGCACATCACCGGCCGCGTCGTGCCCGGCGGCGACGCCTTTCCCGGCGAAGTGTTCGGCTACGGCTGGACCTACGACGATTTCGAGGATTCATATTCCGCGCCGATCGACGAGCTGCTGTTCAACGAAGGCTTCAGCGAGCTGCACGTCCACGCGGGCGCGCACGCGGGCGATCCCGTGCGCGTCGACGTCAAACCCGCCGCCGGCTACCCGCACGTCAGCATCACCGCGACGACCGCGGCGTCGCTCACCGGGCGCAGCGGGCGGCCGGTCACGAACACCCTCGCGGCGGTGAAAGACAGCGCCACGTGGGACATCGTGCTCACCGGCGCGATCGTCGCCGGCGACTCGGCCGTGATCGAGGTGACGCATCACGATCCCGACGTGGCGTACTGCGCGGCCGTTCGCCAGGCGCTCCGGGACCGCGGCATCACTGTCGACGAAGGCGCGGCCGACACCCTGGCGCGCCTCGACACGGTCGCGACGCTCACGTCGCCGCCCTTATCAGAGATCTTTAAAGCGCTGCTCAAGCCCTCGCAGAACCAGATCGCCGAGATGGTGTTCCGCACGCTCGCCCTTCAGGCGACAGGCTCGGGACGCACGGACTCGGCGCGCGCCGTCGTCGAGCGCCAGATCGCGCAGTGGGGGGTGCCGGTGCCGACCGAGGCCGTCGTGCGCGACGGCAGCGGGCTCTCGCGCTACGACTACATCTCGCCGCGGACGGTCGTGCGCATTCTCGACGCCGTGCGCAAATCGCCCGCCTTCCAGGTCTACTACGACGCGCTGCCGATCGCCGGCGTGGACGGGACGATTCGCAGCCGCATGAAGGGCACGCCCGCCGAAGGCAACGTGCACGCAAAGACCGGCACGGTCGCGCAGGCGCGATCGCTCTCCGGCTACGTGACGACGGCCGATCATCACATGCTCATCTTCAGCCTGCTCGCGAACAACTGGACCGCCAACATCCGCGACGTGGAGCACGTGCAGGACGTGATCGCCGAGCGACTCGCCTCGATGCGGCTCCATTAGCGATGGCGTTCAGCGTCGAGGAAGCCAGCGCTAAGATCCTGGCGCCGATCCGCGCGCTCCCGGCCGAGCAGATCGCGCTCGGCGACGCGCTGCACCGCGTCCTCGCCCAAGACGTCCATTCGCCGATCGAGCATCCGCCGTGGGACAACTCGTCGATGGACGGCTACGCCGTGCGCGCCGCGGACGTCGCACGCGCCGGGCCGGAATCGCCGGTCGTCCTCGCCGTGCTCGAGACGGTCGCCGCCGGCCGGCGCGCGACACAGCCGGTTCGACCCGGCACGGCGATCCGGATCATGACCGGCGCGCCAATCCCCGACGGCGCCGATTCGGTGATTCGCGTCGAGGATACCGATGGCGGCGAAAGCAAAGTCGAGATCCGCGACGCGCGCGATGCGGGACGCAACGTTCGGCCGCGCGGCGAGGATCTCGCCGTCGGCTCGCTCGCCGCCGCCGCCGGCACCGTCATTGGCCCCGCGCAACTCGGAGTGCTGGCGTCGGTCGGCTGCGCGCGGCCGCTCGTCCATCGGCTGCCGCGAATCGCCGTTCTCGTTTCCGGCGACGAACTCGTGGACGTGGACCGCTTCGACGAAGTGCGGCGCGGCGAACGCATCGTCTCATCGAACAGCTACACCTTGCGCGCGAGCGCCACCGCCGCGGGCGCAGACGTCAGGTATCTGGGCATCGCTCCCGACGATCCCGCAGCGTACGAACACATGGTTCGCGGCGCATTGGCCTGGGCGGATCTCCTGATCACATCAGGCGGCGTGTCGGTGGGAGCATTCGACTTTACGAAAGACGTGCTGCGCGCGCTCGGCGCCGACATGCAGCTCTGGCGCGTTCGCATGCGACCCGGCGCGCCGATCGGATTCGGCATGCTGGGCGAGATGGCGTGGCTCGGCCTGCCGGGCAATCCGGTTTCGGCGATGGTGACGTTCGAGCTGTTCGGCCGACCGGTGATCAGAAAGTTGCGCGGCGAGCGACGAATCTTTCGGCAGCCGATTCGAGTCCGCGCTCGTGAGGATCTCAGCATTGCCGCGCCGCTCACCCATTTTCTGCGCGGCGTCATCGAGTGGCGCGACGACGGTCCGTGGGCGCGGCCAACCGGTCCGCAGGGCTCGGGCCTGCTCACGTCGATGGCCGCCGCGAACGCACTGCTCGTGATTCCACCAGAGCGGCCGCTCGTGCCCGCGGGCGAAGCCCTTTCCGCACTCCTCCTCGGCGACGACGCCCTGCTGGCGAGCGAATTCGCGCTGTGAAGCGCGATTTCAGCGACGTCGCGAAGCTCGAGGAGTCGCTTCGCCGGCGGTTTCGCGTCGTCGACACGACAGTGCGCGTCGGCCGCCATGCACTGTCGATTCTGCATCCCGCGAGCGCGGAAGATTTGATCGACGAACGCGAATTCGAGCGCGACGAGCGACTTCCGTACTGGGCGGAGTTGTGGCCGTCGTCGCGCGTGCTTGCCGGGATCGTGGGCGGACTCGGCGGCCGCGGGCAGTCCGCGCTGGAGTTGGGCTGCGGAGCGGGATTGGTGTCGTGTTGCGCCGCGCGCGCCGGCTTCGACGTCGTCGCGTCGGACTACTACGACGACGCGCTTCGCTTCTCGCGGGTGAACGCCGCGCGCAACGGACGACCGCTTCGTGACGGGCTCCTGCTCGATTGGCGCCATCCCCCGGCCAAGCTCGATCGCTTTGACCTGGTGTTCGCGTCGGACGTGCTGTACGAGCGGCCGTACGGCGCGCTGGTCGCACGAATCATCGCGTCCACGCTGCGACCCGCTGGTCGGGCGCTCGTGGCCGATCCGGGACGCGTGGCGCGCGACGAATTCTTCGAGAGTCTACCGGCGCTCGGGCTGACGCTGCACGCACAAACGGACCACCCGTTTACGGAAGACAAAGTCCGACAAACGATTAGCGTCCTGGAAATCCGATGGGCACCGGACCTGTGACCACCCGCACGGATTTCCTGCCGGGTTTGCCATTGCCAGCGACCGCGGTGTTCGCTAGGGTATTCCGACTCCCAACGGCTAGCCGCTGAGGCTTGCGCCGTGGGGCCAATGCGGATGTCCTGACCCAGTCGAGGCGGAGGTCGCGGTGGGATCGCTGGCACGTCAATCCCTAGCTGCACGGCACTCGTTGCGGCGTCTCAGTGTCATCGCGGCGCTCGGTATCGCCGCTGCGTGCGGCGATCACACGCCGGTGGCCCCGCGCATCGCGCCGGGGCACGCACGCCTCTCCGTCGCGCCCCGCTACGCAAAGCTGCCCGACGGTGCGCCGATCATCGTGCTGTCCAAGGTGCGCGGTGTCCTGATCGGCACGGGCGGCGACAGCATCGCCGTCGAAGCGGACTTTCAAGGCGACAGCGCCGTTCTCACCTTTGACGTCGCGTTCTCAGGCAGCACCGCGAATTACACGCTCGAGCTCACCGAATACGACACCAAAGGTGTGATCGCATTCAAGGGCTCGCAGACGATCACGCTCAAGCCAGGCGACAATCCGGGCATCGCCGCGCCGGTGCTCGTGCCCGCGGGGCCCGACGCGACCCTCAAGAGCATCAGCGTCACGCCGAACAGCGCCACGATCAATTCCGGCGCGACGGCCGCGTTCACCGTTTCCGGCACGAACAGCAGCGGCCAGACCACGGCGCCCAATCACGTCGCCTGGACCACGTCCAATTCCGCTATCGCCACGGTCGACGACAACGGCGTCGTGACCGCCGGCGGCGCGCAGGGCGCTACGTGGGTCGTTGCGCGCATGATCACCGGCCTCGCCGACTCGGCAAAAGTCACGGTGCACGCGCCAGTCGCGAAAGTGAACGTCGCACCGGCGGCGCTGCAGCTCGTGCGCGGCGACTCCGGCGCCGTCGCCGCGGAGCTCCGCGACGCGAGCGGCAACTTGATCGACGACCGAAGCGCCACGTGGAGCTCGTCCGATCCGACCGTCGCGACGATCGCGAGCAACGGTGTGGTGAGAGCACTCAAGATCGGCACCGCGACGCTCACCGCGTCGGCGGAAGGCAAGACCGGAACGGCGACGGTGACCGTCGTCTCGCCGATCGATCACGTGCAGATCACACCGGCGACGCTCACCATGTCGTCGCTGCACGAGACGCAGAGCGTCACCGCGACCATCGTTCCGCGCACCGGCGCGTCCGTCGCCGGGATCGCCCTCACGTACTCGAGCAGCAACAGCGCTGTCGCGTCGGTCGACGCGAACGGTACGGTGACGGCGAACGCCAACGGCTCGGCGACCATCACGGCCACCGCTGAGAGCTTCAGCGCGACCGCGAGCGTCACGGTGCAGCAGGTGGCGGCGACGATCTCGATCAGCCCCAAGACCGCCGGCGTGAACTCGATCGGCGACTCGCGCGCGTTCTCGGCGGCCGCCACCGACGCGCTCGGCAATGCAATGGCGATTCCGTTCACCTGGTCCAGCTCCGACGTGACCATCGCCAAGGTCGACGCGAACGGTGTCGCGACCGCCGTCCACGGCGGCACGGCGACGATCACCGCGTCGATTGGCTCAAAGTCGGTGTCGGCGACGTTCAACGTGATCCCGGTGCCGCGGTCGATCTCGATCAGCCTCGACACGTCGAGCATCAAGGTCGGCAGTTCCACGAATGCTCATGCGAGCTTCGCCGATGCGACCGGCAACGCGCTCTCCGACGTGACACCGGCGTGGTCGACGACGACGCCGAGCATCATCTCGATTGGCGCCGACGGCCGCATCGTCGGGCTCTCGGGCGGGCTGGGTAAGATCACCGCGTCCGCGGGCTCGTTGACAGGCACGACGACGATCACAGTGGTCTCTACCGACACCGTGAAGAGCGGCAAGATCCTGATCTACGGTCCGTCGATGGACAACTTCAGCTTCGGCACGTTCAGTCGCACACCGCGAGGGGGGGCAGCACCGGCCGGAGTCAGTGCTGGCCGGACGGTCCCACAGCCGAACGCGAGACCGAGCGGGATCAGAGCATCGAGCCGGATCCGCGCGTCGTTCAACACCTTCTCCGGCGCGGAAAACGAGCTGACGCTCGCGCAGAAGGCCGGCCTCGATGTCACGGTGGTCGACGCCCCGACGTGGGCATCGATGTCGCGTTCCGATTTCGCCAAGTACAGTGCGATCGTCTTCGGCGACAACGACTGCTCGAGCGATCCGATCGGCGTGCTCGGAGCCGCGTTCGCCAATGCGAGCGTCTGGCTGCCGCTCGTCACCGGGCGCGTGGTGCTGATTGGAACCGACTACGTGTTCCACCAGCAGGACGGCGGCATGCAGATGGTCCAGAACGCGTTGAAGTGGGTGTCGCAGTCGAGCGGCACCGCGCTCTTCGCGAGCCTGAGCTGCTACTACTTCAGCGCGCCGGCGAACACGCCAGTGTCGTTCCTGAGCTCTCTCGGCACGTTCTCCGTGGTCGGCCAGGACTTCTCGTCGGACCAGGTCCTGATCGCCGACCCGACCCATCCAATCATGGCCGGCGTGACCGCCGCGTCGCTCTCGAACTGGGGTGAATCGATTCACGAGATGTTCACGGCCTTCCCCGCCAGCTTCCAGGTGCTGGCCACGAGCGGCGACGGCAAACCGTACGTGATCGCAAAACCATAACGAGCGATCTTTAAAATGCGAACGGGGCCGGCGATGATCGCGGGCCCCGTTCGCGTTTCGACTGGTGTCGCGACTCAGCTCTGCAGCTGCCCCGCGACCACCTCCGCGATATCGAGCACCGCGACGTCCGCCTCCTTCGCCTTCACCCCGTCGTTGATCATCGTCATGCAGAACGGGCAGGCGACCGCGATCGTGTCGGCGCCCGTTGCGAGCAGCTCTTCCGTGCGCTCCACGTTGATGCGCTTGCCGACCCGCTCCTCCATGAACATGCGGCCGCCGCCGGCGCCGCAGCACAAGCCGCGGTCGCGCGACCGCGGCGGCTCGACGAGCGTCACCACGGGCAGCGCGCGCCGGAGCGTCTCGCGCGGCGCGTCGTAGATGTCGTTGTAGCGGCCGAGATAGCAGGAGTCGTGGTACGCCACCGTGAGCCGCTTCCCTTCCGCGCTCTGCAAGGGAACGCGATTCTCCTGCAGCAATCGTTCGATGTACGTCGAATGATGGACGACTTCATAGTTCCCGCCAAACTGCGGAAACTCGTTGCCGAGCTGATGGAAGCAGTGCGGACAGCTCGTCACGATCGTGGTCACGTCGTAGCGATTCAGCGTCTCGACGGTGTCCTTCGCGAGCATCTGGTACAGATACTCGTTGCCCATGCGGCGCGCCGGGTCGCCATGGCAATGCTCCTCCTGGCCGAGGATGGCGAAGTTGATCCCGCACGCTTTGAGTATTCTCGCAAAAGCGACCGTGATCTTCTTCGCCCGATCGTCGAACGATCCCATGCAGCCGACCCAGAACAGCACGTCCGGCCGTTCGCCGCGCTCCATGAGCTCGGCCATCGTCGGAATCTCCATGCCCTCCGACCACTTCGCGCGGTCCGCCGGGCTGAAGGCCCAGGGCGAGCCGTTCCGCTCGAGCGACTCGAACGCCGGCTGGATCTCCTCGGGAAACCGCGACTCGCTCAACACCAGGTACCGCCGCATCTGGTTGATGATGTCGAGCTGATCGATCGAGACCGGGCACTCCTGCACGCACGCGCGGCAGCTCGTGCACTGCCACAGCTCTTCTTCGCTGATGTAGGTGTCGAGGAGCCGATGCTCCATCACCTGCGCGGGCGTCTGAGCGCCGGCATCGCCGCCCTCCCCGTGCAGCAGCGCGGGATGCAGGAACTCCATGCGGTCGCCGGTCACCACGGGCCCCTTCTCCATCAACCGCTGGCGCGTGTTGATCACGATCTTGCGGGGGCTCAGCAGCTTGCCCGTGAGATTCGCCGGGCACGCGGCGGTGCAGCGGCCGCACTCGGTACACGAGTAGCCGTCGAGCAGGTTCTTCCACGACAGGTGCTCCACGTCCGAGGCGCCGAACTGCTCCACATCGGCCTCGAGATCCATGAACCGCATCACGCCCTTCTGCGGCGGTCCGCTCGTGTTCGAGAAGAACACGTTGATGAGCGACGTGACGACGTGGAGATGCTTGGAGTAGGGCAGGTAGTTGAGGAACGTGAGCACGATCAGCACGTGCAGCCACCAGAACACGGTGGCCGGCGTGCTCGGATAGGCGTCGATTGGCGCGATCGCCGCCGCGATGCCGCGCGACACGAACTTCTCCGGACCGATCGACGCCGGATCGACCAGAAATTGGCAGGCGTTGGCCAGGAGCAGCGTGACCATCAAGCCGCCAATCAATCCGAGAATGATGTACGCGTCCGCGTGCTCGAGATTGTCGCCGTCGAGCCGCCGCGGATGCAGCACGAGCCGCCGGTAGTACGCGAACGCGATCGCGGCGAGCACGAACAGCGCGAACGCGTCCTGCGACGCCGCATACAATGCGTACAGCGGATGCGGCAGGATGCGGGCGTATGAGAATCCGCTAAAGACGCCCTGGATGAGTATCTCGACCGTCCCCGCCGTCAGGACGAGAAATCCCCAGAAGATCGTCGCGTGCATCGCGCCGGGGATCGGATCGCGGAAGATCTTCCGCTGGCCGATCCCAATCGTGAGCACGTTCTTCAGTCGCACCAACGGGTGATCGATTCGGTTCTCGGCGTACCCCAGGCGCATGTACCGCACGAGCCGCTGCACGTTGAGCGCGAAGAAGCCCGCGCCCAGCGTGAGCACGAACGCGAACACCACGTTCGATGCCGCCATCAGTGACCGGCCTTCGCCTGTCGAACCGCCTCGGTGAGCGCCGGCACCACCTCGAGCACGTCGCCCACGATGCCGTAGTCCGCCACCTTGAAGATCGGTGCTTCCTTGTCCTTGTTGATCGCGACGATCGTCTTGGACGTGCGCATGCCGGCGAGATGCTGAATCGCGCCGGAGATCCCGACCGCGATGTAGAGCTGCGGGCTCACCTGTCGCCCGGTCTGCCCAATCTGTTCGCTGTGCGGACGCCAGCCATCGTCGGTCACCGCGCGCGTCGCGCCAACCGCCGCGTTGCCGAACGCCGCCGCGAGATCTTCGACGAGCTTGAAGTTCTCCGCGGATTTCAATCCCCGTCCGCCAGACACGATGACAGGCGCCTCACCGAGATCGAGCTTGCCCTTCCCGCCTTCCTGCAGCTCCTTCACCGTCACCTTCTCGGCGGACGGATCGGCCGCCGCCTGCGCGGTCTCCGTGCGAATGCTCTTCGGATTCTCGGCGGGCGTGAACGCCGCCGGCCGCGTGGAGATGACGACTGGAGAGCCCGTGACCTGCAGCGTCACGACGACTTTGTTCGCGAAGCCCGGATGTTTGACGACGAGCGCGTCGCCCGCCGCCTCGATACTGGTCACGTCGCTGGCGATCGGCGCGTCGAGCTTCGCCGCCACGCGCGGTCCGAGATCGCGCCCCTGCGCGGAGAAGCCGAGCACCACAGCGCGAAAGCCGCCGCTCTTCGCGCGCTCGGCGAGCGTGGCGGCGACCGCTTCACGCGCGAAGCGCTCAAATCCGGCGTTCTCGACCACGATGGCGACGTCGGCGCCGTACGTTCCGAGCTGCTCGGCGCGCGCCGCAATGCCGGCGGGGCCGCACAACAGCGCGTGCACTTCGCCGCCGCCGGCCGCGTCAGCGAGCTTGCGCGCCGCGGTGACCGCCTCGAGCGCGACTTTCCTCAGCTCGGCGCCCCGGGTCTCCGCGTACACGAGAATATTAGACATATGTTATAACACCTTCGCTTCGGTCTGCAGGAGCCGGACGAGCTCCGGCACGGCCGCCGCGCCCTCGCCGATGATCCGGCCGGGCGCGCGTTCCGCCGGCAGCTCCATGGATTTGACGGTGACGCGCACCGGACCGAGCTGCGCGGGCTTCGTCTCGAGCGGCTTCTTCTTCGCCGCCATGATGCCTTTGAGCGATGGATAGCGCGGACGCGCAATTCCTTCATCGATCGTGACGACGGCCGGCAGCGGGAACTCGACGATCTCCGCCGCTCCCTCGAGCTCGCGGCGTGCGGTGCCCTTGCCGCCGGCGATGTCGAGCTTGGACGCGGCCGTGACGCAGGGAACGCCGAGCAGCTCCGCGGTCGCCGTGCCGACGATGCCGGCCGACGTATCGAATGCGTGCTTTCCGAACAGCACGAGGTCGTAGCCGCCGCTCTCGAGCTCCGCGGCAAGCGCCTTTGCGACCGCGAGACCGTCGTACGGCACCGCATCGGTCTTGAGCTGCACCGCGCGATCAGCGCCCATGCTCATCGCCTTGCGCAGCGTTTCCTGCACGACGTCCGGACCCACGGCGTAGACGACCGTCTCTCCGGGCCCCTGCTTTTCATTGAGCTGCAATGCGACTTCCACCGCATAGCTGGCGAAGTCGTCGATATCGAACTTGAGGCCGGCCTCGTCGATTGCAGCCGAGGACGCGGCGATCTTGAAGCGCGACTCCGAATCGGGAGTTCGCTTGATACAGACGGCGATTTTCACCGTCGGACCTCGCTCGGTTGAAATTCAGGCGCAAGTTAGCCGAGGGAGGTCCCTTTGTCAGTCGGTCGCGTCAGCCCTTGGGGACTGGCGCGGGATCGCCGTCGCACATCGGCTGGCCCTCTGTCCCAGTGTACTTGTCCCGCACCGTTGCGGGCCGGTACTTCTCGGCGAGATTGATCCAGATCACGCACGATTTGCCTGGCGTCGCCGCATCCGTCGCGACGGCTCCCCACGCGTTGTTCTGGGTGACGACGAGCTGCACGTTGGAACCGGCAGAGGCGCGGAAGTGCAATTGCGCGATCTCGTCCGCGTACGAGCTGTGGTCGGCGTAGTAGGCCTCCTGCGCGACGACGAGATTTCTGAGATCACTCTTGAGGCGCGTGCGCATCGCCTGATCCGCGCCTGTTGAATCCGTTTGGGCGTGCGCGGTCGCGGCGACGCAGGCGACGCAGGCGACGAGCAGCGTTGAAAGCAGCGTGTGACGCATGAGCATGGCCATCTCTCACTGTATTGGTGATACAATACAGTGTTACGATCAGCCGCTGCGGTCAAGAGCCAAGTTTGTGGAGACGATCATGCCCGCGGACTGCGCCGCGAGACGCGCGGCGCGGCGGCCAGGGGACCCGCGATCACCGCGGTCAATACGAGATGCGCATGACCAGATCCTCAACGCCCCGTGGTGTCCAAGGCGAGCGTGACGGCGTGGGCGTAGTCGCGCCAGCGCGTGACCGCCGCCCGCAGCTCGCCCCGGCCCGCCGTTGTGAGCCTGTAGTACTTCGCTTCCCGTCCCGTCTCGCTCACGCCCCACTCCTCCTCGAGCAGTCCTTTGCGCTCGAGGCGGTGGAGCGCCGGATAGAGCGCACCTTCCTGCACCTGCAGCGCGTCGCGGGTGGTCTGGCGAATCCAGCGCCCGATGCCGTAGCCGTGGATCGGACCCCAGCTCACCGCCTTGAGGATCAGCACGTCGAGCGTGCCGACGAAGAGATCGCTGCCAGCCATATGAGTAGTGGTATTTGTGTATTATGATGCCTTGAACGCGGTCACCGGGTCGACCGCCGTGGCGCGCCGGGCGGGCGCGAGGCACGCCACCACCGCGACGGCCACGAACACCAGCGCCACGGCGGCGTAGGTGAGCGCTTCGCCGCCCTCCGCGCCGACCAGCACCTTGGACATGAGTTGATCGACCCCACGCGCGGCGAAGGCGCCGATGAGCAGTCCGGCGACGACGAGCCGCACGCCCTGCCCCACGACGAGCCGCAGGATGCTCGATCGATCCGCGCCGAGCGCCACGCGAATGCCGAACTCCTGCAGCCGCTGGCCGACCGAGTACGCCATCACGCCGCCGAGGCCCGCGGCGGCGATGATCAGCGCCACCGCGCCGAACAGACCGAGGAGCAGCGTGATCAGCCGCGGCGCGGCGATCACCTCGTCGCGCGCCTGCGCCAGCGTGCGCACCTCGATCACCGGCTGCTCGGCGTCGAGCTCGTGCACCACGTCGCGGATGCGGTTCATCATCGCACCGGCGCTGCCGCGGCTCCGGACGAGGACGCGAATGTCGCGCACCGAGAGGGCGTTGAACGGCTCGTAGATCTGCTCCGGTACGTCGGCGGCCGGCCCGAACTCGCGCACGTCGCCGACGACGCCGACGATCGTCAACGTCGTCCCCTGGCTGGCGGTGGTGATCTGCTTGCCCACGGCGTTCGCGCCGGGGAAATAGCGTTCGGCGAGCGAGCGGCTGACCACGACGACCACGCTCGCGGTGTCCCGGTCATCCGCGGTGAAGCTGCGCCCGGAGAGCACGGGCACGCCGATCGTGCGGAAGTACTCGGGCGAGACGTAGTTCAGCTCCGCGTGCGGCATGCGCGCGCTGTCGGGCGCCGGGCGGCCGCGGATGCTGAACAGGAGCTGATTCTGCGGCGAGCTGCTGCTCGCGGGAAACTCGTTGGCCACCGCTACTGCGGTGACGCCGGAGCTGGCGTGCAGACGATCGATGAATGCGTTCGCGAAATTGCGGACGACTTGTCCGTTGTTGTACTTCGTCCAGTTCAGATCGACGTGCGCCGTGACCACGTTCTGCGGATCGTAGCCCGTGTCGACGCGGAGCAGGTGCGCGAAGCTGCGAATCATGAGCCCCGCGCCGACCAGCACGACCGACGCGAGCGCCACCTCGCCAATCACGAGCGCGGATCGCGCGCGCAGCTTGCCGCCGCCGGCGGTCGTCGCGCCGCCGTCGCGAAGGCGCGTGACGAGATCTCGGCCATCGGTGAGCGCCGGCAGCACGCCGAAGAAGACGCCGGTCGCGACCGACAGCGCGAGCGTGAAGCCCACCACGCGCCAGTCGAGCGCGATCTCGTTGCCGCGCGCCGTGAGCCGCGCGACGATGTGGGCAATGGCGCTGATGCCCGGTCCCGCGAGCGCGAGCCCGAGAAGACCGCCGGCCAGCGAGAGGAGCACGCTCTCGGTGAGCAGTTGCCGCAACACCCGCCGCCGACCGGCGCCGAGCGCGGAGCGAATCGCCATCTCGCGCTGGCGCCGGAGATGCCGCGCCATCGTGAGGTGCGCGACGTTGGCGCACGCGATGAGCAGGACGAGCCCCGCGATGCCGAAGAGCAGCAACACGGACGGTGCGGCCCCTTCGCTCATCGCGCTCGTGATCGGAGTGGCGCTGACCTTCTCGTCGGGGATGCCCTTGTAGTCGTCGCGGAACTGCGCGTGCAAGCGCGCACCCACGGTCGCGAGATCGCTTCGCACATCGGTGATCGTCGCGCCCGGCTTGGTGCGCGCGAAGAGACTGAGCATCCGCATGGACCGCATCGTGGTCATGCGCGCCGATGAGCGGAACGGACAGGACGAGATCGGCATCCAGACGTCGTTCTGGTCCGGGTAGTTCGGGAGCGGCGGCAGGACGCCGATCACGGTGTGCTGCCGGTCGTTCATCGTGAACGTCTTCCCGATGATCGACGAGTCCGCGCCGAGCTGGTTGACCCAGAACGCGTAGCTGAGCACGAGCACCGGCACGGCGCCCGTTTGATCCTCCCCGCGCGCGAAGGTGCGTCCGAGGAGCGGCTTCACGCCCAGCAGATCGAAGAACCCCGACGATACGACGCCGGTCTGCACGCGCCGAGGCTCGCCATGGCCGAGGAGGTCGAACGACATCGAGTGGTATTCAGCGACGCCGTCGAGCGACGGTGTCTGCGAGCGGAAGTCCGCGACTTCGGGCGCGGCGAAACCGACATCAGCAACGCTCAGCGATGCGACGGGCCGCTGCAGCACGACCATGCGATCCGAGTTCGCGTACGGCGGGTGCTTGAGCAGCAGTCCGTTCACCATGCTGAAGACCGCGCTGTTCGCGCCGATCCCGAGCGCGAGGGTGACGAGCACGGTGATCGTGAAGCCGGGCGTTCGGGCGAGCGTCCGAGCGGCGTAGCGGACGTCTTGCACGATGGAGTCGCCGACCTCGCGCCAGGTCGCCGTGCGCACGCGCTGTCGCGTTTCGCTCCGGCACTCGGCCTCGATGGCGCCGACATCGCCGAAGGTGGCGATAGCTTGCTCGCGGGCGGCGCTGGGATCGACGCCGGCCTCGATCAGCTCGCGCGTGCGCATCTCGATATGGAACTGGATTTCGCTCGCCACATCGCGGCGGACGCCGCGTTCACCCAGGCTGAGTCGGAACAGCCGCTTCATTCGCCCGCCTCGTGGAGACGGGGGGCAATATGCGCGCGAATACCTAAGTGAACAAGGTATACGACAAATTCCGAACAGCTGGCGGCGCAAACAACGAACGGCGCTGACCTCCAAACTGCGCCAACTTCCGAACGGCGCTGACTTCCAGACGGCGCTGCCTTCCGAACAGCGCTGACCTCCAAACGGCGCAGCCTGCGGCAGACCCATAACGGCGCAAACAACCAACCGCGCAACGGCAAACCGCGGGGCGGGCGCGACGCTGCGCGCGCGACCCGCGGCAGCTTGCCCCGTCACTCGCCGTGTGCCGTGGCGAGGTTACGCGCCGCTCGCCGTTGCGCCGTTCGGCGCCGCTCGCCGTTGCGCCGTTCGGCGCCGCTCGCCGTTGCGCCGTTCGGCGCCGCTCGCCGTTGCGCCGTTCGGCGCCGCTCGCCGCTGCGCCGTCGCCCGCCGTGTGTCCCTTGCGCCGTAATGTCTCTGCCGAACGGCGCAGCCGTTCGTGCCGCGCCGTTTGGAAGCGCCGCGCCGTTCGGAAGTTGGCGCTGTTTGGAAGTCAGCGCCGTTTGGAAGGCAGCGCCGTTTGGAGGTCAGCGCCGTTGGTTGTTTGCGCGGTTCGTTGTTAGCGGCGTTAGCGGCGTTAGTTGTTAGCGGCGTTAGTTGTTTGCGGCGTTAGTTGTTTGCGGCGTTCGTCGCCAAATGCGCGTTATTTGAAGGCGCTGAGCCCCGTGATCGCCTGCCCGAGCACGAGCGAGTGGACGTCATGAGTCCCTTCGTACGTGTAGACGCTCTCGAGATTCTCCATGTGGCGCATCGACGCGTACTCGGCGAGAATCCCGTTCGCGCCGAGCAGCCGGCGCGCTTCGCGCGCCACGTCGGTGGCCATGCTCACGTTGTTCCGTTTGGCGAGCGAGACTTGCTGCGGTGTGAACGTGCCCGCGTCCTTGAGCCGGCCCAGGTGCAATGACACGAGCTGCGCCTTCACGATCTCGGTCAGCATGTCGGCGAGCCGCTCTTGCTGGATCTGGAAGCCCGCGATCGGCCGGTCGAACATGATGCGGTTCTTCGCGTACTCGAGCGCTTCCTCGAAGCAGGCCATCGCGGCTCCGATCGCGCCCCAGGAGATGCCGTAGCGCGCCTGCGTCAGGCACATCAGCGGGCTCTTGAGGCCGCCGGAGCGCGGAAGGATCGCGTCAGCGGGGAGTTCAACATCCTGAAATACCAGTTCGCTCGTGTCGCTCGCGCGGAGCGACAATTTGCCCTTCTGGTCCTTCGCCTGGAATCCCGTGCTGTCGGTCGGGACGATGAAGCCGCGGATCGACTTATCGCTCGTGTCGCCGTTCGTCTTCGCCCACACGACGGCGATGTGCGCGGTGGATCCGTTCGTGATCCACATCTTCCCGCCGTTCAGGATCCAGGTGCCGTCCTTGTGCTCGCGCGCCATCGTGATCATACCGGACGGATTCGATCCGTAGTCCGGTTCCGTCAATCCGAAGCACCCGATGACCTCGGCCTTCGCCATGCGCGGCAGATACTTCTGCTTTTGCTCATCGCTGCCGAAGGCGTAGATCGGGTACATGGCGAGCGAGCTCTGAACGCTCGCGAACGAGCGAACGCCGGAGTCGCCGCGCTCGAGCTCCTGGTTGATCAGGCCGTACGCGACGTTGCTCAGCCCCGCGCAGCCGTATTCCTCGGGGAGGTTCGCGCCGAAGACGCCGAGCTCCGCCATCTCTGGGATGATCTCCTTCGGGAACCGGCCGTCGACGAAGCACTTGCCGATGATGGGCAAGACGCGCTCGTCGACGAATTGGCGCACGCTGTCGCGGATCGCGCACTCCTCTTCGGAGAGCAGGCTGTCGATGTTGTAGAAGTCGAGCATGCGTGGAAGCTATCGCGGCCGCTAGTCCGGGCCAAACGCGACGGCGTCGCGCCTCAGTGCCGCACGGCCCGCTTCGCCGCGGCCTCGATCCCCACCTCGCGCGCCTTGGCGCGAAAGCGCGCCCCGTGATCGATCGTCAGCCCGGACTCGTCCTGCCACTGGTGCACCATTTCGTGCAGCAGCGTGTGCAGCACCTCGGTCCACCCATGCCGCCGCAGATGACGCCAACTGATCGCGATCTCGGCAGAATTGTCCTTCGTCGCCGCGGTGTAGTGGCCGAGCCGACTCTTCATCCGGCGCGACACGCGAACGGGAACCGGCTTGAGCGACGCGCCGAAGTATTCGGCGTTGTAGCGCGCGTGCCACTCCGTGAGCTTCGCGGCGAATGGCTCGTCCTCGGCGCGGGTGCGTTCGCGGCGCGCCGGTCCGTCGGACGCGGCGCTGTGCACGGTGTATGAAACGATGCGCCGCCGGGCGTGCGCGCGTTCGCCGCCCGTGCGACCCTGTATGAACGTGACGATCGCGCGATGCACGTCGCTCGGCGCGGCGAGGTAGCCCTCGTGCACGCGCAGCTCCGGTCCGCGGAAGCTCACCATCACGTTGCGGTTGCGCGTCAGCTCGCAATTGCTGATTCGCGTGAGCCCGAGCGCGCGCAGCCGATCGAGCAGCTCGCGGGCATCCCGCGGCGCACGGGGGGCGTCGAACTCCAACGTGAGCTGCGCCGCGTCGAATCGCCGGCGCAGCAGCGAGGTCAGCGAGCGAAACACTTCACTGGGCCCGCGACGAAATCGCGTTGATCGTTCGACCAGACGAGCGTCGACACCTCGATGTCCTGCTCCGTGATGCGAATGCTGTTGACCGACGACGGCCGTCCGCCGCGCGAGCGGTTGCTGATCGTCCCCGACGTCGAGATCACCGTGCCCCGCTTCGTGTGCTCGATGAAGTGGACGGCCTCCTGATGATCGTGTCCGCACAGCACCAGGTCAACATGCATCTCGGCGAACGCGCCGAGGATGCGCTGCGTGTGCTTGAGGCCGTGGCGCTGCGAGAGCTCGCCCTTCACGGGATTGTGATGCATCACCACGACGCGGGCGTCGGCGGCGCGCGAGTGCTCGAACTCGGCGCGCGCGCGCTCGAGCTGCGCGCGCGTGAGCTGGCCGATGATCGATATGTCGCGCACGTTCCATGTGAGCGTGTGCCGCGTGACGCCCTGCGACGTGTTGAGGCCGACGAACGTGGCGCCGGCGACGCGAAGCACCGGCTCGAGATCGCGGCTGATGTACTTGCGGTACTTGGCGAAGATCTTGTTCGCGTCGCCGAGTCCGAGCGGCGCGAGCCACCACGCGACGTCATGATTGCCCGGCACGACGATCGTGTGGCTCACGCGCTCGGCCTTCTTGATGAACTCGCGCGCGCGCTGGAACTCGCCGGCGCGCGCCCGCTGCGAGACGTCGCCCGAGATCGCGACGACGTCGTATTTCCGCTCCTGGATCAGCGTCTCGATGGCCTCGTACTGCTCCGGCACCGCGGGGTGGCCGAAGTGAAGATCGGAGCAGTGGAAGAGGGTCGTGACGCTCACAGTTTCGCGATCACGGCGTCGGTGAACTCGTCCGTCGAGGCCGTGCCGTCCAGGTCGCGCGTGACGGTCTTGCCGTCGCGGATCGTGGTCTCGAGCGCGTGCCGGATGCGCTGCGCGCGGTCGTCGTCCCCGATGTGCTCGAGCAGCATGCACGCCGCGAGGACGAGCGCGCCCGGGTTCGCCACGCCCTTGCCGGCGATGTCGGGCGCGGTGCCGTGCACCGCCTCGAAGATCGCGCCGTTCACGCCGATGTTCGCGCCGGGTGCGAGCCCGAGTCCTCCGACCAGGCCCGAGATCTCGTCGGAGAGAATGTCGCCGAAGAGGTTCGTCGTCACGATCACGTCGAAGCGTTCGGGATGGAGCACGAGGTTCATCGCCATCGCGTCGACGATGCGCTCCTCGAGCTGGATCTTGCCCTCGTAGTCGCGCGCCACCATGCGCGCGGTATCGAGGAACAACCCCTGTGAGAATTTCAGAATATTGGCCTTGTGAACGACGGTCACCTTCTGGCGGTTGTGCTTCACCGCGTACTCGAAGGCGTAGCGCACGATCCGTTCCGAGCCCTGCCGCGTGACGATCGCGATCGACTCGGCGGCGGCGCGGGGGTCGTCGCCGACGCGCACGTAGTGCTCGACCCCGACGTAGAGGCCCTCCGTGTTCTCGCGAATCAGGACGATGTCGAGATCCGTGTAGCGGCCGCCGGGCACGATCGAGTGGGCGGGACGGACGTTGGCGTAGAGATCGAACGTCTTGCGCAGCGCAACGTTGATCGAGCGATAGCCTTCGCCGACTGGCGTCTCGAGCGGACCCTTGAGCGCGAGCCGCGTGCGCTTGATGGAGTCGAGCGTGGCGTCGGGAATCGGATCCCCGAAGCGCGCGACCCCGGCCATGCCCGCGACCTGGGAATCGAATTCGAGATCGGCGCCGGCGGCCTGGAGAATACGGACGGTCGCGTTGGTGATCGACGGACCGATGCCGTCGCCGGGGATCAGTGTGACGTGCGTGGACATCGAACCCGCGGAGAGTGAAGAGTAGAGAGTGGAGAGTGGCAAGGGCGAACGGCGCCGCGTGATCCTCGCCAGTCGCGCGAGTGGATCATGGCGCGGCGACGACGGCGGCGAGCTTGGCGCCGATGCTCGCCGTGATCACCGGGCCGTACGTCGTCGCCGTGTCGCTGTTGATCTCGCCCATCCAGCGCACGTTCGACATCCGCGCATCGACGAGAACGAGGCGCAGGACCGCGCGGCCCGCGGTCGCGCTGACCGGCTCGAACCGGAGCTCGACGGGCGCGAGCACCAGCCGAACGTCGTCGTGCAGAGCGACCAATGTTCGAAGCTGCGACGCGAGCGGCTCCGGGATGCGCGCATCGACCGAGAGCGACGGCGAGCGGAGCGGCTCTTCCGCGAGGTCGCGCGGATCCGACGCATACGCCGCGTTTCGCCGGTAGCTCGCCTCGAGCTCGGGCGGAAAGATCCACTGATGCCGCAACCCGCGGTCGTCGAACGCCGATGCGATGTCGGCATCGAGCGTCTGGCGCACGGCTTCCGGCGAGGAGATCGACGACGCCCAGGAAAGGCCGGGCGCGATGTGCACCGCGTACGCGGGCAACACCGCGACGTGCACCCGGGCCAAACCGGAGAGCGCGTGCTCGGAGGGCTCGGCGACCGGCGGCTTCACCGCGGGGTTCACCGCGGGTGCGCCGGACGCGCACGCCGCCACGAGGGCAAGCGCCAGTGCGTGCGCGACTCGAGGACGCGGGAGACCGTGCGGCATGGCGGTAAGCTAATCGCGGCCGAGGATCACCGGGAGCGAATCAGAGGTTGACCGGCCCCTCGCCGCTCGGCAATTTGGCGCGTCCGACTCCATCCCACTCCATGGGAGCGTGGCACTCATGTCGAAGCTGATCCGCGCGGGATTCTTCGCGGTCATCGCAATCCTGGGGGCAGGCGCGTTCGCGCGGCTCGCGTGGTCGCGCGGTGAAACGGTGAGCGCCGCGTGGCTGCTCGTCGCCGCCGTGTGCAGCTACGCGATCGCCTATCGCTTCTACAGCAAGCTGATCGCGTCGAAGATCTTCGCGCTCGATGCCAAACGTCCGACGCCCGCCGTTCGACTCGACGACGGACGCGACTTCGTCCCGACGAACAAGTGGATCGTCTTCGGGCACCACTTCGCCGCGATCGCGGGCCCCGGTCCGCTCGTCGGCCCGACGCTCGCCGCGCAGTTCGGCTTTCTCCCGGGCGTGATCTGGATCGTCGTCGGCGTCGCGCTCGGCGGAGCCGTTCAGGATTTCGTGATTCTCGCCGCGTCGACCAGGCGCAACGGGAAATCGCTGGGCCAGATGGCCCGCGAGGAGATCGGACCGGTGGCGGGCATGACCGCGCTCGTCGCGGTGCTCGGCATCATGATCGTGCTGCTCGCGGTCCTTGCGCTGGTCGTGGTGAACGCGCTCAAGTCGAGCCCGTGGGGCACGGTGACGATCGGGCTCACGATTCCGATCGCGATGCTGATGGGCGTGTATCTGCGCTGGATTCGCCCGGGCCGCGTTCTCGAGGCGAGCCTGATGGGCCTCGTGCTCCTCGTCGTGGCACTGTACGCGGGGCGCGCGGTCTCGGAGAGCGCATCGCTGGCGACGTCGTTCACGCTCGGCGGGACGACGCTCGCGATCATCGTGATGGGCTACAGCTTCGCCGCCTCGGTGATGCCGGTCTGGCTCCTGCTCGCGCCGCGCGACTACTTATCAGCGTTCGTGAAACTCGGCGTCGTGATCGCGCTGGCGATCGGCATCCTGATCGCGCTCCCGCCGCTCCAGATGCCGGCGCTCACGCAGTTCACCGACGGCACCGGGCCGGTGTTCGCGGGCAAGGTCTTCCCGTTCGCGTTCATCACCATCGCGTGCGGTGCGGTGTCGGGCTTCCACGCGCTGATCTCGTCGGGGACCACACCCAAGCTGCTCGAGCGCGAGACCGACGCGCGCATGATCGGCTACGGCGGGATGATCATGGAATCGTTCGTCGCCGTGATGGCGCTGATCGCGGCGTGCGCGCTGACACCGGGTGTCTATTTCGCGATCAACGCGCCGGCGAGCGCGATCGGCACCACGGCGGCGAGTGCGGCGGAAGCCGTTCGCCACTGGGGCTTCACGCTCGATCCGTCGGAGATGCAGCGGCTCGCGTCGCTCGTGGGCGAGCACACGCTGCTGTCGCGCGTCGGCGGCGCGCCGAGCCTCGCCGTGGGCATGGCGACGGTGTTCGCGAGCGCGCTCGGCGGCGGCACGGCGATGGCGATTTGGTATCATTTTGCGATTATGTTCGAGGCGCTGTTCATCCTCACGACGCTGGACGCCGGCACGCGGGTGGGCCGGTTCATGCTCCAGGACCTCGGCCGCCACGTCTGGGAGCCGATCGGGCGCGTCTCGTATCCCGCGGTCGTGATCTCGAGCGCGCTGATCGTGGCGATGTGGGGCTACTTCCTGTACCAGGGCGTGCTCGATCCCCTCGGCGGCATCAATTCGCTCTGGCCGTTATTCGGGATCTCTAATCAACTGCTCGCCGCGGTCGCGCTCTGCGTCGGCACGACGGTGATCATCAAGATGGGCAAGGCGCGCTATGCCTGGGTGACGATCACGCCGCTCGCCTGGCTGACGATCGTCACGATGGCCGCCGGCTGGGACAAGCTGTTCTCGCCCGATCCCAGGCTCGGGTTCCTGTCGCACGCGCACGGGATTCAGGGCGCGATCGCGACCGGCGCACTGCCCGCGGCGATCAAGTCCGTCGCCGACGCGCGTCGCATGGTGTACAACGACTATCTCGACGCCGGCGTCGCCGCGTTCTTCATGATCTCGGTCGTCGTGATTCTCGGCGACAGCATGCGCGAGTGGATGTCCGTGGTGCGCGGACACAAGCCGATGGTGTCGTCCGAAGTGCCGTTCGACGTCGTCGCGGTGGCGGGGGACTGATGTCCGCGACGGAGCTGCTGCGAGCCGCCGCCGCCGTGGTGCGGCGCGTGATCGGCGTCCCGGACTACGACCGGTACGCCGCTCACATGCGCCTGCATCATCCGGGCGTGCCGCCGATCCCGCGCGACGAGTTCATGCGGCAGCGGTTGGCGGAGAGGTACAATAAGCCGGGGAGCCGGTGCTGCTGACCTGACTACGGCATCTCGATTCCCGGTTCTCGAGACTCGAATCGAGTTACGAGAAGCGGGATGTGAGATCCCTTACTCGCGCCTGCCCGCGCCTGGCACGAACATCATCCCCACCGCCGCCACGAGCGCCATCAGCGCCCCGATGCTGAACGCGAACGGCGAGCCGAATCGATCCCACAGAATCCCGAACGCGATCGACGCCGGCAGCGCGCCAATCCCGACCGCGAGGTAGTACCAGCCGTACGCGGCCCCTCGCCGCGCGGCGGGCACGACGTCGGCCACCAGCGCCAGCTCGCCGCCTTCGGCGAGGCCGAAGTACAATCCGTAGGCGGCGAACAGCGCCCAGGCGTGCCACGGCTGCGTCGCGCGCGCGAACAGGAAGTACACGATCGCGTACACGAGCCATCCGGCGACGAGCACCGGCCGGCGGCCGATGCGATCCGAGAGTGCGCCGCCGGGAACGTTGAACACGCTCTTCACGCCGTTGAGCAGCGCCCACAGGATCGGCGCGAGCGCCACGGGAACGCCGAGCTGCTTTGCGCGCAGCAGCAGAAACGCATCGGTCGAGTTGCCGAGCGTGAAGACGAAGATCACGACGAGAAAGGTCCAGAAGCGGGCGCCCATGCCCGCGTGAAGCTCGGCTTTCTTTCCCTTGAAGTCGTGTCGCTCGGTTTCGCGAACGCCGAACGCGGCGACCAGCACGCCGATCGCGCCAGGAATGCTCGCGAGCCAGAACACGGCGCGGAGCGAGAGATGCCAGAGCGCCAGCACCGCGAACGCGATCAGCGGTCCGAGCAGCGCACCGGCGTTGTCCGCGGCGCTCCGCAATCCGAACGCACGACCGCGGACGCTCGGGTCGATCGAATCCGCGATCAGCGCGTCGCGCGGTGAATTGCGAATCCCCTTCCCCACGCGATCCGACACTCGGATCAACAACACCTGCGTCGCGGTCTGCGCCATCGCGACGAGCGGCCGAACGGCGGACGCGATCAGGTAGCCCGTGACGACGAGCGGCTTGCGGCGGCGGAGGCGATCCGACCACCAGCCGCTCGCGAGCTTGAGCAGCGCCGCGGTCGACTCGGCGGCGCCTTCGATCGCGCCGATGAACCCGGCGCTCGCTCCGAGCACGCTCGAGAGGAACACCGGCAGGAGCGGATAGATGATCTCGCTCGAGACGTCGTTGAAGAAGCTCACGCTGGCGAGCGCGTAAACATTCCTGCCGAGCGACGTGCGATCCGCGGGGGGCGGGGTGTCGGGGTCTCGATCGGTCATGGCTGACGAATTTACCACTTGCGGGCCGCGCTCCGCTCTTAGCTATTGAATGCAGTGGCCACCCGCGCGACTCCGACCATCGACACGGCGCACGTTTTCCGCACGCTTGCTCCCGCGCGCGCGCGGCTCGCCGCGCGGGACGACGCCATTCTGCGCACGCAGATCACCGTCGCGCAGATCGCCGCGCCGACCGGCGAAGAGCAGGAGCGCGCCGGCTGGGTCGCGCGCCGGTTCGAGGACGTCGGACTCGCGCAGGTGCATACCGACGCGGCGGGAAACGTCATCGGTCGCCGCGACGGAACCGACGACGTCGCGCCGGTCGTGATCTGCGCGCATCTCGATACGGTCTTTCCGCGCGAGACCGACCTCTCCGTTCGGCGCGATGGCGAGCGCCTCGTTGGCCCCGGCATCAATGACAACGGCCGCGGACTCGCCGCGATGCTGGCGATCGCCGGCGAGATCGACGGCTCGCGGCTGCGCTCGCGGCGGCCCGTCGAGTTCGTCGCGACGACGGGCGAAGAAGGTGTCGGCGACCTGCGGGGCGCGAAGCACTACTTCTCCAGCCGCGGCCGCGATTCGCACGCGATGATCGCAATGGACGGTGCCGGCGACGAACGCATCATCCACCGCGCGCTCGGCTCACGCCGATTCCGCATCTCGTTCGCGGGGCCTGGCGGCCACTCGTGGGCCGCGTTTGGCGTGCCGAACGCCGTGCACGCCGCCGCGCGTTGCGCGTCGCAGCTCGCGTCGCTGCCGCTGCCCGCAAATCCTCGCACCACGCTCTCGGTCGGCCGCATTGGCGGCGGACTCTCGGTCAACTCGATTCCCGACGCCGCGTGGCTCGAGGTGGATCTGCGCTCGACGTCGATGTCGCAGCTCGAGGGAACGGAGCGCGCGATCCATCGCCTCGCGCAGTCCGCGGCCGATGAGGAGAATGCAAAGCGTGCGATGGGAACGCGCGCCCTCGCGGCGATGGTGCGCTCCATCGGCTCGCGTCCGTGCGGCGAAACGCCGGTCGACCACGAGCTCGTGCGCGCCGCCGTCGAAGCCACACGCCTCATCGGCCGCGAGGCGGATCTCGCGCTCGCGTCGACCGATGCCAACGTCCCGATCAGTCAGGGGATCCCGGCGATCGCGATCGGCGCCGGCGGACGCGGCGGCGACGCGCACACCCACGCCGAGTGGTTCGACAACCTGCATGGCACGCTCGGCATCGCGCGCGCGTTGACGATCATCGTCGCCGCGGCGGGACTCGCCTGAGCGCACCGCGCGCTCATTCGATCTCGAGCGGCTCCGCGCTCGCGAACGCGCGGCCGACGATCCGCGTCGCAGCGTAGATCTCGAGCGCCAGCACCGCCGATGCGAGAAGCGCGGCAAACGTGAGTGACGTGGCGCTCGGCTCGGTGATTGGACCGATCGTGAAATAGACGACGAGCAGCGGGACGATCAGCGCGATCGCGAGCGCGATCAGGTTCGCCGCGGTCGCGAGCACATTCTGCCCGAGTGCTTCGACGCCGGTGCTCACGTGCGGGCCAAGGCGAATCCATCCGGGGAACAGGACGGCGGTCGCGTTCTGCACGGTGATGAGCGCCGCATTCACGCCGAGAATCACGAACGGCGCCGCGAGAATGATCGCGTGACGAACGGCGAGCGGCATCGGCACGAGGTCCGAGTTGAGCGTCGCCAAATAGGCCGCGGCAACCAGCACCATCTGGAGCAGCGCCATCGGCAGCGCGGCCGACGCGACTTCCGCGATCACGACGTGCGTCGGGCTGATCGGGAGCACCTTGAGCAATGGCAGATGCTGCATGTCGTGGCGCAGATCGTTTCGGATCAGACGGCCCCCGAACACGAGCAGCATGCCCGCGAGCGCCACCGCGGTCGCCGCGAAGATGTCGCCCGGCTCCGCGGCGCCCGTCGACGTGGCGGCGCCAATCGCGATCGCAATCGCGATCGGACCGACGAACACGCGCAACTGCGCCGTGCGCCGAAGGCAGAGCATGTTCTTCCAGAAGATCGCGAGCGCGGGATGTCCCGTCGCGGCGAGCGCGATCGTGCCCGTCGCTGGCCGCGGTCCGCCCGTCGTCCCCGCGCGCCGCCGCGACCGTGCTTCGACGCGGCGTGCACGCTCCGCCGATGCCTCGATTGCCGCATCTTCGAATGCGGTGTCGCTGTTCAGCACCCAGACCACGTGCAGCGCGAGCACGGCCAACGCCGGCCCGATGCGCAGCGCCCACTGCGCCGTGCTGTGCGCGAACGTCGGCTGCACCACGAGCAGAAACGGATACAAACCGAGCAGTGCCGGCGGTCGCGCGAGCACACGCCCGAGCGTGCGAAAGAATTCCGCCGGTCCGCCGGCGAAGCGCAGCTCGGTCCATCCCTGCGCGATCGCGATGATGATCGCGAGGCCGACCGCGGCGAACACGAGGATCGACCAGCGGTGGCGGCGCCTGCCGGCGACGCCGTGCTCGCGCCACGACGAACGCACGAGCGCCGAGCCAAGCCGGTGCAGGCTCATGGTCGAGAAGAGCACCCAGAGTGCGATCGCGCGCAGCGGCGACGCGACGTCGGTGCCGCCGCGCCGCAGCACGAAGACCCAGATGAGCGCGTTGATCACGACCGCGATCTGCGAGCGAAACAGCTTGTATCCGATCAGCGCGCGGCGAGAGACCGGCGCGGGAAAGAGAATCGAGAGCTCCGCGTGTGAGAACGCGAGCGCGGTGGTGTCGGAGCCGAAGATCCACGAGCCCATGAGCGTGAGCACCACGAGCACCGTCACGAGCATCTCGGTCGGCTGGCCGAGGAGGAAGGACAGCGCGCCGCCGCCGCGAGTCGGCCGCAGCAGAAACGTCCACACGTACAGCGCGCCGACGACGAGCGCCGCGGCGTAGCGCGGACTGCGCGCGCGGCGCACACGCGCCACGACGCGATTGCGCCACGTCGTCGCGACGAGATAGAGGAACGCGCTCACACCGCGGGCGCGTCGGCGGTGAGCGCGAGGAAGATGTCCTCGAGCGAGCGCCCCGCGAGCTCCGGGTGCGCGCCGATGATCTCCTCGAGCGGGCCATACGCGGCGCACTGGCCGCGCCGCAGCACGAGCAGCTTGCTGCACAGCTCTTCGACCAAGTGCAGCAGATGCGAGCTCAGAATCACCGCGCTTCCCGCGGCGGCGCGGGCGGCGATCGTCGCGCGCATGCGGCGCATGCCGCCGGGATCGAGCCCGGTGAGCGGCTCGTCGAGGATCAATACTGCCGGATCGTGCAGCAACCCGCACGCGATGGCCAGCTTCTGCCGCATGCCGCGCGAGAGCTCGCCCGGCAGCGCGCGGCGCTTCTCGCCGAGCTCGAGCTCGTCGAGGAGCGGCGGCATTCGTTCCTCGACGTTCGTCACACCGTACAGGCGCGCGATGAACCGCAGGTGCTCCTCGACCGACAGGTAGTCGAAGAGGTGCGGCTCGTCGGGGATGAACGCCAGCGCGCGCTTGGCGGCGAGCGGCTCGCGCTGGATCTCGTGGCCGGCGATGGACACCGTGCCGCCGGACGGCGCGATGATCCCCGCGAGGCAGCGCAGCGTGGTGGTCTTGCCGGCGCCGTTCGGGCCGACGAGGCCCAGGACTTCGCCCGGGCCGACGTCGAACGAGAGGGATCGAACGGCGGTGAAATCGCCGTAGAGCTTCGTCAGCTCGCGAACGGCGATCATGCGGTCAGGTCGAGACCTTCACCACCGAGTGGTCGCTCACGTTGACCTGGCCGCGCGCGCCGTCCACGATCGCCGCGTCGCCGATGAGAGAATTGGAAAGTTCGGCGCCGCGGATCGACGCGCCGGCGCCCACGATCGTGTCGCGCAGCGTCGATCCTTCGACCCGCGTCCCGGCGCCGATCGACACATTCGGGCCGATGGTGCTGTCCGTCAGCATGACGCCGTCCTCGACGTAGACCGGATCGATCACCTGCACGTTGACGCCGACCGTGGCCGGCCGGCGCGCGCGCCCCTTCTCGAGCATCGTCCGATTCGTCTCGAGCAGCGTCCCCTGCTCCCCGGCGTCGTACCACCCTTCCACGTCGATGACGCGAATCTTCGCCCCGCGGTCGATCATGTACTGGAACGCGTCCGTGAGATAGAACTCGCCCTTGTTCTTGGGCTGCGAGAGCGTCCAGTCGATTCCTTCGTACAGCAATTTCCAGTTCTTTATATAGTAAAGTCCAATATTCGCCCGCTTCGAGATCGGTGTCGACGGCTTCTCGACGATCTTCGTCATGTTGCCGTCGGCGTCCGTGACCACCACGCCGAAGCGCTGGTAGTCGTCGACCGTCTTCACCCAGATGATCCCGTCGGCGTCGGTGTGCTTCACCACCGACAAATCCGCGTCGAAGATCGTGTCGACGAAGATGATGAACACCGGCTGGTCCACGTAGGCGCGCGCCAGCGCCACCGCGCCCGCCGTGCCGTCCTGAACCTTCTGCTCCACGAACACGGCGTCGAACGGATACTTCGCCCGCGCGTACGCCTCGACCTTCTCCTTGAGATGCCCGGTGATGTAGATGACCTGCTCGATGTCGCCGAGGCGCTCGAGATCCTCCATCACGTAATCGATCACCGGCTTGCCGGCGATCTTGAGCATCGGCTTCGGCGTGATGTGCGTGTGCGGACGCAGCCGCGTCCCCTTGCCCGCGAGCGGAATGATGACCTTCATGGCGCGTTCGTCCCTTCTCGGCCGTACCGGTCCTTCAGCCGAACGACGTCGTCGAGCTGCGGCGTCGAGACCTCGAGAATGTCGCAGTCGGTCACGGCCTCCATCTGATGGATCGTGCCCGGCGTGATGCGATACGCTTCTCCGATCTTCAGATCCACGTTCCTCGGCGTGTCGTGCTCCCAGATCCGGTAGATGAGATTTCCCGAAAGCAGATACACGGTTTCGTCCTTCACGTTGTGATACTGCACGGAGAGGGCCTCGCCGGCCTTGATGTGCAGGATCTTGCCGACGTAGTCGTCCGTGCGGGCCCAGATCGTCTCGTGGCCCCACGGTTTGGGAACGCGCGTGATGTCAGAGCGGCCGGTCATGGCTGGCGTCATTGGGTGAGGTGAATGGCGCTGGGGAGAGTGACGCAGGCGGAAATGCAGGTGCCACAACCCGTGCACGCCGGCCCGATCAGCGGATGACCCACCGCGTCGATCGCGAGCGCGCTCGGCCCGCCGGGACAGACGCGCGCGCAGACGCCGCACTCGAGCGCGCGGCTCGTCGCGATACAGCGCGATTCGTCGATCGCGATCGACGCGAGCTGGACGCGCGACCAGCCATCGTCCGGCGCTTCGAGGGCGCCGGTGGGACAGGCGCGCGCACACGGCATGTCGGCGCACATCGCGCACGCATTCACATCGGGGCGAAGGAGCGGCGTTCCGGTCATCAGACCGTGATCGTCGCCGAGGGGCGAGAGCGCCCCCACGGGGCACGCCGTCATGCAGTCGCCGCACCGCGTGCACGCGGCGAGAAACGCGGCCTCTGGAAGCGCGCCCGGCGGGCGAATCACCTCCGCGCCGCCGGTGCGTGAGCCCATCACGTCCGCGGCGCGCCCGATCACCTGGAACAGGCCTCGGGCGAAGAAATCACGGCGGCTCACCGACGGGTCGGGCATCTGAGGAATTAAACGACTCCGACGGCTGAACTGGTAGAGCATCGGCTAAGCCCGGCATGTTCTCTGCACCCTGCCCGGCCGATGATTCTCGAGCCCAAGTACCTGCCGCGACTCGCCGCGATGATCGGCTTGTTCACCCGCTATGGTCTCGCCGATTTCGCCAAGCAACAGGGACTGCAAGTCATCGCGCACGAGCCCGAAGAGGGCGAAGACTTCAGCGCATCGCCCGAACGCGCCGTCGCCTTTCGCAAGCGCCTCGTGGAGCTCGGCCCCGCCTTCGTGAAGCTCGGCCAGGTGCTGTCGACCCGTCCGGATCTACTGCCCGAGCCGTACATCGAGGAGCTCGAGAAGCTCCAGGATGACGTGCCGCCGATTCCTGTCGATCAGGTGGAAGGCATCATCGAGCAGGAGCTCGGCGCGCGATTGAGCAAACTCTTCCGAGCGTTCGATACCGAGCCACTGGGGTCGGCGAGTCTCGGGCAAGTGCACGCGGCGGAGCTGCGCGACGGACGGCCGGTCGTCGTGAAGGTGCAGCGCCCGAACATTCGCAATTCGCTCGCCGACGATCTCGAGTTTTTTCGCCAGCTCGCGCATTTCCTCGCCGAGCACACCGCAGCCGGTGCGCGCGTCGACCTGATCGGCATCGTGGAGCAGCTCGAGCACGCGCTCGCCGACGAGTTGGATTATCGCGTCGAAGCACGCAACGCCGCCGCCTTCCGCCTCACGCTCGCCGAGTTTCCGCGCATTCTCGTGCCGAGAGTGATCGAGGCGTACACCACCGAGCGCGTGCTCACGACGGAACGCGTGCGCGGTTCGCGCATCGACGCGGTGTCGCCGCTCGCGCGCATCGAGCACGATTTCCGCCCGCTCGCCGACGCGCTCACGCGCGCGTACCTGAAGCAGATCACGCTCGACGGCCATTTTCACGCCGACCCGCACCCCGGCAACGTGTTCGTGGTCATGCCCGACGACCGCAATCCGCCGACGCCGTCCGAGGTGAAAGCGACCGATCGCCGCGCGGTGCAGCGTCCCGCCGCGACGCCGCTCGCGCGCGTCGAGAACGCCGCCGAGCGCGACGCGGCCCCGCAGCCGGATGACATCGACGTCAAGCTCGCATTGATCGATTTCGGCATGACCGCGCGCCTGTCCGCGACTCTGCGAGAGCACGTCGTGCGACTGCTGCTCGATCTCGCGGACAACCGCGGCGACGACGCGGCCAACACGCTGATCGAAGTGGGCACCGAGCTGCCCGGCTTCGATCGCGAAGCGTTCGTGCGCGAGATCGCACAATTGATGGCGCGCAACTACAACCTGTCGGTCGGCGAGCTCGATACCGGGAAGGCGCTCTACCGGCTCATCAACATCTCCTATCAGCGCGGGATGCGTCTACCGGCCGAGCTCACGCTGCTCGCCAAGGCGCTGTTCAATCTCGACGCGGTGACCAAGGCGCTCGATCCGAGCTACACGCCAATCCCGACGATCCGTTCGTTCGGCAACCAGATCGTCGCCGAGCGCGCGAAGCGCGATCTCAATCCACGCCGTCTCTACCAGCTCGCGACCGAAGCGAACGATCTCGTGATGTCGCTGCCGCACCGCCTCGACCTGATCACGTCGCGCATGGCGGCGAACGAGTTCGAGACGAGCATCAACATCCCGCAGTTCACGCTGATGATGGAGGCGCTGCAGAAGGTCGCGAATCGCGTCTTCTCCGGACTCGTCCTGGCCGGCCTGCTCGTCGCGAGCGCGATGCTGCTGCCGTACCGGCGAGCGCTCGGCACGGCGGGGTTCGTGCTGGCGGGGGTGATCGGGGTGTGGATGGTGTTGGCGATTCTGTGGTCGGATCGGGAGAAGAGGATGGGAGAGTAGGGCGCGGCGATCGCAGATCGGCGATCGCGACGTCGCCGCCCGAGACCAGTTTCGAGAAACAAGAGGCGAGAGCGCGAGATCCGAGTCGGATTGTGAATCGCGCGTCCGCACAATCAGACTCGCATCTCGTTTCTCGCGTCTCGCCATCTCGAAACTGGTCTCGCCCCCAACGTCGCGATCTCCGCATTCCGCGCACCGACGCCCGCCCGAGCGGCGCTAAGCGCCGGCTTAGCGCCAGAGATCCCCCACCGTGATCGTCCACCTCGGCGCCACGGATCCGTGCCCACCGAGCCCGCCGCCGCCCGCGATGCTCGCGTGGTTCACGACGATCGGCGCGTCGAGCCGCACGTACACCGGGCGGTCGTACAGCTTCCCGTCGAACACGAGCCCCGCACCGGCGTCCGTGAGCAGCGATCCGGGCAGCGCGATCGTCTGCGACGACGCGCCGGCGACGTCGCCGAACACGCTCAGCGACACCGTCCCGCGCCCCCACTGCCCTCGTGCCGATGCGAGCCGTTGAAGGAGCTCGCCGTTCGCGGCGACGACGCCATTCAGTGGAACGTCGATCGCGAAGCCGCGAAGCCCCGCGCCGCCCAGCGGCAGATAGTTGATTCCGCTCTGCTTGAGCAGCGCACCGCGCGCGCGGAACAGATCGTTGTTGAACGTCTCGAACGGATCCTCCGTCGACGCGAAGATCGCGCGCTGCCGCGGCGCGTTGTGCGCCACACCGCCGTAGAGACGCAGGTGAAGCTGCGACGTCGTCCGGACGATCGAGCGCACCGCGCCGAGTGATGCGTCGGCGCGCAGATATCCGCGCGCGGGATTCGCGGGTGTCGAGCCGTTGCTGCTCGCGAAGCCAGCCGCGAGCGAGGCGTGCGCAGTCTCATACTCGCCGTCGCTCGTCACCACGGACTTGTACGACCCGCTGCCGCCGATCTCCGCCACGTCGACGTCCGCCCACTGCTCCGGGACCAACAGCGAGTCGCTCGGCGCGGCAATCGTGGCGTACGCCTTGGCGTTGATCGTCGGGCCAGGCGTGAAGATGAACGGCGAGAGATCCCACTTCTTGTATGCGTCGAGCTTGAGGAGTCCGTCGACGAAGTTGAACGCGCCGCCGTAGCCCATCAGCGGACGGTCCATGCCCGGGATGTACACGTTCTCCGCGCGCGCCCAGATCTGCGGGCGCGTGAGGAAGCTCGCGCGGTGTCCGAGCGTGTCGCGCGGACTGCGCATCGCGAACGCGATCCCACCGTCGTGGAGGTCGACGGTGGAGAGATAGTTGGTGCGGGCGCGAATGCCGATCACGCCGCCCTGCGGATTGCTGTACCACGCCGCCGGCGCGAGGGCGACGATCGTGTGCGACCGATCGCTCTGATCGAGCCACGGCCAGTTGAAGGTGATGCGCGGCTCGCGCACGCTCAGCAAGAAACCGCTCTGGATGTCGTTCCGGCGATCCCAATCCCAGGTGACGTGATAGGGGTCGAGCTGCACCAGCGTCGGTCGATCCGCGGTCACGACGCGCACGTCCTGCTCGTCGAGCATCGGATCGGCGCGGCCGATCGTCCATCCCGACGCCGTCTCCACACCAACGGGCATGGGATGCTGCAGCTCGCCATTCCGTCGTACGTGCACCGTGGTCTCGAAGCGCGAGCCGTCGGTAGCGACGCGCGCATCCGTGAGGCCGTAGTCCATCAGCCCGGTGCCGTGGATCCACTCGCCGAAGAACCAGGCCAGCGGCTTGCCCGACACCCGCTCTGCCGACGCACGCATCGCGCCTTCGTCCACGTGCTTGAGCGCCCACCGGTCGTAGTAGTCGCGCAGGAACGCGCGGAATGTCGAGTCGCCGAGCACGTCGCGCAACTGGCCGTACATCACCTCGGCGCGATTATAAATCATCTCATTATAGATTCCGAACTCCCGGAAGTCCTTGGAGTTCGTGCCGATCGGCTGCGTGCGGCCCATGAGCTCGAGCTGCTGCTGCTCGAGGTAGAGCGTCTGCTCGGCGGGGGGGATCGTCACCGCGTTGACGCGGTAGCCCTCGGGCAGGCGCGGCGGGACCGGAACGCTGCCGATCTGCTCCTGCGGCGTCAGGTGCTCGGCCCACGCGGTCTGATACGAGGTGAGCCCCTCGTCCATCCAGCCGGAGCGCCATTCGTTGTTGCCGAGAATCCCGTACGAGTAGTTGTGCCCGGCCTCGTGCAGGATGAGCCCCTGGCTCGCGCCGCCGACCATGATCATCATCGGGAACTCGGTGCCGCCGCCCTCGATGCGGTGCAGCGTCGTGAACGTCGGGTACGCGAACGGCCCGTAGATCGACTCGAGCCACTGGAGCGCCGAGATCGTGCGGTCGAGCGCGCGTCCGCCGCCGAACGTCGTGTCGTCGCCCGGTTTGTAGAGCACGTTCACCGCGACGGTGTCCCACGTCGGGAAGTGCGTGCGCGCGACGTGGCGCACGTAGAGTCCGCCCTCGTAGCGATAGTCGGGCGACGCGCTCCACGCGAAGTGATGCACGTTCTCCGCGTAGAAGCGGACCACGCGGTAGCCCGCCGGCGCATCGACGACAGCGGGTGCGATGTGGCCGTACGCGAGCGAGTCGATGTACGGCGCCCCGGTGCGCGAGACGCGCGCCCATCCGGGATCGCCGCTGATCGGTACGCCCGTTGCGCCGATCACCTGATCGTCGCGCACGATCATCGTGACGTCGTACGTGCCGAACTCTCCGTACAACTCGCCGGCCGGCACAAACGGGTTCGGCTCCCAGCCGTTCCGGTCGTAGACGGCGACTTTGGGGTACCACTGCGCGAAGTCCCACGTGCGTCCACGGCGTCCTTGCCGCCGCGGCACCGTGGACGGACGCGCGTCCCACATGAGTTGGATCGTCAGCGAATCGTGCGGCGCGAGCGGCTGCGGCAGCCGGAAGTGCACGACCGTGCTGTCCGGCGCACCGGGGTAATCCACGATCACCGGCACGCCGTCGACGATCGGCGCCTGCGTGAACCGCTCGTACCCGTAGTCGGGATCGCGAAGATCCTGAAAGCGCACGCGGTTCTCGCGCTCGTCGGAGGCGCTCCACTTGGAGCCCGGTCTGAATGCGTTGAGGTACTGCTGGAAGTACATCTCGCGGAGCGTATCCGGCGAGTTGTTCGTGTACACCAGCGTTCCCTGCGAGCGGAGCTTCGTCTCGGATTCATCGAGCGTGGCGACGATCCGATAGTGGACGTGCTGCTGCCAGTATCCGGTCGTGTCGCCCGACGGCGGCGTGGTGGAACCTTGATACGTGCCCTGCTGCAGGAGTCCGAACAGCGCGAGGAAAGGGATCATGTTCGAATTGTATCAGGGAACGGCGCTATTTTCAGATCACGGCCCTCACCACGTGACGATTGCTGATGTCCATTACGCGCTTCCCGGCGTTCAGTTCCGCATTTGCGCTCGCCGTGCTTTCCGGCGCCATACCGGCCTCCGGGCAAGCGCGCAAAGCGATTCCGCCCGCTCGGATCACGCTCCAAATCGATTCCACCACCGCGGCGCGGTTCGACCTTCGCTCGTTCGATCTCGGTGTCACGCAGAATTCGCCGCCGCACGGCCAGATCGCGCAGTCCAGCGCCGAGATTCAGATCGTGAAACAGGCGGGCCCCTTCACCGGCGATCTCGTTCGATTGAGCGCCAGCGGCCAGCACGCGCTCGCCGGCACGATCGAGGTGCTCGACTCCGCCGGCGCGCCGTCGATGACGATTCAGCTCTCCGACGTGAGCGTCATCTCCGATCACCTCACGTCGTCCAACGCGCGCGCGTCACTCGAGCAGCAGCGGATCTCGCTCCAGGAATCCCTGGCGCAGCTCGACGCCGACTACCAACAGGCTCAGCGCGATCTCGCGACGGCTGAGGAGCTCGGCAAGAGCAAGGTGATGACCAAGCAGGACGTGCTCCGCGCGCGGGAGCACGCCGGCGAATTGCAGCAGCGCATCAACCTCGCGCGCGAGCGTCAGAACATTCTCGCCGGCCAGATCGCGGGACAGAGCTCGCTCGAGGAGAATGTCGTGCTGCACTTTGGGCGCATCGAGATTCAAGCGCCCGACGCCGGCGGCAGCATGGCGTGGGACTTCGCGCCGCGGAGTCAGCGACCGTAGCGGTTCCGCGCAGAGATCTCGACGTCGAACCCGAGACCAGTTTCGAGAAATCAGACGCGAGAAACGAGATGCGAGTCAGACTGTTTCGGCCTTGGCAGCCTGACAATCTGACTCGCATCTCGCATCTCGAATCTCGCAATCTCGAAACTGGTCTCACCCGGCGACGTCGCGATCCCGCACCAACACGCCGACGCCCGCCCGAGGGTTCCCCCGCGCCACTACGGAACGACGTTCGCCGTCGTCTGCTTCGGCTGCGGGTTCTTCACGTAGATATCGAACCACGCCAGCCACCGCGCCCATTGATCGAGATCGCTCTCGCGCGTCGCCGGGCCGTGGTCCTCGTACGGGTACATGTACAGCGCCGCGATCTTCCCCTGCCCCTGCAGCGCCTGCATCATGCGGATCGAGCTGATCGGGTCGGTCCCGACGTTCTGATCCTCTAATGAGTGATACATCAAGAGCGCGCCCGTCAGCCGGTCGGCGTACAGGAAGGGCGACATCTGGAGGTAGGTGTCCTGCGCCTGCCAGAAGTTGCGGCGCTCGTTCTGGAAGTCGAATGGCGTCAGCGTGCGGTTGTACATGCCGTCGCCCGCGATGCCCGCCTTGAAGTACGGCGTGTGCACCATCGCGTTCACCGTGCTGAACGCGCCGTAGCTGTGGCCCCACAACCCGACGCGGTCCCGGTCGAGATAGCCGGCCTTCTCCACCGTCTCGAGCGTGAGATCGAGATCCTCGCGCAGCTCGTCGACGTAGTGATCGTTCATCCGCCCCTGCGGGCCGACGATCGGGATGTCCTGCGGCTGGATCACGACGTAGCCCTGCGTCACCCAGATCTCCGGCGCCCGCGGGCTCACCGTCGGGAACGCGTCCACGTTCGTCGTTCTGACGCGCTGGTCGTATTCCGCCTGCGTCGTGAACTCCGTCGGATAGAACCAGATGATCCCCGGCAGCCGCGTGCCTTCGCGGTAGTCCGGCGGCAGCGTCACGTCGATGTAGAACTTGTACCCGTCACGCGGACGCACGGCGAGCAGCCGCTTCCGGATGGCGTGCGTCACTTCGGGCGCGAAGTCGGCGTTGTGCGTGAGCTGCGTGAGCTTGCCGCTCTTCGTGTCCAGGAGGAACGAGTTCGGCACCATCGCCGGGCTCTGGCGCGTCACGATCGCCTTGCTGAAGTCATCATCGAGCGCGTCGACCACCGTCGCGTCGACGTCGGCCGGACTCTCGAAGATGCGCGTCTTCTGCCCCGTCTCGAAGTCCACCTTGTCCACGAAGTTGTGCGGCGCGTCCTTCGTCCAGTCCTGGAAGTACTTGGTCCCCTCGAGGTACACGGTCTTGCCGTCGCTGCCGACCACGGCCACCGTGCCGCCGCTCGGACCTTCCTTGGTGCGCAGGCTGCCCGGGTTGTTATAGAACGCTGAATCCGAGACCGCGCCGCCGCGGCCGAAGCCGCCGCCGCGGCCACCGCGGCCGCCCGCCGCGATCGTGCCGCCCTTGGCGATCTCGTACCGCTTGCTCGGATCGGCGAGGCGCACCGCGTAGAGGTCGTTCCCCTCGTCCACGAACAGCGTCTTGCCGTCTTCGCTGAGCTCCACCGCCGTCACTCGGCCGTCGGCTTCGTAGAGCACCTTCTTGTCCGTCGCGCCGTACGGCGGCAGCCAGTTCACGATCTGATCCTTCCGCGCCGCCGCGCCGGCCCCGCGCCCGCCCCGCCCACCGCGGCCGCTCCGGCCGTTCGCCGCGCCGCCGCTCGCCGGCGCCGAAGCGTCGGCCTCGAGGTAGATCAGCCCCGGGCCGGCCGGATTCCATTCGAGATTCCTCTTTCCAGTATCCGACGCGGCGCCGCCGCGGCCGAAGCCGCCGCCGTTCGCCGAATCCGCCGGATTCGTCCCCTCGCGCAGGTTGCGCTTCGCCAACTCCGCCACGACCTTGCCGTTCGAGTCCCAGAGCTGCTCCACCGTACCGAAGTTCGACACCGGCACGAGATACGAGTACGGCTTCGTCTGCAGCGTGACGCGGAAATCCTGCGCGTCCGGCGAGGCGTCGACCGCGGTGAACAGCGCCGGCTGTCCGATCTTCTTCACGGCGTGCGTCTTCACGTCGATCACAGCGAGCTGGCCGAGCGTGTAGTAGTCGAGCAGATCCTTGTCGTGTTGATCGCGGAGCAGGCTCGCGTAGTTGCGATTCTCCAGAATGCGTCCATCGGAGGTCCGCACGAGCGGCCCGGTCTCGACCGCTGGCGCCTTCGGCTCCGGTCCGCGATTGTCCGGGAGCAGCACGGCGACGATGCTCTTGCCGTCGGCCGTCCAGCGATACGTCGTCACGCGCGTCGCGAGCAGCGGCGTCTTCGTGACCTGCACCGACTTGCCACTCGCCACATCGACCACGAAGATGTACGTCGCCGCATCGAAGCTCGCGACGTACGCGATGCTCTTGCTGTCCGGCGACCACGTCGCGTCGTTCACGAGCGCGCCCTTCGGCGTGTCGATCGTGCGCTCCTTGCCCGTCATCGGATCGAGCAGCGTCAGGCCGACGCTGCCGCGCGTCGTGAGCGCGCGCGCCCGATTCGCCTTGGGGTCGATCTCCACGCCGCCCAAGCGATAGTGGAACTTGCCGAACGCATCGATCGTCGGAAGCCCGTCGCTCTCCGTCTTGAGAAAGAGATGCCGGTCTGGCGCCGGGTTGGTGAACGAGACGGCGTTCCGAGGCGCCGTCACGATCCGCTCGACGACCGCCGGCGGTTTGACGTACGTCTCCTTGGCGAGGATCTCCTTCGCGTTCCACTCGCCTTGTTGAACGACGGATTGCGCGGCGAGCGGGAAGGCCGTTGCGGCGAGACCGCCGACGACGAGCAGCGTGTGGAGCACGAAGCGCCTTGGCGCGTGACCACGAGTCATTGCGGACTCCGGATAAAGTCTGGGCTCGGCTGAGGTGGGTTCGAGCCGTTCAAGGTATACGATATCCCGCGATCCGACGTTGGCCAGATCACCGTGACACAAACGTCGGAAAAAGAAAGAGCCGCCCGGGTCGGGGCGGCTCTTCCAACGCGGCGTGCTCCAGTCGGTTCAGCGCGAGACGCCGAGCATCCGGGAGCGAAGCGTCGCCAGTCGCCGCCGGACCGATCCGTCGAGCACGGTGTCGCCCACGCGCACCACGACACCGCCGATGATCGACGGATTCACGTAGAAGTGCGGCACGACCTTCTTCCCGAGGACGCGCGAAAGCTGGCTCGTGACCAGTTCGCGGTCATCGCCATCGGCCTCGCGCGCGATCGTCACCGACGCGTGCACGCGCCCCTCCACCTGATCGACGAGATCGTGATATTCGCGCGCGATCACGGGGATCAACATCTGCCGGCGGTGGGTCACCAGCGCCTGCAGGAACCGCACGAACGTTCGCGGGAGTGGACCCTCGAACGCCTTGAACAGAATCTCGTTCTTGCGCTGCGCGCTCACGCGCGGCGACTCGAGGAAGCGGCGCAGCCGGCGATCGGATTCCATCGCCCCCGCGACCTGGTCGATCAGCTCTCCCCAGGTGCCGAGGTCACCCGATTTCCTCGCCAGCTCGAGCAGCGTCTCGGCGTAGTTCCGAGCGATCGTTGGCTCGCGCATTACTGAGTGATGTTGAGGGTGCCGAGCGACGAGAGATAGCTCTCGACGAGCTGACGATTCTTGTCCGACTGCAGGTTCTGTTCGATGACCTTGGTCGCGCCGGCGAGCGCGAGGTCCACCGCTTCGCGGCGGAGTTGCGCGATCGCACGGTCCTTCTCGTTCTCGATCTCGCGCCGCGCTCGCTCGAGCATCTCGTCCTGTTCGGTGCGCGTACGCGCGAGCATGTCCGTGCGAACTTTTTCACCCGCCGCGCGGCCCTCGGCGATGTACTTCTGCGCCTCGTCGCGCGCCGCCGCGATCTGCGCCTGATGCTCGGCGAGCAGCGCCGCGGCCGCATCGCGGTCGCGCTTGGCGGATTCGAGCGCGTCCTCGAGCGCCTTCTCGCGCTTCTCGACCGCCGCGGTGATCGGGCCGAACGCCCACTTGGAGAGGATGAAATACAGCAGGACGAAGATGATGAGCGTCCAGAACATCAGGTTGAGCTGGAGGCTCATCAGACCGCCGCCGCCCGCGGCTTCCTGCGCCATCGCGGGCGCGGCGCTCACGGCGAGGAGCATGGCGGAGAGTGAAAGCGAACGCATGTGCATGGCGAATGGTGGATGGGATCTGACCGGCGGCCCCGGGGCCGCCGGCCGATCGACGACTAGAAGTACTTCTTGAGCTCGATGAGCAAGCACACGACGACGCCGAACAGCGCGACGCCTTCGATGAGCGCGGCGATGATGATGCCGTTCGCGAAGATCGTCCCAGAGATCTCCGGCTGGCGCGCCTGCGCCTCGGCGACCCGGCCGCCGATCAGGCCGATGCCGATGCCCGCGCCGATGGCCGAGAGACCCGCGCCGATGCCGGCGCCAAGCATGGCCCAGGCGCCCGCGTACGCGGGATTGAACCCAACGGACTGCGAGGCGGCCTGAAGGAGAGGAAGAATTGCCATAATGAATCTCCGATAATAAAACAATTACACTGCGTTGCTCCGCGGCGCCGTCCCGCGCGTCCGCCGCCCGTCACCGAGCCCCGGGGCTCAACGAGCGTCTCCGGACGGTCGTCCGGATACGTGTCGGCGCGCGTGGAGCGCCTGCGCGCCGAGTCCTCCTAATGATGCGCGGTGCGGATCTGCCCGATGAACACCGCCGCCAGCAGCGAGAAGATGAACGCCTGGATGACCGCGACCAGGATTTCGAGGATCATGATGCCGATCGCCATCGCGATGGCGAGCGGCGCCACGAACCAGCCGAAGAGGAAGATCAATCCGATCAGCGCCAGGATGATCACGTGCCCCGCGATCATGTTGGCGAAAAGACGGATCGTGAGCGCGAACGGCTTGGTGAACTTTCCGACGATCTCGACCGGCGTCATGATGATCGTCAGCGGCAGCTTCACCCCGACCGACATGTCGTGCGGCCAGTAGAAGATGGTGCCCAGGTACCCTGCCCCGAGCGTCCGCATCCCCGTCACCTCGATCACGACGAACGTGATCCCAGCGAGCGTCGCCGTGACGGCCACGTTGCCGGTCGGCGTCGAGCCGTAGGGCACGAGGCCGAACAGATTGCAGAAGAGAATGAAGAAGAAGAGCGTGAGGCAGAACGGGACGAACTTCGCGCCGCCATGTTCGCCGAGCGCCGGGAGAAAAATCTCGTTGCGGAAGTAGAGGACCACCGCCTCGAGGCCGGCGGCGAAGCCCTTCGGCCGCCCCACCGCGCGCGTCGAGCGCGCGTGCGACTGCGCCACGCCGATCAACACGATCGCCACGAGCACCGCGGCGAGCATCATGAAGAAGATGTGCTTCGTGAGGCCCAGGTCGTACGTGTTCCCGCCAATCTTCACGTTCCAGGTCGGGAACGTTGCCTCGCACGCCCATTCGCCGGCGCCCTTGTAGCACGGATACTCGATCGTCTTCGAGTCCGTGATGTGCGGCATGATGATGTCGGCCGGTCCGAGCTGGGTCTCGATGGGCTTGCCCGGATCCTGCGCGAGGACGACGGAGGGGAGGCCGACGATGGCCGCCACGAGCAGAGCACGGAAGAACGAACGCACTTTCATAGTCGGATCAACAAAGGTTCGACTAGAGTCGTCAGAAAGAAGAACGTCACGATGCTGATGAGCGCGGCCACGAGGGGCATATGGAGCACCATCGCCGTCAGCACGGCGTAGACCACCAGGCCCAGGAAGCGCACGAGCGCCCCGGTCCCCATCTTCGCCACGAGGTTGGTGCGTCCGCCGACCATGTTCCCGATGCCGAAGGCCGCGAGCTGCACCGCGTACGCCACCAGCGCGCTCACCCACACCGCCGCCATGTCGCCAGGGCCGCGGAAGACGAGTGAGAGCAGCGACGCCGCGATGAGCACCACCGCGGCCACTCCCAAGACGTACCGCGCCACGGGTCCCATCATCGCTGCCGCTCGGCTTTTCGCCGCTCCTCGTCGCGCCGCTGCGCCGCCGTGACCCGTCGATACATCGAGTAGAAACCCGCCGCCGCACCCACGAACACGCCCACGAGCACAAACCAGGGGGTGGAACCGAGCCGATTGTCGAGCCAAACCCCCGCGAACGTAAAGACGAGAATCGTGGCGGCGAACTCGATTCCGATGCCCGCAAATTCGCCGGCCGAGAGCGCGGCCTTTTGGCCGGCCGGTCCGCCGGGCCGATGTGAGCCGGCGCCCCTGAACTCGTCTGTCATGCGGCGCGGAATCTAGGAGCTTGTGAAATTTTTCGCAAGCGAACTTCGGGGCTGAAACCGAACGAGCGCCGAAGATTTTCTCGTGTGGTTTAAGTCACACAACGACCGATACTTTGGGTGTTACCCTTCACGTTGACTATTCGTCTCGGGGTTGATAAGTTCGCCTTTGCATGATTTGTGAGCGGCCGAGCGTTCACCGTCATGCACCCCGACCCGCCGCCATCGGGACCATGAATACCCGCCTGATCATCACGATTCTCTGCGCCGGTGCGCTCGCGTTCGCGTGCGGACCGCGCCCTCGCTCGAACGAGCCGGCCGCGCTCGCTTCGATCATCCCGACCCATCCCTTCACCGCCGTCGCCCCCAAGCGACACGCCGCGGACAAGCACGCGACCGAAGCGAAGATCGATTCGCGCTTCGCGGTCGTCGTAGCGCCGAAGGCCGTGCGGCTCGCGCTCGACGTGGTGAACGTCGGCGGCAAACACGTTGAATTAGACTTTCCTAATGGGCGCGCGTACGACTTCGTGATCGTCGACTCGGTGGGGCGCACGGTGTGGCACTGGGCGGACGGCCGCATGTTCACGCAGGGCGTGCAGAACAAGCAGCTCGGCACGGGCGACGCGATGCGCGTGAGCGAGTCGTGGGACACGGGCGTGAAGCCCGGAAAGTACACGGCGGTCGCGGTGCTCAACAGCACGAACTACCCCGTCAAGCGCCAGGTCGACTTCATCGTCAAGTAAGCACGAGCGGCTGGCGGGACGACCAGGGTGATCGTCGGGCGGCGGGTCTCAGTCGAGACCGGCCGCTCTTTCGTTTTGCCGCGGGCGGCGGTTAGGTTCCCGAGACTCACGCACACGGCAGACGGAGAGAGCGAGTGGCGACGCGACAGCAGCCGGTCGATGATTCCCGAGACGTCGAGCTGCTCGACCAGCTCGCGCGCGCGCGATCGGCATTGGTCGAGCAGATCGGGCGCCGGATCGTGGGTCAGCACAAGATCGTTGACGATCTCGTGGCGGCGGTGCTCGCCGGCGGCCACGTGCTGCTGGTGGGCGTGCCGGGACTCGCCAAGACGCTGCTCGTGCAGACCGTGGCGCAGGCGCTCGATCTCACGTTCTCGCGCGTGCAGTTCACGCCGGACCTGATGCCGAGCGACATCACGGGCACGGAGCTGCTGGAAGAGGACCACGCGACGGGCCGGCGCTTTTTCAAGTTTGCGAAAGGTCCGATCTTCGCCAACGTGGTGCTCGCGGACGAGATCAACCGCGCGCCGCCGAAGACGCAGGCGGCGCTGCTCCAGGCGATGCAGGAGCATGCCGTGACCGCCGCCGGGCAGACGCACCGGCTGCCGGAGCCCTTCTTCGTGCTCGCGACGCAGAACCCGATCGAGCAGGAGGGAACGTATCCCCTGCCCGAGGCGCAGCTCGACCGTTTCATGATGCAGCTCATCGTCGGCTACCCGTCGCGCGAGGAAGAAGAGCGGATCGTGACCACGACGACGGGCGACGTCGGCGTGGAGATCCGCCCGATGCTGAACGCGGAGCAGTTGCTCGACCTGCAACGGCTGGTGCGCCGCCTGCCGGCGCCGCCGAGCATCGTGAGCTACGCGGTGAAGCTGGCGCGCGCGACGCGTCCGGACGCGGAGGAAGCGACGGCGATGGTGAAGAAGTACGTGAGCTGGGGCGCGGGTCCGCGCGCGTCGCAGTACCTCATCCTCGGCGCCAAGGCGCGCGCGGCGATGGACGGCCGCGCCGTGCCGGATTTAGAGGACGTGAATGCGATGGCGGTGCCGGTGCTGAGCCACCGCGTGGTCGTGAACTTCCAGGCGGAAGCGGAAGGCGTCTCGGCCGAGCGGCTCGTGACCGTGGGCGGTCGGGCGTAGCGCCGGCGCCGGCGCGCCGCGCAACGCGTGCCGTCGTGAATCCGGGCAAGCGCGCCGAATGATTAGAGCGCGCTCATCATAATCTGGCGAACCTCCGCGATCGGCGTCATCATATGGATGACGCTGGCATGACGTGCAGCGCCGAGAATGGTTCGCCGACGACGGCACAGCGCAGATGATGATCACCGGTGGGGGGCCGGTGGGCATGCTCTTCGTCCATACGTTAGGGACGGCGCGGATCGACGCGGGAAACGCGCGTCTGACGCCGACATCCGTTCGCAAATTCGCATTGCTGCTGCACCTCTCCGCGGAACCCGGTCGCCGGGTGCCGCGCGACGTGCTGCGCGAGCTGATCTTTCCGGACAGCACCGAGGACAACGCGCGGCACTCGTTGCGCGAGCTCCTGTACGGATTCCGGCGACTCGGCGTGCGCATCGATTCCGATAAGCATGGAATGGCGCTGGCCTCCGACGCGGTGGCGAGCGACTACTCCGAGCTACTGGCCGGCGACCGACCGGATCCGGCGAAGCTCGCGGCCGCGGCGGGCGGCTTCCTGCCGGGGTACGCGCCGGAGCACTCGGAAGCGTACGCGGAGTGGCTCGCGGGGTACCGCGCCCGGGCGACATTCGAGATCTGTAAAGCGCTGCTCAAGGAGCTGACGCGGGCGAAGCGCGTCGGGGACTGGGCGCAGGCGGAGCGGGCGGCGCGCGCGTGCCTGGCGTTGGATCCGTTGAACGAGGAGGCGACGCTCGGGTTGGCGGAGATGTTGGCGATTGGCGGGGCGAAGGTGGCGGCGGTGCGGTTGTTGGATGAGTACGTGAAGGAGGTTGGGCGGGAGTCGGGGGATCTGACGGTCTCGGCGAAGATCTTGAGGCGGCGGATCAGTGAGCAGGAGGTGGAGCAGTATGCGGCCGAACCAGACTTCCCATTTGTTGGTCGTACATGCGAGATGTCACTGCTCACGGGTGAGTTTGAGCGCTCAAAAGCGGGAGCGGCGAGGGCAACGATCATATCCGGTGTGCCCGGTATCGGTAAATCACGCCTCGCGCGGGAGTTCGCACAGATCGCGGCGCTCGCGGGCGCACGCGTCGAAAGAGTCGTCGCGCGAGAGAACCGAGTTCGTCAACCACTTGCTGCATTCATCGAAATTGTACCCAGGCTGCTTGGCCTACGTGGCGCACTTGGCTGCTCGGCATCGGCACTTCAGCACCTCCGACTGCTCACCGGTCGCAGTGATACGGCTGAGATTGCGGTCAGCGAGCCCTCTTTGGCCATCACGCGCGCAGTCCAGGATCTGTTCGAGGCGGTGTGCGATGAGCAGCAAGTGGTCCTAGTTGTCGAAGACGCCCACTGGTTGGATGCGGGCTCGCGAGAACTGCTGTTCGACATTATCGCTGCGCCGAATGAGCTTCGCCTATTTGCAATCGTGACCTCGCGCGACTCCGCGCACGTCCTCGGAGCGCCAGCGCACTCGGACAACTTGGCACATCTCGCGCTCCCGCCGTTGCCCAATGATGCGCTTGAGCAGCTTGCGGAGCAATCAGCGTCCGAAGCGGAGCCTGAGGTCAGGCGATGGATGCTTCAAACCGCGGCAGGCAATCCACTGTTCCTGAGCAATCTGATTGCGCACTACCGGACGACTGGCGAACGCTTGACGATGCCGCCGACCCTCAGTGAGCTGCTCCGGCAGCGCGTCACTCGTCTACCGCTCAGGGCTCTGAATGTGCTCCGGATGTGCGTGGTGCTCGCACCTCACTGTACGCCGGAACTACTGCGGGCCGCTCTCCAATTTTCGGACATTGATCTCCTCGAGAATATTTCCGAATTGGAGAGGCACGACATTCTCCGCTCCGCGGATAATTCCTTTGTGACAGTGCACCCGCTGATTGATGAAGTTGTCCTTGCCGGTTGTTCAACACCGGTCCTCTCCATGCTGCATCGGCGAGCCGCGGAGGTGCTCGAGGGAAGCGGACGGGATACATCGGCGTCTGTTCTTTGGGTTTGTGCAGAACATTGGCTTGCTGCAGGTGCGCGCAAGGAGTCGATCGCGGCACTCAGTAGATGTGCTCAATACGCTGGACGGATCGGCCGCACACGCGAAGCAGCCGTCGTGCGTGAACGAATCTTCGAGCTCGCGGAGGATGATGCAGAACGAATTACAGCCGGCCGAGAAATCGTTATGGCGTACACGGCGACGAGTGAACTCGCCAAAGCTGCGGCATGGGCGGAGGTAGTCCGCAGTCTCTCCCCCGAGATCCGGCATGATGACTACGAATTGTCGGAGCTACGAAGCTACGTGCTGGGAGGTTTTGATGTCGAGCGCTCCGAACCGCGGCTCCTCGCATGCGTTGAGTCTGATGCAGACAATCGGCATCGCGTAGACGCAGGGACAATGATTTCAATTGTCGCCGATCTCTACGATCGCCGCGAGGCTTTGGCACGAGCTCGTGCGTCGCTGAAAGACGTTGTAGCGCAATTGCCGCCGAATGACGAGCTCCGATTCCGCTTCGAACTGATCTCATCCGCGGCGATCGGCGACATCGAAGCTGCCACCGTTGCCGCACAATCTGCGCTGAGCCTCGCCGATACTCTCGAGCCTTTCGCTCGAACGCGATGCCAGTTCAACGCGTCAATCGTGCTTTGGCGTGCAAGCCGAATCGACGATGCCGTCGAGAGCTTACAGGCCGCATTTCGCAACGCCATGCGGTTCGAAATGGTCGGCACAGCGATAAGTCTCACGGGAGCATTGGGAGGATTGCTCTATTCCGCGCGTCGTTACGAAGTCGCGCGGAAGTGGATCGCCGTTGGCGCGAAAATTTGGGCCGAGCATCCACGTGTCGAAGCCCGATGGGACTTCCTATCGATGCGCGCCTACATTGCGGCTCAAGACAATGACTTGGAGCTCGCGACGCAAAGCTTCAACTCTATGCCCACGCTGCCTGAACGTCCTCTATCTCGGCTGCGGCGATGGTACGACGCGTTCGGTATCCTGCTGCAAACGCTCGGCGGAGCGGTACCTACAAACGAAGAAATTGAAGAGCTTATCTCCCGATCCACCCGAGATAATGGAAGTGGTATTGAAGCAGATCTTGAGATCGAGACGGCATGGCGCGCGTTGTGTGCGCGCGGAAACGCGAAGGCCGGAGTCGAAGTCCTTCGCGAGCATATCATACGCGCGGAGCGAAAAAAGACTCCGTTCAATCACGGATTGCAGATCATCGCGGCGCAAGTCGGCCTGGAAATCACGAGTGAAAAGCGAGCGCTCCTCAAATCGCTGGTCCCGACCGACCCGGATGATATTTGTCGCGAACTCGAGCTAAGTGCCGCGGCGATTCGGCGTGCGTGATTACGCAGCAACTCTCTCGGTCGAACGCCAGTTCGAGCGCATCAATGAGACCGAGAACTAGGCCTGGGAATGACCTGACTTAGGCCCCGCGACTTCTCGCGAACGCCTTCTGCGAGTCCGTTGGAAGGATTGCCAGTTCTCGAGTACGGGGTTCACCCGCAGACGGCGCGAAGAGCGTCGTCCACATGGCGCTCGACAGCAATTTGTCAGCGATCGCTGGATCGAACTGGGTACTGCGGCAGCGCACCACTTCGCCTCGAACCTGTGACTCCGACAGAGGGCGACGATACGGCCGCTCCGTCGTCATGGCGTCGATCGTGTCAGCAAAGCGAATGATCCTAGACGCGAGAGGAATCATCTCGCCAGCTAAGCCGTCTGGGTACCCGGTTCCGTCCCAGTTCTCGTGGTGGTGTCGTATCGCGGGTACAACACCACGTAGCCGCGACATGGTGGCTACTAGGTTGGCACCATCAGCTGGGTGATCTTTGATGATGGCCCACTCCTCAGGAGTGAGCTTGTCCTGCTTGGACAGCACGGGCGCATATTTCTCGTAGATCTTGCCGACATCGTGCAATAATGCCGCATGACCAACTTCTTCGATCTGCCGATCACTCAATCCAATCGCCCGAGCGATGATCGTCGAGTAGTGGTGAACCCGCCTCGAGTGCCCGGAGGTGTACGGATCTCGCGCCTCGAGTGACTTGACCATCAACTCGAGCAGCTCTTCGTTCGTGCGTTCGAGCTCAAGATTGATGCGATGAACCTGACGCAAGCCCAGGATCGGGACCCACAGTGCTGCGGCCGCGAGAGCACTGAACGCGGCATATACCCATGCGAATACGAAGACCAAGGGGCTCGTAAGCAAGTCTACAACGAACGTCGCGCGGCTACTCTCGAACACGACCGATTTCACAGATCGCCCAGAGGCCAGTGCTATCACCACAAAGACGAGGAAATTATTGATAAAGAACGCCAGCGTGAACGCACCCATCGCCGCCAAGCCGTATTGCTGAGCAATATGTGGTAGACTTGCGATGTTTGGTGCGTGCAATAGGCTTGAGCCACCTAGCGCCAAATAGCACAGGATGGCAACGGCCTCCATGAAGGTCTGCGTTGCAATGTTGAATAGGCGCTTGATGGTCTCCCGATCGGAGACCATCTCGATGCCCGCTCTGACGACCGCAACCGCGAACACGCTTGGCCACGCCGGCACGAGCACTGCGGCCGCAAAGTAGGGGATGAATCCCACTGAGCCGATGGCGCGATTGGGCAACGTAAAAGCCAGCATTTCACCGGCGATTGCCAGCGCGCACAATATGAGCGAGTCGCTCAGATATGCCGTTGAGCCTCGCGGAGACACGGCTACCACGACGGCGGTTAGCCCGACCGCCGTGAGAATGACGGCCGCCGCGAAGATTTTGACTCGCGTTCTCATAAGTAAGGCGACCCCCGCCGCACGCTCAGCCCCAGATCACAACCGCGCCCCAGAACTGGCTCCGGATGTTTTTCATATGCGTCACCCCCTTCGGTACCACAGTCACACGTTCCCGTGTGCTCCAAAGTGAGCTCCGCTCAACTACTTGGACGGAATTGTCCTCCGCTCGTCTTCGCTTCAGCGAGGGAGGGGGTCGTTTTTTTTAAATTGCTAGTTTGAAAGCTCGGAAGGTGGGAGAACGGCGTTCGTCGTTCGATCTCTCGACCACCTCCACGGATCGCTGCATCGCGTCCGCTGGAGGACTGCATTCCAGCTACCGCCCGAGCCGCGGGTCCAACTTCCAGCGTCCATCCCCTCGGCTCGTTCACGCAAATATCGACCCGCATCGGGCCGGGCTTCGCCTGCCCCGCCCTGTAACCTTTTATTCAAGTGCGGTGATACCAACTTCGTATCGCCGCACGCCTCCCCCCACCGTCGCCGCTACTTCTCCAACCAGCGGTTCGTCGCGTCCAGCACCGCCAACACGCTCGCCGTCTCCGGACTCTCGCGAACCTCCGCGCTCCCGGTCATCAACGCGGTGTCGCGTCCCGAACGGGTCGTCACGCCCACGAACACGAACTCGCGGTCGAACGCGTCGATCAGCTTGCACCCCTCCAGCGCCAGAATCACCCGCTCCTCCCCTTCGGCCTGCCGAATGGCGGCCAGGGCGGCGCGGGCGGCCAGCTCGATCCGAAGCCGCTCGTTCTCGAGCCCTTCGGATTCGCCCACAAACGACTGTTCGCCCTTCCTGAGCGTAACGCGGCACGCCACGCCCTTGCTCCGCGAACGGCGAACTTCCACATCCTCGAAGTAGATCCGGCGCCTGGTGTAGCCCGGCGCGTGGCTCGGGATCGCCGCCATCGGTACCGGCGGCGTCGCGGCGAGGGTGGGCCCGCTCACCGGCAACTGGAGCGGCCGCATCGGCCGCTGCCCCTCGTCCGAGGTCGCCACCGAGATCTTCTTGTGGCTCACGCGCATCCCCAAGTGCGCGATCAGCGCGCTCTCCACGTTGCGCACCGTCTGCTTGGGCGTGACGTCCGTCGTCGTGAGGATGTGAATTTCCTCGACGGCGCCGTTCTGTCCCGCGATGATGCGCGCCGACATCACTCCGGGCAACGTGGCCAGGAGCTCCTCGGCGCGCTGGATGGGCAGCACGCTGCCGGCGATGAGCGACTCGCCCCCGGGCGGCGTGGAATTGGCGGGAAGTGACAACTACGTGCTCCGGCGTCGATCGATGACTACTCGTCCGGTGTCTGGACGAGGACAGGGGTTCTGCGTCACGGCCTGCATCGACCGGCTCCGCCGAGTGCGGCCAATATCGCGCGCGATCCGAATTGAATCAAGCTAATCCGAATACACGTGCTCGGGCATGCGGTACTCCTTGATCTTGCGATACAACGTCCGCTCGCCGATGCCCAGCATCTCCGCCGCACGACGGCGGTTCCCGCGTGTCTCCTTGAGCGCCAGCTCGATCGCCGAGCGCTCGATGTCGGCCATCTTCGTCCCGGGCGCGATCGTGAGCACGTTCGGCGGCGGCGCCTGGTCGCGCGGCTCGATCGCGCCCACGGCAGGCGCCTGGAGCGGCGGCGTGGGATGCACGTCGCCGATCCAGTGTTCGTGCATCGGTGAGCGCTGGTCGTCGAGCCGGCGCCGAAGCTCCTCCACCTGAAGCTTGAGCTCGAGGAGGCTCCGCACGATGAACTCGAGCTCCCGCCCCGCGGTCCCCTCCTGCGCGCGCAGGATCGGGCCGACGTGCACCGGGAGCAGACGCGCGGCGCCACCCTCGCGAATGTGTCGCGGCAGGTCGCCCGGCTGGATCTCGTGATTCGGCGCGAGCACGACCATGCTCTCGACGAGATTGCGCAGCTCACGCACGTTCCCCGGCCACGCGTACTCTCTGAGCAGTTGCATCGCGTCGGCCGAGATGCCGTGGAAGCGCCGGTCGTGCTGCTCGGAGAAATCCTGCACGAAGCGGCGGACGAGCATCGCGATATCGTCGGGGCGCTCGCGGAGCGGCGGCAGGTAGATGCGCAGAACGTTCAGTCTATAGAAGAGATCCGACCTGAACCGTCCTTCCTCGACCAGCTCGCGCAACGGCTGGTTCGTCGCGGCGATCACGCGCACGTCGACCTTGATCGGCTGGGTGCCGCCGACGCGCATGAACTCGCGCTCCTCGAGCACACGCAGGAGCTTCACCTGCGTGGCGGTCGGAATCTCGCCGATCTCGTCGAGGAACAACGTCCCCTCGTCGGCCAGCTCGAAGCGCCCGAGTCGTCGTTCGGCGGCGCCGGTGAATGCGCCCTTTTCGTGACCGAACAGCTCACTCTCGAGCAGCGTCTCCGGCAACGCGCCGACGTTCACCGCGATGAATGGTTTGTTGCGCCGGTTGCTGAGCAGCCTGATCGCCCTGGCGACGAGCTCCTTCCCCGTGCCGCTCTCGCCTTCGATCAGCACGGTGCTCGACACGGGCGCCATCTGCTCGACCTGCACCATCACCTCGCGCATCGGGTCGCTCTCGCCGATCAAGCCGGTGAGGCGCTGCAGGCGGCGCCGCTCGAGGATGCGGCGCAAGCCGCCGAGGACCTCCTCGACGTTGACTGGTTTCGGAAAGAGATCGACGTAGCCGAGCTGGCGAAGGCGCTCCAAGTGCGCCGGGTCGAGATTGTCGGCGAGACCGACCGCCGCAGCGCCCTCCCAGAGCTGCGCCTTCACGATCGCCACGGTCGACGGCTCCGCCAGCTCGCCGCTGAAGACGATGATGTCGGGCTTCTCGCGCTTGAGCGCGGCGCGGATGTCGTCGAGCGGCGAGACGAGCGCGGTGTCGACGCCCTCGCCCTCGAGCGCGGCGTTGATGCGCACGGCCGGCTCGACGTCCTGGAGCGTCAGCAGGACTTTCATCGCGCGGGCGATTCCGGCTTGGCGGGGGCGCTCCGGCCGTGGTCGAGCGGCGCGCCGCGGACCACGGCCACCGCGTGTTCGACGATCGGCTCGATGGCCGCGAGCCCGTCGCGCACGCCGCCGGTGGATCCTGGGAGATTTATAATGAGCGTTTTATGACGCGTGCCGGCGAGTCCGCGCGAGAGCGCCGCCCGCGGGAAGCCCGCCATGCACAGCGCGCGGATGCGCTCGGCGATGCCGGGGGCTTCGCGCTCGAGCACCGCACGCGTGGCTTCCGGCGTCACGTCGCGCGCGCTCAGGCCGGTGCCGCCGGTGGTGAGCACGAGATCCGCGACTCCACGGTCGCACCACGCCGCGAGCGTTGACGCAATCTCGCCCGATTCGTCGGGCACGATGCAGCGTTCGGCCAGGTCATAGCCGCGCGCATGGATCCACGCTTCGGCCGCGTCACCCGAGGTGTCCTCGCGCTCGCCGCGCGCGCCGGCGTCCGAGATCGTCAGTACGGCGACGCGCATGCCACGCTCAGAGATGCGACGCGTCCTTGTAGAACGGCGGCTTCACCACGGTCGCGGGAACACGCTTGCCGCGAATCTCGATCTCGAACGTGGCACCGTCCTTCGCCTCGGCGGTTGGCAGGTAGGCCGTGCCGATCGGAATGCCGAGGGTGGGGCTCATCGTGCCGCTGCAGACCGTGCCGCTCGCCTGGCCGTTGGCCGTGAATACTGGGTAGCCGTGGCGCGCGATGTTGCGGTCGCCGAGGGTGAAGCCGATGAGCTTCTTCGGAACACCGTGCGCCTTCTGCTCATCGAGCACGGGCTTCCCGACGAAATCGCCTTTCTTGAGCTTCACGAGCCAACCGAGATTGGCCTCGAGCGGCGTCACGGTGTCGTCGATGTCGTTGCCGTAGAGCGCCATGCCCATTTCCAAGCGCAGGGTGTCGCGCGCGCCGAGTCCCGCGGGCGTGACGTCGCCGGCGCCGACGAGCGCGTCCCAGAGCTTGTCCGAGTACTTCACGTCGTGATAGAGCTCGAAGCCGTCCTCGCCGGTGTAGCCGGTGCGCGAGATGATCATCGGCATGCCGGCGACTTCACCTTCAGTAAAGTGGTAATACTTGATCGCCGAAAGATCGGTCTTGGTGAGCGGCTGGAGGATGCCCGCGGCGAGGGGACCTTGCAGCGCGAGCAGCCCGATCGAGTCGCTCACGTCGGTGATCTGGACGCCGAATCGGCCGGCGTGGCGCGCGATATGGGCGAAGTCCTTGGCCACGTTCGACGCGTTCACGACCATCATGATCTTGTCGGGGAAGCGATAGACGAGGCAGTCGTCCTCGATCGTGCCGCGGTCGTTGAGGATCGTGGAGTAGTGCACCTGCCCGAGCTCGAGAGCGCCGACGTCATTCGTCGTGACGTAGTTCACGAAGTCCACGGCACGGTCGCCGGTGATGATGAACTCGCCCATGTGCGACACGTCGAACAGCCCGCAGCGCTCGCGAACGGCCTTGTGCTCGGCCATGAGTCCCTGGGCGTACTGCACGGGCATCTCGTATCCGGCGAAGGGGACGATCTTCGCGCCGAGCGCGACGTGCTTTTCGTAGAACGGGGTGCGCTTGAGCGCCCCCTCGAGGGATGCTGTTGTCATGGGGATGAATATACGCCGGCTTTTGATGGTCCGCGCGGGCGCCCGCCAGGCCGGGGCCCGGCGGACCCGAGGTGGTACGTTGGCCGCCTGGACTGGGAAGCCCGATCGTCGTACACTGTGCTGGCTCGCCGGACTCGCGAGTACCGTGCAATATCGGAACTCTAAACGTCCGCGCCGCCTTCCCTCGCCGCTCCGACGCCGGCGCGCATGGCCCATTCCACGCTCCCCGCACACCCTCACGCCATGAACACGCTCGCCCCCGCGAATTTCCCGCCAACCATCGAAGTCAGTCTCCAGCCCTATCTCAACTGGTCGTGGACGATCAACGTCCCGCTGCTCTGGACGTGCGCGCCCAAGACCACGGACGACGTGGTCGCCGTCTGCAACTGGGCGACGCAGGCAGGCTACCAGGTGCGCGCTCGCGGGATCATGCACGGCTGGTCGCCACTGACCGTGACCGAGGATACGCAAGCGTTCGCGAAGATCCTGCTCGTGGATTTCACGAAGTACATGAACCAGATCACGTTCCTCCCGGCGGAGAACGGTCAGCCGGCGCAGGCGAAGGCGCAGACCGGCGCCACGATGGACCAGTTGCTCACCTTCCTCGAGCTGCAGCCCGGCGGCTCGGGCGCGGCGCCGGGCTACGCGTTCGCGCACACGCCGGCGCCGGGGCATCTCACCGTGGGCGGCGTCCTGGCGATCGACGCGCACGGCACGGCGATCCCGGTGCCAGGCGACCAGCTGCCGATCAGCTACGGCTCGCTCAGCAACCAGATCCTCGCGCTCACCGCGGTCGTGACGGATCCGTCGTCGTCGACGCCGAACGCGTACACCGTCCGCACGTTCACGCGCGGCGAGTCAGACATGACGGCGCTGCTGACGCACGCGGGACGCGCGCTGATCGTCGACGCGACGCTGCAGCTCGTGGACAACTACAACCTGCGCTGCCAGAGTTTCACGAACATTCCCAACACAACGCTGTTCGCGCAGCCCAGCGCGACGCCGCCGGCGCAGAGCCTTGGCGCCTACCTCTCCGCGTCGGGACGCGTGGAGGTGATCTGGTATCCGTTCACGAACACCTCATGGCTCAAGGTGTGGACCAACGCGCCAAAGCAGCCGTCGGGATCCACGGTCGTCAACGCACCCTACAACTACGCATTCTCCGACAACCTGCCGGACTGGGTGACGGTGCTCATCAAGCTGATCGCGCAGGGCGCCGGCAACCTGACGCCCAAGCTCGGCGAGTTCATGATCGGCTTCACGCAGCTCGCGATCGGACTCTCCGGCGTGAGCGACATCTGGGGTCCGTCGAAAAACACGCTGCTCTACGTGAAGGACACGACGCTTCGCGTGACGGCCAACGGCTACGCGATCCACATGAAGCGCGGCGACGCGCAGCGCGCCGTCTACGAGTTCACAAATAAATTCACCGAGCTGCTGACCGCGTACCAGAGCAAGAACCAGTACCCGGTGAACGCCCCGCTCGAGATTCGCGTGACGGCGCTCGACGCGCCTGATCAGGTCGCGGCCAAGAATGCCGGACGTCCGATCATCTCCGCGCTGGCGCAAGGCAGCGACGACGTGGCGAACGGCTGGGACGTCGCCGTCTGGTTCGACGTATTGACGCTGCCCGGGACGCCCGCGTCGGACGACTTCTACACGACGCTGGAGACCTGGATCTATCAGAACTATTCCGGGACGTACGCCAAGGTGCTGCCCGAGTGGTCGAAGGGGTGGGCGTACTCGAGCTCCGGGGCGTGGACGAATGCGACGGTCCTGCAATCGATTCGCGAAGGGATGACCACCGGCCGTGCGGCCGGCGACGACTGGGACGCCGAAGTCGCGATCCTCGCGAAGTACGACGCCGCCGGTCTGTTCACCAACTCGCTCCTCGACACGTTGTTCGTGAACGCTTGAGGAGGCCCGCGCGTCCCCAATTGCGCCGGGCCGCAACGGAAGACAGCTTCAGAACGTTGTAGTACGAATCCCTCCTCCTCCCAACTCCATAATGAAGAAGCGCATAGCACCGGTCATCGCCGCGGCGGCGCTCGCGGCGTGCTCCAAACCCGCGCCGCAGCCGGCGCCCACTCCTGCTCCAGCACAGACCATCTTCCCGGGCCGCGGTAGCCAGACGCCGACGCAAGACACGGCGGTTGGCGGCCGCGGATTCGGCGGCGGCCGCGGCGGCGCCCAAGGCGCGGCGACCGCGGAGCCGCAACCCTACAATCGCGTGGTCACGCGCGCGGCCAAGACGCGCCGCGGCATGTTCATCGTGCACCGCGTCGGCGATCGACTCCTGTTCGAGATTCCCGCCCGGGAGCTGAACAAGGATGAGCTGATCGTGGGCCGGTACGCCCGCGCCGCGGCACAGAATCCGAACCGCACAGGCGGCGATTTCGGCGAATACGCCGGCGACGAGTTCGGCGAACGGACGCTGCGCTGGGAGCGGAACGGCAACCACGTGATCCTCCGCTCGCCGTCGTTCGCGATCACGGCGGACACCACGAAGGATATCTATCAGAACGTCGAGAACTCGAACAACGGTCCAATCATCGCGATGTTCAACGTCGAGGCGTACGGCCCCGACAGCGCCGCGGTGATCGACGTGACGCGGCTGTTCACGACGAACATCCCCGAGATCGCCGCGATCCGCACGACGGGCCCGAACGGCATCGATCCGAGCCGGTCGTACATCGAGAGCGCGGTCCCCTTCCCCGACAACGTCGAGGTCGAGGCGACGCAGACCGGCACGCCGGCAGCCGCAGGCGGCGGCCGTGGCGGCGCTCCCGCCGGCGGCGGCCGCGGCGGCGCCGAGGCGGCGCAAAGTGTCGTCGGCCACTGGAGCATCGTGCGCCTGCCGGAGCATCCGATGCAGCCGCGCCGCGCGGACGAGCGCATCGGCTTCTTCACGGTGCGTACGGTCGATTTCAGCTCGCCCGAGCAGATCGCGGAGCCGAAGCAGTACATCACGCGCTGGCGCCTCGAGTGCTCGGATCGCATGGACGGCAATCTCTGCTACCCGAAGAAGCCGATCGTCTACTACGTCGACCCGGGCACGCCGGATCAGTGGAAGCCATGGATCAAGAAGGCGATCCTCGACTGGCAGCCCGCATTCGAGGCCGCCGGCTTCAAGGACGGCATCATTCCGGGCGAAGTCCCGAAGAACGATCCCGATTGGTCGGCGGAAGACATCCGGCACACGATGGTGCGCTGGCTGCCGTCGACGGTCGAGAACTCGGTCGGCCCGCACGTCAGCGATCCGCGCACGGGTGAGATCCTCAACGGCTCGTCGCGCATCTTCCACAACCTGATCGAGCTGATGCAGTACTGGTACTTCGCGCAGGCGGCGCAGGTGGATCCGCGCGCGCGGATGATGCCGTTCCCCGATTCGCTCATGGGCCGGCTCCTCGAGTTCGGCGTCGCGCACGAGATCGGACACACGATCGGTCTGCAGCACGACCAGATCGGCAGCTCGACGTACCCGGCGGACAGCGTGCGCAGCCCGACGTGGGTGGCGAAGATGGGCTCGAGCCCGAGCATCATGGACTACTCGCGCATGAACTACGTGGCGCAGCCCGAGGATCACATCCCGCTGCAGTACATGATTCCGCGCGTCGGTCCGTGGGACAAGTACACGATCATGTGGGGCTACAAGCCGATTCCGGGCGCGAACTCGACGGAAGCCGAGATCCCGACGCTCGAGAAGTGGACCGAGATGGGCGACAGCATTCCGTGGTATCGCTTCTCGGTGAACAACGCGTTCGGCCAGTACGGCACGCTGAACGAGGCGGTCGGCGACGCCAACCCGGTCAAGTCGACGGGCCTCGGGTTCAAGAACATCGCCCGCGTCATGAACTACGTGCAGAGCACGGGCACGCAGCCGATGCACGACAACGAGCTCCTGCTCAACCTCTACAATCGCGTGGTGGGCCAGTGGGCGACCGAGGCCGGGCACGTGGTGACGGTGGTCGGCGGCGGCTCGGTGCACTACAAGTCGGGGAGCGAGACCGGCCCCGTGTACGTGCCGACGACGCGCGCGGAGCAGAAGGGTGCTGTAAAGTTCTTGAATGACAGTGTGTTCAAGACGCCGACGTACCTGATCCGGCCGGACATCGAGGCGCGCACCGAAGCGCCGGGGATGATCACCCGGATCAACGGCGCGCAGCAGCGCGTGCTCACGTCGCTCCTGCAGGATGGGCGGCTCAACCGGATGCTCGACGAAGAGGCGACGGCCAAGAGCCCGAGCGACGCGTACACGCTCAACGACATGCTCACGGATCTCAACCGCGGTCTGTGGTCCGAGGTCTACAGCGGCGCGCCGAAGATCGACGCGTATCGCCGCGCGCTGCAGGATGATTACCTGCACGTCATCGACGAGAAGCTCAATCCTCCGGCGGCGAGTGCCGCGCCGGGCGGCGGCGGCCGTGGCGGTGCGTTCGGCGGCCGTGCCGAGCCCCTCTCCGAGGATGCGAAGTCCGAGCTCCGCGGCAGTCTGATCTCGCTGCGCTCGAGCATCCGCTCGGCGATCGCGAAGTCGGCCAACGCGGAGACGCGCGACCACCTCGAGGCGGCGGATCATCGGATCGGGGAGATTCTCGAACCGAAGAAGTAGCCAGGTCTTACCGCGGAGGTCGCGGAGAACGCAGAGGTGTGAACGCGCAAACGGCACCGGAATCCAGCATGCATTCCGGTGCCGTTTGCCATTTTCGCCGCGATCTCCGCGGTTCGATTGCGGGCCAGCCGCGCGGCTACTGCCGCAACTCTTCCGGCCCGATCTCGCGCACCTCGGGCAGGTTCGACTTGCCGGTGACGCGAGCCTTGACCGCGGCGAAGAGCTGGAGAGGCAGTCGGTGGTCGTTCTTCGAGTACACGACGCTGTCCGCCTCCACCAGCACGAGCGCGATGCGTGGATCGTGCGGGCCGCCGTTCCGTTTGCCGTCGCCCTGATCGGGGAGCCAGCGCGTCCACTCGTTGCGATAGAGCGCGTCGATCAGGTCGCGATCGCGTTCGAGAATCGCGTGGCCACTCACGCTCACCCACTCGCCGGTGAGCGGCTTGAAGTACGCGACGCTCACGTGGGGATCGAGCGCGAGCTCCTCGAAGGTCTCGCTCTCCATGTTCGTCATGAACCAGAGATCGGTGCCCGTCGTCCGCCGCTGCGTCTGCATCGGGCGCGAGATCAGGCTCCCATCGTGGCGCCGCGTGGTCAGCAAGGCCACGTCGACGCCGTCGATGAGCTTGTAGAGATCCTCGAGCTTCTTCTCGAGCGGAACTTCGCTCTCACGATTTTTGTCGGGTGCATCAGCCATAGTGCCGGCCGAGTCGTGCACCCTCCATGCCGCTATTTCATCGCGGCGACGACTTTCGCGACTTCGCCCCCGTGTCCGTTGGGATCGACGTCCGTGAACACGTGCACGATCTTGCCGCGCCCGTCAATCACGAACGTGGTACGCGCGTTGCCCCAGTACTTGCGACCCCAGAACACCTTCTCGACCCATACGCCGTACGCGTCCGCGATCGCGTGATCGGTGTCCGCGATCAGCGTCATCGGAAGCTCGTACTTCTTCTTGAAGTTGCGGTGCTTGCGCCAGGTGTCCGGGCTCACGCCGATGACTTTCACATCGAGTCCCTCGAACCGAGGGAAGGCGTCTCGAAACGAGACCGCCTCGATGGTTCACCCGGGGGTATCGTCCTTCGGATAGAAGAACAACACCACGTTGTGGCCGCGCAGCTCGGAGAGCGTGATCGGCGTGTTCGCATCGGTGAGCCCGGTGAAGTCGGGCGCCTTTTTGCCGACTTTGGGAATCACAGCGTCTCACCGCCGATCAGCACGGCCATGATCGCCTTCTGGATGTGCAAGCGATTCTCGGCTTCGTCCCACACTTTGCTCTGCGGCCCTTCGATCACTTCATCGAGCACTTCCTCGCCGCGATGCGCCGGCAGGCAATGGAGGAAGATCGCGTCCTTGTCCGCGCGCTTCATGAGGGCCGGACTCACGGTGTAGCCGGCGAACGCGCGCTCGCGGTCCTTCTGCTCCTGCTCCTGCCCCATCGACGCCCAGACGTCGGTGTTCACCACCGTGGCGCCGGCCACCGCTTCCATCGGATCGCGCACGATCCGCACCTTCGCGACCTTCTGCGCGCGCTCGAGCAGGTGATCCGCCGGCTCGTAGCCCTGCGGGCACGCGATGGTGAGATCGAAGCCAAAGCGGTACGCGGCGTTGATCCACGAATTCGCCATGTTGTTCCCGTCGCCGATCCACGCGTACTTCTGCTTCGTGACGTCGCCGAGATGTTGGCGCACCGTGAGCAGATCGGCGAGGATCTGACAGGGATGGAGCATGTCGGTGAGACCGTTGATCACCGGCACGTCGGAGTACTTCGCGAGCTCTTCGATGTCGTGATGCGCGAACGTGCGAATCATGATGCCATCCACGTACCGCGAGAGCACGCGCGCCGTATCGGCGATCGGCTCGCCGCGCCCGAGCTGCACGTCGCGCGGCGAGAGGAAGAGCGCATGTCCGCCGAGCTGGTACGTTCCGACCTCGAACGAGACGCGGGTGCGCGTCGACGCTTTCATGAAAATCATCGCGAGCGACTTGCCCGCGAGCGGCTTCTTGTCGTACGTGCCGTCGCGCATGCGCTCCGCAAGCTCGAAGAGCGATTCCAGCTCGTCGCGCGAGAAGTCGGGGATGGCGAGGAAGTTGGTGGGCATGTGATGGAGATTGGAGAGTCGAGAGTCGAGAGTGGAGAGGAGAGAGCGGGCGACGCGCGCCGCCACTCTCTTCTCTCCACTCTCCCCTCTCAGCACTTACAGAATGTACTTCCGCAGGTCCTCGTCCTCCACGATCGCCTTGAGACGGTCGCGGACGGCGGCGGCGTCGATCCTGATCGCCGTGGTGCCGCGGTCGGGGAGATCGAACAACACGTCCTCGAGCAGCGTCGTCATCACCGTGTGCAGCCGGCGCGCACCGATGTTCTCCATGCGCTCGTTGACCAGCGCGGCGATCCGCGCGATCTCAGCGATTCCGTCTTCGGTGAACGTGAGCGACGCGCCGTCCGCCTCGACGAGCGCGGCGTACTGCTTGGTGAGCGCGTTCTCGGGCTCCGTCATGATGCGGATGAAATCCTGTTCGGTGAGCGCCTTCAGCTCGACGCGAATCGGAAACCGGCCCTGGAGCTCCGGAATGAGATCGCTCGGCTTCGACACGTGAAACGCGCCGGCGGCCACGAACAGCACGTGGTCCGTCTTCACCATGCCGTACTTGGTCTGCACGTTCGAGCCTTCGACGATCGGGAGCAGGTCGCGCTGCACGCCTTCGCGAGAGACGTCCGGGCCGCCGTGCTGCGAGCGCTCCCCGGCGATCTTGTCGATCTCGTCGAGGAAGATGATGCCGAGCCGCTCGACGCGCTCGAGCGCATCGGCGGTGACGTCCTCCAGATCGATCAGCTTCTCGATCTCCTGCTCGAAGAGAATCCGCCGCGCCTCGGAGACTTTGACCGTGCGTTTCTTCTTTCGCTTGGGAAGCATCTCCTTGAGCATGTCGGAGATGTTGTCCATGCCTTCGGGCGCGCCCTGTGAGGCGAGCACGTCGAACATCGGCACGCTCGCCGGCGTGACTTCGACCTCCACCTCGCGATCCTCGAGCTGGCCGTCGATCAAGAGCTGGCGCAGCTTGTCGCGCGTGCGCTTGTAGCGCTCCTGCGCCGGGTCGGGCGCCGCTTCCTTCGTCACCGAGCCGGAGCCGGAGACGAGAAAGACGCCGAGCGCGTCGTCAGACGATAGCTTCGCGACCGGCTCCGGGGCCGGCTTCTCGGCGGCGGCGGGCGGCGGCAGCAGCAGATCCAGGAGTCGCTCGTCGACGCGCTCGTGCGCGAGATCTTCCACCTCGGATTCGCGCTCGCTCCGCACCATGTCGATCGCGCTCTCGACGAGGTCGCGCACCATCGACTCCACGTCGCGGCCGACGTAGCCGACCTCGGTGAACTTGGAGGCTTCGACCTTGATGAACGGCGCGCCCGCGAGCTTGGCGAGCCGCCGCGCGATCTCGGTCTTCCCCACCCCCGTCGGGCCGATGAGGATGATGTTGTTCGGCGAGATCTCTTCGCGAATCGCTTCCGGCGCGCGCTGGCGGCGCCACCGGTTGCGAAGCGCGATGGCGACGGCCTTCTTCGCCTCGGCCTGGCCGACGATGTACCGATCGAGCTCGGCGGCGATCTGGCGCGGCGTGAGGTCGGCCAGCTTGGCCAGCGCCTGCTGCGTACGATTGGAGGACATGAATAGTGGCCCGTGGTCCGTCGTTCGCGGTCCGCGGTGCAACGGCGTCATGCAGCTCGCGCCGCTGAACGACGGGACCGCGGACCGCGGACGACCAACGTTAAGTCGTTTCTAAAACTGTTATATTAGTATTCGTATAAATGCAGATCTCGCCCGCGATGTGCATCGCGCGCGTGACGATCTCCGGCGCCTCGAGCGTGGTCGCGTCGATCAGGGCGCGCGCCGCGGCCAGCGCGTACGACCCGCCGGAGCCGATCGCGAGGATGCCGTCGTCGGGCTCGATCAGCTCGCCCGTCCCGGACACGATGAATCCGTGCTCCTTGTCGGCGACGATCAGCAGCGCCTCGAGCCGCCGCAGCACGCGGTCGCTGCGCCACTCCTTGGCGAGCTCCACGGCGGCCCGCGCGAGGTTGCCGGGATAGCGCACCAGCTTCTCCTCGAACTTGTCGAAGAGCGTCATCGCATCCGCCGCGGCGCCGGCGAAGCCCGTGACGATCTTTCCGCCGTGCAGCACCCGGACTTTCTGCGCGTGCGACTTCATGACGGTCTCGCCGACCGTGACCTGGCCGTCGCCGCCGATCGCGACCTTGCCGTTTCGGCGGACCGCCAGAATAGTCGTCGCGCGCATGCGAGGGAGTGGATTGGACATGCATCAAAGCTAGCCCGAACGGGAACGGGCGGGGATGCACGAACCCGAGGGCTGCTCGAGGCTGCGCCGTGGCTCAGCGCTCTGCGCGCGCGGAGTCGCCGCGCCGGCGCAGCGCACCGCGATGGGTGATCGCGTTTCCGAGGTAGTGCCAGTTGAGCAGCGCGCCGTACAGCAACAGCACGCTTCCCGCGATCACGGCGATCACGGATCCGTTCCACGTGTCGCGGCCGATGAAGGCGGCGCCCATGCAGAGCACGCCAAGCCCGATCGCCGCCTCGCCGCCGCGGTGCCGCTCCACTCGAGGCCGACGACGGCGCTCGCGCTTTACGATGATCTCATCCGGCGTCCACGCGTCGACGACCAGCCCCAACCCCACGAGGCCGACGATGATGCCGAAGATCAGCGGAACGAGCTCGATGCGCATGCTGGAATCAGGGATTGGACCTCTGCCATGACGGCACGATTCGAGCCGTGGCCGCTACGCTCGCGGATGCGCCTTTTGATAGACCTGCTTGAGTCGCTCGACGCTCGTGTGCGTGTAGATCTGCGTCGTCGAGATCGAGGCGTGGCCGAGGAGCTCCTGCACCGCGCGCAGGTCGGCGCCCGCATCGAGCAGATGCGTCGCGAAGCTGTGCCGCAGCGAATGTACGGTGAGCCCCGCGTCCTCGTCGATCTGGTCGAGAAATCTGGTCACGGCTTTCTGCACCGCGCGCACGCCGATCCGCTTCCCCGTTTTCGCGAGAAACATCGCCATGCGATCGGCGCGAGTGGCGAGCCCGCGCAGCAGCTCGTCGCGCTTCGCTTCGTAATTGCGCAGCGCCCGCACGGCGTGATCGCCGACCGGGATGATCCGCTCCTTTCTCCCCTTGCCGCGGACTTTGACCTGCTGCGTGATCATGTCCAGATCACCGCGGTTGAGTCCCTGCAGCTCGGAGAGACGCATCCCGGTGGAGTAGAACAGCTCGAGGATCGCGAGATTGCGAACGTCCACGAAGCTGCCTTCCATGGCTCGTGCTTCGGCCGCCTGAAAGAGCAGATCGATCTGCGCGCGATCGAGATAGCCGGGGAGATGCTTCTCGAGGCGCGGCGCACCGACCGCGCGCGCCGGATTGGCGTCGACGATTTCGTTGCGATGCAGATAGCGATAGAAGCTGCGCACCGCGGATAGCGTGCGGGCCATCGATCGCTTCGCGAGCCCGCGCTTCGCGAGCTGGCCGAGGAAGCCCCGCATCGCGAGCCGGTCGACGCCCTGCCAACTCCAGGACGCTCCGCCGTAATGCCGGTTGAGATACGCGACGAACTCGCCGAGATCGCGGCCGTACGCGCGAACGGTGTTCGGCGACATGTCGCGCTCCTTGGCGAGATGCTCGAGGTAGTCGGCGACCTCGTTGGGCAGCGGCGCGGTCGCCGGGCCGGTGTCAGCCACGCGCGACAGCCTCGAGCCGCATCGCGTCGCGCCAGCTCGTCATGTCGTCGAGCGCGCGCGCCGCGAGCTGCTCGCGCTTCTGCTTCTTGTCCTTCACGCGCCCCGGCAGCTCGTCGAGCAGCCCGAAGTTCGCGTTCATCGGCTGAAAGTGCTTTGGATCCGCCTCGCGCAAATAACGATAGAGCGCACCGAACATGGTCGTGGGCGGCGGCACGATCGCGTCCTCGCCGCTCAGCAGCCGCGACAGGTTGATGCCCGCGAGCAGACCCGTCGCCGTGCTCTCGGTGTAGCCTTCGACTCCGGTGAGCTGCCCGGCGAACACCGTCATCGGCTCGTCGCGGAGCGCGAGCGTCGACGAGAGCGACATTGGAGCATTGATATATGAGTTCCGGTGAATCGAGCCGAATCGCAGGAACTCGGCGTGCTCCAGCCCCGGGATCATCCGCAGCACCTTCTGCTGCTCGCCGGTCCGCATGCGCGTCTGGAATCCGACGAGATTCCACATCCGGCCGTCACGATCCTCCATCCGGAGCTGAGCGATCGCGAACGCCTGCCGGCCGGTGCGCGGGTCGATGAGCCCCACCGGTTTCATCGGCCCGAAGCGCAGCGTGTCACGCCCGCGCTTCGCCATCTCCTCCACCGGCATGCAGCCCTCGAAGTACGGAATCGGGTCGAACGTCTGCCCGGCGTACTGGTCGGCCGCCGAGAGTGCCGAGAGAAACGCCTCGTACTGCTCGCGCGTGAATGGGCAATTGACGTATGCGCCCTCGTCGCCCGCGCCGGCCATGGTTTCCTTGCCGTAGCGCGACGCGCGAAACGCGATGTCGAAATCGATCGAGTCGCCGGCGATGATCGGCGCGATCGCGTCGTAGAACGCCAGTGATTCGGCGCCGAGCCGCTCCTGAATTTTTCGCGTCAACGCGTCGGACGTCAGCGGGCCCGTGGCGATGATGCCGGGGCGCGGCAGCTCGGTCACTTCGCCGCGCTCGATCGTGATGTTCGGGTGCGACGCGACCCGGTCGTGCACCGCGCTGGAAAAGAGCTCGCGATCCACCGTGAGGGCGCTTCCGCCTGGCACGCGCGCGGCGTCCGCGCACTCGAGCACCATCGACCCGAGCAGCCGCATCTCGGCTTTGAGCAGCCCGTGCGCGTTGCTCGTTTCGGTGCTCTTGAACGTGTTCGAGCAGACGAGCTCGGCCAGCTTCTCGGTCTTGTGAGCGGGCGTCGGGCGCATGGGCCGCATCTCGTGCAGCACGACGCGGTGCCCCCGCTCGGCGAGCTGCCAGGCGGCCTCGCTGCCGGCGAGGCCGCCGCCGACGACGCGAATCGGAGAGGAGGGCGAAATGGACACGCCCCCAACGTAACGACCGGTCCGCTCGGGGGAAAATGCGTCAGCGCCCAAGCAACGACCGGAACCGAATCGAGTGACCAAAGCTTGATCGGGGTGAGTTGGTATATGGTTGTGGCGGCTTTTTCGAAATCATGATGAGCAACACCTAAAACGCGGCTCGGGCAGCACACCGCGACAGGCACCCTCACCGTTCGCTCGCCGGTCGGAGGATGAATGCAAGCTCGACACGCCGTGCTGCTCGTCTCGTTTTTCGCGCTCGCCGCCTGCGATTCCAGCCGGAACACGGCGCCGGGCGGCTCGACCGCCGTCGATGCGACGGCGTCGCTCGCGGCGGGCGAGCGTTTCACCTGCGCGTTGACGGACGCCGGCGCCCCGTACTGCTGGGGCGACAATCTCGACGGCGAGCACGGTGACTCCACGTTGAACGAGTCGCTCGCCCCGGTGCCCACGGCCGGCGGTCACCACTTCGTGTCGCTCGCCGCGGGCAACGTGTCGATCTGCGCGATCACGTCCGACGGCGCGCCCTGGTGCTGGGGCGACGATCCGACGCGGCCTGGCGTCGGGTCGAGCTTCTCGTATTATCCGACGCCCGTCTCATCGTCGGCGCGGCTCGTATCGATTGCGGTGGGACGGAAGTTCGCGTGCGGCGCGGACGCCGGTGGACGCGCGTACTGCTGGGGCGAGAATGGCCGCGGACAGGTCGGCGCGGGTGACTCGCTCCCGCATCCCACTCCCGTGCCGGTCGCGGGCGGACTCACGTTCACAACGATCAGCCTTGGCTTCTGGCACGCCTGCGGTCTGACATCGGCCGGATCCGCGTACTGCTGGGGCGACAACACCTACGGCGAGCTCGGGACGGGCGACACGATCTCGTCCACCACGCCGCGCGCCGTCGCGACGAGCCTCAAGTTTCACGCGCTCGCCGGCGGCTCGATTCATCAGTGCGCCGTCGCGACGACGGGCCAGACCCTCTGCTGGGGCGCCAACTTCGCCGGCCAGCTCGGCGACGGCACCACGACCCGCCGCCTCACGCCGACGCCCGTTCTCACCACGCAGAGCTTCGCGACGGTCCGGGCGAGCCGGGTGAACTCGATCTTCGGCCACACGTGCGGCATCACGTCGAGCGGCGACGTGTACTGCTGGGGCTTCAACTCCATCGGGCAGCTCGGGAGCGCCACCGCGAGCACCACGGACGACTGCGTCCCGTATCGGCCGCCCGGCGTGACGGGCGGCACGGATTCAGTGCTGCACGCGTGCGCGCACACGCCGATCAAAGTGAACGGCGTCTCGAGCGTGATCGCTCTCGATGCCGGTCTCGATCATACGTGCGCGCTCGCCCGCACGGGACAGATGTGGTGCTGGGGCGACAACGAGGACGGCGAGCTGGGGGACGGCACGGGTTTCAATCAATCGATTCCCGTGACGGTGCTCGGCGGGTTGCGCTTTCCTTAACCCGCCAGCGCCTCCTCAGCCGCTTCATCGGGCTTTGGCGCGTCCCACTCGTTGCCGCACTTTAAGCATTTTCTAAAGTCGCCGCGCGCCTTGGTGAACTTCATCTCGGCGCCGACGTAGCCGCACTCCGGGCATTTCTCGGCGACGGGCTTGTTCCAGGCGACGAAGTCGCAGTCCTCGTTGGAGCAGGCGTAGAACGCCGTGCCACGTTTGCGCGACCGGCGCTCGACCAGCTCGCCGCCATCTTTGGGGCAGAACACGCCCGTCGGCATGGAGCGCGTGCCGCGGCATTTGGGGAAGGTGCTGCAGCCGAGGAACTGGCCGCTCCGTCCCTGCCGAATCACCATCGGCGCGCCGCACAGGTGGCACATGTACTCGGTCATCACGGGCTTCGCCTTCTCGCCCTTGATCGGCCGCGTGTACTTGCACGTCTTCGGGTGGTTCTCGCAGGCGAGGAACGGACCGAAGAAGCCGCCGCGCGGCTCCAGCTTGCCGCCGCAATCCGGGCAGCGCAGCTCCGCGATCTGCGAGAGATCGTACGCTTCGGCGATCAGCGAGCCGGCGTCGACCTTGGAGAGCCGCAAGTTGAATGGCGCCCAGAAATTCTTGAGCACCTTCTGCCAGCCAAGGTCGCCGTCCTCCACCTTGTCGAGCTCCTCCTCCATCTCCGACGTGAAGCCCACGTTGAAGATGTCGGGGAACTGCTTCACCATGACTTTCTCGACCGACTCGCCAAGCTCGGTCGGGAAGAAGCGGCGCTGGTTGAGCTCCACGTACCGCCGGTCGGCGAGCACGGAGATGATCGACGCATAGGTAGACGGTCTACCGATGCCGAGCCGCTCGAGCTCCTTGACGAGGCTCGCCTCGGAGAAGCGCGGCGGCGGCTCGGTGAAGTGCTGGTTCGGCGTGATCCCCTTGCACGGCACGCGCTCCCCGACCTCGATCACTGGCAACGCCTGCTCGTCCTCGAGCGCCTTGCTGTCGCCCTCTTCGCGCGCTTCGCGATAGAGCACGAGGAAGCCCTGGAACTTCACGATGGAGCCCGTGGCGCGGAACAGATAGCTCCGGCGGCCGATGTCCGGCTGGACGTTGGACGGAATGTCGAAGTCCACGGTGGTCGTGTCGAACACCGCGGGCGCCATCTGCGACGCCATGAAGCGCTGCCAGACGAGCTGATAGAGCTTGAACTGGTCGGCGGAGAGGAACTTCTTCACCTCGTCCGGGCGGCGCGTGGGATCCGTGGGCCGGATCGCCTCGTGCGCGTCTTGAGTATTCTTTGATTTACCGTCGCCGTAGAGCTGCGGCGTCTTGCACACGAACTCCTCGCCGAACAGCGTGCGCAGATACTCGCGCGCCTGCCCCGCCGCACTCTCCGCGACGCGGGTGGAGTCCGTACGCATGTACGTGATGAGGCCGACCGCGCCCTCGTTGCCCAGCTCTATGCCCTCGTACAGATCCTGCGCGACGCGCATGGTGCGCTTGGAGCCGAACGACAGCTTCTTCGCCCCCTCCTGCTGGAGCGTCGACGTGGTGAACGGCGCCGACGGGTTCTTCCGCCGCTCGCGGCGCTTGACCTCTGTGACGTCGAACGTCTTGCGGCCTTTCAGATCGTTGAGGATGCGATCCGCTTCGGCCTGATTGGGGATCTCGGCCTTCTTGCCGTCGATGTGGTGCAGCTTGGCCGTGAACTGCTGGTTGTCCTTCTCCAGCAGCGCCTCGACCGACCAGTATTCGACCGGCTTGAACGCGCGGATCTCGCGCTCGCGCTCGACGATGAGCCGCAGCGCCACCGTCTGTACGCGGCCCGCTGAGAGTCCTTTCTTTACAGTCTTCCAAAGGACGGGCGAGGCCTTGTAGCCCACGAGGCGATCGAGCACGCGCCGCGCTTGCTGCGCCTCGACCTTCTTGCTGTCGATCGTGCCCGCGTTCAGGATCGCGCGCTGCACGGCGTCCTTCGTGATCTCGTGAAAGAGCACGCGCTTGATCGGGACGGTGAGCGGACCGCGCTTGGGGCTGATCTGTGTCGCCACGTGCGCGGCGATGGCCTCGCCCTCGCGGTCAGGGTCGGTCGCGATCAGGACTTCGCGGCTCTCCTTCGCGGCGCTCTTGAGGTCCGCGATGGTCTTCTCCTTCCCCGGGATCGGCACGAGATCCGGCGTGAAGCCGTTGTCCACGTCGATGCCGAGCTTCTTCTCCGGCAGGTCCATGATGTGGCCGACCGTCGCGCGAACGCGATAGCCGCGGCCGAGGTACTTGCCGATCGTCTTCGCCTTGGCGGGCGACTCGACGATGACGAGCGAGCTGCCGCCCGGCGTCGTATCGGGTTCGTACGCCGCGACCTCTTCGGCAACCTTGGCGCGCCCACGCCGGGCAGTCGCCTTGGTCACCGCTTTCGTTTTCGCCGCGGACTTCTTGGTCGCGGCGCGCTTGGCGGTGGTGCCCGTCTTTCGAGTCGCCATGCTCAGTGTACCGTCTGATGTTGATCGCCGTCGCTCTGCTCGATGTACCCCGCGCCTTCCATGAGAGAGCGGAGGTCATCGAGGGCGATGCGTCCATCGATCTGCAAAAGTGCCCGTTCAATGATGTGCTCGAGCTCCGCCGGGTTCAGCACCCCGGCGCCGCTCAATGCCAGCAGATGCCCCCACGCCTCGGGTGCGAAACGCCCCCGCTCGTGCGGGCCCAATACGCGAAAAGTCATAGAATCCATATCTCAGACGCTCGGACGGGTCTGAAAGCAAGAAGGGGAGGAATGGCGATGCGTGTGGCATCGATCCTCGCCCTGTCGTATCGAACGATTGCCGCTTGTTGGAATGATCGCGAAGGCCTTCCGCTCCGCGAAGAACCTAACGCATTTCTAGCCAGCCGCCGAAGCAAGCTCCGTCACTTTCTGTATAACCCGTTGCAGATCATAGAGTTCCGTGTCTATAACGGAGTCGGCGGACTCGTACGCGGCCTGCCGTGCCGAAAACAGTCGCTTGATCTCTCCAAGCGGATCAGGCCGCGTGAGGAGCGGTCTCATCATGCGCATGGGACCGAGTCGCTTGAGCGCCGTCTCCGGACGCACTTTAAGGTATATAAGCCGTCCAGGGGGCCGCACGAGCGCCACGTTTTCCGCGTTCGAGATCCAGCCGCCGCCGGGCGCCACGATCATGTTGCCGACCAGCGTCAGCTCCTCGGTCAGGTCGCGCTCCTTCTTTCGAAAGTAGGGCTCGCCTTTTTCGGCGAAGATCTGCCCGATCGACCGCCCCTCGCGGCGCTCGATCTCGAGATCGAGATCGAGAAACGTGCGCCCCAATTGCTTGGCCGCCGCCTCGCCAATCGTGGTCTTTCCGGAACCCGGAAGGCCGACGAGGATGGTGTGTGGCTTGGACGGGTCAGCCGCCGAGCCGGGATGCGACGTGCGAAAGGTAGGCGTCATAATTCCGTTTGGTCTCGCCGAGCGAGTCACCGCCGAACTTCTCGAGGAACGCATCCGCGAGCACGAACGCGACCATCGCCTCGGCAATCACTCCCATCGCGGGCACCGCGGTCACATCGCTGCGCTCGGCGACCGCTGCCGCCGATTCGCCGGTCGCGACGTCCACTGTTCCCAGCGGACGCATGAGCGTGCTGATGGGTTTCATGGCCACCCGCACGACGAGCGGCTCACCGGTCGTCATCCCGCCCTCGAGCCCGCCCGCGCGGTTGGTCTTGCGGCGCACGTTACCGGTGAGCGTGCGGCCGTGCGCCGGTTCAATCTCATCGTGCACGTCGGCGCCCGTGACACGCGACGCCTGAAAGCCCATTCCGATCTCGACGCCTTTCACCGCGGGAATCGACATGATCGCCGCGCCGATGCGCCCGTCGAGCTTTCGATCCCACGACACGTGCGATCCCAATCCCACGGGCAGACCGTCGGCGACGACCTCGCAGATTCCGCCGAGCGTGTTGCCGGCGCGCTTGATCTCGTCGATGTAGGCGATCATCCGCTGCTCGGCGCCCTTGTCGAGTGTGCGGAGCGGCGATGCGTCGCTCGCCGCGTTGAGGTCCTCGGGCATGGTCTCCGGCCGCGCGGCGTCGATGCCGCCGAGGTGCACGAGGTGGCTCCCGATGCGCACGCCGAACTCGTTTAGCAAACGCTTACAGATCGCGGCCGCGGCGACGCGCGCCGTGGTCTCGCGCGCGGAGGCACGCTCGAGAATGTCCCGTGCATCGTCGCGGTCGTATTTGAGAATGCCGGTGAGGTCGGCGTGTCCGGGACGGACGCGCGTGACGGCGCGTTTACGGAGAGTGGAGGGTGGAGAGTGGAGAGTGGAGAGCGCGGCATCTCCACTCTCCATTCTCTCCTCTCCACTCTCCGCCTTGCTCGGCGCGGGGTCCATGATCTCCTGCCAGTTCTTCCAATCGCGGTTGTGCATGAGCATCGCGATTGGCGCGCCGAGGGTCTGGCCGGCGCGCACGCCGGAGAGGAATTCGATCGCGTCCTTCTCGATTTGCATGCGGCGCCCGCGGCCGTAGCCTTGCTGCCGGCGGGCGAGCTCGGTGTTGACGTCGTCGGCCAGGAGCGGGAGGCCGGCGATCATGCCTTCGAGAATGCTGACGAGGGCGGGACCGTGGGATTCGCCCGCTGTTGTGAAACGGAGGATGGACATGGCGCGAAAAATAGTAGGGTCGCTCGCGGCGCTCGCTGTAGGGTCGGCGGCTGCGCCGCCTGTAGGGTCGCGTCGGGCCCGTACCGGGCTCGCGCTGCAGTGGGCTGCCTTCGGCAGCGGGACTGCGTCACGCCGTGACACGGCCGAAGGCCGCACATCAGCGAGGCGGCGAAGCCGCCGAAGCAACCCTACAGGCGCGCCCTGCGCGCCGGCCATACCACGAGCGCGCAGCGCGAGCACCCTACATCACACGAAGCGCCGCCGAAAGGCGGCGCTTCGTGTGCACTCACGGTCCCGGCTTCAAGTCCGCCTGCGTCAGATCGATCACCACCAAGCCTTGCTTGCTCAATGCGAAGAGCTTGAGAATCACGCCTGATGGATCGCCCGGCATCGGCAGGCTCGCGCGCAGCGGGCCGTAGATCGGATTCTTCAACAGGTAGTGGCCGCGATTGATGTAGTAGGCGATGTCGATCGCGTCGATCGAGCCCGAGGCTTCGGCCGCGAAGGCCACGCGTGCGGACTGTGACGTGAGAATGCCGTCGGCGTTCGGGTGGAACGCGAGACCGGCGCCGTCGTCGGGCGAATCGTACTTGCCCTGCAAGCGCAGGTGGAACGGATCGTCAACCGCCGAGAAGTACGTCTGTGCGCCGTGCGCGCCGACGATCAATCCCCTCTTGTCCTGCGCGATGCCGAAGACGCGTTCCGATGCGTTGTCAGTGAGATCGGAGATCGTGACGAGCGGCGAGAAGAAGTTCGGCACCACGCCGGTCGAGTCGGCGACCATGATCACGCGGCCGACGCCCGTGGTATGCGCTTCACCGAACGCGATCCAACTGCGATCGCCGCTCGCGGAGGCGAACGTCGTATCGGTGAGCGGCAGCGTGGTCACGTCCAGGCGCAGCACCATCTCCGCATCACTGCCGCCCGCGACGGCTTCCGCGAGCGCGTTCACCGGAATCGTGTCGAACACCGCGACGACGCCGGTCTTCTGGCCATACGGGTGATCCCAGATGAACAGCGTATCGGACGCGAGCGACGACGGCAGCGTGGCGCCGATCGCGATCGAGTCGACGTTGAACAGCGCGTACTGCTGCGTCGTGGTCTTGAGGAACGTGCCGTACTGCCAGATCTGCCGCGGATCGGGTACCGGCAGCGACGGATCGAGCCAGCGGATCGTGCCCGCGGGATTCGCCGTCGTGGGACGCGTCGAGTAGAAGATGCGTCCGCCCTTCGACTGGACGAGGTACTGCGGACGATCGGAGTAGCTGATCGGACCTTCAGCCGAGAGTCGAATCTTCCCGGTGTTGTCGTCCTTCTGCACCGTGACGACGTACACGTACGTGTTTCGCGTGAGGATGCGGTTGGCGAGATCCTCGTGCATCTGCGCCACATCCGTGCTGCCGATGAACACGCGGCTGATGTTCGTGCCGCCGGAGTTCGCGACGAGGAGCGTGTCGGGATTGTTCGAGACGAAGAGGCCCCACGGCAGCGAACCGACGGAGATCGTGCCCGACGTGAACCCCCGCTTCGTGTTCTGCCAGACGTCGAGCAGGTTGAAATCGGTGTTCGAGAGGAAGACGTTGCCGCGCGTCTGATCGACGGCGAGGTCGCCGATGTTGCCGGACTGCGGAAGCTGATACGTGCGTCCGTAGACGATCAGCGTCGAATCGATGAGCGCATTGTTGATGTCGCCTTCCGCGGCGGGATGATTCGCCGCGACGGCATAGCCGACGCGACCCGCCTGGTCGACCGCGAACGCCGTGATGCCAAGCTTGCGGCCCTGCTGCGTGGACGGAAGACCGAGCCCGATGTTCGCCTGCACGTTCGCGTTGAACGGCGGGTTCAGATTGAGCGTGTCCTGCTGAATGATCGCGCCGACGCTGTCGCGAATGATGAGGCCAAGCTTCGCGATCGCATCCCCCGTCGCGCTCACCGTGACGGAATCGAGATACTCGCTCTTGGGCGCGACGACCTGCGTGACGCGCGGCTGTGCCGCGGACGACGCGCGCACGAACACCACGACGGGCGACGATGCGCCCGGCTGTCGATTCACGTCGACGGCGGTCGCGGTGATCGTCAAGCGGCCGCGGAGCGGCGCGTTGATTGGAATCCGCGCGACGGTGTTGAACGTGATGTCGCGTGGATTTCCGGTATAGACTTGTGTGATCGTGGTGTCGAACTGCGTCGGCCAGTTGGACTCACCGCGCACGCGCACGTCGATGCGTCCCACGCCGACGTCCGACTGCGCGCGAGCCGCGATCGAGAGACCAACGCCGGCGGGAATGCTGTCGCCGTTCGTCGGCGTCGCGATGCTCACCTTGGGGCCGGCGACGATGTTGATCCGCGTCTGCGCCGTATCGGCGAGGCCGATGGAATCGCGCGCGATGACGATGACGATCAGGCTGTCGAGTGTCGTGTCGGCGACGTTGAGCGGCTGCAGATAGCGGCGGATCACCGTGTCGCGAAGACCGGGGCGGAACGAGCCCTTATCACTCGGGACGTCGACCTCGCCGTAGCGCACGGTCTGCGTGAACGTGCCGAGGTCGACACTGCCCTTCTCCGTCACGCCAACCATGCTCGCGGACGTGAGCGCCTTGCTGTCGTGCAGATGCACGGTGACGAGCACCGAGTCGCCGACGTTGATCAGCGTCCCGACGAGCGGCGAATCGATCGCGATCGTCGGCTTGTTGCCATTCGACGTCGATGACGACGTGCCGGAGGACCCGGACGTCGGAAACGTGCTGCCGGAGGTGGGCATCGCCGTGTCGCAACTCGCGACGATCAGCATGCCCGCCGCCAGCGCGGTCAACCGTGTGAGAACGGAACGCATGATATCACTCCGGAGCCGCGATCACGGCTGGTTCGTCGGGTCGGGCGCGATTTGCCCTTCGTCGATGATGTGCGGCGTGATGAGAATCAACAGATCGCGCTTGGTTTCCGTGCGATTCGTCACACCGAAGAGACGGCCGATGATCGGGAGATCCATCAGCACCGGGAGGCCGGACCGCGAGTACGACACCGTCGTCTGCGTGAGGCCGCCCGCGACCGCCGTCTCGCCATCAGCGACGAGAACCGTTTCGTCCACCTTCTGTGTCGGGAAGACGGCGCCGACGTCGTTCGCCTCGAACTGCACATCAGAGTTCTCGACGTGCACCTGCATCTGGACCTGGCGGTTCGCTGTGATCTGCGGCGTCACGGTGAGGATCACGCCCGTCTGCTGGAACTGCACCGTGGCGCGCGGGAAGTTCGACGTGTTGTTGCCGCCCGCGCCGGCGTCGATCACACGCACCGGGACCTGCGTGCCCGCGGTGAGATTGGCCGTGCGATTGTTCAACACGCTCGCCTGCGGCTCGGCTTGCACGTCGAGCAGCGTGTTGGTCTGCAGCGCCTCGAGGAACGTCGTGAAATTGAAGTTGCCCATCGCCGTCGAGTACACGAGCTGCAGCGCCGCACCGGGAATGCGCTGCGTCGCGTTCGCGATCGCCGACAGCGTGTTGCCGCCGAGCAGGATCTGGCCGGCATCCGTGCGCGGCTTGCCGGTCGAGTCGAGGCGCGGGACGATGTCGTTGAAGAACTGATTCTGCGTGCCGAGGTCGTAGCGAAGGCCCAGCCCCTCGAGCGTCGAGCGGTCGACGAGGATGATCTTCGCCTTGATGCTGACCTGCGGCTGGCGCAGGTCGAGGCTCCGCGCGTACTGCACGAGCTGCGGAATGTTGCTCGGCACATCGGTGATGCTGATGCTGTTCGTGATCGAGTCCGCCGTCACCGTGCCGCGCTGCGGGCAGGACAAGCTCTCGACCGTCGACACCGTTGTCGGGGTCGGCGCGGCCTGCGCGGTGGGCGCGCCCGGAATCGGCTGGCTCACCGCCCCGCCGCTCACCGTCGTCGTCTGCGGACAAGCGCGCGAGAGGCGTTCCTTCACCATTGGCGAGACGGAAACGGCGCGCGCGTAGTTCAGGCGGATCGTCTGCGTCGAGAGTGGAATGGTCGATTGACGCGCCGCGATCGCCTCGAAGGTGTCGACGATGATCACGCCGTTCTGATCGACGGTGACGTCGTAGCCGTTCGCGTTCATCACAGCCTTGAGCGCCACGTCCCATGGCTGATTGATGATGTTCGCCGTGACCGTTCCGGTCACGTTCTTCGACGGCAGAATCGTGCGGCCGGTGAAGTTCGAGAACATCGCGAGCACGTCCTCGATCGGCGCGTGATCCCAACTCACGGTGATCGTCGGCACCTGCTGCACCTCGGAGGGCATGAACTCCTTGCGCTCCATGTGCGTCGGCGACTTCTCCTGCTTGGCCGGTGCGACGACGGCTGCGGGTTTCGACTCCGGCTCGACCGCATCAGGCGTGACGAGCGCGAGCGACTCCGCGTGCGCCTCGCCAGCCGACCACGGTGCGAACTTGGCCGTCGCGCCTTCGACGCTCACGCGCAGGTCGCCGTCTTCCTTCTGCACGGTGTACGGATGCGCCGCGTCGAGCGTGAGCACCACGCGGACCGTGGATCTCGTGAACTGTGAATAACGGATGCGCGTGATGCCGCCGCGTGCCACGCCGTCATACGAGTTGCCCTGCGGAAGGCCGAGCGTCGCGCCGTCGATGTCGACGACGATCTTGTCCGGCCTGCTGAGGGTGAAGTGCTTGTACGTGACCGCGCCACTGACGGAGATGACCACGTCCGCGCGTCCGGTGAGCGAGACCACACGCAGGCCGGTGACGGTCGCGTCGGTCGGAGTCGGAAGCGCGGTTGCTGCCGTGGAAAGGCCTCCGATCGCGCCGAACGCCACGAACAGCGTCGATGCAAGCGTCCGGAGTGAGCTCATCTGGCCCTCGCTTTGGTGGTGTCGCCGAGGATGAGAGAGTCCTGGCGGGTGGTGCCGAATTCGTCGATGCTGAACACGACGGTCTTGAGGCGGATCGCCGCGACGTGCATGCGGCCGAGCGTGCTGCCCACGGAGACCCGATAGAGCGCGTTGGTGCCGTTATCGCGCAGCGTCGCGACGGAGTGGCGGCCGGACTGGTCGTACAAGATGCCCGTGAGTCGGAGATCACCGATCCCCGGGCGCAGCTCGCTGGTGTTGAGCAGCGAGACGAACGGATCGCGACGGCCGCCCGACTCGTAGTCGAAGACCTCGCGCATGATCGTGACGTGCGACGGCGTGGTGTCGCTCGGCAGCTCGAGCTTGGTGCCGGGCTGCTGCTTCCCGCCTTTCGCCGCCGGCTTGGCCGCGGCTTTCGCCGGCGCTTTCGCCGCCGGCTTGGTCGCCTGCTGCTCGACCTTCTGCTCGTTGGCGACGTGCGTGTTCTCGGCGCTTTTCGCCTTGTTCGCGGCCGCCTTCGTTCTGGAGAGCGGGGCCTGCGCCGACGCGCTATGCGCGGCAAAGCCGAGCGCCGCCGCGGCGATCAGAGCACGCATCATGGCTGGCCCGCCTTGCCGCCGCTCGGCTTCGTCTCGGCGTGCGCGACGTACGTCTGCACACCGAACTTCACGTCGAGCAGCTGCTCGTTCGCGCGCGCTTTGACTTCGGTGGACTGACGCGTCGTGGGCGAGAGCGAGACGTTGATCGGCTCGATGATGCGCGGGAGCGAGCCGACGTTGGCGAGGAAGTCGGCGACTTTATGATACGGGCCGGTGACGCCCATTTTGTATCGATATGTATCAAATTGGTCGCCCTCGACGACTCCGTCCGGGGCGACGTCGGCAAACTCGAGACCGGCGCGGCGCGCCGCGTTGGAGATCATGTCGAGCATGCCGGGGACTTCGTTCTGCGTCGGCACGAGGCCGCGCAGCACCGAGAGCTCCTGCGAGTACGCGTCGGCTTCCTGCTTCATCTTGGTCGCCGTGCCCTGCGCGACCTGCATCTTCGCCTGCTTGTTCAGCGAGTCGAGCGTATCGAGATGCGCCTGAATGGTGTGCAGCTCCTGGCTCTTGGGCGTCCAGACGAGCTGCTGGTACACGCCGGCGAGGCCGATGGCCAGGACGGCGACGACGATGAGCTTCTGATCGCGCGGGTTCTGGGGAAGGAGCGCCATGGTTACCTCACCGACAAGCTGAGTGGCACGCGATGCAGCAGGAGCGTGTCGGGCCGGCTGTACGCCATGGTGAGCTGGAACTGCACGACTTCCTTGCCGCCGACGATCGCGGGCTCGGAGTGATCGAGCGCGACGTTTGACAGGAACGGCGATGCTTCGAGATCTTTCATGAAGCGCGTGAGCGCCTGGATGTCGACGGTCTGCCCGAGGAGCCGCACGGTGATCGGATCGAGCGGCACGTCGGTGTCGAGACGCTTCGGCGGCTTCTTCTTCGCCTTGGCGCTCGTGTCGGTCGGCGATTTCGGAAGCGCGACGACGTTCGTCGAGCCCTGCGGCGTGCCGGCGTACGACATGACGGTGAGCCACGTGTACTGCGGCAGCGCGCGGCTCACCTCATCCATGATGTGCGGCCAGACGTAGCGATCCTGATCGATGCTGCGAATGATGTTGACCTGGCGCAGGAGCGTATCGCGCACGGCCTGGGCCTTGTAGCGGGCCTTGAGGAAATTCGCATAGCGCGTGGAGTCGCTCACGGCGGTCGTCACGCGATCGTCGAGCGACGACGCGAGGCGCTGCTGCGACTCGTACAGGTAGCCGACCGCGCCGAGCGCGACGACCACACCGACGATCGCGGCGACGAGGAACTTGTCCTTGAACCGGCCGGACAGGCCCGCGGTGAGCGCGCCGAAATCGACGGCCTGACGCCGCGACGCTTTCTTGTTGCCTGATCCAGGCAGAAGATTGATTTCGATCATCGCGCGACGGGAAACGGCAATGCGCCAATCGAGTGCGGCATGCTCACGCCACCTGCCGGAGCGCCAACCCGATCGGCAACATCAACAGTGGAGCGATCTCGTCTGTGACGAGCGATGCGAGCGCGCCGTCACGTACCTTCAAGTTTGCCAGCGGGTTAGCCTGCTGCACGGTGACGCGCAGCCGGTTCGCGAGCATCTCGTTGAGTCCCGGGATGCGCGAGCCGCCGCCGCACGTGTAAATCGCGCGCACGTGACCGCCGCGCGAGTTCTGCTCGAGGAACGCGGTCGCGCGCTCGATGCCGACCGCGATCTCTTCACCGCGCGTCTCGATCACCGACTCGAGATGCGGCGACCGATCGAAGCCCTGCACGAGCTGCTGCGCGTCGTCGGCGCTCAGGCCGCGCTCGCGCTGCAGGTCTTCACGAAACCGGCGCGTGCCCACGGTGAGATCGCGCGTGAGCAGCGGCACACCGTCATCGAGAATGTTGATGTTCGTGACGTCGTGGCCGATGTTGAGCAGGCCGACGACGCCGCGCATGGCGTCGGGGTGGTTCACCTCGAACGCGTTGTGCAGCGCGAACGACTCCACGTCGACGATGACCGGATCGAGGCCGGCGTCGGTGAGGACGCGCACCTTCGATTCGACGAGCTCTCGCTTGGCGGCAACGAGGAGCACGTTCATCTCGGGACCGCTGCCGTCCGGGTCGAGGATCTGGAAGTCCAGCTCCACCGACTCCATGTCGAACGGCACGTGCTGCTCGGCCTCCCATCGCATCAACTCGCGCGCCTGCTGCTCCTTCACGCGCTCGATTTGAATCTTCTTTATGATCACGTCGCGGCCGCCGACGGCGGTCACGACATCCTTCGACTTGACCTCGGCGCTCGCGAGCGCGGTCTGAATGGCTTCCGCCACGATGCCGGGGTCCATGACCTCGCCCTCGACGATCGCGTCGGCGAGCAACGGCGTGACGGTCACGCGCACGAGCTCGGGCTCGCGCTTGGAGTGATCGATCACCGCGACTTTGATCAATCCAGAGCCGATGTCCAAGCCGACGGTTGTCTTATTCCGACCAAATAGGGCCATGGTACGGCAAACCGGTGGACGTTACGGACGGCGGAGCGCGGACACTGGAGCACGGAGCGCGACGGCGCGCATGCGCCACCGGCAATCCCGCACCCGTCATTGTGTCCGCGTAACGACCGCCATGCTGCTGGGCGGGTGACCTCGCGTCGGTCACACTTACCCTTGTCCCACCGAACACGACCGACTCGGCAGCAGGTAACATGGACCGACGGAAGTGACACTGATCACAAGCTTTAGAAGAGCTCCGCCCAGCTTCGGAGGCGCACGGGCCGAACGCCGAGCGCGCGGCGAAGCGCGCGCTGCACGGTGCACGGCGACCAGGTGATCGCGCCCGCGCCAATGTCGATCGCCAGCGTGTCGGAGCGCGGCGCGAACGACATGATCGCGCCGGACACTGTTAACGTCCCGGTCGCCGCGTTAACCGCGCCACGAACCACGACGAGCCCGCGCACGATCCAGCTTCCGGTGATGGCGAGCGCGCCGTCCACGAGCATCACGCCGTCCAGACTCCCGCCGGAAATGGTCGTGTCGCCGCGGACGTGGATCACGCCGGCGGAATCCAGCGCCGCGAGTTGCGACGCGGTGAGATAGTAGCTTGCCGAGTCCGCGGCGGTGGAGTCAGCGCGGGTTGCGATGCTGTCAGGGTTGGCGACCGACGCGCCCGGGCCGACGATCACAGTCGCCGCGACCGCGGCGCAGTCCGGATCAGTCTCGCTGTCGGAGCTGAACGTGATGCCGTGCGCGAGCCGAACGTTGCCGCGCGCTTCGATCGGTGCACCCGGGAGCGCGCCAACGCTGATGAATCGCGCGACGAGATTCACGCGCCGATGCGCCGAGTCGCCGCGAACGAGCGATGCGTCCGCGGTGAGCCAGAGCGTTCCGGCGCCGAGCCGCGTGGCCGCGACCGCGACGCCAATCGGATCCGGCCCAGGTACGGGGATGCTGAACGTGGACGACGCGCCGTACGCGAGCTCGCTGAGTCCGTACTGCGCCGGTGACGCCAGCACGGTGTTGAGCGCGTAGTCCGCGCTCGCCACGAGCAGTTCGTCGGCGCGAGCACCGCGCGTGCTGCGCTGTGAGAGTGTCAACGACGCGAATGCGCCCGCGATGAGCAGCGCGGTGAGACTGAGCAGCGCCAGCGCCGCCAGAATAGCCACGCCGCGTCTCAATGGAACGTCACCGTCGATTGTGGAGCAGGAGCGACATCGCTGTGGAATCCGTCGTCGGTTTGCCGATGTCTTTCGCCACCGCGAGCGCGCGCGCCGCGTCACGGGTCTCGCCGCGGAGCACGATGCGGATCATCGCGACGCCGGCGGGATTCGCGACTGGCGCGGCGAGCTGGGTTCCGAGTGAATCGAAGTATTGAAATGCAAGCCCGCCGCGCGACGCGGACAGCATTGGTCCGGCGAGCGGCTGAATCGTGTTGAAGCGCTGGGTGCTCGCGTTCCAATCGCGCTCGCCGACGTACCACGCGCCGTCCGACGCGCGATACAAGCTGTAGCGCAGCGGACGCGTGATGCGCACCGGAAGGCCGACCGCGGCCGCAGTGCTCGAGGGCGGGTTCGCGAGCGTGAGCACGGTGCGCGAATGGGTGCGCGTGGCCGCGTCGAGCACCGGTCCAGCGGACGCGCACTGGGATGGCGCCCCGCTCGCGACCGACGACACGCGATACGGGGCCCACATCTCGTCCGTCGGTGTCGGCGTAAAGAGCCAGACGGTGTCGCCTGCTTGAATCGCCGACGTGCCGCTCGCGAACGCGTTCGCGCCAGTTCCCGCTGGAGGCAGCACGATGCCGCCGGCGCTCGTGTCGCAGATAATGCCGCTCGCGATCGTCCCGCGAAGTTGCAGCGACGTGTCGCGCGCCTCGCCGGCCGCGATATCCCCCGCGCCCGGCGAAATCGCGCGCAGATCCGTCGGCAGCACCGCCGCCGCCTCGCGAAGCTGTCCGGTCACCGCCGCCTGGTTGGCGAGATCTCCAAAGACGCGCTGCTCGCGGACGCTGATTGATGCAACGATGCCGAGCACCACGCTCGCGACGCCGAGTGCGATCATGAGCTCGATGAGTGTGGCGCCGCGGCGCGTCAGCATGAGAGCCGCGTGCGGAGAACGACGGCGTGCGTGGTGCCGCCGGCGTCGAACGCGACGCTGTCGCGCACTTCGCGCACGCGATTCGACACGGGCGACACGCTCCACGTCTCGCGCACACCAGGAGGATCGGTCTGCGCGCCGGCAGCCGGCGTACACCGGAATGCCGCGAGCGTCTGGACGCGATCGCTCGCCAGGCGCGCGGCCACCGCCCGCGCGGTCAGCTCGTTGCGCTTGCGCACGAGCACCGCGCTCTCGGCGACCAGCGCCAATACGCCGATGTCGATCAGTACGACCGCGACGAGGAGCTCGACGAGTGTGAAGCCGCGGCGGCGACCCGGACGGGGGCGGCGATATGAGTGTTTTCGCACGAGCCGATGGTACATCGGCCCGGCGGTCGGTGTGGCATCACCGCGTTGCGCGTACGCGCGCCGCATTGCGCGGGCGCGCGTCCGGCTCTACCACCTAATTGTGTCGAGCGACGTCGATCTCGGTGTTGGTGAACCCGGAGCCGTCGAGGTGCCCTTGGATCTTCGCCTGGACCTGCGACATAGTCCCCGTGTACACGACCGGCTCGAACTGGTCGACGTTGATCGTGATCGAGAGATTCGGGTACTTGAACACGCCATTGATCGAGCCTTGGAGCGCGCCGGCGACGCCGACGATCGCGGCGGTGCCGGTCACGATCGAGTCCGACTGGCTCATGTTGAGCGACATGTTGTAGCCGCTCTGCGTGCCGGTCCATTCGCCATCGACCGTCTGCACCGGCCCGAGAACGCTGTCGCCGCCGCATCCGAAGACGGTGGCGATGGCGGCGAAGATGAGCAGTCGGCGCATGAATTCTCCAAAAGGATGGCGGTGCGGCAGGCGGTCGCCGGCATCAAAGTTTCCTGTGCCTGAACAATCACGTGCCGGCTCGAAACATTCCAGCCCAAAAAACAACGAGCCCGGTGGCGAAGGCCACCGGGCTCGTTGTTGACTGACGAACGCTTACTTACAAACCGGCTCGCCGTCGTTGCCCGTGCCGAGCGGGTTGGTCGTGTTCACGCCGATGCCGCACGACTGGCCGGTGAGCTGCGTGTGCGTGACCGTGGCGGACCAGGCGCCCGCGTAGGTCGTGATCGCCGGCGAGTTCACGCCCGTCGAGCTCTGGAACTTCAGGAGGCCCGTGTTCGTGGTGTACGACGAGCTGTCGGAGAAGTACGCCTCTTCGGCCGTGACGAGGTTACGAAGATCCGACTTCATGGCCGTGATGTACGCCTTCGACTTCGTGTTCGCGAACTTCGGGATCGCGATCGCGGCCAGGATGCCGATGATCACGACGACGATCAGAAGCTCGATCAGCGTGAAACCCTTGCGCAGTTTGAGCATGTGTTCTTTCCCAGGAAAGAGGGTGTGGGGCCCTAGGGTGGACAGGGTACGACGACGAGGGGAAAGGCAACGGCCGGGCCGTGGCGGGCAGTACCGTGACAAGTGCTTCTACTGCAACGGTTTGTGAAGCGGCGCGCCGGCGGCACCCCGGGGGGTTTCTGCCGTCTTTTGCACGGACTCTGGCAGATTGCTAGGCGTGCCAGCCAGCGCCACGGACCGGCCGATCCCCTTCCGAGCATCGGCAACCATGGCCGAATCGGCGGAATGGATCATTCCGCGAAGCCGCGGAAGCTCACCGCCCGCACCCACCGCCAGGAGCGCCTGGCGCTTCGCTTCGGCGTAGCGACCCAGGTTGAGCAGACACCATGAGTACTCGGTGTGGCCCATCGGGAATTCGGGGTCCACGTCATACGTCCATTTATAGAGCGGCACAGCAGCCTTGCAGATGCCGGTGATCCGATACTGTTCCGCAAGGTTGAATGAGAGATTCGGATCGTACGGAAACAGCGCGAGCGCCCGAAGATACTGCGCCTCGGCGAGCCGCTTCTGCTTCCGCTCGAACAACCACGCGCCATACATGTAATGCGCGCGGTACGAATCGGGCACGTCGCGAATCGTGTTCGCGAAGAGCGTGTCGTTGTCGCGCCACACGGTGCTCCGAGTCCAGCTCTTGGCGGCGCCGGCGATCAACACGACCGCGCAGGCGACCGCGGCGAGTCGCGCGACGCGCGCCATGTCCGAACCGTTCGCGCGCGCCGCGTCGGCGATCCACTCCAGGATCCCACCGACCACGATCATCGCGCCCACACTCGGCAGGAACAGCGTCCGCTCGGCGAGCACGATGCCCGCCGGCAGAATGAAATTGCTCGACGGCAGGAGCGCGGCGACGAGCACCGCGATGCCAAAGCTGATCACCGGGCGGGTGCGCCAGAGCGCGATCCCCAGGCCGAGCACCGCGACGAGGAGCAACGCGCCGGGAATTTGTGAAATGCTAAAGCCCTGCGCGATCTCGATCCCCGGCGGTCCCCACTCGGAGGCGAGGTGCGCGGGCCAGAGCAGCAGCCGCACCCACTGCGGCACGACGGTGACCGCGGTGAGAATGCGATCGCGCGCGGAGATGTGCAGCGAGCTGAATGGCGTGAACGGCGCGAAGCCGCCGAGGCCGTGGTCGGTGAGCACCGCGGCCCGCACCGCGACGAACGCGATCGCGAAACCCGCGAGCGCGAGATAGAACGGCCGCAGCGCGCGCGCCCGGGCGCGAATCGATCCGTGATCGCGGACGAACAGCAGCTCGGCCGCGGCGAGAATCGCCGGGAGCACGATCCCGTGCTCTTTGGAGAAGCACGCCGCCGCGTAGAGGGCGAGAATCGCCGCGATCGTGCGGCCCTCCAGCCTTCCTTGCATGCGGTCGCGCAGATACAGCGTGATCGCCGGCAGCGTGAAGAGCGCGACCCACAGCTCCGATTGTCCAACGACGTTCGCGACCGCCTCCACGTGCACGGGATGCACGGCGAAGCACGCCGCGACGACCCATGCCGCCCAGAACGGAAGGATTCGCTTGGCGAGCGCGAAGACCAGCACCGACACGATCGCGTAGAGGAGGATGTTCACCGCGTGGAACGGCATCGGAATCCCGTGGCCGAGCACCTCCTCGAGGCGGAACGCGAAGATCGTGAGCGGCCGGTAGCCGTCGCCGCCGTACAGCCTCGGCCAGTACGGTTCGGCGAAAACGCGCCAGAGATGGCGGAGGCCTTGTGCCATCGTCGGGTTCAGCTCGATCACGTACCGATCGTCGTACGTGAACCAGTTCACGATGCTCACGCCCGACGATGCGAGCGCGAGCAGCGCGATCGCGAGCCCGGAGTAGCGACGCCAGAGATTACTCATCCGAACAGATTGTACTTGGTGATGTGCCAGAAGGCGGCGACGCCGTCGCGCCAGTTGATCTTCTTGCCCTCGGCGTACGTGCGGCCGGAGTAGCTGATCGGCACCTCGAAGATGCGTGCGTCGGCGTGCGCGAGGCGCGCCGTGATCTCCGGCTCGAACCCGAACCGCTGCGACGTGAGCTTGGGCAAGAGCGAGCGCGCGAGGTCGCCGCGGATCGCCTTGTAGCACGTCTCCATGTCGGTGAGGTTGAGGTTCGTGAGCATATTGCTATAGGTCGTCAGTGCGCGATTGCCGACGGAATGCCAGTAGTACAGGACGCGGTGCGGGCCGCCGAGGAATCGCGAGCCGAAGCACGCGTCGGCGCGGCCGTCGAGGATCGGCTCGAGGAGCGTCGGCCAGTCGGTGGGGTCGTACTCGAGATCGGCGTCCTGCACGATCACGACGTCGCCGCTCGACATCTCGAGCGCTTGGCGCGTCGCGGCGCCTTTGCCGCGGTTCTCGGGATGGCGATACAACTTGTCGATTCTTCCCTGCTCGAGGAGCTGCTCGAGCACCTGCTGCGTCCCGTCGGTCGAATGGTCGTCGACGCAGATGATCTCCTTCGCCACGGGCGTCGCGCGCACCTGGTCGACGATGATGTCGATCGTCTCGCGCTCGTTGTACACGGGCATGAGCACGGACAGGCGCACCGTCGCGGGATCGAGCGGCGTGCGCGCGCGCATGTGTGAGGTGCGCGTCAACGGCGTCTGCGACGCGGAGGGCGGCACGTGGTCGGTCATCGGAGAGCGGAGGTGAGGATCAAGCCGTTCGGAATGGAATCGCGCAAGACGAGCTGCGGCGGACGCATCGCCGCCATCGCACGCGCCGCCGCGGCGAGCGAGTCGTTGGCCACGATCGCCACCGCATCGACGTGATACGCGCGCAAAATGTCACGGAGCGCCGCCGCGCTGGCCGACGCGCTCGGCGCATGGAAGTAGTCGTTGACCGAGAGGGCCGTCGCGGGCACCGAGGCACGGTCCGCGTAGAGATACACGAGCAGCTCGGCGTTCGACGCGACGACGTCGCCCGGGCGCGTGTGCTGCGACGTCCACTGCACGAGCGGCCGCACCGCGAACGCCATCTGTCGCGGAATACTCGACCACCAGCGCCCGCGATATCCGCGCGCCGTGTATGTGGCGTAGCCTACGACCGTCGCGAGCGCACACGCGACGGCAAGCCCGCGCGATACGCGCCACGCCGGCCGCGAGGGATTCCATTCGAGAATCGCGCGCGCGCCGCGCATCGCGAGCAGCACGATCAGCGGCCAGACGGCCCAGAGAAAGCGCGCCGGCGTGAAAGGCCATAGAAGGACTATGGCCATGTACAATCCGATGAACGCCACGGTCACACGGGCACTCGCCCACGCACGAACGCCTCCGAGAATCGCGAGCGCGAGCACGCTGGCGCCGCTGACGAGTCGCGCGACGCCGGGGAGCCCGGCGCCAACCAGCGCCGTGAGCGCGGCGAATATCTCCGTCGTCGTGCGCGCGAGTGTTCTCGACGCCAAGCCGAGTCCATTCGTCGCGAAGCCGTGCGCGAGCCAACCGCTGTAGCTGCCGTAGTCACCGCGGACCGCGAGCGGGACGGACGCGGCATGCAGCGTCTCCCAGATCTCCCACGGCGCGATGCCGATCGCGAAGACGATCGCGAACGCGGCGAGCGCGCGCATGCGGCCGCGGAGGAAGAGCGCGATCGCAATCGCCGCGGCGAGCGCGATGCCGTGGGTGCGAACGAGCACCACCACCGCGGCGAGCACGCCGAGCGCAGTCGCGCGCGGTACGGACCGAGCCGCGTCGTTCACCTGCTCGGCGACGAGCAGCGTGAGCACGACGAGCGCGAGGAACAGCGTCTCCGACATGACGAGGGAGCTCAATACGAGCGACGGCACACTCGCGCAGCCGATCGCGGCCGCGCACGCGGACCAGGCGACCGTGAACTCGAAGCGCTGGTGCGCGAGCAGCACGAGCGCGCACGCGGCGACCGCGAGCAGCACCGCGTTGAGCGCCTTGAACGCAATCACGTTCGCGGGAAACGCCGGCAGCACCCACCAGACCAGCGCGAGCAGCAGCGGGTAGCCGGGCGGGAAGTGCGTGGCCGCGGGCGCGCCGGGCAGATGCAGCCAGCGATAGCCGTGGCCTGTGGCGATGGACTTCGCGAGCACCACGTACATCCCGTCGTCGTGCACGACGCCGACCGGCAGCGTATCGATCGCGGCGAGCGCGATCGCGAGCACGCCCGCCGCGACGGCGGCCGCGACGAGCGCCGGACGCCGTTCGACTGCATGCCATGCCGCGGCCACCGTACGCGTCACGCCTCGAGTCCGTACCGCGAGAGCTTGCGGTAGAGCGTCGACGGGTCGATACCCAGGACTTCGGCCGCGCGCGACTTGTTGCCGTTCTCGCTCTGGAGCACCCACATGATGTACGCGCGCTCGACCGCCTCGAGCGTCGGGTTCGGCGGGGTACGGGTCGACACGAGCGCCTCGGCGCGCCGCTCCGTCACGCGGTCGGGCAACGCGGATACCGGGATCTCGTCGCTGGTCGTCAAAATGACAGAACGCTCAAGAGCATTCTCTAACTCACGGACGTTGCCCGGCCAAGTGTAGTCGAGGCATGCCTCGAGCGCGGCGTCGCTCAACCGTTTGGGTGCCTCGTTCCGCGCGGCGCCGAGCCGGGCGAGAAAGTGCGCGGCGAGCAGCGGGATGTCGTCGCGGCGCTGGCGGAGCGGCGGCAGGTGCACCGCGATCACGTTGAGCCGATAGTACAGATCGCTCCGGAAATTTCCGGCGCGGATCTCCTCGTCCAGATCGCGGTTCGTCGCCGCGACGACCCGCGTATCGACGGCCACCGCCTCCGTCGAGCCGACGGGAATCACCTCGCGATGCTGGAGCGCGCGGAGCAGCTTCACCTGCGTCGCCGGCGTCGTCTCGCCGATCTCGTCGAGGAAGAACGTGCCCTTGGACGACGCGCCGAAGAGGCCCAGCTTGTCGCGCACCGCGCCGGTGAACGAGCCCTTCACGTGGCCGAACAGCTCGCTCTCGAGCAGCGACTCGGGGAGCGCGCCGCAGTTGATCGAGAGGAACGGGCCGTCGACGCGCGATGAGAGCTCGTGGATGTAGCGCGCCACGACTTCCTTGCCCGTTCCCGACTCGCCCTGGATGAGCACCGTGGAATCCGTCGGCGCGACCGTCTCGACGAGGCGGAGCACCTCGAGCCACGGCTTGGCGTTGCCGACTGGACGGGATATGCCTTGATGCTCGTGCCGCCGAATCGCCTGCTTGAGCGATTTGTTTTCGACGCGCAGCTTGCGATGCTCGGCGGCGCGCTTGAGGATCGCCACCAATTCGTCGTTGCGGAACGGCTTCTGGATGTAGTAGAACGCGCCCTCGTTCACCGCCGCCATCGCCGACTGCAGCGTGGCCTGGGCGGTCATCAGGATCACGGGCACGTCCGGATCGCTCTGGCGCGCCGCGGCGAGAATCTCCACGCCCGACACGTTCGGCATCCGAATGTCCGTGAGCACGATGTCGGGGCTCATCTCGCCAATACGATCGAGGCCGGCTTTGCCGCCGTGCGCCAACTGCGGCGAGAAGCCTTCGTTGCGCAGGAGGATGTTCAGCGAATCGAGAATGCCCGTCTCGTCGTCCACGACGAGCACACTGGGCTTGTACGCGGTCTCCATCAGGAAACACTCCTCGCGGTCGGTTGCGATCGGGGGAGAATCACGGTGAAGCGGGTGCCGCGGGTGCCGCTGTCCACGAACACCACGCCGCGATGCGCCTCGATGGCGCGGTGCACCACGGCGAGTCCCAGTCCGCTGCCATTGGGCTTCGTCGTGAAGAAAGGGTCGAACATCCGGTCGCGGATCTCGTTCGGAATGCCCGGACCGCCGTCGATTACGCGGAACGACACCGCGTCGCCGTCGAACGGCAGCCCGACGGGCAGCGGCTCGGCGGCGCGCGCCACCTCCACGCGCACCTCTCCCTGCGGCGGCGAGGCCTGCACGGCGTTGAGCGCGAGGTTGAACACCGCGCGATGCAGCAAGTCCTCGTCGCCCTCGACCGTGATCGTTTCACCGTCGGGCAGGAGGCAAGAGACGCGCACGCTCGCGTCTCGATCCGGGTGCGCCGCCGCGAGGCCGACGGCGCCCTGCACCACCGTCCCGAGGTCGATACGATCCGTCCGCGCCACGCGCACGCGCGCGAAGTCGAGGAACTCGGAGAGCAGCCGAGACAGCCGGTCCGATTCGCGCATGACGAGGAGCCCGAGTGTCTTCTGATCGTCGTTGATGTGCGGCATCCGCGAGATCTGCTCGACCGCGCTTCGAATGGACGCCAGCGGATTCTTGATCTCGTGCGCAAGCGACGCGCTCAACTCGGCGATTCCCTCGAGGCGCTCGGCGCGGAGCCGGAGCGACTCGAGACGCTTTTGATCGGAGATGTCCTGGAAGATCGCGGTCGCCGTGCGCGAGCCGATCGTCTCATCCGGCTCCATATAGGTTGTGGTCACGCCGACGGGAAATCGCTTAGCAACCGTCGAGACGATGCCTTCACCACGCGTGGTGCGCACCTTGGACATCACCGCCCGCTCCACCGCGCTCGCGAGCTCCGGCGCCACGGCGGCGATCTCGTCGAGCATGTGCTCGCCGATGCGGTCCACGAGATCGATGCCGAGCAGGTGCTCCGCCATCGGGTTCGCATAGACGAGGCGACCGTCGGCGTCGATCGTGACGACGCCGCTCCGGATGTTGCGCAGGATGTCTTCCGCCTGAAGTCGCGTCTGCTCGAGCTCCGCGACGAGGAGCGCCTTGCCCTCACCGCTGGCTCGAAGCTGAGAGCTCAAATACCGAATGCCCAGGGCGACGACGGCGATGACGCTGAGCTGCAGCCAGACGCCCGGTTCCACCGGTCCTGACCGGAGAAAGACGACGACGTCGGCGAAGTACATCACGATGCCGAGTGCCGCGATCAGCAGTCCGCCGCCCGCCGGCACGAGGAGCGACGTCGTCGCGATGACGAGGATGTAGATCGCCGAGAACGGTGAGTTGCTGCCGTTCGTCACGTGCACCACGGCCGTGACGAGCAGCAGGTCGAACACCGCCTGCAAGTACATGAAGGTTGGGCCGGTCCGCCGCCGGTATATTTCCGCGTAGCCGGCGGAGATCACCGTGAAGACCGTCGACAGCGCGAAGGCGAGCGACGCGATCAGCGTCTTCGTCGCGTCGGCGTCGGACCAACTTCCGACGGCGGCGATGAAGATCGCGCTCGCCACGCAGAGCCGCCCGATGAATACCCATCGCAGCAGGCGTCGCGGGTCGAGAATTGCCTTCAGGACGACTGGATTTGACGGGCGGGAAGCGAGTCGCACTTATGGTGGCGTTGCAAACTGCGAGAAGTTCGGTGGGTCGCGAAGTGTTGCAATCTGCTATACCGTATTTGGACGATCCCGGGAGACTCGGGTTACAGGCGACGAGAGAACGACATGTCTGATTCGGGCAGCCTCACGGTCACGCCGGCGTTGTCCATCCCAAAATCCGAGTTGGAGTTCAGGGCGAGCCGCTCCGGCGGTCCGGGTGGGCAGCACGTCAACACCTCGTCGACGCGGATCGAGCTACTGTGGGATCTCGCGGCCTCAGATGTACTTAGCCCCGAGCAAGTCGAGCGGCTGCGCCACAAGCTCGGATCGCGGCTCGACGCCGAGGGGCGCCTCCGGATCGTCGCGAGCGACCGTCGCAGCCAGCAGCAAAATCGAATCGCCGCGGAGGAGCGGCTCGCGGTGCTCGTGCGTCAGGCGCTCACGATCCCGAAAAAGCGACGCGCCACCCGTCCAACCGCCGCATCGAAAGAGCGCCGGCTCTCGGAGAAAAAGCGGCGCTCCGAGAAGAAGCGCGAGCGTCGCGTGGAGCCAGACTAGGCGTTCGGCTCCGTCGCGTGCAGCCGCGCCTTGAGAACTCTCAGCGCGTCGCGCGATCGCTCGACCGCCGGATTCCCGGGAAAGCGCTCGATCAGGCGGCGAAGCTCGACCACGGCGCGGCCGGGGTCGTCGAGCGGTCCGGTGAGCAGGTCGACCAGCCGGTGCGTCGCGTAGATCACCTGCCCTGCTGTGGCCGAATTGATCCACTGCACCTCGCGAAACAATTCCGCGGCGCGCTGCGCGTTTCCTTTGTCGCGCGCGTACAACTCTGCGGCCTTGATTCTCGCGCTCACGGCGCTCGGCTGCTCGACGACGATGGCCTCGAACGACTCCAGCGCTTGGTCGAGCTTCCCCTGCATGACCAACGCTTGCTGATAGGAGTGCTGCTCCTCGTAGGGCGTCGCGGAGCCGTCCATCATCAGGTGCTGGTACGTGCGCCCCGCGGCGTGCGAGATGCCGAGGGTGAGCGCAAAGGCGCCCAGGGCAACAGCGATGGCGCCGCCCACCATGATGAACAACGTCGAGAACGATCCGCCGCCGCGGGTGAGCAGCATCGCGGCGATGAACGTGATCGCGCCGGCGAGCGTGGAGTACGACGCCGCGCGGACGTACTCGCCCGCGAGCGGCCCATGCCGATCGAAGAGCGTGGGCTTGTACTCGGGCGGATCGGGCCGGACCGGGGGAATCATAGGCGGGCACAAAGTACTACTGAGGGAGGACTCGCGCTCGGGTGTCAGTCAAGCAGGGACCGAGCGCTCCGGCGTCGTGTCGGCCGGTGCTTGCGGTCGCAGGTGGTTGCATGCGATCACATTCGAGGCGAGCGGGACCTTGACGGGACCTACGGGTCCACGAGTCATTGTTGTAGGTAGAGCAGCACCCGGGGATGATCCGTGGCGGCACGGCGGCGCCCTCGGCGGATGCAGAACACCGATCAGACTGGGCACAGCGTTTGCCCCGCCCCGCTTGCGGGCCGGACCCAGTGCGGATCGACTGCTCGACGTCCGGAACGACTCTTTGCTGCGGCACGTCCGCGGGGCATTACATGATCCGACTCCGTCTGCGCATCGCGGCGATCGCTCTGCCGCTTGCTGCGCTCACCGCGTTTACCACGGCCGGTGCCCAGGAGTATTTCGGGCGCAACAAGGTCCAGTATCAGACCTTTCCCTGGCGCATTCTCCGGTCGGAGCACTTCGACAACTTCTTCTATCCCGCCGAGTCGACGACGGTGCACGACGCGGCGCGGATGGCCGAGCGATGGTATGCGCGGCACTCGGACACGTTCCGACACGCGTTCGACCGCAAGTCGCTGATCTTCTACGCCGATCAGCCGGACTTCGAGCAGACGAACGTCGTCGGCGAGCAGCTCACCGAGGAAACGGGCGGCGTGACGGAGTCCAACCGCACGCGCGTGATCATGCCGTTCACGGGCGTGTACTGGGACAACAACCACGTCCTCGGCCACGAGCTCGTACACGTTTTCCAATACAATATTGCTGAAGGCACGCCCGGCGGCGGCTTGATGCGGCTCGACGCGCTGCCGCTCTGGCTGATCGAGGGCATGGCCGAGTACTTCTCGCTCGGCCGCGACGATCCGCTCACGGCGATGTGGATGCGCGACGCCGTGCAGCGGAACCGCTTCCCGACGATCAAGCAGCTCACGAACGATCCGACCTACTTCCCGTACCGGTATGGCCAGGCGTTGTGGGCGTACGTGGGCGGGCGATGGGGCGATCGCGCGGTGGTCGACGTGTACCGCAGCGCGCTCCGCCTGGGCTGGGACGCGGCGCTCGTCCGCGTGCTCGGCGAGAACCAGGATTCGCTCTCCAAGGATTGGGCGGCGGCGAACCGGGCGATGTACCTGCCGCAGCTCGCCGCGCGGACGCACCCGGACAGCACCGGCAGCCCGCTGGTGACGCTGCACCGCACGCTCGACGAGAACATCTCGCCGGTGATCAGCCCGGACGGGAAGTACTTCGCGTTCTTCTCGAGCCGCAGCCTGTTCACGATGGACCTGTACCTGGGCGACGCGCACACGGGCAAGATCATCAAGAAGCTGGCGAGCCCGGCGAGCGATCCGCACTTCGACGCATTGAGCTCCATCAACTCCGCCGGCGACTTCTCACCCGACGACAAGCAGTTCGCGTTCATCGTGTACGCCGAGGGCGACAACGAGATCGCGATCCTGAACACGGAATCCACGAACATCGAGCGGCGCATCAAGCTGCCCGGCATCGGCGCGGTGAGCAGCGTCTCGTGGTCGCCCGACGGGCGCACGCTCGCGCTCTCCGGCATGGCCGGCGGAATCAGCGATCTCTATTTACTGGATCTGCAATCGGGCACGCTCAAGCAGCTGACCAACGACAAGTACGGCGACATTCAGCCGACGTGGTCGCCGGACGGCAAGACGCTCGCGTTCTCGACCGACCGCGGGCCGCAGACCGATTTCAACACGCTCAAGTTCTCGCCGCTGCAGCTCGCGACGTACGACATCGCCAGCGGCCAGATCAAAGTCTTCTCGCCGTTCGCGCAGGGGAAGCACATCAATCCGCAATTCTCGCCCGACGGCAAGGACCTGTACTTCATCTCCGATCAGGACGGCTTCGCCGACATCTACCGTCTCGATCTGGCGACCAGCCAGGTGTACCGGCTGACGCACATCGCTACCGGCGTGAGCGGAATCACGACCGAGTCGCCGGCGATCTCCGTCGCGCGCGGCACGGGGCGCATGCTGTTCGATGTCTTCCTCAATCAGGGGAACGAGGTTCGTGCGTTCGATCCGTCGCAGATGGTCGGAGAGCCGGTGACCGCGGCGACGGTGGCCGAGGGCGAGCAGCTCCCGCCGCCCGACGTGGCGCACAGTCTCGTGATGGGCTATCTCGCGGACGCCACGACCGGGCTACCGTCTGGCAACGACTTCGAGGTGCGGCCGTACCACTCGTCGTTCTCGCTCGACGCGATCGGGCAGCCGAACATCGGCGTCGTCGCCGGCGGCCCGTTCGGCACCGGCGTCGCGGGCGGCGTCTCGATGATCTTCGGCGATCAGCTCAGCGACCGTCAGATCTTCGCCGCAATTCAAGCGAACGGTACGGTGAAGGACATTGGCGGCGCGCTGCAGTACTACAACATGCGCAGCCGATGGAACTATGGTATGGGCGTCGAGCACATCCCGTATCTGACGGGCGGCGTGTTCGTGTCCGACACCGTGGTGGGTTCTGGCAACAATGCACAAGACTTCGCGATCGTGAATCAGGTATTGCAGCGCATCTACGTCGACGATGCGTCGCTGATCGCGCAGTATCCGTTCTCGCAAACACGACGTCTCGAGTTGTCGGCGAGCGTCACGCACCTCTCGTTCGATACGCAGGTGTTGCAGGACATCTACGACGCCGCCGGCAACTTCATCCAAGAGCAATCGTCGGATCGAGGGAACCTCGGCTACAAACCAATCTGGTACGCCGGCCCGTCGGCGGCGCTCGTCGGCGACAACTCGTTCGCGGCCTTCACCTCGCCGGTGCAGGGCGAGCGCTATCGCCTGCAGTACACGCCGACGTTCGGCTCGGTGAACTATCAGCTCGGAATCGCGGACTTCCGCAAGTACTTCTTCATGCGTCCGTTCACGCTGGCGTTCCGCGGCATGTCGCTCGGCCGCTACGGCAGCGGAGCGGAGGACACGCTCGCGACGTATCCGTTCTATCTCGGTGACGAGACGCTCATCCGCGGCTACGGCTACGGTTCGTTCACGAGCGACGAATGCGGCGCGGCGGGGACGACGGCGCAGGCGATCGCGCACTGCCCCGCGTTCGAGCGGCTGTTCGGCAGCAAGGTCGCCGTGGTGAACGCCGAGATCCGCATCCCGCTCTTCGGTACGGAGGGCTTTGGCCTGATCAACTTCCCGTATCTGCCGACGGAAGTTGCGCCATTCTTCGACGCCGGCGTGTCGTACACGAACGAACAGGCACCGGATTTCAAGATCGCGACGGAAGCCGACAACATCCCCGCGTCATGTGCCAATTCGGTGAACAACTCGACGCTCGCGCGCCTGCAGGCCTACTATCCGTGTACGGATCGCATCCCGGTGTTCAGCACGGGCGTGACGTTCCGCTTCAACCTGATGGGCTACGCGATCATGGAAGCCTACGCCGCGCACCCGTTCCAGCGTCCGCGAAAGAACTGGGTGTGGGGATTCCAGTTGGCGCCGGGATGGTGAACGGCGGAGGTTGGAGAAGAGTCCCCGGATATTCGTAACTAAGTATTAAATTTCAAGGAACTGTAAAGGCGCCTCGCACAGCGGGGCGCCTTTTGTTTTTGCCTCCACTCTCCACCCTCCACTCTCCACTCTCCGCCCCACCACCTTCACCACTTATATAGCCTGCTATACATCTGCCCATTCCGCTGCACGACACGCACATAGTCGCGCGTCTCCGTGAACGGGATCCGCTCGGCGAACAGCTCCGGGTCGTCGGTGCCGGGCTTCTTGACCCAGCGCGTCACCCGCGCGCCGCCGGCGTTGTACGCGGCGAGCACGCGCGCGATGTCGTGATACTCGCTAACCGAGCTCGCCAGATGGGCCGTGCCGAGCTCCAGATTTGCGTCGGCGTCGAAGAGCAGCGACGGATCCCAGACCGGAAAGCGTAGACCGCGAGCGACCTCCGCGCCGACGGACGGCAAGACCTGCATCAATCCGCGCGCGTTCGCCGGCGATTGCGCGTGCGGATTGAACGACGATTCCTGCCGGATCAACCCCGCCACGAGCGCCGGATCGAGATCGTGCGCCTTGGCATCGCGCGTCAGCTCATCCTGATCGAGCATCGGGAAATAGAGACGGTACGCGCGCGCATCATGAGCGCCGCCGTCGATGAGCTTCTGCGCGAGCCGGATCGCGCGCGATGCCTGGCCGTGGAGCAGGAACGCGTGAGCCGTCGCGAGCAGCCGGTCGGGTGATTGCGCCGCCGATGTCTCGAGCGCTTCCGCCTCGAACCGCGCCTCGACGTCCATCCCCAGGCGCTCGAGCAAATCGATACGCGCGATCGTGTTCTCCACCGGGGCGATGCGCGGAAATGAATCAGCGGCCGGCGTTGGCGACCACGGCGGCTCGCCGAGTCGGCGCGCGCTGAGCATCGAGTAGTAGGATGCCGGCTGTCCTGCGACGACCTCGCGCCAGCGAGCGGCCGCCGCGGTCTTGTCACCCGCGTCCGACCACGCGCGGCCAGCCCAGTAGCGCGCGGCGGTCGCTTCATCAGACCTCGGCAGTACGGCGTCGAGCGAATCGAGCTCACGCGCTGCGGTTCGCGAGTCGTTCGCCGCGAGCGCGATGATCGCCGCGCGAAAGCGAGCGCTCGGCGCGCGCACACTCGTTGGATAGTCGTGATAGAGCTGCGCGAACCAGCGTCGCGCCTGCGCATCGTCGCCCTGGTCGGTCGTGAGATCGGCCAGGAGATACAGCGCCGATGACGCGGCCGCGGTGTCACTGGGAAAGCGCGTGACGATGTCGTGCAGTATCGGGATCGCGTTCGCCGCGCTCGCGTTCATCGCGAGCCGCGCTTTGTCGTACGCCGCCTGCGCGGCGAGCGGTCCCGCGATCGCGTCGAACTGCGCATCGGCGTCCCGAGCTCGTCCCACTTTGCCGAGTGCCTCGCCAAAGAGCAGGCGGTCGCTCGGCGTGAGCGACGCGGGCTGCGTCGCGGCGCGTTGAAACGCCGTCACCACTCGCGTCGATGGTCCGACGGCGGCGATGCCGCGCGCGACAATCAGCTCTTCGGCCGGAGTGAGCGAGGTGAACGCTTTGTCGAGCACCTCGACCGACGACTTCGCGTCGGCGGTTCCGCTGTGATGCTGAATGAACGCGAGGATCTCCGATTTGATGCCGTTCCGCGTCGCGCTGTCCGGTGCGACCGACAGCCGCAGACGAAACGCGGTTGGGAGCGCGCCGAGCGACGCGTACTCCGCGGCGGCGCCGAGCGCGTCGGAAAATCGCTCACGCGCCTGCGCATCCGTCCAGCGCACGCGCGGCTTCGCCGCCGCGAGCGCGACGGAGCGGAGATCGTTGGCGCGCTTCGCGGAATCGGACTCGTTGCCGGCGACGCGCAGCATCAGCCAATCGCGCACGCTCGGCAGCGCGCCCGCGGCGCGTTGATACGTGACCGCGGCGCTGTCGAACAGGTTGTTGCGCTCGAGCGCACGCGCCAGGAACACGAGCCGCCGCGCACGCGCGCTCGACGAGTGAGCGGACGCGAGTGCCTGGCCCGCCTCGCGCAGTGCGAGCGTGTCCTCGTCTCGTTCGAGCGCGGCGCGCGTGAGCAGCTCGCGTCCTTCGCCCTCGTATTGCGCGTCGACCCAGGTCTGTGACGCGAGCAGCCGTTCCACTTCAGGCCATCCGCTCCATCCGGCCGCGGCACGCGCCGCGACGATCAGTGCGGCCGGCGTGCGCCGCTGCGGATTCGACAGCACCGGCGCGAGGAGCTGCGTTGCGCGCCATGGATGCCCGCGATCGATGTCCGCCTGCGCCTCCGCGAGCTCGTCGTTGGCGGCGATCGCCGCCGCGAGATCGCCGCCCATGCTGCGAACCTCGCCCGCGGCGCCCGCATCGCGCGAGGGACCGCACGCGGCGAGCGCGAACGTCAGCGCGCACAGTATGCTCGAGGGCGTCATTGGGATTGAATCGTTCAGATTCCGTACCGCCGTGCGGAACCGTTCGCACCGCGACGGGTGCGGCGGGTCTAGGCGATCAACGAATTGCCGCGACGGAGGTCGGCGTGATGCTCGGGATGCCGGAGCGCGGATCGGACTTGCGGCGCCCTTTTTCCAGATACATCGCACGATCGGCGCGCTCGATCGCGAACGAAAGCTCTTCCGAGCTCGCGAAATCCGCCGCGCCGAGGCTCACCTGGAGCGGGATCGGGTCGCCGACGCCTTGGATCTCGACATGCGCGGCATCGTCGAGCGCGGCCTGCAACCGCTCGATCACGTCGGTCGCGTGCGCCGACGGAACGATGAGGAGAAACTCATCGCCGCCCCAGCGATAGAGCTTGTCGTATGGGCGCAGCGTCGCACGAATGACGTCGGCGCAGCGCCGCAGAATTCGGTCGCCCGCCGAATGGCCGAAGTGGTCGTTGACGAGCTTCAGGTTGTCGAGATCCGCCAACACGACGGTTCCGAACGTCGCGCGCACCATCTCGAGACCGACGCCCTCCGCGAACGCGTGCCGGTTGAGCGAGTCGGTGAGCGAATCGTACAGCGCCGCGCGCCGGAGCTGATCGTGCGTCACCCGCAGCTCCGCCTGCGCATCGTCGATCTCGCGCTTGTTGTCCTCCATGAGCACGAGAAGCATCGCGTAGCCCAGGAGAAGATTGAACGTGAGGTCGAAGTACGAATTGAAGTTCACGATGTGGCTCGGCACGCCGCCGGTGTGCGTTCCAGCGGAGCGCACGGTGAGCGCGAAGGCGCCGGCATATCCGAGCCAGAGGAGCGCGAGGCAGGCGAAGCACGCGCCCGTCGCCATGCTGCCGACCGTGCGACGCGGCCGCGGCAGCCAGAGCAGCGCCGAGGCGCAGTAGCCGAGCGCCGGCACGGCGATCGCGCTCTGCCAGACGACCATCTCGTTCAAGCCGTTGCGCGACGCGAGCGTGGACGCGATCGCGAAGAGCGCCGCGCCCGCCCACAGCTTGCGCGTCGCGAGAAAGCCGGCCGTGGTTCCGGCGACGTACATCAACGTGCCGCGCAGGAAGAACACGAAGCCGAGTCCCTTGCACATCTGATAGATGAAATACAGGACTCGCACGGCCGGATGGCTTTCGGGTGGAGCGAAGCCCACCATGTCCGGCACGAGGATGTACCGGATCACCAGCGCCCCAATCGCCGCGGCGAACGCGGCCCACGCCGCCGTCCACGCGCTGAAATACGGCCGCCGCAGGACAAACCGGCGCATCATCAGGAACAGGCTGACGAGCAGCAGCGCCCCGGCGAGCTGCGCGGCGACGCCGAGAAACGACAGGACGGAAAAGGTGAGAGCAGCAGGCTGCATTGAGGCAGCTCGAGGGGTGAAATGGGCTGCCTAACATGGGCCGGACTCGGCCGTGCGTCCAGTCAGGGAAACGACAACGGCCCGAAGCAGAAGCTGCTCCGGACCGTTCTCGACCCGATCACGGTGGAGGGGTCGTGCCCACCCGCACGCCCGCACTCACACCGCGTCGGTGCCGCGCTTACGCGCGGGGGCCTGCCTGACCAGCCGCCTTGCGGCCGCCCTTCTTCCAACCCTTCGCGCGCGCGGCGGCCCGCTGCTCGACGGCCTTCACATTGGCGTCGAACTTCGCCTGGTTCGCCGGCGTCAGTGCACCACGCACGTCGTTCCGCTCGGACTCGAGCAACTGCTTGATCTGCGTGCGCTGCGTCGCGGACTTGCTCCACATCGACTTGAGCGCCGCGGTATCGCCGTGCTGGCGCGCATCACGCGCCGCCTCGAGCTGCGGCTTGAGCTGCTCGCGGAGCGCCTTCATCTGCGGCGCATACTTCGCGCGAACCGACTTGAGATTCGCCTTCTCTGCGTCACTGAGCGTAATGCCCTTGAACAACCGGCGACGCGCCTTGCGCGCGAATATCCCCCGCTGATGGCGCGCATGCTGACCGCGCTTCACGTGCTGTGCCTGCGGAGCCGGCGTCGGCGCCGGCGTGCTCTGCTGAGCCGACGCGACGGCCGCGCCACCGAACACGAGCAGCGCCGCAACGAGCGTCGAACGAATATGAATCATGAGACTCCTCCAATGGTCACAGATTGAGCTTGCGTACAATCTGGTAGACGGTGGGAGGAGGGGTGATGTTAAGTCCGGATGAAAGCAAGACGCGGAGACTATCTCGTCCGGTCGCTGTCGTTGTGCGTTGCGAGTTATCCGTCGGCCGTTGTTCCGTAAATCGACGCTCTTCTCGGAATGACGGAAGACGCAGGACGGATCACGCACAACGACAGCGACCAGCGCGCAACACTCATATCTGGGTCATCGTTCGCCGACGTACGCCACCGCCGCCACCTCCACCAGAATCCCTCTCAGATTCGCCCCGACCGCCGTCCTCGTCGGGTACGGCTGCGGCATCACTTCACGATAGGCGGTGTTGAACCGGCCCCAGTCGTCGATGTCGGAGAGGTAGACCACGACCGACACCACGTCCGACAGCGTGGCGCCGGCGGCCTCGAGAGCGCGCTGCACGTTCGCGATCACCTGCCGCGTTTGCGATTCGATGTCTTCGCCGACCAGCTCGCCCGTCACGGGATTGCGAGGGACCTGACCCGAGACGAAAACGAATCCGCCCGCGCGCACGGCGGGTGAGTACGCGCCGACCGGCGGCGGCACTTCGCCGCCGAGCAGAATCGGTTGCCACTGCCGCTCGCCCTGTTTCATTTAGGATCTCCACTTTCGAAGGTTCCGCCCAGCATGTCGCACACGATCGCCGAGCTCGAGACCCCGATCCCTGTCGTCGACCTCGACCGGCTCGCCCGAAATCTCGACCGCGCGGCGGCGTACGCAACCACACACGGTCTCGCGCTCCGGCCGCACATCAAGACGCACAAGTCGCCGCGCATCGCCGCCGAGCAGTTGAAGCGCGGCGCCGTGGGCGTGACGTGCGCCACGCCGTTCGAGGCCGAGTTGATGAGCGAGGTGTGCAGCGACGTGCTCGTCGCCTATCCGCCGGTTGGCTCGGCGCGCGCGAGCCGCCTCGCTGCGCTCCCAAGCGCGACCAAGCTCACCGTTGCGCTCGACTCCCTGCGCGCGATCGACGACATCGCCGCGGCGGCGCGTACCGCCGACCGGCCGATCGGCGTCTACGTCGAGCTCGACCTCGGCATGCACCGCGTCGGCACGCCCACGCTCGACGAGGCGATCGCACTCGCGCGCGCCGTGCGCGAGCGGCCGCCGCTCGAGTTCGCGGGCATCGCGTTCTACCCGGGCCACGTCCGCGAGTCCGTCGATCAGCAGCAGACCAAGCTCGACGCGCTCGACACTTCGCTCCGCGCGGCGATCGATGCGTTCGACGCCGCCGGCCTTCATCCCGCCGTCGTGAGCGGCGGCTCGACGCCGACGCTCTGGCACACGCACGAGCTGTCCGGCGTGACGGAGTTTCGCCCCGGCACGTACGTCTACAACGACCGCACCACCGCCGCGATCGGCGCGTGCGCGTGGGAGGACTGCGCGTTCACCGTGCTCGCGACGGTCGTGAGTACCGCCGTTCCCGGCCAGGCCGTCGTCGACGCCGGCACCAAAGCCCTCGGCCGCGAGCCGATGCGCGGCACCGACTCCGCCGACGGATTCGGCTCGCTCCTGGACCGGCCCGACGTCGTCGTCAAGAGCATGTCCGAGGAACATGGTATTCTGGATCTCTCATCGACCTCGTGGCGTCCGGCCGTCGGTGACAAGGTGCGCATTGTCCCGAACCACGTGTGCATCGTCGTGCACTTGAACGACGTGATCGCCGGCCTCCGTGGGGACGTCGTGGAGACATCGTGGCCAGTGGCGGCGCGGGGGAGGGGGTATGATTTGTGAATCGTGGACCGCGGAGCGTGGACCGTGGAGCGTGGACCGTGGACCGTGGACCGTGGACCGTGGACCGTGGACCGTGGACCGTGGACCGTGGAGCCTGACAGTCAGACGGCGGCCGCCCGCCGTTGCCAACCTCTAACCTCCCTCCAGCCTCCAACCTCCAGCCTCCGCCGTTCTCAATGCGCAAACCCGCCCGCCCCTCTCCCCTTCCCGGTCTTGAACAGAAAGAGCAGCGGCAGCGAGCCGAGTAGGATCACGCCGCTCAGAATGTAGATCCGCGAGAACGCGAGCACGCTCGCCTGGGCGCCGATCTGGCGGTCGAGCATCCCGAGCGCTTCCTGCTTCGCGAGCAGCGGATTCACGCCACGCGCGATGAGTCCTTGCGTGATCTGACCCAATCGGCCCAGCGACAGCGGATCCATCGTCGTCACGTGCTCGGCGAGCAACGCTTTCTTCTGCGACGTGAAGCGCGTGAGCAGCGTCGCCATGATCGCGATGCCGAGCGAGCCGCCGAGCTGGCGCGTCAGGTTGAACATCCCCGTGCCCTGCGCCAGATCCTTGAGCCGGAGGTCGGCCATCGTCGCGTTGGTGAGCGGCACGAAGATGAGTCCCAGTCCAACGCCGCGCAGAATGAGCGGCCAGAACGTCTCGTCCGGGCCACTCGCGAGCGTCATCCGGGCGAGCAGCCACATCGACGCGAAGAAGAGCGCCGCGCCGACCGTCACCGTCGCGCGCGCGTCGAGGCGGTTCGCGTTCTTCCCCACCCACATCATCGTGAACGCCGAGGCGAGCGCGCCGGGCAGGATCACGAGCCCCGTCTGGTTCGCCGTCAGCCCATGCAAGTTCTGTAAAAAGACCGGCAGCACGAAGATCGAGCCGAAGAGCGCGAGCCCGAGCAGCGACGCGATCAGCACGCCCGCGGTGAGCTGCCGGCTCTTGAGCACGCGGAAGTTGATGATCGGCTCGTCGGTCGTGAGCTCGTGCCACAGCAGCCAGATGAACGACACCGCCGACACCACGGCGAGCCCCGTGATGAAACGCGAATCGAACCAGTCGTAGCGCTCGCCCTTCTCGAGCATCCACTGCAACGAGCCGACGCCCGTCGCGAGCAGGATGAATCCCAGGAAGTCGATCTTCTCGGCGCGCTCCTGGTGCGCCGCGTCGTGCACGTACGTCGCGACCATGATCGCGGCGAGAATGCCGAGCGGCACGTTGATGTAGAAGATCCAGGGCCAGTTGTAGTTGTCCACGATCCAGCCGCCGAGCGTCGGGCCGATCGTCGGGCCGACCATCACGCCCACGCCGAACATCGCCTGGCCGATGCCGATCTCCTCCGGCGGGAACGACTCGAACAGCGTCGTCTGCGCCGTCGACAGAAGCGCACCGCCGCCCACGCCCTGCACCACGCGCCAGAGCACGAGCGCCTCGAGCGATCGCGACGCGCCGCAGAGGAACGACGCGGCGACGAAGAGCAGGATCGAGCCGGTGAGATAGCGCTTGCGGCCGAAGTACGCCGAGAGCCAGCCGCTCATCGGAATCACGATGACGTTCGCGATGATGTAGCCCGTCGACACCCACGAGATCTCGTCGAGCGTGGCGCCGAGATTCCCCATCATGTGGGGAATGGCCACGTTCACGATCGACGTGTCGATGAGCTCCAGCACCGCGGCGAGCGTGACCGCGATGGCAATGAAATATTTGTATTTATACTTGTCTTCCGCCGGCTCGGCCGCCGGCGGCGCGTAGACGAACCGCGCCGTGCCGCGAGGACCGGCCGAGAGTGTCGCGCCGTCGGTCGCCACTCAGCACTTTCCGGCGGGAGTCTTCGTGTCGATGTGCGCCGTCACGGACATGCCCGGGCGCAGCGGACGATCGTTGCCGAGCCCCTGCTTCACCTTGATGCGCACAGGCACACGCTGCACGACCTTGGTGAAGTTGCCCGTCGCGTTGTCCGGTGGGAGGAGCGCGAACTTCGAACCCGTCGCCGCGCTCACGCTCTCCACGCAGCCGAGCGCCGTCGCGCCGCCGTACGCGTCGACGTCGATCTCGACCGCCTGCCCGACACGAATGTCCCCGAGCTGCGTCTCCTTGAAGTTGGCCGTCACGAACACGCCGGTGTCGGTCACGATCGTGAGCAGCGGCTGCCCGGCCTGCACGAGCTGGCCCGGCTCGACCTGCTTGCGCGAGACGATGCCGCCCGCCGGCGCGACCACGCGCGTGTAACTGAGCTGAAGCGCCGCGTTGTCGCGCGCCGCCTGCGCACCGGCGAGGCGCGCATCGGCCAGACGAACGCCGGCCTGCGCGCTCGCCACCGTGCCGCCCGCCGCCGACGCCTGCCGCTCCACCGCGTTGAGATTCGCGTCCGCGGACGTCGCCGCCGCGCGCGCCGCGTCGAGCTGCATCTTCGACACGACTTGCTTGGCCGCCAAGTCTTCCATGCGCGCGAGATCCTGATGCGCCTTGGTCGCGTTGGCGCGAGCCGCCGCGATCTGCGCCGTCAGCGAGGCCTGCTGTCCGGTGGCCTGCTGCACCGCCGCCTGCGCCTGGCCGCCCGCACCGTTACCGCCAGCCGACGCGCGCGCCGCGGCGAGATCGGCCTCCGCCTGCGCGAGCCTCACGCGATACTCCGACGCGTCGACCTGCACGAGCAGCGACTCCGGCCTCACGTGATCGTTGTCGCTGACGGTGACGGCCTGCACGTAGCCGCTCACCTTCGCGAGCACGGGCACGAGATGGCCGTCCACCGCGGCGTCGTCGGTCGACTCGTGGCCGCGTCCGTAGCTCCACTGCTTGAACGCCCAGAGCCCGCCGAGCAGCACGAGCACGATGACGATGGGAAGCACGATTCGCCGGCGATTGCCGGACGGCGGCTCGGGGGCCGCGCCGGGAAGCTCGCGCGCGTCGGCGTCTTGCTTGATTGCGGTTGCCATGATCGGGAGACCAGTGTTATGAAATTATATTAATGAAGCTGTGATACGGTGCCTTCGGCCCGCGCCAGTGACACGCGCGCGGCCTGGAGCGCCGAGAGCGCGTCGACGACCGCGGTCCGCGCGCTGTTCAGCGAGAGCGACGCCGTGATCACGTCCGCGTTCCCCGCGACGCCCGCCCGGAACCGGTCGCGCGCCTGCGTCACTTCCTGCTCGGCCAGGCGCTCGCGCTCCTGCGCCGCGCCCACCTGCTCCTGCGCCGAGGCGATGTCGAGCATCGCGCTCCGCACGTCGAGCCCGACCTGCTGCCGCAGATCGCGGCGCCGGATCTCGATGTCGCGCGCCAGCGCTTCCTGCTCCTGCGTCTGGCCCGTGCGGCGGCCGCCCTCGAACACCGGCCAGTTCACCTGCACGCCGTACGTGTACGTGTTGAGCAGATGCGCGAACGTGAGCCCGGTGGGCCCGTCGTTGCCGAACAGGCTGACCGTGGGAAGCCGCGTCGCGCGAATCGCCGCGATCTGCTGCTCCGCGGCCGCGAGCTGCGCGTCGGATGCGCGAACGTCCGGCCGGTTCATGAGCGCCGTGTCCACCGCGGCTTGCTCGTTGCCGGGCAGCGGCAGCGCGAGCGCGGTGAGCGAATCGGTGAGCACGAGCGGCTGATCGAGCGGAATGTTCAGCGCGCGGCGGAGATCGAGCATCGAACGATCCCGATCGTTGCGCGCGCCGATGAGCTGCGCGTGAATCGTCGCGAGCTGCGACTGCGCGCGCGTCACGTCGAGCGCCACGCCGACGCCCGCGGAGAGCTGCTCCTGCGCGATGCGCAGCAGGTCGGCCGCGAGTGAGGAGTCGGCGAGCCGCGCCTCGACGACCGCGCCGCCATGCAGCGCGCGGACGTACGCGTTGGCCGCCGTGTTCGCCGCGGCTTCCGCCGCCGTGGAGACCTGCGCGTTGGCCGCGGTCACGTTCGCCCGCGCCGCCTTTACACGCAGCGCGGCGCCGGCGTCGAAGAGCGTTTGCGACGCCTGCGCGCGAAAGTCGTAGAGCTTCACCGGGCCGATGATCTGCCCGTTGGGATTGAGCAGCGGCGGCTGCCCGGGCTGCGCCGGAAAGTTGAAGCCGAAGCTCGCGCTGTTGATGGTGTGGTCGGTCCAGTTCGGAACGGCCTCGACCTGCGGCAGCAGCGCCGCACGCGATTGCGTGACGCGCGCCTGCGCGGCCTGCACCTGCGCCTGGGCGCTCTGCACGCCGGCGGTCTGCGCCGCGGCCAGTCGCGCCGCCTCGGCGAGCGAGAGGCGCTGCGGCGCGGGCTCCTGCGCTTCGGCCGCGCGCACCGCGAACGCGAGCAGCGCCGCGAGCACGGACAGCATCGCGCCGATGCGAAGGATCTTGAGTGATGTGGGATTCGTCATGAGTGCATGCCCGGCGGCCGGGTGGTATCCGGCGCGCCGGGCCGTAAGGCGTAAAGGTAGAAGTGCATCAATTCGTTCAGAATTTGCTCATCAGACTTCTTGGCGACCGCCTGGAAGTACTCGGGGTGCGTGCACCACAGGCCGTGCATGATGAACTCCGCGTTCAGCATGCGCGCCGCGACCGCGGGGTCGATGTCGCGGAATTCGCCCGTCTCGATGCCGCGGGCGATGATCGACGTGATCAGCCGGTGCCCGCGCGCGACGACTTCGTCAGCGTAGAAACGTGCGAGGTCCGGGAAGTCGAGGATCTCGGCGTGGACGAGGCGGAAGATCGGGGCGAACTCGCCGGAGCGCATGAACGCCCAGTACTTCCGCATGAACTCGGTGAGCGTCTCGGTGGCCGACGCCGTCGGCGAGGCCGCAAGCTGCTCGCCAACCTCGATCTGGCTGATCACCGTGTGTTGGACCACGGCGCGGAAGAGCTCTTCCTTGTTCGCGAAATAGAGGTAGATCGTGCCTTTCGACAGCCCCGCCCGCTTCGCGATGTCGTCCAGGCGCGACGCAGCCAAGCCGTGCTCGCCGAACACGGCGAGGGCGGCGTTCAAGATCTGCCGCGGCCGCTCCTCAGGGAGTCGCCGCCAGCGCGGTTCTTGGTGTATTGCGTGGGCCATCGTAGGGGAAAACGGAATTTAACTGACGCGTCAGTAAATTACGTCTCCCTTACCCTGGAAGCAAGGCCTCGGAACTGGCTCGCGCTGCTACGCTCGCTTCAGAATTGCCGGCTGCCGCTCCGGCTACCGCTTCCGATATACGATCGTGTAGCCCGGATTCGCTTCGACCAGCGACGTGTCGTCGATCGCCGCCAGGTAGCTCCCGCTCCCGTCGTTCGGAACGAACGTGACCGTGCTCCCCTGGACCGCGAACGTCCCAGCGAGCGTGTCCGACTGGGTCGTCGTTCCTGACGGCACCGTCACCTGTACGTCCAGCACATCCAGGAACGAGCCGTCGCTGTGCAGCGTGATCGCGCCCGACGTGAGCTGCGCCGACGCGGTGTCGTTCTGGCCAAGCAGGAACGGGAGCGCCTGGCTGTTGACGGTGGAGAGTGAGTACACGCCAGTCGGATTGGCGAGCACGGAATTGTTCGGGCTCGTCGAGTCACCGGCGCAGGCCATAGCACCAGCGGCAACCAAGAAGATGATGACGCGCCGCATGCGACCTCCTCGCGTTGTGTTTGACGCCACGGCTGGGCTGCGCAAAGGCAAATCGAGGACCGCCCAGGCGGCTTCACAACGATTTCCTTGTGCGGCTGTGTGCGGCTATCGAGCTCAGGCAGTCGCGCCGGCTTTCAACCAGTCGTGCGCCGCGTCGATGTCGGCGCGCGTCAACCCGTGGCCACCAGGCTGCCAGACCAGCGTCACCTCGGCGCCGCACACGCGCAGCAGCTCCGCGAGATGCTCCGGGTGCGCGCGTGGAACCATCTCATCCCGTTCGCCGGCCGCGATCAGAATCCGCTTGCCGTTGAGCGGCGGCGGATCGTTTGGCTCGAACGGCACCATCGGACGAAAGAGAATCGCGCACGACAGCGTGTCTGGAGACGTGAGCAACACGCTCGTGGCGATGTTCGCGCCGTTCGACAGTCCCACCGCAATCACGCTGTTGGGATCGAACTCGTACTTGGCCGCCGCGGCGTCGACGAACGCGATGAGGTTCTGCGTGCGAAGTCTCAGGTCGTCCAGATCGAACACGCCCTCGGCGAGCCGCCCGAAGAAGCGCGCTGCTCCGCGCTCGAGCACGCGCCCGCGCGGGCTGAGCACGCCGGCGTTCGGCGCGAGCAACTGCGCCAACGGAAGCAGATCGCTCTCATTGCCGCCCGTGCCGTGCAGAAGGAGAAGCGTGCGCGCGTCGCCATCCTTTGGCGGCAGGTAGCGATGCACGTGGTTTTGCAGCGCGCTAATGTTCACGGGACGAAAATCTAACGGGCCCGGGATGGATCAAGCGCACGACGAGCGCGTGAGAATCGACAAGTGGTTGTGGGCGGCGCGCTTCTATAAGACCCGATCGCTCGCCACCGAAGCGATTGCCGGCGGCAAGGTCGAGCTAAACGGAGAACGTGCCAAGCCGGCGAAGACCGTCAAGGTCGGCGACGAGGTGCGTGTGCGCGTCGGGCCTTACGAGCACGTGCTCATCGTGCGCGCGCTCGGCGAGCGCCGCGGGCCGGCGTCGGTCGCGCAAACGCTGTACGAGGAGACGCCGGCGAGCATCGAAGCGCGCGAGCGGCTCTCCGCGCAGCTCAAGATGGCGCCCCCGACATTCGTCTACGAAGAGAAAGGCCGGCCGACGAAGAAGGACCGTCGCGACCTCTCGCGCTTCATCGACCGAAAGCGCCGCTAGCGCGACTCGGCAACGAGCCGCGGGAACACAGAGCGGCTCACGGCGTGCCCGCCGTCGAACTCGATGACGTCGTACGGCACGCGTGCGGCATCGAGCCGTGCGCGTTCCGCGGTGAGCGCGGCGGCGTCGACGTAGTGGTCGCGAATGCCGATCACGAGCGTGAGCGGAACGTGTCGGAGACCGCCGTGCCCTGCCGCGAGATTCGTGTCCGGCGGAACGAGGCCGCCCCAGAGCACGAGCCGCGCGATGCGCGTGCGGCCGTGTGTCACCCATCGCGTCGCCGTCGCCGCGCCCTGCGAGAATCCGATCACGTTGACCGGCGCTCCGGCGACCAGTCTGCCCGCGATCTCCTCGTACAGCGCGTCGAGGTATTCCACGTAGTCGCCGATCTCGGACACGCGATCTTCGCGCGTCATCCACGTCGCGCCCACGGGCCGTTCCGAGGCCGGGGCCTTCGCGGGGCTCACGAGATAGAAGCGATTCAACGCCTCGGGCGCGACGAGCAGCCGGTCGTCGCGCGCCAGATCGCCGAAGTATCGAATGAACTCGCCGGCGAGCTGGCCATAGCCGTGCAGCAACACCCACACCGACTCGCAGCGGCCATCGCCCCCGAGCGTGTAGTAGCGCGCGGTCCGTTCGATCCGCACATGGTGCGTGTGCGGCGCGCGACGGTCGTCGCCGGATTCAGTTGGCACGCTTCAAGATACCGGTGTCTGAGACGTTCGGATTTCTTTATATTGGTCCCAATGACTTCGCCGGGCATCTCGGAGCCGTTGCGCGCGTTCATCCGCGAGCACATTCAATCCGTGGAGCAGATGGAAGTTCTGCTCCTGCTGTACACGACGACCCCCAAGGAGTGGTCGGCGGTGCGGGTCGCGCGCGAGCTCCGGATCGATCCGATGTCGGCGAGTCGCCGTCTGGCTGACTTCGCCGAGAAAGGATTGCTCTCGGCGCGCGCGGGCGACGAGGCGCTGCTCTACTGGTACGAAGGCTCTTCGCCGACGAATGACCGGGCGATCGCGGAGCTCGAGCGGGCCAACCGCGAGCGCCGCACCACGCTCATCGGCGTCATCTTCTCCGCTCCGTCGGACGACGTCCGTGCGTTCGCCGACGCTTTCCGCCTGCGCAGGAGCACTGAGAAATGATCGCGCGAATCATCTACATCCTGTGCGCGCTGACGAGCCTCGCCTGTGCCGTGCTTCTGCTGCGGAGCTACGCGCGCACGCGGCTCCGGCTCCTCCTCTGGAGCGGGCTGTGCTTCGTGTTCCTGTGCGTGAACAACGTCCTGTTGTACATCGACATCGAGGTGCTTCCCACGATCGATCTGTCGATGGTGCGTGCAATCCCGGTGGTCATCGCGCTCGCACTCCTCCTCTACGGCCTAGTGTGGGAGGTGAAATGAACGACGTGCTCTCCGGCGTGATCATCGCCGGCTACGCGGTGGCGGGACTGTTCTTTCTGCGCTTCTGGCGCGACACGCGCGACCGGTTCTTCGCCTTCTTCGCGGCGGCGTTCTGGCTGCTGTGCGCGCAGCGTCTGTTGCTCGCCATGTTTCGCGACAGCGGCTCCGAGAATCTCGTCTACTTGTACGTCGTGCGGCTGGTCGCGTTCGTGCTGATCGTGCTCGCGATCGTCGAAAAAAACCGGCCGGCGAAAGCGCCGGCCGGCTCGGAATCGCGTTAGCGCGACTTCGCGTTGTTCGGCGGCGCGGAAGCGAACAGTTGCGCCTGCGTCGTGCTGTGCGACAGCAGGTCCACCGCCTTCGCGAGCTGGTGATCGTCGGAGAGCTCGCGCGCTTTCGCCGCACCGTCGCCGAAGGTGAGCCGCGCGACGCGATGTGCGAGATCGTGCGTGAGGAAGACGCGCGCCGTCGCGTCGTACTTGGGATCGAGCTTCACGCCGGCGGCGGCGATGCGGCGCATCAGCTCGGCGCCCCACGCGGGCGGCGGCGTGAAGTCGCGGCCCACGCTGCCCTTGAGTGCGAGCGAGTATTCCTGCAGCACATTGTTCACGGCCTGCGCGCTCGGCGCGGCCGCGCGCAGAAAGTCGCGGTCCGCCGTCGACAGCGTGTCGTCCGGAACGATGACGTCGGGACGAATCCCGCCGCCGCCGTAGAGCTTGCGGCCGTCATCCGACGCGTACACGGGAGCCGGCACCGTGTCCGCGCCGCTGTCCGGCTTCACGACGACGAACTCGCCATCGGGAAGCAGCTTGCGGTCGCGGTGGATCGAACGTCCGCTCGGCGTGAACCACTTGCCCGTGGTGAGCTTGAGCTGGTAGCCGCCGTCGAGCTGATACAGGGACTGCACGAGGCCTTTGCCGAATGACGTCGTGCCGACCAGGAGCGCACGGTCGTGGTCCTGCAGCGAGCCGGCGACGATCTCCGTGGCCGACGCCGAGCCGCCGTCGACGAGCACGACGAGCGGAATCGCCAGCGCAAGGTGCCGCCCGTTCGACCGCGACACTTCGGTGGGCTGGTTGCGCGACCGCACGCTCACGATCGGCTGGCCTTCGCGCAGGAACAGGCTCGACGTCTCGAGCGCCTGCTCGACGATGCCGCCGCCGTTGTCGCGCATGTCGAGCACGAGTCCCTTCGCGCCGACTTTGACGAGACTGTCGACCGCGTTCGCGACCTCGTCCGCGGTGTTCTCGTTGAATGTTTGCAGTGGGATGTAGCCAACGTGATCGCCGAGCATCGCGGTGTAGGCGACGGCCGGAACGTGAATCACGCGGCGCGTGAACTTGGCCTTGATCGGTTCCGTGACGCCGTTGCGCGCGAACGTGACCGTGACGTTCGTGCCCGGATCGCCGCGCAGCAGATCGGAGATCTTGGCCGAAGAAAGCGTGAGCGTGGAGGTCGTGTCGACCTTCACGATCCGATCGCCTTCGGCGACGCCGGCTTCTTCCGCGGGCGTGTTCGGAAAGACGCGGTCCACGACGATCACGCCGGGCGACTGCTCGATGATCGCCATGCCGGTCCCGCCGTAGCGGCCGTCGGTGGAACGATTAAAGTCTTCTGATTGCTTGGGCGAGAGCAGCTCGCTGTACGGATCGTTCAGCTCGCGGACCAGTCCCTTCGCGGCCTTCTCGTACGTGGCGCCCGGGGGGAGCGTGTCGACGTACTGGTTCTTGACCAGCGACATGACCTGGTCGAAGAGGAGGGCATTGGCGCGAGCGGGCGGCTCCTGGAGCAGGAAGCCGCCCGCGACGATCGGGACGACGAGCAGCGTTGCCGCTGCCGCGGTGCGCAAGCGAGGCATGAAAGCGCGACGAGAGGTGAGGACGATCAGGAGTTGTGCATCGCCGCGTCGGTGCGGCGTTCGACCACCGACCGCTGCGGGCACGGGACGCGATGCATCGGACGGACGGCGTGCGTATCAGCCGCCGCCGGTTCGTGCCCCGGAGAGTATAGCACGCGACCACGCGCGGCGCGTACGTCGCGCTTGAGATCGAGCAGCGGATCGCGCGCGGCGCCGCTCGCGTGCGCTCTGCCCGGAACCAGCAGCACGCCGCCGTAGCCGGTCGCGCGGCGAACCGGATCCTTGGCGGTCGGACCAACGACCGCCGCGGCCATGAACATCGACGCCACCGGGACCTGCAGCCACCGGCGCAGCCGCTCGATTGACCCTGCCATGAGGAGCACTCCTCGCGAGTGTCGCGCGGTCGCCACTCTACGATTCGGCGACCGGGTTGTCAACGAAAAAACTGCCTGGTCCAGCGACTTGCGTCACGCTCTAAGCGAGTGTCGGCGCGAACTTTACGAAAGGCGAACAAATATCCGCTACTTCGCCGGCTGGAGCGTCCAGATCCCGTTCAACATATCCGACGCGTACACTCGGTTGTTCGCGTACTGCACGCCCCACACGTACACGGTCCGCGGCTGATCGAGCAGGCCGACCGCCAGCTCCTTTCCCATAAGACGGAGATCGCACCGTCCAGGATTCGCCGCCTCGCGTTGATTTGCCGCGCACGTGCCGAGGTCGCCACGCACGTCGATCGCACGCACGCCGCCGTTGTAGTAGGCCGCGTACAACACACCGTTCGCCTCATCGACGGAGAAGTTGTGCGTTCCGGCTCCGTCCACGTGATAGAACGCCACCTCACGCGGATTCATCAGATCGCTCACGTCCACGACGTGAATGTCGCCGAACGAGCTCGATCCAACCGACCCAGGCCCCTCCTGCCCCACGAAGGCGTAGCGCTTCGCGCCGCTCGCGTCGTGGTACCACCACACGTTGTGCACTTCGCCCCCGACGGTCTTCACCGTCCCGAGCACGTGTGGATCGGACGGTGAGCCGCCCGTGCCGCCGCCGCCCAGATCCCAGATCTGCATGCCGTCGTTCCAGAGCGCGAGAAAGAGCAGCCCGTCGCGCAAGAACGTGTCGTGCACGTACGGTGCGCCGATCTGCTTCACGAACACCTGGCGCGGCGCCGCCGGGTCGCTCAGGTCCACGATCACGATCCGCGCGGGGACGCTGTTCCCCTGCGGGTCGATGCACAGAAACGCATACAGCGTCCCGTTCACGCGGCCAATCTCCGCGGTGTGCACGCCGGGATTCGTCTGATCGTTCGTGAACTGGCTGATGAACTTCGGGTGGCGCGGATCGGCGAGATCGTAGATGGCGATCGAGCCGAGGGTGAACTCCGTCGCGACGACGAGCAGCTTGCCGTCGTCGCTCACCGCGACGTCGCCGGTCGTGCTGGCGTTCGGCACGATCAGCGAATCGACGAGCAACGGCACGTTCTGGCTCACGTCCCAGATGTTGATCTTGTTGCCGCGCGCGCGGCGCGTCCCCCACGTCGACGTGTACGCGGTGGTACCGTGCACCGCGATCTCCGACGTGAATCGCGTCGTGTCGAGACCACAGCCGAGCGTTTGCAGCGGGCCGGTGCGCGTTCCCCCGGTACACGGCGACTTGTTGGCGTTCGACGGACCGGTGGACGAATCGCTGCCGCACGCGGCTATCACGGATGCGGCGCAGAACCAAGCGATCGAGCGCGCGCGATTCACAAACGGCATGTCATGGAGGAAGTCGAGTTGTTCATCGGCATTCCGGACATCCCCGGCATGCCGCCCATTTCATGAGACTCCATGCCGCGCATCGAAGTTCCCGGCTGCGGCGGGAGGGCCGCGCCGTAACGGCCCATGCGGTCGTGCATCATCATCCCGGCGTGCAGCCGCACGCCCGCCGAAAGCATCCACATGTGACTCGATCCGTAGCGGTCGTTGGCGTTGAAGATGCCGGCCGGCGTGCCCGGCGCGACGGACAGCCGTTCGAGCTCGACGAACGGCCGCCCCGAGAGCCAGTCGGCGACGAGCGCGGGCGCGTCCACCGAGAGCGTACCGGTCGTCCAGCGCGAGACGCCGAGATTCGAGAGATCGCTCGACGGCCGCGGCGTGCGAAACGGATTGCTCAGCGGCTCCTCTTCCGGGCGATCCGTCTGCTCGATCCGCGCGGCGATGACGATGTCCCGGCGGCAATAGGCCGCCTCGCCGAGGAGACTTCTCAATGATGTAATGAGCATTCCGTGATCACGCTCGCCCGTGCGCGCCCACTCGAGCATCACGTATCGCCGGTCGCTCGCGCTCGTCCGATCGAAGCGCACCACGACGCTGCCCTTGCTCTGATCGAGCCCGTGCCCGGCCGGTAGCTCGGGCGACGCGACGCGCGCGATGCTCCCGCTCACATCGACGCCGTCGAGCGGCAGCGCGGTGAGCCGCGCCGACCACGAATCGCCGAACCGGCGGTACGATGGCGGCGCGCCGGGGCCCACCGGCTCGTCTCCGTTGAACGTCCCGAATTCACCGATCACCGGACCGTCTCGTACGGCGGCAACGGCGACCGTGCGCTCCAGGATCTGCGCGAGGTGATGGTTGATCGGATACTTCTCGAACGGCCGGACCATGGGGTCGTCGCTGCCGAACGGCGCAAAGCCGCGGCCGGCGAAGAGCGACACGTCCGCGCCGCCGATCGCGTGCTCGGCACCGAGCAGCAGCTCGTGCATGTACGTGTGCGGGTGGCGGCGATCGACGTAGCCTTCGCCGTAGCCGCCGGTGCTCAACTCGCCGCGCGCCATCGTGAGCCCCTCGAGGTTGAGCGTGCCGATGCCGCGGAGCCAGCCCCATTCGCCGTTCGCCATCACGGCCGGCTGGCTCACGTACCCCTCGGTGAGCGCGGAGCGCGTCGCGGTGGGGTCGGCGCGCGTCACCACGGGCACGGCCTGCGCCATGACCAATCCGGTTTGCGCGCTGGAGTCGCGCGCGAGCACGAGGGTCGCTACCGTGACGAGCAGAACGATGCGCATGACTCTGAAAGCTAGCCGTGACCGTTCCGAGCTGCGCGCCACGGTCGGCCTCGCCGTCCCCGTGGTGCTCGTGCAGCTCGGCTTCCAGGCGATGGGTGTGGTCGACACGCTCATGGTCGGGCGCGTGTCGGCGCCCGTGCTCGCCGCCGTCGCCCTCGGCAATTTATACTTCTTTAATGTGTCCATCTTCAGCATGGGCACGTTGATGGCGCTCGACCCTCTGGTCGCGCAAGCCGCCGGCGCGGGCGAGATGCGCGCCGTCGCGCGCGCCATGCAGCGCGGCCTCGTGCTCTCGCTCGGCTTGAGCGTGCTGACTGCGCTCCTGCTCGCGCCGGCGACCGGCCTGCTGCGCGCGTTTCACCAGCCGGCTGAGATCATCCCCGACGCCGCCGCGTACGTGCGCATTTCCATCTTCGGGATCGTGCCCTATCTCGCGTTCGTCGTGCTGCGCCAGAGTCTCCAGGCCATGCACCGCGTCGCACCGATCGTGTGGACGATGCTCGCGGCGAATCTCACCAACGCCGGCTTCAACTGGGTCTTCGTCTACGGCCACCTCGGCAGTCCGGCGCTCGGCGTCGCCGGGAGCGCGATCGCGACGGCGATCTCACGCTGGCTGATGGCGCTGATGCTCCTCGCGCTCGCGTGGCCCGAGCTGCGGCCACATCTCGTTCCGCTCCGCCGCGAGTCGCTCGACTGGCGCCCGCTCGTGCGCATGCTCCGCATCGGCGCGCCGATCGGCGCACAACAGGCGCTCGAGGCGGGCGCGTTCGGCGCGATCGGCCTGCTCATGGGCGTGCTCGGCACGATCGAGATGGCCGCGCACCAGATCGCGATCACGCTCGCCTCGTTCACGTTCATGGTGCCGCTGGGCGTCGGCAGCGCGGCGGCGGTGCGCGTTGGTCACGCGATCGGCGCCGGCGACAGGCCGCGCGCGAAGCAGGCGGTGCGCGCCGCGTATCTCTGCGGCGTCGGATTCATGACGATCACCGCGATCGTGTTTCTGTCGATGCCCGGCGTGCTGTCACGATCGTTCAGCGGCGATGCACGGGTGATCGCGCTCGCATCAGTCCTGATCCCGATCGCGGGCGTGTTCCAGGTCTTTGACGGCGCGCAGGCGGTGGGCGCTGGCGTGTTGCGCGGCGCGGGCGACACGACGGCGCCGCTGATCGTGATGCTCGCGTCGTACTGGCTCGTGGGCGTGCCGGTGAGCGCGTGGCTCGGGTTTCACACCACGCTCGGCGCGGCGGGGCTGTGGTGGGGCTTCGTCCTGATGCTCGCGCCGGTCGCGGTGTTCTTGTATATGAGAATACGTGTGGTGTTCTGGAGGGATCTCGAGCGCGTCGTCGTCTGATGGCGCGAGGCAACTGCTCGGCTACGAATTATGCGAATGAGCCGAATTGAACGAATGCTTGGCGAGAGAGTGCCGTGCGCGACGAGCCGGGATTTTCTTGGGGACTGCCGCTCGGGATACCACATCTAGCCAACCGGGCGTGGTCCCAAGAATTCATGCCTACAAATTCGCCGAATTCGGGTCATTCGCGGAATTCGTAGCCAGGCAACTGCTCGGCTACGAATTTTACGAATGAGCCGAATTGAACGAATGCTTTGGCGCGAGAGTGCTGTTCGCAACGAGCCGGGATCTTCTTGGGTACGGCCGCTCGGGACGCGTCGAGGGGCTGACCGAGGGTGTTCCCAAGTGTTCATCCCAGCCGATGGGACGACCGGCTCCATCGCCCCACCGAACAAATTCGTTCAATTCGGATCATTCGAACAATTCGTAGTCCCCTGCAGTTCTCTCACCCGCGACCAACTTTGCGAATGATCCGAATTGAACGAATGCTTGGCGCGAGAGGACTGTGCGCAACGAGCCCGGATTTTCTTGGGTACTGCCGCTCGGGACGCGTCGAGGGGCTAACCGAGGCTGTTCCCAAAGTTCATTCCGGCCGCAGAGCGAGGATTCGTCTCCCACACGGAGCAAATTCGCCTGATTCGGATCATTCGAATAATTCGTAGTCCCCTGCAGTTCTCTCACTCCTCGACCAACTTGGCGAATGATCCGAACTGAACGGAGCGATTCGTAGCCCCCTGCAGTTCTCTCACCCCTCGACCAACATCAGCTCGTCGATCGCATCAACGGCTCGCTCGAAGCGCTCGTCGCCCTGGCCGCGGATGATCGACACGGGTACGCCGGTCGCGAAGACGGCGTCGTGGAAGAGCTGCTGCATCGCCTCGCGCATGTGGCCGCGGTCGCGGACGCCGTCGGCGATCCAGGGGAGATCGATGTCCATGAGCAAATACAAATCAGGGCGGCGCCCGGCGGCCGCGTCGCGGATCCACCGCGGACAGGCCCCGAAATAGTGCTCGCAGTAGACGACCGTGCTCAGCAGGTCGGTGTCCTGGATCACGATGCGATTGCCCCGCGCGATGTGCTCGTCCTCGAGCGCCATCTGGCCGTGCGCGATCGGGCCATGGTCGGAGAACTCGATCAGGCCGCCGCGCGCCGCGGCGTAGTCTCGCACAAACTCCGGCACGAGCTCCGCGGCGTAGTGCTCGGCCAGGCGCGCCGCGGTCGTCGACTTCCCCGTCGATTCGGAGCCGGTGAGCACGACGCGGATCATGCCGGCACCGCTGCCGAGAGCTCGGGCAATGTTTGATAACTCTTATACCAATCCACGAGCCCCTTCACCGCCAGCAGCAACAGCACCGTGTACAGGATTGCCGTCGGCACGAGATGCTTCACGAGCAGCATCGGCACGTAGACGAGATTGACCGCGATCCAGAGCACCCAGTTCTCCAGGATCTTGCGCGTCATCATCCATTGCGCCACGAGACTCACCGTCGTCGTCGCCGCGTCTATATACGGAAAGGCGACGCCGTTGAAGCGGCGCGCCACGGACGCGTCGAGCCACCAGAACGCGATGCCCACGACCGCGCACCAGAGCCATGTACGTCGGGACGCCTTCGAAACCCGCAGTTGCGTGTGCCCGGCGCCGCCGTGCAGCCACTCGTACCATCCGTAGATCGAGAGGACGAAGTACACCACCTGCAATCCGGCGTCCGAGTAGAAGCCGGAATGCAGGTACACGATCGCGTACATCGCCACGCTCACAATCGCGGTGGGCCAGTTCCAGATGTGCTCGCGGGCGGCGAGATAGACGCTGATCGCGGTGATCACCGCCGCGATCCACTCGAACGCCGCCCAATTCAGCGCAATGCTCACTTCGAGCCGCTCGCGCCGCTCGTTGTGCCAATTCTCTTAAGGAGCTCGGCGACCGCCGCGTCGAGCTGCGAGTCTCTGCCGCTGTAGCTCTCGCCGACCGGGCGCTTGACGAGCACGTCGACCGGACGCGGATGCATCTCCATGTCCTTGCCGTTCTCGTCGGTGATCCGCTCGAACGGCATGCGCACGCTCGAGGTGCCGTCGAGCAGCCCCACGTCCGACGTGAAGATGATCCAACCCGCCGTCGGCTCGCCGACCACGGGCCCGAGCTCGAGGGCGCGGTACCCCTGCGTGAAGTCCTCGGCGTCCGAGAGCGAGTGCATGTTCGTCACCAGCACCGTCGGTTTCTCGAGCGACCGCTGGCCGACCGTGGAGCGGCCGGGCGCCGTATTGAAGTCCCGCGGCGTGAAGAGGAGATAGCCGCGGCGCGAGAGCACGTCGATCGCGTACGGATTCACGAACCCGCCGTTGTTGTTGCGGATGTCGATCACCACGCCCTCCTTCTCGCGGTTCTGCACGTCGAGGTCGACGTAGAGCTGCTGGAGCGCGTTCGCCGACATGTCCTGCATGTGGACGTAGCCGAGCTTCCCGCCGCTGATCTTGTCGACGTACGCGCGGCGGCCCTCGACCCAGTCGCGGTAAATGAGCCCACGCTCCGTGGCGAGATTCACCGGACGGATCGCGATCTCACGCGCTGGCGCGCCGCTCGCAGCCGAGCTCACCGTGACGCTGACCCGCTTGTCGGCCGTATAGAGAAGGAGCGAATCGAGATTGATGCGCGGGGTGATGCGCACGCCGTCGACCGACAGCAAATAGTCGCCCGCCTTGATCCCCGAAAGCTGGGCCGGGCTCAGATCGAGCACGTCGCTCACACGCAGCGCGCCGTCGCGCTCGTACGCCGCGCGATCGAACGTCACACCCAACTTGCCGACGTTCGGCTGGGGCGAGAACGATGGCCCGTTCACGCCCGAGTGCGATGCGTTGAGCTCTCCGACCATGAGCCGCATGATGCGGCGCAGGTCCTCGGTGCTCTGCGCGCCCTCGGCGTACGGCGCGTACTCTCGTTCGACGGCGTTCCAGTCGACGCCGTTCATCGTCGGATTGAAGAAGTTGTCGGCGAGGGTGCGCCATGTCTGGTGGAACACCGCCATCTTCTCGGTCGCGAAGTCGACGTCCAGCTCCGCCGAGACATTGAGCGGCTTCGCCTGCCGCGATTCGACATTGATGGAATTGATACGACCGTTCTCTATATACCACACTTCCTTGCCGTCGGCCGACCACTGCGCCCGGCTCTTGCCGCCCGGCGTGGACGTGAGCTGACGCGCGACCGGGCGCTGCGCGGAGAGCTCGTCGAGGGAGAAGGTGTAGAGGTTGGCCTCGCCCGCGGCGGTCGCGGTGAGGAGCGCGGTCTTCCCGTCCGGGCTGATCACGACCGAGCGCGCGTCGACGCCGATCGGAAGAAAGGAGAGGCGGCGGCGGATGTCGTCGAAGACGATTCGCGTCGCGGCGCGATGCGCGGCGCGGCTGGAATCGGCGCGCACGGTGGTCGTGTCGCGACGCGGGGGCGCGGGGACGGTGCCCGGCTCCGCCGGCGTACCGGGGCGGGTCGGCTGGTTGAACAGATCGCGGAACTGATCCTCGCGGAAGCGCGGCGTCCGCGGCACGAGGTCGACGCGCGCGACCTGCGGCGACTCGGTGCGCTGCGAGGTGTCGAAGAGGAGGTACGTGCCGTCCGGACTCCAGGCGATCGTCCCGCCGAACGAATTCGCGAGGAACGAGACCGGGCGCGCGGGGCCGCCGTCGATCGAGACGACTCGAGGATTCTGGAAACCATCGAAGCCGCGCGTGAGGAAGGCGACGTACTTGCCGTCCGGCGACCAGACGATCGCGTGGTCGGGGAGGAACGGCGGCCGATCGAGCTCGCCGGTCGCGAGCTGGCGATCCTGCTTGGTCGCGACGTCGAGCACGTGAAGCTGCTTGTCGCCGTGCATGTAGGCGAGCGACTTGCCATCGGGCGACCAGACCGGCGAGACGTCGTTGAGCGGGCCGTCGGTGAGGCGCGTCTCGGTGCTCGTGCCGAAATCGTAGAGATACAGATGCGACGCACCGTCGCGCTCCGAGACGTAGACGATCCGCCGGCTGTCCGGCGCCCACGCGAGCTCCGCCTCGAGCTCGGGCGTCGTCGTGATGCGCGTCGCCTCGCCGCCGTCCTTGGCCGACGCGGCGAACACGTCGCCGTGCGCCGTGAAGGCGACTTTCTTCCCGTCGGGCGAGAGCGCGAGCCACTGGAAGCCGGTCGTCAGCGTCTCGTGCGTCGTGCCCTGCGCGGTGCTCGCGCCGCGGAGCGCGATCGGCACCTCGGCGACCTTGCCGCTTGCCGGATCGAAGCTCCAGACGCCAAAGTTCCGCTCGAAGACGATCTGTCGTCCGTCATATGAGATTTGTGGCCAGAGAACTCTACCGTCGCGAAACGACGTGAGCGCGCGCGGCGCGCCGCCGTTCGGCATCTTCGACCATAGATTGTCGGCGCCGCTCTTGTCGGAGACGTAGTAGAGCGTCTTGCCGTCGCCGCTCCACATGGGCCACGCGTCGCGCGCGCTGTCGGCGGTGACCGCGTCGTACGTGGGCGCCGCACCGCCAAAGTGCACGAGCCAGATCTGGCTCTCATCGATGTGACTGTGTCCGTGCCGCCACCAGTCGGTCACCGTGCGCCCGGTACCGGTGATCGCGATCGTGTTCGAATCGGCGGGCGACGGCGTGCTCCAGTACTCCTGCGTGAACCGGTCGGCCGCGACCTGCATCGGCGTGCCGCCCTCGGCGCGTACACGCCAGATGTCGTCCATCCCGTTCACGTCCTTGGAGCCGGACGAGAAGTAGAGCCACTTGCCGTCGCGCGACCACGCGTCGAGCTGCTCGGGGACGTCGTCGAACGTTACGCGCCTCAGCGCGCCGGTCGCGAGCGAGAGTACATAGATGTCGCCGTTGCCGGTGCGCGTGGACATGAACGCGAGCTGCGTTCCGTCGGGCGAGTAGAGTGGGCGCGAATCGTACGCGGGGTGCGCGACGAGCAGCCGCGCTTCGCCGCCGGTCGCGGGCACCGTCCAGATATCGCCGCCGGAGACGAACGCGATCTCCTTGCGATCAGGGGAGAGCGAAGGCTCAGAGAGCGCCGGCTTCGCGGGGAGGGGGGCTGTATTGGACACGGGCGCGAGCGCGATGACCGCGGCGCCGATGAGAGGGACGGCGCGTGACGTGAGGAAGGGCGACACGAGCATGCTCCGGTTGGTGAGGGCGCGGAGAAGATAGCATTTTACCGCGGAGGTCGCAGAGGGCGCGGGGGGAACGGCGCGATGCCTTCCCAATTGTCATCCCGAGCGACCCTGAGCGAAGCGAAGGGGAGTCGAGGGATCTGGGCTCGTTGCGATTTGGTGCAGCTGTGTCGCGACCCGGTGCGTCCACGTTCCCGCCCGATGCACATCCGCTCCATCGTGGTGAATGTCGCGTGAACCCAGAGTCAGCTCGGCACGCGGCCCTGATCGATTCGTCGTGAGCCGCTGCCGACGAGCTGCGGCGAGGTTCGTGTCTGCTCGCGCGGTGGGCGTCGAGAGTTGGCGCAGTCGCCGTTCGTCTCAGACGGCCGCGCGCTGCCCTCGGCTCCAGTGACGCTCGCCTTCGGATGGTCGACTCTCTACTTTCACGATCGATCGTCCATCTCGCGCGGCCTTCGTCCCGGCTCACCACGGCACGCTTTCGGGTGATGTGCCAGATCGCTCATGTCGAGCATCGACGCGTACGCCTCGCCGACATCGGATTTCCACTCGCCGGTGCGCAGCCTCGATTCGACGATTGTCTGTCTCATCTTCCGAGCCGCGCGGCTCGACTCGCGCTAGCTTCATTTCGTATGCCTCTCGTGCACGTCGATCCTTTCGAGCCCGACCCTGCGGTCATCGAGCGCGCGGCTGAGTTGTTGCGCGCCGGACGTCTCGTCGCGTTCCCGACGGAGACTGTGTACGGACTTGGCGCCAACGCGCTCGACCCCGAGGCCGTCGCGCGCATCTACGAAGCCAAGGGGCGGCCGAGTTACAATCCGCTCATCGTGCACGTATCCGACGCGGCGGCCGCGCGATCCGTGGTGCGCGAGTGGAACGATCGTGCGGAGGGACTCGCGACGGCGTTCTGGCCGGGACCGATCACTCTCGTGCTGCCCAAGCGCGCCGAGGTGCCCGACGCGGTGACCGCGGGTCTCGACACGGTGGGTGTGCGTGTGCCATCGCATCCGGTCGCGCGCGCGCTGCTCCTGGCGGCCGGCATTCCGATCGCCGCGCCGAGCGCGAATCCGTCGATGATGGTCTCGCCGACACTCGGTGCGCACGTGGAGGGCTCGCTCGGCGAGCGTGTGGATCTGATCATCGACGCGGGGCCGACGCCGGTGGGGATCGAGTCAACCGTGATCGACGTGAGCCACGCGATGCCGACACTGCTGCGGCCGGGGACGATCACAGTTCCTGAAATCGAGGCGGTCGTGGGGCCGATCGCGATCGCCTCGGGCGCTGCGGAGGGTGTCGCGCGGGCGTCGCCGGGGATGATGGAGCGGCACTACGCGCCGCGGGCGCGGCTCGTGGTCGTCGAGCCGGCCGACGTCGAGCGCGTGCTGGCGGACGAGCGCGCAGCGGGGCGGCGGGTGGGGGCGTTGCTGATCTCCGCGCCGACCGCGATTGATCGTTCTATTATATTAGTTCTCGTTCCAGCGGATCCAGCGGTTTACGCGCAGCGACTCTACTCGGCGCTGCATGCGTTCGACGAGGCGGGGTGTGAGGTGGTGGTCGTCGAGCGGGTGCCGGAGGGGGTGGAGTGGTTGGGGGTGCGGGATCGGGTGGGGCGGGCGGGGCGGTAGGGCTCACTATTGTCTCGTCAGCGGTGCTCGGCCCGTGTGCGACATGGCCAGGAATTATGCGACGTACGTATGTCGCATAATTCCCACAGTAGTACGTGAGGTGCGCCGCGGAAGCACAGAGCAGACATGTAGTTGCGCACAGCGAGCGGCTTCTCCTTGGAAGATTAGGCGACGTACGTAAGTCGTGTTTCGTGATTGTAAGTCGTATAATATCGCAGTCTAATCGGCGTTATGCCGCGATCGCGACCATCGCCGGCCCCTCAACACACCTTGTTCTTCGGCTGTGCACGAGGAACATCAATCGACGCTCGGCTGCGCGACGACACGCGTCGATCGTCGGACGGTCTGCCTCGGGAGGCCACTGTGCACAGCGCATCAGGCGGTGCATTGACGCGCGGTGCTCGAGCCAGTGCGCACCGCCTCACGTCAGCGCCGTCGCCGCTCGTTGCACCGCGACCGGCCCCACGGCGCGATCGATGTCGGCGCATACAGCGTCACGGGGGGAGCGGCGGCGCTCGTCGTTGCGTCCGCTCCCGT
>JAICWO010000020.1 GCA_025934775.1 Gemmatimonadaceae bacterium | reverse complement strand
GGCTCGAGCGCCGGTACTTCGCCCCCTTCACTCCGGAGGTCCAACTCGCTCGCGGCCGCTTCCGCGCGCGCCGCATCGCCTAGTTGAGCAAACCCTCACGACACCCGAAGACCGATTCTACACACACTTCTGCACTTGACCACCTCGTGGGCGTTGAGGTCTATTCACGAGCGAGTGCTCCGGCACAGTACCGGCCTCAGGGTAGCTACTGCAAGGTGATCCTGATGTGGTCGCGGTGGTAGAAATGCCACGACCCTCAGAACGACTTTGAAGAGACATCGCATTGGGTGATCAAGTCCCGTAGAACGGACGAAGGGTGATCGCCCTTGCCTTCACTAACATTCTCGCGCGCATTAGCGACCATGCTCACGCTCAGGAACTGACGGCCGTTCTCGGGCCGTATCCGTCAGAAGTCGTCTTGAGGGCCGCGGACCAGTAATGCGAACTAGAGGTTGCAAGTCGTCGCACAGCGCTTGCCGGCATTAGGCATGCTCGCTTGCTCTCCTGGCGCGAAGGGTCATAGCGTATGGGAATGCCGCTGCTCCACCACGACTGGACAGTCGCCGAACGCGACGCGCTGCCGGACGACGGCAATCGGTACGAAGTCATCGACGGCGAGCTGTTCGTGACGCCGGAGCGAATCGGATACGCTCTTCTTGGACCGGCCGATGTGGTCTTTTCTGCGAAACGAGGCGTGCGCCCGGACGTTTTCGTCGTTCCTCCTCGAGACGGTCGCAGACCAGACCGATTCGACAGAGAAAAGGGCCTGCTCCTCGCCGCCGAGGTCCTCTCGCCTTCCACCGCCCGCGCCGATCGCGTTCGCAAGCGCGCGTTGTATCGCGATGAGGGCGTTCCAGAATACTGGATCATCGACATGGACGCCCGCACCTTCGAACGGAGCACGCCCGGCGATCCGCGGCCGGAAATCCTCGCCGAGCGGCTCGAGTGGCAGCCCGCCGGCGCCTCGGCGCCGCTCGCGATCGACATCGTCGAGTTCTTCGTCGACGTCCTCGACCGATAGTGCACCGCCGAGCGCGAGCCCCGCGCCAGAGTGAGTAGTTTTCACACCATGGCTACCGCATCATTCGACGTCGCGAACGCCGAGCTTCAGGGCGAGATCAAGGAGATCGCCCGCGAGCGCGACGCCGTGATTCTCGCGCACAATTACGAGCGTCCCGAAGTCCAGGACGTTGCCGATTTCGTTGGCGATTCGCTCGGTCTCTCCCGCGAAGCGGCGAAGACGAGCGCCCAGGTGATCGTCTTCTGCGGCGTGCACTTCATGGCGGAAACCGCCGCCATTCTGTCGCCGCACAAGACCGTGCTCCTTCCCGATCTCGCGGCGGGCTGCTCCCTCGCGTCCACGATCGACGCCGGCGCGCTCCGGGGGTGGAAAGCCGAGCATCCGGGGGCGGTGGTCGTGGCCTACGTGAACACGACCGCCGAAGTGAAAGCGGAGAGCGACTACTGCTGCACGTCGGGCAATGCGGTCGAGGTCGTGAGCTCGATCGACCCGGAGCAGGAGATTCTGTTCCTGCCGGACATGTTTCTCGGCGCGCACGTGCGGCGCATGACGGGGCGGCAGAACATGCACGTGTGGATGGGCGAGTGCCACGTGCACGCGGGGATCGATCCCGGGAACATTCGGCTCCAGCGCCGGCTGCACCCGGAGGCGGAGTTCCTCATCCATCCCGAGTGCGGCTGCTCGACGAGCGTGCTCGAGGCGATGTCCGCCGGCGACGTGGATCCGGAGGGCGTGCAGATCCTCTCGACGGAAGGGATGATCAAGCGTCCCGCGCTATCCGACGCGAACGATTTCATCGTCGCGACGGAAGTCGGGATTCTGCATCGCCTGCGTCGCGAGAACCCGTCGAAGCGCTTCTACGCGGCGAATGAGCGCGCGTCTTGCGCGTACATGAAGGTGACCACGCTGCCCAAGGTGCGCGACAGTCTGCTGCACCTGCAGCATCCAATCACAGTTCCCTCTGGGATCGCCAATCGAGCGCGGCTCGCGATCGAGCGCATGGTCGCGATCGGCGGGGGCGCGAAGCAGCCCTTGTCTCCCGCGGCGGAAGGCGTAGATCCAGGGGAGTAAGCGACAACAGGTGACCGCATGGAAATGTCCGAGATGTCCCGCGAACGGCGCTCCGTTCCGCGGACGATCACCCCGCTCTCAGTCCCCGCGGTGAACGCGGCTGGCGCACTGCGCTTTCCGCTGCGCCAGCAGGAGGTCAACGACCTCGTTCGATCGGCGCTGCAGGAAGACGGCGCGTTCAACGACATCACGACGATCGCCACGGTGGTCTCGGCGCGTCGGTCGCGCGCCACACTCGCCGCGCGCGAGAACGGCGTCGTCTGCGGCGTGCCGCTCGCGCTCGAGGCGTTCCGCATCCTCGATCCCAAAGTCGCGATTCGCGTCGATCGAGAAGATGGAACGCCCGTGCGCGCCGGCGAGCCGGTGCTGTTCGTCACCGGCCATGCGCGCGGACTGCTGTCCGCCGAGCGTGTGGCGCTCAACTACATGCAGCGGCTGTCTGGGATCGCGTCGCTCACCGCGCGCTACGTCGACGCGGTGAAGGGCACCAAGGCCAAGATCCTCGACACGCGCAAGACGACGCCGGGCTGGCGCGTGCTCGAGAAATACGCGGTGCGCGCGGGCGGCGGCGTGAACTACCGCATGGATCTCTCGAGCGGGGTGTTGATCAAGGACAACCATCTCGCGGCGCTCGACGGCGACATCGCGAAAGCGATCCAGCGCGCGCGTGAGCTCGCGCCGGCCGGCGCGAAGATCGAGATCGAGTGCGATCGCGTGGAGCAGGTGGAGCGCGCCGCAGAGGCCGGCGCCGACATCATCCTGCTCGACAACATGCCGCCGACAACGATGGCGGAGTGCGTGCGCCTCGTGAACGGCCGCGCGGCTCTCGAGGCGTCCGGCGGCGTGACGCTCAGCACCGTGCGCGCGATCGCCGAGAGTGGCGTGGACTGGATCTCCATCGGCGCGCTCACGCACTCGGCGCCGGCGCTCGACCTCGGACTGGACTTCGAGTAGGGCGCGAGCCGGCCGCGATCACCCGCTGATTCGCGCGAGCTCCTGGCTGAAGCCGGCTCGCGTCATACCGGCCGCCGCGAAGATCGGCGCGACGGAGCTGTCGTCGGTGAGCAGCGCGAGCGCCAGGTGCGCCGTGGAGAGGTGCGGGGCCCGCGCCGCTGCGCGCTCGCGCTCCATCGCGGCGGCAAGGCTCGGGTCGAGCTGGAGCACGTCCTCGGGCGAAATGGTGTCCGAGGCCTCGCCCCGAGCAGCGGCGATCGCGTCGCGCACACCCGCCGAGTCGAGGCCGAGCCGGCCGAAGACGGCGTTGGCCGAACCTTCGCCGTGCTCGAGCAGCGCGATTGCGCAATCTGGCGTCCCGACGACACGGGAACCCCGTGCTTTCGCGAACTCGAATGCCAGATTCATTACGAGACGTAACCGCTCGTTCGCGCCGGCGGCGGCCGGCCTCCGCCGGACCGCGCGAATGACGTCCGGCGGCGCTTCGTCGCCGGCGGCCGACGTGGCGAGGACGCGCTGCGTCTCTTCGAGCACGGGCTCGTGCGTGAGGCCGTGGCTGGCGAGCACCTGAGCCGCAATGCCTCGTTCTTCGGCGATCAATCCGAGCAGCAGGTGCTCCGTCCCGACGTAGTTCGTGTTCAACTCTCGCGCCTGGCTCATTGCCAACTCGAGCACTTTCTTCGCACGCGAGGTATAGGGGAGATCCGGGCCGGTGCGCGACGCGGTCCCGTGCTTGACGACTCCGAGAACCTCGTTCCGCACGGCGTCAGCATCGACGCCGAGATTGTCGATCACGCAGCGGGCGACGCTGCCCTCTTGCCGCAGGAGCGCGAGGAGCACGTGCTCGGTGCCGACGTACTCGTGTCGCAGCGCGGCCGCCTCTTCGCGCGCGCGCGCGAGCACCTCGCGGACCTGCGTCGTGAAGTTGTAGCCGTTCATCATAGATCGGCGCAGCTCTTGTTGATCTGCCGGCAATTCGCGCAGACCAGCTTGCACTTGCGCCACTCGAGCCGCGCGCTGCCGCAGCAGTCGCACGTCTCCGTTTCGGCGGCCGGCGCGCTCGTCACCGGCGACTCCGCCTCGGCGCTCGCGGCGATGAGAATTCCGGGAAGAACGAACGGCTGCGTGTGACAGGGCGGCATGCTCAATGAATGCAGCGCCGCCCGAGAAAAACAAGATCGTTTGACGCGCTCTCCCGACTCGGCTAGTCTCTCCAGCTCACGACAGCGAGTCAACCGACATGAGTCACGGGAACGGCCAGGGCAAGCAAGACGGGCGCGGCGGCAATCACTTCGACATCCGCGCCGCCGCGCATCGCATCCTCATCACCGCCGGCTTCGAGCCGGACCTCTCCGAGCCCGCGCGCACGCAGCTCGACAAGCTCCAGGCGCCGGCCGCCATTCCGGATGGCGTGCGCGACATGCGGAACCTGCCCTGGTCATCGATCGACAACACCGAGTCGCGCGACCTCGATCAGATCGAGATCGCCGACTCGCTCGACAACGGCGACATCCGGGTGGTCGTCGCGGTCGCCGACGTCGACGCGCTCGTGCTGGCGGGCTCGCCGCTCGACGAACACGCGTCGGCCAACTGCACGTCGGTCTACACGGGCGTGCAGGTGTTCCCGATGCTCCCCGAGAAGCTCTCGACCGATCTGACGTCGCTGAATGAGAACGAAGACCGCCTCGCCGTCGCGATCGAGACGGTCGTGAACAGGGATGGCGACGTCGTCTCGTTCGACATCTATCGCGCCGCGGTCCGGAACCGCGCGCAGCTGGCGTACGACGATGTCGGTGCGTGGCTCGACGGCGGTCCGGTCCCCTCACGCGTTGAGGGGAAGCAGGAGCTGATCGACCAGCTCAAGCTCCAGCGCGAAGCCTCCAAGCGGCTCAAGGCCGAGCGCGTGCGGCACGGCGCGTTGGAGCTCGACACGATCGAGGCGACGCCGGTCGCGCGCGACGGCAAGATCGTCGACCTCAAGGTGGTGCAGAAAAATCTCGCCCGCGATCTGATCGAGGATTTCATGATCGCCAGCAATGTCGCGATCGCGAAATTTCTCGAGGCCAATGGCCGCTCTGGCATCCGGCGCGTGGTGCGCGAACCGGAGCGCTGGGATCGCATCGTGGAGCTGGCCAAACGGTATGGCACCACGCTGCCGGCCCAACCGGATTCGCTCTCGCTTGCGAATTTTCTCATCGCGCGCCGCGCGGCCGATCCTGACCGGTTTCCCGATCTCTCGCTCTCCATTGTCAAGCTGATGGGACCGGGCATCTACGCGCTCGACCTGCCGGGCAAGGATCCCGGCGGCCACTTCGGACTGGCGACGCACGACTACACGCACGCCACGGCGCCCAACCGCCGCTACGCGGATCTCATCACGCAGCGGCTCGTCAAAGCCACGCTCGCGGGCTCGGCGGCTCCATACTCGAATCAGGATCTCACCGCCATCGCCGCGCACTGTACCGAGCGCGAGGACGCGGAGCGCAAAGTGGAGCGCACGGTCCGCAAGACGGCCGCAGCGCTGCTCCTCAGCGATCGCATCGGCCAGTCGTTCGATGGCATCGTGACCGGCGCGAACGACAAAGGCACGTTCGTTCGCACCTTCCATCCGCCGGCGGAGGGCATGGTCGTCCGCGACCACAAGGGATTCGACGTGGGCGACAAGGTGCGCGTGAAGCTCGTCGAGGCGGATCCGCAGCGCGGCTACATCGACTTCGTGGGCCAGGGCGAGAGCTAGAAATCGTCCAGCGCTACGCCGGCTGATGCGCCGCGATGCGGCGCTCCTCCAACGCGCCAAACCCTGACGCGACGAGACAGACGAAGCCGCCGATGACGATCAGCGATCGCGCGCCGAAGGCGTCGGCCACCCAGCCGGAGATCGGTCCGCCGAACGCCGAGCTGCCCACGAGCAGCACCGCCTGGAGCGCGAGTAGCCGGCCGTGCATCTCCTGCTTCGCGGTAACCTGCACGATCGCCGTCGTCGCGGTCGTGTAGAGAATGCTCGCGCCGCCGAGGAGGAAGGCGATGGGGAGCGCGACGGCGACGCTGGGCGCCGCGGAAAGGCCGAGCATCACGACGCCAAAGATCGCCGAACCGCGCACCGTGTGCGTCAGCGTCACGCGGCCCCGGTGCGCCACGATCAGGCCGCACACCAGGCCGCCGACGCTGAGCACCGCGTAGATCGTGGTGAACTGGCTGTCGCTGCCGTGCAGCGCTTGTTTGACGAAGAGCGGCAGCGTCACGCTGAAGTTGTACGCGAGCGTGCCGATGCCCGCGAGCATGGCGAACGTCGTCCACAGCACGGGCAGCGATCGCAGGTAGCGCCACGCCGCGCGGATCTCGCCGCGCGTGCGCTCCGCGGCCGGCACGCGGTGCAGCTCCGACGTACGCATCAACGCGAGACAGAGCAGCACCGCCAGGTACGTCGCCGCGTCGACCGAGAAGCACCAGCCGTAGCCCAGCGTGGCGATGAGCAGGCCGGCCAGCGCGGGACCGAACACGCGCGACAGATTCACGATCATGCTGTAGAGCACGACCGCGTTGGGGATGTCCTCGCGGCGCACCATCTCGGTGACGAAGGAGCGCCGGAGCGGATTGTCGAGCGAGAGGAGCAGCCCACCCGCCACCGCGAGCCCGTACAAGCATGCGAGCGGCGGATGCGGCATGAACGCGACCACCGCGAGGCCGGCAGACTGCAGCATCTCGAGGCCCTGCGTAACGAACAGCAGCCGGCGCTTGTCGGAGCGATCGGCGATCGCGCCGCCCCAGACGGACAGCACCAGGATCGGACCGTACTGACAAGCCGCGAGAAACCCGACCGCGACACCGCTGCCCGTGATGCGCAGCACGAGGAGCGTGAGCGCGACGTTCGTCAGCCAGTTTCCCGTGTTCGAGATGGACTGGCCGATGAAGAACAGCAGAAAGTTGCGATTGCGCAGCGAGAGGAAGGTGCGCCGCAGGGCGCGCGTGAAGCGGCCGGCTGTTTCGGAAGGCACGACTCCAAACGTATCTGGCCATAGCAGAGTCAGCCGGTTCACCGACCCTGGCGAACGGACGCGCGTGGGACAACTATTGCTCCCATGCGTACTCAAATTCTCCTCGCCGCGGGCGCAATCGGCCTCCTGCCGATCGCGCCGTCTCCCGCGCCGCTGCGCGGGTTCAATGCCCAGTCGTCGCAGATCGAGCGCGACTGGGAAGCGAAGTTCGACGCGATCCCCGATCCGGCGCGGCTTCGCTCGATGATGCAGCTCCTTTCCGCACGCCCGCACCACGTGGGCTCGCCGTACGACAAGCAGAACGCGGAGTGGATTCTCCAGCAGTACAAGAGCTTCGGCTGGGACGCGCACATCGAGAGCTTCGACGTGCTGTTCCCCACGCCCAAGGAGCGCCTGGTGGAGATGGTCGCGCCGACGCGCTTCAAGGCCGCGCTCCAGGAGCCGACGGTCGCCGTCGATCCGACCTCGGGCCAGCACGACGAGCAGCTCCCCACCTACAACGCCTACTCGGCCGACGGCGACGTCACCGGTCCATTAGTGTTCGTGAATTACGGAATTCCATCGGACTACGACGAGCTCGAGCGCCGCGGCATCTCGGTGAAGGGCGCGATCGTGATCGCGAAGTACGGCGGCTCGTGGCGCGGCATCAAGCCGAAGGTGGCCGCGGAGCACGGCGCGGTGGGCTGCCTCATCTACTCCGATCCGGGGGACGATGGCTACGCCGGTGGCGCGGTCTTCCCGAATGGGCCGATGCGTCCGCCGCAGGGCGTACAGCGCGGCAGCGTCGCCGACATGCCGACGTACCCGGGCGATCCGCTCACGCCGGGCGTGGGCGCGACGAAGGACGCCAAGCGACTCGCGGTGAAGGATGCGCCGACGCTGACCAAGATCCCCGTGCTCCCGATCTCGTACGGCGACGCCCAGCCGCTGCTCCAGGCGCTCGGCGGTCCCGCCGTTCCGCGCGATTGGCGCGGCGGCCTTCCGATCACGTATCGCTTCGGCGCCGGACCGGCGCGCGTGCATCTGGTGGTGAAGTCCGACTGGAGCCTCAAGCCGATCTACGACGTGATCGCGAAGATTCCCGGCAGCACGGAAGCCGATCAGTGGATCATCCGCGGCAATCATCACGACGGCTGGGTGAACGGCGCCGCCGATCCGATCTCCGGCCAGGTCGCGGAGCTCGAGGAAGCACGCGCACTCGGCGAGTTGTACAAGCAGGGCTGGCGCCCGAAGCGCACGATCATCTACACGGCGTGGGACGGCGAGGAGCCGGGGCTGCTCGGCTCCACGGAGTGGTCGGAGACGCACGCCGACGAGCTCACGCAGCACGCCGTCGCGTATATCAACTCCGACGGCAACGGCCGCGGATACCTCGGCGTGTCGGGCTCGCACTCGCTCGAGCACCTCGTGAACGAAGTCGAACGCGACGTGCAGGATCCCGAGTCGCACGTGAGCACGCTCAAGCGCAACGAAGACCGCGCGCTGGTGCGCGGCGACAGCAGCGCGATGCGCGGCGACCTGCGAATCGGCGCGCTCGGGTCAGGCTCCGACTACACGCCGTTCATCCAGCACCTCGGCATCGCGTCGCTCAACATGGGCTTTGGCGGCGAGGACGAGAGCGGCATCTACCACTCGATCTACGACGATTTCTACTGGTACACGCACTTCAGCGACACGTCGTTCGTGTACGGCCGTGCTCTATCTCAGGCAGTGGGAACGACGGTGATGCGCCTCGCTGACGCGGACGTGCTGCCGTTCGTCTTCACGAATCTCGCGTCGACCACCCGGCGCTACATCGGCGAGCTGGAACGCCTGCGCGACCAGCGCGCGTCGCAGATCTCGGCCGAGCGCCGCGCGGTGCAGGCGGGCGCGTACGCGGCGACGTCCGATCCGCGCGATCCGACGCAGCCGCCCAAGCTCGAGACGGTGCCGCCGCACTTCGACTTCGCGCCGCTGCTCGACGCACAGGACAGCCTGGAGCACGCCGCGCAGCGGTTCGAGTCGGCATACCGCGCCTGGTCGACGCACGCGCCCGTGGTGCAGGCGGGCGCGCCGGCCGGTGATGAGACTTCTCTAAAGACCGTGAACGAAGAGCTGGCGCACGCCGAGCGGACGCTGCTCGCGCCGGAGGGGCTGGCGAACCGGCCGTGGTACAAGCACCTGCTGTACGCGCCGGGGTTCTACACCGGGTACGGGGTGAAGACGATGCCCGGGATTCGCGAGGCGATCGAGCAGGGGAAGTGGGGGGAGGTCAACCACGAGATCGATCGCGTGGCGAAGGCGTTGGAGCGGGAGGCGGGGGTACTGGCGCAGGCGGCGGCTGGGTTGAGGTAAGGGCGCGGGGCGGGCGAGTTTCGGCGTGACTTGTCGAGATCTCGACGTCGCTGCCTGAGACCAGTGTCGAGACTTCCAGACGCGAGATTCGAGAAGTGAGTCAGATTGTGCCGCTGCGCGATGCACAATCTGACTCGCGTCTGGCCGTCTCGAGTCTCGCGATCTCGAGACTGGTCTGAGTCTGCGACGTCGCGATCGCTGCACCGATACCCCGCCGCCCGCCCGAGGCAGTACGCGCCTTCAACCTACATGTATCCCCCCCTCCTCAACGTCTCCAACCCGCCTCCATCCTCGAGGTCCTGCGCCCTCCCGGCGCGCTCCGCCACGCGGGCGAACTTGCCGCGCGTCAGCTCCACGACGATCTCCTCGGCCGACGTCGCGCTCGATTCGACCGGGTTCGTGCATGGCGCGCAGCCGAGTGAGCGGTAGCGGCGTCCCGTGCCGTCGTCGAAGTAGAGCGGCACGACCGGGATCGACTCGCGCGCGATGTACTCCCACACGTTCGCTTCCGTCCAGTCGAGCAGCGGGTGGATGCGCACGTGCGTGCCCGGCGCGAACTCCGTGTTGTACTGATTCCAGAATTCCGGCGGCTGCTCGCCAATGTCCCAGCCGGCGTCCGTGCCGCGCGGAGAGAAGTAGCGTTCCTTCGATCGGCTGCCTTCTTCGTCGGCACGCAGCCCCACGATCACACCCGTGAACGGCTCCGGCGCGGCTTCGATCTCGTAGCGGTGGGTGTCGTGATTGAATCGATGCCGCTCGCCGGCGCCGGAGAGCGCCTGCTTGAGCGCGTCCGTCTTCAGCAGACGACAGCAGGTGAGCCGGTCCACGGCGCCATCGGGAAAGGTGCGCTTGCTCGCGAGCGCCGCGTCGTTGCGCGCCCAGATCATGTCGAGCTTCCACTCCGCAGTGAGCTGGTCGCGGTAGCGGATCATCTCCGGAATCTTGAAGCTCGTGTCGATGTGTACGAGCGGAAACGGCACCTCGCCGAGGAATGCCTTGCGAGCGAGCCAGAGCAGCACCGTACTGTCCTTGCCCACGGACCAGAGCATGGCGAGTCGTCGAAAGTTCGCGCGCGCTTCGCGAAGGATGTGGATGCTGCGCGCCTCGAGCTCAGCGAGATGATCCATCGTGTGCTCCGTTTCGCTGTGCCAGGTAATCGAGGATCGCGCTGCCGGCCTCCTCGACGGTCAGCCCGGTGGTGTCGAGCACGATCTCGGCCCGCGACGGCGGCTCGAACGGATCGTCGATCCCGGTGAAGTGCTCGATCTCGCCGCGCCGCGCGCGCGAGTAGAGGCCCTTGGGATCGCGGCGCTCGCACTCGGCGAGCGGCGTCGAGATATAGACTTCTATGAAGTTGTCGCAGATGCCGCGCACGAACTCGCGCGCGGCGGCATACGGCGAGATGAACGCCGCGATGACGATCACGCCGTGGTGCTCGAGGCGGCTCGCCAGATGCCCGACCCGCTGAATGTGCGCGTCGCGCTCGGCGCGCGAGAAGCCGACGCCCGGGAGCAGATGGCGGAGTGTGTCGCCGTCGAGGCGCTCGACCCGGTGCCCCTGCTGCAGCAGCTCGGACTCGAGCCACGTCGCGAGCGTGCTCTTGCCCGCGCCGGACAATCCGGTCAGCCAGAGCACCGCGCCGCGGGAGGCGGCGCTCTCGGTCGAACGGTCGTTCGCGGCGCCGAGCGCTTCGCGCACGATGCCGCCGCCGCGGATCGCATGATCGTCGACCACGACGAAGCGCGAGGTCTCACCGATCACGTCAGCCTCGTCGCAGGCGAGCGGTGCGTCCAGGTCGAGCACGCAGTCGGCGACTTGATTGTGCCCGATCGAATCGCCGTGCCGCTCGACCGGTGCGCCGTCGGTGTCCATGAGCTGGCGAATCTCCGTCACGCGCGCCGTGACGCGCGCCGTGCCGAGCTTCACGACATACGTCTTGCCCTTGACCATCGGCGTGCGCGAGAGCCAGAAGAGCGACGCCCGGATTCGCGCCGCGATGCTCGGCGCCGGCTCCGCGGCGCGCGAGAGGAGCGCGCCGCGCTGGACGTACAACTGATCCTCGAGCGTGAGGCCGACCGCCTCTCCGGCTGCCGCTTCAGTCGACGTGGTGGGGAACTGCGCGATGCGCGCGACCCGGCTCCGCTTGCCGGAGGGATGCACGACGATCTCGTCGCCCACCGCGATGCATCCGCTCGCCACCGTGCCGGCGAGCACGCGGCGCAATCCGCCGTCGAGATCGCGCTTGTAGACATCCTGCACGGGCATGCGGAAGGGCAGATGCGTCGCCGGCGGCTCGGGGTCGAACGCGTCGAGCGCCTCGAGGAGCGTAGGCCCCGAGTACCAGGGCATCGTCTCCGACCGCCGCGCCAGGTTGTCGCCGTCGCGAGCGACCACCGGGATGACGCACGCCGGGGTGATGCCGCGCTCGGCGAGCATCTCGCGAATCGCGCGCTCCCGCCCGGCGAACGCATGCTCGCCGCGCGCGACACGGTCCATTTTATTCACGAGCACCGCGAGCTGGCGCACGCCGAGCATGGCGAGCAGCCAGGCGTGGCGCCGTGAGTTTTCTTGAATACCATCTTCAGCATCGACCACGAGGAGCGCCGCCGCGGCCCGCGCGGCGCCCGTGATCATGTTGCGGACGAACTCCACGTGGCCGGGCGCGTCGATGATCTGGTAGTCGCGTGCCGCGGAGCGAAAGAAGATCCGCGCCGCGTCGATCGTGATCCCCTGCGCGCGCTCGTCACGAAGGGCGTCGACGAGGTACGCGTACTCGAACGGCTGCGACGCGCGGCGGCAGTGCGCGGCGACGGCGTCGAGCTTGCCGTCGGGGAGCGAGCCGGTGTCGGCGAGGAGCCGGCCGATCACCGTGCTCTTGCCGTGATCGACGTGGCCGACGATGGCGACCGTGCAGGCTCTGGCGACGCGAGTGGAGGACGACATGCAAGCGTACAAACTATGCTTGTTCGCGAACGTGCAACATGGACTTGCGCCGGCGTGGTGCAGGCACTTTCGCGCGCGCCTCCGCGTCGTCATCATACGAGAGCTCCGTCTGGCGATGCTGCCGCCGTTGTCTTCCTTCCGTCCTCATCGCCTCCGTTGAGAGCCATTTCTCCGCTGCCCGAGATGCGGTTGCTGTTCGCCACGTCGCGCCTCGTCATGAGCTCGGACGATCGGCGTGCGGCGATGGACGCGATCGATCGCGGCGTGGATTGGAACCGGATCGTGGAGGTTGCCGAGTTCCACGGGTGCCTGCCGCTCGTGCACCGGCACATCTCGGCCGGCGCGATTCCTCGACCGGCGGTCCCCGAGGCTATTGTCGAGCGCCTCGACCGCGGCGCGAGCGCGATCGCAAGGCGGAATCTGCTGCTGACGTCGGAGCTCGCCACGATCGTTCGTGAGTTCGACGCTCACGGTATCGCGGTGTTGCCGCTCAAAGGGCCGGTGCTGGCGCAATCGGTCTATGGATCGGTCGCGCTCAGGCGCATACGCGATCTCGACATTCTGTGCTCTCGCGATCAGGTCGGCGGAGCGCTCGACCGCCTCGTGGCGCGAGGGTACGACGCGACGGAGCCGTCGCTCATTCGGCATCTCGATCGATTGCACACCAGCCACCACCTGGCGCTGCGCTCCGCTGACCGTCGCATCCGGATCGAGCTGCACTTCCGCCTCTGCTCGCCCTTCTTCAGCGCGCCCATGGAGTTGCCGTCCATCGCACATCGATTGGTGCGCGTGTCGCTCGCGGACACCGAGTTGTTGGCACTCTGCCCGGAAGACCTGCTCGTGTATCTCTGCGTGCACGGCTCGGGTCACGGCTGGGAGCGGCTGGAGTGGCTGTGCGCGGTCGCGGAGCTGCTGCGGTCGAACGCGGTGCGCGATTGGGACCGCGTTGCGCGCTGGGCGGACGAGTTGGGCGTGCGGCGGCTCGTGATATCGGGCGCGGAGCTCGCCACGACGTTGCTTGGCGCGCCGGTATCGTACGGGAGCCTCGGCACCGACCACCGGGCCTCTCGATTGGCGAGCCGTGTTCAATCCCGATTGATGCACGACCCCCTATCAGGCGAGCGGCCGATCGATCTCGCCCGCGCGGCGCTGCAGACCGATGCGACGATTCGCGCGCGCCTTGCACGTGTGTGGCAGGCGTTCGTGGTGCCACGAGCCAACGACATGATGGCGGTGCCACTGCCGGCCGCCCTGTGGCCGCTCTACTACATCATTCGCCCGTTGCGGCTTTCCTCGCGCTTTCTCTTCGCGGCGCGAATCCGGAGATCGCCGAGGCAGGTCGCGGTCACTCGCCAACGTCCGGCGACCAACGCATGAACGCCGAAGGCCCGTCGTCCCACTCGACGACGAAGCCAAGCCGGACGTACAGTTGAAGTGCGGGATTGCCGTGCTGGACGCGCAACGTGAGATCGCGCCGGGCGGCACGCGCATCGTCTTGAATCGCGCGCAGCATTGCGCCGCCGATCCCGCGACCGCGCGTTTCCGGCACGAGCACGATTTCGACGAGATGATGCTCGTCGGCGCCCCGGTTCACGCACACGCGTCCGACGTCGCTTCCCGCCTGCACGATGATCCACCGATCGGCATCGGGGAATTGGCCGCGGAGCTGCTCTCGGTGATTCGCGTACTGTTGTCTCGCAAGCGCCGCGATCATCTCTGGCGGAATGCCGAGCGCAGCCATTTCGCCCGTGTGGAGCGATGTGAAGAGGCGTTCCAGAAAAGCGGCGTCGTCGGGCGTCTCGGCGCGCACGGAGATGTCGGACGGCAACTGTTCGAACATGCATCAGTGTATCGAGAATTCATGAACGCCGGTAGCGACGGATGCTGACGACGCGCGACGGCGGCGCCGTGCAGATGGCTGGCGACGCTTCGCGACGCATCCTAACTTGATCGCCTCTCCGGCGCGCATCGACGCGTGCGACTCACCGATCAGATATTGATAGTCAAGGACGTCCGGATGGCCGTCGCCGACGCGAAGGAGCACGACGCCAGTCGAGATCTGCGGTGGGAGAAGGCGCTCGTCGTCGCGTGCGCGCGCCACGCATTCGACGGGTCGGTGGCCTCCGAGATCCGGGAGCTGAGCGGACGAGTCAAATGGAGTCACGCGATCTGGCTCGCCAGGCGGCACCGAATGCTCCTGCCGCTCGCGAATGCCGCGAATTCCGTGGTGAGCGCGGAGTGTCCAGCGCCCCTGCGCGCGCAACTCGCGTCGTACCGCACGGGCGGGGTCGTCGACCGACTGCGCCGTACGCGAAAGCTGTATCGACTTCATGCCGCGATCGGTTCGGCGGCCGATGAGTTGGAGATGACGGCGACGTCTGCTCTCGTGCTGAGCGAGTGCTACTTTGGCGGAAAGGCGCTCAGGGATATCGATGACATCCCTCGCTATCTCGTGCCGGCAACAACCCGGGAACGCGCACGCGCGCTGCTCGAAGCCCATGGCCATACCGACCATCCGCTTCAGTTGAGCGGGGATGATTTCGGCCGAGTGCGACTCGAGACCGGCGAGCGCCGCGGGGCTGTCGGATGGCCGATGTTCGATCCACACGCCGTGTTCGCACGCTCCGTCCAGTTCGAGATTGGAACGGTGCGCTTTCGCGTTGCAGCGCCGAGCGATTGGCTTGTGGCGCTGGCGACACGCATTGCGTCTGCGCAATCGCTTCCGCTTGCCGACGCTCTGGACTTGCTCGTGCTCGGCGGCCGGCTTTCGGATTTGGATTGGCATGACGCGCTCGCTACAGCGATCGCGTGCGGCGCTGAAGCCCAGTTCCTCATCGGTGTGGCGGCGAGCTGCGTGCTGTTCGAACACGATCTGCCACCCTCGATCGCGGCGCGGTTCGTCCAGGATCCGCTGCTCGGCGACCGAGCGATGTCTGTGGCGGGCCGGCCGTCACTCGCCACGACGAATCGATCGCTCGAGCGACTGGCCGCGACCGAGCAACGGCTGGCGGCGCACGGTATCGGAGCGCGGGCGCTTGGCGCGTTCACGCCGACGAGCATGCCCATCGTAGAATGCATGCTTCGGATCGCGCGAACGACTCCAGACGACGTCGTCTACGATCTCGGTTGCGGCGATGGCCGAGTCGTGCTCTGTGCCGCCGCGCGATTCGGCGCGCGCGGTGTCGGCGTGGATCTGAACGAAGATCTCATCGCACGGGCAGGTCGCAATCGCGCCGCGCTCGAGCCGGAGCTCGCACAGCGTGTGCGCTTCATCAATGCCGACGTATTCGATGTCGATCTGTGCGACGCGACCGTCGTCTGTCTGTACATGGAACCGTTCGCCCTGCACCGGATTCGTCGTGACATCGTTCCAACGTTGCGGCCGGGTACGCGCATCGTCGGACACAACGTGTCGTTCCCCGATTGGCCGCCCGATGCCATCGAGATCATGTCGGTGCACGGACGTCCGCGGTTCATTCAGCTCTGGACGGTCCCCGATCCTGGGCCGTCGCGGCGCGAGGGCGTCGCATGAGCGCGATTTTCGGCGTGCTTCGCTTCGACGGACGGGTGGTCGCCCGGCAAGAGCTTGAACGCATGGCATCGTCGCTCGCCCGCCGCGCGCCGGACGGGCACCGCATCGCCGATGAGGGAGTCGCGGGCCTCGGCCATGGGCTGATGCGCGTCGTGGTCGAGGATCGATACGATGCGCAGCCGCTCCGTGACGCGGCATCCGGCATCACGCTGGTCGCGGACGTGCGCCTCGACAATCGCGAGGAGCTGGCGGACGCGTTCGACCTCGGGCGTGGCGAGCTCGCGCGATTGTCCGACAGCGCGCTCGTGCTGCGCGCCTACGGGCGGTGGGGCGACGACTGCGCGGCGCACCTCCTCGGCGATTTCGCGTTCGCTGTTTGGAGCGCTCATTCAAAAAAACTCATGATTGCACGCGACCACATGGGCCAGCGGTACGTGCACTACTACCGCGGGCCCGAGTGCTTCGTATTCGCCACGGAGATCAATGCCCTGTGGACGCATGCCGCCGTGCCGCGGGCGCTGCGCGAGGGGGCGATGGCGCAGTTGCTCTTGCCGGCCCCCGGCGTCGAGCCGGGGAGCACGCTCTTCGAAGGGATCTCCGCCGTCCCCGGAGGCGTCGTCGTGACGATCGATCTGAATGGGACGCTCCGCACGCGCCGCTACTGGGAGCCCGCCGCCGACCAACTCCACGAAGGGCGCGACGAGGACTACTACGTGGGGGCATATCGGCGGGTGCTTGGGGAGGCGGTCGAGTGCCGAGTGCGACGCGCGGCGACGAGTCCGGGATTGGTGTTCAGCGGCGGATTCGATAGCACCGCGATCGCGGGGCTGGCCGGGCCAGTGGTCTCGCGACGTGGCCAACACCTGATCGCGGCCGCCTCGGTCATGCCCGCGGACTACCGGGGATCGATCCGGCACGCGCGACGCTGGGTGGAGATGTGCGCGCGCGACATGCCGCACCTCGACGTGCATTACGTGACTCGCGACGGGAGCTCGGTGCTTTCGGACCTCGAGCGTTGCTTCCTCGAAAAGGGCCTGCCGAGCGGGAGCAACGCGTTCGTGTTGCGGGAACTCCTATCGACGATCGCCCAGCGTGGCGCGCGAGTCGTGATGGACGGCCATGGGGGTGACTACACACTGGATCCACGCGGCCAAGCAGCCCTGGCGCGTCTTCTCCTGCAGGGTCGCGTGGTACGATTCGCGGCGGAATTTCGGCATCATGGGCGCATGACCGGCGAGCACCCGCTTTCCACTCTTGCCGCCATCGCATTGCAACTTGCGCCGGAACGCATGCTCGCGGCCGCACGACGCGTGCGGCACAGACATATGCCTCCCTGGGGCGATCGTCCGGTCAACGCGGAGTTTGCTCGACGCGTGCTCGGTGGACGAGGGGCCGGCGGTACGCTGCGTGGCGGACGCACCCGGCGTTCATTCGACATGCGCGGCCGAATGCTTCAGGCGTTGCGTACGGTGTGCAGTGGGGCGTCGTCCAGCATCGCGTCACTCGCGGCGACGCACCGTCTCGAGCTCACGCGGCCGTTCCATGACAAGCGGGTGGTCGAGCTCGCACTGGCCATTCCAGAGGATCTATACGTCAAAAATGGCCGCAGTCGGTATCTCGCGTGCGCCGCGCTCCGCGACATCTATCCACGAGAGTTTCAGTCGCGCTCGCGGCTGAACGACCATGCGGCTCCCGATTTTCAGCGAATCGTCAAGTCGCTCGAACCGCAGCTGCTGGCTGAGCTGTCGAGGATGGAGCAGTCGCGGGAGCTGGCGTCCTACTTTGACTTTGCCAAGATTCGCGGTTTACTCGCGGCGCGCGGCGCAGATGATCACAACTCAGGATGGGAGCAGGACACGCAGATGGCGATTTCCGGCTTCCTTGCCGCACGCTACATCGAGTGGTTTCACGGCTGGAATCGCACCTCATAGTGCCGGAGGCGGCGGCAGCGTATGGAACTCACGACGGACCGTATGAGGCCCCTGCAGTGTGGTACGTGACCTCGCGGTACGAATGGTGTCTCGCCGTGAACTGCCGAACTTCGGAGAGGACGACGTGTGGCGTGACCCAGGGTCGCCGTGCGCCATGTCCGCGCTCTTCCTCGGTGACTGTCTGCCGATTCTCAACCGTGTCGCGATGCACCTCGTTCACGGGACCTCCGGAAGTTAGGGGACTAGAAAGTCAGTGAAGATGATACGGACGCAACATGAACGGGTCAAGCGAGAAGACCGGTCGGATGTGACGCGCATCACGTCCGTCCAGTTCGGTTCCTAATCGATCTCCGTTGCGCTTCACACAATGCAACTCACGGACTTCGTACGCGGCGTAGCGCAGCACGCGACGGATCGTAGATTACGCCGATCATGATGACTCGCGTGTACCAAGTGTCCGGATTGTCGGTCGACAGCGAGGTGCCTCTACCAGGGTTGCTCAACGTCGAGTCCGCGCGCGGGCCGACCGACGTCGCCATCCGCTTCGGTGATGTCCCGCTAGCTCTCGATGACGCGGCGCTGACCGGTCCGACGTGGGCCATCGACGGCGAAAAATTCCTGCTCCGGATTCCAGGCGTCGCTCGGTTTCTCCTCCTCGGCGGCCGGTCGATCGTCTGCGAGCCCGAGCCGCACATGCCGCGCGACGACGTAGCGATCTTCCTCCTCGGGACGGTCCTCGGCATTCTGCTCCACCAACGCGGTCAGGTCGTCCTGCACGCCAGTGCGGTTGCCGTGAACGGCAAAGCGGTGCTCTTCTGCGGCAAGTCGGGCGCTGGCAAGTCGACGATGGCGGCGGCGCTCGGCCAGGGCGGACAACCGTGCGTGGCGGACGATCTCTGCCGAATCACGCTGCGAGGCGACGGTGAGCCGATCGTCCACTCCGATGGGCGCCAACTCAAGCTCTGGGCGCAAACGATCGACCAGCTCCAACTCGCGCCGCGCTCGAGAGTGCGGGTCCGGCGTGAATTAGAGAAGTATTATGTGGAGCACGGCGGCGCCGTGGAGGCGCCGCTCCCCATCGCCGCCGTCTACGCGCTCCGCGAAGCGCGTCCGCCGCACGCGGCGGGCATTCAGCGAATGAGCGTGCTCGACGGCGCGAACGCGGTCCGCCGCCATGCCTATCGCGGCGTGCTCGTGGAGCGCATGCGACAGCGTGAACAGTATTTTCGGGTGGCGACGGCGGTCGCGCGTTCCGGGAACGTATACCACCTCACGCGGCCGCTGGCGTTCGCCGAGTTACCGCAATCGATCGCGAACCTTCGGAGGCACTGGAGCGAAATCCGGCTGCTACAAGGAGCAACATGATGCTGGTACGTCGGCAAGGTGATTGGCTGTCGGCGCAAGTAGGCGATGAGATCGTGATGATGAGCGCCGAGAAGGGCAACTACATAGGGCTCAATGCGGTCGGGGCCCGGATCTGGGAACTGATCTCGTCGCCAACGCCGGTTGATGAGATCTGCGTTCGATTGCTCGAGGAATTCGACGTCGCTCCCGACGTCTGTCGCACGGAAGTCGCCGCCTTTCTCGACGAGCTGAAGGCGCGCGGTGCCATCGATGTCGACGCCGCCTGAGCGGATCGGCACACGCCTGCACAGCTAGCGATGATCTCGACGCGGGGACGGACTCGCCGGCTCGTCCATCGCTTCTTCGACCTGCCCGCGCGGCGTCGAGCGCTGCTCGTCGAAGCCGCGCTCTCGCTGCTCGTCGCGCGCGCAGAAGCCCGACTCATCCCATTCTCACGCACCGCCCGCCGGCTCGGCGGATTCGTTTCGCCAGCGGACGGGCTGAAGGACCGACCGGGCGGCGATCCCGCGGCGGCTGACCCATCAATGCCGGCAATGGCGCGCGATGTGGCTTGGGCGGTAAGGGCCGCGGCACGCCACCTCCCGTTCCGCGCGGTGTGTCTCACCCAAGCGCTGGCCGCGCACGCCATGCTCCGGCGGCGCGGTGTACGCGGCGTCGTGCACTTCGGCGCCGCCGGCCCCACCAGCTCCGATGCGCTGGATGCCCATGCCTGGCTCGAAGCAGCCGGCGTCGAAGTGACCGGCTATCCGATTCCGGCCGATATGGTGGAAATCGCGCGCTTCATCTGAGCGCCATCGACGCGTGTGACCTCCACGCGAGATATGTGGCGAGAAGCGGGAAAATCGCACTCTGCTCCACTTGCAGCCCGTAGCTGAGGGCGCTCCGGCTGTGCGTTCCGGACACCGGTGTCGTGGCATGACAGCATCGCCCCGAGAAGCACAACCAGGCGTCGCCGAGTCCGACGTCTATCGGAATGTCGTCGAGCAGTGGAACGCAGCCGCTGTCCGGCATGCGTACGATCACGTTGATCCGCACGTGCAGCCGGCCATCCAGGTTGGGATCCGTGTGCGGCCGGATCACCCCACCCTCGTCGATCATACCGATGAAGTCGTGCGTGTGGGTGTCGCCAATCCAGTTCACAATTCCGAAATGCTCAATGAGCTCGAGCTTCTTGCGTTGAATGATCGAATCACCGCCGTCGGTGAAGCTCCAGAACCTCTTGTGCGAGCCATTGGGTTGAAAGTTCGCGATGTTCTCATCGATCAGTCCGTCGACGTGCGCGAGGAACGGCGCGTCGGCGGCGCCTCGGACGAGGAAGGGATATTCGTGCGTCATGACCGTGCGCTCTCGGTAGGGTAAGCCGCGCCGTGCCGCTGATGATCGAGCAGATCATAGCCCACGCGCATCATCATCGCGGCATGCGCATCCTCAATGCGTGCGATCTGTGCCGGCGTGAGCTCGTCTCGCCAGGCACCCGTCGTACCGCGACGAAAGAACCTCGCGCCCGAGCGCGATCGCGGCGCCTCGTGGAATCCGTTGGCCTCCTCGAGTCGACGAAGGGTCTCGAAGCGAGAGCACTCCACCGCACGCGCGATGTCGGCCGGCGCTGCCCGGCGACCGGCGAACGCCAGCGCGCCGGCGAATGCCGCCGGCGTATCTCTTTGCAGATCTTCGTAGCGGAGTACGTGCACCGGAATGTCGGTCTGTGCGATCCAACTCTCGACGTGCTCGCTCCAACCCAGGAGCCGCTGCCGGAGCTGCTGCGGCAGCATGGAGGTCGCGCCGTTGGAGGTCGCATGACTGTCGCTCAGGCGATCGATCGCCGCGTTCATCGTAATGCCCAGGTGATGCGCGAGCGACGGCACGATGTCGCGCGGGTCGCGAACGATGACGATCGCCCCGGCTGCGGCCCGGCTACCACCGAGCACGGGTTCGCCGTTTCGCGTCGCCGTGTATGCGTCGTGTACCTTGGCGAAGCGGATTCCGTCAGTGTTGGACGGTTCGTCGTCGCCGTACCGGAATCCACTGGCCATGGCATCGTACACGCGCGGGCGCAGCGCTTCCGATTCATCGTGCGTCAGCACGGACGACTCGATCAACAGCAGATCATCGAATGGCTCGCGCGCGCTCGCGATGGCGCCATCTGTCGGCAAGTCGTTGATGTCGACGGGGGCCGCCTCCCCCGCGTCCAGGTTCGCCAGTAAGATCCGAACCCACGTGTTCCCGGATTTGGGGTATGAGGCGAGCCAGACGGTGCGCGTCACGGAATACTCCACTCGGCTGCTCGTCGCTGTTCGCGGCGATGGGATGACGGACCGCCACGCTCCGCGAACGCAATGGACTGCAAGTGTACGCGTCTGGCCGCCGATGCGTCAACGGCGACGGATCGATTTCGGTCGCCGTCCGACGAAACCGGTGCTAGTATCGTATCACACCACGCCCTCGAGGGGCCCGGAGGATGAACCCAGGCATATCCGTGCGCGTCATTTGGCTCGCGTCCTATCCCAAGTCCGGCAATACGTGGATGCGCATGTTGATCGCAAATCTGTCCGCTGGCGGCGACACGCCCATCGACATCAACGACGTGCGTTTCGATGGCGGCATGGCCAGCGCACGCGCCCCATTCGAGCGACTGTCGCTCATCGATTCCGCGCTGCTGACGTACGACGAATCCGATCGCATCCGTCCGCTGCTCTACCGCGCGATGCGCAACTCTGCCGGCGACGAGGAGGACGGAGACATCTCCGCGTCAGCGCAGTTCATCAAGGTGCACGATGCGTACACGTTCACGGCCGACGGCGACGCGCTCCTCGGCGGAAGCGAGGCCGCGGATGGCGCGATCCTCGTCGTTCGCGACCCGCGCGGTGTCGCGCCATCGCTCGCGAGTCACTTGGGCCTCAGCATCGATCAGGCGATCGCGTTCATGCAGGACGTCAACGCGTCGTTCTGCGGAGCGCCGGGCCGCTTCTACAACCAACTCCGACAGCAGCTTCCCGGGTGGACTGGACACACGGCGAGTTGGCTCGACCAGCGGGACCTTCCGGTCGCGGTCGTTCGCTATGAGGACCTGCAATCCAACACCGCCGACGAGTTGCGACGTGTGCTCGATTTCGCCGGCCACGACGCGACCGACGAGCAGATCGAGCGCGCCGTCCGATTCGCCGATTTCAAGGAGCTGCAACGCCAGGAGCGCGAAAAGGGATTCGGTGAGGCGCCCAGGCCGCACGCGAATGGCAACTTCTTTCGCCGCGGCGTCGCCGACGGCTGGCGCGATGAGTTGACCGATGACCAGATTGCCCGCATCGAGGCAGCGCACGCGCCGATGATGCGCCGCCTCGGCTACGAGCTGCCGCCGTCGGACGCCGCTTGCACGCAGTCGGCCCTCGCCGGCGAATCGGTGCACACGTCCAGCGTCCGATGAGCACGCATGGCTGAATCCAACGGCAGTCTCCCCGATCGAATCGTCAGCGCGCGCGAGGTGTTCGGACTTTCGATCGATCTCCAGGTACCGGCGTTCTCGGCGCCAGACGAACACGTCCCGCCGATCGATCCGAGCTACGTCTTCGATCCCGAGACCACGCTCGCGCTCCTCCTGGGCTTTGCGCACAACCGCCGCGTGCTCGTCCAGGGCTATCACGGAACTGGAAAGTCGACCCACGTCGAGCAAGTCGCCGCGCGTCTCAACTGGCCCTGCGTTCGGGTGAACCTGGACGGCCACGTGAGTCGGATGGACTTGATCGGAAAGGACGCCATCGTCGTGCACGACGGACGGCAGGTCACGGAGTTCCAGCCCGGCATGCTCACCTGGGCGCTCGAGCATCCCTGTGCGCTCGTGTTCGACGAGTACGACGCCGGCCGTCCCGATGTGCTCTTCGTGATCCAGCGCGTGCTCGAGGTCGACGGACGTCTCACGCTGCTCGACCAGCGGCGCGTGCTCACCCCACATCCCGCGTTCCGGTTGTTCGCGACGGCGAACACGGTGGGACTCGGCGACGCGACGGGACTCTACCACGGCACGCAGCCGTTGAATCAGGGGCAGTTGGATCGCTGGAGCATCGTGGCTACGCTCAACTATCTCGAGCCCGATCGTGAAGCGGCCATCGTGCTCGCGCGCTGTCCCGAGTACGACGATGACGCGGGCCGCGCACGTGTGGACGCCATGGTGCGCGTCGCCGCGCTCACGCGGCGCGGCTTCACGCAGGGCGAGCTCTCGACGGTGATGTCGCCGCGGACCGTGATCACGTGGGCGCAGAACGCGTTGCTACTCGGGGACGTACCGCGCGCGTTCCGGCTCACGTTCCTCAACCGGTGCGACGAGGCCGAGCAGGCAATCGTGGCGGAATACTATCAGCGCTGCTTTGGCGAGGAGTGCACGGCCGAGGTGCCCGCCGCGCGCGATCGTGTCTGAGCGTTCGCCGCGATCGCTCGAGGCGGCAGTCGCGGCCTGCGCACGCGCACTCGCCGGCCATGTGGTGAAGGTCCCGGCGCCGCCGTCCGCGACGCGCGTCGCTCTTCGCGCCGCCGGCGACAGAGCCGCCGTTCGGGCGCGCTGGCATGACGGCCCGTGCCACGCTGCCGCGCGTCCGCGCACGGCGGTGGCCGCACAGATCTACGATGCGCTGGAGGCCGCCCGTCTCGACGCGCTCGGCGCCGCATGGCTCCCCGGCGTGGCGACGAATCTCCTCGCCGACGTGGCCGATGAGCAAACGCTCATGCAATGGCTGGCCTTCGAGGCACTCGCCAACCGCGGCCCGCCGGCCACGATCGCGTCGGGCGTGACGCGGGTCGCCGCCGCCATGCCGGCGGCGCTGCGTCCGGGGCTCTCCGCGCTCGCTCCACTCGTTGTGGTTCAGCCGGCATTCGCCGCGACGGCGGCGCAGTGGGCGCACGCCGCCGCGGCGCATCCGTGGGCCGCGGCGGCGATGGCGCGTGCCGCCGCATCAGTGTCGAGCGCCGGAGAGGCGCGTGTCGCGCAACATGGCGCGGGAACGACCTCGGTTCAGGCACGCGGCGACCGGTTCAATCGTAGGGTGCACGCCGCGGCCGGCGGCGCCGCGCGAGCGACGCGCGCTCCCGAAAACCATTCTACGAGCTATCACGCATACACGACGGCGCACGATCGCGTGGTCGATGCGGCCTCGCTCGCGCGGCCCAGCGAACTGGCCACACTGCGCGCGCGACTCGACGCCGAGCTGGGCGAGACTCGGCTCGCGGCCACGCGCCTCGCCAACCGGCTTCGAAGAATGCTCATGGCGCGGCAGGCGCGCTCGTGGCGCTTCGATCTGGACGAGGGCGTGCTCGACGGCCGGCGCCTGGCCGGTTTGATCGCGGCGCCCGGCGATGCGCGGCCCTTCAAGGCGGAGGCCGAGAGCCGTCTCCCTCGCGCGGCCGTCACGCTGCTCGTCGACTGTTCCGGATCGATGCGGGGCCGTCCGATCCTCATCGCGGCGCTGACCGTCGAGCTCATGATTCAGGCGCTCGAGCGCTGCGGTATCGTGTGCGAGGTGCTTGGCTTCACGACGCGCGACTGGGATGGCGGCCACGCGCGGGCGGAGTGGCTCGCAGCCGGCGCACCGGCCAATCCCGGGCGACTGGCGCCGCTCGAGCACATCGTGCTCAAGAGTGCCGACGTTCCGTGGCGGCGAGCGCGCCATGGCCTCGGCCTCGTCCTGCGCGACGAGCTCCTCAAGGAAAACATCGATGGCGAGGCGGTGCAGTGGGCGCACGCGCGTCTGCGCCGGCGGGCGGAGCCCCGCAAGCTGCTGCTCGTCGTCTCCGACGGTGAGCCGCACGACGAAGCAACCGAGCAGGCGAATGGACGTGCGTACCTCGCGCGCCATCTGCGCGCCGTCGCCGACGACATCGACATGCGCTCGCCCGTCGAGATCGCGGCGATCGGCGTCGGACACGACGTGCGGCGGTTCTACTCGCGCGCTGCGTCCATCGCGAGCGCCGACGATCTCGCCGCCGCTCTGAGCCGGTCGCTCACCGCGTTCTTCGCGGCACCGGCGCAGCCGCGGAAGCCCGCGCGACGCGCGGTCAGGTGATCATGTACGCGTTGGTCCAGCCTGTCCGCACCTCTTGGGCGCGATAGGCCGCATACTCCGCCGCGTATCGCTCCGGCAGATCGAGCGTACCGACCGTCGCCAGACGCGCGGCGCCATCTTCGCCGCGCTGCACCTCGAGCAAATAGTCCTTCGTCGGCACTTCGCCCGTGCTCGCGTCGAATGAGAACTCCCCCCGAGGCGAGGTGATGACGGCGAGCGGCAGCGCCTCGCGGACCGCGTCGCCGGACGGCTTGTCGCCACATCGCGCGGCGGCGTCGGCGAGCGCCTTTCCCGTCTCGTAGCCGAGCAGCGCGAACACGTCAGGGTCCGGCAACTCGGCGGCCGCGCAGGCGGCGTGGAAGGCGCGATCCTCGTCTCGCCGGGCATCGCGATCCCACGAGAACGCCGTGCGCACGCCGATCGCAGTATCGCCCATTGCACCGAGCCATTGGCGGTGCATCAAGAAGGCGCTCGAGATGAGCGGCAGCGTGGGCGCGAGCCCGAGCGCGTCGTAGCTCTGCATGAACGACAGCGCGGACCGGCCGGCGTACAACCCGACGATGAGGTCCGGCTTCGCGTCGGCCAAGCGTTGGAGCGCGACGGACGGATCTTCCTCGGAGCTATCGCGATTCGTGACTTCGGTCGCCACGATCTCACCCCCGCCGGCGTCGCAGAACCCGCTCCAGAAGGCCGGGACGATGCCGTAGCCAGAGTCGTGGAAGCCGCTCGCGAGCGCGGCACGCCGGCCGAGCGTCCGCGCCGCCCAGGATCCGAGGGCGTACATCGACTGCCAGAGATTGAAAGAATTGTGAAACACGTACTCGTTCGGCGCACCGCCGTCGAGCAGCGGTTCGGCGCCGAGATTGTTCACGACGAATGGAACGCGGGCGTCGCTGAACAGCGCGTGAACGTGACGGAGCATCGCGGAGCCCACGATCCCGACCACGACGTGCGGCCGATGCTGAAGCAGCAGCCGCTGGAGCTTGTCGGTGACGATCCGCGGATCGGCGGCGGGTCCGCCGGGCTCCAGCGTGAGCTCGCACGCCGCGGCGGCCTCGCCGAGCCCCGCCCTGAGCCCGCCCAGAAAGTCCTGATCCACTCGCGGGAACATCCGCGAGACGGGCAGCAACACGCCAATGCGAAGGGGCGTCACAATTATGTAATTAACGAATTGATATTAGCTTCCGGTGCGCGGCGCCGAGCCGGCGCCGCGCACCGGAGTACGGCTCAGTTGCGGGAGGGGAAGATCCCGGTGAGGCAGATCGAATAGTTGATGCAGAGGTACGGCTGGAGGATGGGGACGGGCGAGCTCCCGCCGGTCGCCGCCACGGTTACCGTGGTGTTCGTGGTCGTGGTGGTGGTCGTCCCCACCGATTCCGGCGCCATCGCGACGGTCTGGCCCGCCGCGACCGGCTTATAGATCAGGGTCCCATTGGCGCCCGAGAGCGCGTGGCCTCCCGGCAGCGCGACCGAGCCCTGGGCAGTCGCCGCGTTCAGCGTCGACGTCGACGTCGACGTCGACGTCGACGTCCCCGTGGCGGCATGCGTGTGCTGGGGCAACTGCGATTGCGTCAGCGACACGTTCTCCGTGCCGCCAACTTCGCCGATCGCGAACGACTGAAGCCCAAGTCCCTGGCCCTGACCGATCGGCGTGCGGCCCCGCAGGTCCGGAAGCTGGAACGTCGTTTGACCGTTGCCGCCGAAATTCGTACCGAGCAACGCGAACAGCGCGGTGTTCTGCGAAATCGGGAGCGTCTGACCCTGACAGAGCTGCCAGCCCGACGGGTTGAAGTTGAAACCGAACCCGAGGATGGTTCCGAGGAATGCTTCCACGTGTCACCTCATGTGAGATGCGAAGAGAGCGCCCATCTCGAACAGCGGGCGCGGAGCGAAGACTTAGTTGCGGCTGGGAAAGATTCCGAGCAATGCGATGCTGTAGTTGATGCAGAGGTACGGCTGCTGTATGGACACCGGCAAACCCGCACCGGCCGGCGCGACCGTCACCGTGGTATTCGTCGTCGTGGTGGTGGTCGTCCCCACCGATTCCGGTGCCATCGGGACGGTCTGGCCCGCCGTGACCGGCTTGTAGATCAGCGTCCCATTGGCGCCCGAGAGCGCGTGGCCTCCTGGCAGCGCGACCGAGCCCTGGGCGGTCGCCGCGTTCAACGTCGAGGTGGACGTCGACGTGGAGTTCGAGGTCGCGTTCGCCGTGTGCGTGTGCAAGGGCATCTGCTGCTGGGTGAGCGACACGTGCTCGACGCCGCCCACTTGGCCGAGGTTGTACGACTGCAGCCCGGGTGCCTGCCCCTGACCGACAGCCAGGCGGCCGCGAAGGTCCGGAAGCTGGAAGGTGCTCACACCATTGCCGCCGTAGGTGGTGCCGAGCAACGCGAACAGCGCCTGGTTCTGCGCGATCGAAAGCGTCTGCCCCTGACAGAGCGCCCAGCCCCGCGGAGCGAAGTTGAACCCGAACCCCAGGATCGTTCCGATGAATACTTCCACGGTTCACCTCATGTGGAGAAGGATGGTGGATGCGGCGCGAATCACGCGTGGACCCGCGCGAAGGGTACTTCAGCCGCGGGGCGAAGCTCCCCGGCGGCGGCAGATCCGACGACGCGTCCCCGCGGCTCGCGCGCGACCGCGGCGAGCCAAGCCGCGTACGGATCACTGCTCCAGCGCTCGTGTGCCGCGCTGAGTGTCGACGAGATGGACCGGCGCTTCTCCGCCGTGTCGCGCTCGAACGCGCGCGACGGATCTTTCGCATCGCGTTCAGCCGCCGCTCGCATGCGATCGATCTCGCGTTCGGTGAATGCGCACCCCGGCATCGCACGCCACGCGAGCGCCGGAAGCTGATCGTACGCGATGGGTACCAGATCGTCGCGATGACGGTGCGCCGCACGGTAGATCGCGCCCACTACCGCGGCGGCGAGCTCCTCGCGACTGAGCGAGTCGCGAACGCTCGTCGGCAGGTCGAGCTGTTCGGCGGTCACCGTGTCCCGCACGAGCGCCAGGCTCGGCATCCGCGACAGCGACACGAGCACTTCGATCGGATCGCGGAATACGAACACGAATGGCGTCACGGGGAATGCCCGGCGGACGGTCGCCAGCTCGAAGATGTGCCACGCGTCGAGCTTGACGAACGCGCGCCGCGCTCCCGGCACTCCGCCGAGCAGTGCGCTCACCGCGCCGCGGAGCCACGCGACGCGATCGTCGGGATCGATGCTCGGATCATCCCGTCGGCCGCGGAGCACGTCATCCAATACCGGCGCCTCCGACACCACGACGCTGTCCTCGAGCGAGGCGAGCATCTGGCACAGGAGCGTGGAGCCGCAGCGCGACACGTGAAAGATGAAAGCGGCCGGCGTGCGCGCCTCGACGTCAGCCGCGAGCTCCTCGATCGGCGTCCGTCGCAGAGCCTGTCGCCGATTGACCTCGAGCCGCGAGAGCGCACGCAGCGTCTGCTCGAAGAACGGCTCTTCGTGCCGCCGGCCGTCGGTCGCGAGCCACTCGACCTCGGGTCCGCGATCCGTCCAGACGATGCGACTCGGCACACGCCGCTCGGTCATCGCGCCGCCCGCCCGAGCCGCACGAGATGCGTGCGCCGCGCGCGCCTTGACGCCGCGGCGCGCGAGCGACGAAACTCCGGCGCATGATCCCCGACGCCGTTCGCCTCCCGCTCGACTTCGACCCCAAACGCCTGCGCGCCGATCTTGCGGTCGCCGAGGAGATCGGCTGGACCGACCACTTCGTGAAACGGAATTATGAGGGCACCTGGTCCGCCATCGCGCTGCGTGGCCCGGCCTACGCGACGCACCCGGTGCAGGCGATCTACTCCGACCCGGGGTGCACGGAGTTTAGCGACACGCCGGTGCTCGATGCGTGCGCCTACTTTCGCGAGGTGCTCGGCGCCTTCTCCTGCCCGTTGCAATCCGTCCGTCTCATGCGGCTCGACCCCGGCTCGGTCATTCTCGAGCATCGGGACCATGATCTGGACGTCGAGTCGGGCTTTGCGCGCCTGCACGTTCCCGTCGCGACCAACCCGGGCGTCACCTTCATGCTGAATCAGCGGCCCGTGCGCATGGGTGAAGGGGAGTGCTGGTACCTGCGCCTCTCCGATCCGCACGCCGTCCGGAACGACGGCGCGGACGCGCGCGTGCACCTGGTCATCGACGTGATCGCCGACGACTGGTTGAAGCGCCTCCTGGGCGCCTGATTGGCGGTCGAGCGCGTCGCTTTGTGTGGAGGAGGGCACGACGGATGGTTCGCGGCGGCGTGAGAAGCGTCTGCGGACCCGCGATTCCGCAGGGTAGGCGAGGTGACGATCAGACTACACCGCCCGGTTCGCACGTCAAGACCGGAATCGACCGCGCGAAACATTAACGCGCTCTAATGTTTGGCCTCACCCGTCGCGCCACTCCACCCCGTCTTCCTCGATCAGCTCGTCGGCCTCGCGCGGGCCCCAGCTCCCGGCGGCGTAGGTCGGCATGCGCCGCGGCTTGTTGCTTTCCCAATATTGAATTAAAGGATCAACAACTCGCCAGGCCGCCTCGACCTCGTCGCTGCGGGTGAAGAGCGTGGCCTCGCCGATCATCACGTCGAGGAGCAGCGTCTCGTACGCCGGCGCGGAGACCTCGCCGAACGCTTGCGCGTAGTCGAACTCCATGTCGACCGGCGCGATCTCGATGTTCGACGTGAGCGCCACCGCCGCGCCCGGCACCTTGACCTCGAAATCGAGCGCGACGCCTTCGTTCGGCTGCACGCGCATGACGAGCGTGTTGGCTCGAAGCGACTCGCGCGTCTGCTGGCCGAACATCATGTGGGGCGGCGAGCGGAATTGAACGGCGATCTCCGACTCGCGTTTCGCCATCCGTTTGCCGGAGCGCAGGTAGAACGGCACGCCGTTCCAGCGCCAGTTGTCGACGAACAATCGCACCGCGGCGAACGTCGGCACGAGCGAGTCGGGGGAGACGTCCTTCTCCTCGTGATAGCCGGGCACGTGCTCGCCGTCGATCGTGCCGGCGGTATACTGCGCGCGCACGGCGTTGTCCGGGATCGTTTCCGGCGTGAGCCAGCGGATGGACTTGAGCACTTTCACCTTCTCGTCGCGCACGGAGTTCGCGCTCATCTGCGCCGGCGGCTCCATCGCGGTCAGCGAGAGGAGCTGGAGCAGGTGGTTCTGGAACATGTCGCGCACCACGCCCGCTTCCTCGTAGTACTTGCCGCGCTCGCCGACGCCGACTTCCTCCGCCGCCGTGATCTGCACGTGATGGATCCACTGCCGGTTCCAGATCGGCTCGAAGATCGAGTTCGCGAACCGGAGGACGAGGACGTTCTGGACCGTCTCCTTCCCCAGGTAGTGATCGATGCGGTACGTCTGGTGCTCGGCGAACAGGCCGAGCACCAGGTCGTTGAGGCGCTGCGCGTCCTCGAGGCTGCGGCCGAAGGGCTTCTCGATGACCACGCGTGTCCACGGCCGTTCGTCGGCGACCCGCGTGCGCGGCGCGAGGCCGCTCTTGGACAGGTTGCGCACGATCGGCTCGAAGATGCTCGGCGGCACGGCGAGGTAGAACAGCCGGTTGCGGTGCTCCGGCGCGCGCTTCCGCTCGATCAGCTCCAGGCAGGCGGCGATCTTCTGGTAATCGTCGGCGCTCGTGAGGTCGGCGGAGACGAAATGGAGGCGCTTGCAGAGCTCCTCCCAGAGCTCGTCGTCGATGCCGTGGATCTCGTCCGACTCGTTGAGCGCCTGCCGCATGTGCGCGCGGAAGTCGTCGTCCGTCTGCGCGTCGTCGCGGCCGACGCCGAGCACGAGGAAGTCTTCGTTGACTAAATGCTCTTTCATCAACTGGTATATCGCCGGCAGCAGCTTGCGGCTGCTCAGGTCGCCGAGGGCGCCGAGGATGACCATCGTGCACGGGTCGGCGCGGTCGCGGACCGCCGCCCGCACGACCGTGGCGGGGCGCGGAGAGACGATGGGATTGCTCATGAGCGTTTCACGGCGTGGCCGCCGAATTCATTGCGCAGGGCGGCGATGACCTTGGCGCCGAACGAGTCGGTCTGGCGCGACCGGAAGCGCGCCTGAAGGGAGAGCGTGATCACCGGGGCCGGCACGTCGAGGTCGATCGCCTCCTGCACGGTCCAGCGCCCTTCGCCGCTGTCGGCGACCCACCCCTTGATGTCGGCGAGCGACGCGTCGCGCGAGAACGCGGACGCCGCGAGCTCGTTGAGCCACGAGCGGACGACGCTGCCGTACTGCCAGACGTTCGCGATCTGCTCGAGATCGAGTTGCGGGAACTGCTTGGACGCGTGCAGGATCTCGTACCCTTCGGCGTACGCCTGGAGCAGGCCGTACTCGATCCCGTTGTGCACCATCTTCACGTAGTGGCCGGCGCCCGTCGGTCCGACGTGCGCGTAGCCTTTCTCCGGCGCGAGTGCGGTGAATATCGGCTCGCAGTGCTTCACCGCCTCGTCGCTGCCGCCGACCATGAGACAGTAGCCGTTCTCCAATCCCCAGACGCCGCCGCTCGTGCCGCAGTCGATGAACGCGATCTTCTTCGCCGCGAGCTCCTGCCCGCGCCGCATGGTGTCGTGGAAGTTGGAGTTGCCGCCGTCGATGATGATGTCGCCGGGCGAGAGCAGCGAGGCGAGCGTGTCGACGGTCTGCTGCGTGGGATCACCCGCGGGCACCATGATCCAGACGATGCGCGGCGCGCGCAGCGCGGCAACGACTTTCTTCAGATCGTCCGCGCCGGTCGCGCCCATCTGGACGTACTTGTCGACCGCGTCCGAGCTGCGGTCGAAGGCAACGAGCGAGTGCCCGTGCCGCATCAAGCGCTCGACCATGTTGCCGCCCATGCGGCCGAGACCAATCATCGCGAGTTGCATAACAGCGGAGGTTGGAGGTTGGAGGTTGGAGAGATGAGAGATGAGAGATGAGAGTGGAGAGTGGAGAGTGGAGAGTGGAGAGATGAGAGTGGAGAGTGGAGAGTGGAGAGTGGAGAGTGGAGAGTGGTGTGCGGTGGAGGTTCATGTCATCCCGAGCGGCCGATCACGCGATTCTCCCCCCCACCGCCATCCCGAGCGACCGAGCACCGCGATTCCCCCCACTGTCATCCCGAGCGACCGAGCACCGCGATTCCCCCACTGTCATCCCGAGCGACCGAGCACCGCGATTCCCCCCACTGTCATCCCGAGCGACCGAGCGCAGCGAGGGAGTCGAGGGATCTCGGCTCGTGGCGCGAGTGGCCGACGGTCACCCGCGCCACGAGCCGAGAGATCGTTGCGAGCTCCGGCCGCACAAACCAAGCACATGACTGCGTTTGCCTCATTCTATTTCGCTAATTAGTAGTTCCATCTATTCCAAGCCGATGCGCGCGCATCCAGCACACCCGCGCGACACACTCGAGCACCGGGGCGGCCCCGAACGGTCGCCCTAGCGGAGCAATCCATGCGCCTCGAGTCCGCTCCGTAACTGAGCCGCCGACTCGTACCGAATCGTGTTCATTCCCAGCGCCGCCGCGGGGCGGAGGTTCTGTGCGCGATCGTCGACGAACAGCGTCTCGCCGGGCTCGGACTGCGTCATCCCGAGCACGCGCGCGTAGATCTCGTGCGTCGGCTTGCGCACGCCGAGCCAGCAGGACGTGAAGAACGTGGGAAAGACGTCGCAGAGCCCGAAGTGGTCGATGCGATATTCGTTCAGCTCCTCGCTCTCATTGTTGAGCGTCGCCATCCGCACGCCGGTGCGCGCGAGGTCGCGCGCGACGGCGATGCTGTCGGGCCACGGCTCGCTCTGCGCGAACATGAAACGCCGAAACTCGTCGCGCGTGAAGTTCCGCGCCTCGCAGAAGACCGCGACGTCCAGATACTCGTCGAGCGAGATCTGGCCCGCCTCGAGCGCGCCAACGGTCTCCTCGTGACGGTACTGAAAATCCTCGGCGTCGAGGCCGAAGCGTTCAATGGCGGCCGCGCGCTGCTCGCGGTCCCAGCCGTTGCTCCCGAGCACACCGCCAATGTCGAACAGCACGAGCGCAATATCCGGCATCAGCCGATGAGCACCGCGCGTGCGGGCGCGCCGTCGAGGCCGGCCAAGCGAAGCGGCAGCACGCGCAGCTCGTACGGCCCCATGGGCGGCGCCGAGAGGTCCACGCCTTCTACGATGATGATGCCGTTGCCCAGCAGCGTGCGATGGGTGCGATGATGTCCGGAATGAAACTGCTCGATCGACAGATAGTCGACCGCCACCAGCTTCATTCCAATCGCCGCGAGATACTCGGCGCCGTCCGGAGCGAGGTACGTGTAGTCGCGATGAAAATCCGGCTCGCGGATGAAGCGCGAGTTCCGCGTCCGAATGAGAATACGCGTGTGGCCGGTGAGCTCGTGCATCCGAAGCTCCGCTTCGCCCACGGCCATCACATCGTCGGCGACGGCGACGAGCACCGCGGGTCCCATCAGCACGTCGAGCGGAAGCACGTCGACGCCGATGCCGTCGTCGAAGAAGTGCTTGGGCGCGTCGACGTGCGTTCCGGTGTGCGACCCGAATCGGAGCGCCGACACGTTCGCACCCGCGCCTTTCGCGATCGACTGCTGTAATTCGATTTCGATCGGCGGGTTGCCGGGATAGGTTAACCCACCGTTGTGAACGGGAAGCGAGATGTCGTAGATGGCCGGCATGCCGAAACCTGCAAAGATCCATGGCGAGTTCGCCACCAGCCACTGCAATTCACCTGCCCGCTTCACACGGCCGGCGACGGCAGCACGCCTCCGACCAGGAATTCCTCGCGCGGAAAGACGAACGTCTCACGGGCGAAATAGTCGCGGCTGGCCAGCTCCACGCGGCGGCGCGTGGCCGTGCAGTGCCAGGTCTCCAGACCGCGCGGCTTCGCCGTGCCGAACACCGTGGGCGTGAACGCGCCGACGTTCGCGCCGCCGCGTGCATCGCGCGCCGACGGATACCGAAACAGCTCGACGCTATCGGCGCGCATCGCGGCGCCGAGCGCCTGGGTGGGACCGTAGCGCAGCGGCGACGCGATCGCGCGGCGGTGCGCATCGAACGGCGGTGCGGCCAGATCGACGCCATGTGCGCTGCGGGCGCGAACGGTGAACGCGGTGAGCTGTGACGTGAGCGATTGAAACGTGGCGCGCGTGCCCTCGAGAAAGAGCAGGCGGTAGTACGCCACCTCGGCGAACGCGGTGCGCCGCGTCTCCGATCCGTACCAGATGCCGCGCTCGTGGCGCGCGCCAAAGCGCGATCCGTGCGCGAGCGGCGGGTAGCGGAATGGCGTCGAGAGCAGGTAGTGGAGCCGTCCCCGCGTGGGATCGAGCGGCTTCACGGCGTCGATCAGCTCCTCGAGGACGATCTGCTCGTCGACGGAATCGACGAGCTTGCGCGTGGAGACCTGGTGCTGGGCCTCGACGACGCGCCACGCGGTGAGGCGGAGCGGGCGGCGCTCAGAGGCGCCCGCGCATCGCGTCCAGATACTGGACAACATCGACGAGTCCCTCGACGGTGCGGATGCGATCGGCGGGGATGCCGCCGATATGAGTATTCTCTGAAGTCAGCCAGTCGCGTGCGGCCGCGTCGTCGCCGCCGACGAGCGCGTCCAGGCTGCGGTAGAGCCGGAGAAAGAGCAGCGCGAGCTCGCCTTCCTTGCTCGCGGGGTCGAGTCCGCGCCCGTGCTGCAGCCGCGAGATCGACGCCTCGCTCGAGCCGATCACCGCGCCGAGTTGCCGATACTTGAGCCCGAGCCGGCCCGCCGCGGCGAGGACGGCTTTGGCGAGCACGGGCCCGGGGTCCGGGCGCGGGGCGGCGAAGATGGGCGCGGTCATCAGATGCAAATATTTCGCATATCGCTTTCAATTGCAAGTCGGATTCCGGGGCGACGCCCGGGCGGCGGCGTGCAAGGAATCGGTAAGTGGGCTGGCTGACGCCGCGGCCGAACCGTTCATTTCGGACGATGCGTCGCTCTCCCCGCCTGATCGGCACCGTTGCGCTGCTGATCCTCGCTCTCGTCGTCGCAGCGGTGCTCGCATACCAGGCGTGGGATGCCGCGCGGTCGCAGCGCCGCACCGCCGAGGGCGCCCTCCGCGACTATGCGCGCTTCGCGGATTGGCAGCTCACCCAGCAGTCGCAGAACGCGCTGCTCACGCAGATGGTGACGTCGCTGAGCTGGCAGGCTTCGCACGTGGATCCGGCCGATCTCCAGCACTCGCTGCTGGCGCCGGAAGAAGTACAGGACGTCGCGCGCGACATGGTGAGCTGGTGTCACTGCATGTCCGGAGTGCACTACTTCTTCCGCTACGACTGGACGGACGGGACGCTCCGCACCACCGAGACCGATCTCGCCGACGCCGATCTCGCGTGGGCGCGCGATACCATGGTCCGCTACGTCAAAGCGATGCCTCGGCCGCGCGAGCCGCAGGTGCTCGCGTTCGGCGAAGCCGATGGGCCGTTCGGCCCGCTGCGCAATCTGACCGCGGTGGTCACGAACGACTCGTACGCGATGCTGTTCGCGAAGCGCCGCGGCGAGCCGGTGCTGCTCGTCTTCGTGGTCGCGCGCAACGCGAACGATCTCCAGCCGGTCGCGTTGTACGGCTACGCGACCGATCCGAAGCCGTTTCTCTCACCGGCGTTCGAGAACATTCGGGGCGGGAACGGGCATCAGAGCGCGCTGCTCCCACCGTCGCTCGTCAGAGGCCTGTCGCCCGACTCGATTCTCTCGGTCTCCGTCACGACGCTCGACGGGCGCGAGGTGTACAAGTCGCCCGGCTGGGCGGCGCCCACGTACAGCGCGGTCGATACGATCGAGGCCAACTTTGGCCGGTTGATCATGCGCGTGAGCTTGCGCAGCGATTTCGCCGACCAGCTGGTGGTCGGCGGCCTGCCGAGCTCGCGCTTGCCGGTGATCGTGGTGCTGTTCGTGATCGCCGCGGGGCTGCTCACGCTCGCGCTGCTCCAGCTCCGCCGCCAGCAGGCGCTCGCGCGGCTGCGCACCGAGTTCGTCTCGGGCGTGTCGCACGAGCTCCGCACGCCGCTCGCCCAGATCCGCTGGTTCGCCGAGCTGCTCAAGATGGGGAAGCTCCGCAGCGAGGACGAGCGCACGCGGTCGGCGGGGATCATCGACCAGGAAGCGCGGCGACTCACGTACCTCGTTGAGAACGTGCTCAACTTCTCGCGGAGCGAGAAAGGGACCAACCGGCTCTCGCTCGCGCGGGCCGATCTCGATCGCGAGATCGCCGACGCGATCGAGCTCTTCTCCCCGCTCGCGCGGGCGCGGCAGATGACGGTGGTCGCGACGCTCGACTCGAACGCGAGCACCGCGCTCGATCGCGACGCATTACGCCAAGTGCTGCTGAATCTCCTCGACAACGCGGTGAAATACGGCCCGCCTGGCCAGACGATCACGGTCGGTTCGGAACTGGGGAATGGCGTGGCGCGTTTCTGGGTCGAGGACCAGGGGCCCGGGATTCCGCACGCCGATCGCGTACGCGTCTGGGAGCCGTACGTGCGGCTCTCGCGCGATGCCGAGGCAGCGACGGGAGGCAGCGGCATCGGGCTCTCGGTGGTGCGCGAGCTCGTGGTGATGCACGGCGGCCGCACGCGCGCCGAAGGGTCGCCCGGCGGCGGGGCGCGCATCGTGGTGGAGTTGCCGATCAGTGAAGCCGGCGCGGAGCCTCCGGCATCCGCGCATGAACCGAAATCCAAGTCGCAACTCGAGGCAGTCACATGACGTACGGATCAGCACTGGACATCCCACAGCCCACGCCGGACGCAGTGATCATGGCGCGCATCCTCATCGTCGAAGACAATCCCGATCTGGCGTACGGACTGCGCACGGGGCTCGAAATCGAAGGCTACGACGTGCAAGTCGCCGAGGATGGCGAGCGGGGACTCGAGCGCGCGCGCGAGTGGAAGCCCGATCTCGTGATGCTCGACCTCATGCTGCCCGGCATGGACGGCTATCGCGTGCTCAAGCTGCTGCGCGACGGCGGATCCGACGTGCCGGTGCTCATCCTCACCGCGCGCGGCGAGGAGGCGGACAAGGTCCTCGGCTTCCGCCTGGGCGCCGACGACTACGTCACGAAGCCGTGCGGCGTGCTGGAGCTGCTCGCGCGGGTTGGGGCGCTGCTTCGACGCTCGCGGATCTCGGAGCAGCGCGGCGCGTCGGCGGACCAGATGGAACGGTTCGGCTCGGTTGAGATCAATCCGGCATCGCGAACCGTCACGAAAGAGGGCACTGCAGTTGCACTCAGCCCCAAGGAGTTTGATTTGTTGCTGGCGCTCGTGCGTCGCCGCGGTGCTGTGGCGTCGCGCGTCGAGCTGCTGCGCGAGGTGTGGGGCTACCGTGTGGAAGTGATGACGCGCACGGTCGACATCCACATCGCGGAGTTGCGCAGGAAGCTCGAAGATGACCCCTCGCAACCGCACCACATTCTCACCGTGTGGAAAGCGGGCTACCGACTCGAGCCTTGAACATGATCGCTCTCGACCGTCGTACCACCATTGCCCCGCGTCTCGTTGCCGCGGGGCTGTTTCTTTTCGCGGCAGGCTGCCATCGCGGCGGGCCCGCGCCGACGCCGGCGCCCGCGCGCCGTCCCGCGGCTCCGCCGCGCGCCGGAATCTCGAGCGGCGCGTCGCTGATTCGGGCGATGCACACGCGCTACGCGGACGACTGGTTTCACACCGTGACCTTCACCCAGCGCACCACGGTCACGCTTCCCAGCGGCACCGAGAGCGTGCAGACCTGGTACGAGGCGGCGCGTCCTCCGGGCGAGCTCCGCATCGACATCGGCAATCCGGCGCAGGGGAACGGCATCCTGTTCGCGCGCGACAGCGTATTCACGTTCTCTAATGGAAAGCTCGTTCGGGCGGACACCGGCATCAACGAGCTGCTCGTCCTGGCGTTCGATGCCTACGACCAGAGCTCCGCGCATACCGAAGCGGAGCTGCGCCGCCTCGGCTTCGACCTGGGCCGATTCCACGAGACCACGTGGGAAGGGCGGCCGGTCTATGTGATCGGCGCCACAGCGGGCGACACGACGAGCAAACAATTCTGGGTCGATCGCGATCGTCTCATGTTCGTGCGGCTGCTGGAGCACACGCGGCAGGGGCTGAGCGACACGCGTTTCGATCGATTCGTTCCCGCGGGCGGCGGGTGGGTCGCCGAGCGGGTGGAACAGCTCGTCAACGGCCGGCGTCGCGTGCTCGAGGAGTATTCCAACGTGCGCGCGAACGTCGAGCTGTCGCCGACGCTGTTCGATCCGTCGCATTGGGCTGCCGCGCCGCACTGAGCTCAGCCGTAAGAAGATTAACGGCTTCTAATCTAAGTTCGCGTAAGTGCAGACGTTTATCGCGATAAACGTCCGGACCGCCTAGCCGGCGGAGTGTCGCATGCGTTACACTCCGCGCGATGGTCGAACGGAACTCATCGATGAGCCGGCGCGACGCGTCGCACAGCGTGGCCGCCGAGCTCCGACGCTACGCTTGGATGAGTGCCGCGGCGCTGATGGCGATCGCGGTCACGGTGGCACTGACCGCCCACCTCGTGCCGATCGTGCTCGTCTGCGCCGAGGTGCTGCTCGTCCTCGTCGCGCTCTCGGCGTTCATGCGGCACATCGTGCGGCAGGCGCTCGCGCTCGACGAGCAGCGTCAGCAGCTCGAGCGGCAAGCCGCCGACGCGCTCACGCACGCGCGACAGAAAGCGCAGCTCGCCGGCCTGCTCGACTCCGCGCTCGAGAACGCGCCGGTCGGATTCGCGTTCCTCGATCGCGACCTTCGATTCCTGCGCGTGAACGAGCGCATTGCCGAGCTGCACGGACTCGCGCCCGAGGACTACATCGGCGCCACGGTGGGGGAAATCGACGATCGCATCGCCGGCCACGTCGAGCCGCTTCTCCGCAGCGTACTCGCCACCGGCGAGCCGGTGCTCGGCGCCGAGTTCGATCATCCGACGCCCGGTCCTGGAAGGACCGTGCGGCACATCATCGCCAGCTTCTATCCCATCATGACGCGCGACGGCGAGCTGTTCGCGATCGGCGCCGTCGCGGCGGACGTCACGGAGTCGCGGCGGCTGGAGGCACAGCTTCGCCAGGCGCAGAAGATGGAAGCCGTGGGCCGGCTGGCCGGCGGCATCGCGCACGACTTCAATAATCTGCTCACGGTGATCAGCAGCTACGCCGAGCTGCTTCTCGTCGAAGCAAAGGCCGGCGAGGCACGCGATGCGATCGCCGAGATCCGCGGCGCCACGACTCGTGCGGCGAAGCTCACGCGGCAGCTCCTCGCGTTCAGCCGCCGGCAGGCGCTCGAGCCGCGAGTCGTCAATCCGAACGACGTGCTGCGCGGCGTCGAGACGCTCACGCGGCGCCTCGTCCTCGGCAACATCAGCGTCGCGACGCATCTCTCCCCCGACGTGCCGCTGGTTCGCGTCGATCCGGGTCAGCTCGAGCAGGTCGTGATGAATCTTGCGATCAACGCGGCCGACGCGATGCCCGAGGGCGGCACCCTGACGATCGAGACGGGGAGCGCCGAGTTGGGCGCGAGCGCGTCGCGCGACGACCCGGACGTCGCGCCCGGCGAGTACGCGACGATTATTGTGCGCGACACAGGCACGGGCATGAATGCGCAGACGCTCGCGCAGATCTTCGAGCCGTTCTTCACCACCAAGGAACCCGGCCGCGGCACTGGGCTGGGTCTCTCGACCGCGTACGGCATCGTGAAGCAATCCGGCGGTCACGTCGAGGTCGAGAGCGAGCCAGGCGTCGGCAGCGCGTTCACCGTGTATCTCCCAAGCGTCGACGCGAGCGCGGAGTAGGTCGCCGCACGACTGCGCGGTAACAGCCGCGCCCGCTCGGCTGGTCCGCAACGTGCGGCAGCGTGCGCCGCATGCCAAGCACGATTCTGATCGCATTGCACATCAACGGCGTTGTGCGCGAGCTCTCGCTCGATCCGCGCACTACGCTGCTCGACGCGCTCCGCGAGCATCTCCGGCTGACTGGCACCAAGAAAGGGTGCGACGTCGGCCAGTGCGGCGCCTGCACCGTGCACGTCGACGGGCGGCGCGTGCTCTCGTGCCTGACGCTCGCGGCATCGGCGAACGGACGCGCGGTCACGACGATCGAAGCCTTGGCCGATGACGAGACGCTGCACCCCATGCAGCAGGCGTTTCTCGAGTGCGACGGCTTTCAGTGCGGCTATTGCACGCCGGGCCAGATCATGTCCGCCGTCGCATTGCTCGACGAACCCGTCGGCGAGTCGGACGATGACGTGCGCGAGATGATGAGCGGCAACATCTGTCGCTGCGGCGCGTACCCGAACATCGTCGCCGCGATCCAGCAGGTGAGGCAATCGCGCGGCGCGGCCGCCGGGGCGCGCTGAGTGTATCCGTTCCAATTCGAGTCGGCGGCGAGCGAACAGGACGCGATCGCGCTCCTCGGCGCGAATCCCGACGCGCGCTTTCTCGCCGGCGGCACGACGCTGGTCGACTTGATGAAGCACGATGTCGAGCGGCCGGCGCGCGTCGTCGACATCAATCAGCTTTCGCTCACGACCGTGGAGGAGATCGACGGCGGTGGCCTGCGGATCGGCGCGATGGTGCGCAACAGCGATCTCGCGAATCATCCACTCGTGCGCGAGCGTTACCCGGTGTTGTCGCAAGCGCTGCTCGCGGGTGCGTCGCCGCAGCTCCGCAACATGGCGACTACCGGAGGCAATCTGCTCCAGCGTGCGCGCTGCCAATACTTCCGCGACGTCGCGAACGCGTGCAACAAGCGAGAGCCTGGCAGCGGGTGCTCCGCGCTGCACGGCATCAACCGCATTCACGCGGTGTTGGGAACGAGCGAGCAGTGTATCGCGACGCATCCGTCGGACATGGCCGTCGCGCTCGCGGCGCTGGATGCGATCGTCCGCGTGCGCGGTGCGGGCGGCGAGCGCACGATTCCACTCGTCGACTTTCACCTCATGCCGCACGATCGCCCTGACCGTGAAACGCGACTCGAGCACGGCGAGTTGATCGTCTCGGTCGACGTGCCGCCGCTGCCATTCGCCAAGCGATCGCTCTACATCAAGGTGCGAGATCGCGCGTCGTACGCATTCACGCTCGCGTCGGCGGCGGTGGCGCTCGACGTCCGCGACGGCGTGATTCGCGCAGCGCGGATCGCGCTGGGGGGCGTCGCGACGAAGCCATGGCGCGTACCGGATGCCGAGTCGGCGCTCGAGAACACGAGCGCCGACGGCGCCGCGTTCGGTCGCGCTGCCGAGCTGGCGCTCTCCGGCGCGGTGGCGCGCGAGCACAACGCGTTCAAGATCGAGCTCGCGAAGCGCACGCTGATTCGTGCGCTCACGCGCGCGGCGGCGATCGCATGACCGAGCCGGGCCACATCGGCGCGCCGCTCACGCGCCTCGATGGCCGGCTCAAGGTGACGGGCCAGGCGAAGTTCACCGCCGAGGTGCCGATCGACCACCTCGCGTACGCGGTGATGATTCAGAGCACGATTGGCGCGGGTCGCATCACGCGCATCGATGCGCGCGAGGCGGAAGCCGCGGACGGAGTGCTCGCGATCATCACGGCCGACAACGCGATGCCGCTTCCCGAGAAGGGACGCGCGGCGTTCAGTCCGCCCGCCGGCCGCATGCTCTCGCTGCTGCAAGACTACGACGTGCACTACAACGGCCAACCGATCGGCGTTGCCGTTGCCGACAGCTTCGAGCAGGCGCGCTACGCCGCGTCGTTGGTGCGATACGAGTACGAAGCCGCTCCCATAGATGTCGACATGGAGGCGTCGCTCGCGAAATCGTATCCCTACACCAGAAAGATTCTCGGCCGGGATCCCGCGTCGACCTGTCGGGGCGACGTGTCCGCGGCGCTGCGCCAGGCCGCGGCGCGGCTCGACGTGGTGTACCGCACGCCGGTCGAGACGCACAATCCCATCGAGCCGCATGCGACCATCGCCATGTGGGAGGGCGATCGGCTCACGGTGTACGACTCGACCCAATTCGTGTACGGCGTGCGGCGCGTGCTCGCGAAGACGTTAGGAATTTCTGAAGAGGCGGTTCGCGTCGTCTCGCGCTTCACTGGCGGCGCGTTCGGATCCAAGGGCGCCGCGTGGTCGCACGTGCCGCTCGCCGCAATGGCCGCCAAGCACGTCGGCCGGCCGGTCAAGCTCGTGCTGACGCGACGACAGATGTTCGGCCCCGTGGGCGCGCGCCCACACACGGTGCAGCACTTCGAGATCGCCGGCGGCCGGGATGGCCAGCTCACCGCGATGCGCCACGTCACCACCTCGAGCACGTCGAAGATCGAAGAGTGGCTCGAGCCGTCGACGCTCGCCACGCGGATGCTGTATCGCTGTGACAATCAAGAGACGAGCCAGCACCTCGTCCGCCTGAACACCGGCACGCCGACGTTCAATCGCGCGCCGGGCGAAGCGTCGGGCACCTTCGCGCTCGAGTCGGCGATGGACGAGCTGGCCGCACGTCTCGACATCGATCCCTTCGAGCTCCGACTGCGCAACTACGCCGAGGAGGATCCGGAGGAGCACAAACCGTGGTCGAGCAAGTCGCTGCGCGAGTGTTACCGCGTCGCCGCCGAGCGGTTTGGTTGGGCGAAGCGTCCGCCGAACCCGCGGTCGATGCGCGACGGTGACTGGTTGATCGGTTGGGGCATGGCGACGGCGACGTATCCGATGAAACGCATGCCCGCGTCGGCGATCGCACGCATGACGCCGGACGGTCTCGTGGAGATTCGCGCCGCGACGCACGAGATCGGAACGGGCACGATCACGATCATGCAGCAGATCGCCGCCGACGCGCTCGACCTGCCGATCGAGCGTGTGCGCTTCACGCACGGCGACACCGACCTGCCGCAGAATCCAATCTCCGCCGGCTCGATGACCGCGACGAGCACGGGCTCCGCGGTGCTCGTCGCCGCGCGCGAGCTGCGCGAGAAGTTGCGTCAGCTCGGGTTCGACAATCCCGCCACGGCGCGAGTGACCGAAGCCGTGGAAGTGCGCTCGGAGTCGAAGCCCGGAAAAGAGAGGGAACAGTACTCGATGCACGCCTTCGGCGCGCTGTTCGTCGAGGTCGCGGTCGACGCGGAGCTCGGCATGGTGCGCGTGCGGCGTGCGGCGGGCGCGTATTCCGGCGGCAGAATTCTCAACCCGAAGACCGCGCGCAGCCAGATCATCGGCGGGATCGTGTACGGCATCGGCGCGGCGCTGCTCGAGGACACGCACATTGACCGGCGCAGCGGCCGGTACGTGAACGCGGAGCTGGACGAGTATCACCTGCCGGTCAACGCCGACGTGCCGGAGATCGACGTGAGCTTCGTCGAGGAGGACGATCCACACGTCAATCCGCTCGGCGTCAAAGGTCTGGGCGAGATCGGGATGACCGGCGTCGCGGGCGCGATCGCGAACGCCGTGTATCACGCCACGGGCGTCCGCGTGCGCGACCTGCCGATCACGCTCGATAAGCTGCTCTGACGAGATGATCGTCGAGCATCGCCGGCGAGGTCGCCGGCTCGTCGCACGCGTAATTCCGGCAGACGTATGCCGTCGCGCGCCCGTCGCGCGCCTCGCGACCGGTGAGGAAGGGAAGGTCCGCCGTCTCGCGGCCGGCCGCCAGCACCAGCGCCGGGAGACAGTGCGATCCGATCACACGTTCCATATCATGGAAGTCTGACGCGCCCGGATCGCCGATCAGCGCCACCTCGATCGCGCCATTGATCACCATGTCGGCGCAGCTCAGCGCATGCCCGAACGCGGTCGGATATCGCGCCATCGCTGGCGCGAGCGTCTCCAGGATGTACGTCGCGCGGCGCCTCGCATCGGCGTCATGGTACAGCTCGGCGATGCGAAGCAGGAGCTCGATCGCGAGCGACGTCCCCGACGGGGTCGCGTTGTCGGTGACATCGCGCGGACGAGTGATCAACGATTCGTGATCCGAGGCGGTGTCGTAGAACGCACCGGTCGCATCGTCCCAGAACCAGCGCACCGTCGCGTCAGCCATGCTCCGCGCGCGCGCGAGCCACGCGGGATCGTAGGTGAGCTCGTACGCGGCGATCGCGGCGAGTCCCAGCCCGGCGTGATCCTCGAGAAAGCCCGGGATCCGGGATTGATCGTTTTTGAATGAGCGTTTTGCGCGGCCGTCGACTACTATGCGATCGAACAGAAAGCGGGCTCCATCGAGCGCGAGTTGCTTGTAGGACTCGTTCCCGAACGCGCGCCCCGCGTCGCCGATGGCGCGCACCATGAGTGCGTTCCACGACGCGAGGATCTTGTCGTCCTTGCCCGGCCACACGCGCTGGGCACGCACCGTGTACAGCTTCGCCTTCGCGCGCGCGACCGTCGCGTCGAGCTGCTGTTCCGAGATCGAGAACTGCCTCGCGAGCGCGCGTCGGTCGCCAGCGACGGACAGAATGTTCTTGCCTTCGAAGTTGCCGTCCGTCGTCACGCCCCAATACGCGCGCAGCAACGGCGCGTCGTCGCCCAGCAGGGCGTCGAATTCGCCCGCGCTCCAGACGTAGAACTTCCCCTCGTGCCCCTCGCTGTCGGCGTCGAGCGACGAGTGAAAGCCGCCGTCCGGCGAACGCATCTCGCGCGCGGCCCATTCGATCGTGTCCTCGACGACGCGGCGGATCTCCGCGTCGCCGGTCGCCTGCCACAGGTGCGCGCCGAGTCGGATGAGCAGCGCGTTGTCGTAGAGCATCTTCTCGAAGTGCGGCACGAGCCAGCGCTCGTCGACCGAGTAGCGCGCGAATCCGCCGCCGACCTGGTCGTAGATGCCGCCGCGTGCCATCGCGGTGAAGGAATGCTTCACGATCTCGAGCGCTTCGTCGGCGCGCGTGCGCGCCCAGTGCGTGAGCATGAGCTCGAGCGCCATCGTCTGCGGAAACTTCGGCGCGCCGGCGAAGCCGCCGTGCGCCGCGTCGTAGTGGCGCGCGAGCGCGGCGTACGCCTGCTCGAGGAGCGGTGCCGAGAGCGGGCCCGCGCTCGCGGTCGCGTCCACTGACGCGGCGTACATCTCGCGGATCGACGCGGCCGTGCGCGCGACGTCTTCCTGCTTCGTGTGGTACGCGTCGGAGATCGCGTGCAGGATGCGCGTGAACGACGGCATCCCGCGGCCCTCGTCCTTCGGGAAGTACGTACCGCCGTAGAACGGCACGCCGTCCGGTGTGAGGAACACCGTCATCGGCCATCCGCCATGGCCGGTCATCGCCTGCACCGCCTGCATGTAGATGGCGTCGAGGTCGGGCCGCTCCTCGCGATCCACTTTGATGTTCACGAATCGCTCGTTCATGAGCGCGGCGGTCGCCGCATCCTCGAACGACTCGTGCTCCATGACGTGGCACCAGTGGCACGCCGCGTAGCCGATGCTCAGGAGAATCGGTTTGTTCTCGCGCTTCGCGCGCTCGAGCGCGTCCGGTCCCCACGGGTACCAATCGACGGGATTGTTCGCGTGCTGGAGGAGGTACGGGCTGGTCTCGGACGCGAGGCGATTGGGCATTGTGAGAACCGAGCTGGATCGTCAGTTTCCGCTGTCACCCAAAGTATACCGCGTTGCCTCGACACCACTCTCCCGCCAAAGAGCCGACGCACCCCGCGCCACCGCTCGTCTGGTATCGGCGCCGCGTTCCGTGGCTCGCGATCGCGATCTCCCTCCTCGTCCTCATCACGGCCGCGTTCGTCGTGCCGCCGGTGCGCGACGCCGCCACCTTTGCCTCGGTCGGTGAAGCCAGCCTCGAGCTCTCGGCCGGCTATCTCTCGATCGCACCCGCGTCGAACGTCCTCGACACGCTGACGCTGCTCACGATCGGCCAGCACATCGCGGTGCTCCTCTGGGCACTCGCGATCTACGCGATCGTGCGCGGCTGGCGTGCACGGCGGCGCCAGACGACCATCGCGCGCGAGTCGATCTCGGCGCTCGTGTTCCTCGCCTGCATCGTCGTGGTCTACGCGGTGATGGCGCTCGTCCCGCGGCCGATGGCGCAGCTCGTCGCATCGGACCCGACGGTCGTGATCGCCGATTTCCACTCACATACGCAGTACTCGCACGACGGCCGCTCGGGCTGGAGCGAGGACAAGGTGCGCGAGTGGCATCGGAGTGCGGGGTACGACTTCGCGTACATCACCGATCACGCGACGTATGAGGGCGCCGAGCGCGGAATCGCCGCCAACCCGGGGCAGGCGGGCGAAGGCACGATGCTGCTCCAAGGCCTCGAGGCGATATATAAAGGTGAGCATGTCAATATTCTAAATGCCGGCCGCCGGTATCAGGGGCTCACGTCGCCCGACCTCAAGACGGTGGACCCGCAGTCGCTCGCGCTGGCGAGTCTCATTCCGGCGACCACACCGGTCGTGATCGAGACGGTGCCGGCCAATCTCGACAGAGTGCCGGCGTCGACCGGGCAGGGATCGCCCGGTGTGAGCGCGATCGAGATCGTCGACGGATCACCGCGCGGTCTCACGCAGGGAAGGCGCGATCACGCCCGCATCGTGCATCTCGCCGACAGTCTCAACCTCGCGCTCGTCACGGGCTCGGACAATCATGGCTACGGCCGCGCGGCGCCCGGCTGGACGATGCTCCGCATCCCGGATTGGCGCGGTATGGAAACCGATTCGCTCATGCGCGTGGTCGAGCAGATCCTGCGCGTCGGACGGCACGACGCCACGCGCACCGTGGAGCGCCGGATCGCGAACGGAACCAACCCCGCGGCGCTCGCGTTCGCCGCGCCGCTGATCGTGTGGCGGATGATGACGACGCTCTCGCCCGACGAGCGCGTGATGTGGCTGATCTGGACGTGGGTGATCGTGATCGTCGCGCGCGTGATCCGCGGGTACCGCGCGAGGCGCGCCGCGCCCGCGTGACCGCGCCGGACGCACCGCCGCGCGATCGACGCTGGTTCCTCGCGGTCGTCATCGTGACGGCCGCCGCGGCGCTGCGGATGATCTTCGCGGCGTTCATTCCCGCGTTTCCCGACGAGACATACTACTGGGAGTGGTCGCGGCACCTCGCACCGGGCTACTTCGATCACCCGGCCGGCATCGCGCTGCTCATTCGCTTTGGCGACGTCGTGCTTGGTCCGTTCGGCGGGGCGGCGACGCCCGCCGCGGTGCGGCTCGGGCCCGTGATTGCAGGGTGGGTTGCCGCTCTGGCAACCATTGCCATAGCGCGCCGGCTCGCGGGCAATGCCGGCGCGCTGCGCGCGGCGATCGTGATGACCGTGCTCCCACTCGCGGCGGCCGGCCTCCTCCTCGCCACGCCGGACTCGCCCGTGCTCGCGGCGGAAGCCGTCGCGCTGTACGGCGTCGTGCGCGCGATGCAGTCCGCGCCGCGCTCACGCGATTCGCTCGCCTGGTGGACGTTCGCCGGCATCGCGCTCGGCCTCGCCTTCTGCTCCAAGTACACGTCCATCTTCGTGCCCGTCGCCGTGGTGCTCGCCATTGCGCTGCGGCGGGATCTGCGCATGCGGCTCCGCGAGCCGGGTCCGTACGTGGCGTGCGTCGTCGCGGCGCTGCTCTTCATGCCGGTGCTTCTCTGGAACGCGCACCACGGCTGGATCTCGTTCGTATTTCAGATTCATCATGGCCTGAGCGCCGCCAAGGGTTCGGCGGTCGTCGCCGCGTTCAAGCACGAGGGCGATTTCTTCGGCGGCCAGGCGGGGCTCGCCTCGCCGATTCTTTTCGTGCTGCTGGCGATCGCGACGGTTCGCGCGCTGTCGCGCCGCGCCTCGGGCGCCGAGTTCGCGCTCGCGATGGTGGCGGCGGTGACGTTCGTCTTTTTCGTGTGGAGCGGCGTTCGCCAGCGCGTCGAGCCCAACTGGCCGTCGCCCGCGTACATCCCGGCGATCGCGCTTCTCGGCGCGACACGCTTCGGTCGGAACGGCGAGCGCTGGTTCGTCGGCGGCGTGGTGTTGGCCGCCGTGATGTCGGCGGTGATCTACGTGCAGGCCGTCGTGCCGATCCTCCCGGTGAAGCCGTCGCGTGATCCCGTTGCCCGCGCCTACGGCTGGCGCGATGTGACGCTCCACGCGTCGAACATCGCGCGGCAGGCGAGCGCGCAGACGCACGTCGTCACCTGGCTCGCGGGCGACCGCTATCAGGAAGCGTCGGAGCTGGCGTTCAACGACCCCTCGCATCCCGTCACGTTCGCCACGAACCTGTCGGGACGAGTCAATCAGTACGAGCTCTGGCCCAAGTTTCCGGAGCAGGCGCACGAGAACGACAATCTCCTGCTCGTGCTCGACACGCTCGAGACGACGGCGGACCTGCCGGAGCCGATCAAGAAACTGCTCCCGTTCTTTTATAGCTCGATGCGTGTGGATCGCGTGGCGCTCAGGCGCGGGGACGGGGTGGTCGGGGTGCGCGATCTGTGGTTGATGATCCGGTGGCGGGGGCGGTGGGTCAGATCCGGGCGGTAGGGTGGATCGGGTTGGATTGCACCGCGGGGGGCGCGGCGAACGCGGAGAAAAGGCGGGCGTCGCGCGGGGACTGGGGCGGTCGTTATAATAAAATTACTATTCTAATTTATAGAAAAGCACGCGACCGAACGTTCATTGGTGCACACTCGCACACCCCCAAGCGTGCCTGTCCCGCGCACTCTCCCTCCACGCCACACCCCGCCGTTCCCCCCGCGCCCCCCGCGTCCCCCGCGATAACATCCCCAGGCGCCGCCCCGACCGGCCTCAGGAATGCCAACCCTAAACTGGGACTACCTCTCCGGCGTGACGGGGGGTAATTTCGCGGCTTGACCTCCTGACCCGACCCGGGAGCACCACATGGTCCAACCCCCCCTTCGCCTCGTCGCGGGCGCAGCGATCGCGCTGCTCGCCGTGATGAGCCCCGCGCATGCCGCGGCCGCGCAGCAAGGCAGTCCGTTGCAGAGCGGCATCGAGCAGGCGCGCACAGACAGCATTCGCCGTCCGTACACCGGCGCCGACATTGACTTCATGTCCGGCATGATCGGCCACCACGCGCAAGCGGTGAAGATGGCCGGCTGGTGCGCGTCGCACGGCGCGAGCAAATCGCTCGCGACCTTCTGCGGCCGCATCGCCCTCGGCCAGACGGCGGAGATCGGCCTCATGAGCCAGTGGCTCGAGGAGCGCAATCAGCCCGTGCCCGAGCCCGACCCGCGCGGGATGAAGATGAGCATGGGCGGCACCGAGCAGTTCATGATGATGCCGGGCATGCTCACCGCGGCGCAGATGGCGCAGCTCGACTCCGCGCGCGGCGTCGACTTCGACCGCCTGTTTCTCAACGACATGATCCAGCACCACAAGGGCGCGATTCAGATGGTGACGACGCTCTTCAACACGCCCGGCGCGGGGCAGGACGAGATCGTATTCAAGTTCGCGAACGACGTGCAGGTCGATCAGAGCACCGAGATCGACCGCATGGAGCAGATGTTGGCGGCGTTGCCGAGCAAGTAGCCTCATGTCATTCCGAGCGAAGCCGCGAAGCGGCGAAGTCGAGGAATCTGGGCGGCGCAACGCGCCGAGATTCCTCGACGCGCTCGCTCCGCTCGCTTGCTCGGAATGACACAACCTTCACCGGTACTCACTTCATGATACGGAAGTACTCCACCACCGCCGCAGCGATCGCGGCTTCGATGCTCGCCGCGGCCTGCGCGCATACCGCGCAGACTGGCGCGACGTCGATCGGCCCCATGCAGCAGGGCGTCGACATGTCGGCGCCGCTCGTCACCGCGCCGTCGCCCGACCCGCGCGTTGGCCTCAAGGCCGGGCTCCAGGACGCCGGCGAGGCGATCTGGAATCTCACGAAGGTCTCGCACACGCCGCCGCCGCAGGGTTTTGCCGGCGTCACGAACTCCGACATCGCGTTCTACGGCTCGAACGTGATTCAGGGCAACTACAACGGCTTCCAGATCTGGGACGTGTCCGATCCGGCACATCCGCGCCTCCGCGATTCCAAGGTCTGCCCGGCGTCGCAGAGCGACGTCTCCGTCTGGAAGAACCTGCTGTTCGTCTCCGCCGAAGCGCCGACCGCGCGCCTCGACTGTGGCACGCAGGCCCCGCGCGATCCGGTGAGCGCCGAGCGTATTCGCGGGCTGCGCATTTTCGACATCAGCGACATCGATCATCCGAAGTACATCGCCAACGTGCAGACGTGCCGCGGCTCGCACACGCACACGGTCGTGCATGACCCACGCGATCCGAACAACATCTACGTCTACATCTCCGGCACTTCGGCGATTCGTCCGTCGGAAGAGCTCGCGCGCTGCAACGACAACCCCTGGGACCCGAACAACTCGAACTTCCGCATCGAGGTGATCAAGGTTCCGCTCGCGCATCCGGAGCAGGCGGCGGTCGTGACGTCGCCAGCGATCTTCCAGGATCCGACGACGGGCGAGGCGCTGCTCTACGGCACGAGCCACGGCGCATCGCCGGCCGACACGGCGGCGAATCGGATGCGCGAGGAGTTCAACGACGCGGTCGCCGCGCTGCCCAAGCTGCCGGCGAGTCCGACGGCCGCGGATTCCGCGCAGTGCAAGGCGTCGATCGCGCAGCTCGCCGAGAAGTACGGCGTGACGCCGGGCGGCGGTCGCGGTCGCGGTGGTCCGCCGGTGAACTGCGGCGAGCCCGCGGCGCGCGGCCGCGGCGGATTCGCGGGACGCGGTCGCGGCGGCCCGCCCGTGACCAAGGAAGATTCGGCGCGCGTGAACTTCCAGCACGCCGTCGAAGCCCTCGGTACGATCGAGCAGCAGGGAACGGCGAACGATTCAGACTCGTACAAGAGCAAGGTCAACGCGCTCGCGAAGGAGTACGGCGTCGCGTCGCCGTTCGCGCCGCGGACGCTGACGCAGTGCCACGACATCACCGTGTATCCGGCGGTCGGGCTCGCGGGCGGCGCGTGCGCCGGCATGGGCCTCCTGCTCGACATCCACGACACGCCGAACCCCAGGCGGATCGCGGCCGTGGCCGATTCGAACTTTTCGTTCTGGCACTCGGCCACGTTCAGCAACGACGGCTCGATGGTGCTGTTCTCGGACGAGTGGGGCGGCGGCGGCGCGCCGTACTGCCGCGCCCAGGATCCGAAGGACTGGGGCGCCGACGCCATTTTCAAGATTGTAAATGGGAAAATGGTATTCCAGAACTATTACAAGCTGCCCGCGCCGCAGACCCAGTGGGAGAACTGCGTCGCGCACAACGGCTCGCTGATCCCGATCCCCGGCCGCACGATCATGGTCCAGGCGTGGTATCAGGGCGGCCTCTCGATGTTCGAGTGGACGGATCCCAAGCACCCGCACGAGATCGGCTTCTTCGACCGCGGCCCCAACGCCGACGGCCGGCTGATGAGCGGCGGCTACTGGTCCGTGTACTGGTACAACGGCCACATCTACGGGTCCGAGATCGAGCGCGGCCTCGACGTGTTCGACCTGAAGCCGAGCGCCGCGATCTCGCAGAACGAGATCGACGCCGCGAAGTCGGTGAAGCTCGACTTCGAGAACGTGCAGGATCAGCCGCAGTACGTCTGGCCGGCGTCGTTCGCGCTGTCGCGCGCGTACACCGATCAGCTCGAGCGGTGGCACGGCTTGAGCGCCGAGCAGGTGGCGGCGGTGCGCAAGGGGCTCGAGGGGGCGGAAGCGGCGAGCGGCTCGGCGCGCAGCGGCGCGCTCGACTCGCTGGCGAAGACGGTCGCCGGGTATCGCAACGGCTCGTCCGATCCGCAGCGCGTGCAGTGGCTCGAGCAGTCGATCGGCGATCTCGCGAAGGCGATGTGAGCTGAGCGTGGGTGAAGAGGCAAACGGCGCCAGTCGAGAGACTGGCGCCGTTTTGCTTATGATGCGGCCCGAAGGAATGTGGTGACGCGTCAAGCCGCGGCTCGGCGCATCGTGCCGGGATGCCGCTCCTGTTCGCATGGAACGCAGCCAAGAGCGTTTCCAATTTGAAGAAGCATGGCGTTAGCTTTATGGAGGCCGCGACGTCGTTCTCGGATCCACCGTCGATCACCATCGCGGACCCGGATCATTCTACAGACGAGACGCGGTACGTGTTGATCGGCCGGACTCGCCGCGGTCGTCTCGTGGTCGTGGCGCATGTCGAGCGCGGCGCGGCCATCCGCATCATCAGTGCTCGACCCGCCAACCGTCGGGAACGGAATGCGTATGAAGAAGGCGAGTAGCGCAAGACGACCGGCAGTCAGCGAGCGCATGCGCTCCGAGTACGACTTCTCCAACGGTCTCCGAGGTAAATACGCCGCCGCTGTCGAGGGAGGCACCAATCTCGTGCTGCTTGCTCCAGATGTCGCCGCAGAGTTTCCGAATGCTGATTCGGTGAACGAAGCACTCCGAGGCTTGATCAAGTCCCGAAAGAAATCCCGGCGCGCCTGATGCCCGCGGTGAGTGGGCGCAAAACAAAACGGCGCCAGTCTCTCGACTGGCGCCGTTTGCTTTCCCCCCGTCTCCGGCATCACCCCATCGCCTTCGGGTGCGCGATCGACCACGACACGCCGAACCGATCGCGCAGCATCCCGAATCGCGTCGCGAAGAACGTCTCGTCGAGCGGCATGAAGACATCCGCGCCGTCGGAGAGCACCTTGTACACGCGCTCCGCTTCCTCCGTCGAATCGACCGAGAGAAAGAGATACGCGCTGCGCATCGGCTGGAAGCGCGCCGGCGGCACGTCGTTCCCCATCAGGATCGTGTCGCCTAACCGCATACGCGCGTGCATCACCGCGTCGCTCGCGTCGGGCGATGCGCCGGGTGCTTCATTCTGCCGGGCGATCATTTCGATTTTGCCGCCCAGGTGCTGCTCGTAGAACCGGAACGCGGCTTCGCAGTTGCCGCCGAAGTTGAGTTGCGTATAGAGCTTCATATCACGCGTCCGCCGGAATTGCGCTCGGATCCATCCAGAACACGCCCCATGCGTGTCCGTCGAGATCGCGGAAGCTCCAGTCGTACATGAAGCCGTGATCCTCCGGCTCGTCCGTGGTCGAGCCGCCCGCCGCGATCGCTTTCTTCACGGTCTCGTCCACTTCCTCGCGGCTGTTCACGCTGATCGTGAGCAGGTGGCTGGTCGCCTGCTTCGGGTCGCCGACGGGCGCCTTCGCGAAGCCGGCAAACCGCTCCTTCGTGAGGAACATCAAATACGCGTCCTCGCCCACGGGCATCGACGTCGCCGTCGCGTCCGTGAACTGCGGGCTGAAGTTGAAGCCGAGCGCCTCGAAGAACCTGATCGTCGCCTGGATGTCGTTCACGGGAACGTTGACGAACAGCTTGTGCGGCGTGCGGGCCCTGTTGCGCGCGTTCGTGATCGTGGGTGTACCGGCCGGCTGTTGATGTGTGACGGGCATGATGTGTGAATCCTCAAATGAGTGTTGTGAAATGATCAGCCGGCGCGCGGGCGGGGACGCGGCGCGAGCATCGCGCGGACGCGCGGGTCGCGTACGTACAACGCCGCCCAGAGGAGCGCCGCGTAGTAGACGGGAAAGAGCGTGTGCGTGAAGAGCGGCGCGTCGATGCGGACGTTCGACGCGACCGCGCCGCCGAGATACGCGGTCCACAGTACCGCGCCGAGCACCGCGGTGCGCGGAATGACGTAGAGGATCGTGCAGACGAGCGCGAGCGCGCCGATCAATTGCACGTGATGCAGCTGGTATCCCAGTTGGATCGTGCCGTCGACGGATGGCTTGGCGAGCGCGAGCTTCGTCGCGAAATCCATCACGGCGAACAGCAGGACGATCGTCGTCGCGATTCGGCCGAACCAGCGCGCGGCGGCGGAGTGGTCCGCCGGCGCCGTGGCCGGAAAGGAATTGGAATCGATCAGCGAAGCGGACATCGTGGCCTCCTATTGAGTACACCTGCTTAGACGGGCGGCGGCCCCAAAACTCATCGGTCCCGCCGAAAATATTTCCGGCGGGACCGCAAATCGTTCCACGGACGCTGGTTAGCTGACGAGCCGCATCGGAACGCCAAAGCGCGGGAAGAGCGTCTCGACGTCGAGGTACGAAGTCATGCCGGCGATCTTGTCGCCGCGAATGTCCAGCATGAGCACGGCCCACGGCGTCACGCCCGCGTCGCGGTATTGCGCCCAGGCCGGCGTGCCGCCGCTCGCCTCGACGGGCACGAGCCTCGAGCCCTTGCACCCGATGCCGAAGCTGAGCATCCACTTGGCGATCGACGCGTGGCCCTGCAGCCAGAGCGCGTAGGGCGGCATCGACAGCGTGGCGTCGTCGTGCAACAGCCTCGCGAGCGCTTCGACATCATACTTCTCGAATGCTTCGCAGTACCGCGCCGCGAGCCGCTCCTGCTCCGCCGAGAGCTCGCGCGGCATCACCGACGGGTTTCGCGCGTCGAGCGTGGCACGAGCGCGCTGCAGCGCGCTGTTCACCGCCGGTACGGTCATCTCGAGGCACGCCGCCGTTTCCGAGGCGGACCAGTTGAGCACCTGGGTGAGGAGCAGGGCCGCACGCTGTCGCGGCGGCAGATACTGGAGCGCCGCGACGAACGCCAGTCGCACGCTCTCGCGCAGAATCGCCCGTTCCTCAGGGTCGCAGCTCTCGACGGCGGGAAGCACGGCGGCATCCGGCACCGGCTCGACGAACTCCTCGCGCGACCGCTGCGAGAACGCCATGTCCTCGCGCACCTCGCCCTTCCACTCCGCACGCTCGGTCGGTCGGATGCGCGGACGGTTCGACGCCGCCAGCGTGTCGAGGCAGACGTTCGTCGCGATGCGATAGAGCCACGTCTTGAGCGACGACTGCTCCTTGAATCCGTCGATGCTCTTCCACGCCCGGAGCATCGCTTCCTGCACCGCGTCCTCCGCGTCCAGCACGGAGCCGAGCATGCGGTAGCAGTGTCCGGTGAGCGCGGGGCGGAGCTCCTCGAGATGAGCGGCGGTCGCCATGGAATTAGACTATCATGACCGTTTCGCGGCCGCCATGCTCATCTCCGGACGAGCCCGGCGCACGTGCTACCGAAGCCGCGCCTCGTCACGAATCGGCTGGAATAATTCGATCGGATTGCCGGACGGATCGTCGAGTATGATCTGCTTTCCGCCAACGCCGGTCACGATAGCATTGCGGAAATGCGCCCCCGCCGCGCGAAGCGATTCGACGGTCGTCTCGATGTCGTCGACCTGAATCGCGAATCGATTCCAGCCGCCGGGCTCCGGCGTGGTGCCGTCGGGCATCGGCTGACCGCCGCCGCCCATCGCGTTCGGCGCGCTGAGGACCAGACGCAGTTCGCCGCGCGACAGCATCGCGAACGGAGGCGCCGGGTGCATGACGAGCGTGAAGCCGAGGTGCTTCGTGTAGAACTCGATCGCGCTGTCCACGTCGTGGACGATGTACCGCACCTGCACGCTCGCCATCCTCGCCTCCCAGCGTACGCTACCGTTCGCGGCCGCGGTGCCCCTGACGCACGCGCTCGAGCAGTTTGACGAGCGTGCGCATCTCGTCCTCTGTGAGATCGCCGGCGGCGACGTCGTCAGCGTCCCGCATCTCTTCCTCGAGCTCGTTGAGCACCGACAAGCCCTTATCCGTGATATAGCAAAATACCTGTCGCCGATCCGGCGATGCGCGTTCGCGCCGCGCGAGCCCCGATGCCTCGAGCTTGTCGAGCAGACGCGTGATGCCGGGCGCCTCGTGGATCATGCGATCGCGGATCACGAGCGTCGGCAGTCCGTCCGGGCCGGCGCCGCGCAGGATCCGCAGCACGTTGTACTGCTGCGTCGTGACTCCCGCGCGCGAGACCACCTGCGCAAAATGCCGCTCGATGAGAGCGGCGGTTCGCAGAATGCTGACCGACACCTCGGCTTTCACCGAGTGGAATGGGCGTCGCTGCGCGATCTCCGCTTGGACGCCGCCGCCGTCTTCGCCGGACCGAGTGGTCACCGTCGGGCTCGGCCGCAGGCCGCCAACCGTGCGCGTCGCGTCGTTCCGGAGCCGCCCGTTCCCACCCGCGTGTGCTGAATCCATGGCATAGGTCCTTAACGATAGGCGTTTAGCCGGGCCGCCGCGAGGCGTGGGAGCAGTTTGTATACGACGGGCCGGCATCCGAAACGCGGCTATCGGACGTGGGCGCGAGGCGCTCTCGACTTCATCAACTCCGCGGAACGGCGGCGAGTTCACGCGCCGCGCCGGCGCGCCAGCGACTGCCAGCCACCGCCAGCCACTGGAGCGCGGCCCCGGTTCGCTGGAGATTGCAACCATCACTCACCACTCACGACATGCCTCTCGCCAAAGATCTGGAGTCGTACTTCGCCGCAAATCAGAACCGCGCTCGTGACGAGCTATTCGATCTGCTTCGCATTCCGAGCGTCAGCGCGCGATCGGAGCACAACGCCGATACCGCGCGCGCCGCGGACTGGGTGGCGAATTCCATGCGCGCGATCGGGCTGACGGCCACGATCCATCCCACGAAAGGACATCCGATCGTCGTCGGCGAATGGCGACAGGCGAAGCCGGGCGCGCAGACGGTGCTCATCTACGGCCACTACGACGTGCAGCCCGCGGAGCCCCTCGAGCTGTGGGACAGTCCGCCGTTCGAGCCGACGATTCGCGACGGGAAGATTTTCGCGCGCGGCTCGGTCGACGACAAAGGGCAGCTCTACCTCCACATCAAGGCGCTCGAGGCGCACCTCGCCACGCGCGGCACGCTCCCGATGAACGTGATCGTGCTCGCCGAAGGCGAGGAAGAGGTCGGGAGCGAGAACCTCGAGCAGTTCATCGCGTCGCATGAGGATTTGCTCACGTGCGATTCGGTCGTCATCTCCGACTCGGCGATGTTCGCGCCCGGACTGCCGTCGATTCTGTCGTCGCTCCGCGGCCTCGCGTACTTCGAGATCAACGTGCAGGGGCCGGCGGGCGATCTGCACTCCGGCAGCTACGGCGGCGCGGTGATGAACCCGGCCATGGCGCTCGCGCGCATCCTCGCCACGATGCACGATGCCGACGGCCACATCGCGATCCCCGGCTTCTACGACAAGGTGCGCGATTGGGGCGCGAAGGCTCGCGATGAAATCCGCGCGCTTCCGTTCGACGACGAGCATTTTCGCGAGGAGACGGGAAGCCCGAGCCTCTTCGGCGAAAAAGGATACTCGACGCTCGAGCGCGTCTGGATGCGCCCGACGTGCGAGGTGAACGGTCTCCTCAGCGGCTACACCGGCGAAGGCGCGAAGACGGTGCTGCCCGCGAAGGCGATGGCCAAGGTGAGCTGCCGTCTCGTGCCGGATCAGACGCCCGACGAGATCGAGAAGCTGATGCGCGCGCACGTCGCAAGCGTGTCGCCGCCCGGCGTGCAGGTGACGGTGACGCAACTGCATGGCGGCCGTCCGTGGCGCGCGGATCTCGACGGCCCGCTGTTCGACGCGGCGCGCCGCGCGTTACGCGCGGCGTTCGACAAGGAGCCGGTGGTCACGGGCGAAGGCGGATCGATCCCGGTCGTCGGCGATTTTCAAAGAATACTCGGCACGCCGGTGCTGCTGGTCGGGTTCGGGCTCCCCGGCGAGAACGCGCACGCGCCGAACGAGTGGATGAGCGTCGAAAATTATGAGAAGGGGATGCGGGCGATGGCTGGGCTGTGGGAGGAGTTGGGTCGGGCGTAGGGTCGGCCGCGCTTCGCGCCGCCTGTAGGGTCGCTGCGCTGTAGGGTCGCATCGGGCCCGTACCGGGCCCCTCGCTGCAGTACGTCGCCTCCGGCGACGGAAACGGCGTGACGCCGTGACACGGCCGAAGGCCGTACATCAGCGAGGCGGCGCGGCCGCCGATGCGACCCTACAGGCGCACCATCAAAACCGCCACTCCCGCAACACAAATCCACCATACGCCTGCGTCTTCCTGATCGGCTGACTGTTCAGCCGCGGCTCCAGCAGCAAGATCCTCGGCTCGATGCTCGCGTCGAAATGCCAGCCGTCCGCCGTGCGGTGCTCGATCGATGCGCCGAAGTGGCTCGCTTGCTCCTGCGCGCTCACGAACGTGCGCGTGTTCACGTACTTGCCGGCTTCGATCTTGGTCTGCGTGAAGAAATTGCCGATCGCGCGCGAGCCGCCGGCGAGTGGATTGTCGCCTGGCGTGATGTCGAAGACGTCGGTGCCGAACGCGCGGCCGGCTTGCATCTCCACCTGCTGCACCGCCACCCCCACCGCCACGCCCGCCAGGCGCTGCACCGCGACCTGTGCGCCGACGCCGAACAGATCGCCCGTCGCCGCCGAGCCGGCGATGCTCGAGTTGGTGAACGCGAGGAGCGACGTCGTCGACTGGCCGAATGCGAGAAGACTCAACAGCTCCGACTGCGTCTTGGGCGGCTGCGCGTCGCTGCCGAGCGTGAGCGACGGTTTGCGCAGTGTGCCGCCGACGATGACGCTGATGTTGAGCGCGCCGCGGCTGGGAATCTGGACCTGATATTCGCCGGTGATCTGCAGCGTCGGATTGAGATCCGGGCTGCCGATGAACATCGCCGAGCCGCGTTGGATCTCGAAGCGCTTGCTCATGAACGTGTACTCGCCGCGATCGGTCGTCACCACGCCGACGAGCGAGAACGCCTGCTGCTCCTCATGAATGTGTACGGGGTCGTCGGTGTAGATCTCGACGTTGGCTTCGCGATTGCGCACCCACGTGTCGCGCCGGACGTTGAGCGACACGTCCATGCGCATGTTGGCGATCAGCGGTGATGCCGGCGGAAAGAGCGCGCGATCGCCCGCCATCGCGGTGTCGAGCACGTTGAAGAGCGCGGGATCGCCCGCTCCGATCAGGTGGCGTCCGGTGGGCTCGGGCGCGTAGACCACGCCCTGCGTGATCGTCGCCGCGCCGCTGAGATACGGGCCGCTGAACGGACCGGTGAGCGCGAGGCCCGCGTCGATCCGGAGCGCGCCCCAGTCGTTGTCGAGCAGCTCGGCGCCCTTGGAGACGAGATAGAGATTGAACGCGGGCTCGCGCCAGTTCCCCACGGCAAGCGTGCCGCGGACCCGCACCGGCCCTTTCGCCGAGCCGGCGATCGAGTCCACGTACACGGTGTCGTTCGCCATGCGGATCGTCGCGCCGATGTCGTTGATCGTCGCGCCGGTCGAGTTGATCATCACCGAGCCCTTCCGCCACGCCAGCGCGCCGACGAGCGTTGGACGCTTCAGCGTGCCGCGCATCGAGACCTGGCCGTATGCGTGGCCGTGCAGGTTCGATACGAGATCTGTAAACTGCGGGATCAGCTCGAGCGGCAGCGAATCGGCCACGAGGTCCACGGCCATCGGCGCGGGAAGAAGCCGGCTGCCGGTGACGCCCGTGAACGCGAGATTGATCGGGATGTGCCCGTCGACGCGCGTCATCGGCGCGCCGCCGTTGCGCAGCGCGTCCACGTGCGTGACGAGCTCCTCGTCGGCGTAGCCGAACGTGCCGTGCAGGTCGGGCACGGCGGTGCCGTTGTACGTTCCCCGCAGGAGACCGAACGCCCCGCGGAACGTCGGATCGCTCAGCGTGCCGCGCATGTCGCCGGCGAGCGTGAGCGTGCCGGTCGCGCTCACGTCGCTCTGCGCGATGTCGAGGATGTTCGAGACGGGAAAATTGTCGACCGCCAGCTCGAAGTCGGCCGAGCCGCTCGTCGGCAGCAGGCCGTTCGCGTACACGCGGCCGTTGCCGCGATTCCGCAGCTCGAAATCGACCACGCGCAGCCCGGGGCCGCCCCAGATCACCGAGCTCGGATGCGGCATTGACCAGTACGCCGTGTCGAAGCGGAAGGTCATGTCGGCGAGACGCAGCTCCTTGCGATCCGTATACAGCGCGTAGTCGCCGCGCAGGCCGTACTCGCGGTTGTCGCCCTGGCGCGTGATCAGCTCCACGTGGCCGCCGGACGACGCGTAGGTGACGCGCACGCTCGCCGTGTCGAAGCCGAAGCCCATCACGCTGAGACTGTCGGCCTCGAGCCCGACCGCGAGCTTGGCGCCCGGCGTCCGCGCGTTGGTCCAGACGTACTCGGCCTGGAATTGGTGCACGAAGTTGCCGCGCGCCACGACGTTCTTGCCCGCCGCGCGTCCTTGAATGCTAAAATCATAAATGTTGCCGCTCAGCGTGCCCGCCGCGTACGCCTCGCCGGAGAGCGTATCGCTCGGCACCGGCGTCGGCGCGTGCACGTCGAGCCGCGGGCCGGGAGCGCCCGTGATCATGCGCTGCATCTCGCTCGCGCGCGCGATCCGCGCCGAATCCGCTCGGGCCCGCGCGACCGCGCGCGCGATGCGCTGCGGGCGCGGCGCGACCGGCGTCGTCGAGCCGGCAGCGCGCGGAATCCACCGGTTGAACGCGCCGAGCGAGTCGACGTTCACCGAGTACGTGAGCGTGCCGCTGCGGTCGTGCGTCAGCCCGAAGCTGCCCGAGACGCTCGCCATCGTGTGCGCGCCGGCCACATAGAGTCGTTGGAGCTCGGCGAGTCCGTCCGCGAGCCGGCCGCGCAGCGAGACGGTGTCGACGGCGATGCTGTCCCAGCGCGACGTGCCCAGGTCCGCGGCGATCGTGGCGCGCATCGTCGCCAACTGTGTTCCGCTGCCGCGCACGGTCGCGCGTGCGGTGAGTGACGTGATCGGCGCCTTGGTGTCCACCGACCGCAGGTTCACCGTGTTGAGTGTCGAGGCGATGTCGTACGACTTCGTCTTGCTCGCGAGATCGAGCGTGCCCCGTGCGGCGAAGCGTCCATTCTCCGGCAGCCGCAGGTTGACGTCCACACGCAGGTCGCGGAGCGTACCCGTCGCGCTGACCGGACCGGACGCAAATCCCTGCAATCCCGCGGCGGGGAAGAATCGCCCGACTTCGACCAGCGACACGGGCTCGGCGACCGCGTTGACGTCGACGCGCTGTCCACCCGAGAGCTGCACGAGCGCGCGCCCCGTGAGTGCCGAGTGTTGGCCGCGATCGTCGTGCACCACGCTCCCGCTCATCGCGAGCGACGTGCTCGTGTTGCCGTTCACCATCAGGTTCACGTTGGCCGTGCCGCCGATCGGCAGCGACGGATACCAGCTCTTCGCCATCGCGACCTGAATCGGGTACGTCCGCACGTGGAGGTTGCGCGCGCGCACCCCCTTGCCGGGAAAGCCCACTTCGCCGATCGCCGCGAGATTGCTCACGCCCGCCCGCTGGTCGTCGAACGCCACGGCGCCGTTGACGAGCAGCGCGTTCCGTCCGCCGCGCGCCCGCACCTGGCCGGCAACGGTGCCGCGCCGCGGCGACTTGAAGCCGGGGATGAGCTGCTCGAGCTGACGCGTGTCGACCCCGCGGAACGCCACGTTGGTTCCGTGGATCGTGATCGTGTCGCCCAACGTGATGCCGAACGAGCCCGTGGCGCGGGCGTTCGCCATCTGAATGTTCGCATTATAGATCAGATAATCCTGCACCGCGCCGACCCAGCTCAGATTGAGATCGAGCTTGCCGTGCCCGGCAGGCAGGCGTGGGTAGACCCATCGCAAATCGGTGAAGTCGGCGGGATCGCTGTGCACCGTGAGCGCCATGTCGCCGCTGCTGAACGTGTACCGGCCGCTCCCCGAGGCGCGCGAGCGCGGGAGCGTGACGTACGCGTCGTTCCACCAGGCCGAATCGTTGTCGAAGCGAAAGATGCCCTTGAGGTCGCGCACCACCGCGCTCGGTGCGCGGAATGGAAACGCGTCCATCGCCAGCGTCGAGACCTCGGCGAGGCGATACTGCTGCCCCGGCTGCGTGAGGCGGAGCAGCGGAAGCTTCGCGGTCACGGAGTCGAGCTGCACGGTCTTCTGAAATCCGCCCGGTGCGCGCGTGATCATGAGCCGCGTGCCGCCGCCGAGCGCTTCCCGCACGACGCTGTCGCGCGCCCGGCCGGTGAGCCCTTTCGCCGGCGACCACGGCGTGCGCACGATGAGTTGTCCGTTCACCACGGCGGCGTTAGTGAAGCGAATCCAATCCGTCCAGCTCGGGCCGGTGGAGACCGGCGCCGGCGTTGGGTTGGGCGGAAAGATGAGCTGCCAGTTCCATTTTCCCTGTGGCTTGCGATCGAGCACGATCAGCGGCTCGATCGCGACCGCATTCTCGAACCAGAGGTGCTTGCGCAGGAGCGACATGACCGAGTAGTCGGCGGTGAACGACTTCACCGCGACGAACGGCTCGCCCGCACTGTCGGTGATCGTGAAGTTGTGCACCGTCATGCCGACGAGCAGATTGCCGGAGAGCCGGCCGATGGTCGCGTGGCCGTGAATGTTTCCGTTGAGCCAGCCCACGGCATAGCGCCGCACGCGCTCGCGTCCCCAATCGGTGCCCGTGAGCACGAGCACGGCGATCATGACGATGAGAATCAGACACGAGATCATCGAAGCGCCGACGAGGATGCCGCGCCGCCAGTTGAGCGCCTCGTCGTTTCGCGTGACGATCACGACGTTCGGCCGACCGGATGGCGGCGGCGCGGGTGAACGCTCCGGGTTCGGGACGTCGCCCCGCTCCATCAATACGCCTCTCCGATCGAGAAGTGCAGCACGAGGCGATCGAGCAGCGTGCGGCCGGGCGAGTACACGCGCTGCGCGGTGAGCGGCGTGATGTGCACGCGCCCGGTGCTGTCCGGCACGGCGGTGACGACGTCGAGCTTCTCGGTGCGGCTCGGATTTATGCCGAAATCGATACGAATTGGTCCGACCGGGGAGATGTAGCGAATGCCGAAGCCCGGCGTCACCGCGCTCTGCCCCTTCACGATGTTGCCGAGCGTCTGGAAGCCGTGGATCGGCGCCGAGCCGACGACGCCCCCGTCGATGAACACCGCGCCCTCGAAGTTGCGAAGCGTCTGTCCCAGTGGCAGCGGAAACCGGGCCTCCACGCTCCCCTCGAGCAGCGACGTGCCGCCGAGCGGCTGCGGGAGGAAATCAGTGTTCTTTAAAGTCGGCGAGTTCGGGTCGCAGAACTGTACCGCGGTCGTCGTCAGGGCGCAGGTGCCGCCTGGCAGACTTCGCGCCTTGATCAGCGTCGAGTCGTCGATCGTGAGAATCCGCGGCCCCAACATGTTCTCGGCGAAGCCGCGCACGGAGTTCGCGCCTCCGGCGTAGAATCGCTTGCGCGGATGCAGCACGCCGGCATCGGCGCCGCCGGCGAGCGAACGCACCCATCCCATGCGCAGATGCGCCGAGTACGCGTAGCGCGGCGAGCCGGAACGATGGGTGTATGCCGAGACGTCGAGGAACGCGCGGTTGTAGCGGTAGTCGGAGCCCGTGAGCGCCGACGCATGCTCGAAGTCGAGCCGCGCGACGTAGCCCTTGGTCGGCTCGAACGGAACATCGGAACGATCGATGAATCCCGTGAGGGTCAGCGGGGAAAGCGATTGGTGCGATCGCAGCGTTCCGATGGTGAGCGTGTCGCACACGCCGTAGTTCACGCAGAAGTAGACGTCGCTCGCCTGCACGCGGTTGATCTCGTACCGGTAGTTGATGCTGAGCGGCGCGCGGATCGCGAGTTGATGCGTGAGCGTCGCCGTGCCGCCGAACCCACGGTCGATGAACACGCCGGGATTGATCGAGCGGTGCGTGAACGCGCTGAAGCCGGCGGCGTCGGCGGGCCGGCTGAGGAACGACGGCTGGCTGAACGCGATGCTCGCGTTGTACGTGGGCGCGAGATACGGCGCGACGTTGCTGTCCGGAACGTCGGCGCCAACGTTCCGGAAGAAGCCGCGTCCCTGGAGCGAGGGCGCGAGCAGATTGCCGACGACGGCGTCGACGTCGAGCCGCCGCGCGCCCCCGAACAGATTGTAGCTCGTGTAGTGCGTCTGGAACTGCAGGAAGTCGATGTTGTTGAGCCCCGGTCCGACGCGCGCCGAGTGCAGCGGCGCCTCGGTGACGTCGATGTTGACGTTCTTCACGCTGTCGAATTGCGGCGGGACATCGATCGCCACGAGCCGAAAGAGATCCGACTCGTAGAGATTGCGTTGGCTCTCGAGTACGGAGCTCTGCCGGTAGAGATCGCCGGTCCGGAAGGTGATCGCGTCGAGGATCGTCTTGTCGCTGACGCGCTGGTTGCCGCCGATGTCGATGCGGCCGATGGTGGTGCGGCGGTTGGGCGTGAGCGTGAGCGTGACGTCGCCCAGCCGCGCGATCGAGTCGACGCGCACGATGGTGTCGACCACCGCGTCCCCGAAGCCCTGGTCCCAGAGCTGGTTCTGGAACAGCAGCCGCATGGAGTCGAGCATCACGAGATCGAGCGGATCCTTGGCGTGGAGGAGCGTGAGCCGGTTCCGCGTGCGATCGCTCATCAACGTCGAGTCGTAGACGATCGCGATCTTGCGAATGGTGGTCGGTTCGTTCTCGTGCACCTTGAATGCGACGTGCACCTGGCGCGTCCCGCTCTTGGTGACGCTCGTGTCGACGGTGACATCGCGCCATCCGCGTTTCCAGTAATAGAGGCGGATGCGCAGCACGTCGCGCTCGAACTCCAGTTGGTCGAAGTAGTGGCGGTCGACGAACGTGGGCGAATGCGAGATGAGGCAGAAGGGCTCGATGATGAGGCTTCTGCACTTTGAGGCCTGAGTCGAAAGACTGCTCTCGAGGTCATGCAAGTCGACATGCTTGACCCCGGAGACGGTGAGCTTTCGGACTTCAGGCGCTTCGCGTTGTTGGTTGCGGGTATTCTGCGCGTTGGCGGCAGGGACCAGAGCCGCCAGCGCGAGCGCCCGCAGGAAGTTCAGGCGGCGCATGACGGTCTGTGGTGAAGCAAAGGCTAGACCGCCTCAACTGCGTGTACCGCTCGCGCGATACTGCCGCGCTCGCTGGCCGGCGCGCGAGTGCGCGCCTGTAGGGTCGGCGGCGCACAGCGCCGCCTGTAGGGTCGCCTCGGGCCATACCGGGCCCTCGCTGGAGTGCGTCGCCTTCGGCGACTGAAACGGCGTGACGTGGTGACACGGCCGCAGGCCGTACATCAGCGAGGCCGATAGGCCGACGCGACCCTACAGCGCAGCGACCCTACAGCGCAGCGACCCCCCACGCTCCCCTCAAAGCCCCGCCAACAACGCGTCATTGCTCACCGTCGCCGCGATCCGCTTGATCAGCCACTCCATCGCCGACTGCGGCGGCATCTGGCTCAGACCGCGCCGGAGCGTGTACACGCTGTCGATCTGATCCGGACGGAACAGCTTCTCCTCGCGACGCGTGCCGCTCGTCGCGATGTCGATCGCCGGATAGATGCGCTTTTCGGCCAAGCCGCGATCGAGCTTGATCTCGCAGTTGCCCGTGCCCTTGAACTCCTCGAAGATCACGTCGTCCATCCGCGAGCCGGTCTCGACGAGCGCCGTCGCGATGATCGTGAGCGAGCCGCCACCGGACGTCTCTGGAATGGAGCGCGCCGAGCCGAAGAAGGCTTTCGGCTTGGCCATCGCCGTCGCATCCAGTCCGCCCGAGAGCGTGCGCCCCGTGCCGCGTTCCGCGGTGTTGTGCGCGCGCGCCATGCGCGTGAGCGAGTCGAGCACGATTACCACGTCCTTACCGCCTTCCACCAGTCGGTGCGCGCGGTTGAGGACCATCTCCGTCACTTCCACGTGCCGCTGCGCGGGCTGGTCGAAGCTCGAAGAGATCACTTCGCCCACGCCCCACGAGATCGCTTCGCTCACTTCCTCCGGACGTTCGTCCACGAGGAGAATGAGCAGCGCCGCGTTCGGATGATTCACCGCGACACCTTCGGTGATCGCGTGGAGCAGCGTCGTCTTGCCGGCGCGGGCGGGCGCCACGATCAGTGCGCGCTGGCCGTAGCCGATCGGCGCGATGAGGTCGATCGCGCGCCGCGTGAGCTCGGGACCCCCCTTCGCCGGACGGCCCGTCTCGAGGAACAGCTTGCGCTCGGGGTAGGACGCCGGGAGTGAGTTGAACTCCGGACGCTTGGCGGCGATCTGGGGATCCTCGCCGTTGATCGTCCGAATCTCGCAGACCGTGGGACGGCCGCGCTGGTCGTAGCCGATCGTCGCGTCGATCAGATCGGCGCGGCGGAGGGCGAACTGACGCACCACCTGCGGCGGGACGTACGCATCGCCTTGCTCGGCGAGATAGCTGTTCGCCGCGCGGCGAACGAAGCCGGCGTCGCGCGCCGCGTCGAACCAGCCGTGCATCTCGCCGGTCGGCGTGACCTGCGTCGGCTGCGGCGGTTGCTGCGCGACCGCGCCAGCCGGATTCTCCCGGCGTGGACCGCGCCCTCTGCCGCGGCGGTGCCGGCGTCCATTGCGTCGATCGTGGAAGTCGCCGCGATCGCCCCGATCGCCGCGGTCACCACGATCTCCCCGCTCTCCGCGGTCTGGCCGATCACCGCGGTCTGGCCGATCACCGCGATCGGATCGCTCGCGATAGCCTTGCGGCTGCTGGCCGCCGTAATTCTGTCCGCCGTTCATCCGCGGGTTGGTGTCGCCGCCGCCCGTATATTCGCCGCCGTCGGGCGAGTTCCCGCCGCCGGTCTCGTTCGACGGGCGTGGTGGTGGTGGGGGGGGTGGGGCGCTGTTCGAATCGTCCGCCCGTGGTTCCGGTCGCGACTCGGCGCGAGGCTCCGGCGGCGCTTCGACTGTGGGTGCGGTGTCCGTCTCCGGCGCGCTCGCGCCCTCGGCATCCTCGAGATACGGATTGTCGCCGGTGTCCGCGCCAGTCCGGTTGGACGGACGCCTGCCACCACGTCCGCGCCGCGGTGGGCGTCGACTTTCGGTCATGCGATTGTGTGGGTCAAATGGTGATATCGATTGCGATTGCCCGTGTATGTTGCGGGCCCTGCATCTTCCCGAGCGGCCGTGGTTTTACATCACGCTCACTGACGCACCACGGACGTACGCTCGTCGGATCGCTCGCGTAAAACGCGATTGCGATGAAACGCTGTGTATGACGGGATAAAAAACGACGCGACGCGTGCTCTGCTGTCGGTACCGTCGGGGCGCGGACACCTCACGCGCTTCCAACGATGCTGGCGCTACGGCGCGGCTTTCGACGTCTGGCCCTGGTCGCTCAATCGGCGAGGAACCGGGGGACCCTGACGCACGAGCCTGAAGGACGACGTCGCGGTCGAGCCGGCGGACGCCAAGAGTATCGCCACTTGCAGCATTTGGCGCAACCCTGAATTCGCCGATTCCGGTTCCTTGCTGGTACCCCGCGCTGCGAAGTTCGTGCCGGGTCTCTACGTTATGGGGTGTCCCCAGCCTCGCCTCCCCCCTTGGCAAGTCCCTTCTACGACCCGTCCCGCGAGCTCGCCGTCTACGTCGAATCGTACCATCGATCCGGCGATCTGGGCCTGCTCCTCGACCAGCTCCGCGCGCTCGCGAAGCGCACCGCGCCCGACCTGCTCAAGGCTGCGGCGCAGGATTTCCGCGAGATGCCCGAAGTCGTGATTCCACTGTTCGAGCGCATCGTCGCCGATCTGCCGGACGACGCCCAGTCCATGGTGGTGCTGGCGAACGCGTACTGGCTCGCCGGCCGCGGACCCGAGGCGGTCAACCAGCTCGCCACCCGCGCGATGTCGATCGACCCGGCCAACCGCGGCGCCTGGCACCTCTGGGCGCTCGCCGAGTCCGACCTCCGGAAGCGCGTGGACCGCTGGCTCGAGGTGACGCAGCGCTTTCCGCAGGACCAGCTCGCGCGCGCCGCCCTCGCCGACAACGCCACGAGCCTCGCGAACGACGAGCACGACCCGGTCGCGCTGAAGCTCGCGGTCTCCACCTACGAAGGACTGCTCGCCGAGTCGACGCAAACTGCGCAGCGGCTCGCGCTCGAGCAAACGCTAAAGACGCTCCGCGCCTGGAAGCAGTGATGGAGCGCACCACGAGCATTCTGGTATGAGTGAACCGATACACGATCACGCCGCCGCGGCCGGCGACGCCGCGGCCGCCCTCGCCGAATTCCGCGCCTTCCGCGAGCGGATGAACGCCGAGATCCTCGGCGAGAACAACCTCGTCATCAACCGCTTCTTCGCCCTCGACGGCCGCGCCTACGAAGCCGGCGCGCTCGACGTGAAGACGAAGGAGCTCCTCGGCCTCGTCGCGTCGCTCGTCCTCCGCTGCGACGACTGCGTGACGTACCACCTCGTCCGCTGCGCCGAAGAAGGCGTGTCGCGCGACGCGGTGCTCGAGTCGATGTCGATCGGGTTGATCGTCGGCGGGTCGATCGTGATTCCGCATCTCAGGCGAGCGGCAGATCGCTGGACCGAGCTCACCAAAAAGCGCTGACAGGACACACCGCACTGAGTCCGGCTCAGCGGACGGGCATCGCGACGTGGACGGCGAGACCAGTTTCGAGATTGCGAGACGCGAGACTCGAGACGCGAGTCAAAGTGCGCGATTCACAATCTCACTCACACCTCGCGTCTCGACTCTCACGATCTCGAAACTGGTCTCGGCCTCCACGTCGAGATCTCGACCGGCCCCCTCGACGCCTCCCGGCGTCGTACGCGCCGTCACTCGGAGAGCCAGTACGTCACCTTCACCAGCACCACATTCGTCACCGGCTCGCGGAAGATCGCGCCCACGTCGCGGCTCAGATCGAACGTGCCGACCGGCACGGAGCCGGATCGCTGCTGCTGCCAGACGACGAACAGCGCCGAGCCGGGGTGGTATTGCCAGCGGAGCACCGCGTTCCCGCGCAGGCTGCGGACGTTGAAGTCTGGGTTCGAGATCTCGAATGACGAGGCTGGACCGGCGGCGTCCGGGTCGATGGTGTAGCCGCTCGCCGTCGCCGCGATCGTGCCTTCGGTGGCGCCGTACACTCCGTAGTCCGCCGTCGATGGCCGGTCGAGCTGCTTGAACTCGGTGAATCGGCCGGCCGAGACGAACGGCTGCGCGTAGATCTGGAGCGAGAGCGTGGGCGTGAACGTCCAATCGACGCGCGTGTCGGCGCTCAGCGTCGTCTGGTGCAGGCGGGCGAAGACGTAGCGGTTGGCATAGGTCGCGGCGGCCGTCGGATCGGCCACCGCTTCGATGTACTGATTGCTCGACGTGAGTCGCGTGAGCGTCGGCCCGACGGAGATCGAGACGTTCGATGCCGGACGGACCGTGAGGGCTGTCGTATTCACGTAGTAGTTGCCGCCGCCGAAGCTGTCGTGTTCGATCGAATTGCTCGACTGCACGGAGATCATGCGGCGCCCGTCGGACCCGACGATCATGTTGCTCGTGATGGTGCCCGGGACGCGCGCGAGCGGTCCGCCACGCGTGAGCCGATCGCTCAGCACCGGCTGCGCGATCGTCGAGGTCAGGTCGAGGAACCAGAAATTCAGGAACGAGCCGTCGGCGAACCCGCTGAGCGAGTTCCAGAACATCGTGCCGCCGTAGTTCCACTCGTCATTGCCGTACACGCCGATCGAGCGGGTCCGGAACACGCGGTCTGCCTTGAACGATTGGTATCCGGCGAGCCACGCCAGCGCGTGGTAGTCGGCGCGATTCTGGAAGCCGAGATCGTTGATCTCGAAACCGGGCGAGACGGTCTTGAAATCGATGGATCCGGCGAGATCGCCCGTGTGCTGCAGTGCGATCTCGGCGGTGCCGCCGGTGAGCGCGGCGGCCGTCGTGTCCAAGTGGAGATACGGCGCATCCGGCCGCTGGAAGTAGTGTGCGCTCGAGCGCTCGGTCGCCGCGATGGAGCCGTTCGCGCCCGCTGCGCCCGCGACCTGCGTTCCCGCGGCGTACCCGGTCAGATACCAGGAGTTGTGATCCCAGCCGTGCTCGAAATCCACGCCGCCGAACATCGCGCGATCGTGGAGCAGCGGCGCGAACGCGCTGTCGCTCAGATCGCGGTGCGTTGCCGTCAGCATCGCGCCGATGCTCGTGTGCCCCTGCCGGAAATCGCGCTTCACTCGGCCAACGAAATAGTTGGCAAGCGGCTCGACGGGCGCGGATTGGGTGATGCCGTCCGCGCTGTCGCGAAAGCGGGCGTCCTGCACCGGCGTGACGGCGTCGAGCGCGCCCACGGTCCACGCGCCCACTTTCCCCGAGAGCTTCGCCGCGCCGGCGATCGTCGTCGCATCGGGCGCGTCGACGTACGCGGCCGGGAGCGTGCGCGTGGGCGGCCGGCCGATGCGGCGCGAGTAGAAGTATTGTTGAAACTCAGAAGCGTTATAGTTCCTCGTCTGGCCGAAGGCGAAGATCCCCGACCCTTCCACGAAGAAAGGCCGCTTCTCGGGGAAGAACGTCTCGTAGGCACTCAGGTTCACGACCGCGGGATCGACCTCCACCTGCCCGAAGTCCGGGTTCACCGCGCCGGTGAGCGTGAGCCCCTTGGGCAGCGACACTTTGAAGTCGGCGCCGACCGACGGCTGCGCGTCGGTGCCGCGATGAAACGGATCGCCGGCCTGCGCGCGCGTGCTCGTGACCTTGCTGCTCACGTATGGCACCAGCTCGGCGTGCGTGCGCGAGCGCACACCCGCGAGACCGTCCAGATCGCCGAACCGTGAGACGACCGCGTTGAGCGCGGGATCCCAAGGCGCCCAGGAGTCGCGCTCGTTCCGCCGCGCGACGTCGCGAAATACTTCGAAGCCCCACACGCGCGTCGTGTCGGTCGAACCGCCGAAGCGGAGCTGCGAGAACGGAATTCGAAATTCGGCGGACCACCCGAGCGAGTCGACCGTCGCCGCGGATTCCCAGACCGCGTCCCAGTTCTGATCCTGCGCGTTGTCGTTGTAGAGGAGGAGGTCGCGCTGTACGCCGAGTGGATTCACGCCGAACGCGAACGCGGTGCGGCGGTCGTGATAGCTGTCGACGATGACGTAGACGTAATCGGAGTAGATCGACGTCGGATCTCGGCGCGTGAGCTGCCCGACGATCGAGTCCGGGTGCGAATCGAACATGCGCACGCCCACGTAGAGCGCGTCGTCGTCGTAGAGCACGCGGACGATCGTGGGATCGGTGGCCGGCGCGTTCGGCTTCGGATAGCTCTGGACGAATTCGTCGGAGGCCGGCGCGCTCGCCCACGCGCTGTCGGTGAGCTTGCCGTCGATCTCGATCGGGCCGGTCCGGCGCGCGGCGGCGGTGACGCGCGGCGCCGCCGCCGCGGTGGGACGCTGCGCGCCAACGCGCGCAAAAGCCAATACCCACAACGACACGATGACGAGCGGTAAGCACGACATGCGGGTCCCGAGCCGGAAATGAGCGTGCTGCCGCCGCGGGCCTGGGTGGGTCGGCGTCGGATCGTGCTAGCGAATACGCATGAGGGACACCAAAGGTCCGTGGCACCCGCACGCGTGATTGCGAGGGCTAGCCGAGTCGCGGGAGCACGAGATCTCGGACGAGTTGGGCCGCGGCGATGGCGGCATGCGTCTCGCCGGCGGTTGGCTCGGGATTGCCGGGGTATCTCGACTTCGGCCACAAATCGTCGAGGAGCTTGCACGCGTCGCGACAACGTACGTGGTCCGAGAGCGCGGAATCCGAGCGCGCGAGAAGCGCGCGCAGCACGTGGGTCCGCGGCGGTCGCACGTGGCGGCGAACGAGCGCGGCCTTTAGGAATTTCTCAGCGGACTGGTGCGCGTGAAGACATATCGCGTCGTGGTGGCTGCCCAGCTTGGCGAGCGCTTCCATCGCCAGGTAGTCGCTCTCCGCGCGCCGCATCCACTCGGCGAGCGACTCCGGCGGTTCGCTCGAGCTCTCGTGCACACGGCGCACCGGCGGCAGCGGCGCGCGCTCGTAGAGCGCTACGCCATCCGCCTCGCTGGCGTACGCCAGTGTGCCCACGTCTGTCCGTTTGCGCTCGTATTCCGCGGGCGAGAAGAGGATCACGTCGACCGGATAGCCGTGACCGTGGATCCGCTCACGAATCTCGTGCTCCGCCACGGCGCGCGACATCGCTTCGTCCGTGACGACGATCAGATCGTAGTCGCTCTCCTCGTGGTGATCCCCCCGCGCGCGGCTGCCGAAAAGCATCACGCGCACCGGACGCAAACCGTCCACGATCACGCGAACGATTTCGTCGAGCAGCGGATCTTCGTTGCGCGTCGGCATGCGCCGAGAGTATAGCGGGGCGACGGGATCGTCCAGCATCGGGCCGACGCGTGCGGGCGCATTACAATTCGCGTATCGGAGGAGGCAGCGTGGCGCTCGTGATCGTCGCGGTCATCATGATCTTCACGGGAGTGTCACAGCGCGCCGGCGCTCAGAGCGCGCAGCCCGACACCGCGTGGCATCATGCGGCGTGGCTCTCCGGCGGTATCGGGGTGGGGAACAGCTACGCGATCGCGGCGAACGGGAGCGCCAACTACTCGACGCGGAGCTTCGTGATCACGGCGCGCGCTGCCGGCACGGCGAAGTGGGTCGGCGCTGGCGTGAACGACGTCGCGCTGATGGCCGGCGTCCGCACGAGCGGGCGGCACACATTTTTCACCGCGACGGCCGGTCTCGCCCGTGCGACGCCCGTCGAGAGTTGTGACGCGTGCGGCGACCTCAGGTTTCCGTCGCAGGGTGCGCTCGCGTACGAAGCGGGTGCGCACGCGAATTGGACCGTGATTGGTGTTGGTGCCACCCTCTCAGGGGTCGACGGAACGGGGCGCGCGCACTACGTGGCGATCACCGTGTCGTTTCAGGCTGGAGATTTTGGGTGGTAGTCTCGTCTCGGATCTGGGCTCAACACGTGTGGAGGCTCCGGTGCGCTACGTCAATCTCCTCGCAATCGCAGGCTTGGTCGCCGTCACGCGCGTCTCGGTCGCGCAAACGATTCCGCTGAACGTCGCTCAGGCGGAAGCGGAGGGCGCGGGATTTCCGCGCGCATCGTCTGGATGACCCGCCGGACTCGCTTCGGCTCTCGCTCCCGGGTCTCGTGCACGGCGCCGGGCCGGGCGGACGGATGTACGGCTATGCGACCAACGTCGATTTTCCCACGGCCGGTCAGTGGCTGGTGGTCGCGACAGCTCGCGATGATTGGGGCTGTTTCGCGGTCGACGTCGACTCGGCGGCGTCCACGAAGTAGCGGCAAGTCAGCGCTCGCCGGGCTCTGGGCGCGATTGCCGGCCGGCGAGCATCGACTCCAGGCTGATGTCCTCGTCGACGTCCGGCCAATGGACGCCTTGGCCGGATCCCAACAGCCGGTAGTTGCCGCGTTGCTGCGGCGTCGCGCGCGCGAGTCGCCATGACCACTCGAGCGGTACGCTGACGGCGCGTCCGTCATCGAGCTCGGCGACGATTCGTTGATCGACTACGTGGACGGTTGTGATTCGCGCTCTATTTCCTGCCGCCGCAGTGCCCACGCCAGGCCTCCGTGATGCGGTCCCGATTCATAATGATAATGCGTCGAACGCGTGAGAGGTCCGGTGCGCCGAATCCGTCGTTCGCGGCCAACGCGACTGGGCCCAACCAGAACTTGCAGATGGCGTTGTCACGCTCGACGTGCACGTGCATCGGCTCGATACAATCGAAACTGTAGAAGTAGAATCGATACGGACCGATGATGCCCCGGATCGTCGGCATTGAGCGGCGCTCGCGAGCTGAATTGCGCAGCATGCTAGTCGCTCAGGCGCGGAGCTCGTCACCAGAAACTCACATCAATCATCAAAACGACAAAAAGAGACCGGTCACCCCGGTCTCTCTGTCTCACCAGAACGCTCGACTCGCCTCACCCCGCCGCGTCGTGCTCCATCCGCGGCGCGAGCGCCGCGACCGCGTCGAACATGTCGCGGAGGTCGAACGGCTTCCGCAGGAAGTGGCATTTGCAGACGCCAATGAGCTTGTGCGCGCGCTCGGTGATGTCGCCGGTCATGAACAGCGTCTGGTAGCGCAGATGGGGCTGATGGCCGATCGCCACCTCGAAGATGACGTCGCCGCGCATGTCGGGGATGCGGAGGTCGATGAGCATCACGTCCACGTGCTCGGTGCGCAGGATCGCGAGCGCGGCTTCGCCAGTCTGTGCGGCAACCGTGTCGTAGCCGGCGCGGGAGAGCGCCATCACGAGTGCCTTGCAGATTGACGGCTCGTCGTCCACGACGAGCACCCGCACTTGCTTGCCGAGCACCGCCGGCTCCTTCGTCTGTGGGCTCGTCGCCCGTGATGCCTGCGGCCCGACGCCGCCGGGTAGGACCTGCCACGTCATTCTTCCTTCCGTCTCCTGCGCTTCACGTGCTCGGCGAGCATCGTGACGAGCGCCTGGCCAGTGACTTCATGCCGCACCTGTTCGGTGGTCTTTCCCGTGAGCTCGCGCATCTGCTGCGAGAGTTGCCACGGCGAGTGATAACCGGCTTTGGCTGCCACATCCTTGATCGACCGACCAGGGTCCTGCAGATAGGCGTAGGCTCGTAACAACCGGGCCGACACCACCAGAGTTCGCGCCGAGTACAGCTCGGCGGGTTCGAGATTGCGGTACAGCGTCCTCAAATTCATCCCCGCGGCATTCGCGAGGTCCTGCGCGTTCTTGAAGCGCTCGGGCGAGCGAAAGAGCTGATCGACCGCCCGGACCACCGTGACTGGAAGCCGCGCGAGCGAGGCTCTCAGCTCCTGCAGCATCCGGTCGCCCAGTGCGTAGGCGGGGATGCTCTCCAGCAGTTCCCTGAAGCGGCGCGGCTCGTCATCGAACCGGCTCAGGACCACGTGTTCGACGCCGGACTTCGCGAGCCGGACGATCGCCTTCATGCTCGAGGGAGCGAGCAAGGTGTAGACGACCACCGGTAGCGACGGAAACTGTCGGCGCAGGTGCTCGAGCGTCTCGACTTCGACGGAGCCACCGGCCGCGGGATCGGCGACGACGAGGTCGGGGGGATCGCGCTGGACGATGACCTGGAGGTCGGCCCAACTGGAGGCCGCTCTCAGGGAGTGCTCCGCTCCGAGGACGATGGAGAGGTGTGACAGGAGCAGCCGAGGGAGATACGCGACGACGTCCACGTAACGGGAGTATCGGGCACCGGTGACATGAAACCGCAATAACCTGACACAAAATGCGAGTTTACGTCACGAGCCGCGACGGTAGACTGCCGTGCAGTTGTTTCCCGCCAAGAAAACACACCGCACGGTGTCCCGCCTAGATGGAGATCGCCCCTATGTCTCGCCGCCCTGTCGCCCTCCTTGCGCTCGTTCTTTCCTCCTTTGCGTTCATTGCGTGTTCTGATGGTTCGGTCACCGAGCCGACGTCGTCGCGGGTTGCTCCGCAGTCGGCGCATCGTGATGCAGTTACGGACTCGACCTGCAGGAGCGGTTACTCACAGGGGACAGGTTTCACCTGCTGATCCCAATCGCCGCTCGAATTTCTTGAGGACCGGCGCGCGCCGGTCCTCTTGATTTTCAGCCAACTCCCGCTACTGACCGCATTTCGTGAACGGCATCGATGACGTCGCGGATGCCGGCGGGAGGCGCACTGGTCGTGTATTTCTTCGTCGTGTGTCCAACCTGCGCGTCGCGAAGCGCGGCTTCCGCCTCGAACGCCATTTGGTTGAGCTTGTACTTGTCTGCCATCTCGATCGCGCGTTCCAAGTAGGGGATACCCTCCTCCGCGCGCCCGAGCGAGTGGTACCCGCGGCCAACGTGCAGCAAGTACGTCACCCGCAGCTGCGGCGTGAGATCCACGGACTCGAGCTCGCGCCGGTATTTGTCGAATTGCAGATCGACGCCGTCCTGCGCCGCGAGTTCCATCAAGTTGAGCTCAGCCAACCAACGAACGTATTGCTCCGCACCTGTCACTGCGAGCACGAGATACGCGTCGCGCGCCGCGGCAGATAACCCGAGATAGCGGAACGCCGTGGCGATGTTGTTCAAGATGATGTCGCGGGTTCTCGGCGTGTTCGTGAGCTCGAGCGCTTCGTAGGAGAAACGAATGGCGCGCTCGTGCTGATCCGTGACACCGGCGATGTATGCGCGGTCGATAAGCGCGATCGAGTGCAGCTCGTTCAATCCGTGCGCTGCAGCCCTGCTGATGGTATCGTCGAGCATTGACTCGGCTCTCGGCAGGTTTCCTCTCACCGCGACGATCTTGGCGACACCGAGTCGGCCGCGGAGAACGCCCAAGAGGTCGTTGGCTTCGTCGGCGAGCGCAGAGCAGCGTTCGTATGCCGTCACGGCGGCGTCGTATTCGCCAATTATTCGCAACGAGAACGCGAGCTGCAGATGAGCCGCGATGGCCAGGTCGGCATCTTCGACCGGGTGGATATGCGCGGTGATTGTTCCGTACACGTCTGCGGCGAGAGTCCACTTGCCATCGTACTCAAGGGCCTGGCCGTAGGCCATGAGTCGTGGAACGAGCGCGTGCAAGTCGGCCGCGCTCGTCTCGGTGGTGATGTCGAGCACCGACGTGAGAATCCGTCGAATTGGGGAAGTGGCGGGGACCTGCGCGACCGCCTCCCGCGCCCCGCTGATCGCCCACGAATCCACACGCGTCGCAACGGCACCGTCTTCGATCCAATTATCCACCAGCCGCATCACCACGAGCCCAGCGCTAACCGAGCGCCAGGTCGGATCGGCCTCATCCATACGGCTCAGCTCCTCGAAGAACGCGAGGTGCCGAAGCATTCCTTCAGATTCCATCACGCCCGACCTCCTAGAGTCGGCGAGAGTGCGCCCGCTGTGTCTACCTCTGCGCAAACTATCGGCACGTGCACCGACATCATCAAGTGTGTGTTCATGTCATTTACACCAGGAAATTGTGACGTTTTCCACATCGTGTGCGCTGCATCACGAAATTCATACACACCCTGGTGACCCACTAACCAGATGAATCACTGATCCCGCCGCCGCGCTCCCGCGACTCACAACCAATTGGATGCTGCTGGCGGCAAGATCATGACGGTGCTCGGCCGGATCGTCCTCGTCTTCTGATAGGCGTCGGCGCGGCCAAGGCGCGCCGCGAGCCGCTCATTAGCAGAGTCTAACTGACGACCCGGCGCATCAAAAGGCCGGTGATCCGCGGGCCAGGAGAGGGAGAGAACAGATGGCGGCCGCACTCTGGCTGCTGCTCGCGACAATCCACACCGCGCACGCCAATCCTGAGTCGCGTGCGCCCCCATGCTACGCCGGGCAAATCATCGTCGTCACGCGGGATCAAACCGACGTATGGAATCCACGAATATTGTTGGGGTCACGCCAGGGCCGTCTCGCACCTGGTGTAGCACAATCGTCCACCAATGTTGCGCATGAGCTATTCAGGTCGGCAGCCTACTCAGTCAATCGCCATACGCGAACAGGGAAGGCATTGAGCTCAGCGTGTCGCAGCATTTGCTCTGTGTTCAGGCCATTCCGACTGCGCGCGAGGATCGACGAAGGTTCTCACGACCTTCCCGGCGGTCGTTGACCAGAATGCTCGAGGTACCAGCACTCAATGCAATCCGGAGATGGGCACAGATTGGCGCCCGGACTGCAATCGCTGATATCGGTTCAACCTGCGCTCCGCGCCGCCTGGCAACCACGGCATGCTGGTCGCGCCTGCCACAGCATTCGACGTGCTTGGCTCCGCGATCAGTCATGACGCATCACCAACCTCGCTCCAAGTCACAGTCGAGGGGCGTAGATGCTCGCGGATAATTGCTAATCTCATATTCAAGGACAAAGGGTGTGCCGATCGCTAGGCGCGTGCGCTTGAAAATCAAGCGGTGAAATCGCCATGCCACACGTACATGTCGGTTGCCGCCGCGGCAACAGTTGCAAGGCAGTGCACTCGGGTCGAGTTCGGTCGTCACGGCAATTCGCACTCCGAGGTGAGCAGCAGGACCGGAACTGAGAATTCGGAATCCGCAGGTGCCTGCTCTTGAGCAAGCTGTAACACGATGGATGGCGGAGCGTAGAGCTGCCGGCGAATATGCCTGACATAGTGTCTCGCGAATGCGGCCGCTGCGGCTCGGCCGCCACTTTCGACCAGATGCATCGATAACTGCTTCGCCGGCCGATCGAGATACCGCGATGGGTACGTGAATGCTAGCATGAGTCTCTCAACGATCATACCAGTTTCACGATGAGCCCCTGTGAGGCGCTGGGCCGCCAAATGACACGCAAGGAACGCGTGGCGGAGAACCGCTGGACTCAGCTGTAGCGTGTCGGTGATCGGTCCAAGAGCCAAGAGAGCATCATCTCCTCGTCCCTCGGCAATCGCCAACTCAATCTCATAAACACGGAGGAATTGCTCCGTGCCTACCGCATAGCCTCGGCGTTGCATATCGGCGAATATCGGACGCGCTTGCTCGACGCGCCGGCGATTCAGCTCCGCGCCCTCGAACTCGAAGCTCAGCCACATGAGGCGATCATGGATCCAGAGCTCCAATCGGGGATCGGCAATCGCCCGCACCCGCTGAAGAAGCTGCTCATAAAGCGCGCGCGCGTCGCCGATTTGACCGAGCGTCATCAGATCTTCGGCCTTGTGTCCAAGCTCGTTTAGAACGCGTTGCGCATCCCCGGCCTGCTGGGCCCAGGCAAGCCTGTCCTCGGTGAGTGCGAGACACGCGCGGATGTCGCCGCACGCACGCTCAAACTCCCAGCGCGCGATAGAGTAGTCCCTCCGCTCCTCATACGTTGACGGCGCGAGATCGCGAATTGCTTCCCACGCCGCCGCGATAATCGCTGGGTCTTCGTAATGACCACCGCGAGAACATTCCTTGGCGGCGGCGATGCGATGACCGGTTGTTGCGGCTGGATCTCTGGCGCAGTCCAAGGTTTTCGTGAGGAACGTCAGGAAATCTTTCGACTCGGAATGTCGGAGTGTTCCGTCGAGTAGCTCCAGTTCGTTGTGGCGATCATATCCTGGCTCTGCCTGCTGGGCAACGAGTTGGTAGGCCGCAATTTCCTGGCGCGCCAACGCGATCTCGCCACCTCGTACCAGGAGACGAATCCGATCACGGAGAAGTGGCAGGCGATCAGAATGACTCGGCGTGACCTCCGCTGCACGTCCGTACGCCCGCGCAGATTCGAGGGGGAAGCCGGCAAGCGCCAATGAGGCTGCGCCTTCGACAAGAGCGCGACGGGCCTTTCGTGCGCATCCAGCAAGTTCCCAATGGTGGGCCGCCTGCCACAGCAACAAGTGACGATGTTCCTCGGCAAGCTCCTGCTCGAACCGTACTGCGGCATGCCGATGCATGACCCGTCGAGCGCTTCGTGAACCACGCGCGAGCGCGCTCTCGCCCCACAATAAATGCCCGTGCAGAACTCCTGATGCATCGGATGTGAGGATTCCGAACTGCTCGAGTAGCCAGAGCGCTTCGTAGAAGGCCGGCCGAGGAAGCTGTACGAGTGACTCTACGCGCTCAAGCGTCGCGTATGTTCCGAGAACGGCCGAGCTTTGCAACACTCGTAGAGCGTCGGCACTCAAATGACCCAGCGCTGTGTCGATTAATGGCACGAGTGAGCTGGGGACACCCTCGATCTGTCCGCTCCTCAGCCACTGCTTAGCAATCTCGAGTAGGAAGAGCGGCGTTCCCGCTCCATGTGCCACGATGGTCTTGCGGGTTTGGTCCTCGATCTCTGTACCGCGGTTCCGGGTGAAATCATCAAGCAGCTGTTCCGAGCTTTCCGGAGCTAACGGCTCGAGACTGATGCGTGGGAGGTGCTGCGGCACGCGAGCATCGTGGCCAGTGCGGATCGCGAAGAGCCAGATCACCGCGCTCGAGGCGCTCCACGTCATGATTTTGTCCAAGATGGATGCTGCATCTGGCGTCATCCACTGTGCGTCATCAATCGCGACGAACAGCGGAGACTCTGACGAAATCGCGTCCAGCAGATCGATAAGCGCGTGCACCAAGTCGGCGGGCGGTGCTTCCGTCGTCGGCTTCGTGCGTCGTTGGCGCGAGTCAATATCAGTTTGATCGGTGCGCTGCGATGTCGTGGTTTGGCTCAGCCTGCGAAGGGCCGCCAAATTGATTGGGTGACAACCCGCTGCGCCGGGGATTTCAAGCAAGTGCACTACAGCGTCCACGATCCCTGAGAGAGGGCGGGATACGTCTGCGCGTTGGCAGCGCACGCGGGCAATGTGCATCCCACGAAGGCTCGCCCGCCGCGCTACTTCATGGAGTATCGTGGTCTTACCCATTCCAGGCGCGCCCACAAGGACGATTCCGCCGCCTCGTCCCGCTATGGCGGAGCTCACATGCGCGTCGAGATGCGCTAGCTCCGCATCACGACCGACTATCGCCGCTTCCGTAGAGCTGCGGCCGGCCGCAATCGCACGACGGCATCGATCGAGCAACAACCCCGCGGCAACACGGCTGTCGCCGCCGGCGTGCGGCGATTCTGAAATAAAGCGCTCCAAACCCGCAAGCGCGTGGCCGACCTCACCCATTCTGCTCTGCGTCTGCGCGACGGCCAGTGCGGCATTTTCGTTGGCAGGGTCAAGCGCGAGGATGGCGCAGCCGATGTCAAGGACTGCGCCGTCGTCGAAGCGGGACAGTGCGGCACTAAGCCGTGCAGTCAGCGGAGCCAATGCACGTGACGTCAGAGTGGCGCGGCGCGCTTCCAACCAGTCGTCAAATGCATGCGAAAACCCAGGGGAATAATTGGAAAGGATCGGGCCTATTCCCGTCAATGGCGAATCGCCCACACTGTCCGTGTCCAGTACGACATTCTCAGTCGAAACCAGCAGCTCATCGCGCCCAGCCACGAGCGGCAGTCCAAGCCGGCGAAGCTTAGCGAGGAGCCATCGCAGCCGGGTCGCACGAACAGGTTCAGAGATTCGCGGCCACAGAATTTCACCAAATTCGGCGCGACGCCAGCTTCGACCGCGATCGATGCCGAGCAGCAAAGCAGCCGCAAAGACGAGTTCAGACGATGGCTCGACCCGGTGTTGGCCGATATGCGCGATGCATCGGCCCATCAAGTCTAGGCGAAGCGGAGATGTCAAGTGACTGCGTGGCGGGGGGCGCGTGCGGACGGCGCTTCATCGCGCACAGCCGTTGACAACTTACCAATTACCAAAGAACGATCGCAAGTTCCGTGGGGGCGACCGCCGTGCTCTCTCGCCTACCAATAATGATCGCTTCGGATACGCCTGGCCTCGTTCGGTATCGGTCGAAGCGCATCTCCTCATCTATGCGCCGTGTCATGCTGCGCGCGCGGTTGAACATTAGAGCATTCTCGTATGTCGCTGCTGACTTCGCCTGCACGGGGCCGCGTAAGCCAAACAGAGGCCATGGTCAATCTGCTGCGCGTCGGTCGGGCGTCAGGCGCGTAAGCAAGCCCGTAAACAAGTCTCGGCCGGTGGTGAGCAGCCCTGCGCTGCCGGACGTGAGCCGTAATGGCGGGCGGCTGCAATACTCATCATATGAGTGGCCGCGGACGCTCCGGAGCGCACCGGCCCACGACTTAATGCTTCCGAGTTGCAGGCAGGCACCGGATCAGCCAAAGAGTCACGGTTTCCAAGAAACGGATTCCGTCAGTGGGAATGAAGGAATGCTGTAAGCTCGAGTCCATACGAGCCTAACCTCTGGCACTCGGCTGCGCCGGGCCGCTCTCGTCGCTCACAATCATGCCGTGCTCACACCTTAGAACCGGTCTCAAAATTCAGGATGATTGTTGGTGCGCGATGAGCGCGGACGCAAGGTATACAAGCGCGAGATAGTTGCGCGCTTTCACCTCCCAGCGGATCAGCAGGGCGCGGAAGCGATTGTGCCAACTGTTCGT
>JAICWO010000029.1 GCA_025934775.1 Gemmatimonadaceae bacterium | reverse complement strand
TTCGCTTCATCGAGGGCTGGTACAACCGCGAGCGGCGGCACTCCACGCTTGATTACGTCAGTCCCGCGGCGTATGAAGAACGACTCCGCAACGCCGCATAAACACTCTTAAACCCGTGTCCATTAAATCGGGTCAAGCGCACACCCACTTTTTCCACCCATTGTCCAACGACCTCACCCCCAGGAGTTGCATCAAGATCAACGAGCAGTGGGCCAAGAGACGTGCCAGTGTATGTACTCGGTCTCAACATGTAGGTCGAGGCCATTCCTGTGTCGGAACTCGTCGCCGTCTCCGCTATACTTCCTTTGATGTAGTTTAGACCAGAGTTCTCAAGCTGGATGAGGCCCGCGTCCGCCCACCGACAGGTGTTCGTACCGCATCCGAACGTGTTCGTCGCACCTTGGAACTCAACCCGGCCGACATCGATAAACGAACCGGTAATGCTGTCGGTCATACTGATCCGCGCATTCACCGTGTCAAGACAATGCTCCGCCGTCAATGCGCCAGAATAGATCGTGCTGCTGCCGAGGAGCGTATACCAAACTGGAAGTCCTAACGTACAAAATGTACCACGCGTCAGAATCCGTTGACCACCGACGAGCGGCGTTGAGAACACTCCCAAGCTGACGGTGTCGAACACTGTAGCGATCGGTTCCCTCATTATCGCCGTCGCCACTATCAATCCAGACAGTCTGGGGCCCACCTCGGCCAATCCTGCGGCGTCGCGCATCCCGACCTCAACATCGTTTTCTACTTCGTTGATCGCGACGGACACCACCCCGGCCAATCCGCTCACGCGGCGCCACACTGAGTCCTTGATGGCAAGCAATTCCAAATAGTCGAAGCGACCTTGCCGGATGACAAGTTTGCCTGAGTTGACAGCGGAGCGGGCTTCCGGTGGACGATGAGACTGACCAATGCGGTTGCTAAAGTGCTGCACCGCGAGCTCAGATCGAGAGGTATCGGCCAATACGATAACCAGTGTGCCCGTGCTGTCGTAGTACATTCCGCCGAATCCAGGCACATCTCGCGCGTATTGTGCCCATGTCGCCTCATGCCCTCCTACCGGGAGCCGAACAGGAGCTAACGTCTGAGAAGCGGCCAATGATCTAGGATTCGGTGCCTCGATAGGCGACTTGTCGCAGGCAGATACCGTGGCTGCAGCAATCACAGTCGTGAGAGACACGTGCAGGACTCGGGTCGGATCAAGCATGGCTGCTCCAGACGAATTATGGACGGCGTTCCTCGCAAGGACTTTTGTGCATGCGGGTGGGACGCATTCGTGGCATCTGCGGCGCGCCCCAATAAGGAGCTGCTCCACATAAGCGTATGCTATGTATACCTTGTCAGTATAATATGCTCATTGCTGAATTCGCCTTCTGAGGCAACAGGAGTGGCGCCGCCACATCGCGCCGGCGAGCCGCCTGGAACTCGACCACTTCCTTGAGAAATACTGAACGCCACTTCCTACCGATCTCGTCACCTCACCGTCCGCTATGCCTCCAGCGTGCTTGACCTACCCTGGACTACGCCAGCAGCATCGGGGGAAACGCACTTATCGCATCACCGCAGATTGCCATTCGGCGGCATGCGATTGCTTTGAGACGCGGTGAAAGAGCGATGCTGACTGTGGAGTCCAACGTACAGCGGACGACGGAACTCCGCAAGACAAGTCTTATTAACGTGTTCTCGTGTTCCCGTGGTCGCGACCGGGTGCTCACAACAACGGCCCCAGCCAAAGGATCCCGCAGGCTGGCTAGAGATGCAAGTGCAATCCTGCCACATACATGCGCCTGCACCGACCGGCGACCGCCACCGAGACACACCTGACATTAACATCTTCTAACCATCACGCGATATTGGCAGCCGCCCAACCTAGTGTGACGCGCCGCACGAAGGCACAGGCCGACGCGGAATACGGCCGCTTGTTGACAGACCGGGACTCGGTGCCTGGAGCATTGGCGGGGCAGGAGGCAGTCGCATTTGCGTTGGCACGCGCGAATTCTGCCACCGATCTGTGACCGGGACTGCCTACGGCAGAACCCAGTTCGTGGCGGCATCGCGGCGATCAGGGCAGATGCGCCTCCGCTGTTATTGCGGTCCGAGCATCAACCGCGAGGAGTTTCGTACCGACGATGGTCCAGTGCGGCAGTCCCAGCGCGACGTCGACTTCGACGCACACGTCGTAGGCGTCGATCCCGACCACGGCGGCGGAGCGGATGGCGGCAAGCATGCTCCGATCCTGCCGGCATCCCCCCGCGCACGCGTCACGGCGCGATTGCGCACCGCATCGGAACGTTGCGTTCCAATACTTAGTCTGAGCTAATAGTTAGTATTGACAACACAAACTGCCACTCCAATCATTCTCCCCGAATGCGCTACAAAGCCGAGATCGCGCAGGTCTTTCGCGACTACCCCCGCATCTATTTCGCCTGCCACCGGCGCCACGTCCACGATCCCAAGTCGGGCCGCCGCGTGAGCGCGCACCAGGTGAGCATCCTCGATCACCTCGACGCCGAGCAGCCGATGGCGATCTCGGATCTGGCCGAGCACATGGGCGTGACCGCGGCGACGATGTCGATCGCCGTCGGGCGGCTCGTGCGGCAGGGCTACGTCAAGCGCGTGCTCGATCCCGTCGACCGCCGCAAGGCGCAGCTCCGGCTCTCCGACGCCGGCGTCCGCATCTGCGCGGCGAATTCGGTGCTCGAGCCTACACTCGTTGAAGACATGCTCGCGCAACTCTCCGAACGCGATCGCCGCGCGGCGCTCCATGGCCTCGCGCTCCTCGGCCGCGCGGCCGTGGCGGCGCAACAGGCGCGAAGCCGCGCGACGAAGCAGCAGCGCCGCGCCTCGTGACACCATAGCGCACCTCTCTTCTCGGGACGGCTCCATGAAATGGGCATTCATCGCAGTCGGCGTCATCGCGGCCGTCGTCGTGCTCGTGGTAATCATCGGCGCGCTGCTGCCGCGCGACCACGTCGCCATCATGCAGGCCCGCATCGCCGCGCCGCAGCGGCTCGTCTGGCAGACGCTCACCGATCCCGCCGCGTACCCGACGTGGCGGCACGATGTGAAATCCGTCGAGATGCTGGCGCCCGGGGCCGCGGGCCCATCGTGGCGCGAGCACTCGAGCAGTGGCGCGATCACGTTCGCGATCGACTCGGCCGATCCGCCGCACGTGCTCGTGAGCCGCATCGCGGATCGAGATCTGCCGTTCGGCGGAACGTGGAGCTACGTCGTCGAGCCCGAAGGCGATTCGGCGAGCACGGTGACGATCATCGAGAAAGGCTACGTCTCCAATCCGGTGTTCCGCTTCGTTTCGCATTTCATCATGGGCCAGAACGCGACGATCGACGCGTATCTGCGCGCGCTAAGCAAGCGGTTCGGTCCGGAGGTGCGGCCGACGAGCGTGCAAGTCGTCGTGCACGAGACCGATGGGGTATGAGGCGAAGTGCCGCGCGCGCGTCGAGGAGCGCGGCGGCCAGGTGCGCGAGGGCGACGCGACGGTGCTCCTCGAGACGGACGAGCTGATCATCCGCGGCGAGGCGCGGGTTCGCATCCCGCGCACGGCGATCACGAACGTCGTCCGCCGCGCGGGTGTCGTCACGATCACCGCGCCGACGTCCACGATCTCGCTTGCGCTCGGCGCTCCGGCAGCGGCAAAGTGGGAAGCCAGGCTCAAGGAGCCGCCGAAGCGCCTGATCGACAAGCTCGACGTCAAGCCCGGCGCCAAAGTCTGGCTCTGCGGCATCGATGAGCAAACGCTCATCATCCAGCTCGAGAAACGGGCGGCGAGCGTCTCCCGTGGCGCGTCCGCGTCGAAGTGCGACGTGGTGTTCGCGCAGGTGAACGACGCATCGGAGTTGGGGCGAATCGACAAGGCATCGAAGGCGATCACGCCCGACGGCGCGATCTGGGTCGTGCATCCCAAAGGCAAACGCGGCGTCGCCGACACGGTGATCTTTGCCAGGGCGAACGCGCTCGGTCTTGCGTACACCAAGGTCGCGCGTGTGTCGGATGAATTCTCGGCCGAGAAGCTCGTCTGGCCGGTCGCTCAGCGCGCGTCGAGAAAGTGACGGACGCCGGCCAGCACCTGGTCGCGATTGCTGACGAAAATCCAATGGTGCGCGCCGTGGATCTCGATCACCTGGGCTCCCGCGACCTCGCGCCTGAACTGCGCACGCACGTCGCGCATGACGCGTCCGCTCGCGTCGAGCACGGATTGGAGCGCGGCGGCTCGCGCCGTGTCGGCGCGCTGCCAGGGCTCGGTCTGTGAGACGCGGTCGGTGACGGCGTAGATCGCGAGCGCCGGCGCGCGCACGGCGCGGTAGTCGGGATGCTCGGGCGTGATCGCGACGTACGCCGGCGTGACCTCCTCGTTCCAACCGTCGTACCGATAGCGTTCACGAATGTCTGATTCGGGAATGTTCACGCCGCGCGTGCGGTGCACGAACGCGACGTACGCTTCGGGCGTGGCGGTGTCGCGTGCCGTCGGGAGCGGCGCGACGGGCAGATCGGGCGTGCCGGGGATCGCGTCGCGGAGCATCGAGTCCGCCGCGACACGGTCGTACGCCGCGTCGAGATACACCAGCTTGTCCACGCGCTCGGGATACGTCGCCGCGAACCGCGTCATCTCTTCGCCGGAGATCGAGTGCCCGATGAACGACACGCGGCGGAGGTGGAGCGAGTCGAGTGCAACGCGAATGTCCTCGACGAGGCGGGGCGTATCGTAGCCGGCCGCGGGATGTGAGGATTCGCCGAAGCCGCGCCGCGTGATCGCGATGACGTGGTGCCGTTCGGTCAGTCGCGGCGCGAAGTCGTCGAACGCGTGCGCGGTGTTCCCCAACCCGGCGAGGAGGACGACGGGCGATCCAGTCCCTCCAAAATCCAGGTAGTGCAGGCGCATGCCGGGCGCGACCGTCACGAACCCGACGGTGTGATGAGCGGTGTCTCGCCACGCCGCGTGCTGCGCGACGAGCGCGGATGGAAAAATCGCCGCGCCGGCGGCGGCACCAATCAGCGCGCGGACGCGGCGCAGCCTGCGCGACGTCCGAATGTCGGTGCTTCCCTTACGCGCCAATGCGGCGGCGAATCTCGCGGCGGCCCGCCGACACCCCGGTGGCGACGCCGGCGCCGAAGAGCAGCGCGGTGCCGGTGCCGACGATGGGGAGCAGTGCGACGATCGGCAGCGCGACGAGCGCCGCGCCGACGCCGGCGAGCAGCGGCACCGCTGTCTTGTGCACCGCATCGACATAGCGGAGCCGGCTCTGCACGAACTGGCGGGACTGCCAGTACCCGACCAGGGTGACGGCCGCCGCAACTACCAGCGAGATGACGGATCCGAACATGTGGAACACGGTGTCCTCCGGTATGCGTGCGCCGACAGCGGCGCTCGCAATTTATACGAATTCGCGACGCGGGAGTTTCAGTCGCGTTGCGCCGGGCTCTCCGCGCCGCGGCTGGTATGTCCCCCGGTCGATGCGTAGCTTTGGCTCGTCACCGCGCGATTCGTTCACGCCAGCTACGAGCGTCCCATGGTCAGCTTGCGCGTCGTCCGTCAGGACCGAATGGAGCAGGTGCTCGCCGACTGTCAGAGCGCCGTGATTCCCGCGCGCGGCGAAGTGCTGCAGCTCGACACGCTCGACGAATCGGGCGAGCAGGTCCGGCCGAGCACGATGTGGCGCATCGTCTCGGTGACGGTGCACGTGCCGTCGCTGGCGTCGGCGTCGCCGCGCGACGGTGCACCTTTATGCGTGCGGCGTGTAGAAGTGGCGGTCCTCCCCGACGTCGCGCTGGTGCCGGAGTTCGCCGCGGCCGCGGAGCGGATCCTGTCTGAATCAAAGATGTAGCATGCCACGATCGCGCACTCGCCGTCTCAGCCCTCGTACCCGTTGCCGATGAGCTCCGGCCTTCCCGAGATGTACCGCGTGAGCCACGAGCTGCCGTCCCACCTTCGCGAGTGGGATCTGCCGCCGGGGTGGAGCTGGGGATCGGAGGGGCTGTTCACGCAAAACCGGCATTATCAGGAAATCATCGACGCGCTGGGCCGCTCGCTCTCGCTCGTGAGCGCGCCCGACTCGGCGCACTACGCGTGGCTCGAGGCCGAAGCGCGCCACCTCGCGCATCGCAATCACACCGCGATGCCGACGACGTACCACTACTGGGCGTCGTTCTCGCAAAGCCGCCGGGGCCCGGGATATTTGCGCCGCTGGATCGCGGGCGAAACGATTGCGGCGCGCCTCAATCGCATGGGGCCTGATGACGTCCCGGGCGTGATGCGCGTGATGCGCGAGATCGGCTCGGCGCTCAGCTACTTGCACGATCTCGGCGCGGTGCACGGCAGCATGTCACCGCAGACGATCTGGACCACGCCGATGGGACGGCTGTGGATCATCGGCTGGCAATGGGCCCTTCCGCTCTCGGACATCCCCGCGGGCCTCCATCCGGACTTCCGACTCATGCCGGTGCCTGCGGAATGGACCGCCGGCGCGTGGACGCCAACCGCGTTCACCGATCAATGGCAGCTCGCCGCGGTGTGCTTCATGATGCTCACCGGCGAGGCGCCTCCGTGCGACGAGCCACCGCCGATCCAGCTTCTTCGGCCCGATTGTCCGCAGGCAGTCGCGATGGTGATCGACCGCGGGCTTCAGCCTGATCCGGCACAGCGGTTCGCCTCGGTCGCCGCCATGCTACGCGCGGTGGATCGTGTGGTTGGCAGCCGCACGATGGTGATGCTCGCCGGCGACGAGCCGGGCACGGTGTTCACGGCGGAATCGGATGAGGTGCGGCTGCGCTGGGCGCTCGCCGACGACTACGAGGTGCTCGCCGCGCTCGGCAGCGGCTCGTTCGGTTCCGTGTGGCGCGTGCGCGATCTCTCGCTCGGCCGCGAAGTCGCGCTCAAGCTGCTGCATCCGCACGTCGCGCGCGACGAGCGCAGCATCGGCCGGTTCCGGCGCGAAGCACGGCTCGCGGCGCAGCTCGCGCATCCGGCGATCGTGCCGATCTTCGACTGGGACAGCCGCGGCGACGTGGCGTGGTACACGATGGAGCTCGCTGAGAGCGGCTCGGTCGCCGATCTGATCGCGCGCTCGGGACCACGCCCACTCACCGAGATCGCGCCGCAAGTGGATTTCGTGCTCAGCGGACTGGCGGCGGCGCACTCGATCGGCGTGATCCACCGCGATCTCAAGCCCGAGAACGTGCTGATCGATCGCTATCGTCGTTGGCGGCTGGCGGACTTCGGCATCGCGAACGTCACCGGTGAAGAGATTGCCGGCGCGTCGGGGACGCCGGCGTTCGCGCCGCCGGAGCAACTGCTCGGCGAGCCGCAGGACGCCGCGGCGGACTGCTTCTCGATCGCGGCGATCGTCGCATTCGCGATGAGCGGGACGCCGCCGTTCGGCGACAAGGACGCGACGACGATCCTCGGGCGCCAGATGCGCGGCGACGTCGACCTCTCGCCGTATCCGCCCGAGATCATGAACTGGCTCCGACGCGGGCTGGCCGCGGCGTCGAGCGATCGCTTCCAGGATGCGGCCGCGATGCAGGGGGCATGGCGCTCGGCGGTTCAGGCCGTGTTCGAGCGCGAGCGGCAAGTGCCGTGGTGGCGCCGCTGGTTCGCGACCGATGGCGCGGGAGTCGCATGGCAGGGAGACTCACTCTACACCACCTGACAGGTACGAGATGCCGATCCAGACGGTCAATCCGGCGACCGGGGAGCTGATTCGCTCGTTCCCCGAGCTCACGCCGGATGAGATCGAAGAGAAGCTCGCGCTCGCCCATCGCGTCGCGCCCGTGTGGCGCGCCACACCGATCGAACAGCGGTGCGAGGTCGTACGGCGCGCGGGGCAGATTCTCGAGCGGCGCAAGCAGGATTACGGCCGCATCATGACGCTCGAAATGGGGAAGCCGATCGCGTCGGCGATCGCCGAAGCGGTGAAGTGCGCGACGGTGTGCGCCTACTACGCGGAGCACGCGCCGCAATTTCTCGCCGACGAGCCGGTCGCGGCGAAGAATGAGCGGAGTTTCGTCGCGTTCGAGCCGCTGGGCGTGGTGCTCGCCGTGATGCCGTGGAATTTCCCCTTCTGGCAAGTGATGAGGTTCGCGGCGCCGGCGCTGTGCGCGGGGAACGTTGGCCTGCTCAAGCACGCGTCGAACGTGCCCGAGTGCGCGCTCGCGCTGGAGCAATTGTTCGAGGAAGCCGGAGCGCCTGGCGGCGTGTTTCAGACTTTGCTCATCGGCTCCGGCGCGGTCGAAGGCGTGTTGTCCGATCCGCGCGTCGCCGCGGCGACGCTCACGGGGAGCGAAGGCGCCGGCCGCAGCGTGGCGTCGATCGCCGGACAGCACATCAAGAAGACGGTGCTCGAGCTGGGCGGAAGCGATCCGTTCATCGTGATGCCGAGCGCCGATCTGGATGCCGCGGTGCAGACGGCGGTGACCGCGCGCACGATCAACAACGGACAGTCGTGCATCGCCGCCAAGCGGTTCATCGTGCACGACTCGATCGCCGACCGGTTCATCGAGCGGTTCGTCGAGCGGATGCGGTCGCTCGTCGTCGGCGACCCGATGGACGAACACACCAACATCGGCCCGCTCGCCACGGCGCAGATCCGCGACGATCTGCACGACCAGGTGCTGCGCTCGGTGAACGCGGGCGCGCGTCTCATGCTCGGCGGCGCGCCGCGCGGTGGCGCGGGCTACTACTACGAGCCGACGGTGCTCGCCGACGTGCCGCGCCACGCCGCCGCGATGCGGGAGGAGACGTTCGGCCCCGTGGCCGCGATCGCGCGCGCGCGCGACGTGGACGAAGCGATCGCGATCGCCAACGACACGCCGTTCGGCCTCGGCGCCGCGGCGTGGACGCGCGACGCGAACGAAATCGAGCGCTTCGCCCGCGGATTGGCGGCGGGCTGCGTGTTCATCAACGGCATGGTCGCGTCGGATGCTCGATTCCCGTTCGGCGGCGTGAAGGCGTCGGGCTATGGGCGGGAGCTGAGTGGATTCGGGATACGAGAATTCGTGAATATCAAAAGTATCAGGATATTCGCTGAGCGCTGAGCGCTGGCTGAGGAGCTGACAGCTGAAGTTCCCAGCTCGGCTGTTCGCTATCAGCGACAGCTATCGGAGGGAGTTGGAAGTGTGGAATGGGATCGGGGGTCGGCTTCGGGTGGCGGTGTACGCCGCGCGTGGCGCGACGGGCTTTCGCCAGTCGCGTAGTACCACCGCGCTGCCAGCGAAGCGGAGTGGGATCCGGCCCGCGCTTCCATCCAACGCTTCGTTCCGCATTCCTCGGATAGCTGTCGCTGATAGCGAATAGCCGAGCCGGGAACTGACAGCTCGCTGTCTGCTCACAACCACCACCACGATCAACTCCCTCCCTGCTCCAACATGATCAGCACCCGAGTGCCCCCTCCCCCACTCTCGACGCTGATCTCCCCTCCCCAACTCTCCACTAACTGCCGGCTGATCGCGAGGCCCAACCCGCTGCCGCTCGTGCGCGTCGAGAAGTGCGGCTCGAAAATTCTCGGCAGCACGTCGGGCGCGATGCCGTGGCCGTCGTCCTCGATCGAAATGCGGACGGGACGTTCATCGTCGCCCGCGGTCGATTCGACCGCGACAGTCACCGCGCGCGCGCCGGCGTGGCGCGCATTCTCGAGCACGTTGAGCAGCACTTCCTTCAGCTCGTCCACGCGCGCGAGCGCCAAGACCGGCGCATCGGTGCCGACCTCGCGCCAGTCGACCGCCGACTCCTGCCCCATGCGCTCGAGCGACACCACTTCGCGCACGACCGCGGCCACGTCCACGCGCGCCGCGCGCGCGCGCTCGCTCGGCGCCGCGCCGTAGCGGCTGAACGCGCGCGCGATCTCGTCGAGCCGGTCGATCTCGGTGAGAATCTGCGTCACGTTCTGATCGAGCACGCGATCGAAGTCGACACGGGCGTCGGCGCGGGCGCGCTTGAGATGCTGCACGCCGAGGCGGATCGGCGTGAGCGGATTCTTGATTTCGTGCGCGACCTGGCGCGCCATCTCGCCCCAGGCGAGGACGCGTTGCGCGCGCGCGAGCTCCGTGACGTCGTCGAGCGTGATCACCGCGCCGCCGCGCGAGAGGCGCGTCAACGTGCCGCGCAACTGCTGAGTCTCGAGCGCGAGCTCGAAGCCCTCTTCGTCGTCGCGCGACGCGAGAAAGCGCGCGACCGCGGTCGCGATCTCCGCGGGCGCCGCGGAGGCGAGCTCCGTTCCACCCGGCAGCGGGCGTCCGAGGAGCGCCTCCGCCCGCGGGTTCGCGAGCGAGACGCGGCCGTCAGGGTCGACCGCGATCACACCGCTCGCGACGTTTCGCAGCACGGCCGCCGTACGACGCTGCGCTTCCTCGAGCGCGGACCGGCTCGCGTTCAGGTCGGCCGTCATTCGCCGGAACGCGGCGAACACGGGGAGGAATTCCGCGGTCGGCTCGCCCTCGAGCGGCGCGGCGCGCTCGCCCGCGGCGATCGCGAGCGCCGCGGAACGGAGCGTTCCGATCGGCCGCGCGAGCTGGCGCGCGGCGACGCCGCTCAGCCAGAGCGCGGCGAGCGCGCCGATGGCGGTCGCGAACAGCACGAGGATGCCGAGATCCCGCCGGCGCCGGCCGAGCGCGAGCTCGTCGGCGTGCGCGGGGGTGGCGATGATCGTCATCGGCTGGCCGGGGGGCGCGGGCATGGCGCGATATCCAAACAGCGCGCTCACGCCGTCGATGCGCTCGACCCGCGTATCAGTTTCCTCATCGCGCACGGCGAGCGCGATCTCGGTCGGCGGCGCGACGTAGCGGCCCGTGGGCGCGATCTGCGCGTACAGCGGATCGCTCGTCTGCTCCAACACCCCGCCGCGATATAAGAAGAGCGGCGCGTCGGCGCGGTCGCCGGCCGCGGCGAGGCGCGCGGGCGTGGCGCTCGTGTCGTCGATCGCGCGCAGCGTCTCGAGCACGAGGAGGGCGCGCGATTGCGTCGCATCGTTCGCGAGCTGCTCGTACGACGACACGGCGAACGCGACGCCCGGAATGACGAAGAACGCGAACAGCGCGAGCGAGAGCCGCGCCCGATAGCTGCGCGCCCAGGTGCGCCGGCGCGCGCGGAGCCATCGCGCGGCGCCCCCGTCGGCGACGACGCCGCCGAGCCAGAGCAGCGCGACCGTGGCGAGGTCGAGGAGCACGATGAGCGCGCCGCGCTGCACCAGCGCCGGCAGCGGCCGCAGCTCGACTTCCACGTGCGCGAACGAGATCCCTGTTCCGGTGCGCACCGCCCGATCGCCGTGCAGCTCGCTCGCTTCGCGGCGCCAGCTCACCTGCGAGCCGGAGACTTCGGCGCCCGGCACGCGCAGCCGGACCGTGTACGGCGGTTCCGCATCCGCGCTTCCCTCGAGCCCGAGCAGCCGCGCGAACTGATCCGGCGCGAACAAGCGGCTCTTGGGCGCGACCACGACGGCGGTGACGCCTCCGGTCGGCGACGGCGCGGCCATTACCGTCTCGAGCGCCGTGTCGGTCGGCACGGATTGGATCAGCACCGCGCCGGTCTGCCGGGCGCGCGTGACGAGCTGGGCGACGGCGGCGCGCGGTACGGGCACGGCGGCCGTGGCGAACGAGGCGGCCGGTCCGGAATCGGTGGGCCACGCCGAGAGCGCGACCGGATTTTCCGCTGATGAAAGATCTGATATGACATAACGCTTTAGTAGCGCTTCGCGACTAATTGGCGCCTGCTCCACCGTCAGCGCGGCGCCGAACCGCCGCGCGAGCTCGATCGCGGTCGAGTCGGGCTGCGCCAGGCTCGTGAGATCGCGCTCGGCCGCCTCGACTCGTCCGCGCGAGGTGCGCCCCCAGACCAGCGTCGTCGCGCCGAGCGCCGCGACGATCGACGCGCTCAGGATGACGAGCCGGCTGCGCCGCGTGAACGCGAGCACGCCGATCGCGCCGATCCACAGGAACGCGTACCACCACGGCCACCGGCCGGGCGCCTCCCACACGACCGGCGCGACCAACGCCGCGATCGCGGCGAGCGCCGGGGCCGTCCACGGCGACACGCCGCGCGCCGGACCGAGGAGCGTCGAGCCGGCGGTCGTTCCGACGAGCAGCACGGACACCGCGGCGAGAAAGAGCGGGATCTCCCAGATCAGCCAGAGCGCGGCGTCGACGCCGTGAAGCGGAATCGCAACCCCGCGCGACAGGTCGCGCAGCAGGAACGGTCCGAGACCGGCAACGAGCAGGACGGCGATCGCCGCCGCCCAGCGAGAGGCGGGAACGGCGCGCCGGCGCAACACGGTGAGAATCCCGAGCAGCACGAGCGCGCTCGTGGCCGCGAGCGCGCCGGCGTTGCCGGTGAGCGGGCCGCCTTCGCCGGTGAAGTACACGGCCGGGTCGAACAGCCGTGTGAGATTCGAATATTGATTGAGCGGCACGAGCGCCGTGCACGCGAGCCCGATCGCGAGCGCGGCGACACGCTCGGCGAGCGAACGCGTTCCGCGCCAGACGCCGATGATGAAGCACACGAGGGCGAGCACGAAGACGAAGCCGGCGCGCGCGCGCGCCGACTCGAGCACGCGCTGCTCCACTTCACCTTGCACGAGCGGTGCGGCGCGGACGTCGAACAGACGTATGCCGGCGGCCGAGTAATGCAGCACCTCGCCGCCGGAGTCGCTCGGCGGCGAGAACTCGAATCCGCTCAGGCCGGCGCGATCCGCGACGCGGCGCGCGAGCGGCGACGACACGCGGTCGGCCGGGGGGGACGCTTCGAGCAGCGTCACGACCGCGGCCTTTGCGCTTCCGCGTGTTTTCAGAACTTGAATTCCGAGATAGAACGGCGTCGCGATCACGCCGACACCTGCGCGCGTGAGATCGACGCCGGCGCGGAGACCGCCGGCCCACGCGAAGGCGGAGTCGCCGCGGTAGAGCGCGACCCCGCGCTCGTCCTCGCCGTCCGTCAAATCAGAAAGACGCGCGAAGGCCGCGGCGCGGTCGCCCGGCGCTTCGAGCGTCTCGTCGGCGGCCGTCGCCGAGCGGCGCACCGCGTCGTCGATCGCGGAACGCAGCATCGCGAGTCCATTCCCGGCGGCATCACGGCGCCAGTGCTCCCAGTCGTGCCGCACGCGGCCGAGGTCGCGCTGCGCGGGGATCGCGAGCAGCGCGGCAACCGCCAGGAACGCCGCGCAACCAATGGCCCAGGGGCGTTGACCTCGCGCGGCGAACGGCAGCAAGGCCGCCGTCGCCATGGTGGCGACGACGAGCGGCACCAGATACTCTACGCTGGGTGCATGGAGCCACCGACTCGCGGCGAGCAGCGCCGCGCCGGCGGCGACGGCCCACCAGGTCCACCGCGCCGCGCCCGGGCGCGTCAGTCGAACCGTTCGGTTAGCTGAAATGATTCAGACTCCCGCCGGCGCGCCGACGGCGCGCTGCCTCAAACGCATGCGGCCGACCGACATCGCGTCGATCATCGACAGCGATCCGCGCCTGATCATACCGATCGGGACCTGCGAGCAGCATGGGCCGCATCTCCCGCTCGGCTCGGACACCATGATCGTGGAGCGGCTGTCGCACGATCTGTCCGCCGAGTTCGGCGTGCTGCTCGCGCCGACGGTGGAGTACGGCGTGAACGTGGTGACGGAGCGCGGATATGCGGGCAACGCGTCGCTGCGCAAGAAGACGCTGCATCGACTGCTCAACGACCTGCTCGACACGTGGGAGTCGACGGGCATCCGCGAATTCATCATGCTCACCGCGCACGAGCACGATCCGCATCTCGAAGCGATGTCGACGGTGATCACTTCGGGGGCGCGGGTTCGGGCGGTGGACATCTTCGGGATCGATTTCAGCGACTTGCTCGAGGGTCAGAGCGAGCCGATGCACGGAGACGAGGTCGATACGTCGCTGATGTTGTACATCGCACCAGAGCTGGTCGCCATGGAGCTGGCTCAGGATTATATGATGTCCCGCGATGAGCTGCGACGTTACCGGCGAGGCTGGCTGCGCGTCCCTCGCGCGAGCCCGGGCTCGATCGGGCGTCCCACCCTGGCCACGGCGTCCAAGGGCCGAGCCATTTACGAGCGAATCTATCAGCGGATTCGCGAGCGAATCTTCGTTCATCCGACGGCGCAAACGTGAACCTGGCGGCCGCTGCCGGGTAGATTCCGGTGTATGCGCCTCCGTACGATTGGTTCCACCCTGATCATCGTCGCCGCGCTCGCCATGCTGCCCTTGCTGCCTTCGGCGGCGCTGGCGCAGGGCCGCGTCGTCGACGAAGGCACGTTCACGGTCAGTCGCGGCGGCGGCGCACCGCAGAGCGAGAGCTTCAAAATCGTCCGATTCGGCAACGACTCGATTCGGGCCACGGGCCAGCTCGCCTCGGCGAGCGAGCGCATCAACAGCTCGCTGACCGTGGACACGCTGGGCACGCCGATCAGCTACGCGCTCGTCGCGCGGCAGGACGGCTCGCCCGCGCTCCGGGTGAAAGCCGTGGCGCGCGGTGGGAGGCTCGCGGTGGTGTCGTCGGATCAGCACGGCATCGAGTCGCAGCGGGAATTCCCGATGGCGGCGGGCCGTTGTGTGATCGTGGACGCGGGGCTCGAGCACCAACTCTACTTCGTCCCGATGGCGCATCGCGATCAGCCGCTCACGATCGTGAGCCCGCGCGCGATCACGCGGTCGACGGCCGCCATCACGCCATTGGGACTGGAGCCGATCACGATCGGCGGCCGGTCGGTGACGGCAACCCGATACGCGCTCGGCAGCGGCGCGGCGCGTCAGGAGTTCTGGGTGGACTCGGAGGGCCGGCTGCTTCGCGTCGACATTCCGGGCGAGCACGTGAGCGCGCAGCGTGACGAACTTCCCCGCTGAGACGTTCAGCGCAGTGTAGCATCCCTCGTAGTATCCGTCCCATGCAGCACCCGCGGCCATCACGTTCCGAATCGGCTGAAACTCCAGCCGGACGGCCGCCGTACGACCCGCCAGACCCCACCAAAACAGGACTCCCCCCCATGCGTTCGTTGAGGTTCGTCGCGTTCCTGGCGATCCCCGCGCAGCTCGTCGTCGCGCAGCAAACTCCCTCGACCGATCATTCGCTGCCGCTGGACCGGGCGGTCGAGATCGCGCACGAGAACAATCCGGTATTCCGTCAGATCACGAACGATCTCCGGAACTCGGAGGCACAGGTGCGGCAGTCGTACGCCGCGCTGCTTCCGTCGGCGTCGACCAACTTCAGCACGCGGTATCAGCAGGCCGGCACGCAGTATTTCCAGGGCGTGCCGATTCCGGGCAGCGCCGACACGTATCAGTCGAGCTACGGCTTCAATCTGAGCTACAACATCAGCGGCGCGGTGGCATTCGCGCCGCGCGCGGCGCGCGCGAATCGCGATGCCGCCGAGGCGGACATCTCGAGCCAGGGTGAGTCGCTCCGGTCGCAGGTCGTGACGCAGTACATCACGGCGCTCGAGCAGCAGGCGCAGGCCGCACTACAGGACACGCTGGTGCAGAGCGCGCAGGGGCAGCTCGATCTCGCGCAGGCCAAGCTCAAGGTAGGCGCCGGAACGATTCTCGACGTGCGCAGTGCCGAGGTCACGCTCGGCCAAGCGCAGGTGAACGCGTTGACCGCGCACAACCAGGCGGTGGTCGAGAAGCTCAAGCTGTTCCAGTTGATGGGCGTGGCGCCGGATACCGCGGTCAAGCTCACGACGACGTTCACCGTCACATCGCCGCCGGGATCGCTCGACTCGCTGCTCGCGCTGGCGAAGCACGTCAATCCAGATCTCGAGGCGAAGAAGGCGCGCCAGTTCGCGTCGCAAATGCAGGTCAACTCGACGAAGACCGAGTACCTCCCCACGCTCTCGTTGAGCACCGGCTGGGGCGGCAACTCGTTCTCCTACGCGAGCGACGACTACGTGGTGAACAGCGCGATCGCGAGCCGCGCGAGTCAGTTCCGGAGCTGCATGTCGCTGGACTCGCTACGGGTGGGCGCGGGACTCCCGGCCGCGAGCTGCGGCTCGCCGACGCTCACGCCGGACGAGCTGGCGGCGGCGCGCGCGTCCAACAAGGGCTTCCCGTTCAGCTTCAACCGCAGCCCGTTCGGCGTGTCGGCGAGCATCTCGCTGCCGATCTTCAACAACTACGCGCGCGAGTCGCAGATCGAGCAGGCCAAGGTGCAGCGCGACAACGCGCAGTACGACGTGCGCGCGCGGGACCTCCAGCTCACGACGGACGTGACGCAGGCGTATCTCACGCTCGTCACGGCGCAGAAGACGGTCGAGCTGCAGACGCAGAACGCGCAGAAATCGACCGAGGAATTACAGTTTGCTGAAGAGAGCTACAAGGTGGGCGCGAAGACGTTCCTGGACGTGACGACGGCGCGCGCGCAGTACGAGCAGGCGCAGGTCGCGCGGGTCAACGCGATTTATGATTATCACAAGGCGTTCGCCGCGTTGGAAAACGCGGTCGGCCGCCCTCTCCGCTGAGGCTGAGGACCAACATGGGCACGAAAGCAAAGTGGGCGGTCGGGATCATCATCGTCGCGGTGGTCGGACCGACGCTCGCGATGACGGCGGCCAAGCGCGGCAACAAGGCCGTCGAAGTCCGCATCGAGCCGGTCCAGCGGCGTGACCTCATCGCCTCGGTCACGGCCAGCGGTCAAGTGAGCCCCGAGACCAAGGTCGACGTCGCCTCCGACGTGAGCGGCAAGATCATGAAGCTGTCAGTCAAAGAAGGCCAGATGGTCTCGGCCGGCGAATTCCTGCTGCAGATCGATCCGGCGCAGGCGCAGGCCGAAGTCGAGCGGTCCGTCGCCGCGGTCGCGAGCGCGCAGGCGCAGCTCGCGCAGGCACAGGCGAACCTCGACCAGGCGCAGAACACGTATCAGCGATCGGCGTCGATCAAGAAGACGAATCCGCAGCTCATCGCCGACGAGCAGCTCGAGCAGCTCCGCACGGCGGTCGACGTGGACAAGGCGCTCGTCGACGCGAGCAAGCACGCGGTCGACCAGGCGAGCGCGTCGATGAACGACGCGAAGAGCGCGCTCGCGAAGACGACGATCTACGCGCCGATGGCCGGGCGCGTGACGCGCCTCGCGGTGGAACAGGGTGAGACGGCGGTGCCGGGCACGTTCAACAAGGACGCGGCCACGCTGCTCACGATCTCCGACATGTCGGTGCTCGAGACCAAGGTCAAGGTCGACGAGACCGACGTCGCGCGGATCAAGGTCGGCGATTCGGCGCAGGTCGCGATCGACGCGTTCCCGGATACGACGTTCCTGGGCCGCGTGACGAAGATCTCGAACAGCTCGATCAAGTCGACGACCGCGACGACGAGCGACCAGGCGGTCGACTACGAGGTCACGATCCAGCTCCTCAACGCGCCCCCGGACACGCGCCCGGATTTCTCGGCGACGGCGAAGATCGTCACCGACAAGCGGACGAACGTCCTCTCGGTGCCGATCATTGCGCTCACGGTCCGCGAGAACCAGGCGACGCAGCAGGGCGACACGGCGGTCGGCCTGGGGAAGGCCAAGCCGGTCAAGGACGTGGGCAAGAAGGACGTGGAGGGGGTGTTCGTGGTGGGCGCCGACAACAAAGTGACGTTCCGGCCCGTAACAGTAGGGATCGCGGGAGAGAACGATTTCGAGATTCTCAGCGGTCTGAAGCAGGGTGACAGGATCGTTGCCGGTACCTACCAAGCGATTCGCGATCTGAAGGACGGCGCGCTCGTACGCGAAGCCAAGGACGCGAAGAAGCCGATCTCGGGGACTAAGTCGTGAATTCAACCAGCGTAGAAGCGCCGCTCACCGAAACCGCGGAGCGGCGCGTGGTCACCGGAACCGCGGGAGCGACTCCGGAATCCAAGTGGGTGATCGTGACGCGCGGCATCAAGCGCGAGTACGACATGGGCGGCGAAGTCGTGCGCGCCTTGCGCGGCGTGGACCTCGCGATCGCGCGCAACGAGTACGTGGCGATCATGGGTCCGTCGGGTTCGGGCAAGTCGACGCTGATGAACATCGTCGGCTGCCTGGACACGCCGAACGCGGGCGAGTACTGGCTGAACGGCCAGCTCGTCTCGACGATGTCGGATGACGCGCTCGCCCGCGTGCGAAACAAGGAGATCGGGTTCGTCTTCCAGACGTTCAATCTGCTTCCCCGCGCGACCGCGCTGCACAACGTGGAGCTTCCGCTCGTGTACGCCGGAGTGAGCTCGGACGTACGCCGGCGCCGGGCCAAAGAGGCGCTGGAAAAGGTGCAGCTTGAAAACCGCATGGACCACCGGCCCAACGAGCTGTCGGGCGGACAGCGCCAGCGCGTCGCGATCGCCCGCGCGCTGGTCAACGATCCGTCGATGCTGCTCGCCGACGAACCCACCGGCAACCTCGATTCACAGACCTCCGAGGAGATCATGCGCGTGTTCGAGAGCCTGGCGGACAGCGGCCAGACCGTCGTCATGGTCACGCACGAGCCGGACATCGCGCAGCACGCGCGCCGCGTCGTGGTCCTCCGCGACGGCTTGATCTCGACGGACGACACGCGCGACGCGTTCGTGGCGCGCATCGGTCTCGGCACGCAACACGCGTAACCTTTCGCGACGAATCTCGTAGGGGCCTCACCTCCGGCCCCGAGTTTTCATGTCCTTCTTCCAAGCCATCCGCATCGCGTTGGAGACGATTCGCGTGCAGAAGCTCAAGAGCTTCTTCACCGTCATCGGCGTGATGATCGGCGTGACGTTCCTGATCGCGGTCGTGTCGATCGTGGCGGGAATGAGCCGTTACATGAAGGACGACCTGATCGGCAAGATCATCGCCGTCAACTCGTTCAGCCTGCGCCGCACGCCCGATTTCCAGGTGGGCGACGTGACGCAGGCTACCCGCAACGAGTGGCGGCGGCGGCCGCGGGTCTACGAAGCCGACGTGCACGCGGTCGCGGCCGCGCTGCCGGCCGACGTGCTCTGGGCCACGGAGAGCTCGGAAAATCTCAACGTCGAATCGGCGTACGCGCGGCCCCGCAGCGTCCAGTGCTCGACCGTGTCGCCGGGCTGGTTCGACATCAAGCGGATGGGCGCGGCGCAGGGCCGGCTCATCAGCATTCAAGAATATCAGCTCGGGACGCCGGTCGTGGTCATCGGCAAGGACGTGGCCGATCACTTCTTCCCGAATCTGAACCCGATCGGCCGCGAGCTGCGCATTCAGAGCATTCCCTACACGGTGATCGGCGTCGCCGAGGCGCAGGGCAGCGTGTTCGGGCAGTCGCTCGACAAATTTCTCGTCGCGCCGGACAAGTCGCCGCTCAATCGCTGGGTCAACCCGCACAGCGTGGTCGACGCGATGATCGTGCAGGGGCCGACCGACGCCGGCATGCGCGACGCCATGGAGTCGACACGGGCCGTGATGCGCGCGCGCCGCCATCTCCATCCGGAGCAGCCGGACAATTTCGAGATGGAGACGTCGGAGTCCGCATTAGACTTCTGGAACAAGATTCAGAGCTATCTGACGATCGCCGGCGTGGCGCTGCCCACGGTGGGCCTCGTGGTCGGCGCGATCGTGATCATGAACATCATGCTGGTGGCCGTCGCCGAGCGGACGCGCGAGATCGGCATCCGGAAGGCGCTCGGCGCCCGCCGGCGCGACATCCTCAATCAGTTCCTCGTCGAGTCGGCGACCCTGTCGACGCTCGGCGCGGCGGTCGGCGTCGCCCTCGGCATCGGCTTCGCCAAGCTGATCGCCGCGCTCTCGCCGCTGCCCGCCGCCGTCGCGGTGTGGTCGATTTTCGTCGGTGTGGGAATCGGCGCCGGCGTGGGCATGATCGCCGGGATTTATCCGGCGAGCCGCGCCGCGCTCCTCGATCCGATCGCCGCGATGCGACAGGAGACCTGAGCCATGGCCACTCGCTTCCGCGGCTTTGTGGTGCTCGAGGGCGTGATGATCGCGCTCGACTCGATTCGCGCCAACCGGGTTCGGGCCGCGCTCACCATCCTCGGCGTCGCCGTCGGCGTCTTCGTCGTCGTGGTCATCTCGGCGGCGATCCACGGGATCAACACGAGCGTCGCGCGCGATTTCGAGAAGGCGGGCCCGAAGACGTTCTTCCTCAGCCGGTACCCCATCACGTTCGAGAACTGTGACGGCACCGACGACACGTGCAAGTGGCTGCACAATCCGCGGCTGAACTTTGGCGACGCCAGGGCGATCGACGGGCTGCCGTCGATCCGCGCGGCCGAGGCGCAGCTCGGGATGTCGAAGGAAGTCCGGTACATGGATCGCGACCTGAGCTCGACGCAGGTGATCGGCGCCACGTCGAACTGGACGATCATCGACCACGCGGGCGACCTGTACCCGGGGCGCAGCTTCACGGACGCGGAGGAGGCGAACGGCGCCAAAGTCGTGATCGTGAACGACGAGATGGCGACGAAGCTGTTCGGCGACTCCGACCCGCTCGACAAGATGGTGAGCATCTCGAACGTGCCGTTCCGCGTGATCGGCGTCTACCACTACGCGGCCAGCTTCCTCTCGGGCGGCAACCGTCCGCGGGCGATCGTGCCGTTCGAGACGGCGTACCGCGCGCTCAACGCGTCGTACGCCAACATCGGGATCGCGATCATGCCGCGCGACGAGGTGACGCGCGACGACGCGATGGACGACGTGATCGCCACGATGCGCGCGCGCCACGGCCTGCGTCCGGCGCAGGAGAACAACTTCGCGCTCATCACGCAGGACAAGCTGATGGAGACCTACAACAAGGTCTTCGGGATGTTTTTCCTGGTGATGATCGTGTTGTCGGCGATCGGGCTGCTCGTCGGCGGCGTGGGCGTGATCGCGATCATGATGATCTCGGTCACCGAACGCACGCGGGAGATCGGCGTGCGGAAAGCGCTCGGCGCGACGCGCGCGACGATTCTCTGGCAGTTCCTGGTCGAGGCGGTGACGTTGACCGGAATTGGTGCCGTGATCGGCCTGCTCTTCGGCGGCCTCGTGTCCGTGATCATCGCGCACGCGACGCCGATCAAAGCGTCGATCCCGCCACTCGCGATCGCCGCCGCCCTGGGGGCAAGCGCGATCACGGGGGTGATCTTCGGCATGCTCCCCGCGATGCGCGCCTCGCGACTGGATCCGGTCGACGCACTGCGGTACGAGTAGACACCGCTAGCGAGTCACGGCCGGGATCGTCCTATATTCCGGTCATGACCACTGGTACCACCTCTCCAACCGTCGATCTGCTCGCGATCGCCGCGCACCGCGACGACGTCGAGCTCACCTGCGGCGGAACGCTGATCAAGGCGGTGCGCGCGGGCTATCGCGTCGGCATTCTCGATCTCACGCAGGGCGAGATGGGCACGCGCGGCTCCGCGGAGCTCCGCGCGTCGGAGGCCGAGTCCGCGGCGCGCACGATGGGCGTCGCGGTCCGCGCGAACGTCGGTCTGCCGGATGCCGGGATCATGAACGACGTGGCGACGCGCGAGCGGCTCGTCCGCGCGCTGCGGCCGTTCGCGCCGAAGATCGTCATCGCGCCGTCGCTCGACGGACGGCACCCCGATCACCGGATCACCGGGCAGCTCGTCCGCGACGCGTGCTTTCTCGCCGGGCTCGCGAAGCTCGCGCCCGACGTGCCGAAGCACCGTCCAATGAAAGTGCTGCACGCGCTCGCCTACCGGCAGGATTTCGTGCGGCCGACGTTCGTCGTCGACGTCAGCGACACGTTCGAGCAGAAGCTGGCCGCCATCCGCTGCTACGCGTCGCAGTTCGACGGGGTGACGCAGGCGGGCGAGGTGTACCCGAACGGCGAGTCCCTGGAGGATGTGGTCCGGCACGTCGCGGCGTATTATGGAACGCTCATTAGAAAACGCTATGGCGAACCGTTCTTCACGACGGAGGTGATGGCCGTGGACGACGTGCTCGCGCTCGAGGTCTCCACGTTTTGACGGACGCGATCACCTACGGATCGTACCTCGCGCTCGACGAGCTGCTGCGGCTCCAGCGCCCCCAGTCCGAGCCCGAGCACCCGGACGAGCTGCTGTTCATCGTCGTCCACCAGGCGAGCGAGCTCTGGTTCAAGGCGATCCTGCACGACCTGGACGGCCTGGTCTCCGCGTTGGAGGCCAAGGATGCCGGCGCGTCGCTCTGGCGCCTGCAGCGCATCAACGCGCTGATGCGCATCGTCTCGGCGCAGCTCTCGGCGCTCGAGGCGCTGCCGCCCCAGCACTTCGCGCAATTCCGGACGTACCTCGGCACGTCGAGCGGCTCGCAGAGCGTGCAGTTCCGCGCGATCGAGGCCGCGTCGGGGCTCCGCGACGTGCACTTCATGCACGCGCTCGAGGAGCACGGCCCCATCGCCGACATCGTGCAGCGCGCCCTCGACCGGCCGACCCTGCAGGATCTCTTCTTGAGACTTCTCGAAAGGTCGGGCATGACGATCGACGACCTCTATCTCGGCCCGGGGCCGAACGTCCTCTTCTTTCTCGCCGAGGCGCTGCTCGAGTACGAGCAGCAGTTCGGCCAGTGGCGGTTCAAGCACGTGCAGTTGGTGGAGCGGATCATCGGGCCGGCGACGGGCGGAACGGGCGGGACGCTGGGCTCGCGGTATTTGATGAAGACGGTGGATCAGAAGTTCTTTCCCGCACTGTGGGAGGTGCGGGCGCGGATCTTTGGGAAGAGCCGGACCGGAGAGAGCGCGTAGGGGCGCGCGCGCCCCCCCGCGACCCAACAGACACAAACCCCCGCCAAAAACAATATTTAATACAAGCCCCATCCCAACAAACAAGACCCCCCCGCCACC
>JAICWO010000012.1 GCA_025934775.1 Gemmatimonadaceae bacterium | reverse complement strand
GTCGGAGGCGATCCAGATCGGGCGCGCCGTCCCTGATTCCCGTCGCGGCATAACGAACGTTGCAGCTGCCAAAGGGGCTCTTGACGGTGCTCACTGCGTGAGCACTCTTATATATCCCTTTGCAGCTGAACTCGGGCGTTATGCCGCGATCCCGACCATCGCCGGCCCCTCAGCACACCTTCTTCTTCGGCTGTGCACGAGGAACACCAGTCGGCGCTCGGCTGCGCGACAGCAGGCGTCGATCCTCGGACGGTCCGCCTCGGGAGGCCACTCCGCACCGCGCATCAGGTTGGTGTACGGACGCGCGGTGCTCGAGCCAGTGAGCCCGCATCACGTTAGCGCCGTCGCGCTCGTTGCACCGCGCCCGGTCCCACGCCTCGATCGATGTCGGCGTATACGGCGTCACGGGGGGAGCGGCGGCGCTCATCATCTGCGTCCGCTCCCGCCGGAGGCGGTCCAGATCGGGCGCGCCGTCCCTCGTTCCCGTCGCGGCATAACCAACGTTGCAGCTGTCAAAGGGGCTCTTGACGGTGCTCACTGCGTGAGCACTCTTATATGGTCCCTTTGCAGCTGAACTCGGGCGTTAGGCGACACCCAGGCATTTGACGCGCGTCACGTGACGCGTTACATTTCACCATGATCAAGTCGTTCGCCGACCGCCGGACGGAAGAGCTGTTCACCACCGGTACCGCGAAGCGATTTCCTGCGGATATTCGAGCGCGGGCGGTCCGTAGGCTGGAGTACGTCCACCTCGCGACCAAGCTCGACGATTTGCGTGTGCCGCCCGGCAACCGGTTGCACGCGCTCAAAGATGATCGGCAGGGCCAGCACGCCATCGCGATCAACGATCAGTGGCGCATTTGCTTCCGCTTCGTCGACGGCGATGCGTATGACGTTGAGGTCTGTGACTATCACTAGCAGCGAGTTCGCCATGTCAATTCCGAATACGAAGCCGATGCACCGCCGCCCGATCCATCCCGGTGAAATGCTGCGCGAGGACTTCATGCCCGACTATGGCCTGACCGTTACGGCGCTGGCCGAGGCCGCGGGCGTTTCCCGCCAGTCGGTGAACGAGTTGCTTCGTGAGCGGCGGGCGGTCAGCCCCGAGATGGCGCTTCGCCTGTCACGGCTCTTTGGCAACTCGCCCGAGTTCTGGCTCAATGCGCAGCGGGCGGTCGATCTCTGGGACGCCGCTCAGAAACTCAAAGGAACGGTCAACCGGATTAAGCCGCTCCGTGTCGCCTAACGAACGCTGCAGCTGACAAAGGAGCTATTGACCTGTTTGCGGCGGCGCCGCAAACTCTTATTTGACTCCTTTGCAGCTGAGCTCGGGCGTTATGCCGCGATCCCGACCGTGACTGATCCCTCATCAGTGCTTGTTTCTGCTTGTGCATGAGGAAACATCCATCGGCGCTCGGCAGCCCCAGGCACGCGTCGATGTCGGGACAGTCCGCCTCGGGAAGTCCATCGGCCAGGTGCGTCAGGTGGTGTACGGCGGAGCCGTGGCAGGCGAGCCGGTGGGCGACGAGTCAGCTCAGCGGCAGCATGCGGCAGCGCGCCGTCGTCGCCGCCCTCTAACAGACACGCTTCGGTCCGATACAGCGTGTGCGGGGGGAGCGCCGCATGCCTCTGTGCCTCCGCTCCCGGCAGAGCCGTTCCAGTACGGGCGCACCGCCGTCGGGCTGCGTCGCGGCATAACGAACGTTGCAGCCCCGAACCCGCGCACATGCTCGACCTATCAGCCGGCGATTTTACCGCCGCGGTTGATCCGATCGGACCGAAGCGATTACAGGCGGTCTCCGAACGGCTGTTCGAGGCTTGGGATCGCGACGTCGCCTCCGTGCTGCCCCTGGATGACTTTGCGATATACCTCGAGCTAGAGGAGGGATACATCACGTCACCGCGTCCATCCGCGCGTCCGACGCAGGCGCCATCGAGCGTCGCTACTCTCTGAGCGGTGACACATTTGTGCCCATTGCGCGTGCGCTGTACGAGGGCAAGGCAGTGACGCACACGCTCGTGTGGCATCGCGCCGCATCTGCCGGCCAATGGCGCTGGCTCGGCGTCGCATCCCCGGCGGTCTCTATCGTTCTATTGACGGTCACGATATGAGCATTTCCGTATTCAGGTCCGCTGTACTCTCCCTCCTACTCACAACCCTATCACTCCCCGTCCCCGCCCAGCTTCCCCGCCACGACCTCCCCATCGTATTTCGCTCCCTCGCCGGCGTCGCCCTCGACCGCGACAGCGCCTCAAGCATCCTCGCAAAGCTTGGCCCCACCCGCGAACGCCGCATCGGCACCGGGCACGACGTCTACGAGAGCTGGTGCTACGTGATTCCTCGCGAATCCCCCACCGCCCTCCTCGAGCTGATGAGCGACGCGAGCGACATGGGCACCCCTGGCCGCGAACTGAACGTCATCCGAGTTCGAGAAAGCGCTCCAGTCGCGGATCGCGAAGCCTGCGCGCCGCTGCGCACCTCGCCGCCTGTCTCCACCCCCGGCGGACTCCGCCTCGGCCTCGGCACCTCAGCGATTCGGGGCCTCCTCGGTCAGCCCACGCGCAGCACCCCGGACTCCCTGATCTACGACTTCGACGCGAAGGAGTACCTCCGCCCCGGCACGCCCGCATATGAGATCTGGAATACGCCCGAATATCGCGAGTCGTGCTTCAACGCCGGTCCGCCGTACGCGAACGTCGCCGCGAGCGTGATCGTCGTGCTGCGCGACCGTCGCGCCGCCGAGATCCGCATCGAGCGCTACGACCAAGCCGTGTGCTGAGCGGCGGTGCGTGAGCGTGCCGCCGCGCATATTCTTCACTCCATGTGGAACGAACGCTACGCCGCTCCCGGTTTCGTCTACGGCGCCGAGCCGAACGACTTTCTCCGCTCCGTCGCCGACCGCATCCCTCCCGGCCCGGTGCTCTGCCTCGCCGAGGGCCAGGGTCGAAACGCCGTGTACCTCGCGTCACTCGGCCACGACGTGCTCGCGGTTGATCAGTCGCCGGTCGGTCTGTCGCGCGCGCAGGAGCTGGCCGCCGCGCGCGGCGTGACGATCGCAACCGAAGCCGCCGACCTCGCCGACTATCGCATTGCGCCGGGCAAGTGGTCCGGCATCGTCGCGATCTTCATGCACCTTCCGCCGGCATTGCGCGCCCGCGTGCTCGCCGCATCCGTGCAGGGGCTCGCGCCCGGCGGCGCGTTCATCATGGAAGCGTACCGGCCGAAGCAGCTCGAGTTTCGCACCGGCGGACCGGGCGAGGCCTCGCTCCTTCCGTCGCTCGACGACCTGCGGCGCGAGCTCGCGGGCCTTCGCATCGAGCACGGCGCCGAGATCGAACGTGAGATCCACGAGGGCGACTACCACAACGGCCACTCGGCGGTGGTGCAGGTGCTGGCGTTCAAGCCAACAGTCGGCTGAGGGGGAATTTATGAATGGCTCGATAGAGGCGCCGTGGACGCTCCAGGAGCTGCACCGGCTCCCGGACGACGGCAACAAGTACGAGCTCGTTCGCGGCGAGCTGTTCGTGACGCCGCCGCCGTCGGTCGATCGCGAAGAGGTGCTGGCGCGCTTGAGCGCGATCCTCACGCCCTACGTCGCGCGGCACGGGCTGGGCAACGTGTATCACCCGCGATCGGTGATCCGGTTCAAAGGCTCTGAAGCAGAGCCGGATCTCATGGTGCGCGCCATATCGCCGCACGCTCACGGCAACGCGTGGGATGAGCTGCCGCCGCCGTTACTCGTGGTCGAAGTCCTGTCGCCGACGACACGACGGCGCGATCTCTTTAGCAAACGCGAATACTACCTCGACGCCGGCGCCGCGGAGTACTGGGTGCTCGACCCCGAGCGGAACGAAGTTCGCGTCGCGCGCCCCGGCCAGCAGGATGTTGTCGTGACCGACGCATTGATCTGGCGCGCGGTCGCCAACGCCCCGTTGGCGATCGACGTCCAGTCCGTATTCGGAGCGGCGCGGTAATCCGTAATCGAACGCGCGCCCCCGATCACTGCAATCCGAGCGCGCTCCGCGGATCGAGGCGCGACGCGCGGAGCGCCGGCAGCAGGCAGGCGAGCATCCCGGTCGCCGCGAGCACGAGTGCCGTCCCAAGGTACACCGTCGGATCCGTTGCTCCCGTCTCGAACAACAGTTGCGACAGCTCGCCCGTGACGAGCAGCGACAGTCCCGCGCCAAGCACGAGTCCCGTGCCGACGAGCACCCCGCCTCGCCTGAGCACGTCGATCAGTACGTCGCTGCGCTGAGCGCCGAGCGCCATGCGGATGCCGAACTCGCGCGTGCGCTGCTGCATCACGTACGACACCACGCCGTAGATCCCGAGTCCGCACAGGAGCAGCGCGAGCACGGCGAAGCCGGTCATCGCGAGCGCGGCGTACGTGCGCCGGGCGATCGACGTCGCGATCACCTCGCGCATCCCGCGAATGCGCTCGACGGGCTGATTGGGGTAGAGCGCCTGGATCTTTTCCCGCGCGCTCCGGCCGAGCGCGACGGGGTCGGCGCCGGTGCCGCGGATGTAGAGATTCATTGAATTCAAGACGTGGTACGTCTCGTCCTGGCCATACGGCATGTACACCGCGGGCCCGGGCGGCAGGTCGACGGCGCGCTGCCGGAGGTCCGACACCACGCCCACGATCTCGCGCATCCGCGGCTCGGCGGTGCTCCGACTGCCGAGCGAGAGATAGCTCACCGCGATCCGCCTTCCGATCGCGTTCTCACCCGCGAAGAGCCGGCGCGCCGCCTCGGCGTTGATGATCACCACCGGGGGCGCGGCAGCATCATCATGATCCGAGAAATAACGTCCTCGAATGAGCGGCACTCCGAGTGCCTTGAAGTAGTCGGCGCTGATCCAGCAGCCTTCGGTCGATGGCTCGCGGCCAGGAACGTTCGGCCGGTCGGCGAATCGAACGATGGCCGACGCCGCGCGCGCCGACGGCACACAGTCCGAGATCGCCGCCGCGGTCGCTCCGGGAACGCTCGCCGCCGCGCCGAGCACGTTCTCCCAGAATGGATAGCCGTCGGTGCTGTCGTAGTTCGTGCGCAGATACGCCGACACGGTACGCTCGGGTTGATATCCCAGCGGCACCGATTGGATGCGCAGGAAGCTGCGCACCAGCAGTCCGGCTCCCACGGTCAACACCACCGCGCACGCGATCTCGGCGACGATCAATCCGCCGAACGGACGCTGCGCGCGGCCGGTCTGCGTGCGCGCGCCGCGGAACGCCGCCGCGAGATCGAGCTGGAGGAGCGTTCCGGGAAGGAGCGCGAAGATGACGGCGCTGAGCGCGACGACGCCGAGGCTCACCGCGATCGCAGGACCGCTGAGCGCGAGTCCGTCCATGCGCGGGAGCGACGCGGCGGAGTAGTGACGGATCGCGGCGACCACGATCTCGGCGAGCACGATGCCGAGCGTTCCGCCGGCGCCGCTCAACAGCACGCCTTCCACGAGGAGCTGGCGGCGGATGCGCGCGCGGCTCGCGCCGAGCCCGAGTCGCACCGCCAGCTCGGGCGCGCGCTTTATGGAATGCGCGAGCAGCATGGCCGCGGTGTTGAGCAGCGTCACGAGCAGCACGAGCGCGACGGCCATCATCATGATGTCAAGCTGCCGCTTGATCGGGCCCACGACGAAGTCACGCACTGGCGTGAGCTGCGCCTGCACGTCCGTCGGCTCGCCGTCTGCCCGACGTAAGATCGTGGTGAGCTGCTGCTCGGCGACCTGCGGTGTGACCCCTGGCTTCAGCCGCACGACGACGTCGAGGAACTTGTTCGCGCGCCAGTTCATGAAGTCCCAACTCGGCTCCGTCGAGAGCGTCACCCAGATGTCGGCGTCGGAGTAGAGGTCCGGCATTGGCGGGAGGACGCCGATGATCGTCGACGGATCGCCGCCGAGATTGATGACGCGGCCGATGACGTGCGGATCCCCGCCAAGCTGTGTCTTCCAGAACTTGTATGAGAGAATCAGCGACGTGTTGCGCAGATTTGCGTACTCGGCGGCCGAGAACGTGCGCCCCATCAGCGGGCGGACGCCGAGGACGTTGAAGAAGTCCTGCGTGGGCGACGTGCAGTTCACGGTGCGCGGCTCGCCATCGCCGGTCCACGACTCGGCGAAGGTTGGGATGACGGCTGCGACGCCGGTGAAGACGGTGTTCTGGTCGCGAAAGTCGCGGAACTCCGGGCCGGACATCGCGCGGCGAGCGTCGCCGACCGATCGCGCGTGCGACGAGACCATGTACAGGCGGTCGCCGTGCGGCAATTGCAGCGGCGCGAGCAGCACCTGATGGAAGACGCTGAACATCGCCGCGTTGAGCCCCATGCCCAGCCCGAGCATGAGCACGACGATCACGGTGAAGCCGGGATTCCGTCGGAGGAGGCGCAGTCCGTAGCGAAGGTCCTGCGCGAGCGACTCGACGCGCGGCAGCAGCTCCTGCCCGCGCGCCTCTTCTTTGAGGTATGTGCGATTGCCGAACATGCGCTTGGCTTCGTTCAGAGCATCGTCATGCGAGCTTCCTCTCGCGACGAGCAGCTCGGCGCGCATCTCGAGGTGCGACTGGAGCTCGGCGTCGATGTCCTCGTCGATGCGGCGGCTGTGGAGGGCGCCGACGAGCCGCGCGGCGAACGATCGCGCGCGCTGGAGCGAGGCACGCATGTCAGGCGTACCGGAGCAGCGCGCCGACGCCTTTGACGACCTGCGCCCAGCTCTGCTCTTCGCGCGCGAGCTGCTTGCGGCCGGCGGCGGTGAGGCGGTAGTACTTCGCGCGACGATTGTTCTCGCTCGTCTTCCACTCCGACGCGATCCACCCCTCGTGCTCGATACGGCGCAGCGCGGGGTAGAGCGACCCTTCCTCGACACGGAGCGCGCCGCTCGTGACCTGTTGGATGTGGAGCGCGATGCCGAAGCCGTGCATGGCGTCGAGCTGGGCGAGGGTCTTGAGGACGAGGAGGTCGAGGGTGCCCTGAAGGGCGTCGTTGCGCGGCATGCTCAATAGTTCGCCGCGCTTCCCTAGATGTCAAGGGGAGAGCCGCTGGCATCACGCAGCGCGTCGAGCATCCGCCGCTCACCTCGGATGCAGCTACAGCTACCATAGTTACACCGACCAAGTCTCCTCAACCGGCGCGCGGATCCCCGAGGAGCGCCTTGAATCCTTCATCGTCCCGAAACGCAGCCAGGTCGTCATCGTCTTCGTCGGTTCCGTTCCATAAGCTCTGCAATGTCCTCTTGATACTTGGCTGTAGCTGAATCGCGTTCTTCGCGGCCAAGTACGCCTGATCGCGCGCCGCGGTGTCGGTACGGTTGTTGTGCTCGAGCTCGTACGCGTACTGCTGGCCCCAGGCCGCCGCGAGGTACAGCCAGTACGTCGCGCTGCGTTGGAAGACGCTCTTGCTTCCGTACTCCGCGGCCAGATTGAGCACTTTCGTATACCCCATCGGCGCGGGCTCGTAGAGTGAGTTGTACATGAGATCCTCGACCGCGCGCCGCTGCAGCGTGGGGTCGGTGATCGCTTGCACGTTCGCGCGCGCGAGCTGGTCGAGCGCCTCGCCGCGCTTGCCGAGTCGACTCAACACCGCCGCGTGTTCCTGGAGCAGTCCGGGGTCGTTCGGACGCACGGCGAGCGCGGCGCGGTAGGCTTGTTCGGCGTCATCGTACCGCTCCTTGCTCGCCTGCGCGCGCGCCCAAATCAGCATCTGGTCCGGCGTCTGGAGCTGCGACAGCGGGACCTTGATCACCTCGTCGATCGCTTTCTGGATGCCGGCCGCAGCCGGCGCCGGCTGCGCGGGTGCACCGGCTGCTCCTCCGCCAGCCGAAGCAGGCGCCGACGGCGACACGGCCGGTCCGCCATCCGCGGTCGGCGGCGCAAGGCCTTTGTTCGCGGTCGTGAACAGCTCCTTATCACGCCGGAAGAACGCGCCCGTCAGCCACAGCTCGGTCAACAGGTAGCCCGAGAGGAAGCCAGCCACGACGCCATAGACCAGCAGCGCGCCGACGAACGATGCGGACTGCAAGACCTTCGCATCGGAAAACGCCGCGGCGAGAAACGTCGCGGTCGCGCCGAGCGTCGAGCGCAGCGATTGCAATTCGGCGAGGCCCGCGCCGACGAGGATTTTGGTGAGCCAGTCCGCGACCTGCTCGAGGTTTGTGCTCGGAGCGTAGCTGGCGAAGCCGGTGTCAGCCCCGGTGGCCGGCGCGCTGCCAGATCGGGTCTTCGGAATGCCATATAAGAATCCGAGAAATCCGCCCGTGACGAACGCCGCGCCGCCGCTCGACAGGCCGGCCGCCAAGTCGAGGAACGCCGCGTGTGCGCCATCGGACATCGTCGGCGCGTGGATCGCTGCGGCCGTGGCGTACAGCGCGACCATCAAAGCACCGATGAGGATCAGGATCCAGACGAGAAGCTGGACCAGCTTGATGTCCTCTGTGTTGCCGTTCTGAAGGGAGGGCATGGCGCCTGGGGGATGGTGGCGCGCCGAATATAGGGTGCCTCGGCACGGCGGACAACGCGGACAGTGATTAGACCTTTCTAAGCATTGGCTCCGAACGCACGCCGCATTGGAGCGGCCTGGCTCACCGGATTGCACAATGCGTTCAACCGCGCTCTTATCAACGCTCCCTACCGGACCACCGCGATGCCGACGAACCGACCGACGCTCCTCATGGCCGCGACGCTCGCCGCCCTTCTCACCGTCGCCTGCGCGGGCACGGACTCCACCGACACCGGCATCACCGTCACGCCCGGCACGTGGAGCTATTCGGTGACGGAGGAGATCCCGCTGCCCGGTGGACGCTGCTCCGCCAAGAGCTCCGGCACCGCGACCGTGTCTGCGGGCGGCGCCTATTCGATCACCTTCCCCGCGCTCTCGTGCAGCAGTTGCACGATGAGCGCCTCGACGTCGGGCACGATCACGACGAGCGCGATCAGCGGCAGCGTGTCGGCGTCGATCGCCGGGTCGGGATGCAGCAGCCAGCAGCCGACGCCCCGGCCTGCGTCGGTCGCGGGCGACTGCCACACGACGACCTGCACGGCACAGACGGCGAGCGGCGATTCGTTCGCGGTCTCGTACACGCTCACGCCGAGCTAGTGTGAGAATGATCCCTGGCTGAGCTGGGGATAGCGAGCGATTCCCCTGGCGTATTCGAACCTTTTTGGGCATGATGTTGTCAGACTCTGTACCCTTACTCTGACCCCATCATGTCCGACCCCGCTCCCCTTCCGATCCTCAAAGGCACGCTCGACAACCTCGTGCTCAAAGCCCTGTGCTGGACGCCCATGCACGGCTTCGAGATCACGCAGTGGGTCGAGGCGCGCTCCCGCGACGCGCTCGACATCCGCGACAGCGCGCTCTATCAAGCCCTCCGACGGCTGGAGGAGCGCGAGCTCGTCACCGGCGAATGGGGGATCACCGAGAACAATCAGCGCGCGCGGTACTATCGCATCACGAGGGCCGGACGCGCGCGACTCGCCTCCGACACGGCCCAATGGGTTCGCTACGCCAAGACGGTCACCGACATCCTCACCTCGACGCCGGGACCGGCGTAGGAGCATTCTCTCATGACCGAGATCCGCCCCGGCGTGCGCCGGCTGCTCCGGCTCGTGACGCGCCGCACCATGCAGCGGGACGCCGACGAGGAGATCCGCCTGCACCTCGAGCTGCGCACCAGACAGCTCGTCGCCGGCGGGATGTCTCCGGAAGAGGCGCGCGCCGAAGCCGAGCGCCGGTTTGGTGAAGTGGACGACGAACGCGGTCGGTCGCACGCGTTCGCCGCACGCCGCGAACGAAGCCAGCGCTGGCGCGGGGCGCTCGACGTCGTGCGTGCCGACGTGCGCTACGCCTTCCGAACGCTCCGCCGCGACCGCGGCTTCACCGCGTTCGCCGTCGCGATCATCGCGCTCGGCATCGGCGCGAGCGCGACGGTGTTCAGTCTCGTGAACGGCGTGCTGCTTCGCCCCATGCCCTTCCACGAGCCGTCGCGCCTCGTGTGGATCGACAACGTCGGCGACCACGACGACGAATTGTGGCGCGTGCAGGTGGATCACTTCGTGGACCTGCGCGACCAGAGCCGCTCGCTGAGCGGCCTTGCCGGCTACTTCGCGTTCTATAACATCGGCGACGCGGTGCTGACCACGCGCGGCGGCGACATGCAACGGCTCACGCGCGTGCCGGTCACGTGCAACTTCTTCCCGCTGCTCGGCGTCGCACCGCGGTTGGGGCGCTCGTTCAATGCCGATGAATGTCTCGAGAACAGCGGGCCGACGGCGATCCTCACCGACAAATTGTGGCGCGAGCAGTTTGGCGCTGATCCGTCGATCGTCGGCCGCATAGTGACGATCAATGATCGCCCGGTCCAGGTAATCGGCGTACTGCAGGCGTCGTTCGACTTCGCGTCGGTGTTCTCGCCCGGCGGACCCGCCGACTTGTTCACGGCGTACCCGCTGAGCGAGAGCAATAGTCGAAACGGCAACTCGCTCGCCGTGATCGGGCGACTCGCGCGCGGCGCCACGCTCGACCAGGCGCGCACGGAGCTCGTCGCGCTCGGCAAGCACCTCACCGACGAATATCCGCGGCGCAACACGATCCGGCCGCGCGTGTCGTCGCTCGACGAGCACGTGAATGGCCACTTCCGCCCCGCGCTCCTCGTGCTCGCCTTCGCCGTGGCGGCGGTCATGCTCATCGTCGCGTTGAATCTCGCGAGCCTCCAGTTCGCGCGCATGACCGCGCGCCGCCGCGAGATCGCGGTGCGGCTCGCGCTCGGCGCATCGCGCGGGCGATTGATTCGTCAAACGCTCACCGAGAGTCTCGTGCTCGCCGTGGGCGGCGCCGCGCTCGGCGTCGGGATCGCGCTCGTCGCGACGCGCTACATATCGCAGTTGCGCGCGTTCGACATTCCGCTGCTCGCGCGCGTGACGGTGGACGTGCCGGCGCTCGCCGCGGCGACGATCGTCGCGATCGCGACGGGCGTCCTGGTTGGCGTGCTGCCGGCGCTTCAGGCTCCGGCGCAGGCGGGCGACGCTCTGAAAGAGGGCGGCCGCGGCGCGACACGCGGTGGGTATCACGCGCGCGTGCGATCGGCGCTCGTGGTGACCGAGATCGCCGCGGCGCTCGTGCTGCTCGTCGCGTCGTCGCTCCTGCTGCGCAGCTTCGTCCGCGCGCTCGACAGCGATCTCGGTTTCGCGCCCGCGCAGCTCGCGCGGCTGCGCGTCGACCCGGCGAAGCGGATCTTCAAATACACCGCGGCGACCACGTACTATGATGACGTGCTCCGCCGAGTGCGCGCGATTCCCGGCGTGACCGCCGCGTCGCTGAGCGACATGCTCCCGTTCACAGGCGATCGGAGCTGGGGAATTTTTGCCGAAGGTCAGACCTACCAGCGGGGGCAGGCGCCGGAGGGGCACATCCGGATCATCGGCACCGACTACTTCAAGACGATGCGCATCCCCATGCACGCCGGCCGCGACTTCACCGATGCGGACACGCACAATGCGCCGCCCGTCGCGATCATCAACGAATCCATGGCGCGGACACTGTGGCCGGGCCAGAGCGCGATCGGACGGCGCATCATGGAAGGAAGCGATTCGGTCAGGGTGATCGGCGTCGTTGGCGACACGCGCTACTCGTCGCTCGAGACTCCATTCGCCGGAGAGGTGTACCTCCCGCTGATGCAGACCATCACGTCGCGCGTCGACCTCGTGGTGCGGACGACGCTGCAGTTGTCGCAGCTGGCGACCTCCGCGCGCGCTGCGCTCGCACCCGTAGCGCCGGCGGCGGCGGCTGGGCAATGGACGCGCGTGCAGGAGCTGATCGACCACGTGGCGTCGCCGAGGCGATTCGTGGTCGAGCTGCTCGCCGGCTTCGCCGCGTTCGCGCTCGCGCTGGCGGCGCTGGGGATCTACGCGCTCATCTCGTACGGCGTGACGCAGCGGCGGCAGGAGATCGGCATTCGGATGGCGCTCGGCGCGTCGGCGAGCCACGTGCGCGGATCGATCGTGCGCAGCACGCTCCGGCTCGCGACGGCGGGCTTGCTGCTCGGCGTCGCGGCCGCGCTGCTCGTCGTGCCGGCAATGAGCGGACTCTTATTCGGCGTTGCGTGGAGCGATCCGGTGAGCTTCGCCGGCGCGGCGGTGGTGCTCTTGCTCGTCGCGGGGGCGGCGGGGCTGCTGCCGGCGCACCGGGCGGCGCGGGTGGATCCGAGCTTGGCGCTGCGGGAGGGGTGACGAGCCCATCGGATTGTTCGTATGACGTGATCGCGATAGATTGCTATCACGTCATACGAATCACCGATCGATCGAGGCTTCTGTGGACATCGTCACCATTTCTCCAAAGTTTCAGGTCGTGATTCCCCGCGAGATTCGCGAGCGCCTCGGCTTGGCTCCCGGGCAAAAGGTCCAAGCGCTGGCGTACGAAGATCGCATCGAATTCATCCCGGTCCGGCCGATGAAGCGCATGCGCGGCTTTCTCGCAGGACTGGATACGACGGTCCGGCGCGAACGCGACCGCGTGTGATCGCGCGCGCGAAACTGTCGGCCGCGAGCGGCCCGAACGTCGTCGACTCTTCCGCCTGGTTGGAGTACTTCGCCGACGGACCGGCAGCCGCGCACTTCGCGGCCGCCATTGAAGCCGTCGATCGGCTGGTCGTGCCGAGCGTGTGCCTCCTCGAAGTGTTCAAGGTCGTCCTGCGCCAGCGTGGCGAGAGTGACGCGCTGCAGGCCATCGCGCTGATGCAGCAGGGGACGATCGTGGAGCTCGACGCCGCGCTCGCGCTCTCCGCCGCCGCGGTGGGCGTCGAACACCGTCTGCCGCTCGCTGACAGCATCGTGTACGCCACCGCACGCCGAGTGGGCGGAACGGTCTGGACGCAGGACGCCGACTTTGATGGGCTGCCCGGCGTCGAGTTTCATCCGAAGCGCGAGGCGAAGTAACGGGGGCGCCGCGTCGTGCTCTGACTGATTCGCTACGAATTGTCCGAATGATTCGAATTCTATTAGGTGCTAGCGACATCCCGAGCGTCAGTACCCAGGAAAATCCCGGCTCGTGGCGAACCGAGCTCTCACCCCAACGATTCGCCCAATTCGCATGATTCGCCAACTTCGTAGCCGAGCAGTTCTCTGGCCCCGAATGTCCGAATAATTCGAATCGTACGACCGTGATCGGCGTGAATTCTCGGGAGCGCGATCCCGGTTTGCTTGGCAAGAACGCCGGCGCGCGTTATATAGGGCGCCAACCGAACGGAGATCCGCGTGATAGGGCCGCACGAAGAACGCCGGTTGCAGGATCCGGAGCGCGTCAACGACGCCGACCGGCGAAGCATCGACGAAGCGCGCGACCGCGTGCTCGAGCAGCGCAATGATGAGGAAATTCGCGCCGTGCACGTGCTGGTCGAACGGCTGCCCCAGATCGAGCAATCGTGGAGACCGGTGGGGCTCGACGCGCAGAACCTCGTCTCCAACAGCGCGAGCGCCGCGGTGGCGCCGATCGCCGAAGGCCCGGCGGCGGAGTTGATCGGCGACGTCGCGCCGTCGAGCGAGCTCGATCAGTTGGCCCGCCAAGTGTCGGACATGCGCCGAGAGTTCGCCACCGCGAGGGCGGAGGACGTGCGCTGGAACAAGCAGCGCTACCTGATCGCGATCGCGGGTCTCACTTGCAGCGTGGCGGGGCTCGGCCTCGGCTTGTTGTTTCATTTTCTCTCGGGCTCTGGCGGGAACGACGCTCCCCCCGACGTGACGCAGTCGATGCGGACCCTCGCCGATCGCTTGCGGGACCAGTCGGACGCCGACTACTGGGAAGGCATCGCGAAGTTCGTCGAGTCGACGACGCCGCGACCGACGCTCGCCGACCAGGTGTTCTTCTGCTCGTACACGGTCAAGCTCTTCGAGTACCAGCTCGATACGTGGACGTGGGACCACAACACCGACATCCTGGCGGTGGTCAAGCAGTTCAAAGATCTCTATCATCGATCTGGTGATGCCACGCCCGGCGTGTACCGCCACATTGGAACGGTGAAATACAAGAATCGCAAGCTTCCCCGCGCGATCGCCGCGAAGTATCTCGGATTCGCGTTGATGGATTTGATCCGGACCCCGGCCTGAGGACGACATGAGCGCGACGCGTGCGATGGCCACGGCAGCGGCGGATAGTTCCACGCCGCCGCCGGCGGCGTTTCTCCAGGCGGCGGGAACGCTCTCCTGGTTCGGCGGACCCGGCGGCGCGGCGGCCGTCGGGTTGTTCACCGACATGATGGGCTTCGGCGGTCAGACGTCAGTCTTCGAGGCGCTCCAGACGATGGCGAGGGCGATCGTCACGGAGATCACCGACACGATCGCGACGCAGCGGATCACCGAGTGGCAGTCGGACATCACCACCTACGCGAACTGGCTCAAGGAACAGGGCGTCAACCTGAGCGCCAGGCCGACCGATGCCGACTACAAGCGGCAAGTGCTCGCGCGGCTCAAGGAATACGTCACGCCCGGCCATGCGATCTGCGACATCAATCAGCGGTTGTACGACGTGATCAAGCAGCGGTTCGCGCTCGCCACGAATACCGAAGACGACTTCAGCCTCGCCGAATGGGAGCGCTGCGCCGTCTGGATGGAGCTCCTGTGCTACGCGACGACCATCTATTTCAAGACCTATAAATACGCCGTCGATCTCCAAATCATCCTCGGCCAATCGCTCAGCGATCCGTCGATCGAGATGACGACGTACCTGCAGGAAGTCGTGCACTGGGCGGAGAATTGGGACGCGCTCTTCCCGATGATCCCGAGCAAGCGGCTGCGCGAGATCCACCTCTTCGAAGGCGACTACTACTGGGCGCCCGACGGCTACCGGATGGAAGGGGGCGAGTCGAAGCACGGCTTCGGCATCCTGGACCGCGCAGATCCGGATCACGCACCCGCTGGATGCGTCCGTGACCGGGAAGGATCGGTGCAGAACAGCACGCCGTGGGGCGACCCCGCGATGGGATACTTCGCGAGCTACGACCGCGCGCCCGCTCAACGACTGTGCGACGCGCTGATGACGGACGTCTCAACGGCGATGGCGACGCGCCACGCGACGATCCGGGAAACGGTGGCCAGATGGCGCACCGCCCTTGCCGCGTTCAAAGCCAACCTCCCGCCCATCGCTGCGCCGGCGCCAACCATCCCGGATCTACGTGACCGCTCCCAATGGTTGCTGCGGACGCCAGCCGGCGATTGGAAACCCGGCACGACCGTCAGCTACACGGTGACGTTCTTCAACGGCAACGGCTCGAAGACCAGCGACACGACATCGTTCACCGTTGGCGACTATGCGTTCCCCACGCTGACCCTCGCGACGGACCCGTTCGACACAACCCAAAACCGCCGGATCAGGCGGAAGATCGCGCGCGATGGTGTCACGCTCCACGAGGGCGACATCGGCCTCGTGAAGGACAACACGACGACCAGTTATCCGGACAGAGCGCTTGGCGACATCGTTCTTCCCGACGAGAACGCGGCGCGCCAAGCGATCCTGAGCTTCGACCTGCCGCGTCACCCGCCAAGGCCCGCCGTTCCGATGTCGGGTGAGGGGCCGCGCCAGATCTTCGAGATGAAGAAGACCGGACTCGCCACGTGGCGGGCGCGCGTCGGCTCGTACATGGTGATCATGCCGATGGGTCAGTTCCTTGGCCCGCTCGAGATCGACGCGTACGAGTACGACGTCGGCCAGATCATGCCGATCGATCCAAAGCCGTTGGGGTGAGCGGCGCCGCGCTCATGCGGTGACGGGTTCCCCCGCGTCGAACACGGGCGCCTCGGCGCGCGCCAGCTCCGGCATCCAGACCTCGTTCCGCTCGTACATGTAGCGGATCTGCAAATACTGAAGAATCGTCGGGATCACGTGTGCGGTGGCCGCGGGATGCAGCCGCAGCGCGCGGCGCACGCGGCCCCACATCTCCGCCTCCGCCGCGCCGAGCTTGGAAAGCGTGCCGAGGAGCGCGAGACTATCCACCTCGAACGAGCGATTCGGGCCGGCGGCGAGTCGTTCGCTGCCGTCCGCCGTGTCGCCAATAAACTCGATCTGGCGGAACAGGCGCTCGCCGAACGCGGCCGGCGCGTACAGCTTGTTGCACAACCACCGGAGTCCCGCGAGGAGCTCCGCATGCGTCATCCGCGCCGGGATGATGTTCGTGCTCCACGGCATCGCCGCCACCTCGGCGCCGTCCGCGATCAGCCGGCCGGCCGCCGAGAGACGCGCGTGCAGCGGCGTGGCGACGGGCGCCACGAGCGCGCCCAGACTGAACACCGGAATCGCCGTGCTCATCGCGAACTCGTACTGCCGAGCGAAGATGCCGGCGTCGTCCGCGTCGAAGCCGACGATCATCCCCGCGGTGACGCCGATGCCATGGTCGAGAAAGCGCTGCACTTGCGTCGGGAGATCGATGCGCAAGTTCTGGCGCTTGTGCGCCTCGCGCAGGCTCTCTTCGTTGGGCGTTTCGATCCCGACGAACACGTGCCTGAGCCCCGCCGCCGCGCAGAGGCGCAGCATCTCGTCGTCGCGCGCGACGTCGATCGAGACCTGCGTGTAGAAGTGGATGCGGCCCGCCGTGCGCCGATTGTTCCACTGCGCGATCGCCTCCAGGAGCTCCCGTGCCCGCGCGCGATACGCCGTGAAGTTGTCATCGGCCATGAACACGCGGCGGTAGCCGAGATTGTACAACACGTCCAGCTCGGCGAGCACGGACTCCACGGGCTTGTGGCGCTGGCGCCGGCCGAGGTACTGGATGACGTCGCAGAACTCGCACTCGAAGGGACAGCCGCGCGAGGTCTGCACGCTGCCCATCGACGCGCGATCATTGCGATAGAGATCCCAGCGCGGCGCCGGCGTGCGCGCGAGATCGACCCGCTCGCCGACGTACTCGTCGTGCCAGTGTCCGGCGGCGAGATCGCCGAACAGCTCGCCGGCGATATCCTCGATCTCGCCGCGGACGAGAATGTCGCAGTGCGGCCGCACCCAGTCCGGATCGAGCGACGCATACGGGCCGCCGATCACCACGGTCACGCCGCGGCGCCGGAATTCCGTGGCGATGGCGCGCATGCGGCCGCGCTGGCTCACCTTGCCGGTGATGCCGACGTAGTCCGCGCCGATATCGAAGTCGACGGTATCGATGCTCTCGTCGCAGAGCACCACGCGCAGGTGCGGCTCGGCTAGCGTCGCCACGGTCGTCAGCGCGAGATCGGCCATCAGGGTGGCGGGCCGGAGCCCGCGTCCGGCGTAGACTTCCGCGCCGAAGTACGTCGGGATGTCCGGCGTCGGGTTGATCAGATAGATCGTTTTCATCGTGTTCGGATTCTGAGGCCGGAGGGTCGCGGACGGAAGACCCTCGCCACGCCGCCGAATCGAGCGCAGGTTCGGTTGTGCTCGCCGGATCAGCGACGCGTCGCGGGTCTCGCGGCCGGTCGCGGCACGAACGCGGTCCGATCACGCACCCCGGTCGTGTTGTCGAACGTGATCCGGTCGATGAGCTTGTGCAGCGGATCGATGCCCGCGCGATACGGCCGCTGATCCACGATGACAGAGATCTTCTGCGCGCCCGAATGCACGCGCTGCTTGGCCAGATACAACGGCACCCCGACCTCGGGATCGATCCGCGGATCCGGCTTGGTAGGTGCCTTGGCGAACACGCCGACGTCGACCAGGTCGTTCATCGGGACTTCCGTCTCCGCGCCGAGGCTGTCGGCGCGCAGCTTCTTGGCGGTGACGTAGACGTCCACCGCGTACCTGCCGCCCGGCGCCGCGTTCACGACGGCGGAGTCGGTCTTGAGCTCGTAGAGCGTGATGTGCTCGAACATGTCGCCGATCAGGTACTTCAACGAATCGGGCGTCGCGGCGCGGATCGAGTCGACGAGATCGAGCGACGTGGGGTACGGCGGCCCCTTGAACTTGTACGCATTCAAGAATCCTCGAATCGCGGCGTTCATGCGGTCCTCGCCGATGTAGTCGCGCATCGCGTACGTGACGAGCGAGCCCTTGTTGTAGTGGATGTACGGCTGGTTCTCGCCCAACTCCAGCGGCATCTCGCGCTGGCGCTCGGTGCTGCGTCCGACGAGGTACGAGTTGAGCTCGTACTCGAGGAACTTGCGCATGTTCGCGGGGCCGAACTCCTTCTCCATCACCATGAGCGCCGAGTACTGCGCGAGCGTCTCGGAGAGCATGGTCGAGCCCTGCGCGTCGGCGCCCACGACCTGGTGCGCCCACCATTGGTGCGCCACCTCGTGCGCCGTCACGTAGAACGGATAATCCAGGTCGTTCGGGCTCTCCACGCGCGCGATGAACCCGATCGACTCGGAGAACGGGATCTCGTTCGGGAGCGACTGCGCGAACGACGCGTAGCGCGGGAACTCGACGATCCGGAGTTGATGAAACTGGTATGGGCCGAAGTTCGCGGTGTAGTAGTCGAGCGCCTTCTTCATGGCGTCGAGCATGCGCTTCACGTTGTACGCGTGCGCGGGGTGATAGTCGATCTCCAGCGCGACGGGACCGCCGGTCTGGCCGGCGGGCGGCGTCCACGTGTCCTTCGCCACCGCGTAGCGCGCCGATTGGAACGCCCAGAGATCGATGATCGGCGCGTCCATCGTGTAGTGGAAGTAGCGCCGGCCGTTGGCGGTCCACTCGCGCTGCAAATAGCCGGACGTGATCGCGAGCTGGTCCGGATCGGTGCTCACGGTCGCGTCGTAGTGCACCCAATCGGCATCGGGGCTGACGTAGTTGGTCCTCCACGTCGCCGAATCGGTGGGCGGGCGCATGCGCGGCCGCGACGGGAGATGTTCCTTCTTGCGATCGTCCTCGTCGGTGAGCTCGAGCCGCGCGTCGTAGCCGATGCGCGGCATGAACGCCGCGTTCTCGAGGAACGTGCCGGTCCCCGCGACCGAGACGTCGCGGATCTCGCTCGGAAAGCCACGACGGATGCGGCCGAGCGAGAAGCGCATCACGATGCTGTCGCCGGGCGCGAGCGGCGCGCCGAGCCGGTAGATGAGATAGTTGCGCGGGCGATCGTCGACGACGCGCACCGCGGGGCGTCCGAAATCCAGCTTCCGGATCTCGAGATCCTCGTCGATGCCAAGGTGGATCGAGTCGACCGGCGACGCGGTCTCGTTCCGCAGCACGTAGTCGCCATTGATGACGGCGTCCCCGGTGGACGGATAGAGATCCACCGCGACCGTGATGCTCGTGATCCGCGGCTGCGGCACGTTCTGGAACCGCTTGTACCGCCGCTCACGCTCGGCGCGAAGATGCCGCTCCTCGGAATGCGAGCGGTCGATATTCAGTATATTGGTATTATAATATATAAAAGCGCCCGTGCCGGCCCAGACGACGGCCGAGCCGGCGGCGACGCGGCGCAGCGCGCCGTGGAACCGCCGGCGCGCGAGCCGCGCGCGCGCGCCCCAGCCGTCCTCCTCGCCGCGCACCCAATACACCGCGGCCAGCACCAGCAGCAGCCCGGCGAACGCGCTCCAGTACAACTTCCACCAGAAGTACGGCCACGCGTACGGGCCCCATCCATTCATGTCCGAGTACGTGGAGCCGGAATCATCGCCGTAGAAGAACAGCTTCTGGTCGAAGAAGCTCGAGATCAGCCCGTTGCCGATGAAGAAGACGATCACGAGCAGGTGGCCGAGGTACTTGTGGTTGACCACGACGTGCAGCGCGAACGCGAACGCGGCGATCAGCACGAAGTCGATGTACCGGAAGCCGAGCAGCGACTCGATGTACAGCGGGATCTCGAACCGGTAGTAGCCGCGCGCGATCTGCGTCAGGATGCCGGCGACCATCGTCAGCCCGAGCAGCGCGAGGATCACGAGCGCCATCGCGCAGAACTTCGCGGCGAGCGTGATGCCGTTCGAGATCGGCGTCGCGTCGTACAACTGATTCATGTGGACGTCCCGCTCGGCCCAGACCAGCTCGCCGGCGTAGAACGCGATGATCACGAGGATGAAGATCCCGAACGAGCCCGTGAGCACGCCTTCCATCTCGTACGTCACCGGCCAGGTCGTCGTGCCGAAGAGCTTTCCCGTCGCGCGGGCCGCGACGACGAGATAGAGCAGGCCGGCCGCGACGATCACCCCGAAGTGCCGGCTCCGCACGATGCGCCAGAACGATCGGGAAAAGACAGAGCGGAACTGCACCCAGCGTCCGACGGCGTCGAAGCGCTGCGTGGTCGCCGGGAGCGCGGTGACACGGAGCGGCGCGACGAGCGGCTCGATCTCGGCATCGGGCGCCTCGGTGAGGCCGGTGGCCGGCGATTCCTCGGACGGCGGGCGGAGCGGCTCGTTGGCGGAATGAGAGAACTGGAATCGAATGAACGCCGCGGCGAAGATCGCCGCCGCGACGCCGAGCCAGATGAGGCGGTTCTCGAGCAGCACGCCGGCCAACGGCACGAGCCGATGGTTCTTCTCCGCGATCGACCAGTACTGCGTCAACGCGCTCTGCGCCCGGAGCCCGAACGGATCGACCAGCCCGGCGAGCTCCTTGTTGTCGATGTCGGTGAAGATCGTGCCGGCGAGGAGGTACCCGATGAGCAGTACCGCGCCGCCCACGTAGTTGGGCAGCATCTGCCGCGTGAACGCGACGAGCGCGAAGAAGATCGCGCACGTGAGCAGGAGATTCGGCAGAATCAGCTCGACGTACGGCTGGGCGTACGCCATGAACCGGAATGGCGCGAGCTTGTCCGCGTGCGCCCACGGCGAGATCGTTGCCGCGAACGCGCCGATCGCGATCCCGCTCGTGACGATCACGTTCACGATCACGGTCGCCGTGAATCGCCCGCCGAGGAACGCCGTCTTGCTCACCGGCGTGGTGTAGAACAGCGGATCGATGTGAACGTCGTAATCCTTGTAGAGCGCGTTCCCCGCGAGCGCGGCGGTGATCGAGACGCCGAGCAGCGCGATCACCGGCATGAGCGCGGTGAGCGCGTACGGTGCGTTCGCCATCACCTTGCCGCCGCCGCCGAGCGCGAGGTTCACGTCCGCCCACGCGCCGGCCATCACCAGCATGAAGAAGAACGCGATCGAGAGGAAGATCGCGAAGTAGACCCACGTGGAGATCCGGCGCAGGTAGAACCGGAGCTCCCACGCGACGATCGCGCGATACGCGCTCATGCCGCGGCGGGTTGTCGGCGGAGCGCGGCGAAGTAGACGTCTTCGAGGTGCGCCTCGGCGGGCGCGAAGCCGTCGGCGGGCTGTGTTTCCGCGAAGACCCGCACCAGTGTCTTGCCGGCGGAGAGCTTGGTCGAGATCACCGCGTGATCGCGTTGATAGTCCGCCAGCTCGGCGCGCTCGACGGCGCGCACCCAGATCTTGCCGCGCAGGTCGTCGATCGCCGTCGCGGGCTCGGCCTCGAGGCGGATCTCGCCTTTGTCGATGATCGCCATGTGCGAGCAGAGGTCGCTCACGTCGTCGACGATGTGCGTCGACAGAATGACGACGGCGTTCTCGCCGAGCTCCGAGAGCAGATTGAGGAAGCGGACGCGCTCAGCGGGATCGAGTCCCGCGGTCGGTTCGTCGACGATGATCAGACGCGGCCGGCCGAGCAGCGCGACCGCGATGCCGAAGCGCTGCCGCATGCCGCCGGAATAGCTCCCGAGCTGCTTGCCGCGCGCCGACTCGAGATTGGTCTGCTCGAACAGCGCGTTCACGATCTGTTTCCGCTCGCGCGCATCGACGATGCCCTTGAGCACGGCAAAGTGATCGAGCAGATCCTCGGCCGTGACTTTCGGGTAGAGCCCGAATTCCTGCGGGAGATAGCCGAGCGTGCGCCGCACCGCCGACGGATCCCGCAGCACGTCGATCTCGCCGAGGTGCGCCGCGCCGGAATCCGGCTCCTGGAGCGTGGCGAGAATGCGCATCAACGTCGACTTCCCCGCCCCGTTCGGGCCGAGGAGCCCGAACATCCCCGGCGGGATGGTCAGCGAGACGTCGTGCAGCGCGCGGGTGCCGTTCTCGTACGTCTTGGAGAGATGCTCGATGCGGAGATCCATGATCCCTTCCGGTGACTTTCCGAACGAACGCCGTTGTCATTCCGAGCGAAGTCGAGGAATCCGGGCTCGTTGCGGTCGATGCCCAACGAGCCCAGATCCCTCGACTCCCCCTCGCGTCGCTCGGGGTCGCTCGGGATGACACGCCCTAGAACGACGACTCGAATCCCACGAGCAGGAACGTGGCGTTCCGCACGTTGTTGACGTTCGGGAAGTCCTGCCGCACGACATTCGCCACGAGACGAGCAATCCCACCCTCGAGCAGATAGCTCCCGCCGGCCACGATCTGGCGCTCGGCGGCGTCGTTGATCGACAGCTCGCGAGAGAGATCCTTATCCCAGAAATCGTAGCGCGCCACGAGCTGGAGGTCGTGCGTGGGGCGAACGGTGCCGAGGGTGTACCAGCCGAATCGGCGCAGCTCGGCGTCGCGCGCGCCCATGGCCTCGGCGCGGAACGTATAGATGCTCGTGCGATACTGCAGCTCGCCGCCAAGGCGCTCGCGGCGCACGGGCGTCGGTCCGCCCTGGAACCCGCCCGAGCTGCCGATCTGGAAGCCCGGCAGGAACGACGGATGCAGCACGACGCGGCCCATGAGCGTTTTCTGATTATTGGGATCGGTCGTGCCCTGGCTCTCGCCGGTCTCATTGAACAGACCGCCGTGATATTCGACGACGCCGTTCGCCGCGAGGCCGTTGGCGGAGACGCCGACGTCGCGCACGTCGCCCAAGCCGATCGCGCGCGACTTGTCGACGATGAACATCGTACGCTCGATCGTCTCGACCTGCGACGTCGGGATCGTCCCCTCGAGGCTGAGCGGGAGCACCTGCTGCCCGATGTCGACGTTGAATCTCGGATTGAACACGTACGTGAGCGCGGCGTCCTGCACGATGCGGCTCTTCTGATCGACCACGGCGGCGCTCAACGCGAGCGAGTCGCCGAGCTCCGACGCCGTCGTGTTGAGGCTCAGCACCTTGGCGGCGTCGAAGCCGATGCGCCAGCGCAGGTGCGGCGACACCAGCCCGCTGAACTTGAGATCGGCCTTGCGCAGCCGGTAGCCGTCTCTGTTGAGCGGATCGCCGGCGCGGTAATACAGCTCGATGAAGCCGTGGATTTCCGGCGGCGCGCTGCGAACGGAGGACGAATCCTGTGCGCGCGCCGGACGGGCGGCGGCGAGGCACAGCATGACGAACAGCGCGCAAGCGGTTGAAGCGCGACGAGAGTGCATCGAAGTAGTGAAAGTCGGGAAAACGGCGCGGTCCCCCGCGACGAGCGGAGGTGCAGCCGAAGGCAGGCGCAGTATCTTATCGGACGATTGAATCCTACGCGAGCCACCTCCTCCCCCGAAATCGATGCGCCGGATGTCGCTCCGCCTCTCGCTCGTGGTGCTCTCCGTCACAGTCGCCTGCGGCCATCCCGCGCCGCAGGCCTCGCGAACGGGTGATTCACTCTCCACTTCCCTGGGCTCGCGGCTTCCGAACGGCGTCCGGCTCGATCCCGCGGCGCCGATGGCGGACATCGGCCCGATGGCGCTCACGATGCGCCTCGCCCCGGAGCACGATCGCGCCGTCCTGTCGCTCTCCGGCTACAGCAAACAGGGACTCGAAGTCGTGGACGCGACGTCCGGCCGCGTGCTGCAAGAGGTGCCGCAAGCCGCCGCGTTCGTGGGACTCGCGTTCTCCCCCGACGGCCACACGCTCTATTCGTCGGGCGGAAACGACGACGTGGTGTATCGCTACGAGTGGCGCGACGGCAGGGCGACGCTCCGGGACAGCATCATCCTCGCGGTGAAGCATCCGCGCCAATCCGGGACGCGCTACCCGGCCGGCCTCGCGCTCTCGCCCGACGGCGCCACGCTGTACGTGGCCGAGAACCTCGCCGACTCACTCGCGGTGATCGACGTTGCATCCGGACGCGTGGTGCAGCGGCTCGCGACGGAGCGCTATCCATACGACGTGGTCAGTGACAAAAGCGGCACGGTGTACGTGTCCGCGTGGGGCGGCTACACGGTCTCGGTCTTCACGCCGGAGGGCGAGGGCCGCCTGCGCGACGCGGGGCGCATGGCCGTGGCGCGGCATCCGTCGTCGCTGCTGCTCAGCCCCGACGGCTCGCGGCTGTTCGTCGCCAGCGGCAGCACGGATCACGTCGCGGTGGTCGACACCAAGCGCCGCCGCGTGATCGCACGGCTGCTCGATCCGCCGCCGGCCGGCCCGAGCGAAGGGTCGACGCCGAACGCGCTCGCGCTCTCACCCGACGGAACGCGGCTCTACGTGGCTGAAGCGGACGCGAACTCCGTCGCGGTGTTCGATCTGGCGCCGGCGACGTCGAACGTCGCGACGGCGACGGGAAGCGACCGCTTGACCGGACGCGTCCCGACGGGCTGGTACCCGACGTCGCTCGTTCAGACCGGCGACGGCCTGTTGATCGCGAACGGCAAGGGCCGCGGCTCGCGGGCCAATCCGGGCGGTCCGAATCCGGTGAGCGGGCGCAACGACGAGTACAGCCTCGGCATGATCGAGGGTACGGTGATGCGCGTGCCGGTGGCGGAGATCGGCGGCGCGACGCTCGCCCGCTTCACGGCGCGCGTGACGGCGGCGAACGGCTGGAACGACGCGACGAGCCGCGCGCATCGCTACCCGCCGTTCGAGCACGTCATCTACATCATCAAGGAGAATCGGACGTACGACCAGATCCTGGGCGACGAGCGCCGGGCGGACGGCGACTCGGCGCTGGTCTTCTTTCCGCGCACCGTCTCGCCGAACCACCACGCGCTCGTTGAGCGTTTTGGTATATTCGATCGATTCTTCGTAAACGCTGAAGTGAGCCCCGACGGCCACAACTGGTCGACGGCGGCGTACGCGACCGACTACCTCCAGAAGACGGTGCCGTCGAACTACTCGAGCCGCGGCCGGAGCTACGACTACGAAGGGACGAATCGCGGCTTCGCGATGAACGACGTCCCGGAAGACGACGTCGCCGAGCCGGCGAGCGGCTATCTGTGGAACCTGGCCGAGAAGAAGGGGATCACGTTCCGCAACTACGGCGAGTTCGTGGTCTCGTCGAAGCGAGACGACGATCCGCTGCCGGCGGGCTATCGCGGCGACAAGCCATTCCTGTACGCTCATACGAATCCGCTATATCCCGGCTTCGATCTCGCGATCAAGGACCAGCATCGCGCCGACGTCTGGATCTCGGAATTCAACGAGTACGTGAAACGGGGGGACATGCCGGCGCTCGAGATCGTCCGCCTGCCGAACGACCACACGTCGTACCTCCAAGCGGGCCGGCCGACGCCGCTCGCCGCGTTCGCCGACAACGATCTCGCCCTCGGCCGCATGGTCGAAGCGGTGTCGAAGTCGCCATACTGGAAGAACACCGTGATCTTCGTGCTCGAGGATGACGCGCAGAACGGCGCCGACCACGTCGACTCGCATCGCTCGCCGCTGTTCGTCATCTCGGCGTACAACCGGCCCGGCGCGATTCACCGATTCACGAACACGACCGACGTGCTGCGGACGATCGAGGAGATCCTTGGCCTGGCGTCAATGTCGCAGTTCGACTATTTCGGACGCCCGCTGCGCGACATCTGGGCCGATTCGCCCGATCTCACCCCGTACGCGGCGCTCATCCCGGCGCAGTCGCTCGACGCGGTGAATCCGCGCGGCACGCGCGGCGCGCGGGAGTCCGCGAAGCTCGATCTCCAGCTCGAGGACGAGGTGAACGACGATGTTGGAAACCGGATCTTGTGGGAGGCGATCAAGGGCGGGGCGCCGTACCCGGGTGTGACGAGGATGGGAGGGCGGGAAGCGAAGCTTGGGTACTGACAGCAAGCTGGCAGCAAGTTGTCAGCACCCCGCTCGGCTGTTCGCTATCAGCGACAGCTATCGGTCGAATTCGGAACGAAACGCTGAATGGGCACGCCGAAGAGAGTTCGGTGTGCCCATTCTGCGCTTCGTTCCACTTCCCTCGGATAGCCGTCGCGGATAGCCGATAGCCGAGCCGGGGACTGCGGCTGTCAGCTCCGTGGTCAGGTCTTGTGGCGGAAAATGATTCTTCCCCTCGTCAGATCGTACGGCGACACCTCGATCGTGACCCGGTCTCCTTGCAGCACGCGAATGCGAAAGCGCCGCATGTTGCCGCCCAGAGTCGCGAGAACGTTGTGGCCGTTCGTGAGCTGAACCCGGAAGGTCGCATTCGGCAGCACTTCCGTGACCTGCCCCTCGAGCTGAATCGGTTCTTCCTTTGCCATGTACGCTGAGTTGAGGAGTCCGCTGGCGTGTGAGAAGTATAGAGCGCTCCTGGCGGAACAGTAAGACAACCCTGACCCGCAAAAAAACGGGAGCCGCGAGGCTCCCGTTTTTCGTGCAGATCACAGCGTTCCGTCAAGGCACTTTCTTCTTGTCGACGTTGTTGCCGATCACGCCGCCGAGGATGCCGCCGACCGCCGCGCCGATCAAGCCGCCCTTCACCTTGTTGCGGCTCGTCGTCGCGCCGAGCACCGCGCCCGCCGCCGCGCCGATCGCAGCGTCGCGCTGCGTATGCTTCACCACGTGCCCGCTGCTCGTCGTCACCGTGCCGCCGCTCGTGTACACCGTGCCGCCGCTGCTCCGGTGATGCGTGGTGCCGCTGCTCGCCGTGTGGTGCACGGTGCTCGTCGACGCGGTGTGCGTCGCGGCCGCGCTGCCGACCGCGGCGTTCGGTGTGGCCGACGGATTCAGCTCCGCCGCGTTCAGGCTGTCGGACTGCGCGCCGCGCTGCTGCGCCGCGAGTGACAGGTCCGTGTTCAATGTCGAATCACTCGCCGCGCTGTTGTTTCGGCTGCAGGCCGCGCCAGCCGCCAGAAACGCCAGCGCGAACGCTGGAAGTATGCGATGCATCACGGGTGCGCCTCCTGCTCGTGTCGGGGAAATTCACCCCTTGTAGGGCACGGGGCGTGCCACTTTGGGCGAGGCAGCGCGCTCAGCCGGACGTCGTCCGCGCGGCGAGCTCCTGCACGGTGCGCGTCAACGCGCGACAGCTCGCGTCCTCCGCCTGCTCCACGAGCCGCTGCACGATCGTGAGCGCTTCGGCGAGCGTCCGCTCCGACACGCCCTGCGACCGGCGGCGGATCGCACGCTCGATCTCGCTTCGCAGCACCTGCCACTCGCGGCGAAGCGCCTGCACCGACCAGCCAAGGCGGCCGCGCTGCGCACCGTGGCGCTCGCTGAGCAAATGCTGAATCTCGGTGCCGTCGGCGATGAGCGATGATGGCGTCCCGCGCGTCTCCTCGATCGCGATCAGCACCGCGCCGACGTTGGCCACGAACGTTCCCGCGTGATCGGCGAGCTGCGCGTACTTGAACGAGTCCGCCGTGGCCACGATCGGCTCGGCGCGAAGGCGGGCGACGAACGCGTTGACGACGGACACCGTCTCGCGTACGAGTGCTTCGCCGATCTCCGCCAAGCCGCGGAGGTGCTGCGCGTCGTCGCCCGACTCGGCGCGCGGCGGCATCACGCGCGGCGAGCGATTCGCCGCCGGCAGCCAGAGCGTGAAGACCGAGCCTTCACCGGGCTTGCTGCGCACGGTGAGATCGCCCTTCATGAGCCGCGCGAGCCGCCGGCTGATCGTCAGTCCCAACCCCGACCCATCGTTCGATCGCGTGTGTCCGCGATCGACCTGCACGAAGGGATCGAAGATCGTCGTGAGTTGATCGGGTGGAATGCCGATGCCGGTGTCCGTCACGCGCACGAATACCCACGGGCCGCCGAAGAGTCGGGCCTCCGGATCCGGGCGGCGCGTGACGCCCGCCTCGAGCGTCACCGAGCCGCCAGGCTCCGTGAACTTCACCGCGTTCGTGAGCAGATTCACGATGATCTGACGCACGCGATCCTCGTCGCCGTCGTACAGCGCGCCGCCGTCGCCGTCGCAATGCGACGAGAAATTGATCGCGCGCGCCTCGGCGGCCGGCTGCACGAGCGCGAGCGCCGCGTCGGCGGTCTGGCCAACGCGCGCCGTGTCGATGTGCAGCGAGAGCCGGCCGGCTTCGACTTTGGCGAGATCGAGCACCTCGTTCACGAGTCCGAGCAGATGCCGCCCGCTCGCGCGAATGCGTGTGATCTGATGCCGCTGCTCCGGCGTGAGCGGTCCGGCGATGCCGAGGTCGAGCAGCTCGCTGTAGCCGATCACGGCGTTGAGCGGCGTGCGCAGCTCGTGACTCATCACCGCCAGGAACTCCGACTTCGCCTGGCTCGCCGCCTCGGCCTCGGCGCGCGCGACGCGCTCGCGATCGAGGAGCGCCGCGCGTTCCTCCGAGCGTTTGCGGTCGGTGACGTCGCGCAGCGAGACGAGGCGCGCCGGCTCGCTCTCCCAGTCCGTGGCGACGACGCGCAGCTCGACGGCGATCGTCTCGCCGCCCGGACGCACGACGTCGATCTCGGTGGTGTCGCCGTCGATCGTGGGAAGACCGAACTCGCGCGACATGAGCTCACCCATGGGGCGCCCGAAGAGCCGCTCAGCGGCGGGATTGGCAAAGCGAATCGCGCCGTCCGGCCCGACAATGAGAATTCCGTCGGCCATGCGCTCGACGATCGACCGCAATCGCGCCTGTTCCGAGCGGCGCGCGTGCCGCCGCTCAGTGCCCGCCCGCTGCTCCATCACTCGTCGCGCTCGTCCTCCACGACGAGCGAGTGTACGAGGCCCGAGAGAATGCCGCTGACGTCGCGGAAAGGCTCCCCGATGTGCATACCGTGTCCGTCGATCGTGTACTCGCGCAGCTGCGTGTCGTGCGGCGAGCCGCGCATCTTGAGGATGTTGATGCTGCGCCGCATCTGTCCCTTGGACTCCACGTAGCGCAGGAGAATGATCGAATCCGTGAGTGTCGAGATGTGCTTCTCCGTGATCGAGCCGCCGCCGAGCAACGACGGCGTCGTCGACGTGAACAGCCCGGCGATCTGCTGCTTCTTCAACGTCGACGTGAGGCTGATCACGAACTCGCGGAAGCTCTTGAGCGTGAACACCCGCTCGAGCGCCGACAGGCTGTCGACGGCAACCCGGGTCGGCGCGACCGTCTCGATCAGGTTGCGCATGCGGACCAGGTGGTCCTCCATCGGCATCGCGTGCGGATATTGATTCTGCACGACGAGACGCCCCTGCTGCTCCGCTTTTTCAAAGTCCATACCCCACGCGGCGGCGTTCCGGAACAACTGATCGCGGCTCTCCTCGAACGCAAAGAGCAGGCATCGTTCCCGCTTCTGCACCCCTCCATTCAGAAATTGGGCGCTCATCAGCGTTTTCCCCGTCCCCGTCGCGCCCGAGACGAGCACGATGGAATCGCGGAAGATGCCGCCGTTGCACATGCGATCGAGCTCCGGAATGCCCGACGTCACGCGCACCGTGGTGGATTCCTGCGTGAGCTGCTGCGCGCTGATCGGAATGACGATGAGCCCGTGCTCCATCACGGTGAACGGCACCTCGCCGCGTTCGTGCGACGCGCCGCGGAACTTGAGAATCTCGATCGTGCGGCGGCGCCGCTCGTCGACGAGGATGTTGCGCAGGAGCACGACGTTGTCGGCGACGAACTCCTCGATGCCGAACTGCGTGATGGCGCCGTAGTCTTCCGTGCGCTCGGCGGTGAATACGACCGTGGCGCCCATCTGCTTGAGCGCGGTCGTGATGCGGAAGAGCTCCGATCGGATCAGCGCGCGATCGGGAAACTGCACGAACAGCGCGTTCAGCGAATCGAGGGTGACGCGCCGGGCTTTGGTCCGGCGCACCGCGTGTTCGATTCGCGAGAGGAGGCCGCCGAGGTCGAAGGCGCCGACGATGGGCGTGGGGCCGTTCGTCTCGGGCGAGACGTCGACGAATGCCCACTTGTTATCCCGCTCCCACCGTTCGATGTCCCAGCCGAACGCGCACATGTTGCGGCGAATGTCGACCGGCGAATCCTCGAACGTGACGAAGACACCCGCCTCGTTGAAGCGCTGGATGCCCGCGGTGAGGAAGTGGCTCACGAAGATCGTCTTCGCGCTGCCGGCCGTCCCGGCGACCAGCGTCGCGCGGCACTCCGGAAGGCCGCCGCCGGCGACGAAGTCGAAGCCGGGAATCCCGGTCGCGATCTTGTCGATCGACCCTTGCCGGGTCAGGTGTTGCCCACGCGCCGCCCGACGCGCGCGTGCTGCTTTCTTCGCCGCCATGCTCATGCATCTCCCTCTGAGGCCAACGAGAGCGCGAGGAGGACCTGATTGAAGTCGGTGAGATCGCCCGTCACGCGCCGCGCCGCACCCGGCGCCTGTTTGATCAGGGTGGGCGTCGTGAGAATCCGGTCGCGCTCCGCGCTCGCCGGATCGGCGTGGACGTCGATGATCGAGAGCTTGTACCGCCCCGCGAAGCGCTCCTCGCCAATGCGGCGCAGATTCGCGATCGCGCGCTGCGAGCGAACAGTGTCGCCGGCGATGTAGAGAACGAAGGAGATTACACGGGGCATTAGGAAACTTTAACCACGCGCCCGCACACGGCGTGCGCATCATGTCTAATTGATGGCGGTCCGGCCGGCCGCGCGAGCAAGCTCCGCCGTAAGAGCCGCTCCGCGGCGGGGACTCCCGCGCGGGGAGCCGCGTGAGAGCGGTACGCAACGTGCCGCCGTGACACGTGAACCATTCTCGGAGCCGACATGGCGAACGCTGAACAGCACACGCACGACGAAGCGCACGACGAGATGCAGGAGTGCATCGAGGAGTGCCTGCAGTGCCACGCCGTGAGTACGATCACGCTCCAGCACTGCATCGCGAGCGGCGGCGAGCTGACGGAGGTCAACCTCGTCGGCATCCTCTTGGACTGCGCGGAGATATGCCAGACCAGCGCGGGGTTCATGCTGCGCGGCTCGCCCTATCACGTCGTCACCTGCGGCGCGTGTGCCGAGCTGTGCCGCGCGTGCGAAGAAGGATGCCGGTCCGTGACGGGCGACGAACAGCTCGCGCACTGCGCGGACATCTGCGCGGCCTGCGCCGAGGCGTGCGACCGCATGGCGCAGATGGGGAGCGAAGAGTGAGCGACGGGGTACCATCAGGTACCATGCGACCTTCCAGGCGACACTCCATCCGAGCTCTGGCATTCGGCGCGCTCGCGTTCGGCGCCGCGCTCGCCGCGGGCCCAGTGCGCCTCGGCGCGCAGGCGCCGGCGCGCAGCCGCTCCGAGCGCGGGCAGCCGCGGACGCCATTCAGCACGACGGACTTCGGGAAGCTGCGGTGGCTCGAGGGCGTGTGGGAAGCGCAGGCGCCGGAGCAGCCGACGCTCTACGAGCGCTATCATTTTCTGAACGATTCGACGATCGAGATCTCGTACTATCGCGATCCGCAGCTCACGCAGGAGACGGGCTCCGGACGCGTGTACCTCACCGTCGGCCGCGTGTATCACACCTTCGGCGCGGGCCGCTGGGGCGCGACGAACGTCGATTCCACTGGGGCGTTCTTCATCCCGCAGGTGAACGCGCACAACACGTTCGCCTGGTCATACAAGACCCCGAATTCGTGGACGATGACGATGCGCAGCTCGTTGAGCGGGCGCGACCACATCACGGTCTATCAGCTCGAGCGCATCCCGCCGCCGTGACGCTCGCGCGTCGGTGCATCCCTTGCACTGAACGCGTGCGATGTCCGAGAGCGTCTCACCGACCGCCTCCCCCTCACCAACTCCGCCCGCTCCCGGTGCCGCGCCGGGCGGCGCGAGCCGTGAGGAGCGCCGCCGCGAGCAGGATCGGCGCAGCGCACCCGATTCGGGCCGGCGAGTGCGCCCGGTCAGCCCGTGGCTCCGCTGGGTCGGGATCGGCGGACGCGACCTTGGCATCATTCTCGTGACCGTGAGCGCGATCGTCTACTCGGTCCGCCACGTCCACCCGATCTTCGCGAATCAGCCGACGATCGCCGCCGAGCTCACGCGAGCGCTGCCGTTGGCGAAACCGGCGCTCGCGGCGAAGCCCGCGGACACCAGCAAGGTCGCGCAGATCGTGAGCTCGCCGCAGTTCGAGCGCGATCGCGCCGCGTTCGCGGCCTCGCTCGTGAAGACGGGCCGCATGGACCAGGCGCGCGCCGACTCGATCTCGTACTACGCGGTGCGCGAATCCTATCTTCGCGGCATCCCGCCGGCCGTCGTGTTCGGCGTGATGCTCACCGAGGACGCAATGTTCGTGAGCAGCGCGTTGTCGAACGTCGGCGCGGTGGGGCTGATGCAGGTCTACCCGAAGATCTGGCTCAAGGCGCTGAGCAAGAAGTTCGGGACGGATCTCGCGAGCGATTCAACGAACTTGAAGTACGGTATTTTTATATTGAGCCAGTACATCAAGTCCGATTCCGGCAAAGTGACGCCCGGCGCGATCAGCAGCGGCCTGTTGCACTACAACGGCTGCGTGCACGGCAGCAACACGCGCAACTGCCACAGCTATCCCACGAAGGTGAAGACGTACGTCGAGAAGCAGGGCAGCTCGATCTGCGGCGGCAAAGGCTTCTACGACTGCATCGCGAAGCCGTTCATCGCCGGGCTGTTCGGCAAGAGCGAGGACAGCACCAGCCAGTAGGGCTCACTCCACGCGCAGCGCGACCTTGCCGAACGTCGCGTTGCTCGCCAGCCGCTCGTGCGCGGCGCGAATGTCGTCGAGCGCGAACTCGCTGTCGACGGTCGCCGCGAGCTCGCCATTCGCGAGGCGCGGGACCACCTCTGCCGCGAACGCCGCCGTCACGACGCGCTTCTCCTCCACGCCGCGGCCGCGAAGCACCGTGCCGCGCAACGTGAGCCGCTTTCCCAGGATCATGCCGCTCGGAATCGTCGCGCTCCGCCCCGCGACCGATCCCACGAGCATGATGCGCCCGCGCGGCGCGGCGGCCTGGATGTCCGCGGCCACGTACGGACCGCCGACGAGATCGAGGATCACATCGATGCCATGCTTGCCGGTCCAGCGCTGCGTCGCGTCCACGATCACACCAGGATCGCCCGCGACCACGACCCCGTCCGCCATGCCGAGCGTGCGCGCGCGCTCGATCTTCTCCGGCGACCGTGCGGTCCCGAACGGCGTCGCTCCCCACGCGCGCGCGATCTGCACGGCCGCGAGTCCGACCCCACTGCCAACCGCGTGCACGAGCACGAACTCGTTCGCGCGCAGACCGGCCTGCGTCACGAGCGCGTCGTGCGCGGTGATGAACGCTTCGGGAATGCAGCCGGCATCAGTCCACGACAATGCGTCCGGCACTGGCGCAACGCACCCGGCGTCGGTGACGAGATACTCCGCGTGCGCGCCGCCCGCGACGAGGCCGAACACCCGGTCGCCTTCGCGCCAGCGCGTGACGCGCGCGCCGACTGCGGCCACTTCGCCGGCAAACTCGAGCCCGGGGATGTCCGGCGCGCCCGGCGGCGGCGGATAGTTCCCCTCGCGCTGCAGCAAGTCGGCGCGGTTGAGCGCCGACGCGCGCACCCGCACGAGAATCTCGCCCGCGGCGGGCACCGGCCGCGGGCGGTCCTCGATCGCGAGGACCTCCGGTCCGCCCGGCCGTGTGATGACGACGGCACGCATCAGCGTTTCCTCATGGAATGATCGGCGGCTTGGGGAGCACCACCGCCGGCACGTCGAGCTCCTTCAGCAACTGATTGAAGCCGGCGAGCTGCGTCGCCTCGATCGAGCGCAGCGTAGCGAGCCGCGCATCGACCTTGGCGGCGAGGTCCCGGTAGATCGCGCCCTCCTGCGTCGTCGGCGCGGCGTCGGCGCTCTGCACCATGCCCGCGAGCGACAGGAGCATATTGTAATATCGAATCGGATAATGCAGCGTGATCTCGTCGGCGTGCGAGTGGATCTCGACGAGCGAGTCGCGGAGCGCCTCGAGCGAGCGGTGAATCGGCGCCGCCGCGTCGCTCACGCGCTTGGCGTACGGCTGGCTCTTGGCATCCGCCGTCCGGCCGTCGAGCGCCTTCTCGATCTCGAGAATGCGCGACACCGCGTCCGACAGCTCGTTGGTCTTGGCCTGCACCTGGAGCGCGAGCGCGAGCTGCGCATCGTAGTCGGCCTGCGTGGTCGTGAGCCGCGGGTCGCCCCGCACGACGAACGGCTGCGTGTAGGTCTTGCCGGCCGCGGTGAGCCGCACCGTGTACGTCCCCGGCGCCACGAACGGCCCGCGCGTGGAGCCCTCATCGTTGACCACGCCTTTGACCTCGTGCGTATCCGGGTAGTGCAGATCCCACACGAATCGGTTGAGACCCCCGCGCCCGGTCACGATCGAATCGCTGGGGACGAACGCGAGCGTGTCGTCGGCGAGCTCGCGCGTGCCGCGCGGCTTGTTCGAGAGCGTGTCGCGCGGCTGCTTTCCGGGGATGCGCGCGACGCCGGCCAGCGAGTCCATCGCCGCTTCCCGCGCGAACGCGGCGGATTTGAGAGAATCCTCATCAGCCGCGCCGCGAAAGCGGCGGATCACCTTACCGCCGGCGTCCAGGAACTCGAGCGTGAGCGAATCGCGCGGCGCCAGCGGCTTGGCGAGCCAGTAGTCCACGATCACCCCCGCCGGCGGGTTCTCGCCGGCGCTCGTGGTCGTGGCGTGGCCGCCCTCGAATCGAATCGCGGTGTCCGGCGCGAAGAGATGAACGCCCTCCGCGCGCACGCCATCCGTGAGTTGCCGCAGCGGAGAGATGTCGTCGAGCACCCACATCGCGCGCCCGTGCGTCGCGGCGATGAGATCGCTTCCGTGGATCGTGAGGTCGCGCACCGACGCGCGCGGAAGATTGAGCTGCAGCGACGTCCAGTGCGCCCCGTCGTCCGTCGAGTAGTAGATGCCGGTCTCCGTCCCGGCGAACAAGAGCCCGCGGCGCACCAGGTCTTCGCGGATGCTGCGCGTGTACGCGCCATCCGGAATGCCGCTCACGATCTTCGTCCACGTCTTCCCGTAGTCCGTCGTCTTGTACAGATACGGCGCGAAATCGTCGAGCTGATATCGGTTGGCGGCGACGTACGCGGTGCCCGGATCGAAGTGCCCGGGATCGATGATCGAGACGCGCGTGTACTTGCCCGGGAACGGCGGCGTCACGTTCGTCCACGTCTTGCCTCGATCGCGCGAGACGTGAACGAGCCCGTCGTCGCTCCCCGCCCACAACACGTCTCCCGTCACCGGCGACTCGGCGAACGCGAAGATCGTCGCGTACCACTCCGTGCCCGTCATGTCGTACGTGATCGGGCCCCCGGCCGGGCCGAGGGTCTTGGGGTCGTGCAGCGTGAGATCGGGGCTGATCGGTTCCCAGCTATCGCCGTCGTTCGTCGAGCGAAAGACGCGATTAGCAGTCGTGTATACCACTTTTGGATCGTGCGTGGAGTACACGATCGGATACGTCCACTGGAACCGGTTCGGCACGTCAGCCGCGGCCCAGCCGTCGTAGTTGTTGAGCCAGACGGAGACATCTTTCGTCTCCTTGGTGCGCACGTCGTAGCGCGTCATCGTCCCCGTGTACGTACCGGCGAGCACCGTGTTCGGGTCGCCGGGTTTCGGCGCGATGTACCCCGACTCGCCGCCCCCCACCGCGTACCAATCGTCGCCCGTGATGACGCCGTCATCCGAGCGGCTCTTGATCGAGACCGTCGTGTTGTCCTGCTGCGCGCCGTAGATGCGGTATGGCCACTGGTCGTCGGTGATCGCGTGATAGAACTGCGCCGTCGGCTGGTTCATGATCGACGACCACGTCGCGCCTCCGTCGAGGCTGATCGTCGCGCCGCCGTCGTTCCCGCTGATCATCCGGCGGTCGTCGTTCGGGTCGATCCACAGCTCGTGCGTGTCGCCGTGCGGAACGCGAATGCGCGTGAACGTGCGCCCACCGTCGCTCGACTTCCACGTCGCCAGGTTCATCGCGAAGACGGTGTTCGTGTCCTGCGGATCGGCCGTCACGACGTTGTAATACCACGGCCGCACCATCCACCTCTGATCGCCGTTCGTGCGATGCCACGTCGCGCCGGCGTCGTCCGAGCGGAAGATGCCGCCGGTCGAATCCTCCGGCGGACATTCGATGTTCGCGTAGAGGCGCCGCGGATTCGCGCGCGACACCGAGATGCCGATTCGCCCCACGGGATTCTTCGGCATTCCCGGATTGAAGGTGAGCTCGCTCCACGTGTCGCCGCCGTCCGTGCTCTTCCACAATCCGCTCCGCCCGCCACCGGCGATGAATCCCCATGGCGTGCGTTCCATGCGCCACATGGCGGCGTAGAGGATGCGCGAATTGCCCGGATCCATCGCCACATCGATGGCGCCCGTGGAGTCGTTGAGAAACAACACGCGCTGCCACGTTTTTCCGCCGTCGCGCGATCGATAGACGCCGCGCGTAGCGTTCGGACCGCTCGCATGCCCCAGCGCGGCGACGAAGACGCGGTCGGGATCGCGCGGATCGATGACGATGCGCGCGATCTGGCGCGCGTCGTCGAGCCCGAGGTGGGTCCACGTGTCACCGGCGTCGGTCGACCGGTACATCCCGTCGCCGTACGTCCAGTCCTCACGCAGATCGGCTTCCCCGCCGCCGACGTAGATCACGTTCGGATCGGATGCCGCGACCCCGATCGCGCCGACGGATGAAATCGTCGACACACGATCGGTGATGTTCGTCCAGCTCGCGCCGGCGTTGGTCGTCTTCCACACGCCGCCGTTCACCGATCCGAAGTAGAACACGCTGCGTTGCACCGGGTCGCCGACCACGGCGACCGCGCGCCCTCCGCGGAACGGCCCGACGAGTCGCCAGCGCAGCCCGCGCAGATCGCGCGGCGCCTCGGCGTAGCGAGTCGAATCGAGTGATCGCACCGCGGGCTCGCGCGCAGCGCCGCGCGCGGGCGCGCGCTGGCCGAGGAGGAGCGACGGGATCAGCGCGCATGCGACGACTGCCGAGTGACGTAGGCGCATTCGTGTCGTTTGGAGATTTGAAAGAACCGCCGGACGGCGGAGGATATCAGGCTATTACGGTGTGACGAGCGTGGGCTCGCTCGCAATCCCCGTCGCGCTGATCGCGCGCACCGCGACCTCCGCCGGCGAGACATCGATTGGCAGTCGCGCGTCACCGACCGGGCGGAGCGCCGCGCTCCATGCGCCCGTACTGTCGCGCGTCTGTACGAGCCACCACCTCACGCGCGTGCTGTCGCCGGCCGTGATCGCGATCGCCGCGGGACCGCTTCCCGGGATGACCGAGACGAGCGGCGCCGCCGGCTTCTCGCTGCCGAGCCAAGGGAACGATGGGACGAGCGCCATGCGCTGGTACTCGTTCGCGTCCAGCTCCGCGGCCAGCTCGCCGTGGTCCGCGAACAACGCGCTCAGCCTGAAGTGAATGTGCCCGGGCACGTCGGTGGTGCCGACTCGCGACTGCCGGATCGCATCGACTTCCGCCGCGATCTCCTGAGGCGGCCAGTCGTCGCGTCCACCGAACACGTGCGACGTGTACAGCGCCGGCCAGACGTAACGGTTCTGCGGGTTCTCCGAGCGCCACCAGGCGTCCAACGCGCGGAAGCGATTCTCCGCGCCGTCGAGCGGCCAGTACAACTGCGGCGCGATGTAGTCCACCCACCCTTCGCCCAGCCAGCGCCGAGAGTCGGCGTAGATCTCGTTGAACGCGTCGAGCCCCGTGATCCCCGCCGGCGAGCCGGGACGCCAGATGCCGAACGGGCTGATGCCGACGAGCACCGACGGCCTGATCGCCTTGACGCCTCTATACAGACTCTGGACGAAGTCGTCGATGTTCGCGCGGCGCCACGCGTCGCGATCGGTCCACCCCTCCGCCTTGCCGTACTTCTTCCACGTCTTCTCGTCCGGAAACTCGATGTCTCGGCGCTCGCGGACGCGGTGGTGATGCACGCGCCGCGTGATCACGCGCGACTCGCGATACGGATAGAAGTAGTCGTCGAGGTGAACGCCGTCGATGTCGTACCGCTTCACGACGTCGAGGATCGTCTCGAGCACGAACTTGCGCGCCGCGGGATCTCCGGGATCGATCCACGTCTGCGATCCATACTTCCGGATCCATTCCGGATGCGTGCGGGTGACGTGAGTCTTCGCGAGCTTGCCTTTCACCGTCGGCAGCACGGCGCGAAACGGGTTGAACCAGGCGTGGAGCTGAAGTCCGCGCGCATGCGCCTGCTCGACGGCGTACGCGAGCGGATCGTAGGCCGGCCGCGGCGCTTCGCCGGATGTGCCCGTGAGCAGCGCCGACCATGGCGCGTACTTCGTCGGGTACATCGCGTCGCCGGCCAGCCGCACGTGCAGGATCACGGCATTGAGCCCGATCGCCGCCGCGGAGTCGAGCAGCGTGCGCAGCTCGGCGCGCTGCGAGTCGGGCGACAGCCCGGGCGCGGACGGCCAGTCACGGAAGCCGCGATCTTCGATCGGCGTCACCCACGCCGCGCGAAATTCACGCGACACGTCGGGCGGTGGAACGCGGATGTGTCGGAGCGGCGGGCGTACGGTCGTGCCCGTGCCGAGCGCGAGTGCGAGGAGGGAAAGAGACCGTCGGAGGGAGAGCATCACTCCGAAGATATACGCCGTTACTCCTCGGTGCGTTCCTCCGCTTCGTCGCCGTGTTGCACGATATCACCATCCTTGAACAGGATGCCGCGCAGCGTCTCGCGCCACTTCGGTTTCTTGCGCAGCAGAAATTCGAGATCCATGCCGAAGTGCTTCATCTCCTCGTGCTGCGCGTTGCGCATCACGGCGACCGCCTCGCGATCCTTCTCCACGGCGAGCCGTTGTTCGTACCAGCCGATCGCCTCGGCTTCTTCGGTGAGCGACGCGATCATGCGCGCGAAGGTGCGAGTCGCGGCGGGAAGCTCGCCAGGCGGCTCGTGGTATTGATCGAAGCCCATGATGTGTGGACCAGGGTGAGGGTTGATGCGATGTGCGCGCCTGGTCGAGTCACGATCCGTGCCACGCTCGTAGTGGCACGAACGGTGCTCTAACGTCTGCCCGGCGAGACCGCGAATGGGAGGGCCGCGACACGCGGCTGAAGGTGGGGCGCGGCTCGTCAGGTGGGGGAGAGAAAGCTACGGGAAGCGGCGTGAGCCGCTTCCCGTAGCTTTTGGTGCGTGGAGGGTCGACCGTTGACCGTTGACCGTTGACCACGCCCCACGGTCTACGTCCCACGGTCCACGTCCCACGGTCTACGATCCACCGTCTACGATCCACGGACCACCTTCGGCTCCCTCCTCCAATGCGTCGCCTGCTCGTAGCCATACGCAATCTTGAACATGCGCAGCTCGTCGAATGCGCGCGCGAGGAAGGTGAGCCCCGCGGGCAGCGTGTTGTTGCGCGTCCATCCCATCGGTACGGTCATCGCCGGCATACCCGTCGTCGGCGAGAAGACCTGGCTGTTGTCGCCGGCCTGCGTGTTCAGATCGCCGATCAGGCGCGGCGGGTTGCTCCACGTCGGGTAGATCACCACGTCGAGATGCAGGCTGTCCATCATTCGCGTCGTCGCCGCGCGCAGCCCGTCGCGCGTGCGCTGCCGCGCCGCGCATGCGGGCGTCGAGTCGGGCGCCGTCGCGCGCAGCGCCGCCTCGAGCCGCGTTTGAATCGACGGATGGTATTTCCCTGAGCGAACGATCTCCGCGAGCGACTTCACCGGCGCGCGGCCGTGTTGATCGGCGAGCCACTGCTCGAACTCGTACTTGAATGGATTGCACCCGCCGCGGCCTGACCGGAGAATCGAATCGAGCTGCGGCACCATCACGGTGTCGAGCACCGTCGCGCCGGCGCGGCGAAGGTCGGCGAGCGCGCGGTCGAAGACCGCGGCAACGCCGGTGTCCAACGGAGAACGAGTCCATGCCTGGCGAAGTACGCCGATGCGCGCCCCTTTCAGACCTCCGGGCACGAGCGACGCCATGTAATCCGGGAGCGGCTTGTCCTTGACCGCGGCGGTCACCGGATCGTTCGGGTCGTAGCCGGCCACCACCTGGAACACCGTCACGGCATCGGCAACGCTCCGCGCCATCGGTCCGGCGATGTCGGCGAAGAGGCTGAGCGGCACGATCCCGGCGCGGCTCGTCAGTCCCATCGTCGAGCGAATGCCGACGAGCGCCTGGTGCGAGCTGGGGCCGCGGATCGAGTTGCCGGTGTCGGTGCCGAGTCCCACCTCGCCGAAATCCGACGCGACCGCCGCCGCCGTCCCGCCCGAGGAGCCCGCCGTCACCCGGTCGAGCGCATACGGATTTTTCGTATACCCCGGCAGCAGGGAGTTCACGGTCTCGTAGGGACTGAACGCGAACTCGGCCATATTAGACTTCGCTAATATAATGGCGCCCGCGTCCTTGATGCGCTTCACCTCGAACGCGTCCTCCAGCGGCGTGTAGCCGGCGAGCGCGAGGTTGCCCGCCGCCGTCTGCAGCCCGACTGTCTGGAAGTTGTCCTTCACGATCATCGGGATGCAGTGCAGCGGGCCGACGAAGCGCTTCGTCGCGGCGTACGCGCGGTCGAGCGAATCCGCGGTCGCGAGCGCGTCGTGGTTCACCACCGTGATCGCGTTGATCGCGGGTCCGCGCTTGTCGTACTTGTCGATGCGATCGAGATACGCCTGCACCAACGCGCGACAACTCAGTCGGCCCGCCTTCATCGCGGCGTGCACGGCGGAGATCGAGGTTTCCTCGACGCGGAATCGGGACTGCGCGGCGAGTACGGAGGGCGACGCGATCAGCGCCGCGCAGAGAAGCGGACGAATCATCTTCACGATCGGGAGGTTGGGTTCGCCGCCAAAGCTGCGCCGCCGGCGCGCGGACCGAAACCCTCCCGATCGAATTCGCCTCGATCGGCTCAGCCCTTCGCGAGCTGCAGCAACGCCTGTTGCGCCTGGACCGTCTGCGGCGACGGCATCGCCACGTTCTCGAGCGCCTGCACCATCGTCGCATCGCGCTCGTAGAGGTCGTTTCCGAAGTAGAGCTGCCCGTCGGTGACGTACGTCGTGAAGTACACGATGTACACCGGAATCTTCTGCGGCAGATTCACCTGGTGGTTGTTCGGGCCGTTGTGCATCGCGTCCTGCACCTTGTCCATCGGCCACCCCAGCACCCAGGTCGCGAGCTCCGCCGGCTTCTCCAGGCGAATGCAACCGTGGCTGAATGCGCGCACGTCCTTCTTGAAGAGCTGGTCGTCCGGCGTGTCGTGTAAGTAAATGTTGAAGTCGTTCGGGAACATGAACTTCACGAGACCGAGCGAGTTCTTGGGCCCCGGGAGCTGCCGCACCGCCTGCTGCCCGTGATCGCTGTACACCTCCATGTTGTTCCGCTGGAGATAGTCCGGATCCTCCGCCGCTTTCGGAAAAATTTCCTTCGCGGCGATGTCGGGCGTGACGTTCCAGTAGGGACGGAACACGACGAACTCCATCGAGTCGCTGAACACCGGCGTCGCCTTGTCCTCATAGTCCTGGCCGACGACAACTTTCATCTCGAGCGCCTTCTGCCCGCTGTCGTACGCGTCGAGATGGAACTGCGGCACGTTCACGATGATGTAGCGGGAGCCGAGCGAGCGCGGCATCCAGCGATACCGCTCGAGATTGGCCGCGATCTCCGCGAGACGATAATTGGCCGGGACGTTCATCGCGGTGACCGTCTCCGTCCCCAGCATGCTGTCGACCACGATCCCGTGATGCGCTTGAAAGTCAGCGACCGCCGCGGCGAGTTGGCCGTCGTACACGTTCGGACCGGTGCGCGACGCACGCGGCGCGGCGCGGCTCGTCGACGAATCGGTCGCCGGCTGCGGAGCCGCGGTCGTGTCGGCGAGAAAGCCTTCGGCCGCGAGTCGCGCGCGAAGCGCCTGCAGCCGCGCCGGCGAATCCGAATCGCCGCGCTTGAGCGCGCGGCCGTCGGGAACGCTCGGCCAGCCGCCGTGCGCCACGACGGTACGGAAGCGCGCGAACGCGACGCGCAGCGAATCGTATCCCGGATCCTGCGGACGCATGCGGAGGAGTCCGGCCGCGAAATCATCGTCGCGCATCGTGAGCACGAGCGCGCTGTCGACGTGCTCTTCGAGCGGATTGATGTGCCAGTTCTGGCCGTATTGCGTCGGCTGCATCTGACCGGTGAGCATGTTCTCGCCGTACGTCGCGAACGCGGACGAGAGCAATATGTCCGCCTCGGCGAGCTGCTCGGCGGTGGGATGCTTCCCGTCGACCGCATTCAGCACCTGTGCCAACTCCGAGAGCGGATAATTGCCGAGCGCGATCGCGTCGCTGTCCGCGCCGGCGAGCGCGATGAGCAGCGCGCTCACTCGCGGTTGATGCACTCCCTTGTCATCCAGCCAGAGCAGTTGATCCTGGAACGTGGCATAGAGGTGTTTCACGTGGTGCCATGCGTCATCGGAGAGCGGCGCCGGGGCTTTGCCCGCGAGCCGCGACTCGAGCGCGCTCTTCACCTGCGCCGCGGGCACGCCCATGACCTGATCGCTCGACGCCGGCCGCCAGTTGCGGCTCACCTCTCCGCCCGCTTCGTTCCGCGACTTGCACGCCGCGACCAGAACGGCCGCGGCGATCATTCCTCCCATCATGCGCCCGGTTCGGGCTGCTCGCTTCCACATCGTCATTGATCTCCGTCAACGCCCCGATAAACAGAAAGGCGAATTACGGGCCAACGCAGACGAGGGCGCTTGGTCGCGTGCGCACGTACGTCGCGTATCGCGATGTTGGCTTTTTCATGCGGACTGTCAGCCGGACCTCGGCGCTGCCAAATTGTGCGTCATGACTACGCTCGTGTTTGCTCTGCTCATCGCGTTCGGCTCGTTCGCGGCCGGGCTCCTGGGAGCGCTCACGGGCCTCGGCGGCGGCATCATCGTCGTCCCGATGTTGACGCTCCTCTTTCACGTACATCTGCGCTACGCGATAGGCGCATCGCTCGTATCCGTGATCGCGACCTCGTCCGGCGCCGCCGCCGCATACGTGCGCGAAGGCTACACCAATGTCCGGATCGGCATCCTGCTGGAGGTCGCGACCACGACGGGAGCGCTCATCGGCGCCGTGCTGTCCGGCATCGTCCCGACGAGCGCGCTGGCGTTTCTCTTCGGCATCGTACTGTTGTACACCGCGTATCGGTCGATGAAGCCGCGCGCCGAGCACGCCATTCTCACGACGCCGCATAGTTGGTCGGTGCGGCTTCGCCTCGACTCCACGTATCCGACGCCGGCCGGTCTCCAGCCGTACTCCGTCGACCGCGTCCCGCAGGGGTTCGCGATCATGTGGATCGCCGGCATCCTCTCCGCGCTGCTCGGCATTGGCTCCGGGATCGTGAAGGTGCTGGCGATGGATCAGATGATGCGGCTGCCGTTCAAGGTCTCGACGACGACGAGCAACTTCATGATCGGCGTGACCGCCGCGGCGAGCGCGGGCGTGTACCTGCACCGCGGGTACATCGACCCGACGATCGCCTTTCCGGTGATGCTCGGCGTGTTGGGCGGCGCGCTGCTCGGCGCGCGGATTCTCGGCGTCGCGAACACGACGCGGCTCCGGCAGCTCTTCACGATCGTGGTCGTCGTGATGGCGATCGAGATGTTGTACAAAGGCGCGACGGGGGGCCTATGACGGCGCCTGATTCCGGGCAGCGGCGTTGGAGCGATCACCAGATCGAGCAGGTGATTGGCCGCCTGCTGCAGATCGGCGTGCTGATCGCCGCCGCGGTGGTGCTCGCCGGGGGTGTGCTGCTTCTGGTGCAACACGGGGGAACCGCCGTAAGCTTTGGCGCGTTCAGAGGAGAGCCGGCGGCGCTGAGCACCCTCGCGGGGATCTGGCGCGGCGCGCTGGCGCTGGACAGCCGGTCGGTCGTTCAGTTGGGGCTGCTGCTGCTGATCGCCACGCCGGTGGCGCGCGTGGCGCTGACGCTCGTCGCGTTCAGCGTCCAGCGCGACAAGACGTACATCGTCGTCACCAGCATAGTATTAGTATTGTTGCTTTACGGAATACTATACGGCAAAGCATGAAACGCCATCACGCCGTCGTCCGCATCACGCACTGGGTCAACGTCGTCGCGCTCACGATCATGGTCGGGAGCGGGCTGCGCATCTTCAACGCGTACCCCGCGTTCGCGCGCAAGGGCGGGACCTTCTGCTGCTATCCGTTCGCCGGCCGCGCGATTCCCGCCAACCTCACCTTCGGCGGCTGGCTCGCCGGCGCGCGCAACTGGCACTTCGCGATGATGTGGGTGCTCGTCGCGAACGGTCTCGTCTACCTCGCCTTCATCTATCTGCACGGCGAATGGCGCGACCTCGTGCCGCGGCGCGGCGTGTTCCACGATTCATGGCAGATGGTGCGCTTCTACGTCACGGCGCGCAAAGACCACCCGCGCCAGGGCAAGCACAACGCGCTCCAGCGGATGGCGTACTTCAGCATGCCGCTCGTCGGCATCCTGGCCGTGATCACCGGGCTCGCGATCTGGAAGCCCGTCGAGCTGTCGCCGCTCACCAACCTGCTCGGCGGGTACGTGTGGGCGCGCTACTGGCACTTCCTCGCCATGGTGCTGCTCGTCGTGCTCACGATCGGCCACATCTTCATGGTGTTCACCGTGGATCCCTACTCGATTCCGTCGATGATCACCGGCCGGTATCGCGAGGATCTGTCCCCCGAGGCGCGCAACGCGCGTCCGCTGGTGCACCTGCTCCCGTCGTCCGCGACGAAGGCGCCCGATGGCTCCGCGCGACACTGACCACCCGCCCGTGACGCGCGCGATGCGCGCGACGCGCGGCCACGCCGCCGAGCAGGCGGGAATCGACCGGCGCCGGTTTCTCGCGGCGGCGAGCGGTACGTTCGGCGCGCTGCTGCTCGCGGCCTGCAATTCCGAGGGACCCAAGTCGGCGCAGTCGCTGCTCGAGTTCGCCGAAGCGAAGAACGAGACGGTCGAACGCGCGCTGCTCCGCCATACTTCGATGGACGTTCCGCGCGCCAGCGCGAAGATCGCCGGCCAGCACTTCCCCGCGTACTACGTCTCCGACAGCGTTCCGATCTGGGACGAATCGACGCGCGGACTCTGGCGGCTCAAGGTCGACGGCATGGTCAAGCGGCCGCTCGAGCTGTCGCTCGCGGATCTCGCCTCGCTGCCGCGCATCGGCTACCGGCTCGATCACTTCTGCGTCGAGGGCTGGACCGCCGTCGCCACACGGACGGGCGTGCGCCTGGCCGACATCGCGAAGCTCGCCGGCGCGCAGCCCGGCGCGCAGTACGTGGACTTCGCGTCGTTCGACGACGACTACCACGAGAGCTGGGACATCGACAGCGCGATGCACCCGCAGACGCTCGTCGTGTACGCGCAGGACGGCCACTATCTCAATCCGTCGTGGGGCGCGCCGGCGCGTATCTACTCGCCGGTCAAGCTCGGATATAAAAACACTAAATACCTGACGCGCATCTCGTTTCTCCCGGCGCGGAACGGCGGGTACTGGAGCGATCGCGGGTACGAGTGGTACGGCGGCGTGTAGCGTCGCCGCATTCGGGCACCGGAGCCGTCCCGAGGTCATCCTGTTCCGTGCCCGCATCGACCATAGCGCCGCTCGAATGACGGCAGGCATCGCTCGCTAGATTCACTCGAATGCAGCGATTCCAGGAGTGGCTCGAGCGACGCGATTGGGACGAGGGCGCCACCCTGATGGTCTTCGGGGCCATCATCGGTTTTGCGAGCGGCCTGTCGGTCGTCGGATTCTACGGCCTGATCGACCTCGCCCACCTCACGTTCATCCAGTTCCCGCAATCGCGGCTCCCGCGCGTGGGGCAGGCGTTCTATCTCCCGCTGCTCACCGCGTTCGGCCTCTGGGCCGCGTGGTTCGTCGTCTTTCGCACGCGAACGCCCGAAGGACAGAACGTCCCCGACGTGCAGCTCGCGATCGCGAAGCGCGATGGCGTCATTCGATCGCGCCCGGTCGTTCTCCGCACGATCGCGTCGGCGCTCACCTTGGGCTCCGGCGGCTCCGCCGGCAGCGAAGGTCCGGTCGCGGTCCTCGGCGCGGGACTCGGCTCATCCATCGCCCGGCGTCTGCACTTTCAGCCGCGACATACCAAAATCCTCGTCGGCTGCGGCGCGGCCGCGGGTATCGCCGCCGCGTTCAACGCGCCGTTTGCCGGCGCGTTTTTCGCGCTCGAGGAAGTGCTCGGCTCCTTCTCAGTGGGCGCGTTCAGCCCCGTGGTCATCGCGAGCGTCGTCGGCGCGTTGACGGTGCGGCCGTTCTTCGGCGGCCATCCCATCTTCGCCTCGGACGTCCCGGCGAGCACGCGGCCCGTCGAGATCCTGATGTACCCGCTCCTCGGCATCGCGTGCGGATTTGTCTCGGCACTCTACTCGCGGTGGTACCTGAAGGCGATCGAGATCGGGAAGCGCATGCCCGGCCCCCGCTGGCTCGCTCCAGTCATCGGCGGCATCGCCGTTGGCGCGATCGTGCTCATGTCGCGCGGGCTGCTCGCCGGCAATGGCCACCTCGCGATCCCGGCGCCGATCTTCGGCGGCATGGCCTGGTACGCGCTGCTCGCGATCACCCTCGGCAAGATCGTGGCGACCGTCGTGACGCTCGGCTTCGGCGGCTCGGGCGGCGTGTTCACGCCGACGCTGTTCATCGGCGCGGCGCTCGGCGGCGGTCTTGGCGTGCTTGGCCACGAGCTGGTGCCATCGCTCGTGCGCGCGCACGCATGGGCGTTCGTCGGTATGGGCGGCATGGTCGCCGGCGCGACGCGCGCGCCGCTCACGGCGATCTTCATCGGTTTCGAGATGACCGACGACTACACCTACGTCGTGCCGCTCATGATCGTCGGTGTGATCGCCTATGTGACGTCGCGCTGGTTCGCGCCGCATGGCCTGTACGACGGATGGCTCGCGGCGCGCGGCGAGCATCTGGCGCATGGCGTCGACCAGTCGATCATGGATCACACGCACGTCGGCGACGCGATCGATCGCGACGTGCAGCCCGTGCCCGCGAACGCCTCGATCGACGACCTGATCGCCGCCGCGGCGACCACGAGCCACGACGTGCTGCCCGTGACCGACGACGACGGGATCCTCGTCGGCTTGGTCAATCACCACGCGCTGCGCGACGCGATCATCGTCCGCGACGAGCTGGGCACCGTCGTGCTCGCCGCTGATCTCGCCGAGCCGATCGAGGCCGTGTCGCCGCGCGATTCACTGCGGCGTGCGCTCACGGTGATGAACGCGCGCGGGGTCGACGCCTTGCCGATCGTGGAATCCGACGACTCGAGGGGGCCGCGGTTCGTTGGCCTGCTGAGCCGCCGCGACGTGTTCCTCGTCTACGAGAAGAGCCTCGCCACGGCGGTGTAACCGGCGCGAGCGCGTCGAAGCACGCTCCACGGTCCACGATCCGCCGACCAATCACGGCTTCAGCGCGTACACGATCGTGATCGACGTCGCGCCGCTGTCACTCAGTGTGAACGTGAGCTGCGGCGCCGCCCATGTGGCCGTCGCCGTCGACGTGCTGTCGAGCGCGTCGACGAAGCTGAGCGATGCGCCGCTCTGCGTCCATCTGCCGAAGGTGCTGTCGACGAAGACCTCGACATCCGACTCCACGGTCTGTCGAAACGTCGTGACGAACGAGTACTTGCCGTCGCTGGTCAGCGCGAGCGTGCCGGCGGTTTCCTCGTACTTGAAACCGGTGTCCGAAAAGATCGTGAACGGCAGCGCCTTGCCGTTCACGGTCGCCACCGTATAGTTGCCGACCGGCGACTTGGGCACGCCCGGGCCGGTGCTCGAGTCACCGCCGCACGCCGTGACGAGCACCAGCGCCGCGGTCGCTGCGACTCCTAACGTTCGTGCTCGACGCGACGTCCACCAGCCGTTCCACCGTCGGTATCGCGTTTCACTCATCGGTGCGCTCATCCATGCAGGTACGATTGATTGTCGCGTTGCTCGGTGCGGCGGCGTGCGGCGGAAGTGATGCGTCGTCGACACCGCCGGTGTCTACGAACAAGACGGTCGACATCTACACGATCGGAGAGGCGTTCAGTCCCACGTTTGAAACGATCACCGTCGGCGACACAGTTCGTTGGAATTTCAGCAGCGGCTCGGACGGACAAGGCCACAACGTGCGATTCACGCCACGCATTCAGGGAGCACCCAATGATCTCCCCGTCCACTCCACCGGGACCGCCCTGAGCATTTTCACGACTCGCGGCGACTTTCACTACGTGTGCGATGTGCACCCTGGAATGCTAGGCGAAGTCAGCGTTCAATAATACCACTCTCCACTCTCCACTCTCCACTCTCCACTCCTCCCTACCTCGTCACCCCCAACATCGTCGGCGCCCACGTCGGGAAGATGAAATCGAGATTCGGATTCGCTAACCGGTTCTGCACGATCTCCGACAGCACGTCGCGATAGTCGAGCGTCACCTTCAGGTCCTGCCCCGCCTCGAGATTCTCGTGCGCCAGGCCGGGCCAGTTCTTCGTCAGCACGCGGCCGCCGGCGATCCCCTGCCCCATCGCGAACAACGTCGTCGCGCGCCCGTGGTCCGTGCCCGCGCTCCCGTTCTCCCGCACGTTGCGTCCGAATTCCGAGATCGCCACGACCGTGACGTTGTAGCCGGTCGCGACGACGTCCGCGTAGAACGCGGCGAGCGAATTCGAGAAATCCTGCATCGTCTTGAACATCGACCCCGCGAGCGGGTCCTGCGCCGAGTGCGTGTCCCATCCGCCGATGTCCACCTGCGCGGCCTCGATCCCGACGTCGTTCTTGATCAGCACCGCCACCGAGCGCAGCGCTTTGCCGAACGCGCTGGCCGGATACGCGGCGCCGTTCGCCGGCGCGTACGCGGCGAAGTTCACGCTCTTGAGCAGCGTGAGCGTGTTCGTCGCGTCGAGCGCCGCCGAGTGCACCGGCTCGTCCGCGGATGCGTAATCGCCCTGAATGAACGCGGCGCGCGCGGCCGACGTCGTCGCGCTCCCGCCGATCGTGTAGTTCGTCGGGTCGGCGATAGGCAACGTTTTGGTTGCATAGAGTCCCTGCACGCCGATCGGGCCGACGAGCGTGCGTTGCAGTCCGCTCGCCACGCCGACGGCGCGGAGCGGCGCCTGCGGGTTCGCCGGCGGAATGCTCGCGAGATGCCGTCCGAGCCATCCGGTGATGATCGTCGGATCGGCGGGCTTGCCCGTCTCCATGAACCGCTGAGCGTCGAAGTGCGAGCGCGTGACGTACGTCTGCCCCGTCGCGTGCGTGATCAGCAGATTCTTCGCCGCGAACGCCGGCACGAGCGCGGCCATCGCCTGCGGCAGCATGAAGAAGCCGTCGAGATCGATGCCGCGATTCGCCGACGACGCATCGGGGCGAGGAATGGCGATCGTGGTGCGCGACGTGTAGTAGGCCGGATCGCCGTACGGCACGCAGAGCGACAGCCCGTCCGCGCCGCCGCGCATGAAGATCGAGACGATCACATCCCGGTTCGCGGCGTAGTGCTTCGCGAGGACGATCTTGGGGAGCCACGACGGAAAGAACGCCGCCGCCGACACCGCCGCCATCCCCGAGAGGAACTGCCGCCTCGAGAGCTCGTTGTACTCCTGACAACCGCAATCCGCGTCGTGTTCGTCGATCATGCGATCGCGCTCCGGGTCAGTACCACTGGAAGGCGTTGGCGCTGATCGCGAGCCCGATCGTCTCGCGAACGCGTTGGTCGGTGAACGTTCCGGCTTTCAGGTACGACGTGAGCGCGGCGCGCGTCGCCGCCGGCATCTCGCCGCCAAAGAAATTCTGATCGAGCAGATCGATCGCGTTGTCGGGCGACCCCGCGCGGTACGCGCTCGTGTCGACGGCGAGCGACGTCGCCGAGTTCAGGTTCGCGAGCACGTTCGCGAAGTTCCACCGCGGCACGAGATTGCCCGACCAGTATTCGATCTTGTCGGGAAAGCCATCCGGCGTGTCCCACGTGTAGATCGGCTGACCCAGCACGTTGAGCTGGCTGTTCATCGCCGTGACCGATGCGACGCTCGGATTCGTGGAACGCAGCGACGAGACGAGAAAGTGGAAGGGCCGCTTGAGCTTCATCGGCGCGGCGGGCAGCCATTCGTCGTTGAGCATCGCGCGAATCATCGCCTTGATGTCGCCGCCCGTCGCGCGGTACACCCCCGCGATCGTCGCCACCTGATCGTCGCTCGGCGTCGGCGTGAGCAGCCAGCGAAGCATCGTCGCGGCGATGAACTTCGCGCAGCTCGGATGATGCACGAGCACGTCGAGCATCTGCTCGCCCTCTTTGATCCCGTCGGCGCCTTGCGAGGGCGAGCCCGCGGGAATCGTCACGCCGAGCACCGTCTTCTGCCCCCAGTCGTGAATCGCCGGGTTGAACACGAACTGCCCGCGTCCGGTCACCGTCCAGCCGGTGAGCACGCGCGACAGCTCCGCCACGTCGTCCTGGGTGTAGCCGCCATCCACCCCGAGCGTGTGGAGCTCCATGATCTCGCGTGCATAATTCTGATTCGGCGCGGTGCCGCGGCTCGTGTTCTGGTCGAGGTACACCATCATCGACGCGCTGTGCGCGCTCGCCTTGAGCAGGTCGGGAAACTTCCCCATCGCATGCTGGCGAATCACGTCGCGCTGGTCGGCCACGAGCAGGTAGCCCACCTTGTCAACGTCCTGATTGAAGTGATCGCTCCACAGCTCCACCATGCGGTGATAGAGCTGCCGCTGCGAAAAGGCCGCGCGGTAGATCGGCGCTTCCTGGAGCTGCGACTTCACGGTGCCCGCGTTCGCGCTGAAGAGCTGATCGGACGTCTGGGCGAGCAGCGGCCACTTCTCGGCGACGAACGCTTCGCACACCGAGTCGTCGATGCGCTGGTAATTGAGTTGTTGGTTTAGATAACTCTCAAAACCGAGCGATCGCGCGAGATTCACGTCGCCGGCGGTCACGCCGAGCGTCACGCGTCGCACGAGACGACTGATGGTGCTGTCCTCGGACTCTCGCACTGCTCCTCCTCATCGAGGGGGAACACCCCGGCGCGGTACCGCCGACCGCGCGCGGCACAACATGTTGGGTGTATCGACTCCGCGACGGTGACTCGCGTCACCGGCATTGTCAAATCAATCGCGCGCGGACATCGTTGTCCGCATGCGAATGACAATCTTTGTGCTCGCGCTCGCTAGCGCCGCGCTGCCCGCCCGCGCCGCCGCGCAATGGAAGCAGATCGGGAAGACGTCGACCGGCAATCCCGTATTCATCGAGCCCCGCAGCGTGAAGACGGTGGACGGCATCGTTCACGCGCGCGTTCGCGTTCTGTTCGAGACGCCGGTCAAGACGCCGGAAGGCACCTGGGTCAGCTCGCAGACCGCGGCGATGGTCGACTGCTCCAAGTCGCGGATCGCGGCCAAGGAGAACACGTACTACGCCGATGCGCGCGGTTCCAAGGTGGTGGAGCGGACCGTCAACAAGATCCCGGGCTACGGCCCCGCGCTCGAGGGCTCGATGGCCTACATCGCCGTTGCGTATCTCTGCAAGAAAAAATGAGGACCGGCGTTACGCCGTACGTTTGATCTCGAAGCAGCAGCGGTGCGTGCCTTCATGGTCGCAGCACTCGCGCACTTCGGCGCCCGTCACACCCGCGACCAGCTCCTCGATCGCGCAGCAAACTTTCGGTTCGGTGCGCACGGCGTCGGACAGCGGACACGCGTAGCCGCGAAGCTTCCAGCCACCGGTGATACGCTCCACGTCCAGCTCGGCGCCGAGCGACGAGAGCAGCGCGGCCGCGGCGCGCACGCGGGCCTCCAATTGCTTCACCCCGTTCGCGTCGCCCGACGACTGGTCGGCGAGCCGGCGGCCCACGTCCCGCAAGACCGTGTCGAGCTCGCGCTTCGACAGCCGTTCGTCGAGCGACTCGAGCAGCGCGCGGAGCACCGGGGCGTACGCCGCCGAGAGCAACGGCTCCGCCTCCATGGGGATCGCGTACATCGTCGCGGGCTTGCCGACGCCGCCCGAGTACCGCACGCGCGACTGATGCACCAGCCCCTCGCGCTCTAGCGCCTGGAGCTGTGCGCGCACGGCATTGTCCGTCACGCCGAGCTCGCTCGCAAGCTCCTCGACGCTCCGTTCCTGCCGCCGCAGCAAGGCAATGATCCGACCTCGGACCGGTCCGCCGACCGACGATTCCCACCAGCGCATGTGCCCCTCCAGGCCTGACTGAAAAGTATAGCTCAGCCTGAATAAGTCAAGAAATCTGTTGACAAATACGCCTCGGACGCATAGCATCCACCCCACGGACGGGCCCGCCCCGCACCGTGCAGGCCCATTCACTCAGCACACGTCTTTTGACGGAGGCAGAATGTCGACCACTCGCATCAGCCGTACGTTCGCGGCCGCCGCGCTCTCCATGTTCGCCGCCGCGCCGCTCGTTGCGCAGCAGCAGGCTGGCGCCGCCAAGCTCAATGACCCCACGATCGTCGCGATCTTCGACGCGGCGAATACCTGGGACATCCAGACCGGCCAGCTCGCGATGAAGAAGGGCTCGACCAAGGAGGTCCGCGACTTCGGCGCCATGCTCGCGCACGATCACACCGCGGTGCGGCAGAAGGGGCGCGATCTCGCCAAGAAGCTCGGCGTCACCCCCACGCCGCCCAAGGACTTCGCGATGGCCAAGGATCACATGGCCGCGATGAAGAAGCTCGAGTCGCTCAGCGGCAAGGACTTCGACAAGGCGTTCCTGCAGAACGAGATCGATTACCATCAGGCGGTGATCGATGCCGTGACGACCACGCTCCTCCCCGCGCTGCAGAACCAGGAAGTGAAGACGCTCGTCACGCAGGTCGCGCCGGCGTTCGCCGCACACCGCGACGCGGCCAAGAACCTACTGGGCAAGATCTCGTAAGCGATTCTCGAGGGCAACCATCGCCCACGTGTCGAGCTGACAGTAGCGAAGGAGAGCGTCGCGAATCTCGCGGCGCTCTTTTTCGTCCATGTCGCGCTCGAACAACAGCCGCGTGAGCTGGACCTGCGCCGTCTCGCCCTCGGCGATGTCGAGCCCAGCGTACGTGAGGTCGGGCACGAGCGCGGGCAGCACCTTCTTCAAGCTGAACGATCCGGCGAACGCGGGATGGTACACGTGCTCGCGGACGATGGGCAGCAAGTCGACGATGCCGTCGGCGATCGCGTTCAACTCGGCCGCGTGCTCCGGTGCCGCGAGCGCGACGCGCTTGATGCATCCTTGCTCGAACTGCGCGTAGTACGCCGTCACCGTGCGCGCGCCGCGGCACGCGTCGAGAATCGCGCGCGCCGCCTCCGGGCGCGGATCGCCGTGGCCGTCGTACAGCCACTCGCGGTGCGTCGCGGACCCGTCCGCCTGGACCACGTGGCAGCTCATCTGCACCGGGATCTGATCGTACGGGTGGCAGCCCGGCCAGCACGGAATGGCGGGAGCCACCGTCTCGAAATCGATGTGCGCCACCGGCCGGTCCACGAGCGCGAGCGCGTCGACCAGCGACTCGTGCTCGACGATCATCTCGCCCTGGCGCACGGCGCGCCGCTGGCGCGCCGCGATCGCGCTCAGCTTCACCGAGTCGGGAAGGTCGTGAATCGTGTGCCAGCCGTTGGCCACGTACGACTCGGCCTTGGTCGGACCGACGCGATAGAGTGTCGTGACGTGGTGCTCCGGCCGCGGCGGCCAGCACCGCGCCATGAACGGACACTCGTGCGGCTTTGCGCAGTGCGCGCCGGGAGTCACCGGCGGCGGCTCCGGCGCGGCGATCACGCGTGTCTGCTCCACGATCTCGCGCTCGAGATCATCGAGCCGCGCCGCGACGTCGGCCGTCACGTCTTCGCGCACGAACAGTGTTGAGAGATCTGGAAACTGGCACTCGCGGTTCAAGTGCATGACCTCGTACCGCACGACCGGCACGCCGCACCGCCGCAGCACGCACGCCTGCACCGCGATGTCGGGGAGATGCTCGGTCTTGCTCAGCGACGTCGTCGCTTTGACTTCGATCAGCGCCCAGCCGCCGTCCACGCGCTCGAGAATGTCGGTGTAGACGGTGGCGCCCATCGCCGAGAACGCGCCTTCGTAAACCGCGGAGATCGCCGGCATCGCGAGCGCGGCACGCGTCTCGGCGAGCAGCGCCGCGGTCGACCGGTCGCCGCGTTCGACGAGGTGGCCGCCGGGCACATACTCGAGCGCCAGGCGACCGACCTCGGAACCTTCGCGCAGCCGGTACTGCGCAACGAGCGATTCGCGAAGCTCCTCCGCGCCGCGATCGTGGACCTGCCACCAGAGCCGCTTGTGGCATTGAAGGCCCGCAAGCACCGTCTTCTTGAAGAGCATCGTCATCGCGCGGCTAACGTACGAGTCCGCGCGCACGGCTGCCACCGGTTACTCGGACTTCCGGAATCCGCGGCGAAACGCTATCTCTTCTTCGGCGTTTATTCGGGCAGCAAAAATGAAGAAAATCTGGCTCACCACCGACGGTCAGCCGCTCGAGTCCATCCTCGGCGTATTCACCAGCGAAGCAACGGCGGAGCGGTACCGCGAGCAGCTCGTCGAGCGATACTCGCTCGGCCGAAATCTCAGTTTGTACGGCAAACCGCTCGCGCACGACGCCGGCGCGTGGGAGCTCGGGCTCGGCCCCGCGGTGGTGGAGCGCGCCGTGGACGACAGCATCGAGTTTCTCCGCGGCGCGTGGGTCGTGAAGGTCGATGAAACCTGTCGCATGGTGTCGTGCGAGTTCACCACGAAGCTCAGACCGAGTCAGCCGCCGTCGACCTACCGGGTGGGCATCCATCGCATCTGTCAGGCGCACGGCATGACGCCGCACGCGGCGCTCGACGCCGCGCGCAAAGCCATGATCGCGCACTTGGGCCGCGCGCGGACGTGATGGGTGCCGCGGTCAGCCGCGCGGCGACGGAAGGCTGACGAGGACCGACGTCACGAGCAGCACGAGCACCGCGAAGGTGAGCTCCGCGCGCGCCGAGTTGCGGATCGCCACGGCGGCGGGCTCGGTGCCGAGGATCGGGCGCTGCCGGCGCCAGTTCCACGCGCCGAGTCCAAACACGAGCGCGACGAAGACGAGCTTCACGATCAGTGTGTAGCCGTACGGTGTGGTCCACAACGCCGACAGATGGTGCAAGTGGCGCCACGCGGTGATCAACCCGAACACCACGACGATGGCGCCCATCGTGAGCGCGAGCGGCGAGAATCCGTTCACCATGTCGGCCGCGATCGCTCCGCGCCGCTCACGCGTTTGCTCATTCTTCAATAGTGAAGAGAGTCCGGCGGTGACGAGCACGAACAACGTGCCGATCCACAGCCCCGCGGCGAGCGAATGCACCGGATTTACGAGCTGCGACCATCGTCCGAGCAGCGCGACGCGCAGCGCGCCGACGACGACGCCGATCGCCGCGAGCACCCATCCGGCGCCGACGCGCGCGATGCCGAGCGCGAACCCGAACAGCGCGATGATGAGAAATCCGAGCTCCATCATCGTCGCGGCGTCGCTCGTGGCGAACGCGGCGGGGTCCATGTGCTTTCGTGCGGCGAGCGCCGGCAGCTCCCACGCGGCGAGCGCGAGGCTCAGGATCGTGCCGATCAATCCGATGATCGCCGCGCGCTGCGCGGCATCATCGTAAAACGGGCGATCGGTCTCGATCTCGCGCCCTTTGAGCGCGAAGTACCGAAATCCCACCGCTCCGGCGCCGAAAAACAGTCCGAGGAATCCGATCAGCTCACGCGGCGGATCGGCCCAATCGAGCAGCGGCCTTGCTTGCATGTTCGCGGTGTCTCCGGATGAGGTCGGGAATTTAGTGGCAGGGACCGTTCCCGCTATGTTCCGACCATGCGAAAGACAATGCGCATCCTCCTGATGCTCGTGCGGCTTCTCGGTGTAGTTCAGCTCGTCGTGGGCGCCGTGATCTGGGTTCGCGGCATGGGCGGCCTCGTGGCGTTTCACGCCGCCGTGGGCTCGCTCTTCGTGCTCGCGCTGTGGATCGTCGGCGCGATCGCGCTCTTCGCGCTTCCCCACCGCGCGCTCCCGCTCTTCACGCTGTTATGGGGCGCGCTCGTGCTCTGGCTCGGCATGGCGCAAACGACGCTGCTCGTCGGCAGCGCTCACTGGGCGATCCGCGTCGCGCACCTGATCGTCGGTCTCGCGGCGATGGGGCTGGCGGAGGCGGTTGGCGGGGCGACGAAGCGGCACTGGGCGGCGACGCACGGGGCGGAGACGGCGAGCTGATACCGCCGGTCGCTTTGGTCGCGGGTCGTGAGTCGCGGGTATCGGGTGGTGAGTTTTTAACAATCTAATAACTCACAACCCAGAGCTCGTAACACACAACCCGCAACCGAAGCGACCGCACATCGACTATCCCGCGCCGTTACGCTCCCGCGAGGATCTGCGCTACCTCCCGATTCTCCCCCTGCTCGAACGCCAGCTCCGCGCGCAGGTTCTCGACGTCCCGCCCGATCGTCGCCGCGCCGATCGTCACGCCGTTTCTCCTGAACTCCACCGCGCAGTCGCGATCCGCCGGATCGCCGTGGACGACGCTCTCGTCCCATCCTCCCTGCAGCCCCGTGTACTGGAGCATCACGTCGTAGTGCTGGCTCCAGAAGTACGGCACGGCGGCAAACGGGACGCGTTCGCCGAGCATGTTGCACGCGGCGACCTGTCCCTGGCGCACCGCCACGTTCCAGTGCTCCATCCGCGTCCTCGTGCCGCTGACGCGCTCCGGCCAGCAAGCGATGTCGCCGGCCGCGAAAATTCCCGGCCGGCTCGTCTCGAGGAATTCGTCCACGTGCACGCCATCGCCGACGTCGAGCTTGGCCCACTGCGCCACCGCGACCGAGGGGCGCACGCCGATCCCGACGACCACGAGCTGCGCCTCGAGCTTGTCGCCGCTCGAGAGCGTGACGTGCGTTTCGTCGACCGCACGCACGTGCTCGTGCATGTGAAAACGAACGCCGCGCGACTCGTGCAACGACTGAATGAAGCGGCTCAACACCGGACCAAAGACGTGCTCGAGCGGCTGACGTCCCTGCGCGACGACGTGCACGTCGAGCCCGCGCGCGACGAGCGACGCCGCGACCTCGAGCCCGATGAAGCTCGCGCCAATGACCACGGCGCGCTGCGCCGTGCGGCTCGTCGCGATGATCGCGCGCGCATCGCCGGCCGAGCGCAGCGTGAAGACGTGTCGCAACCGGTGCGTCGAGACGGGAAGACGCACCGCCTCCGCTCCGGTGGCGATGAGCAGACGATCGTACTTGAGCGGCTGGCCGGACAGCGTTCGCAGCTCGCCGCCCGCGGGGGCGATCCCGCTCACCCGTTGGCCGAGCATCAGCTCGATGCCCGCGTCGTCATAGAACTCGCGCGGCCGAAGCGGCAGCCACTCTTCCGGCGCCACGCCGGCGAGATAATCCTTCGAGAGATTGGGGCGATCGTACGGCAGATCCGGTTCGGCGCTGATCAGCACCACCCGTCCATCGAATCCACGGCGGCGCAGCATGTCCGCCGCGGCCGTGCCTGCGGCGCCCGCGCCGAGGATCGCGATCGTGCCGATCTTGTGCTGTCTCGCCGCGCTGCCAGGCACACGCGTCGACGTCGCGCGCTTCGCCCCGACGTGCAGCACACCGTCGGATTCCGTCACGTCGTACGCGGCCACTGGAGAGAACGCGGGACCGCAACTCGCGTCGCCGGTGCGTAGGTTGAAGCACGCGTGGTGCAGCGGACACCGGACGGTATCATCCACGAGGAGGCCGTTGATGAGCGAGGCGCCGTAATGGCTGCACTGCGCTGCGATCGCATACGCCACACCGCCGGCGCGGGCCAGCAAAATGCGTTCGCCATCGTGCGACGCCTCGAGCATCGCTCCATCGGGGAGCTCCGCCGAGGAAATTCCTTCGGCGATGTCGCGTGTCGCTGTGACTGCGGTCAGGTCCACGTTTGCCTGGCTCCTCTCGATGAAATGCAGATCCGAGTGTCGGCGTCCAATATCTAATTCATGAGCGCCCAACATCGTTCCGCGCGGCGTTCATCGCTCCGCGCGCTGCGGCACCCGAACTTCGCGCTGTATTTCATCGGGAACCTTCTCTCGAACTGCGGCACCTGGTTCCAGAACATCGCGCTCGCGCTGCTCGTGTATCGGCTCACGTCCTCCTCGTTCTGGGTCGGCGTGGTGAACTTCGCGCAGTTCATCGGCGTGGTCGTGCTGGCGCCGTGGGCGGGATCCGCCGCCGATCGCTTCAACCGCCGCTGGCTGATCATCGCGACCCAAGTCGGCGCAGCGGCGGTGAGCACCGCGCTCTCGTGGGTGATCGCGGCAAAGATCGGCGGGTTGCCGGTCGTGCTCACGCTCGCGCTGCTCCTGGGCGCGACCACCGCGTTCTCGACGCCCGCGCTCCAAGCCGTGCTCCCGTCGCTCGTTCCGCGCGAGGATCTCGGCGGCGCGGTGGCGATGAACTCCGTGACGTTCAATCTGGCGCGCGCCGTCGGACCGGTGGGAGGAGCGATCGTCGTCGCGCGACTCGGCATTCCGTGGGCGATCGGACTGAACGCGATCTCGTATCTCCTCTTCGGCGCGGCGATGCTGGTCATCCGCGTCGACGACCAACGCGAGCGCCCGCGCGAGCGAGCGCGGCTCCGCGACAGCATCCGCATGCTCGGCCAGAACGGCGAGCTCGCGATGCTGCTCGTGGCCGTCGCGGCGGTGTCGCTCACGATGGATCCGGTGAGCACACTGACTCCCGCCTTCGCGACGCGATTCTTCCACAAGCCGGACACCTTCGCCGGACTGCTCATTGGAGCATTCGGTACGGGCGCGGTGATCGGGTCGGTGATCCCGTTGCATCAGAACAAGCGCCCGGGCCGCCGCATCGCGCTCATGCTCATGGTGTTCTCCGTCGCGATGATCCTGTTCGGGATTCTCCCCGGCATGGCGCCGGCACTCATCGCGCTCGTGATCAGCGGCTTTGGATATCTGATTGGTCAAACCGGCGCGACGACCCAGTTGCAGCTCGAGGTCTCGGACGACGAGCGCGGACGCGTGATGGCGCTGTGGAGTGTCGCGTTCCTCGGCACGCGCCCGATCGCGGCCCTGATCGACGGAGGCCTGGCCGCGCTGCTCGGGCTGCGTCCCGCGACGGTGATCTTGGCGATTCCGTCGATCGTTGCTGCGGCGCTCGTGTTCCGCGTGCACAAGCGCCAGATCGCAAACGCGCACCGGCAATAGCCAAGCCGCAACGAGCCCGGATTCCTCGACTCCGCTCGCTTCGCTCGCTCCGCTCGGAATGACAACGGGGGCGTTCGCTTCGCTCGCTCCGCTCGGAATGACAAGGAGCGCTCCGCACAAGCCGCTAGCTTTGGAGCGATGCCCGAGGCTCCGCCCACCCACCATCCGTCCCGCCGCGGCGCGTATCTCTTCCTCTCGCTCGGCGTCTTCGGGATCGCGTGGTCGGCGATTCTGGTGCGGTGGGCCGGCACGTCGGGACTGGTGTCGGCGTTCTACCGCCTCGCGTTCGCGTCGATTGTCTTCGTCCCCTGGAGCCGCACCGCGACGCACCATCGCGCGGGCTTCACGCGTGAGGCGCGCCACGCCGCGGTCGTCGCCGGCGTGGCGTTCGCGGCGGACTTAGCGTTTTTCAATTCAGCGGTCATGATGACGAGCGCCGCCAACGCCGCGCTGCTCGGCGTCAACGCGCCGATCTTCGTCGCGCTGGGCGCGTGGATCATGTACGGCGAGCGGCCCACGGCGCGCTTCTGGGCGGGCTTCGCGCTCGCCTTCGCCGGGCTCGTCGCCATCGTCGGCGCGGACGTGCTGATCCATCCCACGCTCGGCGTCGGCGATCTGCTCGCGGTGCTCGGCGCGCTCTGCTACGGCGTCTATCTCCTGTACGTGCAGCGCAGCCGCACGTCGATCGACGCGGTGACGTTCAGCCTCTGGTCGGCCGCGATCGGCGCCGGTTGTCTCCTGGTCGTGTGCCTCGTCGCACGGCAGCCGCTCTCGGGATTTTCCGCGCGCACGTGGATGTCGCTCATCGCGCTCGCGCTCGTGTCGCAGGTGATGGGGCAAATGGTCGTCGCGCACGCGATGGGGCGTCTCCCCGCGACGCGTTCCTCGATCGTGCTGCTCGCGCAGGCGCCGATGACGGCGATCCTCGCGTGGCCACTCCTCGGCGAGCGTATCCACGCCACGCAATTACTCGGCGGCGCGCTCGTGTTGGCGGGGATCGTCGTGGTGAACGCGACGCGGTTTGCTCCGGCCGACGCGCTTCAGCGTCTCCGCCAGGGGCGCAGCACGTCGTAGGCGGCGACGCTCGTCGGGTCATCGGCGTCGCGTCGCCGCGGCCGGGGATTCTACCTCGGGGAGCGCGGGGGGCGCGGAGGCGTGAATATTCGCACCGAACCGCCTCGAGGATTTCTTGCACTTGGAATTTCGAGCAGCTCCCTCCGCGCTCCCCGCGCCTCCGCAGTAAGCCCGAAAGGCCCCCGGTCACAGCAACGTCCCCCGCAGCACCACGAATGCCACGCTGAAGTAAATCACCAGCCCCGTCACGTCCACGAGCGTCGCGACGAAGGGCGCCGATGCCGACGCGGGATCGAAGCCCAATCGTCGCAGGAGAAACGGCAGCATCGAGCCCGCGAGCGAGCCGAACGTCACGATCCCGACGAGCGCCGTGCCCACAGCGATCGCCACGAGCAGGTGGTGCGGACCGTAGTCGTAGAAGTGGAGCCGCTGCCATAAGAGAATACGAATGATGCCGATCACGCCGAGGATCGCGCCGAGCATCAGACCGGTCGGCAGCTCGCGAACGGCGATCCGCCACCAGTCGCGCAGCTTGATCTCGCCCAGCGCGAGCGCGCGAATGATCAGCGACGTCGCCTGGGAGCCGGAATTTCCCCCCGAGCTCATCACCAGCGGGATGAACATTGCCAGCAGCGTCGCCTTGTCGATCTCGTGCTGGTAGTGCTGCATCGCGGTCGCGGTGAGCATCTCCGACAGAAAGAGCGCGCAGAGCCAGCCGGCGCGCTTCTTCACCATCTGACCGAGCCCGATCGACATGTACGGCGCGCCGAGGGCTTCCATGCCGCCGAACTTCTGCACGTCCTCCGTCTGCTCGCGCACGATCGCGTCGATCACGTCGTCTACCGTGACGATGCCGAGCACGTGCTGCTGCTCGTCGACCACGGGCACCGCGAGCAGGTTGTATTTCGCGATCACTCGCGCGACTTCCTCGCGGTCGGTCGCGGGTCCGACACTCACGGGCTTCCGCCGATCGCCGGCATCGCGCACCAGAATATCGGCATCGGCAATCACGAGCTGTCGCAGCGAGACCACGCTCACCAGGTGATTGCTGTCGTCCAACACGTAGATCGCGTAGACGGTCTCCTTGCTCTGCGCCACGTCCCGGATGTAGGCGAGCGTCTGCGCCACGCTCCAGTCGAACGGAACCGTGAGCACTTCCGTCGTCATGATGCCGCCGGCCGAGTCGTGAGGATACTCGAGCAGCAGCTTCAGCGTGCGCCGCGTGTCGTCGTCGACCTTCGCCAGAATGCGATCGCGATCCGGCTGCGCCAGACCGCGAAGGAGGTCGGCCTGCTGGTCCGACGACATTGCTTCGACGAGCGCGACCGCCGCGTCGACGTCCATGGACGTGATGATCTCGTACCGGCGATCGAGCTCGGGCTCGTCGAACACTTGCACCGCGAGATCGAACGGCAGCACGGCGAGCACCTTCGCCGCACCCGCTGGCGGCAGATCGCGAAGCGCCTCGGCGATGTCGGCGGCGCGCATGCCGGCGACCGTCTCCGCGAGCTCCGCGGGGTCGCCGTGCAGCAGGTACAGCAGTTCGGGCGCGGAGGATGACATGCGGCGGAGAGTGGAGTGTGGAGAGTGGATGGTGGAGAATGCTACGACTCGGAGTCTCCACTATCTACTCTCCACGCTCCACTCTCACGGTTTCACCACCATCGGCACCGGATTCCCCAGATACACCGTCTTCGTCTCGCTCCGGAAGTGCAGGACGCGCCAGAACCAGCTCTCGTCCTGCGGCGAGCCGCCGTTCTGCATGAGATAGCGCGCGACGTCGTACGCGTCGTCCGGATCCATGCGCAGGCAGCCGTGCGACTCCGCCTTCCCCAGACTCGCCGGGTCGTTGGTGCCGTGGATGTAATAGTCCGGATCCTTGAAGAAGATCTTCACGACCTTCATCGGATTCGCCTCCGCGCCCGGCGGCTGCGCGTGCTTGCCCTTGGCCCACTTGGAATCGGGCGGGACCCACGCCGGGTTCCACACGATCTTTCGAATCGTGTAATTACCGGTTGGCGTGGCGTAGCTGCCGCGACCGACGGCGACGCTGTACGTCGCGACGTCGTCGTTGCCGTTGTGGATCGTGAGCTTGCGCTCGCTCAGATCGGCCTCGATCCACGGACCGGCCGCGGGTGCGGAACCGGCCCGAACCACCGGGGTAGCCGGCGAGGAAGTGGGTGCGGAGACGAATGCGGTCGCCGCGACCAATGTCGCGGCAAGGAGCGCGCGGCTCCTCGCCGGACTCATCGAATGCTGGTGTATGCCTCTGCTCATCATGCAAACGCATTGAGCAAAGCATATTCCGTTTTTGCTTACGACTTTGCGCTCGTCACCCAGGCGGTCCACCAGATGTCGCGCAGCATCCGCGCGCCGGCGGCGAGCCGGTCCGCAACGAATGCTTTGTCCGCGGGATCGGTCGTGTTCGCATCGAACGGATGAGCCTTGTCGAGCTGGTACATGCGCTCGACCTCGCCGTTCGTCTCGTGCAGGTACGCGATGATCGCGGCGCGCAGATCCGGAAACACGCGCACGGCCGTGTCGACGCGCGGCAGCACGTCGGCGAGCTTCTCGTTGGCTTTGACATACGCGGACTCGAAGCGCGAATGAAATCGCTTGTCCGTCGCGTAGCCGTTCGGGTTGGGACCCGTCCAGCCGTTGTACTGCACCGTGGTGTGCGCGGGTTGCGAGCCGTCCGCCACGTAGTGGCCGAGAATCCCGGCGTCGTTGATGATGCGCTGCTCGATGAACGGCTTCGTCGAATCCGGCGCCGCGCGCCAGAGCCGAAACTCCTCGCGCAGCCGTTGCGACAATTCGAGAATGCGAAATGGCAGGAACCCGACCTTCACCGCGCTCACGCCGGCGGCGGCCAGCGTGTCGCCGTACGCATAGCGACTCGGCGCCTTCAAGGCCTCGGCGAGCACCGCCGGCGTCACCCGCTCGATGTTCAGGAAATGGTCCGGATCGGAGCCCAGGTCGAGCGCGGGATCGAGCGACGACTCGTCGCGACTGCGCCAGCGGTCGGGGTCGGGGTTGAGGTACGCGAGTTGTTTCGACGCCGCGCGGACGAAGGCGGGCATCGCCTGCGGCAGCGTGAGCGCGGCCGCCTCACCGATGAGACGATGTCCCGCCTCGCCCCACGCGAACCCGATCGCGGGAACGGCCAGCACCGCGGCGCACGCCACCGCGACGACGACGCGTGTCTTCATTGCCCAGCCTTGTGTGTGTGGAGCGCGAATGTAGCGCCCTGCGGATCGGTGCACTGCACGATGCGATCGCCGTCCGGCACCTCCATCGGACCGACCAGCACCGTTGCTCCGCCGCGCTTCGCGTCTTCCGTCCGCGCGTCGACGTTCGCGACGCGGATGTAGGGCAGCCAGTTCGGCTGCGGCATGCCTTCGGATCGATTCATCATGCCGCCGAGCTCGCGGCCGTTCCGGCCATAGATGCGATACGTGCCCATCGCGCCCATGTCGTGCTCGCGGAGCGTCTCCCACTTGAAGATCTCATTATAGAACGCGAATGCCTTTCCGTGATCGGTGGTGATCAACTCGTGCCACGAAAAATCGCCGATCGGCGGCTGGTCGTCGTGGCCCGGCGGCTGTTGATCGGGCTCGAACAGTCCGAACACCGCGCCCATCGGGTCGGCGAGCACGGCGTAGCAGCCGACGTCCTTCACCTCGCGCGGGCGCGTCCGGATCGTGCCGCCGAGCTTCTCGGCCTGCCGCGCGCAGGCGTCCACGTCGTACACGCAGACGTACGTCAGCCAGTGCGGCCGTCCGCCGGAATCACTCGACAGCGGCACCAGCCCGCCAATCGGCTGCTCGCCATTCAGCCACATCGGATAGTCGACGTCGCCGGCTTCCCAGAGCTGCGTCGTCCACGGCGTGATCGTCGTGTAGAACGATTGTGCGGCGGCGACATCCGACGTGACGAGATCGTGCCAAACGAATCGTCCGTGAGCAGCGAACATCTGGCCTCCCGGTGCTGGAGTACGAAGCGGTTGCGGTTGGGCATCGGCGCCTGACCACAACGTTATCGCGCACCGGCCCGCGTGTCACACCTCGAACCAAACCCGAGCGGCCCCGAGGCGTTCGCGCAGCGCTTCGGCATCCGAGCCGTCGAGCGCGCTACGGAGCGCGCCCAGCTCGCGCTCGACCGCGAGCAGCGCGTGGTGCAGGGCCTCGCGATTCTCGCGCGCCACGGGCGCCCACATCTCCGGCGAGCTTCCGGCGAGCCGGGTCACGTCGCGTCCGCCGGACCCAAGGTCCCCGCGCTTCACGCCGCGCCCGGCGAGCGCCAGCGCGAGCGCGGTCGACAGGAGCTGCGGCAGGTGGCTCGTATACGCGAGCGTCTCGTCGTGCACCTCGGCACGCATCAGCACCGGCTCAGCGCCGAATCGGGCCCAGAACCGCGTCGCGCGGTCCACGAGCGCCGGGTCGGCTCGGTCAGCCGGACAGACGTAGACGCGCGCGCCGCACAGGAGCCCGGCGCGCGCCGCGCCCCACCCGGAGCGGTGGTCGCCGGCCAGCGGGTGCGCGCCGACGAAGCGGCCGTCGAGCCCCAGCCGCGACGCGCGCTCGACGATACGCGCCTTCGTGCTTCCCACATCTGTAATGAGCGTACTGGTATTGACGAGCGGCGCGACGCGCCCCAGGAGCTCGAGCGCCGCGTCGACCGGCGTCGCGAGCACGACGACGGACGCCTCACGGAGTCCGCCGAGGTCCGCATCGAGCGCCTCGTGCACGACGCCCTCGTCGATCGCCTGCCGCACGGCGCCGCGGTCGAGATCGTACGCTGCCACCCGCGCGCCGCGTGCGGCGAGATCGCGTGCCAGCGAGCCGCCGATCAACCCGAGCCCGAGGATCGCGACAAAGTCGCCCTCCGTCATTCGGTCTCCTGCACGCGCCGCGACATCCCCACGATCTGCCAGAAGACTTCGCGGACCAGCTCCGGCGGCAGTCCCGCGTCCCGTGCGACGTTCGCGACGCGGCGGATCACCGCCGCCTCGCGCGTCGGATCGAGAATCGGCATGCCGGCGGTTCGTTTGAGCTCGCCCGTGCGCTTGCCGAGCGCGACCCGGTGCGCGAGCAGGCGCACGATCTCGTTGTCGACGCGCTCGATCTCCGCTCGACAGCGGGCGAGCTCCTCGGCCGCGTCGTGCGGCGTGCCGTCGTCGCTCACGCGACCGCCCGGCTCGCGTCGTGGGCGCTGGAGATCGTCCGGCCGGCCGCGGCGGCGAACGCCTCGAGCCGCGACATGAGATCGGCGAACGCTTCCGGCGCCAGCGATTGATCGCCGTCCGACAGCGCGCATTCGGGATCGGGATGCACTTCGATGATCAGCCCATCCGCGCCGGCCGCGATCGCCGCGAACGCGAGCGGAGCGACGAGCGCGGCGTCGCCGCCCGCGTGGCTCGGATCGACGATCACGGGCAGGTGCGTCTCGCGCTTGAGCACCGGAATCGCCGCGATGTCGAGCGTGTTGCGCGTGGCCGTCTCGTACGTGCGAATGCCGCGCTCGCAGAGCACGACCTCGTGATTCCCGTTCGCCATGATGTATTCGGCGGCCATTAAGAGTTCTTTGATGGTTGCCGAGAGGCCGCGCTTGAGGAGAATCGGCCGGCGCACGCGGCCAAGCTCGGCGAGCAGCGGGAAGTTCTGCATGTTGCGCGCGCCCACCTGGAGCATGTCGGCGTGCTCGGCGACGAGGTCGACCTGTCGCGTGTCCATCACTTCGGTGACGACGGGCAGTCCGGTCGCGCCGCGCACTTCCGCGAGGAGGCGCAAACCCTCGGCGCCCATGCCCTGAAACGCGTACGGCGACGTGCGCGGCTTGAACGCGCCGCCGCGGAGCATCGTCGCGCCGGCGTCGCGCACCAGACAGGCGGTCTCGAGGATCATCTCGCGATTCTCGACCGAGCACGGTCCGGCGATCACGGTGACGGACGGGCCGCCGAACGACGCTTCGGCGCGGCCCCCGACGCGCACGACCGTGCGATCGGCGACGAATTCGCGCGAGGCGAGCTTGTACGGCTTGAGGACCGGCGTGACGGATTCCACGCCCGGCAGCGAGCGGAGCGGCACCTCCTGGAGCAGCGACTCGTCGCCGATGCAGCCGATGATCGTGCGTCGCTCGCCGCGCGACAGGTGGGTGCGCATCCCGGCGGCCTCGATGCGTTCGCGAATGTGATCGATTTCGGCGTCGGTGACGTTGGGGCGGGTGACGATGATCATGGGGGCGGCCCGAAGGCGGAATGAGGACGATGAGGAAAACAAAAAAGCGACCCGCGGGAGTCCCGGGTCGCTTGCGAAAGGCGCGGATCTTACCGTCGAACTACCGCGTACGCCTCCAGCTACGGCCCGGGGTCGGGGTCGCAAAGTAGTAATAATAGGCGTAGGCGATCGTGCGGCTCATGCGAGAGAGGCTAAGGGCCGTACCGAAGCTTGTCAAGAACGCCGTGCGAACCAACGTGAGAGGTGCGCTGTTGACGCGGCGGCGGCGAAGGCGAATCTTGGTGCCCCGCCACCGAGGCTCGCCCCGTGCCCACTCTCCTTCACGATCCCGCCGTTACCAGAGCGATCCGCACGCGCGTCAGCACGCTCCGGCCCGATGCCGCGCGCCGCTGGGGCAAGATGTCCGTCGATCAGATGCTCTGGCATTGCAACCAGGCAATGGACCAGGCGCTCTCGATCGGCCAGCCAGAGCCATTCACGCCCGCGCCACTGCCACGGGGAATCATCAAGTTCATGGTGTTCAACATGCCATGGCCCAAAGGCGCCCCCACCTCGCCGAGTATCAACGCAGGCACCCAGCGCTTCGATTTCGACTCCGAGCGCGCACGCTGCCTGCGCATGATCGACCAGCTCACCGCCAAGAGCATGCAGAGCGCTGACTGGGGAATCTCACCCGCGTTCGGGCAGATGACGGGAGTGGAGTGGAGCAGACTGATGGCGAAGCATCTGGATCACCATCTCAAGCAATTCGGTGCGTAGTGCTGACGGCGCGGGCGCTGCGTGCGCCGGTCGCTGTCGTTGTGTGTTGACTGTTTTCCGTCCTCCGTTGGTCCGAGGCAATGCTCGGTAGCCTGGACGCACTGGCGGATCACGGAGTACTGAAAACGCAAAACGGCAGCGACCGCACCGAGCAGCTCGCCGTTACGCGCCGTTACGAAAAGCTCACCGCCCCGGTATTCCCCCCGCACACGATCACTCCCACCCGCTCCCCCGATCGGGCGACGTATGCGCCTTCGAGCAGCGCGGCGAATGCCGCCGCGCCGCCCGGCTCCGCGGCGACTCTGAGCTGATTCCACAGCACGCGCTGCGCTTCCGTGATCGCATCGTCGCTCACGAGCACCGACTGCCTCACGAACTGCTGCGCGAGCGGAAACATCAGCGAACCCACGCGCTTTGGCGCGAGCGAATCGGCGGCGATTCCGCCCGCCTCGGTGTCGACCGGCCGCCCCGCCTCCAATGCGCGATGCAACGTCGGCGCGGCGGACGGCTCGACGGCGATGACGTCGACCCGATCGCGATACCACGCCGCGACACCGCCGATCAACCCACCGCCGCCGACGGCGACGAGCAGCGTGTCGAGCTCAGGACACTGCTCCTCGACTTCCATGGCGAGCGTGCCCTGCCCGAGCAGCGTCTCGAGCTGGTCGTACGCATGCACCGGCATCGCGCCGGAGCTCGCGGCCCACTGCTCGCTCGCGGCGAGCGCGTCCGCGTACCGATCGCCGACGATCTCCACCCGCGCACCGTATTCGCGTAGCCGCGCGACCTTGGCCGGCGACGAGACCGTGGGCACGAAGATCTTGGCCTTGAGGCCGAGCGTCATCGCGGCGTACGCCACGGCCGCGCCATGATTGCCGCCCGACGCCGCGACCACGCCGGCAGGGGGCACGGGCCGCATGAGCAAATTGGCAAACGCGCCGCGCGCCTTGAACGAGCCGGAGCACTGCATCAGCTCGAGCTTGAACGAGATGGTGATTCCCGGCATCCCGAACTCGGTCGCCCGCACGCTCACCGACGGTGTGCGGCGCACATGCGGCTGGATCACGCGCTGCACGGCGCGAATCGCGCGGCCGGAGAGAGGGTCAGCGTCGAGCATCATGAAAGATACATGCGGGGCGGAGGGCAGCGCCCCAGCGGCAGACTGTCACTCCCACCGGCCGCTCTTGTTGCGGGTGGTGTGTTGCTGGTTCAGGGTCGTGGAGTCTGCTGCGAGGCGATGCAACCCGGCAACTCACCACGCGTAACCCGGTACCCGCGACAAAAGCGACCGGCGCGCGTGGCCGCGCCGTTTCTGCGCTACCGATCTCTCACGTCCGCCAGCTCCTGCTTCTTCACAAAATCGTACAACGTCACTCGCCGCAGATGGTAGTACGCCGTCCAGTAGCTCCGCAGCGCTTGGACGTACGAGAGGACCGCCGCGTCCTTGTCGTTCTGCGCGTTGTACAGATCCGTATTGCTGATCTTGCCGATCGTGTAGCGATTGCGCGCGACCTCGAACTGCTTCGCGGCGACCGTGTCGCCCTTGGCCGAGAGCACGAGGTTGCGCTGCGCCTGCTGCAACTGGAGCACCGAGAAGCGCGCGTCCTCGGCGAGTTGGTCGCGGCGCGTCTTGTTGTTCGCCTGCACCGCCTGCTCGCTCGCTTTCGCGGCTTCGACCTGCGCCCGGCCGGCGCCCCACTGGATCATCGGCATGTTGAGCCCGAGCTGGAGCTGCTGCTTGCCGAGCGGACTCTGATAGGCGCGTCCGAACACCGTCGACGTTTGGTTGAACCCAGCGCTCGCGAACAGCGTCGCGTTGAACCGGTTGTTGAGCGTCGCCGTCGTGATGCCGCGCCGGGCCTGCGTCTCGTCCAATTCATTCTGCTCGATCACGCTCGCGTTCTTGAGCGCCTCGCGCACGGCGGTATCCGGATCGGCGTCGACGGTCGGGATGGCATCCGGCGTCACGATGGTGAACGTCTCGCTCGTCGGAAACACGAGCTGGCGCCGGAGCGCGGCCTCCGAGCGGTCGCGCTGGAGCCGTGCGTCCTCCACCGAGGCGCGCGCGCGCAGCAAGGCGAGCTCGCTCTTGAGCAGATCGTTCTCGCCGATCTTGCCGACCTCGTAGCGCCCCTTGTTGAGCGTGTACAGCGTGTCGTTGACCGCGACGTTCGCCTCGGCGTTCGCCAGCGTCATCTGCGCCGCGTAGAGGTCGAAGAAGCTGCCCGCGATCTGGCCGGCCACGTCCTCGCGTGCCTCGAGGTACGCGCGCTCCGCGACCGTCGCGCTCAGCGACTGGAGCTTCTCGTTCCAGACGAGCGTGCGCGGCTTGAAGAGATCCTGCTGGAGCGAGACGACGACGGGCGTTGTCTGATAGTACTTCGAGTTCTGATCGCCGAAGAGATCGATCCGGCTCACCTCCGAGCCGATCGAGAGCTGGCCGCCGGTGAGCGGAATCTTCTGCGCCACCGTGAGGCCGATCGTCGACTGATTCTGCGCCTGGCCGATGAACTGCGTCGAGCCGTCGGGGAGCGTGATCGGGTTGATCCCGTGATTGAGGTTCGCCGCGTCGCCGGTGAGCAGCACCTGCGGCAGCAGCCCCGCGTTGAACGCGTCGTTGCTCGAGCGTGCGGCGTCGCGTACGCTGCGCGCGACCTGCGCCTGCGGCCCCTGGCGCTGCGCCATCGCGATCGCGTCCTGGAGCGTGAGCGTCCGCTGCGCGCCGGCGGCGGCCGCGATCGCCAGCCCCGCGGACGCCAGAATTGATGCTTTTAGCATACTCATTCACTCATATCGGAGACAGACGATCGGATCCTGCTTCGCCGCGCGCGAGGCCGGCATGATCCCGAACACGAGCCCGACGGCCACCGACACCCCGAAGGCGACGACCACCGACGCGAGCGAGACGATCGTGTGGATCTTGGCCAGATGGTCGATCGCCGAGGCGAGGATCATCCCGACGATGATGCCGGCGATCCCGCCGGCGAGGCTGATCATCACCGCTTCGGTGAGAAACTGCGCGAGCACGTCGCGCTGCGTCGCGCCGACCGCGCGCCGCACGCCGATCTCCTTGATCCGCTCGAGGATCGACGCGAGCATGATGTTCATGATCCCGATCCCGCCGACGACGAGGGAGATCGACGCGATCGCGCCCAGGACGATGTTGAAGATCGTCTTCGTGCGCTGCTGCTGCTTGAGCAGGAGCTCGGGGACCGAGATCTCGAAATCGACGACGTCGTTGTGCCGCCGCGTGAGCATCCGGCGCATCACGTCGGCCACCGACGTCACCGCGCTCGACTTGTCCACCTGCACGGTGATCTGATCGAGCTGATTGTAGTTCTTCTTCTCCGCGAGCTGGTCCTCGCTCTCCGTCGAATCGCTGCTCGTCACGTTGAACGCGCGCGACGCGGCTTCGACGTCCTGCTGCGTCACCTCGGCGCGATTGCGAAAGCGCACCAGCATGGTCGGCAGCGGGATGTAGACGTCCATGTTCACGTCGCGAATGCCGAGCTGCTGCGCCGTCTCCTGCGAGACTTTGCGATCCTCGAGGACGCCGATCACGGTGACCCACTCGTTTCCCACCTTGAGCTGGTGGCCGATCGGATCCTCCGTCGTGAAGAATCGGCTGCGCACCCCCTGCCCGATGATCGCCACCGGCTCGGCCGCGCTGAAGTGCTGCGGCACGAACTCGCCGCCTTCCGCCGTGTGCAGATTCATCATTCTGAAATACGGCGAGTCGACGCCGACGAGCTTGCCGGACCGGTGATGCCCTTCGCGTGTGATGACGCTGTTCAGCACCACCTCGCCGCTCGTCGCGCCGACGTCGGGGACTTCGCGCGCGATCGACTGCGCGTCGAGATACGTGAGCCCCGGCGTGAACTTCTTGGTGTCCTTCTTCGAATCATCCTTGTCGACCTTGCCCTCTTTCTGCTCGACGATCGGCGTGACGACGATGTTGTTCGCGCCGAGCAGCCGCATCTGCTCGAGGATCTCCTGCTCCGCGCCATTGCCGATCGCGAGCATCGCGATCACCGAGGCGACGCCGAAGAGGATGCCGAGCGACGTGAGCCCGGCGCGAAGCTTGTTGTGGCCCACGGCCTCCGCCGCCGTGCGGCCGCTGAACGCGACGTGCGCGGCCAGCGTCCGCAGACGCGACGTGGACGGACGCGGAGCGTCCGGCTCGATCGCGATCGTGGCCACGATCAGCGCTTCTTGGCGGACGCGGTCGGCGCGCTGGGCGCCGCGGACTTCGCCGGCAGTGACACGCCCTTCTGCGTGTCGGCTCCGGTCGATGCCGGCGGTGCGGCGCTCACGCCGGGCAACAGCGACGTCTTGATCTCCGAGCGGTCGGTCGGCGGCGAGAGCAGCACGTGATCGTCCGCCGCGAGCCCTTTGCGAATGGCGATCTCGTTGTCGTTCATCATGCCGGTCTCGACCTGCTGCTTCACCACCGAGCGGCCGTCCTTCTTGAACACGAAGGATCGTCCGCCCTCGCTCGTGACGGCTTCGATTGGCACGGAGAGCGCGTTGGGCAGGGACGCCGTGACGATCGCGTTGGACGTCGTCATGCCCGGTCGCAACGTCGTGTCGGCCTGGTCGACGTCGATCTTCACTTCAAAGACCTTTGAATCCTGGTTCGGCCGCTGCTCGCCGACGTTCGCGACCTCGGTGACCTTCCCGCTGAGCTTCTTGGTGGGATCGGCGTCGAGCGAGAGCTGCACCTTCTGGCCGACGGAGAGCTTCCGCACGTCGACTTCGTTCACGTACGTGTCGGACTCCATGTGCGAGAGATCGGGCAGCGTGGCGACCGCCGGGTCCCATGCGCTCCACTGCGAGCCGACGCCGCGCTTCTTTCCGTTCCACTCCCGCACGTAGATCACCATGCCGGGCGCCGGCGCCTTGATGGTGAACTGGCTCATCACGTCCTGAATGTTCTTGAGCTGATTCTGCTGTCGGCCAAGATCCGCGCCGACTGACGACATCTTCGCGACCGCCTGCTTGGTTTTCGTGTCGAGATTGCGCTTGGCCTGGTCGAGCGCGCGCTGCGCCTTCTCGTAGTCGATCTCCGCCTGCCGCTTGATGCTCGGCGCCTCGTAGGTCGCCTGCTCCTTCGCGATCTTCTTTTCCTCGAGACCGTATTCGGCCGTGCGCACGTCCTCGCGCGCCTGCGCGAGATTCAGCGCCGAGTCGAGCTGCGCGGTCGTGAAGTCCGCTTGTGCTTTTTGGAGATTCAGCGAGACGTCGGACATCTTGGTCGCCGCGGGCGCGCGGTCGAGCTCCGCGATGACGTCGCCTTCCTTCACGACGGTGCCTTCCGGCACGAGCGTCGCGATCTTGGTCTGGTAGACGTTGACCGCCTGCGCCTGCGTCGGACCGTTGATCGTCACCGACTTTTTCGCGCGCAGCTCGCCCGTGGTCGTGACGAGCACGTCGAACTCGCCCTGCTTCACCGCCGCGGTGAGCCCTGCTTCCGCTGCCGATGCCGTGGTCGGCCACTTGTACCAGGCGGCCAGGCCAACGACGACGACGGCCGTCAGCACCATGACGAGCCAGCGCTTCCGCAGGTATTGCATCGCAACATCCTCGAGCGGGTGGGGAGCGAACTGCGCGACGACTTCGCACTACCCTAGTAGTTGGGTATGCGAACAGCAATACGAAAATTGTTACGAAATGATGAAGGCCGGCGGCGGCGGATCGTTCTCCGCCGTCGCCGGTCTCGACCAGTGATTTGACACCGGATCGCTCCGATTGGTTGTGTTCACGCGCCCCGGCTGCCGGGCACGAGCATGAACGCGGAGGCGCTGGCCGCTAGAACAGCCCCACAATCTCCCCGCTCGGCAGCCGCGCCATCCGCTCCGCCGCCGGCTCCTTCGGCAGGCCGGGCATCGTCATGATGTCGCCACACTGCGCGACGACGAACCCCGCGCCGGCCGACGGACGCACCTCGTTCACCGAGATTCTGAACCCGCGCGGCCGGCCGAGCTTCGAGGGATCGTCGGTGAGCGAATACTGGGTCTTCGCCATGCAGATCGGCGTTCCGCCTAGACCGATCGACTCGAGGTAGTCGATCGCGCGCGCGGCGGTGGGCGAGTAGTCCGCGCCCTCGCCGCCGTAGATCTGCCGAACGATGATGTCGATCTTCTCTCGAATCGGCAGGTTGGTCGGATAGAGCGGCCGGAACTCCGCCGCCTTGCTGTCGAGGAGCCGGAGCACTTCCGCGCCGAGCGCTTCGCCGCCGGCGCCGCCCTTCTCCCACACTTCGGTGAGCGCGACCGGGAGCCCGAGGCGATCGGCGCAGTCCATCACCATCTGGAGCTCGGCTTCCGTGTCGCTCGTGCGGCGGTTGAGCGCCACCACCGCGGGCACGCCGAAGTGGCGCACGTTCTCGATGTGCTTCTCGAGGTTCGGGAGGCCGCGCTCCAGCGCCGCGAGATCCTCGGTGCCGAGATCCTTCTTGTCGTGGCCGCCGTGCATCTTGAGCGAGCGTACGGTGGCGACGATGACCGCGGCCTCCGGGTTGAGCCCGCCCATACGACATTTGATATCAAAGAACTTTTCAACGCCCAGGTCGGAGCCGAACCCGGCCTCCGTGACGACGAGGTCCGCGAGCGCCAGCGCCGACTTCGTGGCGAGAATGCTGTTGCAGCCGTGCGCGATGTTGCCGAACGGACCGGCGTGGACGAACGCCGGCCCGCCTTCCAGTGTCTGCACCAGGTTCGGCCGGATCGCGTCCTTGAGCAGGAGCGCCATCGCGCCGGTCGCGCGCAGCTCGCCCGCGGTGACGGGCCGCCGCGCGCTCCCCGCCGTCGAGCCGATGATGATGCGCGCCAGCCGCTCCTCGAGATCCTGCGGGCTCGTCGCCAACGCGACGATCGCCATCACCTCGCTCGCCGGAATGATCACGAACCGTTCTTCGCGCGGAATGCCGTCGCCCATACCGCCCAGACCGATGATCACGTTGCGCAGCGCGCGATCGTTCATGTCGATCGTGCGCGGCCAGGTGATGCGGCGCGGATCGATGCCGAGCGCGTTGCCCTGTTGCAGATGGTTGTCGAGCAGCGCGCTCAGGAGCGCGTGCGCCGTGGAGATCGCGTGGAAGTCGCCGGTGAAGTGCAGGTTGATGTCTTCCATCGGCACCACCTGCGCGTAGCCGCCGCCCGCCGCGCCGCCCTTCATGCCGAACACCGGCCCGAGGCTCGGCTCGCGAATGCAGAGTGCGACCTTCTGCCCCATGCGCCGGAGCGCCTGCGCGAGTCCGACCGAGACGGTGCTCTTCCCCTCGCCGGCCGGCGTGGGATTCGTCGCCGTGACGACCACGAGGCGCCCGCGCGTGGGCTGCTGCGCGATCTCGAGGGGGATCTTCGCCTTGTACTTGCCGTAGAAATCGAGGTCGTCGCGACCGAGCCCGAGCTCGGCGGCCACGTCTTCGATGGGGCGCATCTTCACCCGTTGGGCGATTTCGATATCCGACGGAACGGCCATTGTGCTCACGGCGAGATCCTCGTTGTCCAATGTCAGCGCGCGTCAGACGCGCGGCGGCTCAGGTGAGTCGGTTCGGTTCGGCGTACACGTTCGCGGTGCGTCCGCGAAGCAATCCAACCAGCGTCACGCCCGACGCACTGGCGAGGCGGATCGCCAGCCCGGTGGGGCGCGAGATCGCGGCGAGCAGCTCGACGCCGCGCACCGCGCACTTCTGGACCATCTCGTAGCTCGCCCGGCTCGTCACGACGACGAACCCGGTGTTGGCCGGTGTCCCGGCGCGGGCGAGCGCGCCGAGCAGCTTGTCGAGCGCGTTGTGCCGCCCGACGTCCTCGCGCACGAGCTCGACCCGGCCGGATCGCGTCGCCCAGGCGGCGGCATGCACTGTGCTAGTTTCATTATTCAATTTCTGTAATGCGCCGAGCTCGTGCGCCGCCAGGAAGAGCGCGTCGGGCGTGACGTCGAGGGTATGCGGCAGCGGGCCGGGGGCGTGGAACAAGCCGCCGATGCTCTCGATGCCGCACAACCCGCAGCTCGTGCGCATCGGCATGCCGCGCGCGCGGTCCTTGAGCGCTTCGCCGCGCGCGACCGGCACGTGCATCTGGAGCTCGACGCCGTGGCTCGCGTGCACGACGTCGATGCGCTCGATCTCGGCCCCGGATTCGACGATGCACTCGGTGAGGCTGAAGCCCACCGCGAGATCCTCGAGGTCCGACGGCGTGGCCATGGTCACCACGTGCGATCGCCCGTTGTAGACGAACGCGATCGGCGCCTCCTCGGCTACCGTCGCGGACGCGGCGTCGATCGTGTCTTCCGCGACACGCACGATCGGTATGGTCGAGGAGACCTGGCCGAACACGGGCCCGACGAACCGCAGCTCAGTGCGCGCCGTTCCCACGCACATCCTCGGCGGCGGCAGAACGATTCTGGACGAAGCGCCATCCGAATCGGCCTTTGATGCACAGGTTGCCCTGCGTGATCGGATTCTCGAGCGGCGATGTGGCCTTCACGATCTCGCCGTCGATCACGTGCAGCGTGAGCGTGCAGCCCACGCCGCAGTATGGACAGATCGTATCCGTCGTCGCGTGCGCGTCGCGCCACGTGCCGTCGGCGCGCATGTCGAACTCCGTCTTCGCCATGAGCGCCCCGGTCGGGCAGACGGCGATGCAATTGCCGCAATACACGCACGCCGATTCGGGAAGCGGCACCGCGAACTCGGTCGAGATGTGCGCGTCGAACCCGCGCCCCGCGACGGCGATCGCGAACGTGTTCTGATGATCCGGTCCGCACGCTTCGACGCACTTGTAGCACAGAATGCACTTGGCGTAGTCGCGGACGTAGAGCTCGTTGTCGATTGTACTCGGCTGCGCAACCGTCGCGGCGTACCGAACGTCCGGCTCGTCGTGATGCCCCGGTGCGGCCGCTTCGCGCGTACCCGCCGGCGCGGGCGGCGCGGGTGGTCCGAAGCGCTGCGGTTTGGCGTCGTACGCTTCGATCCATTCCGCCACCTGCGGCGTGGTCGACAGATCGACGGACGACGCGAGGAGCTCGAGCACGAGCTTGCGGCTGTGCTTCACGCGCGGCGAATCGGTGTGCACCACCATCCCCTCTTCCGCCGCGCGCGAGCACGACGGCACGAGCACGCGCGCACCCTCGACCTCCACCACACAGATCCGGCACGCGTTCACGGGATGCAGCGTGTCGAGGAAGCAGAGCGTCGGTATCTCCACACCGATCTCACGGCAGGCGGCCAGGACCGTCGTGCCCTCGGGCACGGTCACGGATTGCGCATCGATCGTGAGCGTCACCGTGCGCGCGGCCGTGCGGCGCGACCGATCGGTCGCGATCGTCGGACGTTGAAGTTGAACGAGTGGTCCGGTGTGAACGGCGGTCAACGGTGCGACTCCGCGTGCAGGTCCTGGATCAAGGTGCCGAGGTGGGTTGGATTGTGATCGAAACGCGAACTATGCGGACACCTCCGAACGAGGCGCCGACCAACATGTGAATGTCGGCTCGACCAGCCGCCCTGATCTTCTTCGCGCCTCGTTCACCTCATTCGCCCAAGTCCGCGTCCCAAATGCAATCCAACCGTACCCCGGCGCTCGTCACTTCGAATTCAATACACCAACCCTGTGAATCGCCGACTCGATCGCCGCGTACGCAGTCTGACCGAGTCCGCAGATCGACGCATCCTTCATCGCAAGTCCAACCTCGTCGAGCAGCGCGATCTCCCGCGCCACCCCGCCGATCGGCTTCCGCAGCGCGATCCGATGCAACGCTTCTTCCTGACGCACGGTCCCGACGCGGCACGGCACGCACTGCCCGCACGATTCATCGCGGAAGAACGACGCGATGCGAAGGAGAATCTGCGTCATGTCCACCGTATCGTCGAATGCGACGATCACGCCCGAGCCGAGCGTCGCGTTCGCGGCGCGCGCGCCTTCGAACGTCAGCGGAATGTCGAGCTCGTTCGGCCCGACAAAGACGCCGGCGGCGCCGCCCAACAGTATCGCCTGCAGCGCGCGGCCATGGGCGACACCGCCCGCCATCTCGAGCATCTCCCGCAGCGTGGCGCCAAACGGCACCTCGTAGACGCCCGGCTTCGTGACATTCCCGCTCACGCAAAAAAGCTTCGGTCCCGTCGACAGCGCGGTCCCGATCGATGCGTACGGCGCACCGCCTTCGAGCACGATGAGCGGAATGTTCGCGAGCGTCTCGACGTTGTTGACGACCGTCGGCAGTCCAAAGAGGCCCGCCTGCGCCGGAAACGGCGGCTTGTTGCGCGGTTCGCCGCGATAGCCCTCGATCGAATTGAAGATCGCCGTCTCTTCACCGCAGATGTACGCGCCGGCGCCTCGGCGAATTTCGATCTCGAACGTGATCCCTGTGCCTAGAATGTCCTGACCGAGAAATCCCTGCGCGCGCGATTGATCGATCGCATGCTGCATCCGCGCGGCGCCGAGTGGATACTCCCCGCGAATGTAGACGAACCCGCGCTCGCACGCGGTAGCGAATCCGGCGATGGTCATCGCCTCGACGATCGCGAACGGATCGCCGTCGAGCAGCACGCGATCCTTGAACGTGCCAGGCTCCGACTCGTCCGCGTTGCAGATGAGGTAGTGAGGCCGCGCGACCTGCTTCGCGACCGCTTCCCATTTCTTCCCGGTGGGGAACGCCGCACCGCCGCGGCCCATGAGCTTGGACGCGATGACTTCATCGATGACGCGTTCCGCGCCGATCTCGATCGCGCGCCGAAGTGCATCGAACCCGCCAGAGGCGCCGTATGCCGCGATGCTCTCCGGATCGACCACGCCGACGCGGCGCAGCAGGCGCAGGGATGGCTGACCGCGCTGCGGGATCTGTGTCGTCATTCCGAGCGCAGTCGAGGAATCCGGGCTCGTGGAGGCAACGGTCCGCAACGAGCCCACATTCCTCGACTCGCGTTGCTCGTTCGGAATGACAGCGCCGCTTGCCAGACCCCGCGCCTTCTCCACCGTCATCTCCGCCACCAGCGACTCCACCGCCTCGACCCCCGCCTGCTGCACGAACGCCGCCGGCGCGTGATCACACATTCCTAAACACGGTGACCGCATCCACACCGTCCCATTCGGATCGACCGACACGTGCTCGCCGTTCGGCGCGTGCGCATGCGCCGGCCCGAGCGTGCGCTCGATCTGCTCGATCAGCTCCGCGGCGCCCTTGCAGCGGCATGCGATGTCGTCGCACACGTGCAGCACGCGCGGCGCGCGCGGCGTCGTGGAGAGGAGCGCGTAGAACGTCGCGACGCCCCACGCGTCGGCCGGCGGCACGCCGAGCCGTGCGCACACGTACTCGATTCCCGTTTCGCTGACCCAGCCAACTCGCGCCTGAAGCGCACGGAGCGCCGACAGCAGCATGTGGCGGTTTTCGCGCGTGGTGCGGCCGCCGACGTACGAGACGTGCCCGTCCAGCGGATTTCCGCGCGCGCCGCCGTCCCACGCGGAGCTCGGCGCGCCGAGCAGCGCGTCGACCGCGGCACGCTCTTCATCGGTCGGGGCGGCGTGCCGCAGATGCAGATCCATCAGTCGTCTCCCGCGGCAGCGAGCGGTTCGGCGCGGTACGCGCGCATCGACGGCACCGGCCGCACCGGCTCCACGCGCACCGCGCACGCCTTGAACTCGGCTGTCCCCGAGAGGGGATCGGACGCGTTGATCGTCAACAGGTTCGTCGCGACTTGATCCGGGAAGTGCAAGGTCATGAACACCACGCCCGCGCGGAGTCCCGGATCGACGTACACCGGCGCCTCGATGCTCCCGCGCCGCGACGTCACGCGCACCCGCTCGCCCGCCGCGACGCCAAGCCGCGCCGCGTCTTCCGGCGACATGTCTACCGTCTCGCCACGATGGAGGGGTGACGCGTAGCCGCCGCTCTGCACACCGGTATTATAACTCTCTAATCTCCGTCCCGTCGTGAGCACGAACGGATACGCCTCGTCGGGCTGCTCGACGGGACCTTCATGGTGCACCACCGAGAACTTCGCGAGCTTGCCGCGCTTCGCCGGATCCTCGTCCCAGAGCCGCGCGTGCAGGAACTTCGTGCCGGGATGATTCTCGTCGGGGCACGGCCACTGAATTCCGCCGAGCGCCTCCAGTCGAGCGTAGGACATGCCCTGGAGCCCGGGCGCCAACGAGCGGAGCTCGTTCCATGCGTCTTCCGCGGTGGGATGGCCCCAGTCGTAGCCGAGGCGCTTCGCGAGCTCCGCCATGATCCAGATCTCGTCCGCCGCGCCCGCGGGCGGCTCGACCGCTTTCCGCACCCGCTGCACTCGCCGCTCGCTGTTCGTGACGGTGCCTTCGCCCTCGGCCCAGGTCGCGGCGGCGGGGAGCACCACGTCCGCGAGCTGCGCCGTCTTGGTGAGGAAAATTTCCTGGACGACGAGATGATCGAGCGTCTCGAGCAGGTGCGCGACGTGCGTGGCGTCGGCGTCGGACTGCGCCGGATTCTCGCCGATGACGTAGAGCGCCGTCAGCTCGCCGCGGCCCATCGCGTCCATCATCTCGGTCAGATTCCAGCCGTCGTGCGGGATGATGTCTCGCCCCCACGCCTTCTCGTACTTGGCGCGATGCTCCGGGTTGGTGACGTCCTGGAATCCGGGAAGCTTGTTCGGCAGCGCGCCCATGTCGCCGCCGCCCTGCACGTTGTTCTGGCCCCGGAGCGGGTTGCACCCGCAGCCGTAGCGCCCGACGTGACCCGTGAGCAGCGCGAGATTGACGAGCGCGAAAACATTGTCGACCGCGTTGTGATGCTCGGTGATGCCGAGCGTCCAACAGATCATCGCGCGATCGGCGGTGGCGTAGCGGCGCGCCGCGTCCTGGATCACCGCGGCCGGCACGCCCGTCGCCGCCTCCGCGAACTCGAGCGTGTACGGCTCGACCGCCGTGCGGTACGCATCGAAGTTCTCCGTCGCACGTTCAATGAAGCGTTCGTGTGCCAGTCCGGCGTGTATGATCTCGCGCGCCATCGCGTTGGCGAGCGCGATGTCGCTCCCCACGTTCAGGCCGAGCCAGACGTCGGCCCACTGGGCGGATGTCGTCCGACGGGGATCGACGACGTAGAGCGTGGCGCCGTTCTGGATTCCCTTGAGCAAATGATGGAACCAGATCGGATGCGCCTCGCGCGCGTTCGATCCCCACAGGAAGACGAAGTCGGTGTGCTCCGCTTCCTCGTACGAGCTGGTCGAGCCGCCCGCTCCCAAGATGGTCGTCAGACCGACGACGGAGGGAGCGTGTCAGGTTCGATTACAGCTATCGACGTTGTTGTTCCCGAAGACCTGCCGCGCGAACTTCGCCGCGAGAAAGTTGACCTCGTTGGTCGACTTCGAGCAGCTGAAGATTCCGGTCGCGGTCCGTCCATTTTTGGACAAATTGCGACGAAATCCCTCCGCGGCGCGATCGAGTGCTTCGTCCCAGGACGCCGGACGAAGGACGCCATTGTCGCGAACGAGGGGCTGCGTGAGGCGGGCGTACGCACCCGGGCCTTCGGTACCTCCGGTACGACTGCTGCGAGCCTTCATGACGCGCATCTCCGTGACGGAATTGCCCTTGCTTGGAGTCTGAGCGCCGGGACGTAGCCAGGCAAGCCCCGGAAGCCGTCACGAGGCCTGCTTCACCGCCTCCCGCTCGACCGTGGAGTCGAGAAGCTCGTCGTGCATCATGAGGTCGCGGAGGCGCGGCGAGCGGCCGATGTGGTACGGAATGGCCGTCACGACCACGTTGGGCCGGAAGAGAAACGCCGTCCGAATGAACAGCGCCGTCTTGTTGTGCAGCAGGTGGCCCCACCAGGTTCGGGGCACGATTTCCGGCACCACGATCGTGACGAGATCCGCATCGTCCCGCGCGATGATGGCGTTCACGAAATCGGACAGCGGCCGCAGCACCGAGCGGTAGGGCGACGGGACGACGATGAGCTCCACCCCAATGTCCCATTCCTGCCACGTGCGTCGCAACTCGGCCGTCGCGGTCGGCTCGACCTCGACGTAGACGGCGCGCACGTCCTCCGAGATCGTGGTCGCGTAGACCAGCGCGCCCGCCGTGGGCTTCGTGATGCCGTTCACGGGTACGATGACCGTGTGGTGCAGAAACATGAGTGGCGACTGGCCCGTGTAGGCCACCTCGTTCGAAAAATGTTCGTAGTGACGGTGAATGCGCAGGAGGAGATAGATGATCATCGGAATGATCAGCACGACGATCCACGCGCCATGGGTGAACTTCGTGGCCACCTGAACGATCGACACGAGCGCGGTTGCGAGCGCGCCAACGCCGTTCAACAGCGCACGCCGCCGCCATCCCGCCTCACGGCATCGCAGCCAGTGCATCACCATACCCGCCTGCGACAGGGTGAAGCACACGAAGACGCCGATCGCGTACAGGGGGATCAGCGCGCTGGTGTCACCGTGGAAGACCCAGACGAGCACCATCGCCAACCCGGCGAGCGCGATGATCCCGTTCGAGAACGCCAAGCGATCGCCGCGCGCGGCAAACTGCCGCGGCATGAACCCATCACGCGCCAGGATGCTCGACAACCGCGGAAAATCCGCGAACGCCGTGTTGGCAGCGAGCACGAGGAGCGCGAAGGTCGCGTACTGCAGCACGTAGTAGAGCGCGCCGCCCCCGAAGATGCGGCGGCCTAACTGCGACGTCACCGGATCGATCGCCGTCGGCATCACGCCGTATCGATGCGCGAGAAAGCTCGTGCTCAGAAAGAACGTCGCCAGAATCGCGGCCATCCATCCGAGCGTGGTCGCGGCATTGCGCGAGCTCGGCGCTTTGAATGCGCCGACGCCGTTCGAGATCGCCTCGGTCCCGGTCATGGCGACGCACCCTTCGGCGAACGCCCGCAATATGAGAAAAATCAACGCTGCGCCGGCCGGCGCGGAGAGCGGTGCAGGCGCCGTCGGCGCGGCGCTCGGTGCCGAGATGGTACCGGTGAACACGTGCCACAAGCCCGTCGTGATCAGCGCGAGCATCATCGCGATGAACACGTACGTCGGCACGCTGAACGCGACGCCCGACTCGCGCACGCCGCGCAGATTGACCGTCGTGAGCACGAAGATGACGATCACGCACACGACGACGGTGTGCGGTTTGAGCTCGGGGTACGCCGAGGCGATCTGCGCAACCCCGCCGGAGACCGAGACGGAGACCGTGAGGATGTAATCCGTGAGAAGTGAGGCCGCGGCAATCAGGCCAGGAATCTGCCCAAGATTGTCCTTCGCGACGGTGTACGAGCCTCCGCCGTTGGGATACGCGAAGACGGTCTGCCGATACGACAATGCGACCAGCACGAGCAAGCCGACGATGACCGCCGAAATCGGAAGCACGTACGAAAGCGCCGCGCCGCCGAGCACGACGAGCACGAGGAGAATCTGATCCGTCGCGTACGCGACCGACGAGATGGCGTCGGACGAGAGTACCGCCAGTGCCGTCTTCTTGTTCAGCCGCTCATGATCGAGCCGGTCGGAGGGAAGCGGCCGTCCGAACAGGACGCGTTTGAGTCGTATCAGCGGGGTGGGCATTTGCCGGGGTGCGAAACACCGGCGTGAGAGTTAGCGAATGCGGCGTAAAGAACGCATGAAGAAAGCGGGGGTTCGCGTAAAGGCGCGCACTCTCGCGTCGCAATGTTCGGTTTTTTTATCCGGGGACGTCGAGCGTTGTCGCGATCTTTACGCGGCGCGGCATACGTTGACGCTCATGCCGGATGATCGCTCCGAATCAGCAGAGAGATCGCTCGCGTGCGCGGTGCGCTTCGTGGGGACGCTCGCGGAGATGCCCTATGCCGAGTGGATCGAGATCGGACACCGTGCCGCGACGCACGGACCGGAGCGCGATGCGTGCGCGGCCTCGGCGCTGCTCGTCGACGCGGTCATCGCGGACCAGCGGCTCGGGTTCGCCGCGTGGCTCCTCAGCGATACCATCGACACCGCCGCCTTTCTCGCGCTGCACGAGCCTGGCGCGCCCTCGCGCCCACCGCCCCGCGATCGCCGGCGCTTTGCGGCCGCGCGCTCGGCGGCAGAACGAGCCGCCCGGGCGATTCTCGTCGCGGAACACCTCGACACGGGTGAGATCGCGGCGCTCACGACCGACTTCGAGCGCGCGCCCGCTGCTTAGGCGGTGGCCCCGCGTTCGTTTATCAAATCGTCAACAGCAATCGCTGGTACGCATATTCTGAAGACGCTCCCTCCGCCGGAACGGATGCTCACCGTGAGATCCCCGCCCTGCGCATTGACGATTCCGCGCGCGATGGCTAGTCCCAACCCGACCCCGCCCACATCCGGCGCACGATCTCCGCGCCGGTAGAAGGGCTCGAAGATCCGCCCCCGCTCCGACTCCGGCACGCCCGGCCCCCGGTCCGCGACCTCGAACACCAGCCACGCACCGTCGCGATACGCGGCAAGATCGATCGGCGCCGATGCCGGCGAGTACTTCGCCGCGTTCTCCAGCAGGTTCACGAGCGCTCGAAGCATCTGCGCGAAATCGAACCGCCCGAACAACAGCGCATCGCCGCCGTTCACGTCGATGCGCAGCTCGTGCTCGCCAAGCCGGCCCGCGACCTGCTGCGCCGCCGCGCCCAGCAGATCCTCAGCTTCATTGGCCTGCACATCGGCGGCCGCGCCGCCCGTCGCGATGCGCGACAGATCGAGCATCTGCGCCACGAACGTGTTCAGGCGATCGGCCTCCTCTTCGATCACCTCGGCCCGGTCGTCGCCGCTCTTGGCGATCTCGTGCGCCAATCCTTTGATCGTCGTGAGCGGCGTACGAAGATCGTGCGACACGGACGCGATCACCGCGTCCTTCGCGCGGTGTGCTTCCTGAAGCGCGGCGGCCCGCTCCGCCTCGGCGACGAGTTGCACGCGCTCGACGCCGAGCGCCGCGTAGTACGCGAGCGCGTCGAGCACGCGCACCTGCGCCGGCGTGAGCGCGAGTCCACCGCCCCGGGAGATTCGAAGCACGCCCACCGTCGTACCCCGAACTTGCAGCGGCCGAAAGAACGCGTCCGCGCCGCCTCGCTCGTCCCATTCGAGGAACCGGTCGGGAATCGCGACCGACTCGGCGCCGACACCCGATTCGGTCGCGAGTCGCATGTCGTTGCTCGACGCGTCGGTCATGTACACCGCGCAATCGTCCAGCGCGAGCGAGCTCCGAATCACCGCGACGATCGCCGTCAGCGCCTGTTCGGCGCGCGCCGCGTTGAGCGTCTCCGCGCCGAGGGCCGCCAAGCGGTCGATCTCGACCGCGCGCTCGCGCGCCTCTTCCGCCTCTGATTGCGCGCGATACAGGAGCTGTGCCGACACGACACTCGTCACGAGAAACGCGAGCAGCACGAGCCAGTTGAACGGATCCTGAATGACGAGCGTGTTGAACGGCGGCAGGAAGAACAGGTCGAACGCAAGAAACGCCGTCGCCGCGAGCGCGAATCCGAGCGGCCGCCCCCCGCGCGCGCTGCCACCCTGCACGACGAGCAGATAGAGCAGCGCGACGTGCGCTTCGTTCAACTGCGTCCGGAAGGCGAGCATGCCGCCGGTCGCGGCCGCAAGAATCGCGAACCACACGATCCACTCGCGGCGACGCACCAGGGGTCGCGCGTGCGGCGCGACGGATCGCGTCATGGTTCGTTCTCGAACCGGTAGCCGACACCAGGCTCGGTGACGATGAGCTTCGGCCGCACCGGATCGGATTCGATCTTTCGGCGCAGCGAACGCACGTGCACGCGCAGGTACTGCTGCATGTCGCCGGACGAGTTTCCCCAGACCGCGCGAAAGAGCTGCTGGTGCGTCAGCGTACGGCCGGCGTGCTTGAGGAGCGTCCGCAGCAGCTCCCACTCCGTCTTGGTGAGATGCACGGCCACGCCGCCGCGTTTGAGCGACGGCTTGACGGGATCGATCTCGAGCCCGTCGATCTCGATCACCGGCCGTGGTCCCGCGGCCGGCGCGAGTCTCGCGCGGCGCAGTTGCGCGCGCACGCGTGCTTGCAGCTCGCTCGAGCTGAAGGGCTTCGTCATGTAATCGTCGGCGCCGGCATCGAGCAGCGCGACCTTCTCCTGATCGGAGTGCCGCGCCGAGAGCACGATGATCGGCGCCGAAGACCAACCGCGCACCTCGCGGCACACGTCGGCGCCCTGTACGTCGGGCAAGCCGAGGTCGAGCACGATGAGCGCCGGCCGCTCGGCGGCGGCTTGATCGATCGCGTCGCGCCCGTTTGCCGCTTCGATCACCCGCACGTGCTCGGCGGCGAGCACGTTCCGCACGAGCCGCCGAATCTGCGGCTCGTCATCGACCACGAGCACGACGTCGTCTGACATCGGTTGAAGTCTGCGCGCGCGACTCCGAATGTCCAGCGCGCGGCCCGGCGCACTACGGGTGCTTCGACCCTCGCCCGTCGCTCGCGTTCTTCTTCTGCTCTTCGTCCTCGATCCGGTGCTCCTCGTCCGCCACGATCCGGTCGGCGACCGATCGCTGCGTGTACGAGAGCAGTGCGAACGCTTGAACGCGCGCCGGATCGATGTTGTCGTGAATGTCGCTGATCGTTTCGACGACGAGTCCGCGCGCCTGCGCGAGCGAGTCGCGCCGCTCGGGGCTCGGGTCGCCGAACAGCGGTCCGCCGCCGCGGAAGAGGCGCTGCACCGAGTCGAGCTTTCGCATGAGCGGCGCGTTCAGCGAATCGAGCGCGCGCTTGATGCGGATCACGTGCATGAATTGCGAATCGGTGAGCGCGAGCTCCTGCCGGTGCTCGATCAGCAGATTGATCGGTTGCACGACGGTCGGAATGTCGACGCCTGCACCGCGCTTGAAGTTGATCGAGCGCTCGCCGCGCATGCCGTTCATCCCCGTCATGCCGGGCATTCCACGCTGCGCGCTCGCGGCCGTCCATGCGCCGCTCGAGATCGCGCTCACCAGTACGAGATAGGCCAGTTTCATTCTGATTCTCCGCTCCCTGCAAAAAAGACACGCGCCCGTGCTGGAACCAGCACGGGCGCGCGATCGGCGGAGATTTGCCGACTTACTTGACGAGCACCGAGCCGTTCATCCCAGCATGGATCGTACACTGGTAAGTGAACGTACCGGCCGTTGGGAAGGTCCTCTGGTATGTGTCACCCGCACCTTTGTCGCCCGAGCTCGAGCCGTCGGTGAACGTCACGTTGTGAATCGACGAGCCGCTCGCCCAGGTCCAGGTGACCGTCGCGCCGGGCGACACCTGGATCGCCCCTGGCGAGAACTTGTCGTCGCTCACGCCGACCGAGCTGGTCGCGGTGGCGCCCGTCGTGCCGCCCGTGGTGCCGCCGGTCGTACCGCCCGTCGGGCCAGTGGTGATGTCGCTCCCGCCACTACCACCGCACGCGGCGGCAAGCACCGCCGCCGAGAAAGCTGTTAGGTAAAACCGACCATGCATGGAAAGTCTCCGGTTATCGAGTCAGGGTACGAAGGCTGAATCCCCGACTGACGACGCCGGTTCCCGTTGCATCACTTCGTCGTGACCAGAATCGCGCCCGCGGCGTTGTCCGTCCCGAGCCGAATCTGCGCGTCCGTCGATTTGAGGAAGCGGACTTCCTTCACCTCGCTCGGCAGCATGTGCTTGAGATCGTCGACGCCATCCAGCCGCACGTTGTTGCGGTAGACCGAGACCGGAACGACCGCGTCGTGCTGCAGGCTGATGCTCCCGCCGCTCGGCGTGCCCGTGGGATCGGTCTGGCCCACGATGCCATTCTGATCGCCGCGCAGAAACTCGGGCCGGAGCTTTTGAATCGCGTCGTACAGGTTGTCGGCCTTCGAGTTCGCCAGATCCTGCTCGGTGATCAGGTACCGCGAGCCGCGCGAAGGAGCCGCGCTGGCGGTGCCGCTCGTGCCGCTCGCGCCCGATGTGGCGCACGCAGAGAGGGCCGCCGTTCCGAGCGCTGCCGCGAGCACGCGGCCATACATCCGCCGCCTGGCATTAGATGGAATGAATTTCAACATCGTGAACTCCGGCAAGTGAGAATGGGGTATCGCCGAAAACTGTGCGATGACTCATTCCCCCGCCAGATGGAACTCGAACCGCTGCTCCACGCGCACGCGGATGCGCCGCCCGCTGAACCGCGCCGGCGCGTAGCGAAGCCGCTCGAGCGCCGTGCGCACCGACCGCGCGAACAAGGGGTTGCTCGCCGCCACGATGCGAAACGACGGCTCCTCCGCCTTGCCAAGCGTGTCGATGATGAAGCGCGCGACCACGAGGCCATCGGGCGCATCATCGCGCAGCTCGTCCGGGTACGCCGGCCCGATCTGCCCCGGCAGCAGATACGGCTGCTGATCGGCGACACTGGCATCGACTGCCTCACCGGTTCCGAGGCCGCTGCTCGCGACTTCACTCGCCACCACACCCGCCGCGATTCCGCCGAGCACTCCGCGCCCCGAAAAATCCTCAGCGCGAAGGTTCGTGGCCGGGAGCGCCGCCGCCGTGATCGTGCTCGGCACCTCCGGCGGCGCGACCAGCACCTGGAATCCCTTCGGCTGCGTCGGACGCGCGGCTGCGCTCGGCACATTTGCGACGGGAGGCGCGTGGTAGACCGCCAGCTCCACCATTGGCACGTCGTCGCGGCGTTGCATCTTGGGTACGAGCGTGGCGACGATGGCCCCCGAGATCAGCGCACCGTGCAGCACGGTGCTGATCGCCAGCGGCCAGCGGCGGCGCGTCGGGATGGCGGCGGACTCGAGCAAGCGTCCGCCGATGAGCGGGTCCTGCCTCATGAGCATCAGCCAAAATATCTGACGGAACGACACTCCACAAATCACCCGCGGTTCGGCGGAGTTCCGCAAACCGGCGCGGGCCGATGAGCATTTGCACATAGCTGTGCACGCTCACCGGCCCGTGATGCCGCGAGTTCTGCGGGATCAATCGATCAGCGGCGCTTTCCCCTGCCGCGAGTTCGTCCCTGCTCGCGAAGCCGTCCGGTCGTTCGTCCGACGTCCATTCGGTTCTCCTCGATCAGGTCGCCGATGTGGTGTCCGCTGTCGCCCGCGTGCGGCCCGGTGTCGGCAATCGCGCCGCCGAGGCGCACGTCGTCGCGGACGATCTCCGGCCCCACGGGGTCCTCGAGCACGTCTTCGACATCGGCTTGCCGGACCCGAAACCGCCCGTCGGCGTCGCGGCCATTGTGCGGTTTGTGACGATCGGTCATGTGCAGTCTGCTCCGCTCAGATTCAATCGTGAACCTCGCAAGCCGTGAGCCTCACCGACGGCTCACCCCTTGCCCTTCATGGGCGAAGGCGTTGGAGGATGCACCATGCGGATACATTCGACGGCAGCGAGCGCGGCACTTGCGATTGCGTGCCTCTGTGGCGTTAGCGGATGTGATCGAACATCGGCCGGAACCGCGGGCCAGGGCGGGAGTGGCAGCGCGGGCGGCGACGTGCAGTTGCCGGACAGCGCTGCTCCGCGCGCGGGCGAGACCACGAGCAAGGCTGGCGGCACTGCAACGGTACCGCCCGAATCGAGCGCAGTGATGGCGACTCCGCTCTATCTGCCGACGCTCGGCACCACGATCAGCATCCCGTCGGTGACTCCGCCGAGAATCGGTGCGGGAGCGATGACGGACACGAACGCCGTGACCCCGGGAGCTCTTCCCGGAACCGACTCATCGCACTCCGCGAGCGGCGCACTCTCGCGGCCGGGATCGACGTTCGTGAATCACGGCGGCGCGACATCGTCGGTGCTTCGTCCCAAAATCCAGTAGCCACGTCGCCTGATCTGGCTCCCAACGAGCGGCGCATCGGTCAACCTCCGATGCGCCGCTTTTCTGCGGTTGCCCATGCGTCGAGCGAGTGCGCGGTCGCCGTACACGGACGATAAGGATTCTTTGTAGATCCTGGTCACGCCGCTTCATCACGCGAGTCCGAGTATCCATCGATGTTGGTTACTCCGTTGTATACAAGCAACTTGCGCACTCAATTACCAACCTGCATCATCGTAGTGTTCGTGGCTGTAAACAGCCTGTTCGTCACAGATCCAGCAGCATGACACCAGGCGGGTCCACCCACCATCCGAGGTGAACATGAAGCGCTTTCGCCCGTCACGATGGCTCCCATTCGCATTGGCAGTGGTTGCCCTCACCCTGCTTCGCGCGCCATCGGCGCACGCTCAAGCAGCGACCCTCAGTGGACGCATCACGTCCGAGTCGGGCCAGCCACTCGAGAACGCGAACGTCTTCATCACGGAGATGAACATCTCAGTCGCCGCGAACGCCCAGGGCCGGTACACGATCGTGATCCCCGCCGAGCGGGTCCGCGGCCAGACCGTGGTCCTTCGGGCTCGCGGGATCGGACATCTGGCACAGCAACGGCCAGTGACGCTCCGGGCCGGCGCGCAGACGTTCGATTTCGAGCTGAAGCGCGACATCAATCGCCTCGAGGAGGTCGTGGTCACGGGCATGACCGCGGGTACCGAACAGGCGAAGACCACATTCACGGTCGCGGCGCTGAACGCCGAGCAGGATCTGCAGGTGCCGACGACGAATCCGTTGCAGGAGCTCGCGGGCAAGGTGCCCGGCGCCCAGGTCACGTCCACGAGCGGCCGGCCCGGCGCCGCCCCAGACATCATCCTGCGCGGGCCGCACTCGATCAACGCGACCGGCCGCAGTCAGGGTCCGCTCATTCTGGTCGACGGCATCATCCTCAACGGCAACACCAGCGACATCAACCCGGAAGACATCGAGAGCATCGAGGTCGTGAAGGGCGCCGCGGCGTCGGCGTTGTACGGTTCGCGCGCCGGTGACGGCATCATCTCGATCACGACGAAGAGCGGCAAGAACGCGAGTCCCGGGCTTCACATCGACGGACGCCAGGAGACCGGGTTCAGCCAGGTGAACGGGACATATGAGTTTGCGCAGAATCACATGCTCATGATGGACGAGACGGGCACGCGCTTCTGCATCAAGCAATCGGGGCTGCCGTCGTGCTCGCGCACGGTGGACATGGCCGCCGAGGCCTATCGCATCAACGACCAGGGCGGCCTGAACTCGCTGACGCCGTATCAATTCGAGCGCGACTACGGCATCGCGAACACGCCGAGCTTCGCCGAGCTGAAAGGCATCTTCATGGCGAACACGTGGCCGGTCGTCTACAACCCCATCGACCAGGCCGCGACGACGAATCCGTACTACAGCACGACCGTGGACTTGACCGGGCGCAGCACGAACACGGGCTACTTCGCGTCATTCAACAATCTCGTGAATGACGGCGCCGTGAAGTTCCTCTCGGGGTACACGCGCCAGTCGGCGCGCGTGAACGTCGACCAGCAATTTGGCGATCGGTGGTCGACGGAAGTGCAGACGTACTTCCAGCGGTCGAACCAGGGACCGGACGCGAACCAGTGGTTCGGTCTCACGCGCCAGCACCCGAATACGGACTTGCTCGCGACGGACAGCAAAGGCCGTCTGTTCATCCGTCCGGATCCGACGGCGGAAACGGGCCAGAACTACAACCCGCTGTACGACAACCTGTGGCACTATCAGGTCAATCGCGCCGATCGGTTCCTTGGCTCGATGACCAACACCTATAAGATGACCAACTGGCTCAACTTCGACGCGACGACGAGCATCGACAATCGCCGATCGAGCTTGATCAGCCAGTGGGATAAAGGCTACCGCACGACGGACGAGGGCAACCCGAGTCAGCAAGGCACGATCTCGACGGGCGCGGCGTACAACGCGTCGTACAACGTGCGCGTGGCCGGGACGGCGACGCACGACTTCACGAGCGATCTCGCGTCGCGGCTCCAGCTCGCGTACACGTACGAAGATCAGCAAGCGCAGAACAACGGCGGCGACGGCGACGCGCTCGCCGTGCCCGGACTCCTCACGCTCACCAACGCCACGGCGTCGCTTTCGGGGAACTACTCCGAAACGACCGTCAAGGCGATGGGCGTGTCGGGCGGCCTGAATCTCCAATACAAGGACCGCTACATCTTCGACGGCGCGCTGCGCAACGACGGCAGCTCGCTGTTCGGCGCGGCGCAGCGCTGGCACAGCTACTACCGTGCGTCGGGCGCTTGGATCGTCTCGGAGGAACCGTGGTTCAAGCTCGGCAACCAGCTCAATGAGCTGAAGCTCCATGCGGCGGTCGGCACCGCCGGCGGCCGTCCGCGGTTCAGCGCGCAGTACGAGGCGTTCAGCATCGGCGCCGGCGGCTCGATCAGCGCGACGACGCTGGGCAACAAGAACCTGCGCCCCGAGAACACGCTCGAGACCGAGTATGGCGTGGACGGCGAGCTCTTTCACAAGTACGGCGTCTCGGTCACGTACGCGCGCGACATCACGAGCGACCAGATCCTCCAGGTGCCGCCCTCGGTGTCGTCGGGCTTCTCGTCGCAGTGGCTCAACGCGGGCACGCTCGAGGGCCGGAACTGGGAAGCGTCGCTCAACATCCCCGTCCTGACGCGGCGCAGCCTCGTGTGGACGGCGCGCATCAACATGGATCAGAACCGGTCGGTGATCACGCAGATGGACGTGCCCGACTTCTTCGACAACGTCGACAACGCGCGCGTGCGCTACGCGGTGGGCGAACGGTACGGCACGATCTACGGCAAGCAGTTCGTCACGAAGTGCTCGCAGCTGCCGTCAGATTTCGCCGCGCAGTGCGGCCCGGGCAAGGAGTGGCAGTCGAACGACCAGGGCTACATCGTCTGGGTGGGCGCCGGCAACACGTACAAGGACGGCATCACCAAGAACCTGTGGCAGGCCTCGCGCGGCGGCTGCGTCATCAACGGCGTGGCGACGAGCAGCATCGTCGGCGCGATCAACTGCGTCAAGGCGGGCGGGCGGGTCAACAACCCGTGGGGCCAGCCGACGGTGAACTGGGGCATGCTCCAGGTGATCCGCGATTCGTCGGCGAACCCGAAGCTGGAGCCGCTCGGGAACGGGCTGCCGCTCTGGAAGGCCAGCCTCGCCCAGAACTTCAGTTATAAGAAGTTCAATATGTATATCATGTTCGACCGGTCGTACGGCAACGGTCTGTTCAACGAAGACCGCCACTGGTCGCTCGGGGATTTCATGACGCAGGAGGAAGACCAGGCGGGCAAGTCGGTGGCCGACGCCAAGCCGATCGGCTACTACTGGCGCGCTCCGGCGCCGGACCACTCGAAGGGCGTCGGCGGCGAGTACGACGTGCTCGGCCCGAACAGCATCACCTTCGAGAACGCGAGCTTCACCAAGCTCCGCGAGCTCTCGGCGAGCTACAACGTCGGACGGCTGCCGCGGATCTCCGGCGATTGGACCGTGACGGTCATCGGCCAGAACCTGTACACGTGGACGAAGTACACGGGCTGGGATCCGGACATCGGCGACAACGGCGGCGATGCCGGATCGGCCGCGCTCGTCGGCGTGCAGTCGTATCCCTATCCGTCGACCCGCCGCTTCACGCTCACGCTGTCGTCCAAGTTCTAATCACCGCAACCCGATATGAGGATCATGATGAAAGCGACAATCAAGCTCGCATCGGCGTTGCTGGCCTTCGCGGGCGTAGCCGCCTGCAACACCGATCTGGGGGTCGAGAACCTCAGCAACCCCGACGTGGGACGCGTGTTCTCCGTGCCCGCGTCGATCGAAGCGACGATCGGCTCCGGGTATCAAACGGTGCACAATGCGCTGACCAACAACGGCGCCTTGATGCCGGAAGTCGAGGTGCTGGCGCTCGAGAGCTACTCGAGCCTCAACAACTTCAACATGGGGATCCGGGTGGCGATTCCTCGCCTGCCGATCCCGAACAGCAATGGAGCGCCGAGCATCTTCACCGAGTTCAGCGGACTCTCGCGCGGCTCACGGCTCATGGTGAACGCGATCGACGCGTTGGCGAAACTGACCAAAGGCGGCAACACGCTCGGCTCGCCGGCGCAGGACCTTCGCGCGAAGTCGTTCGGCTACTTCGTGGCGGGCTGCGATCTCGGCTGGCTGGCGATGATCTACGATTCGGCGGCGATCGTCTCGCCCGGCATGCCGAGTGATTCGATCCCGGGGCTCAGCGCGGCGGCCGACGTCATGAAGGTGGCGATCTCGTACCTGGACAGCGCGGTGAACATCGCCAGCAGTCCGGCCGCGAGCGCGAGCGGAGGATTCCCGATCCCCGACCTGTGGCTCGGCGGCAACGCGCTGAGCGCGTCCGACTTCGTGCGGCTCGCGCGCTCGTATCGCGCGCGCTTCCGCGCGGGCGTGGCGCGCACGCCGGCGCAACGCGCGGCGGTCGATTGGAACGCCGTGATCGCCGATGCCGACGCGGGGATTCAGAAGGACCTGCTCGTGAACGTCGGCGGCAACACCGGATGGAACATCGGATTCAACTCGAGCCAGGCGCACGTCGATCCCGGTTGGAGCGAGATGTCGATGCTCTACTTCGGCATGGCGGATACCTCGGGCGCGTACGCGTCGTTCATCGCGTCGCCGATGTCGAGCCGCAACGGCTACTTCCTCGTGAAAACGCCGGACAAACGGTGGCCGAGCGGCGAGACGCGCGCGGCGCAGCAGAAAGCGTCGACGCCGCCCGCGGGATTCGACTCGAAGCCGTACATCACGAACCGCACGCTCGCCGAAGTGCCGGGCGATGGATGGGGCGTGTCGTACTACGACTTCTTCCGCCTCAAGTACATCCGCATCAACTCGAGCCAGGGTCCGTACCCCGAGTTCGCGAAGGCTGAGAACGATCTCCTCGCGGCGGAGGGCTACATCCGCAAAGGCGACTTCGCGAACGCCGCGGCGAAGATCGATCTCACGCGCGTGCCGAACGGCCTGCCGGCGCTGAGCGGTGCGATCACGAGCGCCACGCAGCCGGTGCCGGGCGGCAATGCCTGCGTGCCGCTGGTGCCGTCGCCCGCGGGGACGGTGTCGTGCGGCAACATCATGGAAGCGATGAAGTACGAGAAGCGCATCGAGACGGCGATGACGAGCTTCGGCCGCTGGTGGATCGACGGCCGCGGCTGGGGCGATCTCCCGGAGGGCACGGCGTACGAGTATCCGGTGCCCTATGAGGAGATGCAGGCGCGCCAACTTCCGTCGTACAGCCTGGGCGCGAGCTCGGGCAGCGCGGCGGCCAAAGGAACCTACGGATTCTGATGATGCATCGCGCCGCACGATTCAGCGTTGGCTGCATGGCGCTCGCCGCCGTGCAAGCATGCTACGACTACGTCCCGGTGGCGACGATGCCGCCGGCGGGTGAGCGCGTGTCTCTGGCCATCACCGACCAGGGGCGCGTGAGCCTCGCCAATCGGTTCGGGCCGGGCATCGCGACAATCGACGGCACGCTCGTCGGTGTCCAGGACAGCAACTACATCATCAACGTCTTTCGCGTATCGCAGATCAGCGGGTCAGACGCGTTGTGGACGGGCGAGAAGTCGTACATCAACCGCGGCCTGGTCGGCACGGTGCGCACGCGCCACCTGGCCGTGTGGCGGACGGCGGCGTTGGTCGGCGCGATCGTCGGCGTCGCCGCGCTCGCAGCCGGCGGGTTGTCCGCCGGTGGCACCGAACCGGAGGCTTCCTCGGATTCGACCAAGCCGCCGCAGTCGACGCGCATTCCGCTCACGATTCGCATCCCGCTGCACTTCTGATCTCGAACGCGATCATGATTCTTGGAGGATCCATCCAGATGAAAGCATTGCGATTGAGCGCGCTGCTCGCGGTCCTCGTGGCCGTCGCGGCGTGCGATCCCAAGGGCGAGGCAACGTACCCGGACAAGGTGCCCACGGCGGCCGTGCGCTTCGTGCACGCCGTCTCCGACACGGGCGGCATGGACTGGCGCTTTGTCGATCAAGTCGAGAACTCCCCGACGACGTTCGGCCTGCAGTATCGGGGCGTCTTCCCCGGCGCCGGCTACCAGCAATTGGGAGCGGGCGCGCGGCACCTGCGCGTCTTCCAAACGAGCACGGACATCAACCAGACGCAGGTGGTGCTGTTCGACACGACGTACACGTTCACGTCGGGCGCGCACTACACGATCATGGCGGCGGGGACGCTGCGGAACAAAGCGGCGAAGCTGTACATCTACCAGGACGACGTGCCGGATCCCGGCAGCAGCATCGCCGTGCGCGTGATCAACGCCGGCATGGGGTCGCCGGTGGATGTCTACGGCTCGGCCACGGGCGGAACGTCTGCGCTTCCGTCGTCGCCGTTCGCGGGCGGCGTGACGCAGTTCACCGCGACGAAGTGGTCGACCATGACGCCCGGGCCGCTCGCGGTGCGGGTGCTCACGTCGGGATCGTCGGCGCTGCCGGCGATGATCGATGCGACCGCGCCCGTGGGCGCGCCGGCGGACCAGCACGACGACCTCACGGCGGTGGGCGGCAGCACGATCGCCGGCAGTGCGTTCACGGCGTTCGTCTTTCCGCCGTCGGTGGCGGGGAGCAAGGCGAGCAGCTCGACCAAGGCGTCGGTCGTGTTCGCGGTCGATCACTACCCGCCGTCGGGTTTCTGATTCGCTCATTCAATAACTGAAAATCGCCGCCGGGACGTTTGTCCCGGCGGCGACTTTTTCGAGCTTGCGGATGCACCGCTCAGCGATCAGGCGGGCCGGCGGGGATGCGGGGATACCAGCGGATCGTCTTGAAGACGCTGTCCGGCAGGACCTGGATGGTGGTGTCGGAGTACGCGCGGCCGCGGCTGGCGCGGAGATGGATCGGGCGTTGGGTCACGACGCCGCAGATGCTGAACCGGCCCTGGTCGTCGGCGTCGGTCTGCTGCGAGGCGCCATTCACGCGAACATCACGATCGAGCTCGAGCGGACCGCCGTTGTTGTAGTTCGCCTGCCAGGTCGCCGTCAGGTGCACCGTGGGATCGGGTTCGCCGCGATCGTTCACGATCTGGCCGAGCAAGATAGCCGATTCCTTCGGCATCTCGCTCTTGTGACACACGCGATCGAGCATCGCGGCGAAGCGCGGCAGATCGATAACGATCGGCGTGAGGGTGTCCGCACGCACGCGGATCGTTCGCTCAGCCCGCCGCTCGTCGACGTAATTGATCAAGCTCGTATCAGTCGCGACGAGTGCATACGTGCCGGGTACCAGACGATCGAACGTGAACTCGCCCTTGGCATTCGCCGTCGCGCGAACGTTCGCGCCCTCGAGCGCGACCACCGCGCCGCTCGCCGGCCGGCCATCGCTCGTCACCCGACCCGCGATGCCGGTCGGATTCGCCCGCCACGACACGCCGTCATCCCACTTCGCCGTGAGCACTTGCCCGCCCGTCTCGACGATCGCGGAAACGTGCGCACGGTAGTCCGTCGCGCGCCGCGCATGAAACTGGGCCGGATCACGCACCGTGCGCTGCCGGCTCTGCTCCTCGGTGAGCGCGGGGAGATGCATGATCCAGCGGTCGATGAACGAGACACCGTTCGGCATCGAACGGAAATCGATCACACCGCCCGCGTTCGCGGCGCGCGCGGCGGGCTCGAGGCTCGTGTATCGGAAGTCGAGCGAGCGCAGCGCCGCCCGCGTGCCATCCATCCAGATCACGCCGGAGACGTCGACGAGCGTGTCGTGCGTCGCCACGGGCGTGAACGCGAGACCGATCTGGCCCGGGTGCGCCGCGTCAGCCGGTTGCAGGTGAAAACAGTGCACCGTCGCGAATGATTGATCGAGCAGGACGTCCGCGTCGGGGGCGGCGAACTCGCGCGAGCGGTCCTCGGCCTCTCGCATGTAGCCGTGCACCGCGAACGCGGCCGCCGGCTCCGGCGAAATGAATGGCCGCGTCGTGCGGCCCGACTGTGACTCGACGTGCATCTCGCGCACGAGCTCGTCATCGGGCGAGAGCGTTCGATTGAACATGAGCATCGTCGCGTCGGCGGGATTCGCCTCGCGGGTGACGACGGCGGCGAGCAATCCGGCGCGCGCTTGCTCCCACAGCTCGAACGCCGCGCCTCGTTCGGCGGAGCCCGGACAGAGCTCGCGCCCGGTGACGCGCATCGCGCTCAGCGCCGCCGGAAGGCGGTGCATCACGATTCGCAGCGATGTGCTCGGCGCAGCGGCCGACAGCCGCATCTCGGCGGGCGAATAGCCGATCCGGATGACGCGCAGTCGAACAGCGGGCATCGTCGGGGTGAGCGCGAAGCGGCCGTCGCCGCCGGAAATCGTTCGCCCGCGCGTGACGCCGCTCGAGTCGAGCGCCATGACGACCGCGCCAGGCAGCGCGCCGCCGGCGGCGCTGTCGAGCACGACCCCGCGAACCTGCTGCGCGGCAAGCGGCGGAACGAAGGCGAGGGCGATCGCAAGCAGCGCGGTGGCACGCCGCATCTGGAGCTCCGAAGGTGACCGATGGACCTTAGCGCGGCACGCGGGCGCGAGACATTCCGCCTGGATTAGGAATCGATGAAAGCTCTCGATCGCACCCCTCGCGCGGACCTGGTTGCAGTCGACGCTCGCGTTCTCCACTATAGGACCGTCACTCCCGCCTCTTGGAGGTCTCATGCGGTCTCTTCGCATTGCCGGCGCGGCGCTGACGTGCGCCTTCGTCGTGTACGCACCGGCGACTCTGGCGCAGTCGCGCGCCTCGAATCACATCGCTCTCGAGCAGTACCTCGATTGGGAAGACGTCCAGAACCCGCAGCTCTCGCCGGACGGTGCGCAGATCCTGTTCACGCGGCGCTGGATCGACAAGATGAACGATCGCTGGGAATCGTCGATCTGGATCATGAACGCCGACGGCACGCACCAGCGCTCGCTCGTGCAGGGGAGCGATGCGGCGTGGTCGCCCGACGGATCGCGCATCGCGTACATCGCGAAGGGCGAGCCGAGCGGCTCGCAGATCTTCGTGCGCTACATGGATGCCGAAGGCGCGAATACCCAGATCTCGCATCTCACGGAGTCGCCGTCCGGGCTCGCGTGGTCGCCCGACGGCAAGTCGATCGCGTTCAACATGAACGTGCCGGTACGCGATAACACTTTCCACATCGCAATGCCGACGCCGCCCAAGGGCGCCAAGTGGATCGAGCCGCCCAAGATCGTGACGCGGCTCAACTACCGCTCCGACCGCATCGGCTTCACCGACGATTACTACCGGCACATCTTCGTCATACCCGCCGACGGCGGCACCGCGCGCGACGTCTCCACCGGCGACTGGAACGCGTCCGGGCCGAGCTGGTCGGGCGACAGCAAGTGGATCGCATTCTCGTCGCTGCGGACGCCCGACGCAGAGAAGGCGTTCCGCCATTCCGAGATCTATGCGGCCAACGTGGAGACCGGAGACGTCCGGCAGCTCACGCACACCGCCGGCACGAACAGCGGTCCGCTCTATTCACCCGGCGGCAAGCTGATCGCGTACATGCACGCCGATTCGGTCGATCACTCGGCGTGGGCCGACGCAAAGTTGTACGTGATGAACGCCGATGGATCGAACGCGCACCTCGCGTCGGGCACTCTGGATCGCCCGATCACCGCGCCGGTCTGGGCGCACGACGACAGCGGGCTGTATTACAACGTCGAGAGCGACGGCTCCAAGAACCTCTACTTCTCGAGCGCCGCGGGACAGTTCCATCCGGTGACGAGCGGCGCGCAGGTGCTGACCGTGTCGAGCGTCGGGAAGAACGGGCTGATCGTGGGCGTTCGCACGACGCCGGTCAAACCGAACGACGTCGTGACCGCGATGCTGCCGAAGACCGGAACGGTATCGACCTTCACGCAGCTCACGGACGTGAACGGAGACGTGCTCGCCGGCAAGGAACTCGCGCAGACGGAGCCGATCTGGTACACGTCGAAGGACGGACTCAAGATCCAGGGCTGGATCGTGAAGCCGCCGGGCTTCAATCCGGCGAAGAAGTATCCCCTGATCCTCGAGATCCACGGCGGGCCGCAGTCGATGTACAATGTCGCATTCAACTTTGCTCGTCAGGATCACGCCGCGAACGGCTACGTGATTCTCTACACCAACCCGCGCGGCAGTACCGGCTACGGCGAGAAGTTCACCAACGAGATCAAGAACGCGTACCCGGGGAAGGATTTCGACGATCTGATGGCCGGCGTCGACACGGTCGTCGGGCGCGGCTACGTCGATCCGAAGAACATGTTCGTGTACGGCTGCTCGGGCGGCGGCGTGCTGACGTCGTGGACCGTTGGCCACACCGATCGCTTCGCCGCGGCAGCCGCGCTGTGCCCGGTGATCGACTGGATGAGCTTCGTCGGCGAGACGGACGGCGCGAGCTGGTATCAGAACTTCGAGAAACCGTTCTGGGAGGACCCGAGCGAGTACCTGAAGCGCTCACCCATCATGTACGTCGGCAACGTGAAGACGCCGACGATGCTGATGACGGGCGTCCTCGACCTGCGCACGCCGATTCCGCAGATCGAGGAATTCTACCGCGCGCTCAAGGAGCACGGCACGCCGACGGTGATGATCCGGATGAACAACGAATACCACGGCACCTCGAGCACGCCGTCGAACTTCCTGCGGACGCAGCTGTACCTGCGAAGCTGGTTCGAGAAGTGGTCGCACAAGGATGGGGTGGTGACGACGACGAATGAGGGCGGACGCTAGTCTCGCATCTCGGGTCCCGTCGCTCGTGTCTCGAAACTGGTCTCAGGCGGCGACGTCGGGATCTCGACGCTGCTGCTCGAGACCAGTTTCGAGAAGCGAGACACGAGCAGCGAGAGGCGACATATAAGGGAGGTTGCACCTGCAGTCGTTGCTCACCCCCTCAACCCGGCTCCAGCACCACCACCCGCGCCGCATGCCCGGTCCGGGCGAGAAACCGGTCGACATCTGTCTTCCGCAGCACCAGCGTCGCCGTGTTCACGAGCGGATGCGCGCGCCACGTCGCGGACTGCCACACGTCGGCATCCACGATCAGCTCCACGGCGTGCTCCGTGTCGTTCAGCAGGCCGAGTACCGTGACGGAGCCAGGCGCGACGCCGAGGTACTTCGACATGCGCTCCGGCGAGGCGAAGCTCAGGTTGTCGGCGTCCACGCGGGCGGCGAGGCGCTTCAGATCGATCGACTTCTCACACGTCGTCACGACGAGCAGGTGCCTGCGGCCACGCTTGTCGCGCAGAAAGAGATTCTTCGTGTGGACGGCGGCATGCTCCGGAACCGCGGCGTCGGCTTCCGCGCAGGTCATCACCGGCGCGTGGTCGTACCGGTCGTACGCGATGCCCAACTCGGCCAGGACGGCGTAGATATCGATCATGCCGCGGAGAGGCGGCGCGCGCCGATCGAGGAGAGCGCAACGCCCGCAAGCAGCATCGACGCGACGAACGCCGCGACGCCGAGCCACTGCCCGGAATCCCAGAAGAAGCCGCCTATCGATCCGGCGATGCTCGATCCCATGTAATAGAAGAAGAGGTAGAGCGCCGAAGCCTGCACTTTCGCGTCACGCGCGCGCAGTCCGACCCAACTGCTGGCGACCGAGTGGCCGCCAAAGAATCCGAATGTGATCACCGCGACGCCGCCGACGACGAGCCACAGGGGGCGCAGCGTGGTGAGCGCGACGCCGCCGAGCATCAGCGCGAACATCGCGACGATCATGCGTCCGCGCCCCGCGCGGTCGGCGAGCGATCCGATCCACGCCGACGCGGCGATGCCGACGAGGTAGACGACGAAAATGAGTCCGACCTTGGCCTGCGACAGGTGGTACGGCGCCGCGAGGAGGTGGTACGTGATGTAGTTGTAGCTCGTCACGAAACCGCCCATGAACAGAAATCCGATCCCGAACAGGATCAGCAGCTCGCCGCGCCGCAATTGCTGCGCGAAGCTCCGCGCCAACGCCGGCACGCGGAGCGGCCGGGGTTGGAAATTCCGCGACGCCGGCAGTGTGCGCCAGAAGATCGCCGTCGCGATCAACCCGAGCACCCCGATCGAGCCGACCGCGGCGCGCCATGATATGAGATCCGTAATGAGTGCTGTCAGAAGTCGTCCGGTCATGCCGCCCAGGCCGTTCCCGCCGATCGCGAGCCCCATCGCAAGTCCGATCGACGTCGGGTGCACCTCCTCGGCGAGATAGGCCATGGAGATCGCGGGCAGGCCCGCGAACGCGACGCCCGCGAGCGCGCGGATCACGAGGAGGACCGGCCATCGCGTGACGAACGCCGAGACGAGCGTCAACAGCGCCGACGCGAACAGCGACGCGACCATCATCGGCTTGCGTCCGCGCGACTCCGACAGCGCGCCCGCCACGATCATCGCCGGCGCGAGGAGTCCGGTGGTCAGCGAGAGCGACAAGCTGCTCGCCGCGGCGCTCACGCGAAACTCGCGGGCGAACACGGGCATGAGCGGCTGCACGCAGTACAGCAACGCAAAAGTCGCGAAGCCCGCGGAAAACAGCGCGAGATTCGTGCGGCGGAATTCCGGGGAACCGCGATGAATTTGCCCAGGCACACTGCAAACTATGGCGGGCTGGCGCCCGCCCAAACCGCTCGGGCCGGCTTTGGTGGGGCGGACAGGGATCGCGACGTGGAAGGCAGACGCGAGTGAGATTGTGCAGACGCACCATTCACAATCTGACTCGCCACTCGAGTCTGGAGACTCGCAATCTCGAAACCGGTCTCAGGCGGCGACCTCGCGATCTCTCCCCGAACGTCCCCCGCCCGCCCGAGGCCGTTCGCGCATCACGAGCGCTTCAATTGCCCCCCATCCCGGCCCTGATCTGCTCGATCGTCCCCGGCTCGCCGCGAAAGAGCCCGTCCGGAAAGCGCCGGTACTGGAGCATCTGGCTGTAAATCCCCGCCTGGTCGTACTGATTGAGGCCGAGTCCCGCGAGGAACTGAAGCCGCAGGTTGCGATCGTGATTGATCTGCGCGTCGGCGAGCCACGGGCGAAGCATGGGCTCGGTGCCGGCGAACGTGGCGAAGAGCTGAATGGCGTTGTCGAACCCGATCTCCTGCAGCGAATGCGCGACGACCGCGTACTCGGGGCGCTGGAGTCGGCGCTGAATGTCGTCGACGTCGATCTGCATCGGCGCGTTGCCGGCCTGGCCGACGAGCACGAGATCGTAGCCGCCGCCGTTGTTCGTGTTGCCGAAGATCGCACCGTTCGGGAACGCCTGAAAGAAGGTCGCGACCTCGCTCTTGACCGCCTCGGTGTTGCTCTCGTAGAGCTGCACGAAGAGCGTCACCACGCCGCCGGCATTGAGATGCCGTTTCACGACGTCGAAGAATTCCTTCGTGTACAGCGTCGCCGCGCCCTTCACCCACGGGTCGAGCGGATCCGACGTCACCGCGTCGAACTTCTCGTGCGTGGTGAGGATGAAATGACGCGCGTCGTCGATCTCGACGTGCACCTTGGGATTGGACACGACGTGGAAGTTGTGCGCGCCGAAATACTTCGACACCACCTTCGGCACGAGCGGCTCGATCTCGGCGATCGTCTCGCTCTCGAGCCGCGGTTCCACGCTCACCGCGCCGGCGGTGACGCCCGCGCCGCAGCCGATGACGAGCACCCGCGACGGATGCGCCGGCAGGAGCGTGGTGAGGTGGCCGAGCATCCGCTGCAGGCGCATGTCCTGGGGCTCGCTCGACGCCTGCACCTTGCCGGCGTTGTGGTAGTTCAACACGCCGTTCGGAAGCTGCGACACGGCGACCGAGGCGGTCATCCCCTCGCCCATGTAGATGAAGTCATTCTGGTTTTCTAATCGAGTCACGAACCAGCGGCCGTAGCCCACCAGCAGCGGCGGCACCGGCGGCACGGTGCGCGCGAGGACGAGCGCCGACACGAGCGCGACGGCGGCCCATCCCGCGCTCGCGGCGGTGACATGCAACCGTTTGGTTGCGCTCGAGATCACCGGCGCGAGCACGATCGCCGCGCTGAGCCCGGCGGCCACGATGAGAATTCTCTGAGACACTTGCGTGCCGAGCCACGCGATGATCAACAGGCTGCCGAGCAGCGCGCCCGCGATCCCGCCGACCGTGTTCGCCGCGTACACGGTCCCGACGAGCCGCCCCGGGTCCACTTCACCCCGCCCCACCGCCGCCAGTGCGAGCGGGAAGCTCCCCCCCCAGAGGAGCGCCGCCGGCAACACGGTCCACAGGCAGCGCACCAGGTCGACCTCGAACGTGAACGTCGGCGACACGGAGAGATCCGGGCGAATCGGCCAGTACGGAAGCTGCACGGTCATCACGTGCGCCGCCCACGCGATGCACGCGGTGAGCAGCAATTGACAGACGCCAAGCGCAACACGCGGATGCCGCGTTGTGCGCGCCAGCATCGAGCCGACGGTGCTCCCGGCACCCAGGCCAACCAGGAAGGCGGCGAGAATGAGCGAGAACGTATATGTCGTCGCGCCGAGCAGGAGCGAGAGGATCCGCGTCCATACCGCTTCGGCCGCGAGCGCCGTCGCGCCGGAGAGCGCGATGGCCGCGTACACCGGCCACGTGCCCGCGGGAATGAGGGGCGCGTTCGGCTCGTCGTCATCGCGCATCTCCGCCGGCGGCGGATCGTAGCGCGTCACGCGCGCGAGCGCGAAGCTCGCCATCGCAACGAGCACGTCGATCGCGACGGCGGCGTACGTGGCGACGGCCATGTCGTGCACGCGCAGGAGATAGAACCCGGCGAGCAGGCAGCCGAACACCGCGCCGGCGATGTTGCCCCCGTAAAAGAAGCCGAGCCACGCGACCCCTTCGGGCGTCGTCTCGACCCAGCGCGCGATCGCGGGCAGCGTCGCGCCCATGAGAATCGTCGGCGGCAGCAGACAGATCGCGCAGAACAGGCCGCGCAGCAGGAGATCGGCCATGCCGTGCAGCGCGATCGCGAAGTACAAGCCGCCCGCATACGGCAATCCCCAGAGCACGAGCAGCCCGAAAACGGCGATCAGCCCTTCGAGCATGGCATACACGCGCAGCGGGTGCCGGGCGCGCGAGATGTACTTGGATAGGAGCAGACTGCCGGCGCACATGCCGCCCATGAACGTCCCGAGCAACACCGCCATCGAGACGGCCGACGAGCCGATGATGAGACTCAGAAGCTGGAGCCAGACGATCTCGTAGATGAGCGCCGCGCAACCGCTGCCAACGAAGAGCAGCACGAGCAGCGGCAGGAATCGATGTTCGATGCTGGAGCTCGCGAGCACGGCATCGGAATGCGGCGGCGTGTACGCCTGCGTGCGGCGGGTGGACTGTGTCGACACGGCCTTGGGCGGCGGGGGTGGGATGACACCACACTGTGAGTCGAGGGCATACGCCTCGACCGCGCCCTACGTTGGCGGCAGCGCCTCCGGCCGGCTAGGTGCTGCTCAGCACGACAACCGTATGGGATCCACCAATCTCAAAACCTGTATCCCGCGTGAGAACCGACTCGCGCGACGGCGGTCAGCTTGCCCCGCCGTCGCGCTCGGCTCCCGCGTCAGCGATTGCTGCTGTTGCGATCCGACGACGACGATCCGCCGTCGATGTTGGAGGAGTTCTGGTTGGATGACGAGCCGAGGTTCGATGAGCCGGCCTGTGCCGAATGCTGCGAGCGGTTGTGGCGATCGAGATCGTCACGCGAGTCGAAGTGTGCGCCGCACTGCCGGCACTCGAAGTCCTTGTTGTCGTTCTGCGTCATACGGAAATCCCCCGGGTTGAGGCCGGCGCGCTGCTTCCCCGTGAAACGGCGCGAGACGGCCACGGGGGCGACACGCCGCACGCCGCGTGCCTTTCGCATCTCGCATCTCGCCCTTCCCCCCGCCGGATATTTCCCCCCGTGCCCCTCCTTTCGCCCCTCCAGCTCCGCGGCGTCACGCTGCGCAACCGCATCGGCGTCTCTCCGATGTGTCAGTACTCCAGCATCGACGGATTCGCGAATGACTGGCATCTCGTGCACCTCGGGCAATTCGCCGTCGGCGGCGCCGGACTCGTGCTCACCGAAGCAACCGCGGTGACGCCCGACGGACGCATCAGTCCGCAGGACCTCGGCCTCTGGAAAGAGGAGCACGTCGACATGCTCGCGCGCATCGGACGATTCGTGCGCGGGCACGGCGCCGTGCTCGGTGCGCAGCTCGCGCATGCCGGGCGGAAGGCGAGCACAGGACGGCCGTGGGAGGGGGGCGGCCCCGTCGATCCAGCGCACGGTGGCTGGCGTCCGATCGTCGCGCCGAGCGCCATTGCGTTCGACGACGGCTACGACAGCCCCGAGGCGCTCGACGCGGCCGGGATTCGACGCGTGATCGATGCGTTCCGCGATGCGGCGAAGCGCGCGCTCGCGGCCGAGATGCAGATGATCGAGCTACACGCGGCGCACGGCTATCTGCTGCACCAGTTCCTCTCGCCGCTCTCGAACCGTCGCACCGACGAGTACGGTGGCTCATTCGAGAATCGCATACGCCTCGTCCGCGAGGTCGCAGCCGCGGTGCGAAGCATATGGCCCGAGCAGTATCCGCTCGGTGCGCGCCTCTCGGCGACTGACTGGCACGACGACGGGTGGACGCTCGAGGAGACAATCGAGCTCTCGCGCATTCTCCGCGGCGACGGCGTCGACGTCATCGACTGCTCGTCGGGCGGACTCGTGCCCGGTGTGCGCATCCCGATCGGCGCCGGCTACCAGGTGCACTTCGCGGAGCAGGTGCGCCGCGGCGCCGGGGTCGCGACCGCGGCGGTGGGGCTCATCACCGAGCCGGCACAGGCGGACACGATCGTACGATCGGGTCAGGCGGATATGGTCTTTCTCGCGCGCGAGCTGCTGCGCGATCCACATTGGCCGCTCCGCGCCGCGACGGCCCTTCGCCAGGATCTCCCGTGGCCGCCACAGTACGAGCGTGCGAAGCCGCGATAAATGAAGCCGTAACTGAAGCCGTAGCGGTGCGGCGCTCGATGGCGAGCCGCCGCGCCGGACCATAGCTTCTCGCCATGCTTTCCCTCTTGCTCGCGGGCGTCGCGCTGCTCATCGCGCTCACCGCGGCACTGCTGATCATCGTGCTTCGTCGATCGCCGTCGATCGACTTCACCCCGCTGCTCGCGCGACTCGACGCGGCGGAACGCGGTCAGGAGCGCACGGAGCGCGCGCTTCGCGACGAGCTCGCACGCCAGCGCGCCGACGCCGTGCTCTCGTCGCAGCAACTGCGCGACGAGATGCGCGTGCAGTTGGCCGCCGTCCGCACCACGGTCGACGAGCAGTTGCAGGGGACGCTCGAGCGCCGCCTCGGCGAGAGCTTCAGCATCGTGAGCGAGCGGCTCGAGCAGGTGCACAAAGGATTGGGCGAGATGCAGACGCTCGCCGCGGGCGTGGGCGATCTCAAGAAAGTGCTCACGAACGTGAAGGTCCGCGGCACCTGGGGCGAAGTGCAGCTCGGCAATCTGCTCGACCAGCTGCTGACGCCCGCGCAGTACGCGAAGAACGTCTGCACCAAAGGCGAAGGGGCCGAGCGCGTGGAGTTCGCGATTCGATTGCCCGGCCGCGACGACTCCGTCGCGCAGGTCTGGCTGCCGATCGACGCCAAGTTTCCACAGGAGGACTACTCGCGCCTCGTGGACGCGGCCGATGCGGGCGACACCGCCGCCGTCGAAGCCGCGGGCAAGGCGCTGGAGATTCGCGTGAAGCAATGCGCACGCGACATCGCCGAAAAATACGTGGCGCCGCCGATGACCACCGACTTCGCGCTCATGTTTCTGCCGACCGAGGGCCTGTTCGCGGAGGTGATCCGTCGGCCCGCGCTCATGGACGCGGTGCAGCGCGACTATCGCGTGATGGTCGCCGGCCCGACGACGCTGGCCGCGCTGCTCAACAGCCTCCAGATGGGCTTTCGGACGCTCGCGATCGAGCAGCGCTCGAGCGAAGTATGGACGGTGCTCGGCGAGGCAAAAACGGAGTTCCGCCGGTACGCCGACGTGCTGGACCGCATCAAGAATAAGTTACAAGATGCTACTAATACGCTCGACCAGGCGGCGGTGCGGACGCGCGCCATCGAGCGGAAGCTGCGATCGGTGGAGGAGCCGGACGCGCCCGAGCGGCTCGAGCCCGCGGGAAACCTTTTGTCGGCGCCGCGGGTCCAACCCGCGGTGCAACAATGACGGGTCGAATCCCGTAGTCGTCTCACACCCCCACCTGGGCCCCCCGTGAGCTCGCGAAGAATCCTTTTCCTGTTGGCAGCCATGTGCGTGGCTGCCTTCGTGCTTCCCCGCCGCGCGTTCGCGCAGACCGACGTCATTCGCGGGCGCATCGTCGGACCGGATAGCCAGCCCGTGGAGCGCGCGACGATCACCGTCACGTCCCTGAGCGGCAACATCACGCGCAGCACGCGCACGGACAAGGCGGGCCGCTACACCGTTCCCTTCCCGAGCGACGAAGGCGACTACTACGTCAGCGTCGCCGCGATCGGCTTCGCGACCAAGCGCTTCGAGATCAAACGCACGGCCGATCAGGAAATTCTCATCGGCGATGCGCGGCTGCAGCGCGTGGCGGCACAGCTCGACGCGATGACCGTGCGCGCGCAGCGACAGAAGCCCGGCCGCGACGACTTCCGCCCCGACATCGGCGGCAGCGAGCGGCCGATCAACTCGGGCGGGGTCCCGGTCGACCAGCTCGGCGATCTCGCCGCCCTCGCGGCGTCGCTGCCCGGCGTCCAGCTCATCCCGAGCGCCGACGGCGGCCCGAACGGCTTCTCGGTGCTCGGGCTCTCGCCCGATCAGAACGCGACGACGCTCAATGGCCTCAACTTCAACGGCTCGAACATCCCGCGCGACGCGAACGTCTCGACGTCGCTCGTCACCTCGCCGTACGACGTCTCACGCGGAAACTTCAGCGGCGGTCTGCTGCAAATGCGCACCGGCCGCGCATCCAATTTCATCATTCGCACGAGCAGCGCGAGCCTCGATGCGCCGCAGCTCCAGTGGACCGATCCGGCCGCGCGCTCCCTCGGCCAGCAGTACACGAACGTCACGGCCAGCGGACTCTTCTCCGGCCCGATCTCGACGAACAAGGCGTTCTTCAACGTGGCGTATCAGATCGGGCGGCGGCAGAGCGACCTTCAGAGTTTGCTGAACACGAGTGCGCTCGGACTGCAGACGGCCGGTGTCGCGCGGGATTCGGTGAATCGGCTGCTGTCGATCCTCTCGCAGGCCGGCGTGCCCACGCGTCCCGGCGGCGTGCCGAACGATCGCGCCACCAACCAGGCCCTCCTCCTCGGCAGCTTCGATTTCACGCCGCCCGGCTCGACTACCGGGCAGGCGTTCAACCTCACATACAACGCGAGCCTGCTCTCGTCCGACGCCGTCACCGGATCCACGACCGAGCTTCCGTCGCACAGCGGCGACCGGACGAGCTGGAACGCCGGCGTCTCCGGCCGCCACACGAGTTATTTCGGATTCGGGATCCTGAGCGAGACATCGCTCGGACTGAGCGCGAACCGGAGCTACGGCAGCCCGTACCTCGAGCTGCCGAACGGCTCCGTCCTCGTGAATTCGATCTTCGCCGACGGCACGTCCGGCGTGCAGCCGCTGTCGTTCGGCGGCAATCCCTCGATGGGCACGAGCGTCACGACGCAGACCGCGCAGGGATCGAACCAGCTCTCGTGGTTCAGCGAGAACAACAAGCACCGGATCAAGCTCACCTCCGAGCTGCGCCGCGATGCTTATGGTCAGGATCTCACGACCAACCGCCTCGGCACGTTCTCGTTCAACTCCCTCGCCGATCTCGAGTCGGGCACGCCGGCGAGCTTCACGCGCGAGCTCTCGCCCCGCCGGCGCAGTGAGAGCGAGTACATCGGCGGCCTCTCGCTCGGCGACTCGTACACGCCGACGTCGGACTTCCAGCTCCAGTACGGCGTGCGGCTCGACGGAAATCGCTTCAACATCGCACCGGTGCTCAACCCCGACGTCGAACAGACGCTCGGGATTCGCAACGACCACGCGCCCAACAATGTGTACGCGAGTCCACGCGTGGGGTTCTCGTGGACGTACGGGACGGCGCAGCAGGTCGGCGGCTTCGAGGGTGCGGTACGCGGGCCGCGCGCCGTCGTTCGCGGCGGCATTGGCGTCTTTCAGAGCACGCCGAGCGCGGCGTTGATTGGCTCGGCGCTCGACAACACGGGACTGCCGAGCGGCGTGCAGCAGCTCACGTGCGTTGGAGCGGCGGCGCCGACGCCGGATTGGGCGGCGTACCTCGCGAACCAGGGCGCGATTCCGACCGCGTGCGCCGACGGGACGACCGGCACGACCTTCTCGAGCGCCGCGCCGAATGTCGCGATGTTCGATCCGGGCTACGCCGCGCCGCGCGCGCTGCGCTCGAACCTCAACTGGGCGGGAACCGCGCTCGGCCGGTTCGCGCTCTCGGCCGAGATGACGTACTCGCTCAACATGAATCAGGCGAGCACGTTCGACCTGAACTTCGATCCGACGGCGCGGTTCGCGCTGTCTGATGAGGGCAATCGCCCCGTGTACGCGAGCGCGTCGGGCATCGTGCCGTCGACGGGCACGGTGTCCGCGTCGCAGGCGCGGCTCACGCCGGACTTCACGCACGTGAGCGAGCTCCGGTCGGACATGCGCTCGGAGACCCGTCAGCTCTCGTTGAGTCTGTCGCCGACCAGCTTCAGCTCGAGCTTCATGTGGCGCGTGGGGTACGTCTACGGCAACAACCGCGAGCGCTACCGCGGGTTCACGAGCACCGCGGGCGATCCGACGGCGGTCGACTGGAGCCGCGGCTCGTTCGATTCGCGCCACCAGATCGTCTACTCGTTCACGTACAATGCGTTCGACTGGGTGCGGATCGGCTGGAACGGCTCGTTCCGGTCGGGCAATCCGTACACGCCGATGGTGGCGAGCGACATCAACGGCGACGGCTACGCCAACGACCGCGCCTACGTCTTCGATCCGTCCAAGACGAACGACCCGGCGCTCGCCGCGGGAATGCGCGAGCTGCTCGCGAGCGGCTCGAGCTCGGCACGCGACTGTCTGCGCTCGCAGCTCGGGCAGCTGGCGGCGCGCAACAGCTGCCAGGGTCCGTGGATGACGTCGGCGAACATGAGCTTCCAGTTCAATCCGCTCAAGGTGCGCATGCCGCAGCGCGCGAATCTCTCATTCCAGATCTCTAATCCACTCGGCGCCGCCGACATCGTGATGCACGGCGAGAATCACCTGCACGGCTGGGGGCAGCCGGCGCTGCCCTCGAGTCAACTGCTGTTCGTGCGCGGGTTCGACCCGGCGACGCAGCGCTACCAGTACGAGGTCAATCAACGCTTCGGCGCGACGTCGGTGGCGCAGACGGCGACGCGGTTGCCGGTCACGTTGACGGCGCTGCTGCGGGTGGACGTGGGTCCGAGCTTCGAGCGGCAGATGCTCACGCGCATGCTGGACCAGGGCCGGCGGACGCCGGGCCAGAAGGCGCCCGAGGTCATGCTCAAGGCGTACAGCTCGTTCGGACTGCCGAACCCGATGGCGGTGATCCTGCGCCAGGCGGACACGCTCCAGCTCACGTCGCAGCAGGCGGACAGCGTGGCGGTGCTCAACCGGTGGTTCACGATCAAGCTCGACTCCATCTGGTCGCCGGTGGCGAAGTTCCTCGCGCAGCTGCCGGACGACTACAATGAGGACGTGGCGTACGATCGCTATCGCTCGGCACGCGAGGCGTCGGTCGACGCCTTGATGCGGATCGCGCCGGACATTACGCATCTGTTGACGCCCGAGCAGGTGCGGAAGCTGCCGAGCTACGTGTCGCCGATGCTCGACCACCGGTATCTCGCCTCGATTCGGTCCGGGTCGATGGGCGGCGGACTCGGCATGGTGATGCTGCCCGGCGGCGGATCGGCGGTCTCGATGGACATGGGCGGGGGCGGCGCCCGCGTCCAGGTGATCATGAAGAGCGGCTCTCCTGAGTAATTATTATGATCAAACACTTATTCGTGCTTCTCACTGTCGCCGGCGCCGCGGGGGCGCAGCGCGCTCCGGCCGTACGTCTGATCAACACGCCGGAGGCGCGGACCAAGCCGGTGCTTGGCCGCGTCGCCGCGGTGCGCCAACTGCCCTCCGGCGGGCTGCTCGTGAACGACATCCAGAAGCGGCAGCTCGTCGAGTTCGATCCGACGTTCGCGACCGAGACGATCGTCGCCGACTCGATCGACGGCGGCGCGAACGCGTACGGACCGGGACCCGGCGGCCTCATTCCGTATCGGGGCGATTCGTCGCTCTTCATCGACCCCCGCGACCTCTCGATGTTCGTGATCGACCCGGCGGGCAAGATCACGCGGGTCGCCGCCGTCCCGCGCTCGCAGGACGCGCAGGCGCTCGGCTCGAATCTCGCTGGCACGCCCGGGTTCGACGCCGCCGGACGCCTCGTCTACCGGTCGGTCGACAATCTGCGGATGATGATGCCGCGGCGCGACGACAAAGGCGTGATGCAGTTCCCCGATCCGCCGGACAGCGCGCCGCTCGTGCGCGTGGACATGGCGACGCGCAAGCTCGATACGGCGGCGTTCTTCAAGATCGCGAAGAACAAGATGATCATGAATCAGAGCGAAGGACGCATGTCGATCACGCCGGAGATCAATCCGATGCAGGTGGTCGACGGCTGGACGGTGCTGTCCGACGGCACGATCGCGATCGTCCGCGGACAGGACTACCACGTCGATTTCGTCGGGCCGGACGGCCACGTGACCTCCGCTCCCAAGATGCCGTTCGATTGGCAGCGCCTCAGCGACGATGAGAAGGTCGCGGTGCTGGACTCGGCCAAGGCCGTGTTCGAGAAGTCGCGCGCCGCGGCGGTGAGTGCCCAGGGCGCGACCGGAAAAGCGGCCGCTGAAGTCGGGGGCGGCATGCGCGTCCAGATCATGACGATGGGCAGCGGAGACGGCGGCGGCCGCGGGAGCGGAGCGGGCGTGCAGCTCCCGCCAATCAACATGGTCAGCGCGAGCGAGCTGCCCGACTATCGCCCCGCGTTCGGCGGGCCGAGCGACGTGCTGGCCGACCTGGACGACAACCTCTGGGTACGGACGAGCGCGAAGAGCGCCGGCGCGGTCGCCGGCGGCCCGATCTACGACGTGATCGATCGCAAGGGCGAGCTCGTGGATCGCGTGCAGGTGCCTGCCGGACGGCAGGTCATCGGCTTTGGACCGAAAGGCATCGTGTACCTGTTCGCTCGCGACGAAGCGGGGAGCTGGATCGAGCGCACGCACCGCTGAGCCTACAGCGGTGCGACCCGGGCGCACATCTTTGGGTGCATGCATTGCACTGAGCACCCTCCGATGCCGATCGCCCGACTCATTGCCACCGTCGTGCTGTGCCTGATTGCCTCGTGCACGAAGGGCGCGGCACGCGCGGATTCCTCGGCCGCCAAGAAGCCGGACTCGGCGCGACCGGCACGCTTCGACGTCGATCCCGCGCGCGTCACGATCACCACCGTGCGCGTGGCGCGCGAAGCGTCCGTCGCGGCGCACCACGTGACGCCCGCGCAGTGGGGCGGCGATCTCGGCGGGCCGGATTCGGCGATCCGGATTCAGCAGGCAACGCAGCCAAAGAGCCGCACGACGGCGGACAGCATCTCGCTCGTCGCGGAAGTGCGCGCCGGACTCAAGGACCCGCGTTGGCCGATGGCGACAACCGCGCCGCTCCCGGGCTCGATCCTCCCGGCGAAGCGCATCGTCGCGTTTTACGGGAATCCTCTTTCAAAAAAAATGGGAATCCTGGGGGAGATTCCGTACGATCAGATGCTCGCCAAGCTCGACACCGTCGTGGGATGGTGGCGCAAGGCGGACCCGACGCACCCCGTGCAGCCCGCGCTGCACCTCATCGTCTCCGTCGCGCAGGGCTCGCCGGGGAAGGACAGCATGTATCGCCAGCGCTCCGACCCCGACCTGATCGAGAAGATCTACGGCATGGCTCACGCGCGCGGGTACATCACGATCCTCGACATCCAAGCCGGCAAGAGCACGATCGAGCAGGAGCTGCCGATCCTGCTGCCGTTTCTCCAGCGGCCGGACGTTCACCTGGGCATGGACCCCGAGTTCTACATGCACTACAACCGCGAAGGCCGCGTGCCGGGCACGAAGATCGGATCGATGGACGCGAAGGAAGTGAACTACGCGATCGACCAACTCGCGCAGCTCGTCACGAAATACCATCTGCCGCCGAAGGTGCTCATCGTGCACCGGTTCACGACCAACATGCTCCAGCACACGGACGCGATCACCCTCGATCCGCGGGTGCAGGTCGTGATCAACATGGATGGCTGGGGGCAGCCCTGGCTCAAGTTCGACACGTACGCGCGGTGCGAGGAAGCGGAGCCGGTGCAGTACACCGGGTTCAAGCTCTTCTTCCACAACGACACGAAGAAGGGCGACGCGCTGCTCTCGCCGCTCGAGGTCCTCGCCATCAGACCGCGGCCGCTCTACATCCAGTATCAGTAGCGGCCGCTCGCGCTAGCGCCGGCGGCGCGCACTCCGCCGCGCGTGCGGCGAATGCGAGAACTCATGATAGAGATTGATCACGGCGCCGATCGCGAGCGACGTCGTCCCGTTGACGAGCGCCACGCGCGTGCGGTCGCTGCCGTTCGAGGGCCGCCAGCCCGCCTGCGCGAAGCTGCCGACGTACGCACCGACGATGCGCGGCACGGCGAGCGGCCGCGTTCCATTCGGCAGCTCGTCCGTGTAGGCGCCGTGGAGCGCCCAACCGATCCGCGCCATCGTGTTCGAGCACCCGCACGGCGTGTAGTCGAGCGGCCGGTGCATGACCGCCGCGAGCCCTTCGGTCACGCCTTCCTGGATCACGAACTCGCCGACGTTCGACGCGGCGCGCTTCTCGTAGCCGCTCCACCCACCGCCCCACTCGGGCGGACTGTTGCTCCACTGATCCAGGAGCGCGAAGCCGAGGCCTTCCGCCGCACCATAGGCCATGTCGCGTCCGAACCGTGTGAGCCGCGTCGCGGAGTCCGCGCCGACGCGGTCCTGCGCGTGAACGGCGATGCAAGGCGACAGCGAGAGCAGAGTCGCCAGCATGAGGTAGCTCGATGCGCGTTTCATGCGCGCGCGAGGGGCAATCGTCGCGCCAGACGCGGGCGCCTGCGAGCTATTGCTGGCGCGAGATGGCGGAACAGTCCGCCGGCGCCTGCGCGACGAATGCTCGGCACCACGCACCAACGACCAGCCTGGCGGTTTCGGGCTCGCGCAAGTACCCGACGAGCTCGTGCGGATCCGGCTCGCCGGCGGGCGGCTTCACCATCACGTCTCGCGCGACCGGCACATCGGTCGCGAGCGGGTCGCCGTCATTGCGCACATTGATCCACTGCTTGGCCGCGACGAGCGCCGTCACCGTATCCGAATCGCCGCCGCCGATCAGCAGGTGGCGCAGATCGCTCGATCCGAGCGGCGAGCCGACGGTGATCAGCGCCTGCACGAGCCCGGTGTCGCGGCGGGTGGACAGGTAGTCGTACGCGACGATGGAACCCAGGCTGTGCGCGACCAGAATCACAGGCCTCCCCTCGGTGTGCGCGCGATCGATCGCGTCGGCCAATCGGGCCTCGGTCGCGCACCGCTTGCGGGCGTCGCTGAGGAATGCCGCATCGGCCGCGAGCGATTCGAACGCGGATCGCGAGTCGCTGTCCGATGCGGCCGAGCTGATTCCGTCGAGGACGTTGCCCACGAGCGAAACGACCGCTTTGAGGCCGTCGTTCTCATCCGCGTCGCGTTTCGCACGCGGGTCCGCGGCAGCGTAGTCGCAGCCCGCGCCCGAGCGCGGCTCGAGCACGTCGGCGTACCAGACGAGCCGCACGTCGTCGTCATGAATCAGCGCGGCCGGCGTCAGCGACTTGGTGCCGGAATCCAGCGCATCGCGCCAGAGTGCGCGCAGCGTGGCGGTGTCACGGCCCTGCATGCCGCGCCCGTGCAGCAGCAGCACGACCGGACGTCCGGCCTCGCGCGGCCGCGGCGCGGCGGCAGAAACCGTCGCGAGCGCCGCAATGAGTGCAATTGGTTTGAGCACGACTCCTACTACTCCGCGCGGCGGCGCGGAGTTTCGCCGCGCGGCGCAGCGAGTGCTGTTGACCGTACATGAAATCATGCTATAATTATGTACCGCGGCAGTTTCAACGAATCATTCAGAGATCCGAGTCATGGCCAGAACGCCCACCCACTCCGCGCGCGAGCGCATCCGCAAGAACATGGACATGGATGCGGCGAAGTTGGCCGGAGCGCAGCGCATCCTCGGCACGCGCACGGACACGGAGACGGTGGACGAAGCGCTCGACTTCGTCATCTTCCAGGGAGAGGTGTTCCGCGCGCTCGATCGCCTGGCGGACCTCGGCGGTGTGTCCGATCCGTTCGAGCAGCTGCCGGTGAGGCCGCGCCGCGTCGCCGAGCCGTGAGCTCGGATCGTGGCTGAGCTCATCGCGCTGGACACGAACGTCTACGTCTCGGCGCTGCGCTCCCGCGAGCGGCTGCCGGAGCTGAAGCGGCTGCTGCTTCGCATAGGCACCCGGATTCGCGTGAGCGCGGTCGTGGCGCTCGAGCTTCGCGCCGGCGCGCTCACGCGCGCCCACGAGGACGCGGTGGAGGAGCTGTTCGCGCCATATGTATCGCGCGCGCGCCTGCTCGTGCCGTCGTTCGAGTGCTTCGTGCAGGCCGGACGCGTGCTGTCCGCGATCGCGCAGAAGGAACGCACCCCGCTCGCCGATGCGCCGCGCTCGTTCGTCAACGATGTGTTGTTGGCCGCATCGTGCCGCGAGAACGACGTCACGCTCATGACCGCCAACGCGCGCGACTTCACGGCGATCCAGCGGCATCTTCGCGGGTTCCGGTTCGCCACGCTCTCCTAGACCGCGCGCATATTTCGCGAGGCGAGCCGATGCCCGATCCTCTCGATGCCGGACCCGTGCTGCTCTATGACGGCCTGTGTGGTTTCTGCGACCGCGCCGTGCAGTTCGTGCTGCGTCACGATCATCGCGGCACGATGCGGTTCGCCGCACTCCAGGGCGAGTTCGCGCGCGAGGTGATCGCGCGCCACCCCGAGCTGGCTGGCGTGGATTCGGTGATCCTCGTGGAGCGGGCGCCGGGCGGCGGTGAGCGGGTCAGTGCGCGCTCGGAGGCGGCGCTCGGGGTCGCGCGCTACCTCGGCGGTCTGTGGCGAAGCGCGGCGGTGCTGCGCGCGGTGCCGCGCGCGATGCGCGACTGGGCGTACGACAGCTTCGCCCGGCATCGATATCGCTGGTTCAAGCGGCTCGACGCGTGCCGAGTCCCGGCGCCCGACGAGCGCGCGCGGTTCCTCGGCGATCACTCCTCGCTTGGCGTACCGCCAGTTCGCGCAACCTGATCGGCGCGGATCTTCGTCGCGTCGAAGCGCCGCGCCGCGCCGAGCATCTTGTCGATCGTCTCGTCGAAATCAGAGGTCGGTTTCCGCTGAAAGCGGAGCGGGTTGATGCGCGCGACGACGAACGCCTTGAGATACGGGCTTTCCATGCCGCGGCCCTTCATCGACGCGACCGCCTGATTCACGAGCTCGTTCAACTCGATGAGCTTATCCGCACGAAGCCGCCGCTCCATCAGCGCGTCGGGGAGCGAGCGATTGAGAAGCTTATCGCATCGTTTGAGTACGGGATGATACGCGCCGCCGGAGAATCGACCGTTCTGCTGGTAGCAGAGGCCGAGCGTCACGAGCGCCGCTTCCTCGAACTCGGTCGCGAACTCGCGCTCCGGCCGCTCGTCGATCACGGCGAGCGCCTCGGCGAGCCGGACCACTTCGAGCGCGCGTTCGCGAAGATTGTGCGCCTTTTCCGTGTTGAGCAGCAGGATGTGATGCGCGACTTCGGGCTCGGGGATGACGATCGCGACGATCGACTTGGCGCCAAGCTCCCGCATCGCGCCGAGCCGATGGTAGCCGTTCGGCGACCAGTAGAGTCCATCGCCGGCCGGCACGGCGATCACGGGATCGAGGTAGCGATCGAGCTTGTCGATCGCGTTCGCGACGCGTCCGACGTGCGCCTCGGAGAGATCGCGCTGAAAGGGCGTGGGCTCGACGCGATCGAGCGGCAGCGCGGCGAGCATCTGCCAATGGCCGCCAAGTGGATCGCGATACGTGGCGAGCACGGTGCCGCCATCGTCCTCGATCGTGCGGCCAAGGGTTTCGACGGAGATCGGCGGCGCGGCGTTCGCGAGCCGGCGCGCATCGAGGCCGCGCGATGCAGCCGGCGCGGCGGCGCGCTTCTTCTTGGCGCGTTTGGCGGTGGGCATGCGGTAAAGTGTGGCGCTCCGGGCGTCGGAGACAGTACTACCGGCGACGCCATTTTTTACCGCGGAGACGCGGCGGGAATGCCACGTCGTTCCAAGCGCTCGCTCGGGAGCGGTGTGACAGGGGACTTCTCCGCGCTCTCCGCGGTCAACGCAGTTCGGTCGCGGCGCTCGGAGGCCTACATCCGCCAGAGATAGCTGTACTTCACGAAGAAATAATCCGACGCGCGGCGGAGGGGTTGCCAGGCGAAGCGCTGTGACGCGTCTGGTGGCCCATCGGCCTCGCTGCCGTAGCCGAAGAACAGCACGGTGCCTGGATTCGGTTGATACGAGAACAGGTAATCGCCGTGCAGCGTGCGGCTTCTCACCGCCGTCGCGAGCTGGCCGTCGATGATCAGCGGATCGAACGTGCGTGTTTCGTCGCGCAGGTCGTCGTGCTCGCTGAGGTCGTACTCGCCGACGAGGCGAAGGAAGATCGAGCGCGTGAGCTGATACTCGACCTTCACGCGCGGGATCATGTTGCGGCCGACGAGGCTGTGATCGGTGCGGCGCCAGTAATCGTCGTAGTTCATGTCGCCTTCGACGCGCATGCGATCCGTGGGCCGCGCATTGATCGTGAGCGACAGGTAGTCGATGTTCGCCTGCGCCCACTCGAAGAAATTCTCGTCCTGGCCGCCCACGTACAGCAGGCTCGCGTCGAACGTGTGCCACTGCGGCGTCGTGAGCGTGGCGACGTAGTCGCGGTTTGGGATGCGGCCCACGCCGACGAACGGCAGGGTATCGCCGGCGGGGGACAGTATGCGATAACTCGAATACAGATTCTTGTCGAATCCGAAGGTCTCCCAGTACACGCCGGCGCCGAGGCTCCAGCCGCCGCGGAGCCCAGTGCTGCCGCTGAGATGAAACTTCTTGTCCTGCGCGTCGCCGTGCCGCACGAAGTGCGAGTACTGCCACGTGTCGTCGTAGAGGATGTCGCCGGTGAGCGTCTCGACCGCCGAGCCGCGGTCGGCGAACCACGTGGCCCGGTGATCGAACGCGGCGTGCACGACGCCCGCGCGCGAGATGAAACCGCTGCCCGCGCGAAAGTCGTCGCTGATCCCGGTGATCGCGTAGCGCATGCCGAAGCGCTTTCCATTCCGCGCGAAGATTCCCTGCCAGAGCGGCGCGTCTCGCGTCGTGCCGGTCGTGCGATCGAAGCTTTCCGCCGCCTGAAACGACCCGCTGTAGATCGTGTCGAACACGATGCGGCCGTCGACGTCGGCGACGCGATTGTAATCGGCGCCGAGCACGCGATCGGTGTACGCCATGCCGATGCGCGACTGGCCGCCGATGTCGCGCTGGGCGCGAACGATGTTGTACACGGCGCGGTCGTGCCCCGAGGGAGAGAGGCTCGGATCGTCGGCCGCCGAGAGCACGCCGACGCTCGTCCCCGCGACCTTGCCGGTGAGCTTGAGCGCCGCGTCCGGCTTCACGATCTGGCGCGTGTAGATGAGGTTGTTCGGCGCGTTGAACTGCTCGAGGCCGTCGAGAAAGAACGGGCGCTTCTCCGCGAAGTACAGCGCCTGCCGCGGATCGATCACGAACTGGCCGGCGTCCGATTCCACCTCGGCGAAGTCGGGGTGCGCGGTGCCGGTGAGCGTGAGGTTGTTGGTCATTCCCCAGCGCACGTTGCCCCCGAGCTGTGGACGCGCGTGGTCGTACGTCCAGCCGCCCGGCCGCGGCGCACCGGTCATCTTCTGCGTGACGACGGGATTGAGGTCGAGCACGAGCCCGCGGTCGAAGCCCGTCAGGCCGTCGAGGGTGCCGCCCTGCGCGAGAAACGACGCGTTCGCGCGCTTCGCCGGCGCCCACGTGTCCTCGTACCCGGAATGCTGCACCTCGCGGACGACGTTGAGATCCCAATCCTGAACATCAGCAGATTGGTATTTGAGACTTTTGAATGGAATCCGGAGCTCGACCTCGTAGCCGTCGGCCGTGAGGCGGCCCTTGGACGTGAAGACGAAATCCTGGCTGAGATCCGGCGCCGCGCGGCCGGAGAGCGTGGGCGTCCAGCCACCGGTGAGGTTCTGCCCCTGCTCGACGATCGTGCCGTCCATCTGCACGCCCAGCGGATTCACGGCGAACACGTACGCCTGCCGTTGATCGTGGAACGTGCCGAGCAGGAGCTGCACGTTGTCATCGGCGCCGATCTTGTCGCGATCGGCGAGCGTCGCGTGCACCGCGCCGTGCGGCTCGTAGGCGTGTACGCCGACATAGAGCGCCGTCGGCGAATACCACAGGTACACACGCGTCGAATCGGCCGCCGGAATGCCGTCTTGCGGCGAGAACTCCGAGAAGCCGGTGAGCACGGCGGCTCGCTGCCAGATGGCGTCGTCGAGCGCGCCATCGATCGTCGCGGCCGCGTCGATCCGCGGGATGCGCACGTGCAGTTGGTTCTCGCGGCCCACGTACGTGTTCGCCGGCATGGGCGCCTGAGGGCGGCCGGGACCGGCGAGTGCGGCGGCGAGCGAGAGAAACAGCGTCAGTGACATGACGGGAAGATCGCGATTCTCCGGAGCGCCGCCATCAGAATCCTGTCAGGAATTGGTCAGCTTGCGCGCTCAGGGAAAGTGGTAGCGGCGATACGTGATCGTCGCGTCGCCCGACTGAATCGGCACGACGTCGGTCGGCCGGGGCGGAATCGAAACGCCTTGCACGCGCGGAAGACCGGGACGACGCGCCGCGAGGTCGAGATCCAGGCCGGTGCCCGGCGGCACCGCGAGCGAGAACACCGCGCCGCTGTCCGGCACCGCCCAGTATTGCATGAACCATTGCGTCGACTTGCGGCGGTAGCGCGTGGTGTCGGCGATTCGATCGTCGATCGCGGCGCGAATGATGTGCGCGCCGCCGGCGTCCATCATGAGACCGGTCGTACCCGGCGGAGCATGTACGCGAATGACAATGCGGCGCGCACCGGCAATGACGGTGTCGCGAATGAACGTCGCGGTGGGTCCATCGAGCGGCACGTACGCGACTTTGCGCGCCGAGAGCGGCGCACCACGGCGGCCAATGCGCGCTGTCCACAACGGTGCGGTTGTAGTCGGGCCGATCACGCGGCGAGACCAGAGCGAGTTGTCGATGGACCCGAACCAGCCGCCGTCGACGGAGTCCGTGCGCTCCGCGAAGACGAGCTGGGTCGGTACGGGATGAGCGTCGCTCCAGCGGACGGTGAACAGCCCGACGACAATGAGCACGGCCGCCGCGGCCGCGACATACGGAGCGCCATACAGCCTCACCTCGCCGAAGATCGCTCCGAGCAGCGGAAGCACCAAGAGCGCGATCAAGGCGGCGAGCACACCGAACGCCGCCGCGCCGGCACCCGCGAGTCCGAGCATGATCGCGCCGGCCGCGAACGCGAATCCGGCGCCGAGGAGAATCGCCGCAGCGGCGGTGAGCCAGTCGAGCCAGCGACGGTCGAACGAGCGTGCGCAGAGCGCGAACAGCGCGGGCCAGATGAACAGGTACGTCGTCGCCGGTGCGACGACGCTCAGCACCACGGCGATCGCCGTCCACAAGACCGTGACGCCGAGTTGAAACGCGTTCGGCGATGCCCACCGTGCGGCGCCCGCGCGCGCGAGCAACACGATCGCGAGCACCACGAGCGCCATGGCGCTGGCGTATAAGCCGCTCCATTCGGGCCAACCGCCCCACGGGAGATGCGCGTGCACGAGCGCCAGCAACGCGCCGATCAGCGCCGTGACGGCGCCGGCCATCACGATCGCGATCGCCGCCGCCGCGAACCCGACCAGCGTTCCGCCGAGCCAGCGCGGGTCGTCGCGCGCCACGCGGCGCGCCGCGAGAATGGCGAGCACGATGGCGAGAACCACGAGCGGCACCGCCCAGCTCACCGGATACACGACGAGGCCCACCAGTGGCAGATCGAAGAACACGGCGTCGCCCGTTCGCGGCCGGGGCAGCGAATCGTTGGCGAAGCGCTTCGCGAGCGCGAGCATCTGCTGGCCATGATGCTGCACGCTGCCGGGATTCAGGAACTCTAAATCGTCGTGCGACGTGTGGTAGCGCTCGACGCCGTCGGCGAACGCGAAATTCAGTGCAGGTTTCCCGAGCACCGCGAGCTCGGATAGATCCGTATCGTTGGGCAGCGCGCGGTACACCGTCGTGAAAATCGAGCCGGCAGTGACGTCGCCCGCCGCGCGGAGCAGGCGCGCGGCGCCGAGGTTTCCGGGCCCGGTCTCGAACATGTACGATCGTCCGGTCGTGCCGCGCGCCTCGAAGTTGAGGATGACGTCGACGTCCTTCGCCCAGGGATGTTCGCGAACGAACGCCGCCGCGCCGAGGAGGCCGGCCTCTTCGCCGTCGGTGAAGAGCGCGATCACGTCGTGCGCGAGCGGCTGCTTTCGGGCGCGCAGCGCGCGCAGCGTCTCGAGCAGCGCGGCCACACCGGCGCCATCGTCGGCCGCGGCGGGGCCGGCTTCGACGCCGTCGTAATGGACGACGAGCAGCACGGCGTGTCGCGTGGCCGCGGCGCCCGGGATCCAGGCGAGAATGTTCTGGACGCGGCCGGCTTCCTGATATCGTGTCCCGATCGCGGTGGTCGTCTGGAGCTGCGGCGTGAGGCCGAGCGCGGCGAGTCTCGCCACGATGTAATCGCGCACGCGGCCATGCTCGACGCTCCCCATCGGGTGGGGACGTACGGCGATCGCTTCCACATGGCGCATCGCGCGTTCGGCTGAAAAGACCGTGTCGGGCGCCGTGGCGGGGACGGGGCTGGGCGGACGCACGGTCCGATACACGGCAACGGCGCAGAGCGCCACGAGCGCCAACGCCGCAATGAGCCGGTTTTGCATGTCGCGGGATTATACCTGTGCTCGTTGCGCGCGCCAGCGCGGGCGGCGCATCATTGTATCTGGGCGTTACCTCGTACCCGGAGCGCAGGCATGGAAGGGATGACGGTACTCGTTGTCGATGACGAAACCAGCACTCGGCAGACGATCGCGCGGATGCTCGAGGCGGGCGGCTTTCGCGTCGAGCAAGCGTCGAGCGGCGCCGACGCGCTGAAGCGGCTCGCGTCGGACAGTGCGTCGATCGATTTCGTCCTCACCGATGTCACGATGCCCGGCATGACCGGGATCGATCTCTCATATCAGATTCGTGATCAGTATCCGCGCATACCGGTCGCGATCGTCTCGGGCGACGTCAGTGAGCTCGAGCGCAGCGTGATTGCGCGCTCCGACGTGCCGTTCATCAAGAAGCCGTTCCACGCGGAATCGCTCTACAGCGCCGTGCGCGAGGCCGTGCGGCGGGTGGCCGAGGAATAGCTCACTTCCTCCCAAAATCCGCCGTACCGATCCGCACCACCGTCCCAGCTCTCGGCGGCCCTTGCCGGCCAGGCGCCGACGCCTCCTCGAACGGGCGTGTCTCGGCCCAGATGCCGTACACGCGGCCGTCGTACGCGGTGAGCCACGTGTAGTCGCCGAGGAACGCGTTGCGCCCCTCGAACGGCGCCTCGGACCAGGCGTAATTCGCGAACGTGCGGCCGCCGTCCGTGGAGCGCGCGAGCGTCAACGCGGTGAGCCGATCCGCGGGATCGTCGCGCCGATCGTAGAACTGCACGTAGACGTCGCCGTTCACCGGGTCGACGGCGAGAAACTGGAAGAACTGATCGCGGCCGCTGTGAATCGAGTCGGTGGTCACGCGCACCGGAGCCGACCACGATTGGCCCGCATCACGCGACGCGGCGAGGAAAACGTCGATGTCGCCGTTCCGGAAGTCGCTCCATGTGAGATAGACGTTCCTGCCGTGCACACCGACCTGTGGGAAGCCAAAGACGCGACCGAGACCGGGCACCGCACCGGTCCCGCCGAAATACGGCGGACCAACCTGCTGCACCACGCGCGAGGGGGTAAATGTCTTTCCGCCGTCGCGCGACGTGGTCATAACGATGTTGAGTCCCCAGTTCCAGACGGCGTAGATCGTTCCGTCGGCGGCCACCGTGCCGTGAAAGCCAACGACGTCGCCGTTGTCGTCGCGCGGCAAGCCGGCCTGCGTGCTGATTCGCATCGGCGCCGACCACGTCTTCCCCTGATCGGTCGAGCGCGAGAAGAGCATGACCGATTCGTCGATCCGCCACTCGATCCAGCCGATGTACACGTTGCCCGCGTGCGGGCTCCGGGGATTGGCGTCTGCGAACACGCGCGGCATATCCTCGAATTGCATGCCCGGCTCATCGCCCTTGTACCAGACGCGAACGGGGGCGGCATCCTTCTGCCAGGTCTTGCCGCCGTCGGGCGAACGGCGTACGTAGATCCCGTTGCGCCCGGCGCCGTGTCGCCAATACGACTCGCTGCCGAGCTTGTCGAAGACGAGGTCGGAGAGATACGCGTTGCCCTTGTCGTCGAACGCGACGCTCACGTCGCCGGCGGTCTTCCAGTCGGGCGGCACGGTGCCTTCGGCGGTCGTGAAGGTGCGGCCCGAGTCGGTCGAGTACACCGCATGCGCGGGTCCCTGATACACACCGACGATCTGCGCGGGATTGCGACGATTCACGGCGATGCCGGGCTCGTTGCCGCGCGCTTCGGGCGGCGAGACGTCGACGATGTGCACGCCGGGCGGCCGCGGAAGCGAGAGCCGCACCGTAGACGGCGCGGCCTGAAGCTGCGCCAGGAGGACGAGAACGATCATGAAAATAAAGAAAGCTCGTACCGCCGTGATGGCCAGTACGAGCTTTCCGCGCTCGGCGACGCGCGTGCGGCGTCTACTTCTTGGCGAACGCCAGCTTGTACGATGCCGACTGCCCGGCGACGCTGAATTCCGTGGCGATGACGAGGAGCTTCTTGTCCGGGCTGAACGCCCACCGGTCCGTCTGGGAGATCGTCTGCCCGCCGGCGTCGGCCGTGGTGGTGACGACGAGGGTGTCGCTCGCCCACGAGGTCTTGGAGTTCATCTCGAGCGTCATGCCCTGCGAGCTCATGCTGTTCTTGGAAGTGCTGGTATCGAGCGCGAAGGTCATGGTGTTGTTCGAGTTGCCCATCTGCTCCGACTGGACGGCGCGCTGCATCGTGAGGGCCTTGTCCGTCTGGGCGACGTGCATCGTCATCGACGGCGGCGCGCCCATCGGCGGCAGCTCGCTATGGGCGGCGTCGAGCGTCCAGTCGCCGCTGAAGTCCGGGTGGCTCTGCTGCGCGGCCGCCGGCACGGCGAGCGCAAGGGACATCACCAGCGTGGGAACGAGACGGCGCATGAGATCTCCAATACTGGATGTGATATACTACTTCTTTTTCTTTCCCGCGGGCTTCCTGGCCGCGGGCGCGGCAGCCGCCTTGGCTCCCGCTGCGTCCTCGAACACGTTTTCGGCGCCGGCGTTGACGTAGTGGACGTTCGCGCTCTGCTCGATCTGCGCCACGGCCGTCTGCATGGAATCCAGCGACGTCTGGAATGAAGCCTGGCGATCGATGAGTTTCAAATCCGGAAGTTTTGCATCGGCACCAAACCATCGATCGAGTGCGTCGACGACGTCGCGCAGCCGGCCCTTGGCGCCGACCGTTCCGCCGAGCCAGCCGAAATACGACGCCTGCTCGTCGGCGGTCGCCGGGCGGATGCCGGAATGGTCGGCGATGACGGTTTGATTCGCGTTGACGGTGCTCGACTGCTTGCCGTCTTTCACGAGCACGGTCCCCTCCTTCACCGTTACGGCGACGGTGCTCTCCGGTCCGAACGTGGACACGGCGAAACTGGTGCCGGTCGCGATGATGTGCGTGCGGTACGCGACGACGCGGAACGGCAGCTTCTCGTTCTTGGCGACGTCGAACTGCGCCGTCCCCTCGACCTTGAGGGCGCGGATCTGCGTCCCGAAGTGATCGGCGATCAGCAGCTTCGTCGCCGGTCCGATGCGCGTCTTCGTGCCGTCGCCGAGGCTCGTGTTCCCGAGCTGCCCGGGACTGGTCTGTATGGGCTGGAGGTTCGGGTTGCTCACCGCCGCGTACACCGCGTCGTCTTCGCCGAGGCGGTCGACGTAGATCACGCCGCCGATGGACAACGCGAGCGCGATGATGCCGATGAGAATCGGAACGGTCCAACTGCGTCCTTTCGCGACGCCCTTCATGTGCGCGACCGCTTCGCGCCGCGACGTGGTAGCCGCCTCCTTGTGCGCGTCGGCCGTGTGCCCTTCCCCGCGAATCGTGCGGGTGATCTGCGACCACGACTGTTCGGCCGTCGCTTCGCCGGACGCCTGATGCGTGCCGGTCATGGTGCGATCATCGCGGCCGCCGCTGTTGAAGCGCTGCGCGGCGGCGCGGCGGCTCAACGCGCGCGCGGCCCCGTGGTGCACCTCGTCCTGGAGCACCTTCTTGAACTGGTCGTGCGTGGCGATCGTTGCGCGCTGCTGCCAGACGTTGATGAACGCCGTTTCGACGACGCGCGGCGCCAACACCTGCGCGTCGCCGAGCTGCGCGCGCGCGTTCTCGATCGAGGACGCGTACTCGGCGTCGAATGCCTTGCGGAGCGTTTCTTCGTTATTGAGGAAAGCGTTCGCGGGCGTGAGAGGGCCGTGCGTAGACGTGCGGACGTCGGGCGACATGCAGCCTCCGGGGGGAGTTTCGGTTTGGCTATATCATGGCCCCCGGGAGGCTGGTGGCAAGGGGAGCTCCCAGCACGGCTCCCGCGGATCACCCGCAGATCACCCGCGGCCGGCTAGCGCCCCCGGCCGGAGCCGGGCACTTTCACTTCACCCTTCCTCAAGCCACCATGCGTTCACTCGTCGCCGTCGCCGCGGTCGTCTTTGGCGCGTCCGCCCTCAGCGCCCAGCGTGTCGATCACGCGGAGCATCACGAGTTCGTCATCGACGATTTTCGGACGGAGAGCGGCGTCGTCCTTCCCAAAGCCCACATCGTCTACGGCACGTACGGCCATCTCAACGCCGCGCACGACAACGCGGTGCTGTTACCATCGCATTACATGGCCAATCACCACGGCTACGAGTGGCTCATCGGCCCCGGTCGCGCACTCGACACGACGAAGCTCTATCTCGTCGCGACGGAGCTCTTTGGCAACGGACATTCATCGAGTCCCAGCAACACGCCGGAGCCCTATCATGGTCCGCGCTTTCCGGTCACGACCATTCGCGACAACGTCGAGGCCGTGCATCGACTGCTGATGCAGGATCTCGGGATCAGGCATCTGCGCGCGATCATCGGATTCTCGATGGGCGCGCAGCAGGCGTTTCAGTGGGCGGTGAGCTACCCGGACTTCGCCGATCGCATCGTCGCGACGTCAGGCACGGCAAAGACGTACGATCACGGGATCGTGCGCCTGGAAGGGCAGATCGCGGCGCTCGAAGCCGATCCGACCTTCAATCACGGCGACTACACCGCGGAGCCGGCGGCCGGGCTGTCGGCGTTCGGGATGGTGTGGGCCGGTTGGCTCTACTCGCAGGAGTGGTGGCACCGTGAGCTGTGGAAGACGCAGGTGCCGCCCGGGACGACGCTCGATCAGTTTCTCGATCGCTTCCGGCACAACTTCATCCCCGGCGGCGACGCGAACGACATGATTCTTCAGGCGCGGACGTGGGAGCAGCATGACGTCGGCAAGACGCCCGGGTTCAACGGCGACATCGAAGCCGCGCTGCGCTCGATCAAGGTGCCGTTCCTGTACATGCCGTCGGCGACCGACATGTACTTTCCGATCACGGACGCGCGCTACGAGGAGCAGTTCATTCCGCGCGTCCAGTTCGCGCCGATCCCGTCGTTGTGGGGGCACCCGGCGGGCGCGGGGGCGAGCGCGGAGGATTTGGCGTTTTTGAATACCACGATTGGCAAGTTCCTCGCGGCGCCCTGAGCGGGCGCGGCGTTCTGGCCGGCGCGGCTCGACGGGCTCGCCCAGCTCCTCGCCATCTGGGGCGCCTGCTCTACCCCCGCACGAAATGCACGATCAGCGCGATGATCGCGATGATCAACACGAGGTGGATGACTCCCTTCGTGATGCGGAACGCAAACACGCCGAGGAGCCAGAGGATCAGCAGGATGATGGCGATCGTGAGAAACATGGCCGCCGAGGTCGCAAAGCCTGGACCGCGGCCGCGACGGCCGGGTAAGATTCGCCGTCCCCCTCGGAGCCTCGGTTGAAAGCATTGCCTTTCTGCGCCGCGCTGGCGTGCGCCCTTCCCCTCATGACCGGTCGGGCCGCCGCACAGGCCGCCAGAGCCAACGGTCAGACCATCGGCGGCATCTCGTGCGACCGGCAGGAAGGGAGTCGGATTCACATCCATCAGCATCTCGTGATCTTCGATCACGGGAAGCAGATCACGATTCCGCCGAACGTGGGACAGGTGCCGGCGGCCGGGTGCCTCTACTGGCTGCACACGCACACGCCGGACGGCATCATCCACATCGAGGCGCCGCTCGACCGATCGTTCACGCTCGGGGACTTCTTCACCGTCTGGGGCGAGCCGCTCTCCGCGCGGGAGGCGGCGACGGCGAAGGCGGCCAAGGGGACGAAGCTCCGCGTGTGGGTCGACGGTAAGCCGTACGCGGGCGATCCACGGGCGATTCCACTCCGCTCGCATACCGATATCGTGATCGAAGCGGGGCCGCCGTGGGTGAAGCCGCCGCGGTTCACGAACTGGGGCACGTTGTAGGACGACGCCGTGACATCCCCTCGGATCGTCTCCATGCTTCCCGCCGCGACCGAGATCGTCTGCGCGCTCGGCGGAGAGGCCGCCCTCGTCGGCCGGTCGCACGAATGCGACTACCCGCCGAGCGTGCGCGGCCTGCCGGTGGTGAGCCGGCCCGCGCTCTCGCTCGACGGTTTGGCGCAGAGCGAGATCGACCACGCGGTGGCCGGTCGGCTGGCGAGCGGCGAGAGCCTCTATCTCCTCGATGAGGATTTGCTCAACGGGCTCGCGCCGGACGTGATCCTCACCCAGGATCTCTGTCAGGTCTGCGCGCCGTCGGGGAACGAGCTCACGCGCGCGCTGGCGTCGATCGCGCCGCGGCCCGAGGTGGTCTATCTCACGCCGCGCACGCTCGCCGACATCGACGCGAACATTCTCGAGGTGGGCCGCGCGATCGGCCGCGACGCCGAGGCACGCGCGGTGGTCGCGCGCAACCGCGAGCGGCTCGCGCGCCTCACGCCGCCGGCGGAGCGGCGCCGCGTGGTCTTTCTCGAGTGGACCGATCCGCCGTACTGCGCGGGCCACTGGATGCCGGAGATGATCGCGCTCGCGGGGGGCGACGACCCGCTCGGGCGCAGCGGTGCGGATTCGGTGCGGATCACGTGGGACGACGTCCGCGCAGCGCGCCCCGAGGTCGTGATCGTGGCGCCGTGCGGCTACGGCTTGGCCGAGGCCGAACGGCTGGCCCGGACGATTCCGGCGATTCCGAACGCGCGCGTGGTGCCGGTGGACGCGAACGCGTTCTTCGCGCGCCCCGGTCCGCGGTACGCCGAGGGCGTGGAGGCGCTGGCGCGGGCCTTCGCCGGCTGAGGCTCACCCCTTGATCGTCAACACTTGACGATCAACTCTTGACAATCATGATGAAGGCACCGTATCATGCGGTCCATGAGTCACTCCATGGATCCACCGAACACGGACGTCATCCAGGGCACCCTGGATCTGCTCATCCTCAAGACGCTCAGCCTGGGGCCGCTCCACGGCTTCGGGATCGCGCGGCGGATCGAGCAGATCTCGCGCGACGTGTTCAAGGTCAACCCCGGCTCGCTGCTCGTCGCGCTGCAACGCCTCGAGCGCGCGGGCTGGCTCGATGCCGCATGGCGCGAGACCGAGAATGCGCGCCGCGCCAAGTTCTACACGCTCACGCGCGCCGGCCGCAAGCAGCTCGACCTCGAGACCGCTGATTGGAAGCGACGCTCCGCCGCCGTCGCACGACTGCTCAACGCCGAGGGATAACCCATGTCGATCTGGCGCCAGCTCACGCACGGCCTGCGCGCGCTCACCCACCGCGCCGAAGCGGACGGCCGCGTGGACGATGAGCTTCGCGACTACGTGGAGCGCGCGACCGCGGCGCACGTCGCGCGCGGCCTCACGCGCGATCAGGCGAGCCGCGCGGCGCTGCTCGACGTCGGCAACATCACCGTGGCGCGCGAGCAGGTGCGCACGTCCGGATGGGAGCACGCGGTCGAGACGACGGTGGGCGACGTTCGCTACGCGCTGCGCCGGCTGCGCAACTCGCCGGGGTTCACGATCACCGCGATCGCGACGCTCGCGCTCGGGATCGGGGCGAGCACGGCGGTGTTCAGCGCGGTCAATCCGATTCTCATCGAGCCGCTGCCCTTCCCGCACGCCGACCGGCTCGTCACGCTCGACGACCGCAATGATGCGGGCGTTCCGATGCCGGTGACGCTCGGCACCTACGACGAGCTGCGCGCGCGCAGCCGTGCGTTCGACCAGCTCGCCGCCGCGGATAAGTGGCAGCCGACGCTCGCTGACGACGGCACGCCGGAGCGCCTCACCGGGCAACGCATCACGGCGAATTATTTCAGTGTGTTCGGCACGGTGCCATTCGTCGGCCGCGGCTTCACGGCGGCGGAGGATCAGCCGGGCGGACCGCACGTGGTGATTCTCAGCGACGGACTGCTCGAGCGGCGATTCGCCGGCGATCGCTCGATCATCGGACGCACGATCCAACTCAACGGCGATCCGTACGTGGTGGTGGGCGTGATGCCGCACGGGTTCGCGAACGTCGTCGCGCCGTCGGCGGAGATCTGGACGCCGATGCAGGAACGCTCGAACGGTGATCTCAACACGCGCGCGTGGGGACATCATTACGAGATGGTCGGCCGGCTCGCGGCGTCCACGACGATCCAGCAGGCGACGCGGGAGGTCCTCGACATCGGGCACGCGCCCACGCTAGCGTTCGCGCGGCCGTCGTGGGCGAAGCTCGATCGTGGACTGCTCGTGCGGTCGCTGCAGGACAGCGTCGCGAGCCGCGTGAAGCCCTCGCTGTACGCGATCGTCGGCGCGGTGCTGCTGCTGCTCGCGATCGCGGCGGTGAACGTCACGAATCTTCTGCTCGCGCGCGGCGCGCGGCGGCAACCGGAGTTCGCGATGCGTGTGGCGCTCGGCGCCGGGGGAGCGCGGCTCCTGCGCCAGTTGCTCACGGAGAGCGTGGTGCTCGCGCTGTGCGGGGGCGTGCTCGGTCTTGGCGTGGCGGCCGCCGGCGTGCACGCGCTCGTCGCCGCGAGTCCGCCGAATCTCCCGCGCGTCGATGCGATCCGCGTCGACGGGCACGTCTTTCTCTTCGCGCTCGGGTTGACGACCGTCGTTGGGTTGATCGTCGGACTGATTCCAGCGCTCGGCGCGGCGCGCGCGGAGCTCACGGCGGGACTGCAGGGCGGCTCGCGCCGCGCGACGGGCGGCCACGCCGCGGGGCGGAGCGCGCTCGTGGTGGCCGAAGTCGCGCTCGCGATCGTGCTGCTCGTGAGCGCGGGGCTGCTCTTCCAGAGTGTGCGGCGGCTGTTCTCGATCGCTCCCGGGTTGGACGCGTCGCACGTGGTTACGATGCAGGTGATCGAAGCGGGTCACGGATTCGACGCGGATCCCGCGCGGCTGCAGTTCTTTCAGCAAGCGCTGGCCGCAGTGCAGCACGTGCCCGGCGTGACGCGCGCCGCGTTCACGAGCGCGGTGCCGCTGAGCGGCGACATGGACGGCTACGGATACGCGCTGCCCTCGGCAGCCGGCCAGACGCAGCAGACCGCGGGCAGCGCGCTTCGGTTCGCCGTCACGCCCGACTACTTCGCGACGCTCCGCATTCCGCTTCTCCGCGGGCGGTTGCTCGACGCGACCGACCGGCCCGGCGCGCCGCCGTCGGTCGTGATCAACGCGTCCATGGCGCGCGCGCTGTTCAAAGACGCTAATCCCATCGGCCAGCGCATTCAGTTCGGCGGCCAGTTGGGCACCAACCGCTGGGAGCACGTGGTCGGGGTCGTCGGAGACGTCAAGGCGTACGGACTCGCCGCCGATGCGCCGGATGCGTTCTATGTCGCGGACGGGCAGTGGGAGTGGGTCGACAACGTGCAGTCGATCGTCGTGCGCACGACCGGGAATGCGGCGGCGCTCGTGCCGGCAATCGAGCGCGCGATCTGGTCGGTGAACGCCAACGAGCCAATCCAGCGCGTCGCGACGATGGAGTCGTACGTGGTGGCGTCGGCCGGCCAGCGGCGATTCGCGCTCATGGCGCTCGAGGCGTTCGCGGCGGCCGCGCTGCTGCTGGCCGCGATCGGGCTGTATGGCGTGATCTCGGGAAGCGTGACGGAGCGCATTCGCGAGATCGGGATTCGCACGGCGCTCGGCGCGCAACCGGCGGACATCGTGCGCGGCGTGGTGGGGCGCGGGCTGGCGCTCACGGGGGCGGGGGCGGCGCTCGGCCTCGCCGGCGCGTTCATCGCGAGCCGGCTGCTCGAGAGTATGCTCTTTCGAGTTTCCAGAATCGACCCGCTCACGGACGCCGCCGTGGTGCTGCTCCTGGCCGGGGTCGCCGTGCTTGCCGCGTGGGCGCCGGCGCGCCGAGCGGCGGGTGTGGACCCGACGATCGCGCTCAGGGCGGAGTAGCGGCGCTGGACAGAAACGCGCCGTTGCATACAATTTGAGCCGACTCTCCACAGGCGGATTTCGATGCGTGCTGCTCTGCACCGGTCGCTCTGCGTCGCCGCGATAGCGGCGCTCGCGGCGCTCCCGCTCGCGGCGGGCGCTCAGAGTGACTCGGCGTCGCGCGCTGCTTCGGCCACAGCGCGCCCGCACGTTCGCATCCGGGTGCTCGGCGTGTACGATGAAGAAAGCGGCGAGCCAATCACCGGCGCAGACGTCACGGACATGTTCACCGGGCTGACCTCGCGCAGCACGAATACCGGCACCGTCGCGCTCTTCTTCAGCGACACGACGGGAACGATGGTGCGGTTGAAGAAAGTGGGCTACGAGCAGAACACCATCGTGGTCGGGACGGCGTTGAACGACACGACGCCGGTGACCGCAACGATGATTCGTGCGGGCCACGTGCTGGCGAAAGTGGTGACGATCGGGAATCGCGCGGTGAAGCTCGGCCCTGCCGACACCGTGCCGGAACTGCTGCGCAACGGCTTCTACGAGCGACGGCTCACCGGAGGCGCGCCGTTCAGCGCGTTCATCGACGGCACCAAGCTCGGACGAACGCTGCTCGCGTCGAACGCACGGTACTTCGGCCGCGGCATCTGCGAGAGCAATCTCTACATCGACGGCATGCCGATCGCCGTGCCACATCGAACCGGGCGCTTCCTCAAGGAAGGCGTCGACGCGGTGGTGAACGCGGCGGACATTGCGGGGATCGAGACGTACTATTCGGGGGACGCGCCCGTGGACGGCACGCACACGGTTCCCGGCGCCGGCGCTCTCGACGTAGGCGCGAACATGGTCGCGCACCAGTTGACCGCCGCGTCAAATTCCGTCGCGGCGCGCGGCTGCGTGTCGATGATCTGGTTGAAGCACTGAGGGTGGGTTAGAGATTAGAGGTTAGGCAATTCTAAGTCGCCTCTAACCTCTAACCTCTAACCTCTAACCTCTAACCTCCAACCTCCAACCTCCAACCTCTAACGGCTAACCGCTAGATCAGCACCCCGTGACCAGGAACGCTCGCGGCGACAGCGAGCCGCTCGCGGGCGGCGCGATGATCAACGTGGCGTTCTGACCCGCCGTGAATGCCTGCGAGCTCAGGTCGACCAGCACTGTCGAGCCGCCGGTACTCGTGAGACGAATCTCCGACGTGCCGGCTGGCACGCTCACGAACGACGAGCCGTTCGCCGAGACGACGTTGGTGACCGCCGCCGTGCCGAGCGGTGCGCCGACCGCGGTGACGTACACATCGAAGCCCGTCGGAACGGTGGTCGCGTTGAAGATGCGCAGCCCAGCGTCGCCCGCCGTCGGCGTGAAGGCGTTGCCGAACGTGGCGAACGACACGCCGCCAGTCGCATTCGGGAAGGCAACGATGTCGAAGCTGTTGCCGGCCGCGAGCGTCGTCGTGAAGCCGGGGAGCGGCGTCGTCGAACCGGCGGTCACGACGGAGAGCGCCGGCGTCGCCGCGGCCACGCTCGTGCACGCGGAGCTCTGGCCGAATGCGAGATTGCTCGCGCCGGTGAGCGACGAGCCGTTCTGCAGCAGGTTGAGCGTCGACTCGGTGGCGTTGATGAACTTGATCGTCGCGTTGGTGAGCGCGGTGTTCGTAATCGTCGCGTGAATCACGGGCTTGAATAACAGGCCGTTCTTCTCGATCGAGTTGCCGCGCTGCACGAAGCTGTTGTTGACGTCGAAGTCGACGAGGAGATTGGTCGTCGTGCCGGACACGATCTGCACCGGCTGCGAGAGCACGATCTTGATGCCGGAGCGTGCGGCGCTCGGGAACGTGACGCTCGGATTCGAGGTTCCCGTGAGCACCGTGCCGTCCTTCAGCGTCACGCTCGAGCGCGTCGGATCGATCACGAGACGGAAGCCGCTGTACGTGCCGGCGGCGAGCGTCGTCTGGCCAAGGGTCTGGCTGACGCCGTTCTGGAGCGACAACAGATCAAATGCCGCGTTGGGCGAGGCGACGGTCTTCCACCCGCCCATCGACAGGCTGTCGTCGCTCAGGTCGCGGTCGGTCGTGGCGGAATCCGCGTCCGACTGCCGGGCGTCGACACGCACGACGAAGATGTTGACGTTGCGCACGGAATCGCTCGAGAATGGCGCGTCGGTGAGGCGTACGACCATCGAGCCGGAACCGGAGCTGTTGACCGGCGACGTGGAGCCTGAGTCGGCGCACGCCAGCGGCAGCACGAACGCCGCGGCGAGAGCGAGGGTAGAACAAGCGGTGATTCTCACGGTCTTCCTCATGGTGCATCTCCTGCATCGCTGATGAACCTGCTCCGCCGGTGCCGGCGCGCGGCGTGAGTTCGCCGGCGGATCTATTCGTTGACTGCGCGCGCCAGCGAAGGAGTCACATGTGTGATCTACCTCACGAATTCATGGGCGGCGCGCGTCGCGTGCGTGTGACCTGGCGTACAATCACAGCAGTCCATTTCGTGTGAGCAACAGTCTGACCAGCGTACCGGACGAACACCTCGTGCAGGCGTCTCTTCGCGGCGAAGTCGAAGCATTCGCCGAGCTGAGCCGGCGGTACCGCGACCATTACACGCGGTTCGCGGTCCGCATGGTCGGCAATCGCGACGATGCGGAAGACGTGCTACAATCGGCGTTCATTCGCGCGTATCGTGCGCTCGCACGATGCCGTGAGCCGGACCGATTCGGTGCGTGGCTCTATCAGATCGTCGCGAACGAGTGCCGGACGTTCGTCGTCCGCCATGCGCGGCGGGAGAAGCGGCTCGCGCGCGATCAGCTCGCGATCCAGGCGATCGCGGTCGAACCGGAGTTCGACGACGGCGACACGCTCGCCGACGTGCAGCACGCGCTGCTGCAGCTCGATGTCGAGCAGCGCGAGGCGTTTCTGATGAAGCACGTCGAGCAGCTGAGCTACGAAGAGATTGCCGAGATCACCGGCGACGGGATCTCGGCGTTGAAGATGAGAGTGAAACGAGCCTGCGCACGGCTCCGCGAAATATTGGAGGAGGTGCACGATGTCTGAACACCCGCGCGAAAATGATGACGTGTTCGCCGAGCGCGTGGCGAGCGTGCTCCGCGCGCCCGAGCGGTTCGACGATGATTTCGAGCGGTCGCTCGTCGACGCGATTCACTCCGACCGGCCGATCGATCGCTCGACCGAGCCGCGACGCGGCGCACTCTCGTTTGCGTGGTGGAGCACGCCGCGCCGCATGGACGTGTCGCCGGTGATGGCGCTCGCGCTTGCCGCATCGATTGCCGCGGTCGCCGCGCTGGGCGCATCGAACCTCGCACCCGCCCGCATCGCGGCTACGACGCCGTCGATCGTCGCGCAGGCGGCGAGCGCACCCGACACCGTCACACTCGTCCGATTCGTGTTCGTCGGGCCGGCGAAGAGCGTGTCGCTCGTCGGCGATTTCAACGCGTGGGGCGCCGACGCGACGCCGCTCCACAGCACCGGCGTGAAGGGCGCGTGGACGGTGTCGGTCCCCGTGCCGAGTGGACGCCACGAGTACGCGTTCATCGTCGACGGCGCCCGTTGGGTGCCGGACCCGTACGCGCCGACGAGCTCCGACGATTTCGACACGAAGAGCTCGGTGCTGATGGTCGGCACTTGATGCGGCGTCGCCTCGCGGTCGCCGCACTGCTGCCGATGCTGCCAATGCTCGGCGCGACGCTGCCTGCACAGCGGGTCGTGTCGAGCATCGACGTTTCCGGGACGAGCGTCTGGTACGCGGACTCGGTGCGGTCGGCTGGACCGTCGGTGACGCCGGCGATCGAGCTCGATTGGCCGCGCGCGACGATCGACGGTTTCGCCACGGTCTCACGGCTCGGCGCCGGCGGCTTCAGTATGGAAGGCGGGATCTCGCCGTCGATTTTCACACCGAACGCCGGGCCGGTGACAGCGGAGCTCGCGGGTTCGTTTGGCGGGAGCGAGCATCAGGACGGCACGCATACCGGGCAGGCACTCGGCCTCGCGCGGGTGTACTACATGACACCGCTCGCCGGGGCATGGATCGGCGGCGGCGCGGGTCGCACGTGGGATGGCGTCGTGTGGCGCAACGTGCGGCAGGGCGAAGCGGGCGCGTGGCTCGAGCGCAACGGGGTGACGTCGCTCGTCACGGTGAGTCCGGTGACGGCGCAAGACACGATTCGCTACACCGACGTGCAAGGCGCCGTGCGGTACGCAGCGCGCTCGGTGGAGCTTGGTGTCACGGCCGGGGCGCGCAGCGGGTCGGTCGGCGCGGCGGTGGGCGGCACGTCGCGCGCGTGGGGGAGCATTAGCGTTCTCGCATGGCTCACATCGCGCCTCGCGCTCGTCGGCGACGCCGGGACGTACCCGGTCGACCTCACGCAGGGATATCCGGGCGGACGATTCGTCACGGTCTCGCTGCGGATCGGCGCGCGGGCGACGCGCACGGCGGCGATGCGCGAGTCGGCGGGAGAGAACCCGATCGACGAGGCCGCGGAGGAGACGAAAGCCGCCGGCGTCGCGACCTTCGCGGTGCGCACGGTTCGCGGCACGTCGCGCGAGCTGCGGGTGTACGCGCCGTCCGCGCGCTCGGTCGAGATCAACGGGGATTTCACGCACTGGCAGCCGGCGGCGCTCGCGCCGGCGGGGGGCGGCTGGTGGAGCACGACGCAGTCGATTGCGCCGGGGACGTATCAGCTCAACGTGCGGGTGAACGGCGGGCCGTGGCTCGCGCCACCCGGACTGCTCACGACGACCGACGAATTCGGCGGCATCGTCGGGCTGCTGACGATCGAGTGACTTCGCGGGCGATCGCGGCAGTCAATCTGATGGATGTACTCTCTGGTTCGAGGTGATGGCATATGAATTCTATAAAAATCCTCGTGGCGGTGGCCGCCTCGGCGATGCTCGCCGCGCCGCTCGCGGCCCAGGTGCCGGCGAACGATCCCTCGGCGCGGCTGGAGCAGGTGCTGCCGCGCGGCGTCGCGGCGCACGTGCTCGCCGTGATCGCCAAAGCACGCGCCCACGATCTGCCGACGGATGCGCTCGCCAACCGCGCGCTCAAGTTCGCGGCCAAAGGCGTGAAGCCGGATTCGATCGCCCGGTCGGTGAGCGAGCAGGAGACGCGCATGGAAGCGGTGTCCGATACGCTGCGCCGTGCGCGCGGCCGCGCGGCGTCGGCGGACGAGATCGAGGCGGGCGCCGAAGCGCTGCGCAAAGGGGTGGACGGTGCGAAGATCAGCACCCTCGCGAAAGAAGCGCCGAGCGGCCGTTCACTGGCGATTCCGCTCTACGTGATCGGCAGTCTCGTCGATCGTGGACTGCCGTCGGATTCCGCGCTGCAGCGTGTGGCGCAGCGGCTCCAGGCACGCGCATCCGACCGCGAGCTCGAGCGCCTGCCAAGTGAGCTGCCTGCGCAAGCGCTGGCGCATGGAAATCGTCCGGCCGAAACCGGCCGCGATCTCGCGGGGACCAAGCGCCCGGGCAGCGCGGCCGGCGCGGCGCAGAACGGGAACGCGGGCGGCGGTCCACCGCCGGGCGTGCCGGCGAACGGAGGCGCATCTACGCGGCCGACGACGAATCCGGGTTCGACCCACAAACCGCCAACGCCGCCGGGAAAGAAGCCCTGACCGTTTTGGTCAGGGCGGGACGATGATGCCGTACTGATTCGGTCCGGTATCGAGCGGGCCCTGAATCCATACGCGCGCGCCATCCATGCGCCTGAGCGCGCTCGGTGGATTGCCGAGTGCGCGGCGGCCGCTGGCGGTCTCGATGTACACGCGATCGCCGTCCACACGCACGATGCCGTCGATCGCCGGCGAGCCGTTCACGCTCACGACCGTGAAGCTCCGCACCCGAAGTCCGGAGCCTTCGTCGACGCCGCGAACCGAAAGCTCGAGGCCAGCGACCCGCGTGAGCGCGGTCGAGTCGCTTGGCGTGGCGTGCAACGAGACCGAGCCCGCGCCGGGGTTCAGAACGAGGTGCTGCTCGAATCCGGTGCCGGTGACGGAGACCGTGCCGTGCAGGATGCGTTCGGTCGTATCCGCCGGCGTCGACTGGTGCGCGCGGTGACAGCCGCCGACAGACACGAGCATCGCGGCCAACGCCGCACGACGGCCGATCATTGGGTACGCACCAGGATGAAGTCGACGTTCGGCGGCACCGCCTGACCTTGCGACGTCGCCGCGAGCGTGGCGGCAATGGACGACCCAACGCGGAATCGCACGTACGCCGCCCCGCCGCCGTCGAGCGTGAGCTGCACGTTCGTACCGGCGATGAGCGGCTGCGTCGAAATCGGGAACACGCCGCTCCCAAGACCCGAGAACACACTCCTGAAGTTCCAGCTCGGATTGGTGTACTGCCGCGGTTCCGCGAAGCCGATATCGTCGACGAATTGCGCCACCGCCCAGTTCCGCGCGTTGGCGACGATGTCGCCCAGTACGGCGTCGAAGTTCGCCTGACCGTTCGAGGTGCTGTTGACGAGCGCGAACCACGTCGCGCGCTGGTCGCCGCCTTTCTGATCGGCCGCATAGCGCAGGAGCTGCCAGATCGCGCCGCGCATCGCGAGGCCGTCGATCTCGGCGTACGGCGAGTTGGCCGGCGGCGCCGAGAGATACGAGTGGAGCCGCGCGAAGTTCTGCGACTGATCGTTGTTGAACGCGTCGACCTGCGCCTGGGTCGACGTCACGCGCGTGAGATCGATGTTCTGCCCGGGCGCGTTCCCGGACATCCGGTAGTACAACAGCTCCTCGGAGATGTGGCTCAGTCCTTCGTTGAGCCAGACTTCCTCGAGCGCGCTCGCGTTGTTCACGTAGATGCGGCGGCCGGCGTTTATCAAATGCTGAAACTCGTGCACCAGCGTCGGCTCGACGAGCGCGGCCACGTTCGTTTTGGACGCGTAGTTCCCGTTGATGGTCTTGTTCGGATCGGGGACCGGCATGTAGAACATCTCGCCTTCGTTGCTCGCCGTGCAGCCCTGCGCCGTAGCCGGGAACAGATCGCGCGCGGCGAAGAGTCCGCCGATGACGCCGCCCGTCGGCTGCGGGATCTGGTTGATCCCCGGCGTGAAGAAGATGCCAACCCGACCGTTGCCGTCGATGTCGGTATTCGCGCCGAAGTTCGTGGTGTCGAGTGGAAAGCCGATCGTGTCGAACGCCGTCGCGAAGGCCGTGAGATCCGCGTCCGTGTAGCCGCCGGCCGGCGATAACGTGTCGAGAAAGACGATGCTGTGCTGCGTCACCGCGACCACGCGCGCCGGATGCAGCGTCTTGGGATCGCTGCACGTGTTGCCGTTCAGGTTCGCGTTGAGCTGCACGACCGATCCAACGGTTGGCACCGTCGGCACACCGGTGATCTGGCTGCGCGCGCCGGGAAGTACGCGCGACGAGGAGCGTGTGCGCGTGAACGCGCCGCGCACGTCGTTCAGCTCGCGATAGCGGAACGCGCCTTCGATCTGCCGACCGACGGCCATCGACTGATTTGGCACCCTGTTCAGCCGCGGGCCGCCGAGCGGCGACAACGCCGGCGACGCGGTGACCGCGCTCGTGCCCGTGGAGGCGAGCTCGATCTGCGTCGTCGACGACGCGACATTCGAGTTATTGAATGGAACGAGAACGTACTCCGATGCCGCCGCCAGTCCGCCGACACAGAGCGCGGCGGCTTGCGCGGCGGTGAGCGTCCGGACCTCACCGGCCGCGAGTTGGAGGGCCGTGGCCGGCGTGCACGAGGGCGCCGGCGTCGAGGATGACACGGTGACGGTCGCGCTGCCGGACTTCGTTTCGCTCGTGGCGACGATCGTCGCCGTCCCCGCGGCGATCGCCTGCACGACGCCAGTCGGGGTGACGGTCGCCTTGGTCGGATCAGAGCTGGACCAGGTGACGGTGCGACCCGTGAGCACATTCCCGTTCGCATCGGTCGCCGTGGCCGTCATCTGCTGCGTCGCGCCGATCACCAAAGTGACCGTCGCGGGCGAAATGGTGACGCTCGCGACGGGGACCGGCGCCGGGACGACCGTGAGCGCCGCCTGACCGGACTTTCCGCCGGACGTCGCGATGATCTGCGTGGTGCCCGCTCCGACCGCGGTGATCGCGCCCGTCTGCGCGATCACCGCGACGTTCGTGTTGCTGGATGACCAGCTCACGGTGCCGGTCGCGATGGGGGCTCCATTCTGATCCAGGCCGGACGCTGTCGCCGTCGCGGTCTGTCCAACCTGGATCTGCGCGACGCTCAGGGCAACGTTGATCGTCGTGAGCACCGGTGTGGGCGTTGGTGGCGCCGAAGGGCCGGTCTCATTGGGCGAGCCCCCGCCGCCGCAGGCCAGCGCCGCTGCAAGCAACAGGTAACCGGCCGCGGTCAGCAGCTCGCGCGTCGTCGTCGTCATGGTGCGCAATTTTGGCAACTCCGGTGCTCGCAGGTTGAGCGGAGACATTTAGTTTGTCCGCATGCAAACGATAGAAGCCATCCGCGGCCGGCGGTCGATCAAGCGATTCACCGGTCGGCCGATCACGAAATCCGAAATCGAAGCGCTGCTCGACGCCGCGGCGCTGGCCCCGAACCACCGTCTCACGCAGCCGTGGCGCTTCTACGTGCTCGGCCCCAACGCACGGCACGCATACGGTCTGGCGCTCGGCGAACGAAAGGCGCGCAAGCTCGAGGATCCCGTGCGTGGCCGCGAGTTGCGCGACAACGTCGCGAACGAGCACCGTGCGCTTCCCTGCATGATCGCAGTGTCGGTCGTGAAAAGCGAGAACCCCGAGACCGCCGAAGAGGATTATGCGGCGGCGATGATGGCGATCGAGAACATCGCGCTCGTCGCCGTCGACATGGGGCTTGGTACGCACATCAAGACGGGCTCCGTGATGTCCGACCCGGCCGCGCGCGGCGCGGCCGGCGTCGCGGAGAACGAGCGGATCGTGGCGATCGTGAACGTCGGCGAACCGGCGGACGTGCCGCTGCCGAAGCCGCGCGAGCCGGCGAGCGCGTCGACGCGATGGGTCGGGTGAGGAAGCCGCCAACTTCCAGGCCTACCGGAGAATATTCGAGAATTCGTTAAAGAACGTTCCGTTCAAGCGGGACCGATGATCGGCCGGGAGCTGAGCCCCGCGGACGGGCCGGGTGAACGGCGCGCGATAGTGATGTATTATTCGTTCGTGCGTCCCCGCCCCGTCTGGCTCCGCGCCCTGACTGCCCTCTGGGGCCTCTGGTTCGCCGTCGCGCTCATCGAGCCGGCGGGGATTCACCAGTGCCCGGTGCACGGCGTCGGCGCGCAGATGGGCGACATGGGCGACATGTCCGCGATGGACATGGGCGCGAAGCCGATGGCGGCGGAGATGGCGAAGGCCGATCAGCCGCCACACCACGCCGCGAGCTGCACGTGCCTCAGCTTGTGCTACAGCTCGCCGGCGTTCGTGCCGCCCACGGCCGGGGCGCAGCTCCGCGACCGTGTCGTCGCGATCGCGGCCTCGCAGAATTTCGCCGACAGCCCATGCCGCGTCCTCGAGCGTCCGCACGCGCTCCCCTTCGCCAACGGCCCGCCCGTCTCGATGTGATTCGCTGACCCGCCCGACGTTCCGCGTTCGCCCGGCACCATTGCCGCGGCGCCGTCGTCGGCGTTCAATCACACCGAGAGGAGTTCAATGCACGCTTCGTCATTGCGTGCGCGATCGTTCCCGATCGTGCTCGCGATCGTTTGCATCGGTTCACGCGGCCGCATCGCCCGCGCGCAGGACACGTCGCACGTTCACGGAGGGAGCGCCGCCGCCGATTCGGCGCGCCGGCTGGAGACCGTGCAGATCATCGCCGCACCGGCCGAACGTTCGCAGCCGGTGAGCATCACGCACGTGGACGCGCTCGAGATCCGCGTGACACCGTCCAACAACCCGTACGACCTGCTGCGGCAGACGGCGGGCGTCGATGTCCACCTGCAAGGCCAAGGGCCGGGCTTCGCGTCCGACGCATCGCTCCGCGGCTTCAGCTCCGACCACTCGACCGACATCGCGCTGTGGGTGGACGGCGTCCCGATCAACGAGCCGGTGAACGGGCACGCCGAAGGCTACAACGACTGGACGGTGCTCTTTCCCGGCGGCATCCAGGACATCGACGTCATTCGCGGACCGACCAACGCGCTGTTTGGGAACTTCGCGATGGCCGGCGTCGTGAACGTGCGCACGATGGAGCGGATGCGCGGCACGGAATTCACCGCCGGCACCGGCTCGTTTGGCCGCGCCGAGGCGATGGTCATGACCGGTTTCGATCACGGAGCGAGCGGCGGCGGGATGGTCGGCGCGCACTATCTCCGCGAGGATGGCTTCCGACCCAACTCGCGGAACGACGTCGTCCACGCGCACGGCCGCATCGTACACGATCTCAACTCGGCCGTGCGCATCGACGCCGGCACGGAGCTCTACGGCAGCAACTGGAATTCACCCGGCTTCCTGAGCGAGGACGAGTTCAAGGCGCATCAGTACGGCATCGTGTCGAACCCGACCGACGGCGGGTACAAGCGCCGAGCGCAGGAGCGCGTGAGCCTGCGCGTGCTCACCGGCAACATGCTCTGGCGCACGACGGCGTACGCGACCGAAGGCCGCTGGCAGCTCTATCTCACGATTCCTCCGGCGGGCGGGCGCTTCGAGGGCTCGGGCAGCCAGACCGAGGAGGAGGACTCGCGCGCCGGCGCGGGGGCGACGACGGCGCTCACGTGGTCGCTGCCGAACGGCGAGGTCACCCTCGGCGGCGAGACGCGCTGGGATCGCTCGCACTACGAGAACTACTTCACCACGGCGCGCCGCCGCGATTCCGTCGCCGCCGCGCTCACCGGCCGGCAGCTCCTCGGCGCGCCTTTTCTACAATCCTATTTCAACATTACTGATCGGCTGCGCGTGGACGCCGGGCTGCGGTACGACGTGCTCGGGACGCTGTCCACGCCGGACGGGCCCGGTGCCGCGTCGCTCGACGGTACGCACGCCGTCCTCTCGCCCAAGCTCGGCGCGCTCGTGCATCTGTCGCCGGCCGTCGGGCTGTTCGGCAACGTCTCGCGCGGCTTCCGATCGAGCGACGGTGTGATCGAGAATCCCTCGCTCGAGCCGATCACCGAGTGGGCGTACGAGACGGGACTCAAGCTCGACCGCGGTCCGCTCTCTGCGTCGGCCACGCTCTTCCGCATGGACGTGAGCAACGAGCAGACGTTCAATCCCATCACGCTGGAGAGCGAGAACGGAGGCGCCAGCCGCCGCCAGGGACTGGAGCTCGACCTCAAGCTGCCGCCGATCGCGCGACTCGCGACCGTGTCGGGCAACTGGACGTTCAACGATGCGCGGTACCGGCATTTGATTTCGGCATCCGAGGACGGCGGCGAGCCGCCGGCGAACCTCGACGGACTGCGCGTCTACAACACGTCGAGATCGCAGGGCGAGACCGCGCTCGACCTCGCGCCCGCGCACGCACCCTGGCGCGTTCGGCTCAGCGGCACCTGGGCGCTCGGCTACTCCCCGTTCGACGAACCGGGCGTGGTGCTCCCGGGCTACGGTCTCGGCAACGTCGGAGCAACGTACACCTTCGGGAGCGTGGAGTTGGATGGCGGCCTGCGGAACGCGTTCGACCGCGCGTACGCGGAGCTCGTGGCGGGGCACGTGTACTCGCCGGGGGAGCCGAGGACGTTCTACCTCAAGTTCAGAGTTCACGAATGACGGTGCGTGACGGCGAGCCTGGATGCGCCGGTCGCTGTCGTTGTGCGTGATCCGTTCTCCGTCCTCCGTTCGTGCGATGCACAACGGAGAACGGAGAACGGACGACACAAGACGCAGAACCACAGCGTCCGGCGCGCAGCCGCTCGCCGACGCGCGGTTACGGCGTCGGCATCGCCTCGGTCTGATTGCCCGCCAACGCGCTCCACACTCCGAGCACGAGCATGATGATGCCGATCACGATCGAGTTCCATTCCCACTGCGTTCCCGAGAAGCCGTAGACCCACGGGGAGATGATCAGCCAGAGGCCGATCAGCGCGTCGATCCAACTGGCCCACGGGCCCGTCGCGCCCGTGAAGCGCGTGGCGGCGAGGACGGCGACGATGATGCCGAAGATCACGCTGTTCCACGTGCTGCCGGCCGTGGGGCCGCCCATGAGGCCGGCGATCAGCAGGTAGATGCCGGCGAGGAAGTTGATCGCGCTCGCGACGCGAATCTGGCCGGAATGGGTGTGCGGATGGAATTGCTGTGGATGTGCCGCATGCGTCATGAGAACCTCCTGAACATATGGCGCGGCGGCAACGGCACGCGAAGCCGCCGTGTGCATCGATCGAACGGTGCAATCGACGCACCCGCGCGCACGGCGAGAGCCGGCCCAGCGGCGGATTTTCAGGAGCTCTTAATGAGCGCTCAGGGCAGCCGGTAGATGTCGAGCACGCCAGTGGCGGCGTGGCTCGCGTAGGCGCCTTCAGGCAGCGCGACGACTCCGTCGACCACGATCGGACTGTTCCAGTGTCCGCCGCCGGCGTCCAACTTGGCGCGCTGGTTCCCCGTCACCGGATCGTACACCCGGAGCGCGCCGCCCGGATCGTACACGTAGAGCAGGCCGCCGGCGAGCACCGGACTCGTGCCCGCGTTGCCGTTCTTCCAGACCTGCTCGAGGCGCGAGCCGACCAGCTTCCACGCGGCCGTTGCGTTGAAGTCCGCCGCGAACAGCCACGTCGCGCCCTGAATCCGCGCGACGGCCTGCGCGGTGAAGATCGCGTTCCCCGACGGCGTCGAGACGACGGCCGCTTCGCCGCCGCGATGCGGCGTCGTCCCCTCCATCGCCGACCAGTCGAGCAGCCGGATGTGCCCATCCTTGCCGCCCTGCGCGATCAGGCCGCCACCGAGCAGCACGGGCGAGGCGGAGCCGAGGTCCTGGTCGGTCTCGTTTAGTGTTTCAGTATTAATAGGTGTGTAATTTCCCAGCAGCGTCGTCGCGAGCGGATCGAGCTCGAGGACCGCATCGCCCCAGTTGCGCGCCCCGTCCCACGGCGCGTTGCCCGTGGCGACGAAGATGTTGCCGCTCGCGCTGTCGACCACCGCGCCGGCGCGCCCCCAGGTCGCCGCGTCGCTCGCGCCGCAGCTCGAGGGCTCGAGCAGCACCGCCTGATCGCTGCACAGCGAATTCCACACGTGCAGCAGTTTGCCGCTCGCCGCGTCGAGCACGGCGACGTGTCCCTGATACGGCGGCTCGTCGCCGATGTAGCCGCCCGTCACGGCGATCACGTGTCCTCGATCCACGTTGAGCGGAGACGCGATCTTCTCGCGCCCGGGTAGCCGCGTGATCTCCGTCGCCCACTCCACGTGTCCGTCGGCAACGGCGAGCTTGCGAACGAGACCGTCCGGCGCGGCGGCATAGATCGACTGCCGGTCGGGATCCGAGACGGGCGTCGACGTCGTGACCTGATAGGTCCCCGCCATCGCCCCGTACGCGGGCGGCGTGAACCGCCAGAGCACCGATCCGTCGTGTGCGTCGATCGCGAGCGTCTTTCCATAGCTCGTCGTCACGAAGAGCGCATCGTGCGCGGCACCGTTGATCGTGACCGAATGCAGATAGATCGGCGATGCATCCACGGTACCGTCGATCGTCACTTGGCGGCGCACCAACGTGGCGACGTTCGACGAATCGATTCCGGTGGGATCCAGCGACGCGCTCGTGCGCGCCGCGTTCCACCCGAAGCGAGTCCAATCGTGCGTGCTCGAGCCGCGCGCCGCCTGACCGGAAGCGCCCGCCGTCTCGGCGTGAACCGCGTCGGCCGACGGGCCGCCGTTCGCGCACGCGGTGCCGGCCGCCATCACCAGCGCGGCGATCAGCGTTCTCATGTCGCAATAATATATCGCCCGACGGTTGGCGCTATCGGCCGCCGCTCCGTCCGCGACAGCGGCGGCCGCTACTCCTCGCGGAGCGCGGAGATTGGATCGATGCGAGTTGCCCGGCGCGCGGGCGCGAGCGCGGCGACGGTCGCGCTCGCGGCAAGCACCGCGGATGCAATCCAGATCGAGGCCGGATCGCTCGGCGCGACGTTGGAGAGCTTCGCGCCGAGCGTGTGCATCGCGGCGAGCGCGAGCGGCGCGCCGATGACGAGTCCGACGACGACCGGGCGCAATGCGTCGCGCACGACCATCCGCGCGATCGCGCCGCGTTGCGCGCCGAGCGCGATCCGGACGCCGATTTCATTCGTGCGCCGCGCGATCGAGTAGCTGACGACGCCGTAGAGACCGATCGCGGCGAGCAGCAGCGCGAGCGCGCCGAGCGCGGTCGCGATGCGCGTCACGAGCCGCTCTTCGCGAATCGACACACGGATCCAGTCGGTAACGGGCGCGATCTCCTCGAGCGGCAGCCTGCGGTCGACCGACACGATGGCGCGTCGCACCGATTGGAGCACCGCCGCGGGATCGCCGCTCGTGCGCACGAGCAGCCGAAGGTCGCCCGGTTGATCGATGTCCGGATCGGCGGCGTGCAGGTATGGAAAGTAGGCACGACGCGCGTGCTGACCCTCCGGCACGTCGAGCGACTGGCCCCGCACGTCCGAAATCACCCCGACGATCTGGATCGCGACGCTGTCGTTGAGATGAAAATACTGCCCGACCGCGGGCCGGCTGCCGTAGTAGAAGCGGGCGAACGATTCATTCACGATCGCGGTACGCGCGAGCACGCCTTCGTCGCGCGGCTCGAGATCGCGGCCCGCGATGACGCGTGCGCCGATGCCGTGTGCGTAGCCGGCGCCCGCGTTGTCGTACGCAGTGCTCGAATCGTCGGCGGAATGCGCCGTGAATCCCGGGACTTCGAGCGAGGTGCCCGATTCCGTTCCGGAGAACAAGCCGTTCTCCGAGTACGTGACCGCCGCGACGCCCGGCACGCGCGCGACGGCCGCCTGCAGCGCGTGCGTGACCGCCGCGAGGCGTTCGCCGGCATACCCCGGCGTGCGGATGTCGAGCGATGCGACGATGATGTGGTCGCGATCGAAGCCGAGGTCCATCGACTGGAGCCGGTGCAAGCTGCGAGCGAGCATGGACGCGCCGGCGAGCAGCACGAGCGAGAATGCAACCTGACTCACGATGAGGAGCCGGCCAAAGCGCGCGCCGTGCGAGACGGAGCGCGACGTCGCACGCATCGTCGCCGCGAGGTCGATGCGCGATGCGCGGAGCGCCGGCACCAACCCGAACAGCACCACGCTGAGCACCGAGAGCGCCAGCGTGAACGCGAGGACGCTGGCGTTGGGCCCCACCGCGAGCGAGATGCGCGACCCTTCCGACGCCATGGTGACGAGCGTGCGGCTGCCCCACCAGGCGACGAGGACCGCCGCGGCGCCGCTCGCGAGCGCGAGGAGCAGGCTCTCGGTGAGCAATTGTCGAACGATGCGCGCGCGGTTCGCGCCGATCGCGAGCCGCAGCGACATCTCACGCTGCCGCGCGATGCCGCGCGCGAGCAGCAGGTTGGCCACGTTCGCGCACACGATCCCGAGCAGGAGCGCCACGCCGATCATGAGCGCGATGAGGGGCGCGCCAAAATCGGCGCGGACGCGCGACAATCCTTTCGCCGCCGAGGCCATCGGGAACGTGAGCTTGGCGGACGCGGGAACGAGACCGGCACCGGCGGTCGAATGCTCGATCATCATGCGCCGAATGAACGGCACGAGCTGCTGCACGACGCGCTCGAGCGTCACGCCGGGCGCGAGGCGGCCGATGAGAACGAGCCAGCTCGACGTGCGGTCGTTGATGGTGAGTCGATGCGGCTCGAGGACGTCGTGCATCGAGATCGGAAGCCAGAGGTCGAGCGACGAGCCGACGATCTCGCCATCGTAGTCGCGCGGCGCAACGCCGACGATCGCGAGCGGCACGTTGTTGATCGTCACCTGGCGGCCGATGATCGACGAATCGTTGTGAAAGCGGCGCGTCCAGTACCCGTAACTGATCACGATCTCGGGGTCGGCGCCCGCCACGTCGTCCGTGTTCACCGTGAACGTGCGGCCGGCCGCCGCGCGGAGGCCGAGCACCGTGAAATAGTTGGTCGATACATACCGGCCGCGCGGATGCTCGGCGTCACCGGCGGCGGCGTTCGCGCGCAGCTCGAGTCGGTCGGCGCGCCCGGTGGCGAGCACGCCGGTGAACAGCGGCGAGCTCCGGATGTCGCGGTACAGCGGCACCGAGTAGAGATCCGTGCGCGGGGTCCCGATGCTGAAGCCGCCGACGCGGCTCCCGTCGCCGATCGCGATCAGCTGCTCCGCGTGCGGCACCGGGAGGTTGCGCAGCAGCACGGCGTCGATGAGGGAATAGATGGCGGCGTTGGCCCCGATCCCGAGCGCCAGGCCGCCGACGACGAGCACGGTGAAGCCGACGTTCCGCCGCAGGGTGCGGACGCCGTACGCGAGATCCTGCCGGAATTCACTGAGCACGTTGGCGCGCCTCGCGGTCGCTTCACGTTGATGATCGAGAATGAGCATTTGCTCGCGAACGGGATCGAGCGCGCCGAACTGACGGAGCGCCTCGGCGCGCGCCGTGTCGGGCGGCATGCCGCGCGCGACGAGCTGATCGATGCGCGCCTGGAGGTGAAACGCGAGCTCGTCGTCGATCTCGCGCGCGATGCGCGACCGGCTGAACGGAATGCGAAAGACGCGGCGCATGCGCGCGATCAGGCCGTGACGTTCGCCGGCGCGGCGAGCGCTTTGCCGACGGCGCGCACGTACCGCTCCCACGCGCTCACCTCGGCGCGGAGCTGCGCGCGTCCCGTACGCGTGAGCTGATAGTACTTGGCCTTTCGATTGTTCTCGGAGTAGCCCCACTCGCCGCCAAGCCAGCCGTTCTTCTCGAGCCGGTGGAGCGCCGTGTAGAGCGGCCCTTCCTCGACGAGCAGCTCGCCGTCGGTGGCGCCCTTGATCCACTCGGCGACGGCATAGCCGTGGCGCGGACCCCAGGTGAGGGCCTTCAGAATGAGCACGTCGAGCGTCCCCCGGAGGAGGCCGCCATCAGGATCGAGCATGATTCCCCTCTGTGTTAGAGGGGACACTAGGCGCGGCACCGCGAGCGCGCAAGACGCCCGTACACAATCTGGACATGGCGGGAGCGGTGCTCGCGACGCGGGCCTCAGCTCGGCGATTGCCCACGCCGCCAAACCACGCCATGATCCATCTCTCCCAAACGACAGGAGCCCACCATGTATCTCGTCCGCGAAATCTTCTACTGCAAACCGGGTAAAGTCCGTCCGCTCATCGAGAAATTCAAAGCGATGTCTGCGCTGGGTGAAAAGTCCGGCATGCCGCCGATGCGGCTCATGACTGACATGGCGGGTGAGCGCTACTGGACGTTGGTCGCCGAGATGGAAGTCGGCTCGATCCACGAGTTCGAGACGATGATGCAGAATCCATCATCGAGCGTCGATGATCAGAAAGCGCTAGAGAAGATCATGGACGGCTATCACGAGCTCGTGGTGGAAGGACGGCGGGAGTTCTTCCGGATCGAGACGTGAGCGCGGCGCCCGGCGTGCATCACGTGTCGGTGATGACGCCGGGATCACTCGTCGGAAATCGCATGATGTAGTCCTTGATGTTCGGCGCGCGGTACGAGGAGTCGTTCTCCCATCGCTCGAGCGCCGACCGGTGCAGCGACTCGTTCGTGGCGATGGGATCGCCGCGGTCGTCCTCGCGCGGCTGCCGGATCGTGCGCACGATCCGGCCGAGCGGCGTATAGAGGTTGGACATCGAGTCGGAGAGCTTGTAGTCCGGCTTGGTGTGGACCGGCGTCGCGTAGTCGTCCTTGAAGACGAGGCCGGCCGCCGTTGCGCGGTTGCGCATCCAGTCAAACGTTAGATCCGAGAGCCCGGCGAGCGGATAGCCGCCGCCGATGTTGGAGTGTACGCCGGCGAACCACGCCTGCTCGAGCGTCTGCTGGTCCGAAGTACCGCCGGAGAATTGGCTCTGCCAGACACACGGCGCGAACGGCACGCGCTCCTCGTCGACGGCGAGCGCGTGGTAAGCGTACCGCACGGTCCGGCTGAGATTCACATCATGAAACTGATATTTGTCGCCGTCGAGCCACTTGAGCGCAGGGATCGGAATGCCGAGGGCACCCACGGTGTCCCAGACGCCGATGAACGTGGTCGTCACGTCGCGGGCTTCGCTCGCGTATTGCGCGCGGAACGCTTGTGAGGCCGCGGCGTCCGGGGCGGTGAGCGGCGTGCGATCTCGATAGAAACGGTACGCGTCCTCGATCTTGTCCAGGTGATCGCGATCGAGGAGCCCGCAATTGCGGATGAAGCCGGCCAGGCTGCGCACCGTGTACGCACCGCGGCTGAAGCCGAAGAGGTAGATCGCATCGTTTTGCGCGCCGTCGTAGGTCTGGGCGAGCCACCGATAGAGATCTTGAATGTTGCGGTCGATCCCCTCGCCGAAGCCGCCGCCGGCCAGCTTGTCCAGCCAGTTCCCGGTGCCCACCCCGGGGTGATATTCCACGAGCTGCGTGCCGTCCTGAACCAACGCGTCGCGCATTTTGCACACGTTCGTCGGCGTCGGGACGCCGCCGTCGGTCTCACCGGGCGTGTTCCATGTGCCGTCCGCACACACAACCAGTCGTCGTGACATGGCGCGCTCCGGGCTCAGTTGCGCGCCGGCGCGTCGGGCGGCGTGCCGGACTGGCGCAGGTTCGTGACTTTATTGAGCGCGTCGAACCAGAATGGCGCGCCGAACGACAACGCGATCGACGTGACAAAGATCCCGATCAGGCTCGCCGCCAGATTCCCGCAGCCGCCGTCGCCGGCGCTTGGCACGGCGCCCCCGCCCGACCGCGCACGCATGACCGGCGAGCAGGCTTCCGTCCAGCCGAGACTCAACCCTGCCTGCTGGAGACCCGCGATCTGATTCGCGATCGCTTTCGATTTCGCCGAATTCGGGCCGCTGCCGCTATCCGCTTTGGCGACGATCGTCTCCGCCTGCTTCACCAGCGCCTCACGCACCGACGGCTCGTTCGCGAGCTGGGTCGCGATTCGGAACGTGTCGAGGTTGAACACCAGCGACACGATGAGTCCGAGCACGAAGAGAATCACGTGCGTGCGGCGCTTGTACCAGCCGCTCACGCGCTCCATGGAGTCGTTGAACCAGCTTTCCAGCCGCGCCTGCATCGCCAGCGCGTCGCCGTCGACCGCCGAGAGAAGCGACACGATCGAGCGTGGAATGGCAGTCGGCAGCTCGCCCGGTCGCTTGAGCACCGCACGCACCGCAACGCCAGGCATGCCAGGGCTGGTTTGGTGCGTGGCCATGTCCATCACCGCGATCGCGAACGTTTGCGCGGAGATGTACGATGGATACTGCACGCGATCGCCGCTCGGCAGGAACCGCCGAAGGACAGGCGACTTCGTCGGCTTCAGCGCGTCGATGAGCGGATGCGCATGAAACAGCGACGCGAAGCCCGTTTCGCTCGCGTCCTCGAGCAGCTCGTCAATGCCGTTGCGCAGCCCCGCGGCGCGGAGCGCGAGGAAGCGCGCGATCCACTCGTTGATCGCGCTACACAGCAGGCTGAAAGTGAGGTAGATGAGAATGAGACCGATAGCGATCTCGATGACGATCGACCCGGACATGGGCGCATGCCTCGCGTGAACGGTGGATGCGGCCGGCACGATCGTAGCCTCTTGCCGAGTTCGGTCGCAAGGGGTGTGTCAATACTCGAAGTATAGGGTCCGAAGATTAATGTTCTTTAAATTTCCTTCGAGCTCGGCGCCTTCGCAAACGACGTCTCATTCATGTACGGCAACAACCGCGACAGCGTGATGCTGACGATCGCGCGCGTCCGATGAACGGACGCCGGAAACGAGCGAGCTCGTTTCCGGCGTTGCGTGCCACGGCGCAGGTCTGATGGCGGCTAATGCTTGATCGCAAATAACCACGCGGCGACCTGCGGTCCACGCGGTCCGCGGCCGCGGCCCCCGGCCGGCGGCGCCGGGGCGTTCGCCGGCGGCGGGCCGTATTCCGGCGTGAACACGTACGCGGTGTGCGTCTTGGTGTCGAGCGTGATCGTCCGCGCGCCGCGCATCGTCTCGACCGTCCCGACGGTAGTGTACTTGTCCGGCGAGTCCTCGTGGACGATCGTCACGTTCCCCGCGGCACCCGACGGAATGTAGAGCAGCTTCTGCTCCGGATCGAACGCAATGCCGTCGACACCGCCGCCATTCGTGAGCTGCGCCACGATCTTGCCGCTCTTCGCGTCGAGCACGATCGACGTGTTGCTGCAGCCGACGAAGATCCGGCTCGTCGAACGATCCATCGCGATGCCGGTCGGCCCCTCACACGGCTTCACCGACCACGCGTCGACCACCTTCCACGTCTTCGCGTCGACGACGTTCACGTCCGCGCTGTCTTCCATGTTGATGAAGATCCGGCCTTTCCCGTCGGAGACGCCGCCCTCGGGCGCCGAGCCGCGCGTGTCGAACGTCGTCACGACGTCGCCGCTCGCGGGATCGATCACCACCACGGTGCCCGGCCCGCCGCCGCGCGTGTGATCGATCGTCAGCGCCTTGTTGGTAAAATCATCGTACATGAAGCCGTCGAGCCCCGGCACACCCGCGTGGATCTGCTTGATCACCGCGAGCGACTTGAGATCGAACATCGTCGAGGTAGAATCGCGCCCGTTCGTCGTGAACCCGTGACCCGCGCTCGGCACCAGCAGCGCGCCATGGGTGCCCGAGAGGTCGGTGATGTCGCCGAGCACTTTGCCCGTCGCGCCGTCGACCACCATGATGTGGCTGCCGCGCGACACGAAGACGCGTCCGGTCGCCGGATCGGCGGTGAGATAGTCGAACGCGCCCTGACCGCCGATGTCCATCTTCGTGGCGGTGAAGTGCTGCGCCGGGACGGCGGGCGCCGCCGCCAGGAGCGTGACGACGGCGGCGAGAATGCTGCGGTTCATGTGAACCTCGGTTGGTTGAGCATGGGCTGGGCGATCGCGGGGCGGCTGGAGCCAGGTATTCTACCATGGCGCACCTGACGCCAGGATGACAAATCCGTCGTCCGCTCGAGCTACTTCTTCATATTCATCGGCTTCTTCGCCGTCGGCGGCAGCAGGCCGTTGAGGCGCATGTAGTTCGCGACCTGGCTGTAATGGTCCGCCCAGTCGCCGACCGTGAGCAGCTCCATGCGCGCCCGCGTCATCTTCGGCCCTTCGAAGAAGGGCAGCTCTTCGTTGAGATTCGCGTCGCTGATGTTCGCGAGCGCGCTATTACAGAAGTCGAATGTCTCCTTGAGGCGGGCGACGAGCACCTCCTTCTTGTCCGTCGCCGCAACCTTCGAGCGCTCGGGCGCCTTCACGCCGCCGATCGTTCCGCACAACGCATCATTGCCCTGCGCGAGGTGCACCATGATGGCGCCGAACGTCATCTGTGCGGGCGTCGGCTTGTAGCCGTACTTGTCCGCCGGCACGTCTTCCGCGGCGGCGACGAGGTTCTTGGCGTCGCTCGCCGCGATCGCGCGGAAAGCATCCGAGACGGGATTTTGTGCCGCGGCGAGCGCCGGCATGGCGGCAACGGCGAGGAGAATGGAGAGGCGACGGAGCATAGGATGACTCGTTCGGAGTGAGTGTTGAGGATGTGCGGCGCGGGGCCCGCGTCGCGATTCGACCACCGCGATCATTGCATGAGCTGTCGCGTAAAGTACGTGAACTCCATCGCCGACGTGTGCGCGCGCTCCTTCAGGTTCGCCCCGGAGCCGTGCCCGCCCTCGGTGACCTCGTAGAACAGATAGGGCAGCCCCATCGCCGCCATCTTCGCCGCGAACTTGCGCGCGTGCTGCGGCCCGACGCGATCGTCCTTCGTCGTCGTCCAGATGAACGGCTCCGGATACGCCACGCCCGCTTTCAAGTTCTGGTATGGCGACGTCTTCTCCCAGAACGCGCGCTCGGCCGGATTGGACATCGATCCGTACTCGCCGACCCACGAGCTGCCGGCGTCGATCTGCTCGTATCGCAGCATGTCGAGCAGCGGCACCTGAATGTCGACCGCGTGCGACAGCTCGGGATGCTGCGTGAACTCGACGCCCATCAGCAGCCCGCCATTCGAGCCGCCGACGATGCCGAGCTTCCGCGGGCTCGTGATCTTGCGCGCGATCAGATCCTTCCCAACCGCGGCGAAGTCGTCATAGATGATCTGACGGTGCGTCTTGAGACCGGCCTCGTGCCACGCCGGACCGAACTCGCCGCCGCCGCGAATGTTCGCGAGCACGTAAACGCCGCCGTGCTCGAGCCAGAGCTTGCCGCCCATCGACTGATAGCTCGGCGTCATCGAGACCTCGAAGCCGCCGTACGCGGTGAGGATCGTCGGGTTCGCGCCGTCGAGCTTCATCTGCTTGGGGTGCACGATGAAGTACGGAATCCTGGTCCCGTCCGTCGATGCCGCGTCGAGCTGCTCGACCGTGTCGCGCGACGCGTCGAACGTCGGCGCGAGCGACTTGACGCTCACCGCGCTGCCGGTGCGCGCATCCGCGAGCCACAGGCTGCTCGGCGTGAGAAATCCTTGCACGTTGACGAACGCCTCGTTCCCGTGCGTGTTGGCGTCGGCGACGTCGATCGCGAGGTTGTCGGGGAACGGGAGCTGTTTCTTGACCCACGTGCCGTTCGCCGCGCGCGTGAACAGGAACACGCGGCCGCGAACGTTCTGATAGATCGTGGCGACGAGCCGGTCGCGCGCTGCCGACGCGCCGCCGACCGATTCTCTCGGGCCCGGCTGGTAGATCGCCACGGGCGAGAGATGCGCCGGATCGGCGATCGCCTTCGCGGCGTCGAACGACGCGAGCGATCCGCCGCGAATGCGGGTCGCTCCCGCCGTCCAGTCCTGCGAGAGCTGCACCACGACTTGCCCGTCGACGATGGCCGACGGCGACGACTCGAGCGGCAGCGCGAGCTTCTCGACGCCGCTCGGCGTCACGATATATTTTTCTGATTCAAATGTGCTAATTGGCCGGTCGATCAGCACGACGCGGTGGCCCGCCCCGTCTTCCATTGTATAGGGCGTGACGCCGTAGCCGCCGTCCTGCGCCGAGCCGCGATAGACCTCGGTCGCTTGCGCGATCGGCTGCCCGCGCACGACGCGCTTGACGATGAAGGGATACTCCGACTTCGTCAGATCGCCCTTCGCCCACTCGCGCGCGACGAGGAGCGTGTCCTCGCCGACCCAGGTGAAGCGCTGCTTCCCGTGCGGCAGCACGAAGCCGCCCGCGACGAACGATCGCGCTCGGAGATCGAACTCGCGCGCCGTGATCGCGTCCTCGCCGCCGTCGGAGAGCCGCACCATGCACGTGCGTTCAGCCGGTTCGGCGCAGTCCGCGCCTTCCCAGACCCAGTTGGCCTTTTCGGCCGTGGCGAGCGAGTCGAGGTCCAGCACCGTGGTCCATTGCGGCTTGGCGGTGCGATAGCTCGCGAGCGAGGTGCGCCGCCAGAGTCCGCGCACGTGTACCGAATCTTGCCAGAAGTTATACAGCTCGCCGCCGATGAAGCTCACATATGGAATGCGGTCGCTCGACTGCGCGACGGCGAGTGCGTCCTTGTAGAGCTGCGCGAAATGCGAGTCCTTCTCGAGAACCGCGACCGTCTTCGCGTTCTCGGCATGAACCCAGGCCATGGCGCGCGCGCCGTGCTGGTCCTCCAGCCAGAGATTTGGATCGGCGGCTTTGGTCGTCCCGGATTGCGTCTGCGCGGCAAGCGCCGGCGCGACGGCGAGACACAAGAGGGCGAGCAGGTGCGGGCGGCGCATCATGGAGCTCCACGAGCGGTGATAGTCAATTCTGGCCATCGTGCGCGCCGACCCGCAAGCGCCGCGGCCGCGGAGCGCCTTGCTCCGCCGCTGCACGGCATGTACTCTGTGCGCGCAGCGCCCCACCGGGAGATTGACCGATGCCCCGCACCGCGATCATCGCCGTCCATGGCGTGGGCAGCCCGCCCGCCTTCGAGACGGCCCGCAATGTCGCCGATCTTCTCGTGCAGTACGGGGCCGCCGCGCGCGGCGATGCCGACGACGGTGCCGTAGCCTACACCGGATTCACCGAACAGCACGTCACGATTCCGACCGCGCCGGTCGTGGTGCCACGGGCGAGCGCGGCACCCGGCCGGACTGCCGGCGGTGCAAACGCGCCACGCAGCTCGACGCAGCGCCTGCTCGACTTCAGCCCCGGCGATCGCGATCGCACCACGTTCGCGCCGAACGACGTCGTCGCGCAAATGGATGTCGACGTCGCGTTCATGCGCGACCAGCTCGTGCCGTACGAGCAGGCGAGCCCGCGCGAACCGTACTCGACGATCGAGCTCGTTGGCGAACGCGTCGATCGCGAGTCACGTGAGGAGCTGCACGTCTTCGAGATGTATTGGGCGGATCTCTCGCGGCTCGGGACCGGCATCGCCGCGGTGCTGGGTGCGCTCTACCAGCTCGTCCTCCACATCGCGCACCTCGGCCGCAAGACGCTCGATCTCGCGGCGCAGGCCGCGGCGCTCGGGCCGATGGACGCCGACCGCGCCCGAGCGTGGCAGCGGCTCGCCGACGCCCACGATCGCGCCGTTCGGCTCTTCACCGTCGCGGTGCCGTCGGCCATGCTGCTGATGCTCGCCTGTCTCGCGCTCTTCGTCCCGGATGCGGTGCGGCCCGGCATGCCGCGTCTCGTGACCGGCACCGTGATCCTCGATGTCGCGCTGATCACGCTCCTCGGACTCCGTTTCTACTTTCGTGATGGCGCCGAGAGCGGGGCGACGCGGTTCGTGTACGCGCTCATCGCACTCGTCGCCGCCGGCGGTGCGCTCGTCGCCTGGCATCCGGCGTGGCTCGGCGGCCCGTATCTCCTCGGCACGATCGTACTCCGCTCGACGAGCACACTGCTCGTCATCGCCGCGTATTGGTATTCTCTCAACATGTACGACCAATACGCCGCCGGCGCGCTCTCGTGGGGAGGCGCGGGCTTCGTGGCCACGTTCGTCGGCGCGCTGATCTTCGCGCCGCGATTCGTCGGCGCGATGGCCGCCGGCACGGGCGAAGAGCTGCGGTTCGCGGCGTTCGGCGCCTTTCAAGTGAGCTACGTCGTGCTCATGGTTGCGTGGCTGCTCATCTGGGCCGCCGCGCTGATGGCGTACGCGCACTCGTGGCGCATGACGCATGCGCTCCGAAAGCCGGGCGCCTCATCCGAGGACGCGCGGCAGCGCGCGGAGCGCGCGATGTGGACCGCGAAGGTGACGCTCGGCGCGCCACTGTTCGGCTTCGTGCTGACGACGCTCGTCGCGTACGAGACGCTCGCGTATCTCGCCGCGAGGCTCGAGTCGCGCGTCGACCTGTTCCCGTCGATCGCGGCGGGCCACCTGCCGCCGTTGCTCTGGCAACGGCTGGTCCCGCCGATCGCGTCGTGTCCGCCCGCCGCGCATGCCAGCATGCTCGGCTGCGCGCAGGACATGTTCAGCGCGATCATCGCTCAGAGCGGCACCGTCGGCCTGCCGATTGGTCTCGGCGCCGCCGTCCTGACGTTTCTCCTCGTCTCGCCGTTCGTCGCACTGATCGCCGTGACCGCGCTTCGCCGCCCGCAATCGCAGGTGACCTACGCGGAGAACCTCGGCAACTGGCTCACGGGCGGACTCGCGTGGATCCGGCGCTCCGGGTCGATCCTCGTCCTGCTGCTGGTGATCGCGCTCTCGATCGGTCTGCTCGCGACGTCGCTCGAGATCTTCCGCGGCATGGTGGACCTGCCGTTCGACTCGATCAGCATTCCCTTATTCCGCCTCGAGTGGACGAGCCGCGTCCTGAAGGCGATGGCGGTGATCGTCGTCGGCGCCGGCGCGATCGGCGGCGTGTTTCATCGCGTGCAGACGGCCGTGCTCAAGGCTCGGCCCGCGATCGGCATCGTGCTCGACGTCGACAACTATCTCCGGCAATCGCCGGCGGACGCCACGCCGCGCGCGCGCATCGCCGAGCGCTACGCGTCGTTGCTGCGCCACGTGCTGAATCGGCGCGATGCGGACGGCACGCCGTTCTTCGACCGCGTCGTGATCGTATCGCACAGCCAGGGGACGGTGATCTCCGCGGACTTCCTTCGCTTCCTCACCGTCGCCGGCGTCGCCGAGCCCAATGTGACGACGGTCGATCTTCGCGTGCTCACGATGGGGTCGCCGCTCCGGCAGTTGTACGCGGCCAATTTCCCGCACCTGTACGACTGGGTCGATCGCACGGACTCGCTCGCCCCCGGCACGCGTCCGGACGATGACGCCGCGTTCGACGCGCGCGGCATCGTCGCGCCGGCGCGCATGCAGGCCGCCGGCGCACCGCAATCGCTCGCCGAACGCAGCCCGTCGCCGAGCTGGCTGCGCGCCGCGATCTGGGTGAATCTGTTCACCTCAGGCGACTACGTCGGCCGCCCGCTCTGGCAGACGCAGGATACGGGCGGCATCTGGCGCTATCAGAGTTTTCAACATGCGATGCTCGGCCCGGGGCGCCGCGAGCGGTGCCTGGGCGACGGTACGCACACGCGCTACTGGACGAGCGCCGATGTGGCCGCCGAGCTCGACGAGCAGCTGCGCCGGCGCGTGCCGCCCGCGCTACGCACACCGGTGCCCACGTCCGCCGCGGAGCAGGCGGGCGCGATCGCGTAGCCGGCGCGGGGAGGGGGGGCTTCGCTCAGGCGAGCGACTTCAGCTCCGCGCTCGAGAGCTCGAGCGAGAGGGCGCCGAGATTCTCGCGGAGATGCTCGATCGAGAGCGTGCCTGGAATCGGCAGCATCATCGGCGAGCGGGCGAGCAGCCACGCGAGCACGACCTGCGTCGGCGTCGCGTCGTGCCGCCTCGCGATCTCTTGCGTGGCGCTGGAGGGCTCGCCGTGCAACGGAAAGAACGGGACGAAGACGATCTCTTCGCGCGCGCAGTAGTCGACGACCTCGTCGTACTTGCGCTCGGAGAGATTGTACTCGTTCTGGACCGCGGCGATCGGAACGACCTTGCGCGCGCGTTGGATCTGCGCGACGTCGACCTCGGAGATGCCGACGCGTTGAATCCGGCCGTCGTCGACGAATTCCTTGATCGCGCCGAGGCTCTCTTCGATCGGCGTTTCCGGATCGACGCGGTGGAGGTAGTACAGCGGGATCCGATCGACGCCCAAGCTCGTTAGGCTTTGCTCAATCTGGCTCCGCAGCACGTCGGGCTTGCCCTGCCCCGCGCCGCCGTAGCCGCCCTTGGTGGCGATCACGACACCGTCCGGTGCGGGCGCCAGCGCATGGCCGATCGTGCGCTCGCTGTCGCCGCTGGTATACAGATGCGCGGTGTCGATCATCTGTACCCCGGCATCGACCGCGGCGCGGATGAACTCGACGTTCTCGCGCGTATCGCGGAGACGGTTGGTGCCGAGCCCGATGCGCGCGATGTACGCGTCGTCGAGGCGGATTCGAGTCGGATGCGGTTGGCTCATGGTTGGTCAGTTCGGTGCAATTCCCGGGCGCAGCTCGAAGCGCGCACGAATCGCGACTCGGGGTCTGGTGCCCTCCGGCGACGAGGCGATACTGACACTGCTCGTGTCAGTATCGCCATCCGCTCGCCTGCGGGCACCAGGCCCGCTCGCGCTCGCCTCCGTGCCGTTGCGCGTGAAAACGTGCGCGCGGGACACGCGCATGATCGCGGGCGACCGCATGACCGTGGGCAGCGCCGCGGCGGACACCGCTGCCCGCGCACACCGCCGTGGCGGAGCGCAGGAGCCGGTGTCTCCGGAGGCGAGCGGATGGCAGAACTGACACGAGCAGTGTCAGTTCTGCCTCGTCGCCGGAGGAGATGCCGACTCCGAGCACCGCGGCTTCGAGCACCGCGGCTCCGAGCACCGCGCCGCCGGCACCGCGGTTCCGAGCACCGCGGCTACTGCTGGGCGCCCGGACCCGTGTACGCGACTTTGCCGCCAACGATCGTGTACAGCACCTTGGTCCCGAGAATCGAATCGGGCTGCACGGTCATGATGTCGCGCGAAAGCACCGCGATGTCCGCCCACTTGCCGGGCGCGAGAGAGCCGTTCTCGTGCTCCTGGAAGGCGACGAAGGCGCCGTTGGTCGTGTACGTCTGGAGCGCCTGCTGGCGCGAAAGCTTCTGGCTCCCGAAGAACGCCGAGTCCGTGCCGACCATGTCGCGCGTCACGCTGCAGTGATAGCTCGCGATCGGGCTGATGTCCTCGACCGGGACATCCGTCCCGTTCGTCACGACCGCTCCCGTGTTCCAGAGCTTCTTCCAGACATACGCGCCTTCCTCGGCGCGCTGCCAGCCGAGCCGCGGCAGCACGTAGGGCGCGTCCGAACATTCATGGATCCCCTGCATGCTCGCCACCACCCCCATCTTGCCGAAGCGCGGGATGTCCGCCGGGCTGAGGTGCTGCGCATGTTCGATCCGCCAGCGCAGGGTGTCGCTATTTACATGATGCTCATTAAAGATCTGTTCATACGTATCGAGCGTCTCGCGGTTCGCGCGGTCGCCGATCGCGTGCACCGAGATCTGGTAGCCGTGCGCCAGCCCGATCTCGGCGATCTCGTGGATGCGCGGCATCTTCGTCACGTTGAGACCCGTGTTCGTCGGATCGTCGTCGTACGGCTTGAGCATCCACGCGCTGCGCGAGCCGAGCGCGCCGTCGGCGGTGATCTCGCCGATCGCGCGCACCGTGAGGTGGCCATTGCCGTAGTCGATCATCCGGTGCGACACGAGCGCGTTCACGTTGTCCGGCCGCACCTCGCCCTGGCTCACGAGGATGTACAGCCGCATCGGCATGTCGCCCTCGTCGACCATCTTCTTGATCCCGTCGATCGTCGCGAACGACTCGCCCATGTCCTGGAACGTCGTCACGCCGTTCTCGAGCGCGTTCCGCACGGCGAGGTGCACCTCGTTCCGGAAGTCCGCGTCCTGCTCGGCGCGCGAGCGCTGCGCGAGACTCTTCGACAATGCGCCGCGGATCAGTCCCTGCGCGCCGTCCACGAGGACGCCCGTCGGCTTCCCGTGTTCGTCCTTGATGATTCGGCCGCCCGCCGGGTTCGGCGTGTCCGGCCCGATGCCCGCGAGCTCGAGCGCCTTGGCGTTCACGATCAGCGCGTGTCCGCTCGCGTGCTCGAGCACCACCGGATTGTTCGGCGCCGCTTCGTTGATCAGATCGTTCGTCTGAAACCCCTCGACGACGCGCCCCGGCGACTTCGACCACTTCTCTTGATGCCAGCCGCGGCCCTGGATCCACGCGCCCGGCTTCGCCGTCTTCGCCGCATTCGCGACCATCTGCGCGATGTCCTGCCACGTCGGAACGCCCATCAGCCTGAGCTCGGTGAGCGATTGGCCGAGTCCCATGAAGTGGCCGTGCGACTCGTCGAAACCGGGGATGGCGAGATGGCCGTGCAGATCGATGACCTTGGTGTTCGGACCGACGTAGCGCTGGATCTCGGCGTCGGACCCCACGGCCGTGACCTTGTCGCCGGTGATCGCGATCGCCTGGCCATGCGGATGCTTCGCATCCATCGTGACGATGGTGCCGTTCTTCAGGACGAGATCGGCCGGGGCGAGCCGCGGCGTATTGAGAGTTCTTGCAAATCCGGCGGCGGTGAGCGCGATGGCGGCGATGCCGAGCGTCGCGGCGACGGGACGGCGAAAGGCGCGCGATGTCATGGGAGGTGGTCGGGTGCGGGAGATGGGCGCCCGGGAGACACCGGGCGATCGTTCGAAATTCGGCACCGGGACGATGCGGCGCCAGTGGGGCCGCTAGCCGGCGCGGTCGGGGCGTACGTAAGTTGCCAGCGGCAGGTGTCGGATCATTCCGAGCGGCCGAGGGCGGTGATTGTCATTCCGAGCGACCGAGCGCAGCGAGGGAGTCGAGGAATCTGGCGTCCGGTTCGCGATGGATGCCACGCGCGCCACGAGCCCGGATTCCTCGACTTCGCTCGCTACGCTCGCTCCGCTCGGAATGACACGGTCTCCGGCGCTACGCTCGCTCCGCTCGGAATGACACGGCCTTGCCGGCGCTACGCTCGCTCCGCTCGGAATGACACGCGGTGGGACAGATCAGACAGGAGCCACTCGATGCCTCGCTTGGTTCGTCGCGCTTTCTTCAGCATCGCTTTCGCCGCACTCGCGTCGCCGCTCGCCGCGCAGCGTGTCATCCCCGGCCTCGACGCCTCGGCGATGGACACGACCGTGCGTCCGGGGAACGATTTTTATAAGTATGCGAATGGCACGTGGGATCGCCGCACACAGATTCCGCCCGAGTTGAGCTCTTACGGCGCCTTCAACATCGCGGCCAAGCAGGCGGACGCGAACGTGATGGCGATCGTCCACGGCGCGGCGGCGGCGCCCGGCGCGCCGGGCACCGACCTGCGCAAGGTCGCGGATTACTACCACGCCTTCGTCGACACCACGGCGATCGCGAAGCGCAGGCTCACACCGATTCGCCCGCTGCTCGACAGCATCGCGGCGATCGCGAGCAAGCGGGCGCTCGCGCAATTCCTGGGCGCGCATCTCCGCGCTGACGTCGATCCGATCAATAACGCGGTGATTCACACCGATAACATCTTGGGCCTGTGGGTTGCGCAGGACTTCAACCATCCGGGTCACAACGTCGCCTCGCTGCTCCAGGGCGGGATCGAGATGCCGGATCGCAGCTACTATCTCGATCCGTCGGCCAAGATGGCCGAGGTACGCAACGCGTATCGCGCGCACGTCGAGCGGATGCTCTCGCTCGCCGGCCAGTCGAACGCGGCCGCGCGAGCCGACGCGACCATCGCGCTCGAGACGCGCATCGCGCAGACGCACTGGAAGCCCGAAGACACGTACGATCCATCGAAGGGGAACAACCACTGGGCGCGCGCCGAATTCTCGACAAAGGCGCCGGGGCTCGATTGGCCCGGCTTCTTCGCGGCGGCAGAGCTCTCTCATGAGGATTCTATCATCGCGTGGCAGCCGAGTGCGATCGCCGGGATCGCGGCGCTCGTCGCCAGCCAGCCGCTCGACGCGTGGAAGGACCTCCTCGCGTACCACGCGATCGAAGACCACGCGGCCGTGCTGCCGCCGGCATTCGATCGGGAGTCGTTCGCGTTTTTCGGCAAGACGCTGAGCGGCGCCGAGGCGCAGGACACGCGCGACAAGCGCGCCGTCGCCGCGACGAGCGATGCGCTCGGCTTCGTCGTCGGCAAAGCGTACGTGACGCGCTACTTCCCGCCCTCCGCGAAGGCGAACGCGCAGAAGATGGTCGCCGGCCTGATCGCGGCGTACAAGCATCGGATCGACGCGCTGTCGTGGATGGCGCCGTCCACCAAAGCCGAGGCGAAGGCGAAGCTGACGACGCTGCGCGTGAGCATCGGCTATCCGGACAAGTGGCCGAGCTATGCGGCGCTGTCCGTTTCGCCGGGCGACGCGTATGGAAATGCCGATCGCGTCGTGCGCTTCACGTACGCCAACAGCATTCGCGCGCTGCACGAGCCGGTCGATCAGGGCATGTGGGTCATGACGCCGCAGACGGTGAACGCGGTGAACATGCCGGCGATGAACGCGCTCAACTTCCCCGCGGCGATTCTACAGCCGCCGTTCTTCGACGCGAAGCGCGCCGATGCGATGAACTACGGCGGCATCGGTGCGGTGATCGGGCACGAGATCAGCCACAGCTTCGACAACCTCGGCGCCGCGTTCGACTCGCACGGGCAGATGCGCAACTGGTGGACGCCGTCGGACTTCGCGCACTTCAAGGCGTCGACGCAGGCGCTCGCGCGGCAGTACGACGCGTATCGTCCGCTGCCGGATCTGCCGATCAACGGGCAGCAGACGTTGAGCGAGAACATCGCGGATCTCGCCGGGCTCACGGCCGCGTACGACGCGCTGCACGCGTCGCTCGGCGGGAAGCCGGCGCCGGTGGTCGCGGGCTTGAGCGGCGATCAGCAGCTCTTTCTGAGCTGGGCGCAGATCTGGCGGACGAAGTTTCGCGAGCCCGCGTTGAGACGACAGCTGCTCACCAACGGGCATTCACCAGGCCCGTGGCGTGCACTCACGGTGCGGAATCTTGATGCGTGGTATCCGGCGTTCGGAGTGAAGGCGGGGGAGACGTTGTATCTGGCGCCGGCGGAGCGGGTGAGGATCTGGTGAAAGGCTCGACAGCTGAGCCGTCTGAAAGGATCGTGCAATAAGTTCGCGCCCGTCGCCTTCATGGCAGTTCAACGCTTCGCACCATCCTGTGGGGATCCGCCGCCGTGTCGCGCCGTTTCAAACCCGCACGCCAGCAACGCACTGACGATCGACGTCCGGTGATCGATCGGCTCGCGGCACTCGTCGCCGAACGCGGTGAGGAGCGGTCGCGCCGGATTCTCTGGCGCATTCGGCGCGATCTCGACGACGCGCCCGACCCCGGTCCGTGGATTGCCGCGGCGCGAACGCTGCGCGACCGCGGCCTGATCGATGATGACACGGTGATCTATTTCGGCGAGCTCTTCACCGAGTGCGTGATCGCCCACGCCTCGCAAACTGACCGCGAGCTGGTGCGCATTCGCGCCGCGATGGACCATATCGAAATCGCTCATGGGTTGAGTGAAGACGAATCTTGGTATGTGAACGAGGCGCCGCTCGAGTGGCAGGCACTCAACGCCGAGTGGGACCGCCGCGCTGACGCGATCGTCACGGCGAAGCTGTACGAGCTCGGATGCGATGATCTCGCCGCGCTGCGCGAGCACGGCATGGATGACTGGGAGGAGCGAGCGAACCGAGGCCACGCCAACCTCTGGAGCTGGCGGGACGACTGAGTGCCGGGGCTCACGATAGAGTCCCGTCTCCTACGGTCGGCGCTTGCGCAGGGTGAACCGCCTCACCCCACCGGCGGCGGAAACATCCCCGCCAACTCCGGCACCTGCCGCGCCGCCGTCCACGCGCTCATGCCGGAATGCCAGACGAGCGTGTCCTCCGCGATCGTGCCCGGTGCACGAATCGTCGCTTCATCGACCGGCCCTTTCCGTTCGCGCCCGACGACATAGTACCACGCGGTGGACGGCACCGGCGGCGGCGTGAGCGGTGTCGTCACCGGCGCCGCCACGGCGGCAGCCGCGACCCGGTTGCCGAGCGCCGCGCCCATGCCGAGGCCGATCCCCGCCCCCGCCGCGCCGCCCGGATTGCGCGCCGCGTCGCGGATGGCGTCGGCCGACTGCAGGCTCGCGTAGCGATCGAGGTCGTTTCCCAACATGCTCATTCGTGTTTTCTGATCGAGCGTCTGCTCGACCTCGGCCGGGAGCGAGATGTTCTCGATCACCACCTGCGTCACGCTGAGACCGTATTGCTGGAACGCCGGCGCGGCCTGTTCCTGCGCGCGCGACGCGAGCTCGCCGTACTTGCTCGAGAGCTCGTACACCGAGAGCCCGCCGCTCGCGAGAACGCTGCTGACTTTGGCGACGAGCAGATCGCGGAGCTGGTCGGCGACCTGGTCGACCATGAAGGTCGCGTTCGCGCCGGAGAGCTCCCGGACGAACGTCCGCGGATCCGAGACGCGCAGCGCGTAGGTGCCGTACGCGCGAAGGCGCACCGGGCCGAGCTCCGGGTCGCGGAGGATCACGGGGTTCCCGGTGCCCCACTTGCGGCCGACGAACTGCTTGGTGCTGATGAACAGCACGTCCGCCTTGAACGGGCTCGCGAAGCCGTATTTCCAGCCGCGGATCGACGAGAGAATCGGCATGTTGCCCGTGCTCAGCTCGTGACGTCCGGGTTGATACACGTCCGCGATGTGGCCCTCGTCGATGAGAATCGCCATCTGCGCCGGCCGCACGATGAGCTGCGCGCCGTTCTTGATCTCGTTCTGCGGCCGCGTGAAGCGCCAGGCCATCGCGTCGTCGGTATCGTCGCCCCATTCGATGATGTCGACGAGTTGGCCGGCCATCCAGTCGCGCAGTGTCATGAGTATCTCCTAAAGTCAGCCGAACAGCGAGGTGAAGAAGCCGTGGAGCAGCGAGGACGCCGAGTCGTTGCTCATCACGTCGAGCATCACACGCATGGCATTCGCGTTCGCGCCGGTCGCGGGCGCGCCGAGAATGTTGGCCCCGAGGACGACGGTTGCCCGGTCCGGGTGCGCCGCGTCGAACGACGCCTGGTGTTGGAGCGCGCCGGACGCGACGAACTGCAGCACGCCGCGAAGCTCGTCGTGCTCGAACCACGCGCCGTGACCCTTGCACGTGTCGATCACGATCCCCGACGTGTGCCCGAAGTTCGAGCGATTCATCGTTTTCTGACAGATGGGACAGCGGAAGTAGCGCACCGGTCCCGTACTCACACGAGTCGCCGCGACGTCCGCGCCGAACGTCGCCATCACCGCGCCGCGCTCTTCCTGATTCGCGCACAGCTGCACGAACGTCTCGGGATCGAGCCACGCGCCATCGCAGCTCGCGCATCGGTGCATCGCGATCGCACCCAGCTGCACGCGCGGCATGTCCGCGTTGCATCCGGGGCATTTGAGCGCCGGGTCGCTCGTCTCCGTCGGCACGATCGCGCGCGCGCCGCAATGCGGACAGTACTCGGCGCCGAGCCACATCGAGCCGAGGCACGAGGGACATGGCGCCGCGGTGAGGCCGGAGCCGCAGTAGGCGCAGCGCGTCGCGTCGGCGCTGGTCGGAGCGCCGCAGTTCGGACAGTTGAGAGAGGCGGAGGCGGACATGCGCGGGATACACCTGTAGCGACGCGGCTATCGTATGGGACGCAAGAGCGGGAGTCGTTGTAACAGCGATGTGACCGGCGGCTCCCGATTGCAGATTGCGCGCGCGCCCACAATTTGGAGGAGAGGACCGACCCCCTCCCGACCGAGGCACACGAGCATGACCGGCAACGATCCGCAGATCGCACAGATTCGCCGCGAGCTTCGATGGCTCAAAGGCTACGCGCTCGCCATCACGGCGCTCGTCGCGACCATGGCGCTCGGCGCGTTCCGGCGCGGCACGCCGGCGCACGAAACGTTCGACACGATCGACGTGCAGCGGATCAACGTCGTCGAGCCGGGCGGACGATATCGGATGGTGATCTCGAATACGCCGCGCTCCACCGGCCCGATCTACAAGGGCAAGCCATTCGGCTACGCCGGCGGCGGCCGCCCGGGGATCATTTTCTTCAACGACGAGGGCACAGAGAACGGCGGGCTCACGTTCGGCGGCTCGCGGAGTGCAGACGGCCGCGTCCAAGCGGCGACGCACATGTCGTTCGATCAGTTCGACAACGATCAGGTGCTGAATCTGGACTATCGTGAGAACAACGGCCAGCGGCTCGTCGGGATCTCGATGCTCGACCGTGCGCCATTCGACATCGCGAAGCTCGCCGCGATGTACGATTCACTCAATCGCATCGCGGACGCGGCGCAGCGCCGGGCGGAGATGATGAAGATCATGGCGCCGACGAGCGGCGAGCCGCTCCAGGCGCAGCGCGTGTTCCTCGGACGGAATCCGGCCAAGGCGGCGATGCTGCTGTTGTCGGACCGGGCGGGACGGCCGCGGATCAGGATGGCGGTGGATTCGACGGGGGCGGCGAGTTTGGAGTTCTTGGATGAGGGTGGGCGGGTGACGGCGCGATTGCCGGAATCGCGGTGAGGGAGCAGATCGTCCGCCGTCGCGGACTGCGACCTTCGGATTTAGAATTTTGACAAACCGACGAGTCGGCCCGCTCACGGATCTCCCGTCTGCGGTCCCCGAGGCACCGGCCGCGGGACCGCATGCAGCCAGTCGACGCCGTCCGGCACCCCCTGCGTGATCGTCATCGGACCGACCAGCAGCTTTGTACCGACCGAGTTGCCTTGGATCAGGATCGTGACCGAGTCGAGTCCGCGCATCCGCCGGTCGAGGATCACCGGGCGTTCGCCCTCGAGCGCGACACCGCACGATCCATCCGCGAACACCTGGATACGCAGCCGCGCTGGCATCCCGCTGGCCAGTGCGGGACGCCCATGGTCGTAGCGCGTCAACGGGCCGACAGGCGCCGCACCGGTTTGACTTTCCTCTCCCTCGCCCGAAGGATAGGCAAACTCGCACTCGCCACCCGTGCCGAATCGGTACGGAAAATATCCCGACCGATGATCCCACTCCGACCGGAGCTTGGCGATCGCGTGAATCGGAAAGATGGAAATGTCCAGGTAGCGCTCGATGGGTCGTGTGATCGGCGTCCGCACGGCCGTTTCGAGCGCGAGCCCACGCCGCGCATCAATCGGATGAGCGAGATACGCGCCGCTGAAATACCAGCCGTCGCCATTGTTGAAGAACGCGTCGCCCAACAATGAATCCTTGACGACTGTTGGATAGGGAATGCCGAACGGAATCCATCGATGCGCGAATGGGTCGAGCCAGTTTTCCCGGAGCACGACGACGGGTCGCGAGCCACGCACGATGAAGCGGCGGGTTGCCAACCTCCAGCCACCCGCCGAAAGTGAAATCTCGACCACACCCGCGCGCTTGGCGGACACGTATCCGAGGCTATCAACAGACGCGATGGTCGTGTCACTCGAACGCCATCGCGCGGCGTACAACGGCGTGTCGTGGCCGTCGCTCGAGAACCCGCGAGGAGTCAGGTGAAAATCGGTTCGCAGCTCGATCGTGTCGGACGTCGCCGCGATGAATACTGAGTCCAAGTATTCGCGACGTCGGAATCGACCCGCCCAATAGATCGCGCTCGCCTTGGTGTCGAGACCGCGTCCAGTCGGCGCGATGAGTCGCGCATCGAGTGGCCGCGCGGTGGGGGTCACGTACGTCTCGACCCCGTCGCTGGACTGGCGCGAGTAGTACAGCCAATCGCCGTCGGGCGAGACGTCGCTCGCGACGACGTTCTCGATGCCTAACGGTTCGATCGTCTTCGCCGCGGGATCGTAGGAGACCAGAGATCCCGGGCTGCCCACCTGTGTGACAAGGCTCGTTTCGTCCGACCATCCATCAATCTGCGTCCCGATTGGGAAGCCGCCGCGGCAAGTCGCGCCGAGACCATCAATACCGATCTGACAGACGTTGCGGGCATTCTTCGCCGTATCGTTCGTGATGTAGGCGATCCGCGTACCGTCCGGGCTCCACGCGAGGTGCTCGGGATCACGACCCACCGACCGAAGCGGGCGCATCGTCCGCGATTTCAGATCGATGATGCCGATGGAAGATCCTGGCGGCTTGGCGAACGCCGATGTGATGACCGCGAAGTATCGGCCGTCTGGCGACCAAGCGCCCGGATTCTCCTCCGCGTGAGACTGCGCGATCCAGCGCCGCTGTCCGTTGGGAAGGATCTCGGCGACATCAGCACCGCCGGTATCAGTCTGGATCTGGACAGCCCATGACGGCGCGCCCGGTCGCCACCACGCGCCACGCGCCGCGCGTCTGACGCTATCGATCGAGGCGTTCCCGAACGACGCGGTCAGGGGCGCGCGCGAACTCCAATCGGTCATGTCGAGCGACACGCGCGCATGTCGCGCCGTGAGTGGGCCGACGGCCGCCAGGATTTCGATTGTTGGTTTGCCGCCGTGATCTCGCCGCCGCTCCTCGGCGATGAATGCGCTCGTGCCGAGCGCAATAACGACCACCCCAGCCGCACCAAGACTCCGCCAACGCCGCCAACGCAGGGCTCGCGGCAGTGCTCGAGCGAGCTGCACGACAAGATCGTCGTTTCTACCAAGTCCGGTGAGCCGCGCGACGAAGTCGCGCGCCGCGATGCGACGCTTGGCGAGCTTGGATCGGGCCATGCGCTCGAGCGGTTCGCGCAGAAGTTCGTGGTCACGCACGGCGGCAAGGTGACGGATGCCGTGTTCGACGAGCGCCTCGTCGTCGGAGTGCACGAGCACGGAGCCAAGAATCCTCCGCGCGCGATCCCGAGACTCCGATGCCGCGATCTCAACCGCGGTTTCGGCGATGACGTCGTGCGACACCTCGATCCCGCTGCCCACTTGTTTCAGGTGACCGGACCGATCCAATTCGAGTACGGAGTCTGGATCGCCGAGCTGACTGGCGATTGCGTTGACATGTTCGCGCGAGAGTGGCCGGCCCGCGATGCTGCAGGCGACGAGGAGATCGAGTGCTTGCGCGGAAAGAGCACGCAGGCGGTTCGCGACAGCGTTGATGTTCCTGAGCCGCTCTCGGAGGCGCGGCTCGTCCGGCGTGGTCCAGGCTCCGTCGGACAGCTCGAGGACACCTGCCGTGACCAGCTCGCGGAGCGCGCCCAACACGAGGAGCGGAATTCCGCGCGAAGCAGCCATCACCCGCGCAACGAGAAATCCCGGCCAGTCGGCCTCGGCCGGGAGAGCGCCGATGCTTGCAATGAGGGCGCCGACGTCGGCAGGATTGAGGGTCGGGAGCTCGAGCGTCAAGTGTGTGTCGCCTAGCGGAGGAAGCGCGCCCACATCGCGGCTCGCCAGTGCGATGAGCAGCCGCACGTGACCCATTCGGGCGATCACGGCGCCGAGAATCTGGCGCGATTCGTCGTCGAGCCAATGGGCGTCATCGAGGAGCAAGCAGACCGGTGCTTCTTCGCACACTGTCGCGATCAACTCGCGCAGCGCGATCACTCGGGAGCCGATCGTAGATCCGGTTTGACCTGCCGGTGTGACGCCCGGGTACTGCTCGGCAAGGCGCGGGTCGAGCGCGACGAGGTGGCTCACGATTCCAGTCGCGACGCCCGGCGCGCCGGGTAGCTTAGCAATTTCATATGCCACGTTGCCGATGAAGGCACCGGGGATGGAACGTTCACCCGGATAGGCTCGGACGACGACGGGCTGCCTTCTCATCGAGCGCAGTCGTTGCGCGACCGATTCCAGCAACCGGCTCTTTCCGAGACCTGCCCCGCCGAGGACGGCGATGACCTGTGTGGTCCCCGCCGCAGCCGTTCGCCACGATTCGAGCATCGCGGCAAACTCCCGCTCGCGGCCCACGATGTCAGGGGTCAGCGGCGGGTCGATGGCTGCTTCCGCACGCGGGGGTGTCGCCGCCGTGTGCTGCGCCAGGCGAATCGCGGCTCGAGAGGCCGGTTCGGGCTCCGCGCCCTCGGCGCGGAGCCACGCTTCGAACTTTGCCGCTTCGGCAATCGCACCCACGCGATCGCCGGCTGCAGCCAGCGACTCTAATAGAAGGCGCCAGCCCAGCTGCCCGTTTGGGTCGATCGCGCGGAGTCGAACCGCGGCGCACTTGGCCGTGGGAGACCGACCCGTGTCCATGGCCGACCGGCAGGCCACTTCAGCCGCTCGAACGGCCTTGGACCGAAAATAGGCGCGCTCGACGTCGGCCCACGCCTCGAATTCGCCGGAGCCGGGCGACGCAAAGCCTGCCAGGAAGTCTCCGCGATAGCATTGGAGCGCCTCGTCGAATTGGGCGGCATCGACCAATGATGTGAAAATCTTAATGTCAGCGTCGAGATATTCGGACACTGTACACCGTTGTCCATCAGCCGAAATGACCCATCCACCGACGCGTGTCCGCACGAATGACAGGGCGCGGCGCACCGACTGAAGGCCCTTGGTACGGTCTTGATCACCCCACAGCAAGTCCGCGAGGTGTTCGCGCGACGCGGTCCGCTCGGGAGCGAGGACGAGGTACGTGAGCAGCGCGAGCGGCTTCCCAAGCGGTAGCAGCACCGTGGGTTGCGCGTGCTCGGATGGAGACGCGCTTACACATGCCGCTCCCAGGCAACGCAGGAGCGGAGGCTGTTCGGGAACCGCGATCGACACGGAATACTCGGCGGATGGACGCTGAATGGACGCTTGGTGGCTAGGTACGAGCCTGCGAAACCAAACGCCCCGGTCTCCGCGAACCGGCTAGGTCGCCTACGTGTGCTGGACAGCCGCGAAGGTATACCGAAATGCTAATGCCGGCAAGCGGGGGCCGTGGGTAAGACCTCGGCGATTCATGCTTCCGGGAAAGGACGCGCTTATGCCGCTGCACGGTAGGAAAACTCTTCGATACCTCACCACAATCATTGTGCTGATCGGATGTGATAGGGCGCGGACTGTGCAAACCGACACGACCGCCGCGGACCTTGAACTGGCGTCTCATACAGCCACAACACCGCCGCAGCTGAACGACGCGCCTGTAGCGGCGCCGCCGCCACGAGCTCCTGCACGTGAGACTCGAGTCGCGCAGCAGCCGACGCCGCGCGCTGACAAGGCTCCCAGCAGTCCGAGCGCGCCAGCGCGGGACTCGTCAATCTCGCTGGCCGCCATTCAGCCGTCGATGCAAGCCGTAGCGGCGCCGGTACCTGCACCGACAGTCGCCAGCGGAACTCAGATGACGGTCCGCGTCTCCGCTGCGATTTGCGACAATAAGGCGAAAGCCGGCGATGAAATTCTCGCAACGCTCGACCAAGACGTCTACGCAGGCGCAAACGCGACGCTGCCCGCTGGCACCATCGTCATTCTTGATCTACAATCGGTGAACGTGGCACCAGCCGACACGTCGGCCGCGCAACCGTTCATCATTCAGGCGCACACGATACGCTGGGATGACGCGTCCATCCCGCTGAATGCGCAAGTGCGCATCCCGCAGGTCGATCGCGTTAAGCGGCCCATCAACAAGGCGAACATCGTCAAGGGCGCCATTGGCGGCGCGATCGTTGGCTTTCTTGCAAAGCGAGATGTGAAAGCCGCGGCCGAAGGCGCAGCAGCTGGCGCCGCCGTCGGAACTGGCGTCTCAATGGCGCGCCGTGGTTACGACTTGTGCATCCCGTCGGGTGCGCCACTCGTGCTGACATTGTCGTCGGCGCTCACGAAAACCTCGTAACCGGCTATGCTCAAGCCGTGTTCCACCTGCGGGCGACGAATCAGCGACGAAGCCAGAGCGTGTCCACATTGTCGTACGCCGCAGTACCGACAGCCTCAGGCGTCAGCGCCGCAGGCATCGAGTCCGGCGTGGGTGCCGCCGCCGCCACCAACGACGCGACGGTACGCTGAGACATTGAGCGCCGCTCGCGGTCAGGAGCACACGGCCGACTGGCAGAAGTACGCCCCTCCGTCGCCGAGCCCGAGAGCGAGCGTCCTCACCGAGCCCATTCAGCCATCCCCATCTCCCGCGACGAATTCGAGCATAGGGGCGTATCATGCGCCGAGCGCGCCCGTTGGCCTCCCGCGCCCGCGCGCGCGCGGATTGCTCAGCGCCCTAGTGGTCGCGTCCACGCTGGCGACCGGAGCAGCGGCCGCGTACGGATGGTGGTCATGGTCACATCCGCGCATTGTGATTCGCAACGAATTGGTGACCGGGGTCGAGCTCAACATCGAGGGATCCTGGATCGGCGTCAACGCAGCGAACTCAGAGGTGTTTCGGTTATCGAACCGGAAGGTATCGTCAGTTGAATGGCGAATCGCCCGATCAACCGACTCAGTGGCGGGCGATGCTCACGGGCAGTGGACGAGCGGAATGGTCGCGATTTCGATTCCGGCGTATCCATGGCGCACTGGCAGCGCTGACTTGAACGCGCGCGACGGCAGCGTCGCACGATTCGCACCGCTCATCACGAACAGCGCGAGCGTCCCACTGTACATCCGCGTAGACGCCGAGCTCGCGGCGCCGGATGGCGCACCCTTAAGCCAGGACTGCACCTGCAGCATCCCTCCAGGGGCGACACGCCGATTTATCGGCTATTTCAGCTTATATGCAAACTCAAACGTACGTGCGGTCACGGCCGGGGGCGACTCTGCAACCTTTGAGAACATAGGTGCGTCGGTGGATTCACGATCAGGCCGACTCGCGCTCAGATTCACAGATGCCGACTTTCGCCACCAGTGACAAATGACCATGCGCTTCTTCTACGCGGACGCTAATCAGAAAACTGTCGGGCCGATGAGCGGCGACGACGTCCTGAGATTGTATCGAGCCGGCACTCTCCAAGGCGACACTCCTCTAATCGAAGAGGGAAGCACGTCTTGGAGCACGATCGATAGGCTATTGTCTTCAGCCGCGAGTTCCTCCGCGGCCTATCAGCCATCGAGCGGTGCCGCTTACTCAACGCGCGCGAGAGACCATGTCGCGGCTCCGCAAGCGCCGTTGCGTGGTGCCGAGCCGCTGGCGCCGCTCCTCTCGATTGCCTCAACCTCCGACAAGGCCGTGGTCTTCGGATCCAGTGCTGCCGTGCTCGCGATGCTGCTCCCGTGGGGCTCGCTCTTTGGCTCGAGCATCTCTGGACTCGCGCTCGCTGGCCATGCGCCGCTGCTGTGGTTACACCCGATCAGCTTCATCGGGTGCCTCGCTGCGCACCAGCGCCTCGCTCGCGCGTCTGCGCCGGAACGATTGCTTGCAATGCGCTACGTGCTTGCCGTCGCCGCCGGCTGGACCGCAATTGGCGCCGCGCTGATTTCCGTCGGTTCGTCGGTCCTTTCGTCTGCCGGGATCGGACTCTATGTCGCACTCGTCGGAAGTGCAAGCGTCGCGTATGGAGCTGGTACCGATATCCGCCACCAAGTGATGGCGAGTATTTGATTATGCATTCGTCGACGTCATCGCACTCCGGCTCGGATTCAGCGATCGTACTGGCGCTTCTTGGCCTAGTGATCGGCGCTGCGATCGGGTTCGCATTGCGGCCCTCGGTCTTGCTTGTGGGTCAACTGCCGTTCGAGACGGTGATTTCGCGCGGCGCCAACCTCTCCGGCCTCGATCAATTGCTTGTAGGCACCGCGCAGACGTCGTTCAATGTGATGGCTGCCGGCGCGGCGGTTGGCACGATCGGGGGGTGGTTCGTTGGCTCCGTTCTCGGCGGGAGCTCACGAACGGATACCCGGCCATCAACACCGCGCGCTGCTCTCGCATCGCTCGCGACGGCAGTTCCGGACAACGGGCTGAGCCTGTGCAGGGAATGTCGAGTCCCACTCGAGCCCCGAACAGATCCGTGCCCGGAATGCGGTGCTCCGGCGCCGCTCACCTGACCCGCTCGCAAAATTGAATTTCGCTGGGTGTCGCACCTTGAACCTGGAGACTACGATGACGATCCGCTCATGCGCCCGGATATCGGCCGCCACTCTGCTCTTCCTATCGACTGCGTGCGCGACGCCATATGGCACGCTGTATCAGAGTGCTCATACTAGCTACGCAAACAGCAACTATGATCAAGCCGTACAGGACCTGGCGAAGGCGCTCCGGCTCAAACCCGACTACAACGAGGCAGCCACTTTCATTCGCGAAGTCGAGCCGAAGGCTGTCGAGTCACATCTCGACAAGATCAACGAAGCAAAGGCGAGTGCTGCGGAATTCAAATGGGACAGGGTCGTCGCCGAATACACGAGTTTGATCGCCGTGAACGACGCGGTAAAATCGCTGCCCAGCGGTGTGAGTATTCCGACCCAGGATTACTCGCGAGCCGTTGGAGATGCGAAGGCGGCCGCGGCCGAAGCCCACTATCAAGCCGGGCGACGGCTGTTCGGAACGGCCGGCATGACGAGTCGCGATCTGGCCGCCGAGCAGTTCCGGCTAGCGGGCTCGTATGTACCAGGGTACAAGGACGGTAGTGCGCTCGCCGCCGAGGGATACTACCAAGAAGGCGAATTCCTAGTGAAGCAGTCTGGTGTCGAAGCACAGAAGCAGGCAGCAAAGGCATTCGCTGCCGCCCAGCAAGCAATGCCCGGATATAAGGACGCGGCCACTGCATATCAGCGGGCACGAAAGGCTGGTGTCAAGCGCCTTGCCATCATTCCCTTTGAGGATCGGAGCGGCAAGGCGGGCCGATTTGGCGACGTGAGCGCCACGGTCGTCGATGGCGTGGTAAGCAGCGTGATGCGTGACGCGCAAGCCATGGAGTTCCTAGAGATCGTGCCGCGCGACCAGACGGAACGTGTCATCGCCGAGCAACGCCTCGGCTCGACGAGCATGTTCGATCAAAAGACTGTGGCCAAAATCGGGCAGCTGTTGGGCGTTCACGAAATGCTGACCGGCGAGATCACTCAGATCATCGTGACGCCGGAGCAGACGACAAGCAGCTTGGTCAAGCAGGCTGCGCAAGTCTGTGACCGCACGGAACGGGTAGTCGACAGTAAGGGCAAAGCGAGCAATCGATGTGTGTATGACACGGTCGTCGCACTGGCGACGCTGTATGATCGCAAGGCCAGCGTCGAGATATCCGGCTCGTATAAGATTGTCGACGTGAAAACGGGCGCACTCAAAGAAACACAGCAATTTGGCGGCGCCTACCGATTCGCGACGCAGTGGGGCACGTACGAAGGCGATCAGCGTGCTCTCTCGGGCGACCCGCAGCGGCTGGTCACCGTCAAAGAGGAGCATGCGCCGGTCACGGAGGACATGGTGAACAGAGCGGCCGCAGATCTTACGCGCAAGCTGTCCACGGCATTAGAGGCATACGCGCGGTAGTGCAGCGCCATCCAACCATTTATCGCTTCGCTCCTAATACGCGATGGTGAGGGCTCGTCATGTCAGCTTGTAATGCCTGTAGCGCCGACCTCCCGCCGGGAATTCGCTGGTGCCCAATTTGTCACGCGAGCGCAGTGAGCTCGATCGACGGTCACCTCGCTTCGCCGGGGAAGCGCCTCGGCGCGTACTTCCTCGATTTTGGCATTCCAATATTCGCAATTGTGATGATCGCCTCGACCGCGGCAGCACTGGGGAGTGGCGGATTTTTCATGCTACTACTGCTGGGGTATATCGTTTGGGCACTGATGCTGTTCAGCAAAGGCACGACGCCTGGCAAGAACCTGCTCGGCATGCGCGTGATCGATGAACGGGGCCAGCGCGCATCGTTCGGAAAAATGTTCGTCCGCGAATGGATCGGAAAATTCATATCCGGATTCATCCTTGGCCTCGGTTACATCTGGATATTGCTCGATCGCGATCGCCAAGGCTGGCATGACAAGCTCGTCAGTACCTACGTCGTCGAGTAAGGCGGGAGCATGGCTTGAGCGCGCTGTGAGACATCCGCACCGATTCATCGGCCGCACAGCCCTCTGAAGCGTGAGAATCGGTGGGCCGGATCGTAGTTTGATGCACATCGGAGCAGCGTGTAGCTTGAGGTGGGCGCCCTGATTCCCGACGTCGATGGATCGATCGACAGCGGAACGCGCCAGCTCACTCTTCTGCCATGCCCCCCTCCCCCGACCTCGCCTCCCTCGCCGCCGCACTCGCCGGCCAGTACGAGCTCGAACGCGAGATCGGACGCGGCGGCATGGGCATCGTCTATCTCGCGCGCGACCTCCGGCTCGACCGCCCGGTCGCGATCAAGACGCTGCCGCCCCATCTCGCGGGCGACCTCGCCATCCGTGAACGCTTCCTCCGCGAAGCACGGACCGCGGCCAAGCTGTCGCATCCCAACATCGTGCCCATCTACCGGGCCGACGAGATCGACGGCCATGTGTTCTTCGCGATGGGTTACGTCGATGGCGCATCCATCGCGGACCTCGTGCGCGACCGCACGCACATCGATCCACGCGACGTACTGCGCCATCTCCGCGACGTCGCGTCGGCGCTGGGCTATGCGAATGCGCATGGCGTGGTGCATCGCGACGTGAAGGCTGAGAATATTCTCATCGAGCGCGCCACGGGTCGCGCGATGGTCACCGATTTCGGGATCGCGCGGCTCGCCGAGTCGGCGCCGCTCACGGCGACGGGCCAGGTGCTCGGCACGGTCTACTACATGAGCCCCGAGCAAGTCGAGGGCACGCCGCTCGACGGTCGGAGCGACCTCTACTCGCTCGGTGTCGTCGGATTCTACGAGCTCACGGGCCGCTTTCCGTTCGACTCGAGCATCGCCTCGGCGGTGCTCGTGGCGCACGTCAACAAAGCGCCGCCCGCGGTGCTCGCGGTATCTCCGTCGGCGCCGCGCGCGCTCGCCGAGATCATCGATCGATGCCTCGCGAAAGATGCAGCCGAGCGCTTCGCGAGCGGCGACGAGATGGCGGACGCGCTCGGTCGCATCGAAGGCGAAGTCGCGCGTGACGCCATTCGCGCAGATGCGTCGCCGAGCGCGCCCAAGCTCGTATCGGAAACGGAGGCGCAGCAGATCTGGGATCGTGCCGCCGCGCTCCAAGCGCAGACCGGAGTCGTGACGCGCACGCCGCCGGCGATCGGCGCGCGCGACGCGACCGCCGATGCGACGCGAACATCGGGCTACGCGCTCGGCGCCGTGCGCGATGCCGCGGTCGAAGCCGGCATTCCCGCGCAGTACGTCGAGCACGCGATGGCGGAGCATGGACTCTTGCGCGGGACCGGCGCGGCGCGCGGCGCGATCGTCACGACCGATCGCAGCGTGCCGGCGTCGCGCTTCTACGGCGCGTCGACGAACGTCGAGTACGAAGCGGTCGTCAACGGCGAGCTGCCGGAGAGCGAGTTCGATCTCCTTGTGGAGACGATTCGCCGTCGCATGTCGATGGCCGGCGCCGTGAACGCGGTCGGGCGTTCGCTCACCTGGTCGGCGCTCGCGCGCGAACGGACCGCGCACGTGTCGGTCGTCGCGCGGCACGGCAAGACGACGATTCGCGTCGCCGAGAACATGGAATCGCTGGCGCGCCGCGCGCGCATCATCGGCATTGCGGGCGGCGCGTGGCTCACGTCGATCGGCGTCAGCATGATCGGAGGCTTCTGGCCCGCGCCGAAGCTGGCGGGCCTCGCGGCTGCGGCGATCGTTGGCGTGGGAGCGCTGGCGCGATTCTCCTTCATGAGCAGCGTGCGCAAGCGCCAGCGGCGCTTCCGCGGCCTCGTCGACGAGCTCGCGCAACAGACGCAGGACGCGATCGCGGCGGACGACGCACCGCTCATGTCCGGGGAGCGGCGGAAGCTCGGGGGCTAGCGCCCGTCGAGCGGTTCGGCGTCCATCGACGCCGTATCAGCGCAATCGATTTCAATTAGACTGATGAGCGTTCGCAATCGACTGAACGCTCGAAAAGATTAGAATGCCTTAATCTTTGAGCGACCTTGCCCTTCGCCACGACGAGTGCTATCGTGGCGTCGCCATGAGAGCTCGGTCGGCGGTCCTCGGCATCGCATTCACCGCGTTCGCGGGGGCGTGCACGCGGCCTCTCGCGCCGCCGCCTCCGCCGGCGCCGGTGGTGTACGATCCGCCAATCCCGCCACCGCCCCCTCCCCCGCCGCCGCCTCCGGCGGACTCGATCTCGCACCCCGAGACGCGACCGCCCGCTCCGTCCGGCGGCTCACCTCACCCGCAGCCGCGCCCCGGGGATCCCGTGCCTGTCGCGCATCACCACCGCGCGAACGGCGAGCGAGCCTCGCGCAGCCCGGCGAGTGACGGGCCGCCAACCATTGCAGACGCCGAGCGGAAGCTCGCCCCCGCGGCCCTCACGCTCGACTTGTCGGATACGCTGCGCGCGAAGCACTCCTCCGACATTCGCATTTCGATCAGCCGCGACTCACTGGCCGCGCTCGCCGCCGGCACCGATCGCATCGTCAATGGACCCGACGGGCCTCACCGCCAGGTCACCCGACAGACGCGGATCGGCGATGAAGCGACGATCTGCGTTCGCGCCGATACCAACAATTTCCAGATCTCTGGAGGCGACTCGCGTTCACCGGCGGGCGATGGCATGTGCTCGCTCCGCGCCGTGAGTCAGCTCGGCCTTCCGTCGCCGTGGGTCTTTCACGTCCTCCCGCGCGATACGGGTAGCAAGGATCTCGAAGTCGAAGTTCGCGCGGCATTCAACGACCAGCCGTCGCCGATCGTCGTCTACGACAGCGTGTATCATCTGCGCGTGTACGTCGGCGAATTCCCGGACCTCGCGGCGCGCATCATCGCATTTCTCGAAAAGTGGAAAGCGGTCCTCCTCGCGGTGAGCGCGATCCTGGCCGCGGTCGCGGGGATCCTCTCCAACTGGCGCAAGATTTTCGGTGCTCCAAACCCGGAAACGGCGCCGCCGGACGCGGCACCGCCGTCACCGTAGCCGCCTCGCCACACCGTCGCGCGTGCACCGGGTATCTTCCGGGAATGCACTTCACAGACGTCGAACTCCGCATCCCCGGCAGGCTCGTCGAGAACCCTTCCACCTCGCCGCACGCGCAGCCGCTCTCGGCCAACTCACGCAACGCGCGCAACGAACGGCGCCCGCGCTTTGGGGAGCTCGAGCAGCCGCTTGGTTGATCGGATGCGGGACGCAAATCCGCGACTCGTCTACATCATCGATCCCGCGGCGCATCCCGAGGCCGATGGTGTCCTCGTCGACGTCGCGATCGAGACGGCTGCGCCCTCCAGCGGCACGAGCGAGCTCAGGACGCTGGACCTCACGGCGGACGCGTGGCTCGAGGTTCGCGACGCGGCCGACCGCGAGATCGCGCGCACGCTGCTCGGCGCGCGCATCGATCTCTATCGCGCCGGAAGACTTCCGCTTCCACGCGATTTCCTGATTCCCGCCGCCGACGCAGGCCGAACGATCGCCGCCATGTGCGACACGGGGCGGTGCCGCGTCCGCGTTTCCGGGACCGCGTGGCCGGCCAATGCGGCGCGATGGGACGACGATCCGTGGCGGCTCGCGCTCACGGTCGAACCGTCCCGCGGCGGCTCGTACACGCTCACCGGCCGGTTGACGCGCGGCGAGCGGACGATGCCGATCGCCGCGCCGGCACTGCTCCATCCGTCTGGCGTTCTCTATATAAAGAACACTCTCGCTCCCTTCGATCACGGCGGGGCGTACGGCCTCGCGCTCACGCTGCGCCACGTTCCGCGCGTGCCGCTCGCCGAAGGCGAGCTCGGCGAGCTGCTCGCGATGCTGTACGCGATGCCGCGCGGACCGGCGGTCACGCTGCCGCCCGACGTCTCGATCGACGATCGGCGAACGGGGCCGAGCCCGTGGATCTCGATCGCGCAGGATCTCTCCGCATGGAAGCATTCGGCGCCGACGTTCGCGCTCGGCTTCCAGTACGGCGCCGCGCGCGTCGGCGCGGACGACCCGCGGCCGACGTTGTTCGACAAGACGACGCTCACCCGGTATCACCGCGACTTCGAGGCGGAGCACGCGGCGCGCGAACACCTCCTCGCCTCCGGCGCGCGCGTGTCGATCGACTCGGCCCCCGGCGCGCCGCGATACACGACGCCCAAGTCGAAGCTCGCGCCGCTCGTCCTCGATCTCGTACGTGCCGGCTGGCGCGTGGAGACGAGCGGCCGCCGCTACCGGCCACACGGCATCGCGCGCGCCGAGGTGCGGTCGGGCATCGACTGGTTCGATCTCGATCTCGTGATCGATTACGACGGCGCGCACGCGACGCTGCCGATGCTCCTCGACGCGCTCCGCAAGCGGCAGGCGACGGTCACGCTCTCCGACGGCAGCGAGGGACTCGTGCCGGTGGAATGGCTCGCGCGATTCGCGCCGGCCCTCGCGGCCGGCCGCCTGACCGCGGACGCGGCGCGATTCACGCGATCGCAGATCGGTCTGCTCGACGCGCTCGTCGCGACGCTGCCCGAAGCGTCGCTCGATGAGACATTTCTCAACGCCCGCGCGCGGCTGCGGGACTTCGAGGGCATCGCGCCGGCGGATCCCGCCCCGAGCTTCACCGGATCGCTTCGCGAGTACCAGCGCGAGGGGCTGGGATGGCTGCTCTTTCTCCGGGAGTTCGGGCTCGGCGGCTGCCTCGCCGATGACATGGGGCTCGGGAAGACGGTGCAGGTCCTCGCGCTGCTCGACGCGCGGCGCGGAGCCTCGAGCCGGCCGTCGATCGTCGTCGTGCCGCGATCGCTCGTGTTCAACTGGATGCGCGAGGCCGCGCGGTTCACGCCGTCGCTGCGGGTGCTCGACTTCAGCGGACCGCGTCGCCGGCTGGACGACATCGATCCGACTCGCGTCGACGTGGTGCTCACGACCTATGGCACGCTGCGCGCCGACATCGACGCGCTGCGCGCGCTGGACTTCGAGTACGCCATTCTCGACGAGGCGCAGGCGATCAAGAACGCACGCACCGCGTCCGCGAAGGCGGCGCGTCTCCTGCGCGCCCGCCACCGCCTGGCGCTCAGCGGCACCCCGATCGAGAACCGCCTCCAGGAGCTCTGGAGCATCTTCGATTTCTTGAATCCAGGAATGCTCGGCAGCGCCTCGACCTTCGGGCTGCTGGCGGATCTCGCGACCGACGCCGTCGAGGAGGAGGGCGCCGACGCGATGCGCGACACGCTCCGGCGCGCGCTGCGTCCGCTCATCCTTCGCCGCACCAAGGACCAGGTCGCGCCGGAGCTGCCGGAACGGATCGAGCAGACGCTCTACGTCGAGATGGAGCCGGCGCAACGCGCCTTCTACGCCGAGCTCCTCGCGGCGACGCGGCGCACGATCTTCGACGAGATCGACCGCACCGGCGTCGACCGGGCGCGCATGCACATCCTCGAGGCGCTGCTGCGCCTGCGCCAGGCAGCATGCCACCCGGTGCTGGTCGACCACTCGCGGCCCGACCTGCCCAGCGCCAAGCTCGACGCGCTCATCCCGTCACTCCAGGAGATCGCGGAGGAGGGGCACAAGGCCGTCGTCTTCTCGCAGTTTACGAGTTTCCTCACGCTCGTCCGACGCCGCCTCGACGCCGCGGAGCTCGCCTTCGAGTATCTCGACGGCAGCACGCGCGATCGCGCCCAACGCGTGGATCACTTCCAATCCGCCGACGGGCCGCCCGTCTTTCTGATCAGTCTCAAAGCCGGCGGCCACGGGCTCAACCTGACCGCCGCCGACTACGTCTATCTGCTCGATCCCTGGTGGAATCCCGCCGTCGAGGCGCAGGCGATCGATCGCGCGCATCGCATCGGGCAGACGCGGCGAGTGATCGCCACGCGACTCGTGGCGCGCGGGACGATCGAGGAGAAGGTGCTCGAGCTCCAGGCCTCCAAGCGCACGCTCGCCGACGCCATCCTCGGCGCGGATCAGGGCGTGTTGTCGGGCATCGGGCGCGAAGAGCTGGAGATGCTGCTGGCGCCGTGAGGCGCGCCGCGCTCACCCCCTCGTCTTCTCCATCCGCGCCAGCCGCTGCTTCACGTCGTTCACCCGCGGCTGCAGCTCCGGATCCGCGTTCCTCCACAGATTCACGAACATCTCATAATACTTCGTCGCGTTCGCCCGGTCGCCTTTCGCTTCGTACAACTCGCCGAGCCGCTGCGCCGCCGGGCCGCGCTCGAAAAAATCCACGCTGACAATCCGCGACCACGACGGCGTCGTGAAGTATTTCTCGAAGTACACGATCGCCGAGTCGGCGATGCCCGCCTTGTCGTACGCCACGGCGAGGCCGGCGTACGTGCACGGCGCGCAGTCGTCGACGGGCCCGTCGGGGAGCGAGTCGCCCTTCCAGAACTCTGATATGGCGTCCTTGGGCCGGTGCTCGGCGATCGCGATCTCCGCCATCGCCCGATGGAGATACGGCGTCTGCGCCCGCCAGCGCGCCGTATCGCTCTTGTCGGCGGCACGGAGCGCGAGGACCGCCTTGGCCTTGTCCGGCTGACCCGCGCGGGCGTACATCATGGCCGTCTCGATGTAATCGCGGTCCTGCGGCGCGATCTTCGCGAACGGTGTGACCGCGAGCGCCTCTTCCACGCGGCGCACGGCGCGGGCCGACTGCCCGGATTCCGTCACGTCGCTCAGCGAAATCGCGATCGAATCGAGCAGCGGCGCGCGGCGCGCGCCGGCCGGCGTGGCGGCGGCGCTCGCCGCGAGCGCGGACGGCATGCGGGAGATGCGGCCGCGCGCGCCGTCGAGCATGGCCAGCCCGTAGTTGCCGCCCGCGGCCCCGGTGGCAATCGAGCCGTGTGCGAGCGAATCGGCGACCGCCTCGGAGGCATCGTAGTCTCCACCGTCCGCGAGCACGCCGCCGCGAAAGTACTGCGCGCCGGCGTGTCCGCTCGGCGACGGATACCGCTTCGTCGCTTCGTCCAGCGTCGCGAGAGCCTGCCGGTATTGCCCGGCATTCACGAGGGTGGACGCCAGATCGACGTACGCGATGCTGGCGCCGTTCAGCCGGACCGCCGCCCGGAGCAGCGAATCGGCTCGCGCGAAATGCCGGCGGCTGTCTTCCTGAAGCGAGAGGTTCACGCCGGCCATCGCGGTGTCGCCCTCTGCGACGAGCTGTTCGTCGGCCGCCATTGCCTTCACGCGATCCTGGCCGGGGCCGATGAAGTAATACGACGCGATCGTCATCAACCGTTCGTGCCTGGTGAGGCGATCACGAAAGTGATATGCGCGTTCCAATACGGAATCCGCCGTCGCCGTCGAGTAGCCGGCGGCGTTGTAGACCGAACCGAGCTTGCGCCACGCCATCGCGAACCCCGAATCGATCGCGACGGCGTCCCTGAGCCGCGCGATCGCCATCGGGTAGTCGCCCTCCATGTCGTACGCGCGCGCCCCCTCCGAGTACGCACGGAGCGCCTCGACGGACGGTGTCGTCACCTGCTCGAGACTCGGCGCGTTCTGCACCGATCTGAGCGACTCGCCGAGTTTGCCGCGCAGCTCGCGTCCGATCGCATCCACGGCGGCGATGAGCTCCTTGGGACCGTCCACCGCCTGCTGCACCGCGGCGAGCACGCGCGCCGAATCGGCCGTGACGAGTCGCACCGCGACGACGAAGCCGCTGCCGAGCGCGCTCACGTCCCCGTCGACGATCGCCTTGACGCCCTGGCGCTGCGCGACGTCGCGCGCGAGCGCGAGATCGAGACGCGACGTCGCCGGCTTCTGCATCAGCGCGAGCGTGCTCGCCACGCGCGCGGGCGGCACGAGCGTGATCGTGCTCGATTGCGAGAGGCTCGACCGCACCGCCTCGGACACGATCGTCGCGAGCGTGGAATCGCCGCCGTGCACGGTGAAATCGGTGACGAGCAGCGGTTCCTTGGCGCTGATGCGGCCCGACGCGAGCAGCGACCCCGCGGGACCGATCCCGAGTGCGCGCATGGCCATGAACGCGGCGACGACCAGCACGAACGCGCCAAACGCGAGAATCCCGCCGCGCGTCGTGCGGCGCCAACTCACGTGCGGGCTCGCCTTGACGGCGATCGTCGCCATCGTGCCCTGCGGCGCCATGGTGCCGCCGGGCGTGAGCGTCGGCGTGCGGGTGAGCGCGCTCCGCGCCGTCTGTTGAACGAACGCGGTGAAGAGAATGGCCGGCAATCCGAGGCCGGCGACGATCAGCGCGCCCGGCAACACCCAACTCGGAAGCCCGATGCCCACGATCGCGGCTTTGGCGAGAATCCACGCCGCGCCGAGCACCACCGCCCACACCAGGAGCGCCGCGGGCAGCGACACGCGCCCGCCGAGGAGCACCGCGGACGCCGCGGCGGCGCTGCCGCTCGTCGTCGTCGCCACGTCGAGGAGCCGCACCACGTCGGCGGCGCTCGCCGGCCGCTTCGCCGGCTCCTTCTCGAGGCAGTGCATCACGAGCTCCGCGAGGAGCGGCGGCGTGTCGCGTCGCAGCTCGGCGACGGGCTGCGGACGCTCGCTCATGTGCGCGGCCAGCAGCCTCTGCGGCGGCATGCCGACGAACGGCGGCCGGCCGGCGAGCAGCTCGTACGCCATGCAGCCGAAGGCGTAGAGATCGGCGCGCGCGTCGGTGTCGGGGTCCGCCGCGGCCTGCTCCGGCGCCATGTACGTCGGCGTCCCGATCGACATGCCCATCTGCGTCAACTGCCCGCGCGTGGCACCCGGGCTCTCCGCGGTCCGCGACGCCGATAAGGCTTTTGCAATACCAAAATCAGTAACGACGGCGGTGCCGCCGGTCATCAGCACGTTGTCGGGCTTGATGTCGCGATGCACCACGCCGCGCTCGTGCGCGTAGGCGAGCGCCTTGGCCACCTCGCGCATGATCTGGACGGCTTCGGCGATCGGGAGCGGGCCGCGCTTGAGGCGCTCGCGCAGCGATTCGCCCTGTACGAACGGCATCGTGAACCACGGCAGCCCGTCCGTTTCGCCCGAGCTCAGGACGGGGACGATGTGCGGATGCTGAAGACCCGCGGCGACCAGAATCTCGCGGCGAAAACGCTCGAGGTTCACCCCGGCGATCAGGTCGGGCGGCAGCACTTTGACGACGACGTCGCGGCGGAGCGTCTGGTCGTGCGCGACGAACACGCGCGACATGCCGCCGCCGCCGAGCTCGCGGTCGATGGAATAGTGCGCGCCGAGGGACTCTTGGACCTGGTCGCGGAGGTCGGACATCGGGCGAAACTATCGATTGGCGGAGACGGCGGCTAGCGGCACGCGGCGAGTTGCCCGCGCAGGGACGGACGGCGCAGATTCCACGCATGGACGCGGTTCGGCGCGCCACGGTGAGCCGCCGCCACGGAATCCGCCGCCGACCTCACTCGACCAAGGCTCGATCATGCGACCGATCTCGCTCGCCACGGCAGCGGCGCTCGCGCTCCCGTGGGCGCTGCCGGCACAAACGCTCGACGATTCGCTGCCGCCGGGGGTGAACTACGACGTCGCGCAATTTCGCCTCTGGACGCCGCCGGGGGTCGGGCACATCCGCGAAGTACTCGTCCTCGTCCCGGGCTCCAACGGCGACGGCCGCGCCATGGCGCAGGATTCCGCCTGGCAAGCGTTCGCCGCGCGCCACGATGCCGCGATCGTCGCCTGCCGATTCACGGACAAGCCGCACGATCAGGGCTTTATTGAGAATTATGTAAATGTCTCGCAGGGATCCGGACAGGCGCTCCTCGACGCAATCGCGCGCTTTGCCGACCGCGGCCACCATCCCGAAATGGCCGCCGCGCCCCTGCTCATGTGGGGAATGTCGGCCGGCGGGCAGTTCGATTACGAGTTCGCCGCATGGAAACCCGAGCGCGTGATCGCGTTCGTCGTCAACAAGGGCGGCATCTACTACACCGCGCTCACGCCGCGCGCCACGCGCCACATCCCGGCCCTGCTCTTCATCGGCGGCAAAGATCTGGAGCAGCGCGTGGAGACGATCACGGGTCTCTTCGCGGTGAATCGGCGCGGCGGCGCGCTGTGGGCGCTCGTCAACGAGCCGGCCGCGACGCACATCGTCGGGCGGTCGAAGGACATGTCGATCGCATTCTTCGACGACGTGCTGCCGATGCGCCTCGACTCGGCGTCGGGCGCGCTGAGGACGATCGACGAACGGGCGGGCTGGATCGCGGACCCGCACACGAAAGAGATTCGCGCGGCCGGCGCTACGCGGCCGCCGAACTATCCGACCACATGGCTGCCGACCGAGCGAGTGGCCAAGGCCTGGAAAGCCGTCGAGACCGAAACGCCGTTCGCGCCGTAGCAGACTCGAACGACGTGAGCGCGAGTATCGAGTGACGCGCCGCTGCGCGCGTTGAGAGAGCGGAGCTCGCGCATCGCGGAGTTGCCCGGCGGCGGCCCCTTCCGGCGCCGCGCCCCGACCATCGCGCACGATCACGACGTCAATGCGCCGCACAGTCGACGTTGCGCATCACGCGCGTGCGCCCGAAATGATCGCGGCCGACGTGCGCGGCCGACGTGCGCGGCCGATGCACGCGGCCGATGCACGCGGCCGATGCGCGCGGCGCTTTGCGGAAAGACCGCACGACGCGCGCAGGGGTGGGATGTCATGCAGCGCGAGCGGATGGCAGAACTGACACGATCAGTGTCAGTTCTGCCTCGTCGCGCGGAGTGACGTCCCACCCCGAGCACGCCCGCCGAGCACGCCCGCAGAGCACGGCGCGAACGACCTCGGGCACCGAGCGCGAATGCTACGGCCGTCGCGCCCCTGATGCCGTCGGCTGCGATGCGCGAATCGCGACGGACCACAGGAAATCGGTCTTGAGCAGCGGCACGCGCCCCGGCACGCCCGGCACCGGCTGCGTGAACACGACGGAGTCGCCGGCCGCGATGTTCATGTCCGGCCCGTACGGCGGCCCCGTGGGAATGATGTTCTGCCCCACGGTCGCCCAGCCAATCGACGCGCGCCGATGGCAGGACATGCAGTTCGTCGTCACGCCCGTCCACGCCACGGTATCGGCGCCGTTCGCCCCGGTGGGCACGAGTCCGCCGAGGTTCGTCTCGAGGTAGGGGTTGAACGCGATCCACTGCGAGCCGTCCGCGTGCACCATCGCATACGCGACGGTCATGTCGTAGTGGTTCCACGGCGCCGGGATCGACTTCGGACGGTCGTAGCCCATCGAGTCGCTGGGGTTGAGCGTCCACCAGTACGACTGCCACGTCCAGTTGGGGATCTCCTTCCCCGTGACGTGCATCGCCATCAGGAGGCCGATGCTTCCGGGCCGCACCGCCATGTACACGGCCTGGGCGCTCGTGTCGTTCGCCGTGCCGATGAAGTCGCCGTTGACCGCGCCGAACGTCGTGAAGCTCGCCGAGTCCGCCTTTGTAATTTTGATATAATAGAACTGGTTCAGCGGCACGACGGGCAGCTTCACGGGCGGCTCGTTGTTGATCACCATCGTGATCGAGTCGCCGAGCTTGTACTTGCCCGTCGGGTCGACGGCGATCGCGTGACGCCAACGCGACGGCACCGGGTTGCCGGGCGTGTAGGTCGACGCGGTGTCGTAGCCGGTCCAGACGGGCACCGCGGTCACTTCGGTGCTCGAGATGAACTGGAACACCGGCTTGAGGACGAACGACTGGGCGTCGGTCGAGTCGGCGGAGGTCAGCACCTCGCGCTGCGCGATCGGAAGGCCTTTCGCGACCATCGCGAGGAGCGTGTCGCGAAGCGTGTTGCCGTTGTTGAGCCGCTTGTTCCAGACGAACTGCGCGGTCGTCTGCGAGAATCGATTGAACGCGAACGTGCGCTCCGCGGCGTCGTACGGAATGCCGTTCACCGCGGCCATCATCGGTGTCGGGCGGTGTCCGGGCGGAAGCGCGAGCGGGTGGAACCGCACCATCCCGCGCGCGTCCGCCCGGGCCAGCATGCGCGTCTGACCCGTCATCTCGAACAACTCGTGTCCCGAGTACCACGTCTGCCAGACCGGCCGTCCGGTGGCCGTACGCGACGTGATCGACTGCCAGATGTCCCAGCCGTGCGCGCGAATCGAATCCATGGCGTCGCGCGCGACCCAAGCCTGAATGCGCGCGTTCGTGGTTGGATATGTGCGCACGGGCGGAGGCGGAACGTACACCGACGGAGCCTGGACGACGGCCTCGCGCGCGTTCGCGCTGGCCGCCGCACCGTAGACGAACGCGAGCACCGCAACGAGCGTCAACGGGATGACGAGACCGACTCTCATACGCATGCTGCGCCTCCTGGGAGTGAAGGGACGAACTGCTCAGCGCGTGTAACCGTGAATCTCGAGCTGGCCCTCGTTGGCCGGCGACGGGAGATCGTTGGGGGCGAGCGTGACGGTGAGCGCGCCATCGGCTGGCATGGGGAGCCAGAATTCCTGCGAGTTGCAAACGACGCTCGCACCCGCGGGGTCGCCCGCGACCAGCAGCGAGAAGAAGACCGCATCCGATCCCGCCGGCCCGGACGACACGTGCCAATAGGCGGCGCTCGGATTCACCCCGCGCAGCGCGGCCCACGCGAACACCAGAATGCCGCTGGCGTCTGGAGGGACCACGGCGTTCGGGATCGCGAACGAGGTGGTCCCGGCCTCGAACGGAAGATCGCCGAGTATCGCGGCGGGCGTGTCGGCGGGAAAGACGGGCGTCCAGGGCGCGACGTGCGGCACGGTTCACTC
>JAICWO010000043.1 GCA_025934775.1 Gemmatimonadaceae bacterium | reverse complement strand
GGCGAGACGTCGCGCAACGCGACTGCGAGCACCGGGTCCTTCGCCATGCCGGCTGTGGATCCGATCGGACGTCCGGCCGTGCCGACCTGAGCAGGGGCAACAGCTGGCGCGCATACACAAAACGCCGCATATAGGACCCCTACGTGAAGCGCGAGCGAGGCGCGCAACCTGCGCGGCGCGCATTCGCGGCGTCCCTTGGGCGTCAGAGGATGCCAACCCATATACCTCCCTATGTCTTTAGCGGATTTGAAGCCCGCTGTCAGCGCACGGCGGACGGAGGATAAAGCTTTGCGGACCCATCGGCCGCAAGTGCACGGAGCCAGTATGACCGGGGTCGCACGGGTGACCCGACTTTCCATCCGCTGCCCCGTGACGCGACCCGGGGCATCAGCAGTCCTTTCCTAGTGGAGCCACGTTCGGACGCCGAAATCGTCGCCCAGGTTCTCGCTGGGGACACCGATGCGTATGCCATTCTCGTCGATCGGTATCGCGATCGGTGCTACCGTTTCGCCCTGCGGCTGCTCGGAGACCGCGACGATGCGGATGAAGCAATCCAGTCCGCGTTCGTGCGTGCCTTCCGGGGACTCGTCGGATGTCGGAACCACGATCATCTTTCCGCGTGGTTGCTTCAGATCGTGCGCAACGAATGTCGCACGGTCGCCGGGCGTCGCGCCAAACGTGCGCAGCGCTTCATTCGGGATGAAGATGAGTTGAACCGCGTATCGATCGAGCAGCCTGCCGAGAGCACCGCGATGCTCGAGGAAATCCAGTACGCGCTCGAGCGGGTCGAGATCGAACAGAGGGAAGCGTTTCTGCTCAAGTACGTCGAAGAGTTGACTTACGACGAGATGTCTGCGCTCACGGGTGCCAGCGTTCCGGCGCTCAAGATGCGAGTCAGTAGAGCGTGCACGCGGTTGCGGAAGCTCCTCAACGGAGAGGGGATTCACTCATGATCGACCACGATGATCGCGACATGACCGGCGGCGAGCACGACGACGCGTTCGTCCGCGGCGTCGCGGACGCACTGCGCGCTGCGGAGCCGGCGCGACCCGATCTCACCGAACGCGTGATGCACCTCGTGCACTTCGATGAGCGCCGTGCGCGCACGGTGGCGCGCGGCTGGTGGACGCGCCGCCGCACGATCCATGTCTCGTATTCCGTCGTCGGCGCAGTGGCCGCCGCGGTCATGCTCAGCGTCGCGGGCGCTCTCGTTGGGCGCGCACTATCGCGTTCGCCTAACGCGGCGCGGACCGTCGCGTCGGCGACGGCCAGGACCGACACCGTCCGCATCGTCCGCTTCGTGCTCGTCGCGCCATCGGCATCGAGCGTCGCGCTCGTCGGCGACTTCAACGACTGGCAGCGTGGCGCCACGCCGCTTCGTCCGGCCGGAGCGGCCGGCGTGTGGGCCGTCTCGCTCCCGCTGCCGCGCGGACTGCACCAGTACGCCTTCATCGTTGACGGAACCCGGTGGACACCCGATCCCGCAACGTCCACGACCGTGACCGACGACTTCGGCACCACGACGTCCGTGATTGCCGTCGGTGACGCGACCTGACGATTCCGCCCAACGGCATCGCGTATCGATCATCGCGTCGGTGCGCGCGGGCGGCCGCATCGCTTTCGCACTCACCTGCCTCGCGGCGGCCGTCACCAGGACGGCCGCCGCGCAACGCATCGATGCCACGTTGGACGCCGGCGCCGCGGCCATTCGCTATAGCGACTCCGTCAACGCCGGCGCGGCCGTGCTCTCGCCGAGCGTCCGGCTGTCGACACACGTGCTCACCGTCGGCGCCACCGCCAGTTTCGCGGAGCTGAACAGCGGAGCCTGGGCCGCGCAGGGTTCGTTAGGCGGATCCGTCTACTCGCCGCCGCTCGGACCGCTGCGCGGCGAGTTCGACATCGACGCCGCCGGATCCGACCGCCAGGACGGTGAGCAAACCGGCCAGCTCGAAGGATTCGCGCGCCTCGACCTCACGCGTGGCGCGTGGGGCGCGTGGATTGGCGGCGGAGCCGGC
>JAICWO010000044.1 GCA_025934775.1 Gemmatimonadaceae bacterium | reverse complement strand
TCCTCGATGCGTTGCGCGACCAGCGTCGCGATCCGGTGCGCGTCGTCAACCGGCGCGTTGCCGGGCGCGAGCTCCGGCCGGCAGCGCAGACAGGGCCGGAACGATGCGCGTTCCGCCGCCTCCGCGCTGGTGAAGAAGCGGCAGTTCTTCGGCCTCGGCGTCCGCGACGGACAGACCGGCCGACAGTACACCCCGGTGGAGGTCACGCCCACGAAGAACACGCCATCAAAGCGCGGGTCGCGCGACGCGAGTGCGTTGTACAGTGCGATATTGTCCGGTGTCATGCGACGCAGTCTATGTGGGACACCGCGCATCGTCTAGCCATTTTCGGACAGGAACGTGCACCATGACGCGAGACCAGATTCTCCGGAAGCTCGAGGCGGCATGGCGCGACTTCGAAGACGCCTACGCCGGCCTCACTCCTGCTCAGCTCCGGACGCCCGGCGTCACGGGACAGTGGTCCGTCCGCGACATCATCGCGCATGTCACCTGGTGGGAGGAAGAAGCGTTGAAGCATCTGCCGGTCATTCTTCGGGGCGAGCGGCCGCCCCGCTACGCCGTGCAGTACGGCGGCATCGACGCCTTCAACGCGCTGCGAAGCGCGGAGCGGCGTGATCTCTCGCTCGCGGAGGTCCTTCGCCAGCACGATGACGTCCACGCGCGACTCATCCGCTACGTCAGTCGCGCGCCCGACGAGCTGTTCGCGACGGAGACGCGCTTCCGCCATCGCCTGCGCATGGACAGCTACAGCCACTATCCCATCCACGCACGCGCCATTCGCGCGTGGCGCGCGCGCTGAGTTCGCCGTCGCGTGCCCGAGTGCGCGCCGTTGCGGCATACTGGTCACTACACCGTCCCCGCTCCGAGGACCGCAGTCCATGATCCGCATGCTTTCACTCCGCTGGCTCACCGCCGGCTACCTGGCGCTCGCCGGCTTCTTCACGATTCTCCCCTCCTCTCGTTCTACCGTCTCGACACCACCAGTCCCGCCCAGCCTCTACAGCGGGCTCGTATGGCGCAGCGTCGGTCCCTTTCGCGGCGGCCGGATCGCATCGGTCACGGGTGCCATCGGAGAGCCTGGTGTCTTCTACGCCGGTCTCCCTGGCGGCGGCATCTGGAAAACCACGAGCGCCGGTGTCACCTGGTTCCCGATCTTCGATTCCGTCACGGCGGTGTCGTCAGTCGGCTCCATTGAGGTCGCGCCGTCGGACCCCAAAGTCATCTATGCCGGAACCGGCGACATGGCCACGGGCGGCGCGGTGAATGAAGGCGACGGCATGTACAAGTCGGTGGACGCCGGCGCGTCGTGGCGCCACATCGGGCTCGACTCCACCCGGCAGATTCCCTCGTTGCTCGTTGATCCGCACGACCCGGACCTCGTCATGGCGGCCGCCATGGGGAACGTGCACGTGCCGGGCGGAACACGCGGCATCTATCGCAGCACCGACGGCGGCGCGTCGTGGAGCCGCACGCTCGCCGTGGGCGACAGCGACGGCGTCGAGAAACTCGCCCGTGCGTTCGATGAACCGAACGTGATCTTCGCGACGACCATGCGCCACTACAGCGCGCCGGACACGACCGGCACGCCGTTCTATCGTCAGCAGACACCACGCAGCGGACCCACCGGCACCGCGCTCTACAAGTCGACCGATGAGGGACTCACCTGGCACGAGATCAGCGGTGGCGGGTTGCCGCGCCTGTCGGGCCGCACGTCCGTCGCCGTCGCCATGCACACGAACGCGCAACGCGTCTTTCTCATCGAGAACTCGGGTCTCTATCGCTCGGATGATGGCGGCACGACCTGGCGTCAGATGGACTCCACCGATACGCGAATTCGTAATGGGCAGGGCGGCTACAACTGCGGCGTGTATGTGGACCCGCAGAATCCCGACATCGTGTACAC